>NZ_JAMSCK010000010.1 GCF_023805255.1 Gramella jeungdoensis
TCACCTCTTCCCATTCCGAACAGAGAAGTTAAGCCCGTTAGCGCCGATGGTACTGCTATCATTGTGGGAGAGTAGGTCGCCGCCTTCTTCTTGAAAACCCCTTCAGTTATCCTGAAGGGGTTTTTTTATGGAATAATTTAAAGTTTATTCCAGGTAATGCCTCTCTTCGATAACTCATATCTTTCTATTTTCAGAATAAAAATGCTTTCTTCCAAAGCATTTTGAAACATATGATTCATGTCATTCTTTAGCATCTTTTAAGGAATACTTAAAAGCTTCATTTTTTATTAGTCTTATTTTTGCCATACAATTTAATTACTATGAACAAGGGAATTTATATCGCCACTCTGGAATCTCATAGTGGCAAATCAATGATCAGCCTGGGACTGATGCGTACTCTGCTGGGTAAAATGATGAAAGTAGGATATTTCAGGCCTATTATAAACGATACTTTAGAAGACGAAAAAGACAATCATATAGACACTGTTTTAAGCTACTTCAATTTAAATATCCCTTATGAGGATACTTATGCATTTACCCGCAGTGAAGTTATTCATAAACGAAATGAAGGGAAATCGGGAGAGATCATAGATACCATCATTTCCAAATATAAAAAGCTAGAAGAGGAGTTTGATTTTATCCTTGTAGAAGGCAGTGACTTTTCAGGAGAAGGAAGTGTTTTTGAGTTCGACGTTAATACGGTAATTGCAAAAAACCTTGGTATACCTGTTATTATTGTGGTTAGTGGTCAGAGTAAGACCTGGGAAGAATTACTGGGAAGTCAGCAAATGGCCTTTCAGGCTTTTAAGAATAAGGAAGTTCAGGTAATTGCTATGGTTAGTAATAAGATTCAGGAATTAAACCTTGAATCTGCCAAAAAGAATATGAGAGGCATTTTACCAGAAGATGTAGGTGTTTTTGCTATTCCATTAATTGATACGCTCAATAACCCCACTTTAAAGGAAATAGTAAATGCCCTGGATGGGAAAGTATTGTTCGGTCATGATTTTCTGGATAATCAAAGCGGGAATTTTGGAGTAGGAGCAATGCAGTTGCGTAACTATCTTACCACGCTTAAGAATGAAAGTCTGGTGATAACACCCGGAGACAGGGCCGATATAATTCTTGGTGCCTTGCAGGCGAATATTTCCAGTAATTATCCAAGGATTTCTGGGATTATTCTAACCGGCGGTTTAACGCCAGAAGAATCAATTTTGAAGTTGATTGAAGGACTGTCTGATATCGTGCCGATAATTTCCGTTCAGGATGGAACCTTTAATGTAACCAATAAAGTAGGGGCTATAAAATCTAATATTTATGCAGATAGTATTCAGAAGATTCAAACGACCATAAGTACTTTTGAACGCTACGTGTCTTTTGATTCACTGGTGGAAAGACTAATCGATTATAAACCTCACGGGATAACTCCCAGAATGTTCCAGTACGGATTGGTACAACGCGCCAGAAAAAGCAAAAAGCGTATCGTATTGCCTGAAGGTACCGATGAGCGTATCCTTACTGCAGCAAAACGGCTTATTGATATGAATCTGGTTGAATTAACCTTACTGGGCGATGTTGATGTAATTAAGAAGACGCTAGCTAAAATTCAACTGGACCTTGACTTTTCAAAAGTAAATATCATAGACCCGGTAAAATCTCCTTATTTTCATGAATATGCCGAAACCTTCTATGAACTTAGAAAGCATAAAGGTGTGAATATGGATATGGCCAAAGACCGAATGAGTGATGTTTCTTATTTTGGGACGATGATGATTTATAAAGGTCATGCCGACGGAATGGTGTCTGGAGCTGCCCACACCACTCAGCATACCATTTTACCCGCGCTTCAGTTTATAAAAACAAAACCTAACGTTTCAGTGGTTTCTTCTGTATTTTTTATGTGCCTGGAAGACAGGGTTTCGGTCTTTGGCGATTGCGCGATCAATCCTAATCCTACGGCCGAGGAACTGGCAGAAATAACTATCTCTTCTGCTGAAAGTGCTGCAGCTTTCGGCATTGAGCCAAAAATAGCCATGCTTTCCTATTCATCAGGGACTTCCGGGAAGGGGGAAGATGTAGATAGAGTTAGGGAAGCTACTGAGCTTGTTAAGCAAAGAAGACCAGACCTTAAGGTTGAAGGGCCTATTCAGTATGATGCGGCCGTAGATATAAGTGTTGGCAAAAGTAAATTACCCGATTCGGAAGTGGCAGGCCAGGCCAATGTTTTGATCTTCCCTGATCTGAATACCGGAAACAACACCTATAAAGCAGTACAAAGGGAAACGGGAGCCCTTGCAATTGGACCAATGCTTCAGGGCTTGAATAAACCGGTCAATGATCTAAGCCGTGGATGTACTGTGGCTGATATTTATAACACGGTAATTTTAACAGCCATTCAGGCACAAGGAATTTAAAGTATTATGAAAAATATATTGATCATAAATTCAGGAAGTTCTTCTTTAAAATTTCAACTTATACAAATGCCTTCCGAAGAAGTTATGGCTTCGGGAATGGTAGAGAGAATAGGCCTGGATGATTCAAAATTACACTATAGGGTTAAGGATAATGCAATATCAGAAATAATTGAAGCTACAGACCATGCTGTTGCTTTAAAAGCGATTACTGAACATTTGATGGATTCTGAAAACGGAGTCATTAAGAATAAAGATGAAATTGCTGCTGTGGGCCATCGGGTAGTGCATGGGGGTGATGCTTTCTCTGAAACAATCACGATAAATGATAAGGTAAAGGAAAAAATAAAAGAATTTTTCTCTCTCGCTCCTTTGCATAATCCGCCTAATTTAAAGGGGATTGAAGTTGCTGAAAAGCTTTTCCCAAATTCGGAACAGGTGGCTGTATTTGATACTGCTTTTCACAGGACCATTCCACGAAAAGCGGCCCAATATGCGATCCCTAATAAATTTTTTGAAAAAGATCATATTCAGCTATATGGTTTTCACGGAACCAGTCATAAATATGTTTCTAAAAAAGCTATAGAGGAACTTCAGAATGAAAATTCAAGAATTATAAGCATACATTTAGGGAATGGCTGTAGTATAACGGCTGTGAAGGATGGAAAGAGCCTGGATCATTCCTTGGGGTTTGCACCTGTGAATGGTCTTATCATGGGAACCAGAAGTGGAGATATAGACCAGTCGGTTATTTTTTATCTGATCGATGAGCTGGGATATACCTCACAGGAAGTAAGTGATCTTTTACATAAGAATAGCGGAATGCTTGGTCTTACCGGTTACAGCGATCTCAGGGAAATTGAAAGAGAGGCTGCGAGTGGGAATAAACGATGTCAAATGGCTTTAGATATGAATGCCTATCGCATAAAGAAATATATCGGGGCCTATGTAGCTGTGATGAATGGTTTGGATGCTCTCATATTCACGGCAGGTATAGGTGAAAATAGCGATGTTATTCGAAACCTGGTTTGCAAGGATATGGATTACTTCGGAATTAAACTGGATGAAGAAAAAAATAAAGTTCGCGATAAGAAATTAAGAGCTATAGAAGCCGAAGGATCCAAAGTTAAGATCCTGGTGATCCCTACAAACGAAGAACTGGAAATTGCGCAACAAACCTTTGAGTTGATCTCATAACCAAGAGGCACCGTTAGGGTGCCTTTTTCATTTAATCCAATGATTTTTCAGGCCGTCCATAAAGGATTATTTATGGCCCTATTCTCCCATTTTACCAGTAAAATAGCCAGTTTTAGCATTTTTTTAAGGAATACTGGCAGGAAGCTTGCGTTAATACTAATTCCAAATCTAAATCTATTTCGATGCTAGCCACAATCGAATCAATGAATTTTAACCAAAAACGTCTTAAATAATATTAGGCGTACAAAAATTGTTATTTATGCTATTTAAAAACTTAAGTAGATTAGGATTATTATTAGGATTAATTTTGTTTGTTTCCTGTTCTGAGGATGATTCCATGGAAGAGCCGGGAACAGGAGAAGGAGGTAATTCCACAGCGGTTTATATTACAGATTCTCCCGTAGATGAAGCAAATGTGGAGGCTGTTTTTATTACCGTTTCTGAAGTTAAAGTAAATGGTAAGGCTGTGGAAGGATTCAACACGACTACTATAGAAGTTAGTAGCCTTACAAAAGGTAATACTGAACTTTTAGGTGAGCTGAAGCTTGATGCAGGAACAACTTCTGATATCACTTTAATGCTTGCCGATACCGATGCATCAGGAAATGCGCCCGGAAACTATGTAGTTCTTAGTGGTGGTGCAAAAGAAGAGCTTGGCGGATCAATGGAACTGAACATCAACGATCAGGCTGAGATTGTACAGGATGCCCAGAATGAACTTGTATTGGACTTTGACCTGCGTAAAAGTTTGAAGCATGAAGGAGATGATTATTCTTTCGTGTCTGAATCACAACTTGAAAGCAGTGTAAGAGCCGTGAACAGTATGAAAACTGGTGTGGTTACAGGAAATGTAGATAATACCAGCGAGGCTGAAGGTGATGTTGTTGTAGCCTATGCTTATAAAAAAGGTACATTCAGCGAATCTGAGAGCAGTGCGAATGGAGAAGGTGTTACATTCTCTAATGCCGTGAGTAGTTCAGCCGTATCTCAGTCTAATGGAGAATTTGAGATCCATTTCCTTGAAGAAGGTGATTACGAACTGCATTTTGCTTCTTATTCTGATGAAGATAACGACGGAAAACTTGAATTTTCAAGTATGGTAGAAGCAAGTACTGCGAGCAGTATTGATCTTAGCGGATTTACCGTTGAAGCTAATTCTGAAGTAAATCTTGATATCTCTTTCACAGGACTTTTAGGACTGTAAGAAAAAAAAGTAAATAAATAAAAAAGCCCCGCCAATTGGCGGGGCTTTTTTTGTTTATCCCGTGTTTATGCGGTGGGAAGGTCTCCGTTCCCTTTTATGGGCAATTTTGATTTTCCCATGAGGAATTTATCTACATGATGTGCCGCCTCACGGCCTTCAGAAATAGCCCAGACAATAAGCGACTGTCCTCTTCTCATATCCCCGGCAACAAAAATATTCTTCACATTGGTCTGGTAATTTTTTCCGCCTTTTATATTGGTTCTGGCATCGGTTTCAACCCCGAGTTTTTCACTTAAGGTCTTTTCTGGTCCTGTAAAGCCTAGCGAAAGTAATGCAAGGTCACAAGGCCATTCCTTTTCGGTGTTAGGGATCTCTTTTAACTCAGGTCGCTGTCCCGGTTTTCTATGCCATTCAACCTGTACGGTTTTCAGGCCTTTCAGATTTCCTTTTTCGTCTTTCACAAATTCTTTGGTCTGAATGCTCCAGTTCCTTTCAACCCCTTCTTCGTGGGAAGAACTTGTTTTTAGAGTGAAAGGCCAGTAGGGCCATGGGTTTTCCAGGGTCCTGTGTTCTGAAGGCATAGGCAGTATCTCAAAATTCGTAACAGATTTTGCTCCATGTCTGTTGGAAGTACCAACACAGTCAGACCCGGTATCTCCACCACCAATAACGATCACATCCTTACCTTTGGCGCTAAGCTCCTCTTTCATGTCCTTAAGCCCGTCTACAACCTCATTATTGTTCTTCAGGAATTTCATCGCCTGCATCACTCCTTTTGCATCTGCACCAGGAATTGGAAGTTCACGTCTTGCTGTTGCACCTCCACAAAGGACTACGGCATCAAACTCATCAAGTTTTTCTATTTCATAGTTTTTCCCAACCTCTACATTGGTCTTGAATTCGATCCCTTCAGCCTTCATTATATCCAAACGACGGTCTATGACCTTCTTTTCCATTTTGAAATCGGGAATTCCATATCGCAGTAATCCGCCAACTTTAGCGTCCCTTTCAAAAACAGTAACATTATGACCGGCTCTGTTCAGTTGCTGAGCTGCTGCAAGTCCCGCAGGCCCCGATCCTATTACGGCTACTTTTTTGTCTGTACGATGAGCAGGAGGTTCAGGTTCTATCCATCCTTCTTTAAAACCTCTTTCTACAATATATTTTTCTATCATCTCAATTGCCACGGGTGGCTCAATGATTCCCAGTACACATGAAGATTCGCATGGTGCAGGGCAAAGCCTTCCCGTGAACTCAGGAAAATTATTTGTAGCATGCAGAATCTTTAAAGCCTTTTGCCAGTCATTTCTGTACACGGCATGATTGAAATCGGGGATAAGGTTCCCCAGTGGACAGCCACTATGGCAGAACGGGATCCCGCAATCCATACAGCGTCCACCCTGCTTATTAAGTTCCTTAGTGTCTAGTTCTTTTGTAAATTCATTATAATCTTTAACGCGTTCCTCAACTTTTCTTTTGTCTTCATCAACGCGTTCATATTCTAAAAATCCTCTTAATTGACCCATTTTTCTTACGCTGTTTTTAAATCTACCTCTTCACTTAGTTCTTTTTCTTCTTCAAGTCTCAGTAAAGCCTTTTTATATTCCACAGGCATTACTTTTATAAAGGCTCCGGAATTATTTTCCCAATCATCAAGAATAGCCTTGGCTACCTCACTTTCGGTATACTGATAGTGGTTTACTATCAGCTCTTCCAGTTCCTGAAGGTTTTCATCGGAAGGTGATTCCAGATCTACCATTTCCATATTAAAGTTATTCCTGTCCACACTATTATCCGGATCATAGATGTAGGCTGTTCCACCGCTCATTCCAGCTGCGAAATTCCTTCCTATCTTTCCAAGAATAACAGCGACACCTCCGGTCATATATTCGCATCCGTGATCACCGATTCCCTCAATAACCGCTTTTGCTCCTGAATTCCTTACACAAAAACGTTCACCTCCAATACCATTGATATAGGCCTCTCCCGAAATAGCTCCATAAAGAGCTACATTACCAATGATGATATTTTCATTGGACTTGAAAGTAGCTTCTTTAGGTTTTCGGATAGAAAGTATCGCTCCTGAAAGTCCTTTTCCAAAATAGTCATTGGAATTTCCTTCTATATTAAGATTCAGACCAGGCGCCGAAAATGCTCCGAAACTCTGACCTGCTGAACCTTTGAAATTAAGGGTTAAGGTGTTATGAGGTAAACCTTTTGCACCATGAATCTTGGATATCTCGTTACTTATGATCGCCCCGGTGGTTCTGTTCGTATTAGCGATAGGGAAACTTAGAGTTACAGGTTCTTTCCTGTAAATCGCGGGGTGAGCCTGTCTCAATATTTCAAAGTCAAGTACCCCTTCAAGATTATGAAGTTGTTTTTCCGTGTTCGATAATGGCACTCCTTCTTTGATTTTTGGTTTATGAAGTATGCTGGAAAGATCGATACCCTGTGCTTTATAATGCTTAATGGCACGGTTCATATCCAGTTTCTGACTTTGACCAACCATTTCATCCATTTTTCGGAAACCAAGCTGAGCCATGATCTCTCTAAGCTCCTGTGCGATGAAATACATGAAGTTGATCACATTTTCAGGAGTTCCCTTAAAGTTCTTCCTTAGTTCAGGATCCTGGGTTGCAATACCAACCGGGCATGTGTTCAGGTGACATGCTCTCATCATGATACATCCTGTTGCTACAAGTGGAGCAGTAGAGAAGCCGAACTCCTCAGCTCCCAGCAGGCAGGCTATAGCTACATCACGACCAGTCTTTAACTGTCCGTCACACTCAACAACAATCCTGCTTCTAAGATTATTCAGCAATAAAGTTTGCTGGGTTTCTGCGATACCAAGCTCCCATGGTAGTCCGGCGTGTCTTAATGAAGTAAGGGGAGAAGCTCCCGTTCCTCCATCGTAACCGGAAATAAGAACCACATCGGCCTTGGCTTTGGCCACACCTGCAGCGATCGTTCCTACACCAACTTTTGAAACCAGTTTCACATTAATGCGTGCTTCCCTGTTGGCGTTTTTAAGATCGAAGATTAGCTGAGCCAGATCCTCGATTGAATAAATATCGTGGTGTGGAGGCGGCGAAATCAATCCAACATAAGGTGTGGAATTTCTTGTTTTCGCAATGTCCGGATTTACTTTTGGTCCGGGTAATTGCCCACCTTCACCAGGCTTGGCTCCCTGAGCCATTTTTATTTGTATCTCTTTCGCGTTTGAAAGGTAATCGATAGAAACCCCGAATCGTCCTGAAGCTACCTGCTTGATCGCTGAATTTCTCCAGTTACCATTGATATCCTTCTGAAAACGGTCTGGATCTTCTCCTCCTTCACCGGAGTTACTTTTACCTTTGATTCGGTTCATTGCGATGGCCAGGTTTTCGTGGGCCTCTTTACTAATGGAACCGAAAGACATGGCACCGGTCTTAAATCTTTTTACGATCTCGGTCCATGGTTCCACCTCTTCAATAGGAATAGGGTTCAAATCCTTGAATTTGAACATTCCACGAAGTGTCATGAGTCTCTCGTTCTGCTCATTTATAATGTTGGAATATTCAGTATAGGTATCATAAGAGTTCTGCTTTACGGCCTGCTGAAGTTTAGCTACACTGGCAGGATTAAAGACATGACGCTCGCCATTTCTTCTCCAGCGGTAATCTCCACCCATTTCAAGGTCAAGATCGGTTTCCGTTTCAGGAGGGAAGAAGGCGTGCTGATAGCGTTTCTGGATCTCTTTTTCTACTTCGTAAAGCCCGATACCTTCAATCCTCGTAGGAGTATTGCAGAAGTACTTATTTACGAATTTCTTATTGAGACCAAGGATCTCAAAGATCTGCGAACCACGATAAGAAAGTAAGGTAGAAATTCCAATTTTGTTCATGATCTTCACGATACCTTTACCAATAGCAACATTGAAGTTGTTTACGGCAGTTTCAGGATCTTTTTCATTGATCTCGTTTCTTTCAACCAGGTCATAGATCACTTCATTTACCATATATGGGTTAATGGCGCTCGCACCGTAACCGAATAAGGCAGCAAAATGATGTGGTTCTCTTGGTTCAGCCGATTCTATCACAATTCCGAAAGAACTCCTTCTATTGTGGTCTTTCACCCGGTGATGTACAAATGAGCATGCAAGCAGGGATGGAATAGGAGCAAGTTTTGGATTTACATTCCTGTCTGAAAGGATTATAATATTGCATCCGTCATCCACCGCATCGTTGATCTCGAGGATCATTTCATCCAGTCGATCTTCCAGGCCGTTCATTCCTTTTTCAGCTTCATAAAGCATAGAAATCGATTTGGCCTTGAAGCCCGGATGATCTATATATTTTATCTTGTCCAGGTCTTCGTTTGAAATAACAGGATTCTGGATCTTCAGTTTTTTACATTGTTCCGGGATTATTTCAAAAAGGTTGATATCCTCACCTACAGACAGGCTGATATCGGTCACGATCTCTTCCCTGATACCATCCAGAGGTGGATTGGTAACCTGGGCGAAAAGCTGTTTGAAATAATTAAAAAGCAATTGTGGTTTATCTGAAAGTACGGCTAGAGGAATATCGGTACCCATAGAACCAATGGCTTCTTTACCATGAGAGGCCATAGGCGCAATAATTGTACTTATATCCTCATAAGTATAGCCAAAGAGTTTCAGCCTGGTGATATAAGGTATATCTTCCACCGGCGTTTTGTTCCCCGTATAAGGAACATTGGCTAAGGGCAAAAGGTTGTCATTTAACCAGTCCCGGTATGGTAAACGGGTTACGATCTTTTCCTTTACTTCCTCATCCTCAATAATGCGCCCCTCTATCATATCTACAAGGAACATTCTACCTGGTTCAAGTCTACCGTGGCGCAATACATTCTCCGGTTTTATATCCAGAACTCCGGTTTCTGAAGACATTACTACATAACCGTCCTTTGTTACTGTATACCTGGAAGGCCTTAAACCATTTCGGTCTAATAGCGCACCTATATAATTACCATCGGTAAAAGGAATGGAGGCCGGGCCATCCCAGGGCTCCATGATACAGGCGTTATATTCATAAAAAGCTTTTTTGTTATCTATCATGGAAGGGTTCTTCTCCCATGCCTCAGGAACCATCATCATAATGGCTTCTGGAAGGGACCTTCCTGTTTGAAGCAAAAGTTCCAGGGCCATATCCATGGAAGCGGAATCTGATTTTCCTTCCATGGTAATAGGGACGATCTTCTTGATATCCTCACCAAAGGTCTCACTTTCAAAGAGCTCTTCTCTTGCTCTCATCCTGCTTAGGTTTCCGCGCAGCGTATTTATCTCACCATTGTGGCACATATACCTGAAAGGCTGTGCCAGGTCCCAGGTTGGGAAGGTGTTTGTGGAGAATCGCTGGTGTACCAGTGCTAATTTTGTGATCACATCAGGATCATTAAGATCTTTGTAATACTCATTGATATCCTGGGGCATTAAAAGACCTTTATATATAATGGTATTAGTGGAGAGACTGGAAAAATAGAAATATTCCCTTTGTGCAAGTCCTGATTCCTCAACACGATGTTCAGCAATTTTACGGGCTGTGTAAAGTTTTGCATTGAACTTTTGATCATCCAGTTTTTCAGGGCGGCCAATGAATACCTGCTGGATAGCGGGTTCAACTCTGCTGGCCATTTTACCCAGGCAGGAATGGTTCACAGGAACCTTTCTCCATCCCAGAATTTCCAGTTGCTGATTTTCAACTTCTTCTTCAAATATTTTCTTACATAAATTTGCCTGATTCTTATTCTTGGGTAGAAAGAGCATCCCAACTGCATAAGACCTGAATTCCGGCAGTTCGAAATCACATACTTTTTTAAAGAAATCGTGAGGTACTTCTATTAGAATTCCTGCGCCATCTCCGGTCTTTCCATCGGCGCTTACAGCACCCCTGTGTTCGAGTCGAACCAGGATATCAATCGCCTTATGTATGATTTGATTAGTTCTTTCACCATTAAGATTACAAATAAAACCTGCGCCACAATTATCGCGCTCATTTAGAGGGGAGTAGAGTCCCTGTTCTTTTATTCTCATACCTGTTTCCTTCTGAATTATTCTTTTAAAGTTAAATAAAACCCAAGGAAACGAGCAAAGATTAAGGAGTTTAAAATCAACTTTTTAGGATTTGACAATGAAAGGCTTTTTTAATGAAAAATCGGCAAAATAAAGCCTTCATATTGCTAATTTAAGAATGGTTTTTTTGGCTTTTTTCGGCGCTTAGGTGATAACCCCCGTTTTTGGTCGGAGGTTATTCTATAGACCCTGTTATAGTCAAAATTTTGTTAAATTTGAATAAGAAATTAGAAGTTACTTTTCTATAATTTTTATAACAATAATCTAATAGATCTTCACTTAAAAAGTCTCCAGATTTCTCCTACGTCACCCAAGTCTTAATAACCTATAGTTTAATGTTCTCTTATTCCTTAAACCAGGAAAGAATTAGATCCCCCCGATAAGATCGTGCCTCTTAGGTAATTGTGCTGGCCAGATATTATGCCAGATGGTTTTTCTCCCTCTCCTTCAATGTATTTAGATTCATTTTCACCTTTTTTTATACAGATGATATCCCGGTCTGCTTTTGAAGGTTAATGCGTGCTATTGGTGCAAACCTTTAAAATTTTGTATTATGAAAGACTCTACAATCGTACCACCTGAGGGGATCTTATATTGTATCTTAAAGTTTTCCCAACACTGGAAGCTTCGCATTTTATTAGTTAGCTTCTTAATTATTTTTTCTCAAACGACTTTAATTCATGCTCAGCAGCCAGCAGCAAACCTGGATCAGGTTAGAAACGGTTCTGCAGCTTCTCCTAATGATCCGGGAAACTGGGTAAACGGAAATCTGGGTCCTACGCAAGCCCACTATTTTGAGGGTTCTTCCGTAGCCTATCGTGCCATTCTAACGGATATGCCAGCTAATACAGTAGTTAATCTCACATTGGAATATGATGTGAAACATAGTGGCAAACACGCTCTTGATTATCTTACTCATTATGAAAGAATTGAACCTCATGTTTTGGCCTATGGGCATGCAGCCGAGAATATTGATCCAACAATAGGAATTCCAGGATATACCGAGGCTGCTCCAACAAGTACATTTGCCATTCCTGTCCCTACAAATTTGAATTCTCCGGTTCCTCCTGAACCCGTGACCAGTTTTGGAAACCTGGGCCCTGGAGGAGCAATAATGACCATGTGGGGAGGAACGATCACTAATATAGTAAATGGTGCGGCTGCCGATCTTTCTTTGAATAAAGTGGCCCAGCAAATTATAGTGACTTTCACTACAGGACCCACAGATGGACAAACCATGATTTTAGCCTGGGGTGGTCATATAGCCAGCCGTGCAGACTGGGGCTTTATAGATGGAGTGCCGAGATCTGCAGGTGGGATTAGTGGTTCTCCTTATCATATGAGGTTAATAGACTGGAACCTTAATAATTTAGGTAACCAGGACAGGTCGCTTAAAGCGAGCGCAGTTATTCCGCCACCAGAATGTGATCTTTCAGGAGTAGATGCAGCCTGTGAAGGAACTACAGGTCTGGAATATTCTGTAACTCCCGTAGATGCCGCCCTGAATCCTCAATATATTTGGACTATCGAAGGAGGTGATGCAAGTACAATGTTTAATCCTGCTCCTACCACTTCAAGTACTACAGTGTATGTTGATGCAGGCGCGGCTGATTTTACCGTAAAACTTATGATCACTTCTCCATTTGGAAGTGTGGAATGTGAGTATGATACACAAATTTATCCAAATCCAGATGCAGGCATCAGTACCGATGGCGTGTGTGATGGCGATGATTCTACCTTTACAGCGACACCGAATGATGGCGACAATTACATATTCTTTGAAGATGTTAATGATGATGGTGCATATGTTCTGGCCGATGATGGTGCAGCTTTACAAAATGGTGCTTCAGATACTTATACTGGAGCTCATGCAGATGGCACTAAAATAGGGGTTGTAGTCACCTATAATAATACGGATGCAAACTGTAGTGATACAGCGGTAACCGCGGCAGAGGTTTATGACAATCCAGATGCAGGCATCAGTACCGATGGCGTGTGTGATGGTGATGATTCCACCTTTACAGCGACACCGAATGATGGCGACAACTACTTATTCTTTGAAGATGTTAATGATGATGGCGCATATGTTCTGGCCGATGATGGTGCAGCTTTACAAAATGGTGCTTCAGATACTTATACCGGAGCTCATGCAGATGGCACTAAAATAGGGGTTGTAGTCACCTATAATAATACGGATGCAAACTGTAGTGATACAGCGGTAACCGCGGCAGAGGTTTATGACAATCCAGATGCAGGCATCAGTACCGATGGCGTGTGTGATGGTGATGATTCCACCTTTACAGCGACACCGAATGATGGCGACAATTACTTATTCTTTGAAGATGTTAATGATGATGGTGCATATGTTCTGGCCGATGATGGTGCAGCTTTACAAAATGGTGCTTCAGATACTTATACCGGAGCTCATTCAGATGGCACTAAAATAGGGGTTGTAGTCACCTATAATAATACGGATGCAAACTGTAGTGATACAGCGGTAACCGCGGCAGAGGTTTATGACAATCCAGATGCAGGCATCAGTACCGATGGTGTGTGTGATGGTGATGATTCCACCTTTACAGCGACACCGAATGATGGCGACAATTACTTATTCTTTGAAGATGTTAATGATGATGGTGCATATGTTCTGGCCGATGATGGTGCAGCTTTACAAAATG
>NZ_JAMSCK010000011.1 GCF_023805255.1 Gramella jeungdoensis
ATTTTTTTCCTTTTCCCAATCAAAATTCCATCTTATTAAGTTCGGATTTTCTATAAATGTTTCGGAAATGGATTGGTCGGCTTACAAAAAACACTCTTTGAAATTCAAAATATCGTTCCGGCGCTATTGTGCATAACTCGTTATATCCACGGCAATTTAAGCTTTTATTCTAAAATATTCCGGGATAAACGCAGATTAGAGTCTCCTTTATCGGCCCTCGAAAGCAACTCCTTTAAACTGGCATCCAGCGGACTCTGTATCTTTACTACATCCTTTTGGGCCACATGAGTGTAGATCATTGTGGTCTCCGGCTTCGCATGCCCTAACAATGCCTGGATGTAACGAAGGTCCGTGCCGTTCTCAAGCATATGGGTTGCGAAACTATGTCTTAACGTATGCGGACTAACTCGTTTTTTGATCTTCGCCCTCTTGCAGGATTCCTTTAAAAAATGCCTTATCGCAGAAGCGGTATAAGGTTTTTCCTTATAGCCTTCAACGAAATAACGCTTAGGGGTATAGGTTTGAAGATAATTGTATAACAGGGGCAAAATACTTTCCGCCAGCATAACATACCTGTCCTTTCTTCCCTTAGACTGTCTTATAAAAACCTGTCTGCGGTCAATATCTATATCTTTCAGTTCAAGAGAGACCAGTTCTCCAATGCGAAGGCCCGAAGAATAAATAAGAGCCATCACACAACGATGTTTTAGGTTTCTGGTGAGCCTTAACAGGTCCAGCACTTCTTCCTTACTCAGTACGGTGGGCAGATAATGACTTTTCTTAGGCCTTTTCATTTTGTCAGTTTCAAATAGTGCCAGGCCAGAGAATTCAAAATAATGCTTAAGCGCGCTAATACATTGCCGGTGAGAACTAATGGAGTAGTGCCTGCCAGCGATCTGTTCTTCATTAAACCTGGCTACATCGCTCTCTGTGAAAGTAATTGCTTCAGGATACATCTTCAGGAATTTAGTGACAAAGTTCATATAGGTCTTAACCGTACTCTCGCTATACCTCATACCACGAAGGTATTTTCTGAAGGCCTCGGCTTTATCCTGTTTGTCCTCTGGTTTTTGGAAGGATTCATCCAGTTTTGAATAGTCCATTAATGAATCATCTACCATTACCTGGCCTTTATTAAGGTGGGTCATAAAATTATCAAGAAGCCGCCTGTCGGCATTGATATAAAAACACTGGAAGGTTTGTGACCAGCGCAGGCCATCGAATAGCTTTAAATATTCCTTTAAAGGAAGATTGAATTTAAAATCCAGGCCGATCTGATGTTCATTCCTGTGACGGAAAAGGAACAAATTCACTTTTTTCATAAGCTGAAGAATAAGAGTTTAAATATAGCTGAAAATCAGACTCTTAGGATTTTTATTTTTAGCTGAAAACGTTAAATTTTTCATGCTGATATTTCTCCGTTTTGACCGCTTTTTTTGTGTTTTAAAAAATTATATATCAGCAACTTACATAAATGGGTTTATTTTCCTGAAATTGAATTTTTGGTAATATCTTTCAGTATAAATTCGCAGGTATGATATGTATCTACAATCAAAAATAAGAGCCCAGCTTTTTCTTGTAATTGGAGTGACACTTTTCTGGATGGCCAGCGGTGCATTTATGGCTTTCTATAAATGTGTGAATTATATACCTGCTTCAGATGAATTTATTTTCGTGGTTCCAAATCAGTTGTCATTTGGTTCTTTTCTTCTTATAAATATCATAGGTCCGGCGGTGGGAGGTTTTATTGGAGGAAGTATTTTAATTTTCCGCCTCAGTGAAAACCTGCGTAAAAGAAGCTACTGGTATTATGTTTTTGTCAACTTCTGGTTTTTTCTTGGCTTTATCCTGGTTCTTAATACCATTATTCCATACTGGTTTTACTATCGTGAAGAAATTCACAGTGCTAACGATCCCCTGGCTATGGCCCTGGATCTTCTTATACTGGATCCATATGCCTTGCGGAATATAGTCACCTGGCTGGTCATTGCATGGATCACCGTGCAGGGACTCAATATCTATGAAAAATATGCTCCCACAACCCTTATTTCTCTTTTCCTGGGTCGCTACCACAGGCCGCATGAGGTGAGCCGCATCTTCATGTTTCTTGATCTTAGTGACTCTACAACAATTGCCGAGAGGCTGGGCCATATTCATTTTTTTGATTTACTCAAGGATTTTTTTAGTGATATGACCGATCCTATCCTGGATACCCAGGGAGAGATCTATCAGTATATCGGTGATGAGATCGTGGTTTCATGGCCGGTGCGTCGGTCGGTACTTAAGCATATGCAGCCTCTTGAATGCTTCTTCCGCATAGAAAAAAGCGTACAGAATAAAGAGGCTTATTATCTTGAGAAATATGGACTTTTACCCAAATTCAAGGCCGCTTTCCATAGTGGCGAGGTGGTGGTTGGCGAGATCGGGGTCATCAAGCGGGAAATTGTCTATTCCGGAGATATACTGAACACCACTTCCAGAATGATGGAGCAGTGTAAGGTCTACAAGCAGAAACTTATCATCTCAAATGAACTCCTGGAAAAGCTTCCGGAAAATGAACTGGACAAATATTGCCTGGCCGAACTGGGTGAAATGGGATTGCGTGGTAAGACGAAAAAGATGATATTGTATGGAATAAGCTAAACCGAAAAAACCGATTTTTTTAGTGCAATTTCATTCTTTCAGAATGCCGGTGTTCCCGGCGTTCCATAAACCAGTATACCAGGTAAAGAAAACCCGGAGGGAAGATAGTTAGCAGGAATTTGAAGTCGATCACTTCATTTATGAACATGGCGATTAAAATTGCAAGGCTCGATATGAGTCCGCCAAGTCCTTCCCATTTATAAGCGATTGCCAGGCCTATGATCGTACTTACCGGAAATAAGATAAAGGTGATAATATCCCTGGTGTCAGAGAAACCTGTTCCACCTTCTTCATTTCCAAAAATATGGGCGATAAGAAAAAAGAGTACGAAAGCCAGGATAATACCACCCCAGCCCCTGGCTATCCAGAGAATACTTCTATTAAGATATTTGCTGTAGCTTATCATGATCTACAGGATCTTTTCCTGGTTATATCATTACTCTAATTTAACCAATTTTTAGAGGAAGTCCTATGGATTTATGAGCTCTTTGTCCTTTTACTGAATTATAAAATATTCGGCCGGACAGTCTTCCAGTAGAAAGTTGCCTTCTTGTTTTTCTAAGGAAACTTAACGCGCTCATGATTTGTATTCTCATTCATAATTTTTCCCGTTAGATTCTGATTTTAAGATCATTGATTTCAGGTGTTTATTTTATTGGAAACCGAAATAATCCCAATTCCTATCATTCCGCTGGGGTTTATTCTGAAATTTTCTTTCTAATTTTATGAACAAATACGCTGTAAATGCACGAAGAATTAAAGGAAGCTTACGGATTTCTTTTTGAAAAGGAACTGCTAGATGAAATAATGGAGGTGGGCACTCTTAAAAAGGTGAAAGCCGGTGAAGTTATCATCGAAATTGGCGATTATGTTACCGGTATGCCACTGCTTATCAATGGTGCCATAAAGATACTTCGCGAAGATAAGGACGGTGACGAACTTTTACTTTATTTCCTGGAGCGCGGTGATACCTGTGCCATGACGCTTAGTTGCTGTCTTGGCCGTACAAAGAGTGAAATAAGGGCCGTAGCCGAAACCGATACTACTTTCGTGATGATTCCCATAGCCAAAATGGAAGAGTGGACCTCCAGGTATAAATCATGGCGTAATTTTGTTTTTGCAGCATACCATGCCCGGTTGTCAGAAATGCTCGATACCATAGATGCCATTGCATTTCTAAATATGGACCAGCGACTTATGAAATACCTCAGGGACAGGGCCAAGATCAACAGGGACGATGAGATCCAGAGTACCCATCAGCAGATAGCTTATGACCTTCATACTTCACGAGTAGTGATCTCCAGGTTACTGAAAAAGCTTGAAATTGAAGGAAAGATATCTCTTCAGCGCAACCAGATAAAAGTAATAGACCTTTAATGTTCTGTAACCATTGTTACTGCATAAGCCTGCTTATCATAATACTTTTGCCCTGAATTAAATCAAAGGAATGGATATACTTGAAATACTGGGTTATTTCGGCGCATTGTTGATTGGAGTGGTGCTCGGCCTTATTGGCGGTGGCGGCTCCATTCTTACGGTGCCAGTGCTGGTCTATCTTCTGGCCATAAACCCGGTAACCGCGACGGCTTATTCTCTTTTTGTCGTTGGAACCTCCGCTCTCGTGGGGGCTCTTCGGAATATCCCTAAAAAACTCATAGATTTTAGAACAGCCATCGTCTTTGCCATTCCGGCATTTATCGCTGTTTATCTCACTCGTAAATTTCTAGTTCCGGCAATTCCCGAAGAGATCTTTACCCTGGGCAGTTTCACCCTTACCAAAGGTATAGGTATCATGATCTTTTTTGCCATTATTATGATCGTGGCCGCGATCTCAATGATAAAAGAAAAGGATAATGGACGGAATCTTAAGGAAGAAAAGGTATCGTATAACTATCCGCTTATCATTGTGGAAGGAGTCGTTGTAGGGCTTCTTACCGGGATCGTGGGTGCAGGCGGAG
Organism: Gramella jeungdoensis; assembly: GCF_023805255.1. Taxonomy (GTDB): domain Bacteria; phylum Bacteroidota; class Bacteroidia; order Flavobacteriales; family Flavobacteriaceae; genus Christiangramia; species Christiangramia jeungdoensis. The sequence goes on from NZ_JAMSCK010000011.1 coordinate 4,602, forward strand.
GATTCCTGATAATTCCCGCACTGGTGCTGCTTGCCAAATTACCCATGAAGAAGGCCGTAGCCACGTCGCTGCTTATTATAGCCATTAAATCCCTTATCGGCTTCATTGGAGATGTACAGAATATGGAGATCAACTGGGTATTCCTGTTCATTTTCACAGGACTTTCAATCGGAGGGATCTGGCTTGGTGTCTATCTCAATAATTTTGTCAATGGTAAGAAGCTTAAAAAAGCATTTGGCTGGTTCGTTCTCCTGATGGGAGTCTACATTATATGGAGCGAGATCTATTAAATATCTGTTAATTTAATGCCGAATGTAACTTTGGTTACATTTCAATTTATTTATATGGATTAAATTGCTGGATTAATTTATTATTTCCCCCCTTTTTTTATTGAAGATGTAAATCACAGATCTGTTTTGATCTGAAACTTTTGATATATCCGGATAGTTGGGTAATGTTTTTCTGAAATTGCTGGAGAGTAGATAACTGCTTGCATAAATTATGGTTGCAACCGAATAATAAGCTTCTTTCTGTCAAAAAAAGGAAAAATAATTTTTAAATGATCACATTGGTTGTTTAGAATGGTTAGGTAGCCCAGGTGTCCGGATATTTTTATGCTGAAATTCACGTTTTTTCAGACATTCTTTATAGAAACCTAATTAAACTTAAAACTTTGTAAATATTGACCAGGCATCAAGGTGAGCCATGGAATTTTCCCTAAATTTATAAGCCAAAAAACAGGCTTTGCTCAGTGTTTTTAAGCTGGTCTGGCCAGTAAAAAATTCCTTTAATGGAAAACCTCGATTATGCCAGGCTTCAAATGGCTTTTACCCTGGGATTTCACATAATTTTCGCGTGTATTGGTATGGTGATGCCTTTCTTTATGGTGGTATCTCATAAGAAATGGCTGAATACACGAAATCCCGTTTATCTTAAATTGACGAAAGCATGGCAAAAAGGAGTTGCTATTTTCTTTGTTACTGGAGCGGTTTCAGGAACGGCTCTTTCCTTTGAACTGGGGATGCTCTGGCCAGAATTCATGAAACATGCAGGCCCCGTCATAGGAATGCCTTTTTCCCTGGAAGGCGCGGCATTCTTTGTAGAGGCCATAGCCCTGGGATTCTATCTGTACGGCTGGAAACGGCTGCCAGAAACTTTTCACTGGATCACAGGTATCATAATTGGTATTTCGGGAGTGGCTTCTGGTATATTGGTAGTTTCTGCGAATGCATGGATGAACTCTCCGGCAGGTTTCGAGGTAGTGAATGGAGCCTTTACTAATATAGATCCCGTAGCCGCCTTCTTTAATGACGCCTGGTTCACCCAGGCCCTGCATATGACGCTTGCTGCATTTGCTGCAACTGGTTTCGCAGTGGCAGGGATCCATGCTTTTCAAATCCTTAGAAATAAGAATCAGGAACTTCATAAAGAAGCCTTTAAGATCGCTATCTTTTTTGGAGCTGTGGCGGCCTTGCTTCAGCCCTTGAGTGGCGATATTTCTGCCAAGGATGTCGCGGAGCGTCAGCCTGTAAAGCTGGCTGCCATGGAAGCCCATTACGAGACCGAGAAGGGTGCTCCCCTGTTTATAGGTGGGGTGGTTGATGAAGAGAAAAAAGAGGTCACTAACAAGATCGAGATTCCTGGAGCCTTATCTTTCCTCGCCTTTGGAGATTTTGATGCTGAGGTAAAGGGACTTAACGATTTTCCTGAAGATGAGCTCCCTCCGGTGGCGATCGTTCATTATGCCTTTCAGATCATGGTAGGTATCGGTACTTTGCTTATGCTGGCGGCACTGCTGTTTTTTGTCAGCCTCAGGAAAAAGAAATGGTGGGATAATAAAAAATTCTGGTGGCTCTTTGCGGTTTTGAGTCCGTTGGGCTTTATCGCCGTAGAAGCCGGCTGGGTGGTCACCGAGGTGGGACGCCAGCCATGGATAATTTATAATGTGATGAAAACAGCGGAGGCCGTAACTCCCATGCCCGGACTTAAATATAGTTTTTATATGTATGTACTGGTCTACCTGGCACTGGCGGTGACTGTAACCTGGCTTATGAACCGGCAGATAAAAGTACTTAACAACTCAACCGAATAATTATGCTGTACGTGGTGCTTTTCTTTACTTTTTTCTCGCTTTTCCTGTATGTTTTGCTGGGAGGAGCCGATTTTGGTGCAGGTATAGTTGAATTGTTCTCCTCCAGGAATAACAGGAAACTTACGAGGGATACCATCTATCATGTTATGGGACCTATCTGGGAGGCTAACCATATCTGGCTCATCATTCTTATTGTAATCCTCTGGATAGCATTTCCTGTTTATTTTAATATCATAATTATTTATCTGCATGTTCCATTAACCCTGGTTTTATTAGGAATCACCATAAGAGGAGTGGCCTTTATATTCAGGCATTACGATGCGGTTGTCGACACTTCGCAGGTATGGTATAACAGGCTCTTCAGGATAGGAAGTTTTATTACGCCTGTTTTCCTTGGAATGTCCTTCGGGACCCTGGTGAGCGGAAAGATTACACTCACAAACGATTATTCCCAGATGGGATTTGCCGATATATTTCTGTTTCCCTGGCTGAATGCTTTTACAATTCTAACAGGTTTATTTTATGCCGCTCTCTGTGCCTTCCTGGCTTCAACGCTACTGATAGGGGAGACCACTGGTGAGGTTAGGAAGATCTACAGTCGTAAATCGGCTATATTCACCATCACACTGGTGCTTATCGGGGGAGCCGTTCTTACCTATGGTTATTTTACCAATATGGTATTTGTGAAAGACTTTTTACACAATAGCTTTTCCCTTACTGCAATCGGGCTTTCAGCAGTATTACTTCTTCCACTATGGCAGGCCATAAGGAAACAGCACAGTATGCGAACACGTATACTTGCAGGGATCCAGATTCTGTTGGTGATCTTTGCGGCGGTTAATACGCACTTTCCCAATCTCATTATAACCAGTTCTTCCGAAGTGGATCTCCTGGCGGGTGCAGCACCCGATTCTGTGATTAGGGTCCTGGCTATTTCTCTTATAATTGGAGGAGCCATCATTCTCCCAGGCCTGTTTCATCTTATGAAATCATTCAATATGATATATCCTAAAAAGGAGGATTGATCCGCAAATATTCCGAAACTCTTAAAGAATATATAAATTGCCGCTATACCTTTGGTTTGAGGGCTTTTTTAACTAATTTCATTCTTGTTTTAACTTAAATCTAATCTTAAACAATTTAATATGAGATCTGCAATTTTAAAAGGATTAATGTTCAGTGCCATTCTTTTGTTCTTCGCCTGCGGTGAAAGTACCGATGTGGTCGAGTCGGGTACCTATCAGGGAACCATCAAAGAAGTAGAGGCTGAAAAGACCGAGATCTATGTGACTACCGATGATGATAAGACACTGGAGCTTTATTTTACTGAGACCACCAGTCTTACCAGAAATGGTAGCGAGGTAGATTTTTCCGAACTTGAAGAAGGTCAGAAAGTAGAAGTTGAAGTTGAAAAAGTTGGAAAAAGACTGGATCCCATTTCAGTGAAAATTATGGAATAGGTATGAGCGAAATACCAGAATTCTGGCGGACAGAGGTTTATCATCCTCTGTCCGTTCATTTTCCGATAGTACTTCTGCTCATGGCCACCCTTTTTAAACTGATTGGGTTATGGTCTTCCAAGATCACATGGGAACAGGGCGGAAGGTTTTTATTATTCCTTGGCGTTATAGGTATCTGGATATCTGTGTACACAGGAAACCTGGCCGATGGTATAGTCTCAAGGGAATTATGTGATCCCACCATGCTCAAAGATCATGAGAATTTTGCAGTTATCACGGCATGGATCTTTACAGTTGCTTTGGGTGCCGACCTTATCACCAGTTATGTGGATATCCTTAAAACGAAAGCTGTTTCTGTGATACTGGTTATTGGTTTACTCGTGGGCTGCGGAACCTTAACCTATTCAGGACATTTGGGAGCTCAACTGGTATATCAGCAGGCAGCAGGGGTGTATGTGCCTTCTGATGATTGTGCCGAATTCAATTAAGATCCTTTTAGTTAGGTTATATTAAAATGACTATTTTAGGACGGTTCCTTAACCAATACCTTGACGAAACTTAAAGACAAAACCGTACTTATTACCGGAGGCGCTTCAGGCATAGGTCTTCTAATGGGCCATAAAGCTATTCAAAAAGGAGCCGTCAGGCTTATCATTCTGGATATAGATCGGGAAGCTCTCCTTAATGCTGTAGAAGAATTAAGTAATAATAATTGTGAGATTCTTCCTTTAAGCGTGGACCTTAGCGATGAATCACAGCTACGGGAAACCATAGATGACATAATTGGCAGGGGGCTCCAGGTTGATGTTCTTATCAATAACGCCGGGGTCGTGACCGGAAAGGATTACAAAGACCATTCTTTTGAAGAAATTGAACGCACCATGCAGGTGAATTCAATCGCTCCTATGAAACTTACTTTAGGTCTCCTTCCGCAGATGCTGGAAAAAGGTAGTGGACATATCGTTAATATTTCTTCGGCAGCGGGAATGCTGGCCAACCCCGGGATGTCGGTCTATTGTGCAAGTAAATGGGCTATTAGTGGCTGGTCTGATTCCCTGCGTATAGAAATGGAAAGGGAGAGAACAGGAGTAAAGGTCCTAACGGTAACTCCTTATTACATTGACACCGGAATGTTTAGGGGAGTAAGTTCTCCAGTAGTCCCGATTTTAAAACCCGAAAAGGTTGCCAGGCAGATCATTAATGCGATAGAAAATGAAAAGATCGTACTTAGGATGCCTTTGATCATTTATTTGCTTCCTTTTATTAAAGGAATATTACCTAAAAGATTGCTGGATATAGTGGTAGGGAAAATATTCGGCATTTATACTTCTATGAATACATTTAAAGGCAGAGCCCATGACCAGAGATGAATTAGAGAACCTGCTAAAAAAACAAAAAGCTGCTTTCAGAAGCTCTCCACCCGATTATAAGAAGCGGATGCAAAGCCTGAAAAAGCTTTCAGTTATTGTTGATGAAAATAAGGAGAGGCTTATTGAGGCGGTTTCCAGTGATTTTGGTTTTAGATCCCACCAGGAAACCCTGGTTTTGGAAATATTTCCCCTGCATGATGAAATAAGACATGCGATGAAGAACTTGCGGAGCTGGACTAAAAGGAGAAAAGTTTCAGGTTCCTGGTTTTTGTTGCCGGCTTCAGCCTACTATCAGTACCAGCCACTAGGTAGTGTAGGTATTATGGGCGCCTGGAATTACCAGGTCTTGCTCACATTAAGCCCTTTGGTAGATGCTGTCGCGGCCGGTAATCATGCGATCATTAAACCTTCTGAGATAGCTCCCGCATCCGCCGAAGTGCTCAGGAAGATAATTAATTCAAATTTTCCTGAGGAATATATTCATTGCGTGACAGGAGATACTGAACTGGCTAAGGATTTTTCATCAATGCCATTTGACCATCTTTTCTTTACGGGTTCTACTCAAGTGGGAAAAATGATCATGGCCGCTGCAGCTCCCAACCTTACTCCGGTAACCCTCGAACTTGGAGGTAAATCTCCTGCGATAATTCATTCTTCTTATCCACTAGCAAGGGCCGCTAAGAGGATAATGGCGGGCAAGCTATTTAACTCCGGACAAACCTGTGTGGCCCCAGATTACGTTATTTTACCAAAAGAGCTGAACAATGAATTTCAGGACGCGGTAAAAAAGGTGGTAAATAAATTCTATCCAGATATTGCTAATAACGAGCATTATAGCCATATCATAAGCGATAAGCATTATCAAAGGCTAAGCAGACTGCTTGAGGACGCACAGAGTAAAGGAGCTTCTGTAGTCGAAATATCTTCAGGAACAGCTTCAATTGAGGGAAAGATATTTACTCCAAAGCTGGTCTTTAATGTGAACGATAAGATGGAGATCATGCAGCAAGAGATATTTGGTCCTATTTTACCTGTTGTTAATCTGGAAAACTTCGAAGAAGCAGTTGAATATGTGAATGAGAAACCCAAACCCCTGGCGCTATACTATTTCGATAAGAGTAAAAAAAGGATAAACTGGTTACTCAGGCATACACTTTCGGGTGGAGTGACTATCAATGATACGGTATACCACCTGGCGCAGCATAACCTTCCGTTTGGGGGTGTGGGCTCCAGCGGAGTGGGACATTATCATGGATTCGATGGTTTTAAGACCTTTTCCAAGAAAAGGCCGGTAATGCATCAAAAACGCCTGGCTGCATCAGATCTTCTTCATCCACCTTATACCGGTCTTAAGAATAAACTCATCAGGTTTTTAGGAAAACTCGCCAAAAGATAATAGAAATTGCGAGCAAAGTGGAATGAATCATTGCGAACGAAGTGAAGCAATCTCTTCTTGTTTCGAGGAATCAACCTGAGACGGCTTTGGTCGCGTGCTCCCTCGCAGTGACGTTTCACAAGTCATCGCGAACCCAGTGAAGCGATCTCATGGTCATTACGAGTGAAACGAAGCAATCCCTCGTTGCACCTGTCATTACGAACGAAGTGAAGCAATCTCTTCTTGTTTCGAGGAATCAAC
>NZ_JAMSCK010000012.1 GCF_023805255.1 Gramella jeungdoensis
AGTAGGTTCCAGCAGGTAATTGATTAGAGCTTGTAAAGGAGCTTTGTGAATAACCATCCCAGTTGTTCTGGTAATTCTGAGCTTCGAATATTTTATTACCCCACCTGTTGAAGATCATCAGGTCGTAGGTGAAATCACATGCTGTTTCAACTTCAAGGAAGTCATTTCTTCCATCTCCGTTAGGAGTCACCACTTTAGAGATACCATTTTTAATATCTCCTACAGAACAGTCAAGTACAATACAGTCTATAATAGAAACCGTTACATCAGTACTTGAAGCGCAATTACCATCTAATTGATAAGTAAATGTATACGTGCCAACCGCCATCATCGTAGGATCTATAAAGCCGTTATCCAGCGCTCCGGTATTATCGGTATCGATCCATGTTCCCGATTGATCTACCTCTCCAACCAACATTTCGAACAGATCATATACATCTCCGTCATCACAAAGTTGTGGATCTTCGGCAACCTGGATTTCAGGAGCTACTTCCCTGGTAACAGTTAAGGAATCAGTATTGGTACATCCACTATCATTATTGGTAACAATAACAGAGTATTCACCTGGTTCAGAAACTTCTATTGAAGAAGTGCTTTCTCCTGTATTCCACAGGTAAGATACATTCCCTGTTGTGGTAGCATTCAAAGTAATGCTTGATGTATCACAACTCAATATTTCACTCCCTGTAATATTCGCCGCTACTGAATCAGCACTTCGTGTGATGGTAACATTATCATTTGCAGTACAATTACTATCATTATTGGTTATAGTTACAGAATACTCACCGGCATCATTTACCTCAATGCTTGCGGTAGTTTCTCCTGTGTTCCACAGGTAAGATACATTCCCGGTAGTGGTAGCATCCAGTGTGATACTTGTAATCTCACAGGTAAGTTCTTCAATTCCTGAAATACTGGCTACTACTGAATCAGCACTTCGTGTTACAGTGACATTATCATTAGCAGTACATTTACTATCATTATTAGTTACAGTCACTGAATACTCACCAGCCTCACTTACCTCGATGCTAGGAGTGGTAGCTCCATTGCTCCACAGGTAAGATACATTTCCTGAAGTGGTCGCATCCAGGGTGATACTGGTAGTCTCACAGTTGAGTGTGTCGTTTCCAGAGATCGCAGCCGTTACCGGAGTATTATCCTGGGCAACAGTTACCATGGCGGTATCGGCACAATTGCTATCATTATTAGTTACAGTCACTGAATACTCACCAGCCTCACTAACCTCGATGCTAGGAGTGGTAGCTCCGTTGCTCCACAGGTAAGATACATTTCCTGAAGTGGTAGCATCCAAAGTGATACTGGTAGTCTCACAGTTGAGTGTGTCGTTTCCAGAGATCGCAGCCGTTACCGGAGTATTATCCTGGGCAACAGTTACCATCGCGGTATCGGCACATTTGCTATCATTATTAGTTACAGTCACTGAATACTCACCAGCCTCACTAACCTCGATGCTAGGAGTGGTTGCTCCAGTATTCCACAGGTAAGATACATTTCCTGAAGTGGTAGCATCCAAAGTGATACTGGTAGTCTCACAGTTAAGTACTTCGTTTCCTGAGATCGCAGCCGTTACCGGAGTATTATCCTGGGCAACAGTTACCATGGCGGTATCGGCACAATTGCTATCATTATTAGTTACAGTCACTGAATACTCACCAGCCTCACTAACCTCGATGCTAGGAGTGGTAGCTCCGTTGCTCCACAGGTAAGATACATTTCCTGAAGTGGTAGCATCCAAAGTGATACTGGTAGTCTCACAGTTAAGTACTTCGTTTCCTGAGATCGCAGCCGTTACCGGAGTATTATCCTGTGCTATAGTTATCATCGCGGTATCCGCACATTTGCTGTCATTATTAGTTACAGTCACTGAATACTCACCGGCCTCACTAACCTCGATGCTAGGAGTGGTTGCTCCAGTATTCCACAGGTAAGATACATTTCCTGAAGTGGTCGCATCCAGGGTGATACTGGTAGTCTCACAGTTGAGTGTGTCGTTTCCAGAGATCGCAGCCGTTACCGGAGTATTGTCCTGGGCCACAGTTACCATTGCGGTATCCGCACATTTGCTGTCATTATTAGTTACAGTCACTGAATACTCACCAGCCTCACTAACCTCGATGCTAGGAGTGGTAGCTCCGTTGCTCCACAGGTAAGAAACATTTCCTGTAGTGGTCGCATTCAGAGTGATACTGGTAGTCTCACAGTTGAGTGTGTCGTTTCCTGAGATCGCAGCCGTTACCGGAGTATTATCCTGGGCAACAGTTACCATCGCGGTATCTGCACATTTGCTGTCATTATTAGTTACAGTCACTGAATACTCACCGGCCTCACTAACCTCAATGCTAGGAGTAGTAGCTCCGTTGCTCCACAGGTAAGATACATTTCCTGAAGTGGTAGCATCCAAAGTGATACTGGTAGTCTCACAGTTAAGTACTTCGTTTCCTGAGATCGCCGCGGTTACAGGAGTATTATCCTGGGTAACAGTTACCATCGCAGTATCGGCACATTTGCTGTCATTATTAGTGATGGTCACTGAATACTCACCGGCCTCACTTACCTCAATACTTGGAGTAGTTGCTCCTGTATTCCACATATAAGAAACGTTTCCTGTAGTGGTGGCATCTAAAGTGACGCTGGTAGTCTCACAGTTCAATTCTTCATTTCCTGAGATCTCCGCGGTTACCTGAGTATTATCCTGGGTAACAGTTACCATCGCGGTATCCGCACAATTGCTATCATTATTAGTTACAGTTACTGAATACTCACCGGCCTCACTTACCTCGATGCTAGGAGTGGTAGCTCCGTTGCTCCACAGGTAAGATACATTTCCTGTAGTAGTCGCATCCAGGGTGATACTGGTAGTCTCACAGTTGAGTGTGTCGTTTCCTGAGATCGCAGCCGTTACCGAAGTATTGTCCTGGGCAACAGTTACCATCGCGGTATCGGCACAATTGCTATCATTATTAGTTACAGTTACTGAATACTCACCGGCCTCACTTACCTCGATGCTAGGAGTGGTTGCTCCAGTATTCCACAGGTAAGATACATTTCCTGTAGTAGTCGCATCCAGGGTGATACTGGTAGTCTCACAGTTGAGTGCCTCGTTTCCTGAGATCGCAGCCGTTACCGGAGTATTGTCCTGGGCAACAGTTACCATCGCGGTATCGACACAATTGCTATCATTATTAGTTACAGTCACTGAATACTCACCGGCCTCACTAACCTCGATGCTAGGAGTAATTGCTCCAGTATTCCACAGGTAAGATACATTTCCTGAAGTGGTAGCATCTAAGGTGATGCTTGTAGTCTCACAGTTGAGTGTGTCGTTTCCAGAGATCGCAGCCGTTACCGAAGTATTGTCCTGGGCCACAGTTACCATCGCGGTATCAGTACACTTGCTATCATTATTAGTTACAGTTACCGAATACTCACCGGCCTCACTTACCTCAATGCTTGGAGTAATTGCTCCAGTATTCCACAGATAAGAAACATTTCCTGTAGTAGTCGCATCCAAAGTGATACTGGTAGTTTCACAGTTGAGTGTGTCGTTTCCTGAGATCGCAGCCGTTACCGAAGTATTGTCCTTGGCAACAGTTACCATCGCGGTATCGGCACAATTGCTATCATTATTAGTTACAGTTACTGAATACTCACCGGCCTCACTTACCTCGATGCTAGGAGTAATTGCTCCAGTATTCCACAGATAAGAAACATTTCCTGTAGTAGTCGCATCCAGGGTGATACTGGTAGTCTCACAGTTGAGTGTGTCGTTTCCTGAGATCGCAGCCGTTACCGAAGTATTGTCCTGGGCAACAGTTACCATCGCGGTATCGGCACAATTGCTATCATTATTAGTTACAGTTACTGAATACTCACCGGCCTCACTTACCTCGATGCTAGGAGTGGTAGCGCCATTGCTCCACAGGTAAGAAACATTTCCTGTAGTGGTCGCATCCAAAGTGATACTGGTAGTTTCACAGTTAAGTTCCTGATTTCCTGAGATACTCGCAGTAGGAGTATCAATATTTTGAGTTACACTTACCAGGTCTTCGGCTGTACACTTGCTATCGTTGTTGGTGATAACCACAGAATAATCTCCCGGTGTGTCTACATCGATAGTGGCAGTAGCTGCTCCAGTATTCCACAGGTAAGAAACATTTCCTGTAGTAGTCGCATCCAAAGTGATACTGGTAGTTTCACAATTTAGTTCTTCGTTTCCTGAGATACTCGCAGTAGGAGTATCAATATTTTGAGTTACACTTACCAGGTCTTCGGCTGTACACTTGCTATCGTTGTTGGTGATTACCACAGCGTAATCTCCCGGTGATGTCACATCGATACTAGCAGTAGTTGCTCCTGTATTCCACAGGTAAGATACATTTCCTGAAGTGGTAGCATCCAAAGTAATACTGGTAGTCTCACAGTTCAATTCTTCATTTCCTGAAATAGAAGCAGTAGGAGCATCAATATTTTGAGTTACACTTACCAGGTCTTCGGCAGTACACTTACTATCGTTGTTGGTGATAACCACAGAATAATCTCCCGGTGTGTCTACATCGATAGTGGCAGTAGTTGCTCCTGTATTCCACAGGTAAGAAACATTTCCTGAAGTGGTAGCATCTAAGGTGATACTGGTAATCTCACAGTTAAGTTCCTGATTTCCTGAGATGCTGGCAGTAGGAGTATCAATATTTTGAGTTACACTTACCAGGTCTTCGGCAGTACACTTACTATCGTTGTTGGTGATAACCACTGAGTAATCTCCCGGTGAAGTGACATCGATACTAGCAGTAGTTGCTCCTGTATTCCACAGGTAGGATACATTTTCTGTAGTGGTAGCATCCAAAGTAATGCTGGTAGTCTCACAATTTAGTTCCTGATTTCCTGAGATAGAAGCAGTAGGAGTGTCAAGGTTCTGAGTTACGATAACTCCATCCTCAGCTGTACACATACTATCATTGTTGGTGATAACCACAGAATAATCTCCCGGTGTAGTTACATCGATAGTGGCAGTAGTTGCTCCTGTATTCCACAGGTAAGATACATTTCCTGTAGTAGTCGCATCCAAGGTGATACTGGTAATCTCACAATTTAGTTCCTGATTTCCTGAGATAGAAGTAGTAGGAGTGTCAAGGTTCTGAGTTACGATAACTCCATCCTCAGCTGTACACATACTATCATTGTTGGTGATAACCACAGAATAATCTCCCGGTGTAGTTACATCGATAGTGGCAGTAGTTGCTCCTGTATTCCACAGGTAAGATACATTTCCTGAAGTGGTAGCATCTAAGGTGATACTGGTAATCTCACAATTTAGTTCCTGATTTCCTGAGATAGAAGCAGTAGGAGTGTCAATATTTTGAGTAACGTTTACCATGTCTTCGGCAGTACACTTACTATCATTGTCGGTGATAACCACAGAATAATCTCCCGGTGTAGTTACATCGATAGTGGCAGTAGTGGCTCCTGTATTCCACAGGTAGGATACATTTCCTGAAGTGGTCGCATCTAAGGTGATACTGGTAGTCTCACAATTTAGTTCCTGATTTCCTGAGATACTTGCAGTAGGAGTATCAAGGTTTTGAGTAACAGAAACTGTGTGGTCATCACTACAGCCATTGAAGCTATCGGTTACGGTTACTGTATAATCCCCAGGCGTGCTTACCTCAATAGTAGAAGTAGTTTCTCCTGTATTCCATAAGTAGGACGCACTGCCCATCAATCCGGTTTCACTGGCTGATAACTGTATTTCTGTATTTGAACAGTTTAATTCCTCATTTCCCGAAATCTGAGCAACAAGATTCCCTACAGTAATTGTAAAACTACAGGTCTTTGATGATACTTCGCCAGTTGGAGAAGTGTAAGTAGCTACATATTTCAGATCATGAGTTCCAACCGGGTAGAATCCTTTCTCTGGCCCCGATACAACAAAATCTATTCCCGCAGAACAACCATCATCATTAAGAATTCCATCTACAGAGATTAACGTATCACCTGTATTGGCATTTGATGGTTTATCTCCTACGTAAGAAAAGACATATTTTAACCTGAAGACTCCTTCCTGGTCATTAGGATTGTTAGTATAAAAAGTATAGGTTTTTTGATTCTGAACGATTTGTTGTCTAGCACCGCTTTCAAATTCATTTCCGTTTTCATCAACGATGAACAATTGAATGTAATATTCATAATCATCACCTTTTGGCGGTTTGGCATAGGCAACATCGAAGGAGGTCTCCGCATTATCCTTTAAAATTAAAAAAGGAGTGATTACCTCTGAGTTGTTAGATCTGTTATCGTCACTTCCCGAAAAGAGTTTAAGGTATCCTCCGTCTGTACCCACTCTGGAGATGTAATTGAAATCCCAGCATTCTTCGGTTAAAAGCTGTTCATTAAGCTCAAAAAGCATCTGGAAATTTCCTGTTTGTCCTTCGGTCATGCAACTTTGGGAAACAATAGGAGTAGTCCAGTCTACATAAGTACCCAGAATATCATTTCCAAATTCATCCTGGATCACAGTATCTGCACAAAGGTTCTGATCTTCGGGACAGCTGTCAAAAACAATACATTCGTTACCTGTAATGGTATTTCCTGATTGAGCTATTAAGTGAAAGGGACCTGTGAAAAATGCCAATAATAAGCAGGTTGTCTGAACCAGTTTTATTATCTCACGTTTTTTAAATGTCTTCTCTTTCCTGGTAATTTTCCATTCCATAAGCCTAATGTTTATTATTAAACATTGTTGTTGAATATTCTGTCTAATGCTGCAATACAATTAATTAAATGCAGTTTCGAATGACAGAAACATTATAGTTCATTAAATAATGTGGGGTGTAATAACACTTAATTACCTTGGGGGTATTTTAGAGAAGTCGTGGGGGGTGACTCTAAAGTGATGTTATCGGGAGTAAAATTATTTCAAATAATAGTTTTAAAAGGGCAATTATTTGATTTTTAGCTAAAACACGGAATTCTATCGGTGAAATGCACAATAATTTTCATTTTGAGAGCTTCTACCTAACGTTTCGCCCTACAAATTTCTACCTATTTGTAAGAATTTCAGATTAGGAATAGGGGAAAACCCCTATAATTTGGGGATCTTTCTCGATAGATAACCAACTTATTAGGTATAGGGCAGATATCATTTATAAAATGTTCAATTCTGAGGCCTGTAAGTTAAATCTGAAAATATGGATCGGATAATCTTTTTATCTCGCTAATAAAAAACCATTAGGACATATTTTAAGGAGATAGGTATAGAAAATCGAAAAAGGTCCAGGCTAGAGGCTGAACCTTTTTCTTTTTCAATCGATTTGTTGGGGTCGATTGTCTTTTTTAAAGGAGGCTGGCTTATTGTTCTTACCATCAGTCTACACTGAAAATCAAACAGGGGGATAAAAACAAATAAACCTGCCTCCTCCTTCAGGTTAGTTAGATCTTTATTTCATTTTTACTACTTTGAACATAGATCTTCTATTGAGTTGGTGTTCTTTCTCGGTACAGCGATCACAGTCTATCGCTGGTTTGGTTTCTCCATAACCTTTATATTCAACGATTCTTTCAGGAGCAATTCCCTTAGAGATCAGATAATCATAAGTTGATTTTGCCCTTCTCTCGGCCAGTTTTTCATTATAAGCGTTTGTTCCCCTTCGGTCTGTATGAGAGCCTATCTCGATTACCAGGTCCGGATACTCATTCTTCATAAGGTCCACAAGCTTATCAAGTTCTTTGGCTGCATCGGGACGAATGTTCGATTTGTCAAAATCAAAATAAATGTTATCTATTTCAGCCAGGTACTCCACATCTTTTACCGGATCCAGCTGAATGTCGTAGACTAATTCATCTTTATCATCGGTATTACTGGTATTAACCTCTCCTTCAAAAGTTTCATACTCTATTTCCTTGGCTTCAACCGGTAAGGTTTTATCCCTGTCTACCTCGGTCTTGTAATTTCCATCTGAATCGGTTTCAAGGAAAGCGATCTGCTGGTTGTTCTCATCCATGATCCTCACGGTAGCCTGTGGGATTGGATTACCATTTACAGCATCGGTTACCTGACCTTTAAGGATAAGCGGATTTAGTTTGTTGAAAACATAAATATCATCACTTGCGCCACCCCTGTTGGTGGAGATAAAACCTTCTCTGGAATCAGCTACCTGGAAATAAGCAAAATCATCCATACTGCTGTTCACCGGTTCTCCTACATTTTCTACCTCTCCATTTTCAGTTAGTCTGAAGATATCGAATAACCCCAGTCCTGCATGGCCGTTAGAGGAGAAGTACAGTGTACCATCGGTATCCATAAAAGGGAAACTTTCATCAAACTCTGTATTCACCGGTTCTCCAAGATTCTCGGGACTTCCAAAACTTCCATCTTCTGAAATACTTACCTTGTAGATATCGGTTCCTCCCATGCCATTAGGCATATCTGAGGTAAAGTAAAGCGTTTTTCCATCAGGCGATAGGGTAGGATGGCCTACAGAATATTCATTGCTGTTAAATGGCAATTCCTGCACATTTTGCCATTGGTTACCAGCTTTGGTAGCCGAATATAATTTAAGATGGTTGGTCTTTTCCTTATCCCTTTTACCTTCTTTATTGTTGATGTAATTGTTCCGGGTAAAATACATGGTATTACCATCGGGGCTGATCACTGCAGGCCCGTCATGCAATTTGGTATTGATTTCACCGGCAACCGGGGTGACATCCCCAGAGTTCTTATCCATTACATAGATATCAAGGAAAGGTTCCCCGTTCCAGCTGTAGGTCTTCTCTTTGACATCAACCCCCATCGCTCTTGCAGACACGAAATATACTTTGTCATCTTTTACAAAGACCCCGAAATCACTTACCTCTGAATTAAAATCTGAAGCTTGCAGCTTGTAAGTAGCCTTGCTTTTGAATTCACTCTTTTCGATCATGGTTTCTACTTCCTCAGAGCGGTTACCGCTCTCGAGGTATTTTTTCAACCATGTCCTGGATTCATCATAACGCTTCACCCCACGCAATGCCTGGGCATATTTGTAATAATACTCCGGAGAGATGGTGGAATCTTCAATAACATCCCCATAATAGTGTACGGCGTTCTCCGGACTCCGAAGCATCATATAGGCATCTCCCAGCTTTTTACTGTTGTAGGTGACATTATAATCCTTTTCAATAAGCTCTTTATAAACTTCGGTGGCTTCCAGATAGGCAAAATCGTGATAAAGCCTATCCGCCTTTTTTTGTTTTCCACTCTGGGCCTGCATGCTGATGGAGCAGGTGAGAAGTATCAGGAATAAAAAGTAACTATTTTTCATAATAAACAGGCTTTAGATTAGAAGAAACGGGGTGATTTATACCTGGTGTTTTTAAATCTGAATTCATA
>NZ_JAMSCK010000013.1 GCF_023805255.1 Gramella jeungdoensis
TGCTTCAGATACTTATACCGGAGCTCATTCAGATGGCACTAAAATAGGGGTTGTAGTCACCTATAATAATACGGATGCAAACTGTAGTGATACAGCGGTAACCGCGGCAGAGGTTTATGACAATCCAACTATAAGTATCCAGCAACCATTACTTGATTGTTTTTCAGATGCTCCTTCAATGATCGTAACTTCTCCAGTTGATAAAACCGGTTGGGAGTTCAGATTGGTCATTAAAGGGCAATCCGGTACATTCTCCAGTTATCCTGACGGAGGTTATCCAGGATTAGCTTCTCTAACCACCTATGTCCTAACTGCCAAAGATCCAAATGGATGTACCGTGGACGAGGAGTTTACAACCGGAAAAGTCCTGGATACGCCAATAGATCCTACTTTGGAAGCCGATCAGCCTGATTGTGATACCTTCCAGGGAACTATCAGGGTGACCAATCACGTTGCCGGACAGACCTATTGGGTTAAACTGAAAACTGATCCTAGCACTACTCCTAATTTCGTTAGTTATCCGACCAACGGATTTGAGAACCTTGATCCTGGAACTTATGTGGTGGTTGCACGTAGTGCCGACCTATGTTCTTCAGGAGCTGCAGAAATCACTCTGTTAGAACCCGATTGTAATCATCTTTACCCAACGCAAACCGATTGTGAGACTTATTTAACGGGAGACCCAATCCTGGAAGAAGTATGTCTAACCTTTGATTCGAACAACTATGTGTCGAATACAACGCCTGGTGTATTCTTCTATTTTGGCCAGGTTGATGGTTTTGCAAATAATGACAATGTTGTAATAGATGTTGTGCAATCAAGAACTGATAATAGTTTGTTAGCTCCATTCCTTCCTCAAAATGAAGCAAATGTTAGGGTAGAAACTGCACCTAATTGTATTAGTTTGAAAAACATTACTGTGACTTTAGGTCCAGATGGAGGTGTTCCTGCAGGAGATGTTCGTATAGAATTTAAAGCTAAAGCCAATACAACCTACGTGATTTCTGTAAAATATGATACCAAAACAATTATAGGTTTCGACGGCGGTGCAAACCTTGAAGGTGATACCTATAAATTTGGAATGATAAAGAGTGTGAATGGTGGAGCATATAGTAATGTCTTAGGTAGTTTTGGTTATATAGATGCCATTGATTGTAATGCAGAAGCTGCTTCGACTACTTTAGCATTAGCTAAAACAAGCGAAGATCTTTCTAAAGGAAGTTTAACTGTAGAAGATAGTTCACTGGAATTGATTGAGCCTATTGAACCTCAGTTCACTGCTTACCCTGTGCCATTCAGGGAAAATCTGAACATTGGTTACAAGTTCGATTATAAATCAGATGTGACCATCCAGATATTTAATCTTAATGGTCAGCTGGTACGATCTTATACTGAAAAGGCCGTAGATGCCAATACGATCTCCACTCTGGATATCGACTTTGCACCAAGGGCCAGTCAGATATATATTGTTAGAATGATCACCGACCGTGAGGTCTTTACGAAGAAGATCATTTCTGCTAAATAATTAACAAAATAACTAAAAAATAAAGGGCTGCATTTGCGGCCCTTTATTGATTGGAAAATTAACACTTCAAAGCATTAAAAAACACGGTTTTACTCCTGTATGAGAAGGGGATTTCGTATTTTTGTAATGCTCATGTTTGCGTCACTGATTATCACCTCCAGTGTGACGATCTGGGTTTGCTGAATTAAACTTCAAAATTCAGATATCCTTTTAAAATTGCTCCATCTTACTAATTGAACCTTCTCTTCTTTGATTTGATATCTGCGGTTTGAAGTATGTAAAATTTTCCGTAGAATTTTTATTCACCCCCTTTTTCATAATTATAGATTCATTTTTCTGTCTTTACAAATTGATCGCCCAGTCTGCATGAAGGTTAATGCTTGCTATTGGTGTTAATCTTTAAAAAATATTATTATGGAAAACTTTACATTGAAAATTTCCCGAAGTTGTTCAGGAGATTGTTTAAAGGCTATACGCTCGTTAAAAAAATATTTATCTACATCGCTGCTTTTTATATTACTAATGTGTGGCGCAGCGATAAATGCCCAGGTAAATATCAGGGGCGTCGCTCCCGTGCAGACCCCACCAGAAGGCTTTGCCGTAGATGGAGATGCATATGCAGGACAACCCGTTTCCCCGGTAGACTTTTCAGCTTACGGAGACTGGTTTATTTATAATGATGCTCCAGGAGGAATCTTTCCGGAGGACATTAATGTTAATAGCATTGATGAAGATGGGCAGATCCCGGGTGGCTGGCCCTATGACCATACCTTTTTCTTTAGGGATGATATAACAAACAACGATCCAACCATTTTCACCAGTAGTAACAAAATAAATGATCATCCTGCTACTTATACCTGGGGAGCAGGTTCATCACCCAATAAAAATGAGATTCAAAATGCGATGGTGCATTTCTCTTTTGGTAACCCCTTAATTACCGATCTCGACGGGACCCCTGGGGATCCTAATGATCTATGGATCCTGTTTGCAGCTGATCGTGAGGTCACTAATGGTAGTAGTTATATAGATTTTGAACTTCTTCAGGAAACCCTGATCCGTACAGGGACTACAAGTGGTGGGTTTACCACAGGTGGCTTGGATGGCGGAAGAACTGTAGGAGACATACTTATTACTCTTGAATTTACAGTAGGTGGAGGAGCCGCCAATGTAGTAGTAAGAAGATGGGAACAGACTTCAGATGGTTATGCATATGTAGTATTGATTGCCGATCCCACAGGAGAGAAGGTTTTATACAGTTCCAACAATTCTCAGGCCATTGAAGTTCCCTATCCTTTATATAATCAATCTGCTTTGCCAAATGGTAACTATCAATATGCAGTCAATCAATGGGCTGAAGGGGCAGCTAACTTATCAAAACTTTTTAATTCAGATCCGTGTTTTAGTATTAGTACTCTTTTTGTACGAACCAGAACATCGGGGTCTTCAGGCCAGTCAGAATTAAAAGATTTCCCTGGCGGACCGGTTCAATTAGAGCTTAATTTAAATCCTGTTGCAGATTTAACTACAAGTGGTGTTTGTGATGGTAATACAGCAACATTTACTGCTACTCCAACTGGCTCTGGTGAACAGTATACCTTCTTTATAGATACCGATGAGGATGGAGAAATAGATCCTGGTGAAACTATTCTTCAGGCAAAATCTGGAGTGAATATATATGAGGATGACGGGTTAAATGATGGTGATGTAATTACTGTTTTGATAGAAACTGCACTGGGATGTAAGGATTTTGCATCAGAAGCAGCTATAATTTATGAGAATCCGACTGCTGATGCCGGTACCGATGATTCCGCATGTTTTGATGGCGAGACCTATTCGATTAATCTGAATGGTTCTGCCAGCGGAGGTACAGGTCCCTATGATTTTAGCTGGAGTCCTGCGACCTTCCTTGATGATGCTTCAGCCGAGGATCCTGTATTCAGTGGAGCGCCTGCCTCAGAGACTCCATATACGTTAACACTGACAGTAACCGATGCCAATGGTTGTAGCCATACCGATACTGTAGATATAACCATCAATGAGAATCCGACCGCTGATGCGGGTGCTGACGATTCCGCATGTTTTGATGGCGACACCTATTCGATTAATCTGGATGGTTCTGCCAGCGGAGGTACAGGTCCCTATGATTTTAGCTGGAGTCCTGCGACCTTCCTTGATGATGCTTCAGCCGAGGATCCTGTATTTAGTGGAGCGCCTGCCTCAGAGACTCCATATACATTAACACTGACAGTAACCGATGCCAATGGTTGTAGCGATACCGATACTGTGGATATTACTATCTATGAAAATCCAACTATATCTATTGAGCAGCCTCAACTGGATTGTTTTGCAGATTCGGCTTCCATGATCGTAACCTCTCCGCAGGATAAAACCGGCTGGGAGTTCAGGTTGGTAATCAAAGGAGAAGAAGGTACTTTCTCGAGTTATCCGGATGGAGGTTATCCAGGCCTGGCTCCTGAAACCACCTATGTTCTAACAGCTAAAGATCCAAATGGATGTACAGTTGATGAGGAATTTACAACTCCAACATTGCTGGATACCCCAATTACTCCAACTCTGGATGCCATTCAGCCTGATTGTGATACCTTTCAGGGAACAATCATAGTAACTAATCATATTGAGGGACAGACTTATTCAGTTAAATTAAAATCTGATATTAGTGATCCGGTATTTGTAGCTTATCCAGCCAACGGATTTGAGAATCTGGATCCGGGAACCTATGTAGTGATTGCTCGAAGCGCAGATCTTTGTTCTTCAGGCGGTGCAGAAATTACACTGCTAGAACCAGAATGTGTTTTTGACGAAGGCTGTACTTTAGGTTACTGGAAAAATCATACTGACAGATGGTGTGATGAATACCTCACTTGTGATTTATACGGTGATGTTTTTGAGGCGGCACCTTCCAAACTGGCAGATCTTACACTTCTAGAAGCACTTAATTTAGAGGGTGGAGGTATTTATAATCTGGCCAGACAGTCTGTCGCTGCATTGTTAAATACCTGTAGTTCTGAAGTCGGTTTTGCCTATTCCAATGTAGAGGCTTTAATTGCTGATGTTAATGATGCCTTTACTAATGATGAAGCCGGTGCTTTTGGTATGTACCTGGACGGATTGAATCAGGCTGGATGTCCGCTTGATGGAACTTTTGCTACAACAGCACCTTCAGATGAATGTCCTGCTGAAGCTGCTGCCAGTCTTGTTGCTGCAGCTGGATTTAGTGTCTCGCCAGTGCCATTCGTTGATCAACTAAGTGTTCAATACCATTTTGATTATGTTTCAGATGTAAACATACAATTCTTCAACTTTAGTGGTCAGCTACTACAGAACTTTAAGTTCTTAGGTGTAACCTCAGGAGATATTAGTGAATTTAACGTTGGTTCATTAGTAAGTTCTGGTCAGACATATATTATCAAAGTAAATACAGACAGGGAGAGTTTCTCGAAAACTATAATCTCCTCTGAATAATCTAATCAAAAAATGAACAGAGAGCAGGCCTTTTGGGCCTGCTTTTTTATTTCACGTTTTTTCAGAAGAATATATTTGAAATTTATGGGGGATAACCCCTGTTTTTTGTTGTTAAGGCTTTGTTGCTTAGATTATTACGGGTAATAGTTTCATTCTTACATAGAAATTATTTTATCTTTAAACGCTATTACAAAAATTACCTTACTACCCTCTCATTTTTGTTTTATAGCCCCCCAAACTGCTTTATCTTGAATTAAGAGTGCTTTTTATGGCTCTTGATTTAATGGCAATTTGTTATTCATTAGTAACGGCATATAAGGTTACTACATATTAACCCCCCAAATCAAAGATTTTACTCCCCCCCGGACGATGGTTTACCTTTTTAGGTATTTCCCTGGCCACAATTCTGGTACAGGTTATTCGCCCTACACTTTTATCATAATAGATTTAATAATACTACGCCCTTTTTACAAATGGCTGCCCAATCTGCTTCCCCAAGCTTAGCTATGCTACTGGTGCTAACCTTTTAAAATTTATAATTATGAAAGAGATTACACAATTAAGATCAAAACAAATTGAAGTTTTTGATTGGAAATCGTTAAGGCTTAAAGCTGTTGTTGTTTTAACGATCTTGTTGTCATCAAGCATTTCTTTAGCGCAAAATCCTTGGGTGTTAATAGATTTTGTTGATGAGAACGTTCTTACCGATGATTCTGTATGGGATTGGGAAGATGTTTGGGATGGTAACATACCAGGGGATGCCATAACTTCAGGTATTATTTTCGACGATATTAATAATCCTGACGATCCGGAACCTAATTTAGTGGATAAGGTATTTACAGAGGGATCAAAAGATGATCAGTTTATAAGTCAGTGGATGAATTCAAATAATGGTCCTAATGACAAAACAGATATCCAACAGGCAGGAGCTTTCCTTTACGATGGGGTTCTTTATTTCTTCGGTAACTTGTATGCAGCCAATGGTGATGCCAATATAGGCTTCTGGTTCTTTCAGGATAAAGTTGGAGTGAATGGAACTTCCTTTACCGGAGAACATGTTGTTGGGGATCTGTTTATCGTAGCTGCTTTTAGTAATGGTGGAAAAGTTGACAATATAGCGGCTTACCAGTGGTTAGGAGACGGTAGTGGAGATGTTCCTAATTCGAGTGGAAATTTACAGACACTTATTTCTGCAAATACAACTTCTACGTTAATTACAGCAGTAGTGAATTCCGAAGTTGAGGAAGTTCCATGGACATACTATACCAAGGGAGTAAACGGCGATACAGATATGCCTCCCTTAACTTTCTTTGAAGGATATATTGATTTACGTGGACTGGCATTGGATGGTACAATACCATTACAATCTGATTTTTGCTTTTCATCCTTTATGGTAAACACTAGAACTTCCACTTCTGTCGATGCATCACTTAAAGACTTTGTTGGGGACTCATTTGATGTCACACCGGTAGTAGATTTAGAAGATGAATCAATTTGTGAGGGAGAAACAGTTGAACTTGTTCCGGATATTACCGGGGGATTAATTAAGCCAGGCCAAACTGATTTTAGATATGAATGGTTTAATTCGAATGATCTTAACACAGTTATTTCTACAGACCCCACTTATACAGTGGATGAATCTGCCGGAACATATAATTATACTTTAATTGTTTATGGAGATGCGATTGATGGCCTTGGAGAATGTAAGGCTGAGGATGCTGAAGCCACCGTTATAATTTATGCTGCTCCAACGGCTGAAGCAGGTGATGAGCAGAATATCTGTATAGTAACCGGAAATGAAACGGTTCAATTGGCAGGAAGTATAGGAGGAGGAGCTACTAGTTCCACCTGGAGTACAAGCGGCGATGGAGGC
>NZ_JAMSCK010000014.1 GCF_023805255.1 Gramella jeungdoensis
TTTAGTTTTCCTGTGGTAAGTTCGTCTAAAATTTTGAGTTTGAAAGATTCCGAATACCGTCTGATTACTTTGTCATTTTTGTACATAACTATTTAAAATTATGTAGCCTTTATTCAGGACGGGTCAAAATTGGCTACAACGGTTACGCTTATCGCAAGTTGCGGGAGTAGTGACGCGGAGTTGTCGGCTTATTTGTTTTATTTCCTGGTTTCTAAAATTACACTTTTTCGATGATACCCGTTATTGGCGATGAGCCGTTGTTGGCAACTGGCGACCTAAAAAATCTAATTTTTATAGAAAAACAATTAATCTAATTTGAAATATTCGACTGGATAACCAAAAGCCTCAAAAAACTCTATTAACTTTTCCTTTTTAATAGATTCCTTTTCGAAATTTATATAATCTTGAAACACAATTGGCATGGAATAAAAGGGTTTGTAGTTAGGATACTGATTCTTAAAATTATTCATTTCATTTATTACAGAATCTAGTTCTATCAGGTTTTCACTATTAAATGCCAAAAGTGCGCGGTTTACCAATATTAACTTTTGATATAGGGCAATTTGGTTCTTTGTTAATGAATACTTTCTAGATTTTATTTCATTTATTACATCTGAAAGTTCTATGAAATTTTCAGTTGGATTTAGGTCTGCTAATAATTCATACATATTTACTATCAGTTTATTAGCGATTCTATCACTGCTGAAACTTAGATAATCCTCAATAGCTTCTGATACGAGCCTTCTCATTTTGTTAGTCTTTTTACCACTATTCTTATAAGCCTGAATTTTATACATTACTCTATGTCCCAACAATGACTCAGAATGTGGATGTTCTTTCGTTAAATTTTTATAGTATACTTTATCTCCATAACCTTCAAGAGGAATTGATTCTCCTGGAATTGATGGGAAGTGTTTTGTAACTTGTGTAGCTTTTGTGATGAGTCTTTGAGCGTATAAAATTAAATTAGATGCATAATCGTACTCTTTATTTTCATATTCTTCTATTGCTACGTCGACAATGTCAGTGGCATAGTGATATGAACCTGTCCCTAAATAAAATAATACTAAATATCTCTCATAGTCGTCACTTATGGCTTTTGAATTATTACAAATATAGTATGTGGTTTCAACGAAACCTTTATCTATAATATAATTATCATAAAAATCACTTTCAGTCCGAAATAGAACTGCTCCTTTCATCTTGAGATATGTACGAATGTCCGAATCATCTATCAAATATTTCGGATAGTTTTTCGAATCGAAATCATTGATAACTTCAATTTTTGTTTCAGTATCAGCAGTGATTTGCCGCCTTAATTTTTTGACGCTTCTTGCTGCATAATCTATGGAGTCCCGTACTGATGGTTCCCATTTCTCATTAGATTTATTTCCAAAAATTTCACTCGCAATGGCTATCCCAGTAGATGCCAGGCTTTGCATCGCGGCTGACTTTTGCAAAGAAGTACCTTCTGAAAGCATGGCCGCTTGAAAATTTTGCGCAGCAGCTCTTTGATAATCGCCATTAGCCATGGCATTATCTGCTTTAGCTTGGAGACCTTTTGCTTCTTCCATTTTTTGCTTTTGAATACGACTTTGATAATTAGAATTACTTCCAGTATTCGAATAACTTGAGGTACTATTATCGGAATTCTTATCATTTTCATTAGAACCAGATGAATCGTTTTGAGTTACATCATCTTGACTATTTAGCCATCTCATAAAAGTAGCCGCATGTTGATTAACAGAAGAATGAACGACTCCAGTAATTCTTACATCTTGAAATGAAATACTTTCCACCTTAATTTTTTTATTATACTTGATCTGTCCATATGCGTTAAAACCTGATGATGCATGAGTGACACTTTCAAAAGGGAAATTATGTTGATTATTTACAACCAAAGTTCCTGAGATTTTGTAACTAGTCGTAGAACAATCTCCAAGAAAATTGTTCCAAGTTTTATATTTTTCAGAGGGTTTATATAAAGTGCCATCTACTGCAAAACCTACCGCAGATTGATCGGTGATTCTTGAAGAAATGAAAAAGCTTTCAACTTCATAATTATTAATATCATAATTAAATTCAATAATTTTTTGATTAATATGATGACCAGTGGTAGGTTGAACCCCCGAAATACTAAGGCTTGTAATTATATCTTCTTGTGAAAAAGTTGTTAAGTTTGAAAAAAAGACAAAAACGATTAATAAATGTTTAAAATTCATGGTTAGAATATTTGTTATATAAATGTTAAAGATATGAAAGTGTTATTTATAGGAAAATACCCATATGAGGGTATGTTTAGCTTGTTGCCAACGGTTTCGCTTATCGCAAGTCACGGGAGTTGGGACGCGGACTTGTCGGCTTAACCATTTTTTTCTTGGTTTCTAAAATTACACATTTTCGATAAAACCCGTTATTTGCGATGAAGCGGTGTTGTAAGCAGTCTTCTAGGCCGAATATATTTAATGTTTTTCTATAAATTCTAAAACGATTTCATTGAAACTTTCCGGATTCTCATATTCTAATCCATGGGAAGAATTTTGGAGCTCTGCCAACGTACTACTTTTTATACATTCATGAAGTTGATCCACTATCAATCTTAAGAATTCTGGTGATCTATCACCTTTTATAAGAAGTACGGGAATATTCAAATTTTTGAAATCCTGGCAATCAAGAGAAGGTAAAAGATCAGTCTCCGTAACCATGGCTCTAAGTTCAGGTATATTATCCATCATTAAATCCTTTTCTTTTTGAGATGCTTTTTCATAATACAAGCTATCACCTATAACACCATTTATAAAAAGAGCTACAGCTTCTTCGTTCTTTTCTTCCTTAATGGCTTTTGAAGCAGGAACAATAATATTATTAATAAACTCATTTCTCAATTCCTCTGACTCCGGTAAAGTTTCCAATAAGGAATGAACGGGAGGTTCACCAAGACTTAAACTTTTTACCAATTCAGGATTTTCAAGAGTGGTCACTAATGAAGTAAAAGCACCGTATGAGTGACCTACAAGATGTACAGGACCAACATCTAATTTTCTTAAAAAACCACCGAGATCCTCAGCATGTATTGAAATTGAATGATCACTCGAATCGTTTATAGATTGGTTGTTAGGATAGGCATATCGCCTGCTTAGAGCTATTACACGATGGTTTTCTGAAAATGTATCTATTTGAGCCTCCCAAACTCGATAATCTCCAATAGTGCCATGAACAAACACTACTGGTTCTCCCTGACCAATATCTATATAGTTAAATTTGTAATTATCGAAGGATAGGGTTTTAATATTTTCCTCTGAGTTTAGGGGTTCCTTTAAGTCCTCAGTTTGGCTTTTGTTTTTACATCCTATTTGCACTATCAACAGGAGAATCACGGAAATAAAATAATATCTTTTTTTCATCATGATCATCATTTTTAGTCGCTTCTAATTTTGAAGATTGCTTACAACGGTCTCGGTTATCGCCAGTTGGCGGAGTAGGGGACGCGGTCCCGACGCTTCGGGAGTCGGATTATTATTGGTTTGATGGTCAAGTTAATTATTTTCTATCTAACGGTGCCGCTTATTGGCGATGAACCGTCTTAAGTTTAATTTCTCTAAATTTTGATTGTATAACCAGAAAGAACAAAAGAGAGGAATAAGATTACATGAACCGTGGGAACTAGAGATTCCGTCAACAATGA
>NZ_JAMSCK010000015.1 GCF_023805255.1 Gramella jeungdoensis
CTAATAGCCGTATGTAATAAGCTCCTGAAACAGGCATTTGCAATAGCTAAGTCCGGAACTTATTATCAGGAAAATTATATGTCGAAATTAGCTTAAAAGTACTTGGATTTTACCTTAGTTCTTTGTTATGTGGCGTTTTTTCACTAAAATATTTCTCTCAAAATTAAAGTAATACCTATTAAAATAGCACCTATTCCAGCACCTATTAATTTAATTGTTAATCCTCCCTTTTCATTCTTTTTTAGTCCGAAATAATATTTAAGGATTAATATTCCTGCCACGATGGTTAATATGCCCAGAATAATATCAATCATTTAATTTTTAAATTTTTCTTCCAATCATCAAGTCCTACAACATCATCTCTTACTTCTTTTATCCATTTTTTACCATACTGATCTGTTAGATAATCAAAAATTATTTTGTTGTAATCTTCTATTAAATTTTGATCAGGACCTGTACAACCATATTCGTAAAAATATAATTTATACTTATCCTCAAACTGTGGGTCAGTAGCTATCATTACTGGTGCAATTCCCCCTTGTAGAAGCAAAAATGGAATCCCATTTTCTATATCTTGTTTTGCTATGTTTCTTATTTCTGACTTTTTAGCAAATAATAATTTTGCTGGACCGCTTGAATTAATTTGTTCGTCAGTTAAATTTCCAATTCTTGAAAAGACAATTTCTTCTTGTCCATCTTCTTGAGCAAATGAAGAAATAGAAAATATTAAAGTCAGAATAATAATTACTTTTTTCATCGGATTATCATCTAAAAAATGCCATATAACGGTTACGGTTATCGCAAGTTGCGGGAGTAAGGACGCGGACTTGTCGGATTAACTTTTTTTTTCCTGGTTTCTAAATTTACACTTTTTCCACAAAACCCGTTATTTGCGATGAACCGATGTTGCCAGTAGTTTTTATTCCTCTGGATTTTCTAAGGGGTGAAAAGCTGCTACTCGACCGTCATTTAGAATATGAAGTGAGTAATGATTACCATTAAAATATAATGCTTTATTTCCATAAACTCGAAACTCTTTGTTTTCCGCTAATCTTTCGTTTATGGGATCAATTAATCTTTCAATAGCAATTTTTAAAGTTCTTCGTATATCTTTTGGACTATATTGAAAGTTTGTTTTTTGCTCAAAATGGCCTTCAATTTCTAATTCCTCACAATGTCGAAGATAGATATGTAAATAACTACGATAATCCCAGTATATAGGTTTTACAGAATCATAATATACCAAAGCTTCATCCTCAAAATGAAGTGTGGAATTTAAAAGTTCGCCATAAATTTCTGGGTATTCCTGCTCAAATTTTTCTAACTTTTTATTGGTGGATCTTTTAATTTCTGCTTGAATTAACTCGATTCTGTTTGACTTTCTTTGAGTAAGCAATTCTGAAAATTCTAAAACTTCTTCTTGAGTAAAATCTTCATTAAAAATTTTTACTCTTAATTCCTGAAATCTTACATTTTCAATTTTATTCCCATCCTGATCAAAAGCATTATTTTTGATGATATCAAGCTTATTTGCTTCTGGTTTATAATAAAGTGAGAAACCACATAATTTTTCAATTTCAGAATCAATTAGTTTTCCTCCATCTTTCAATCGTTGATTGAAAAGCGATAATTGTGCTTTATAGGGATCCATTCCAGAAGGATCAAATTCTACCTCTATTGTATTTGGTATTTCTTTTCTACCAGTCTGTCCGAATGATTTTTTGGCAGGAAAATTTGAAGCTAGAACTTCATAGATGTCACCACTTAAAAATCCAGTTTCTCTTAGCTCTTTACGAGTTTCTTCGGAAAGATCATCACAGCTGGTACATTTGAATTTTACTTTTCCGTTTGTTCTTGAAACTTCTTTTTTTGAAAGTTCCTGTTCCAAATTTTCTCTTTCTTCTTTAGTATATTCTATGAAACCACTAATTTTTCTACCAAATTTCTTAGCTGAGTCTGAAAACTTATGGAATTCTATATTGATATATTTTTCCTCGTACTGGCCGTACATCGAATATAATTCCTCAATAGAAAATTGAAACTTTTCTTTTAGCTGCTTATCGATATCATCCTTAAATTTTTCTAGCTGGGCTTCAAACCACAAAATTTTTAATTTTAATACTTTAATTTTTTCAATATCAGATTTTGAACAATTATCTAATTCTTTCTTAGTTGATTCTAATTGTTCTTCTACCATATCGTTAAGGAGATACAGCATCGAATCATTTATTTTGTTTTTATATTCGAACATTCTATAAAAATTACTGGCAACGGCCGCGATTAACGCCAGTGTGCGGAAATTAGCACGCGGAGTAGTCGGCTTGTTGTTTTGTGGTTTGGAGTTCTAATTTATTCTTTTTCCTGGAATACCGCATATTGGCTCCGTTAATCGCTGTTGCAAACAGTTTTGCTTTTGTTTCTATTTTAATTAAAATCTTTAGTTGTTCAAAGTTGATCGGTTTATATTAAATTTTCCTTCTGTTAGACTCACTTTATCATTTTGATTATTTGGATTTTGTAAAATGATTTGATCAAATTGACCTATTAATATCGAATCTCCTTTCACCTCTATTATTTCAATAAATTGTTGCTGTCCGGATTCAGAACCATAAGCAACTCCTCGTACAGTCCCTGAGCCATCTGCAATTCCAACAGCTGTTTCATCATCTTCAGGAGTATAAAAATTTAAATCGCCCTTTAATTTTCCAATTTGATATTTTCCTCCAGCAGTCACATCTTTTATATAGAAATGTATATCCTTTTGTTCGCTATCGCTGAATGTTAAATGCCATGTATTATTATTTGTATAGGCTTTTATTCCATAATCGATATTTAGAAATAGCTTAACGTCTTCAGGTATAAATTTCTTTCCATTAATTTTTACAGAAAAGGAATTTTCTCCAGTTTCATTCAAATCAATTCCATCATCTTTTGAGCAGGAGATAAATATTATTAAAATGGAAATTATTTTAACTAGTTTCATAATCATCAAAAATTTTTGTGGAAAATCTTTTTATAATATACTTACTTTATGAAAAATTTGCTTCAAAATGTCTCGTCCTGGAATACGGCTACAGGTTAAACTTGATTTTTACGCTGCATTTTGGTGTACCGCATTAGGTGTTTGATAGTCTAAAGATAAATGTAATCTTATTTCATTGTATAGTTTGATGGCAT
>NZ_JAMSCK010000016.1 GCF_023805255.1 Gramella jeungdoensis
GAAGTTAGGCTCTAAACAAGTAAAGGGTGGTATTTCAACAACGACTCCACAACTCCTGGCGAAGCTGCTTCGAAGTCTCCCACCTATCCTACACATCACTTGTTCAAAGTCAATACTAAGCTATAGTAAAGGTGCACGGGGTCTTTTCGTCCCGTAGCGGGTAATCGGCATCTTCACCGATACTACAATTTCACCGAGCTCATGGCTGAGACAGTATCCAGATCGTTGCACCATTCGTGCAGGTCGGAACTTACCCGACAAGGAATTTCGCTACCTTAGGACCGTTATAGTTACGGCCGCCGTTTACTG
Source organism: Gramella jeungdoensis (assembly GCF_023805255.1). Taxonomy (GTDB): domain Bacteria; phylum Bacteroidota; class Bacteroidia; order Flavobacteriales; family Flavobacteriaceae; genus Christiangramia; species Christiangramia jeungdoensis. The sequence continues at coordinate 310 of NZ_JAMSCK010000016.1, forward strand.
GGGCTTCAGTTCAAAGCTTCGCCGAAGCTAACTTCTCCCCTTAACCTTCCAGCACCGGGCAGGTGTCAGGCCCTATACGTCATCTTTCGATTTAGCAGAGCCCTGTGTTTTTGATAAACAGTCGCCTGGATCTTTTCACTGCGGCCCCCCATTACAGAGGGCGACCCTTCTCCCGAAGTTACGGGCCAATTTTGCCTAGTTCCTTAGCCATGAATCTCTCGAGCACCTTAGAATTCTCATCCCAACTACCTGTGTCGGTTTACGGTACGGGTTGCCACCACTCGCTTTTCTTGGAAGTCGCTCCGCTGGATTATCACGCCGGCCGTAGCTTTTGTGTACTATCGGGGTGTTACCACTCCCTTCAACGTACTATTCCGTCAGTACGCACCAACTTTACGCCTCCGTCCGCTTTAACATGGGGCAAGTAGCAGAATATTAACTGCTTGTCCATCGACTACCCCCTTCGGGTTCGCCTTAGGTCCCGACTAACCCCCAGCTGATTAGCATAGCTGGGGAAACCTTGGTCTTTCGGTGTGCAGGTTTCTCGCCTGCATTATCGTTACTTATGCCTACATTTTCTTTTGTAACCAATCCAGCATACCTCGCAGTACACCTTCGTCTCTGTTACAATGCTCCCCTACCACTCTAACTAATGTTAGAATCCATAGCTTCGGTAGTATGTTTATGCCCGATTATTATCCATGCCGGACCGCTCGACTAGTGAGCTGTTACGCACTCTTTAAATGAATGGCTGCTTCCAAGCCAACATCCTAGCTGTCTGGGCAGTCCAACCGCGTTTATTCAACTTAACATACATTTGGGGACCTTAGCTGATGGTCTGGGTTCTTTCCCTCTCGGACATGGACCTTAGCACCCATGCCCTCACTGATATGCATCATTTTATAGCATTCGGAGTTTGTCAGGAATTGGTAGGCGGTGAAGCCCCCGCATCCAATCAGTAGCTCTACCTCTATAAAACTAACTATATCGCTGCACCTAAATGCATTTCGGGGAGTACGAGCTATTTCCGAGTTTGATTGGCCTTTCACCCCTATCCTCAGGTCATCCCAAGACTTTTCAACGTCAACGGGTTCGGTCCTCCACTATGTGTTACCACAGCTTCAACCTGCCCAAGGATAGATCACACGGTTTCGCGTCTACCACTACCAACTATGGCGCCCTATTCAGACTCGCTTTCGCTACGGCTCCACACCTTAAGTGCTTAACCTTGCTGGAAACGGTAACTCGTAGGCTCATTATGCAAAAGGCACGCCGTCACCACACAAGGTGGCTCCGACCGCTTGTAAGCGTATGGTTTCAGGTTCTATTTCACTCCCTTGTTCAGGGTTCTTTTCACCTTTCCCTCACGGTACTGGTTCACTATCGGTCTCTCAGGAGTATTTAGCCTTGGCGGATGGTCCCGCCAGATTCATACAGGGTTTCACGTGCCCCGCACTACTCAGGATCCTGCTAAGATTATAACAACTTGCCTATACCGGGCTGTCACCGTCTATGGCTTAGCTTTCCAGCTAATTCTAGTTCATTGTATAACCTATATTGCAGTCCTACAACCCCAATAAGTCCGTAAACTCATTGGTTTGGGCTCTTGCGCGTTCGCTCGCCGCTACTAGCGCAATCACTATTGTTTTCTCTTCCTCCGGGTACTTAGATGTTTCAGTTCCCCGGGTTCGCCCCATGCAAGCATGGTAACATGTCTTCAACATGCTGGGTTGCCCCATTCGGATATTCGCGGATCAATTTGTATGTGCCAATCCCCACGACTTTTCGCAGCTTATCACGTCCTTCTTCGCCTCTGAGAGCCTAGGCATCCCCCATACGCCCTTATCTAGCTTGTATGCGTTTTGCTTCTAATGCTCGTTGATCAAGATTACTCTCAATCAATATTATTAATGTATTATTACTTATAAATATTTCTATCTATATAGCGTCTCTCGTATTCTTTGTTTCTTCAATATGTCAATGAAC
>NZ_JAMSCK010000017.1 GCF_023805255.1 Gramella jeungdoensis
GTGGAGAATATCGGAGTCGAACCGATGACCTCCTGCGTGCAAGGCAGGCGCTCTAGCCAGCTGAGCTAATTCCCCATTTTCAGTGATCAGTTAACAGTTATCAGTTAACAGTACTTCTAACGGCTACTCAACCTCTAAAATTTCCTTTGTTATTTCAAATGAACTTCTTTTACAATTATCAATTAACAGTAAACAATTATCAATTTTCATTGTTTATTGATTATTGCTTATTGACCATTGTACTCGTAGTCTCAGGCAGACTCGAACTGCCGACCTCTACATTATCAGTGTAGCGCTCTAACCAGCTGAGCTATGAGACTGTCCTTCAATAGCACTTAAGCTATCAAAAATCGAATTGACGATAAGAATCAAGACCAAAAGGTCTCTCTCTGAACTTCCCTTTCGTAATTGTCGCTAGCATTCTAGTGAATGCATCGCTCTAGAAAGGAGGTGTTCCAGCCGCACCTTCCGGTACGGCTACCTTGTTACGACTTAGCCCCAGTTACCAGTCTTACCCTAGGCGGCTCCTTGCGGTGACCGACTTCAGGTACCCCCGGCTTCCATGGCTTGACGGGCGGTGTGTACAAGGCCCGGGAACGTATTCACCGCACCATGGCTGATGTGCGATTACTAGCGATTCCAGCTTCACGCAGTCGAGTTGCAGACTGCGATCCGAACTGTGATAGGGTTTGAAGATTCGCATCCCCTCGCGGGGTAGCTGCCCTCTGTCCCTACCATTGTAGCACGTGTGTGGCCCAGGACGTAAGGGCCGTGATGATTTGACGTCATCCCCACCTTCCTCGCGGTTTGCACCGGCAGTCTGGCTAGAGTTCCCACCATTACGTGCTGGCAACTAACCACAGGGGTTGCGCTCGTTATAGGACTTAACCTGACACCTCACGGCACGAGCTGACGACAACCATGCAGCACCTTGCAATTAGTCCGAAGAAGGGTCTGTTTCCAGACCTGTCCAACTGCATTTAAGCCCTGGTAAGGTTCCTCGCGTATCATCGAATTAAACCACATGCTCCACCGCTTGTGCGGGCCCCCGTCAATTCCTTTGAGTTTCATTCTTGCGAACGTACTCCCCAGGTGGGTCACTTATCACTTTCGCTTAACCACCCAGCCCTCAATTGGGCCGGACAGCTAGTGACCATCGTTTACGGCGTAGACTACCAGGGTATCTAATCCTGTTCGCTACCTACGCTTTCGTCCATCAGCGTCAATATATTATTAGTGATCTGCCTTCGCAATAGGTGTTCTGAGTAATATCTATGCATTTCACCGCTACACTACTCATTCCAACCACTTCATAATAATTCAAGATCTACAGTATCAATGGCAATTCTATCGTTAAGCGACAGACTTTCACCACTGACTTATAAATCCGCCTACGGACCCTTTAAACCCAATGATTCCGGATAACGCTTGGATCCTCCGTATTACCGCGGCTGCTGGCACGGAGTTAGCCGATCCTTATTCATACAGTACCGTCAGCTCCCCACACGTGAGGAGGTTTCTTCCTGTATAAAAGCAGTTTACAACCCATAGGGCAGTCTTCCTGCACGCGGCATGGCTGGATCAGAGTTGCCTCCATTGTCCAATATTCCTCACTGCTGCCTCCCGTAGGAGTCTGGTCCGTGTCTCAGTACCAGTGTGGGGGATCTCCCTCTCAGGACCCCTACCTATCGTAGCCATGGTGTGCCGTTACCACACCATCTAGCTAATAGGACGCATACTCATCTTTAAGCCATAAATGTTTAATATAAAAACCAGGTGATCTCTATATACTATGGGGTATTAATCCACGTTTCCATGGGCTATCCCCCGCTTAAAGGCAGATTGTATACGCGTTACGCACCCGTGCGCCACTCGTCAGCGGAAAAGCAAGCTTTTCCCTGTTACCGTTCGACTTGCATGTGTTAGGCCTGCCGCTAGCGTTCATCCTGAGCCAGGATCAAACTCTTCATCGTTAAATCTTAAATATACTTAACAACTACTAAGAAATTGCTCAGGTTGACTTCTTCTAGTCTTAATTCTTATACACTGGATCACATC
>NZ_JAMSCK010000018.1 GCF_023805255.1 Gramella jeungdoensis
TGACCCGTCCTGAATAAAGGCTACATAATTTTAAATAGTTATGTACAAAAATGACAAAGTAATCAGACGGTATTCGGAATCTTTCAAACTCAAAATTTTAGACGAACTTACCACAGGAAAACTAAACAAGTATCAACTGGGGAAACTCTATGGTATAGCTCCTTCAACTATAAATGAATGGATCAAGAAATACCATCGGAAAGACCTTATGAACACCAGAGTTACTGTGAACACTAAAGATGAAATAACAAGGATTAAGCAACTTCAGAAAGAGATCGAACAGCTCAAAAAGCTCTTGCTTAAAAAAGATATGGATGCTTTGATTGAGGAATCATACCTGGAAGTAGCTGCAGAAAAACTGGGCTACAAATCGGTGGTGGAACTCAAAAAAAAACTAAATATCAAGCCCTAATCAAGGCTAAGGATAAAGCTAAGGGATTTGCTTCTTTGACCACTATTTGCAGGTGTTTCGATCTCAAACGAGATGCCTATTACAAGTACAAACGAAGAGAGGACCAACGTCTGGAAATAGAACGACAGGTCGTTAGAATCGTCAAGCAAAGACGTAAATCCCTTCCAAGGGAAGGGGTCAGGAAACTCATGAGGTCCCTGAACAACGAATTTGAAACAGCACATCTCAAAGTAGGAAGAGACACTTTATTCAACATCCTTAGAAAACATAACATGCTCACACTTAGAAAGAAATACGCCACTAAAACCACCAATTCCATGCACCGGTTCTACAAGTATAAAAATATCATCAAAGAACTTAAGGTTAGCAGAGCCAACCAGGTATGGGTTAGCGATATTACTTATATCAGAACCGTAAAAGGCTTTTGTTATCTAGCCCTTATTACAGACATGCACTCCAGAAAAATTGTAGGTTATGACATTAGCAACAGTCTTGAGCTCAAAGGATGCGTTAGGGCTCTAAATAAAGCAATATACCAGGTCAAGAATATCAAAGGGCTTATTCATCATTCAGACAGGGGTTTTCAATATTGCAGTACTACATACACCCAGATCCTTCTCAAGAATAAAGTACAAATCAGTATGACCGAGGATAATCATTGCTATGAAAATGCACTGGCAGAACGTGTAAACGGAATACTCAAAGATGAATTCTACCTCGATCAGACCTTTACAGATCTGGCTCATGCTAAAAGAGCGGCAAAAAATGCCATCAAACTATACAATGAAATAAGATTACATTTATCTTTAGACTATCAAACACCTAATGCGGTACACCAAAATGCAGCGTAAAAATCAAGTTTAACCTGTAGCCGTATTCCAGGACGAGACA
>NZ_JAMSCK010000019.1 GCF_023805255.1 Gramella jeungdoensis
TGCCGCTTATTGGCGATGAACCGTCTTAAGTTTAATTTCTCTAAATTTTGATTGTATAACCAGAAAGAACAAAAGAGAGGAATAAGATTACATGAACCGTGGGAACTAGAGATTCCGTCAACAATGATAATCCCCTCTCTTTTCTACTTTAATTTCGTTTAGTTCTGTGAGACCTGGATCTCGTTTTTAAGTCGATGAAAACCAAAGTAGCTGTTCTTTCCAATCATTCTCTTATGGATAAAATTAAACATTTTTACGGAGTAGACATCAGTAAATCATTCTTTGATGTAGTTGACCAGGATGGCAAGCATGATCAATTCTCCAATGATGTAAAAGGCTTTAAAGGCTTACTGAAGTTCATTAAGAAAGACAGTTTAGTTGTTATGGAAGCTACTGGCTACTATCATTACAGGCTGGCTCAATATCTATACGAGAATGATATAACGGTATCGGTTGTGAATCCACTTTCAGTGAAGCGTTTTATTCAAATGAAGCTCTCCAAGATCAAGACGGATAAGAGCGATGCTAAGGCGATCTGTGAATATGCACAGGCAGCAGAAGTTCCGTTATACACTGCTAGAAATGCTGTTCAGGCAGAATGCTTGCAGCTGCTCAGTCTTCAGGATCTTTACCTAAAGCAACGAACAGCTATAAAGAATAAGATCCATGGCGAGAAAGCTTTAGGAACACCCTCAAAGACTGTAAGTAGATCTCTTGTTAGAATGCTGAAGCAACTAGAGAAGGAACTGGCCCAGATCGAAACCAAGCTGGAGTCCTTAGTCAGGAAAACCCAGGAAGAGCAACTGGAGCAATTAACCAGCATTCCGGGAATGGGAAAGAAGACGGCGATGCTGTTAATTGTACTTACAGACGGATTTACCAGTTTTGAGAATGCCAGGCAACTTTGCTGTTATACCGGGATCACACCAACGATCAGGCAATCTGGAACAAGTGTAAGAGGCCGTAGCAGAATAAGTAAAGTAGGGAACCGAAAACTTCGCAATTTATTATTCATGTGTAGCTTCACTGCCTGTAAAACCAATAAGGCCTGCAGGGAAATTTATGAGCGAATAGTAGAGAAGGGAAAGAGTAAGAAACTGGCACTAATAGCCGTATGTAATAAGCTCCTGAAACAGGCATTTGCAATAGCTAAGTCCGGAACTTATTATCAGGAAAATTATATGTCGAAATTAGCTTAAAAGTACTTGGATTTTACCTTAGTTCTTTGTT
>NZ_JAMSCK010000001.1 GCF_023805255.1 Gramella jeungdoensis
TAATGCGGTATACACGCCTGGTTCGAATGATCTTAGCAGTGGTACAGTGACTTTAACCCTTACCACCGATGATCCTGATGGTCCTTGTGATGAAGCTTCCGATACAGTGGTGATCAATTTCTATGATGATCCTGATGCAGGGGAAAATGGGAACGATCAATTTTGTTATGGTGATGAGTCGAAAAGCTCTATAAACCTAATCGATCTTCTAAATGGAAGTCCAGACTCAGGAGGAGATTGGGAAGAAACAAGCTCAATTTTGAGCGGTTTAACAATAGGCGATGGTACTAATTTAGATTTTTCTGAAGTGGCGCCAGGAACTTATACTTTTGTTTATACAGTTGAACCTGATGACCAAAACTCTACTTGTGAACCGGATAATGCAGAGGTTACTATTGTAATCGATCCCTTGCCGGTTGCACCACAAATCCAAACTCAGTTAGCTGATTGTATTGGAGGAGATGGTTCTGCGGCTTTTTCGTATGCCGATCCTGAGATCACTCAGTTCTATTACAGGTATAAAGATGCAAATGATCCTGAAGCCGTATTTACCAGTTGGACACTTTACACCGGGGTTGTTTTACTTCAACCTGGTTCCTATACTTTCGAGGTGAAATATACTGAAGATGGTTGTTTAAGCGATGAATTTACAGTTAATATAAACAAACCTCAGGATACTGTTGTTACCCTCACTCCTGACGTAACCCAGCCAGATTGTGCAACATTCCTGGGTACTATTGAGATTAGTAATGCAGCAGCATTAGGTGATTTGAATTACACTGTTTATACTCAAGGAGTAGCTCTTGCAAGCTATGATGATGTAAAATATCCTTCAGGAGGTTTTACTGGGCTGGAAGCTGGAGCTTACTTTATTACCGCAGATAGTGATAATGGCTGTGAATTTGGTAGTGTGGAAGTGACGTTATTAGAACCTCAATGTATAGAATGCGAAACAGCATTCGCTTATGATAGTGAAACCGGTATTTGTTTTGATAATTACCCTGATTTAATCCCTAATGATTCCAGATGGGGTTGGACAAATTACTATTCAGAAGCAGGAGACTACACATTAGATCTTTATGCAGGTGCAGGACAATGTGATATAACCAAAGGTACCTTAGTAGGAGCAGTTAATATAATTGATAATGAAGATGGAACAATTGATGTGCAGTTTATTGCTGATCCTGGTTACGCAATGAGTTCAGTTCATCTCTATGTAGGATGCGAACCTTTACCATATAAAAAGAAAGGCAATAACTATGAGTATACCGTTGCACCAGGCCAATATCCTCAGAATCCGAATGGAAACATAGGATACGTAACTGATTATACGATTGAGAATATCGATGTGAATGGAGACTTCTACGTAATTGGCCATGTTGATATTTGTACTAGTGAGAATACTGAATTAATCACAGAAGTTAGGAGTGAAGCTGTTCCGGTTAATTATACTTTAAACAGGAGGTTCAGTGTGATGCAGTCATGTATAGACTTTAATGGAGCTTTATCCAAAACTGCGGAGACTTCGTCCTTGACAAGTTCAAGTCTTACTGAATCCTCAGAACCCCTATTCACAGTAGCACCGAATCCATTCACCAGTGAGTTGAATATCGGCTACCTGTTCGATTATACGTCTGATGTAAGCATTCAAATATTTGATCTTAACGGAAGGTTGCTGGCAACCTATACCGATACGGCAGTGAATTCAGATTCGATCTCTAGTTTCAGTGTGGACTTCAAGACCAGGTCTGGTCAGATTTACATTGTTAGAATGACCACAGACCGGGAGATATTTACCTCGAAAATAGTTTCGGGAAATTGATTTACTAACCAACCAAAAAGGAAAGAGCAGCCGTTTGGCTGCTCTTTTTTATTTTTAATAGGAGTAAAAAAAATTAATCCTTAAGAATACTCCTGGAAATAACGATCTTCTGAATTTCAGAGGTTCCTTCGTAGATCTGTGTGATTTTGGCATCTCGCATTAGCCTTTCTACGTGATACTCTTTAACATAGCCGTTTCCTCCGTGAACCTGTACCGCTTCTACAGTTACATCCATCGCGGTTTGAGAAGCGTGAAGCTTGGCCATGGCTCCGGATAGGTCATAATTCTGCCCCTGATCCTTATCCCATGCCGCCTTCATAACCAGGTGTCTTGCTGCTTCAATTTGTGTATGCATATCGGCAAGTTTAAAGGCGATCGCCTGGTGGTTGCAGATCTCTGTTCCAAAAGCCTTTCTTTGTTTTGAGTAAGTTTTAGCAAGCTCATAAGCGCCCGAAGCAATTCCTAAAGCCTGGGCAGCGATCCCGATTCTTCCTCCCGAAAGTGTTTTCATTGCGAATTTGAATCCAAATCCGTCCTCTCCAATCCTGTTCTCTTTAGGAACCTTTACATCATTGAAATTCAGTGAATGTGTGTCGCTTCCTCTTATTCCCAGTTTTTGTTCCTTAGGGCCAACTTCAAAACCTTCCCAGCCTTTTTCAACTATAAAAGCATTGATTCCCTTATGTTTTTTCTCTTTATCCGTTTGAGCGATAACCAGGTAAAAATCTGCTGAATTACCGTTGGTGATCCAGTTTTTGGTTCCGTTAAGTATGTAGTGATCTCCTTTGTCTATCGCGGTGGTTCGCTGAGAAGTGGCATCACTTCCTGCTTCAGGTTCAGATAAACAAAAAGCTCCAAGTTTCTCGCCGGTAGTAAGCTTAGCCAGATATTTTTCCTTTTGCTCTTCAGTTCCAAACGTGTCAAGCCCCCAGCAAACCAGGGAATTGTTTACAGATACCATAACAGAAGCCGATGCGTCAACCTTAGAGAGTTCCTCCATAGCCAGAACGTAGGATACTGTATCCATTCCGCCCCCACCGTATTCCGGCGATGCCATCATACCAAGAAAACCAAGATCTCCCATCTTCTTGATAAGCTCCTTCGGAAATTCCTGTTTTTCATCTCTTTCGATTACTCCCGGTAATAATTCGGTCTTCGCAAAGTCCCGGGCCGCATCGCGTATCATTATATGTTCTTCGGTAAGTGTAAAATCCATCTGAAAAGAAATTTGTAAAAAACTAATTTTTGGACGCCAAAGATAGCTTTTTGATACCTATTTTTCAATTGATATTGATTATTTTTACGAATATGAAAAAAACGAACTATAGATTGATCGGTGTAATGTCTGGCACCTCTCTTGATGGAGTTGATCTTGTACTTACAGAGATCAGTTTTGAAGAGAAGACCGATTTTAAGATCATTGCTTCAGAAACCTTTCCCTATACCCGTGAATGGCAGAAAAAGCTGGAAGGAGCCATTAACCTTGATCCTGCCGAGCTCAATAAACTTGATAACGAGTATACCATTTACCTTGCAGATGTTATAAAACGTTTCATCAAGAAATATGATATTGATCTTATTGATGCTGTATGCAGCCACGGGCATACGGTAAAACACAGGCCCAATCAGGGTGTAACATTTCAAATAGGGAACCGCCCGAAACTTGCGAAACTTATCGAAGCCCCGGTTGTATGTGATTTCCGCGTACAGGATGTGGAGCTTGGTGGTGAGGGTGCGCCATTAGTGCCAATAGGCGACAGATTGCTTTTTAATGAGTATAAATACTGCATCAACCTGGGTGGTTTCGCCAATGTTTCCCTGGAAAATGAATCACAGAGGATAGCTTATGATATATGTCCCGTGAACACTGTTTTAAATTACTTTATGCGTAAACTGGAAAAAGATTATGACGAAGACGGAAAACTGGCCAGGGCAGGGGAGCTTGACGAAGAATTACTGGAGAAACTGGATTCCCTTAAATATTATAAAAAAGATCCGCCAAAATCTCTTGGGATTGAATGGGTGAATTGCGAGGTAATTCCCCTAATTGAAAATAACACCGAAGAGATTCCTAATATTGTGAGAACATATACCGTTCATGTCGCGAAGCAGATAGCCAATTGCCTGGATGATGACCCCGATTCAAAGGTTTTGCTTACTGGGGGAGGAACTTTCAATACATTCCTCATCGAGGAGATAAAGTCAAGATCTAAGTGTGATTTTATAGTTCCTGAAAAGCAATTGATAGATTTCAAGGAGGCATTGATCTTTGCCCTTTTGGGGGTTCTTAAATTAAGAGGTGAGATCAATGTTCTTCATTCGGTTACCGGGGCAAGAATTGATCATTCTTCAGGCCGCATCTATGAACCCTGAAAATTTTATCAAATTCGGAATATAGCCTGCTTAGTTTTTTATATTTGCTGCAAAATATTCCAAAAATGAAAGAATTACTCAAATTATACGAGAATAAAGAACCCGAAATTGTTTTCAATTGGAAGGATTCTGAGACAGAAGCTGAAGGCTGGGCTGTGATAAATTCTCTTCGTGGCGGAGCTGCCGGAGGGGGTACCCGAATGAGACAGGGACTGGATATGAATGAGGTGCTCTCTCTTGCCAAAACTATGGAGGTGAAGTTTACCGTTTCAGGCCCTCCGATTGGTGGTGCCAAATCTGGTATCAATTTCGATCCGGCCGATCCTCGTAAAAAAGGAGTTCTGGAACGCTGGTATAAAGCCGTTTCTCCACTATTGAAAAGTTATTATGGAACGGGAGGAGATCTGAATGTAGATGAAATAAATGAAGTGATCCCTATCACCGAAGACTGTGGTGTATGGCATCCTCAGGAAGGGGTTTTTAACGGACATTTTAAACCTACCGAAGCCGACAAGATCAACCGGATTGGTCAGTTAAGACAAGGAGTGATAAAGGTTTTGGAAAACACTAATTTCTCTCCTGATATCACTCGTAAATACACGGTAGCCGATATGATCACCGGTTATGGTGTTGCTGAAGCTGTTCATCATTATTATCGTATCTATGGCGGTGATATTGAAGGGAAAAGAGCAATTGTTCAGGGCTTCGGAAATGTTGGTTCTTCAGCTGCATATTATCTGGCACAGATGGGAGTGAAGGTTGTTGGAATTATTGATCGCGCCGGTGGACTCATCAACGAAGAAGGTTTCAGTTTTGAGGAGATTAAAGAGATGTTCCTTCATAAAAAAGGGAATACCCTTAGCCATAAGGATATTATTCCTTTTGATGATATTAATGAAAAGGTGTGGAAACTGGATGCAGAGATCTTTGCACCATGTGCTGCTTCCCGTCTTATTTCAAAAGACCAGATCACTAGTCTTATAGATCGTAAACTTGAGGTTGTTTCCTGTGGTGCAAATGTTCCTTTTGCAGATAAGGAGATTTTCTTCGGCCCGATTATGGAGTATACCGATGAACGTGTAAGCCTTATTCCTGATTTTATCTCCAACTGTGGAATGGCAAGGGTGTTCGCTTACTTTATGGAAAGACGGGTACAAATGACAGATGAAGCTATCTTCAACGATACTTCCATGACGATTAAAAATGCAATCCAGAATACTTTTGACAATAATAGCAGTAAAACGAACATAAGTAAAACTGCTTTTGAGGTAGCTCTGAAACAACTTGTTTAAAAGTTTGTGTAAACATTCTTGAAATATTGCCATAAGCGTCCTGCTGATTATTTAAATTTGGTTTACAATTAAAATCACATTAGCACGTTACATTAAAAAACCTATTTAAAACATATGCTTAACTTTATTCAGCAGGACGAACTGGCTGATGCTGCACAGGCAGCAGAGCCGGTCGTAGAGGAGAAGACCCTGTCATTATTTGAACTGATGTTTAGCGGTGGTCTTGGTGGTCAGATTATCATAATCATCCTTTTTATTCTGTTATTTGCCGCAGTCTATATCTATTTTGAAAGACTCTTCGCTATAAAGGCAGCCGGGAGGATAGATAAGAACTTTATGCTTCAGATCAAGGATAGCGTTCTTAACGGCAATATCGAATCTGCCAAGATAAGATGTGCCCAGAGTGATTCCCCCGTGGCCAGGCTTACCGAAAAAGGAATTTCAAGGATAGGAAGCCCTTTAGAAGATATCAATACGGCTATAGAAAATGCCGGCCGGTTAGAGGTATATAAACTCGAAAAGAATGTGAGTATTCTCGCAACTATTGCCGGTGCAGCACCTATGATTGGTTTCCTTGGAACCGTAATTGGTATGGTGCTTGCATTCCATGAACTGGCTACAAGTAGTGGTCAGGCTCAGATGGGAGCGCTGGCTGAAGGTATTTATACCGCGATGACTACTACCGTTGCTGGTTTGATAGTGGGTATTATAGCTTATATAGGTTATAACCACCTGGTTGTAAAAACCGATAAAATGGTTCATCAAATGGAAGCAACCGCGGTTGATTTCCTTGATCTTCTAAACGAACCCGCTTAATATGAATTTAAGAGGAAGAAATAAAATAAGTCCGGAGTTTAGCATGAGCTCGATGACAGATGTGGTATTCCTGCTGCTCATCTTTTTTATGTTAACCTCACCGGTGATCACTCCGGAGGCTTTGGATCTTATACTTCCAAAAGCGAAGGGAAAGACTACTACCAAGCAAACCCTTTCGGTAAGTATTACCAAGGATCTTCAGTTTTATATTAATAGTGAAAGAGTAAGTAATAGCGCTTTGGAAAGTACTCTGAAAAGCCGTTTGGCAGGAGAGGAAAATCCGACTATTATATTGAGGGCTGAAGAAGGAGTGCCAATTGAAAAAGCGGTAAATGTGATGGATATTGCCAATAGGAACAAATACAAAATTGTACTGGCAGTAAAACCCGAGTAATAATGGCGATGCTGGAAACTAAACATGAGAAGAAGTCTTTTACTATCACGGTTGTAATACATGTGATACTGATACTTCTTTTGATCTTTTTCGGCCTTACCTATCTTGATCCGCCACCAGAGAGCGGAATTGCAATCAATTTTGGAACTTCTGAAGTAGGCTCAGGAAATGAGCAGCCCAGGGAGCCTGTAAAATCTGCTCCTAAACAGAGCACTGCCCAGCCGGTAAAATCTGAACCGGTGATCGAAAAAGAAGTGGTAACTCAGGAAATAGAAGAAGCCCCGGTTATTGAAAAAAAGAAAAAGGAGCCAACTCCCGTTGAAACAAAACAGCCTGAACCTCCTAAAGAAGATCCAAAACCTGTAAAAAAACCCGATCCAAAACCGGATAAATCTACCAACGATGCTTTAAGCAGTATACTCAATGGGCCTGAAAAATCGGGAACGGCCACCGGAGGTGAAGGGAATGATAATGTAGCAGGAGATAAGGGTAGCCCAGATGGTGACCCCAAAGCAAGTTCGTACTACGGCCAGGGAGCTGGTCTCGATGGCGACGGTAATTACCGGCTTGGAGGTAGAAAAGCCCTGAATAAGGAAAAGTTTGTTCAGGATTGTAATGAATCGGGTATTGTGGTGGTTCGTATTGAAGTGAACAGAGAAGGAAGGGTTATTAATGCCACTCCCGGTGTAAAAGGTACAACCAATAATGCCGCCTGCCTGACCGATCCTGCAAGGAGGGCTGCAATGGCTACCAGGTTCAATAGCGATTCTAAGGCTCCTTCAAGACAGGTAGGAACTATTATATACAATTTCAAACTTACCGAATAAGTGAAATCTTATAAAGAAACTGTTGAATGGATGTTTCAACAGTTGCCCATGTTTCAGCGTATAGGGAAAGATGCCTTTAAAAAAGATCTTACCAATACTTATAAACTCGCAGAGCATCTCGAGCATCCTGAAAACAAATTTAAAAGCATACATGTTGCCGGTACCAACGGAAAAGGTTCGGTGAGCCATATGCTGGCATCTGTATTTCAGGCAGCCGGGTATAAGACAGGGCTTTATACTTCTCCGCATCTTAAAGATTTTAGAGAAAGGATTCGAATAAACGGTGCGGTTATTCCACAGGAAAATGTTGTGTCTTTTATTGAAGAAAATCAGACCTTTCTTGGATTTAACAGGTTGAGTTTTTTTGAAATGACCGTGGGAATGGCTTTTGACTACTTTGCAAAAGAAAAAGTGGATATTGCCATCATTGAAGTAGGAATGGGAGGCCGTCTTGATTCTACCAATATCATCAAACCGGAACTTTCGGTGATCACTAATATCGGGCTTGACCATACCGCCTATTTGGGTGATAACCTCAGGCAGATAGCCGGGGAAAAGGCAGGTATCATCAAAGAAGGAATACCTGTGGTAATTGGAGAGAAGCAAAAGGAGACCACTCCTGTTTTTGAGGAAACCTCAAAAAAAATGAAAGCTGATCTGTACTTCGCCCAGGAGTTTAAATTTGCAAAGTATCATACCGATCTTAAGGGAGAATATCAGAAGAAGAATCTAAAGACAGTCCTCACCTCCTTAAAGCTATTGAAAGAGCAGGGGTGGAGTGTTTCTGAAGAAGCCATTATAAACGGGTTAAATAATGTGAAGTTACATACCGGTTTGCAGGGTAGATGGGATGTGATTAGAGAAAAGCCTAAAGTGATCTGCGATACGGCTCACAATGCTGAAGGACTCAAGCTTGTAATGAAACAACTGGCAAAGGAGGATTTTCAGCATTTGCATATGGTTCTGGGTGTAGTAAACGATAAAGACCTGACTAAAGTACTGCCTCTCCTTTCTAAGGAAGCTAATTTTTATTTTGCTAAACCCAATGTGCCAAGAGGTCTGGATGCAAAAGTTTTACAACAGGAAGCTGCAAAATTTGGGCTTGAAGGGCGCGTGTATCCCTCTGTTCACGACGCTTTTTTAGCAGCAGAAGAAGTTGCCCTGGATGAAGACCTTATCTTCGTAGGCGGTAGTAATTTTACGGTTGCAGAGGTTTTATAAATTAAAAACCTGTTAAAATTTCCTAAATTCAAAAAAACGATTATCTTTATAACCCTCTGTAAAAGAGGCGCTTTCGATCTCCCCCTGATTGTACTTTGCTTTATTACTTGCTATTTCCCAAGCTACATTATGAGTTGACTTTTTAGCTATGATTTTTATTAACTAAAAAATCCAACTAAAAAATGAAAACAACTGCAAAACTACTTGCATTCGTACTGGTTTTTGTATTAAGTGCTAATGCCTTCAGTCAGGAGTCCAATCAGCAACAGACTCAACAATTTAAACCCGTGTACATCACTATGACAATGGCCCACTGGAATGATGATCCGGAAACAGATTATTCAGACTGGTTAGCTACCGAAAAGGAGTATTTCGATAAGGTGATCAATAAGAATGACCTCATTATGGATGCCGGGGTGTACACACATTATTTTACGCCTGATAATTCAGAAATTGTATTCGTAACTGTTTATGAGAACTGGGGCGATATCGAAAAAGCTAATGAAGTTAATCAGAAGCTTATCCAGGAAGCCTGGCCAGACGAAAAGAAAAGACAGGCTTTCCTTCAGAAGCAGAACTCCTATTACAGTCCGCAACACAGTGATGAGATCTATCAGTCCATGAATTATTACATCCCGATTAAGGAAAAAACAGATAAGCCTTTGATTTATTATGTAAGAAGTAGTGATCTTGCCATGAATGGACAGGGGTCTCCTGGCAAATTCAGAGAATTTCATGAAAAAGTTACAAGCAAGAATTCCAAATTGAAAGGATATTATACCCATCGTCATCTTTGGGGAGCCAATAGCCGCGAAATGAGTGAAGTCTTCGTATTCGAGAAGCTTGCTGATATAGAAGAATTTTTTGATGAAAATGATAAGCTGGTCGCAGAGACCTGGAAAGATGAAGCAGAAAGAGAAACATTTATGAAGGAAATGGGGAAAAACTTCACCGGGAAACATGCCGATTATGTGTATCGCAGTATTCCTGAGTTACAAAAACAAAACCAATAGGTTTTAGGAGGCAGTCTAAAGGGCGTTCAAAGAAATCAATAGAGGTAATATTATTGCTTCAATGTTAAATTTGTTTTAGCCAAAAATTGAAATTTAATTTGATTTTCAGTCGTTTAGGTTGCCTCTTTTTTATTGGAGTTTAAAGAAGGAAAAAATAACCTTATTTTTTTCTGGAATTGTTTTGTGTAATTGAAAATGTAGTCTATATTTGCATCCGCAATCACGCAAGGGCGCGTAGCTCAGTTGGTTCAGAGCACTTGGTTTACACCCAAGGGGTCAGGGGTTCGAATCCCTTCGCGCCCACAGAATTTAAAAAAGGCTTCCAGGAATGGAGGCCTTTTTTTATTCCACTCTAACCGGATGGCAAGCTATCTTAATTCCCTGCTTTTACAGAAAATTATCTCCCAAAGTTTATAAGGAATAGGGGTAAATTGAATATTTAAGAGCATGTTCTGAGAACAAGTAAGAATAATATTCTCTGGAAAACTTATAATAGGTTTTTACCCAACTCGTTCCTAACTGTCTTACGGAATGACTGATCAACTTTTTCTTTTGAAGTAATATTAAACTTTATGGGTTTTATTTAATTTTTATCTACAAAAAATGGATTTTAATTGAATAAAATATTTCAAAGGGTATTTACTTTGTGAATAATTTAAAATACCACTAAAATGGTATTGTGGTTAATATATATTACTGATAGTTTTACCAATGTAATTTTTCGTGTATCCTAAGTGTTCCTATATTCAGGTTTCTCGCGAAGAAAAAACCTCCCAAATCTACTTTAAAGGAACTGGCTCCCTATAGTCTTGGTTCTATAGCCGGCTTATCTAAATTAGGCTAATATAAACTAACCAATACTATACCTTATGAAAACTATTACCCGCGCAGGGAAAGACCTATTTCTTTTTCTTTCCAATTTGATAAGATTACTATTACCACTTTTTTTTATTCTCAGTTTATACATTACATATGGTCAAAGCGTAGAAAATTACTTTCCGGAGGACGGACTTATAACTGGTGGGATTTATACTATTATACAGGATCAAAATCAAGATTTATGGTTCGGTTCATGGACTTCAGATGAGGGTGCTTCTGGCCTAGGAAAATTTGATGGTACTACCTGGCAAACAATTTCCACTGCAGACGGGCTAGTGGGAGATAAAGTAAGAGTAGTATTCGAGGATAGATCATCCAATATCTGGATTGGAACAACTACAGGAATCTCAAAATGGGATGGAACCAATTTTACAAACTATACATCTGCCGATGGTCTTGTAGGTGATTATGTCTATTCAATTGATCAGGATTCAATTGGGAATATGTGGTTTGGAACAAATAATGGAGTTTCAAAATTTGATGGTTCTAATTGGACAAATTATGACATATCTACCAATCCTTCATTATTGAATGTAAGTGTTATTCTGGAAACTAATAATGGAGATTTGTGGTTTGGAACAACCGGTAATGGAGCCTTAAAATTTGATGGATCTACCTGGACGAACTATGATATGTCAAATGGTTTAGGAGATGATCAGGTTTATGCAATAATACAGGACGATAAAAATGATCTGTGGTTTGGAGGTTATGATCGGGAGGGTGGCATATCAAGATTTGACGGTAGTACCTGGACAGTTTACGATACTTCAGATGGAATTTCAAACACACAAGTCAGAGCTATTCACCTGGATAATTTTGGGAATATTTGGTTTGGACATAATGCAGGGGTAACCAGGTACGATGGTTCAAATTGGACAAATTTTGACTCTGAAGATGGTTTGATTGAGGGAGGAGTTAGAGCTATTATATCAGATAGCAATGATAATCTTTGGATTGGAAATTGGCTTTCGGGAGTAAGTAATCTCAAAATCGGAGAAGTAAATATCCAAGACCCAAATTTCGAGCAGGCACTAATTGATTTGGGAATAGATAGTGATGGAATAATTAATGGAGGTGTTCTTACAAATGACGTTAAGAATATTGAAGTACTTGATGTGCCAAACAGAAACATTTCAAGTTTAGAAGGCCTTTGGGCTTTTTCTAACCTTAAATTCTTAAGAGCATGGGATAATCAATTGACGAGTCTGGATGTTTCTTCAAATTCAAACCTGGTTCATCTGTCTGTAGCCAGAAATCAAATAACCAGCCTGGATTTAACCAGTAATACTGCATTATCTGAATTATATGCTTATGAAAATAATCTTAGTAGTTTATTGATTCCTGCCAATGATCAATTAAAGCATTTGTCTGTAAGTAAAAACCAGTTAACGACGTTAAATTTAACCGGTAGTTCTGCGCTGGTAGACATTTATATAAGTGAAAATAATTTATCTGAGGTTAGTCTGGGGTCACATCCTGATCTGGTTAATTTTCACGCGGGCGGAAATTCCATTAACGCACTGGACGTTACTAATGCACCTTCTCTAAGGTCGTTTCTTGTTTGGGGAAGCACTCTGTCAGAAATAGATTTTACTAATAATCCATTACTTGAAGAGGTAGATTTGAATGTCAATAATCTTTCTAGTCTGAATTTGTCCAATAACCCAAACCTAAATTTTGTTTTCTGTAATTCCAATAATCTAAGTTCCTTAAATATTGCCAATGGGAATAATGCTGGGATGATTTTGCCGGAATGGAGTGAGTTTACTCTGGATGCACGAGGTAATGAAAATCTTAGATGTATTCAGGTAGACCGCGATATGGAAAATACAACCCGTACAGACTGGATTGCCAATCCTGGAATAGTCTTTTCGGCTGATTGTACAAATCTACCAACTGTTTATATCCCGGATGCTAATTTCGAACAGGCCCTTATTGAGCAGGGTATAGACAGTGACGGGATAATTAATCAAAGGATTTTGGAGGTTGACGCAGCAGTTACCACATGGTTAGAACTTAGTAATTCAGGCAATGGTTACGGTATTTCAGACCTTACAGGCATCGAAGCTTTTGTTAATTTGAATGGAATTAATTGCAATAATAACCAGATAAGTAATCTGGATTTTAGTTCAAATCCTAAACTCCAATATATATATGCGAATGAATCCGAAATACAAACGATCAATGTATCCAACAATCCAGAACTGGTAAATCTGCACTTATATAACAACCAAATTTCAGAGCTGGATTTAAGTAATAATATTCAACTAAAAGAACTAATTGTCCAAACAAATAGAATTACCAATCTGGATTTATCGGCGAATACAAATCTTACCATGGCCTATTGTGCAGATAACCGATTAAACAGCCTGAATATAGCTAATGGAAACAATTCAAACTTTATGCCTCCTGAATGGAGTACTCTTGCCTTTAATGCTGATTCAAACCCGAATCTTTTCTGTATACAGGTCGATGAAGCTACCCTTGGAAATGTTCCTGGTAACTGGCAGAAAGATTCCCACGCCGTTTATAATGCAGACTGCAGTACCTATATTCCTGAAGTTGCGTGGGGAGTAGTTGGTAGCGCTACACCACATAGCTGGGACGGACCAGATATTCCAATGGTATATGATGAGCAAACCAATACCTGGCATATTTCCACTGAACTTAATAATGGAGAAATTAAATTCAGGTTAAATAATGACTGGGCTTTTAATTATGGAGATGGAGAATGGGAGAATAGGATTCTCGATGGTATTCTTGATCGGAATGGAGCCAATATTCCGGTGACTGCGGGCCAATATAATATTTCAATCAATTTTGATACTTATGAATATAAAGTATCCTCAAGTTATGTGAATATTCCCGATCCTAATTTTGAGCAGGCTTTAATTGACTTAAATATTGACAGTGACGGAATAATAAACCAAAGTATCTCAAGAAGTGATGCAGAGGCTTTTTCAGGCACGTTAGAGGTTGCTGATAAAGGAATTTCTGATCTCACAGGTATTGAGGCATTTGTTAATATCCATACCTTAAGATGTAATGATAATCTACTTACTTCTATTGACCTTTCGGGCAATACTGAATTAATTAATCTGTACTGTGGTGGAATAAACAACCAGTTAGGTGTACTTGACCTGTCAAACAATACAAAGCTGGTTGTTGTTTCTGCTCCTCTTACACGTGTTTCTGAAATAAATGTATCCAATAGTCCGGAGTTAAAAGATTTAATTCTTCAACTCAATGAATTAACCAAACTAGATGTTTCCAGTAATCCGAAGCTAGAACTTCTTATTTTAAACCAAGGTTTAATAAATAATTTGGATTTATCTAATAATCCGTTATTGACAGATATTTTTATAGGCGCAAACCCAAACCTCTCAAGTTTAGATTTAAGGAATGGAAATAATATTAACGTCACTCAATTCTACGCTGGCAATACACCTAATCTTACCTGTATCAATGCCGATGCTGATATTTCCCAGGCGATGATAGATTCTGGTAAAAGCTTCAACGAAGACTGTGGCGATTTTGTCAATATTCCCGATCCAAATTTCGAGCAGGCCCTCATAGATCTGGGAATCGATAGTGACGGAGTGGTAAATACATCTATTCTAAGAAGTGATGCAGAGACTGTTAGAACATTGAATATTAGCGATCCTATTAATAATCAAGACTTACCAAGTGTATATGCTAAAATTCAGGATTTAACCGGTATTGAAGCATTTATCAATTTATCGGAACTCAATGCCAGTAATAATGATGTTGGCATAGTTAATTTAGAAAATAACAGTTTACTCATAAACTTATATTTAAGGGATTGTAGTAATCTACGATTCCTTGATCTTTCAAAAAACACCAAACTTGTCACCCTCGATGTTGGTAGAAGCAGACTTTCTGGAACAATAAATTTGGATAACCTGTCTAATTTAGAATATTTATACCTGCAGGCTAACAGGGATATTACTAGCTTAAATGTATCAAATAACACTAAATTGAAAGTGCTGTGGTGTTCTTGGAACCAATTAACAGAATTAAACGTTTCTCAAAATTTCCATTTACAGGAATTATGGATGCATAATAATAAAATAGAGGATATTGATGTTTCCAATAATACATCACTTAAAATTTTATCCGTAAGGAATAATGGGATAAGTAAATTAAATTTAACAAGCAATACTTTACTGGAGGATCTCCAGTGTAATGGAAATAATTTAAGCAGCCTGGATCTTTCCAATCAACCTATTCATACTTTATATGCATATGATAATGCATTTCTATCTTCTCTAGATTTGAGAAATGGTAATAATATGAATTTGAATGTATTTGAAGTAGGGAATACTCCACAACTTGACTGTATTAACGCCGATGGTAATATTTCCCAGGCGATGTTAGATTCTGGGAAAGGTTTCAGTGAAGATTGTGGAGACTTTATCTATGTGCCTGATGCCAATTTCGAGCAAGCTTTGATCGATCTAGGAATAGATAGCGATGGAGTTGTAAATACTTCCGTTCTAAAAGCCGATGTTGAGATCGTCACAATCCTTAACCTGAATAATCCTGCAAATAATCAGGAATTGCCAAATGTGAACGGCAAGATTCAGGATTTAACTGGAATTGAAGAATTTGCTAATTTGTCTTATTTGTACATTAATCAGAACGAAATTCATCAACTGGATTTATCGGGAAATCCCAACCTGTTATACCTGTTTGCTGGGTACAATAAATTCTCAACCATTGATTTAAGTGTTAATGCCAATTTGCAGATCCTATTACTCGCAGGTTCTGAAATTGAATCAATAGATGTATCAAAAAATATCAATCTGACTCACCTGCAAATTGGCTATACTAATCTAGCAGAAATTGACCTTTCTAATAATCCAAAATTATTTTGGATTAACCTTTTTAATAACCAACTGTCGTCTATCGACCTAAGCAGTAATACTGAGGCTTCGCAAATATGGATATCTGACAATAAGTTAGAATCAATTATTATTCCTGAATCAGATAAATTAGAAACCCTGAATTTGAATAATAACCTGTTAACATCGGTTGATTTGACGGCCAATCCCAATTTGAATTCTGTTGGGCTAGGGAATAACAGGCTAAATAATTTGAATATTCAAAATGGGAATAATGACTTGATCAAAAATTTTAGTGCTACGGGGAATATTGATTTGACTTGTATCCAAGTTGATCCCGGAATGGTAGAAAATGTCCCGGCCGAATGGGCCAAAGATAAACACACAATTTATTCTATTGATTGTGCTACAAAACCAGAATATGTTAGTATTCCTGATGCTAATTTTGAGCAATCCCTTATTGATCTAGGGATCGACAGTGACGGAGTGATTAATACCTGGTTGCTGAAAAGCGAGGCTAAAGCAGTTACCGACCTGAATCTGAATAACCCTCATTTCGATAGTTCAAATTTTGCGAATCAGCAGCTTAGCAATGTGCCTGGCCAAATCGCTGATCTTACGGGAATAGAAGCCTTTATTAATCTAAAAAACTTGCAGGCGGCCTATGCTGCATTAACGCAGGTTGATCTTTCGGCTAATACTCAGCTTGAGGAATTGTTCCTGAATGATAACCAGCTGAACTCTGTAGATGTTTCTATGCTTCCAAACCTCAAACGATTTGGTATCATGAGGAATAACATGACGTCAGGAATTGATGTTTCCAGTAATCCATTATTGGAAGAATTGTTTATTCATAACACCGGAATTACTTCGATAGATCTTTCTGCCAATTCGAATCTTTGGAACCTTTTTATTGCAAGTAATGAATTAATGAGTTTGGATCTTTCAGCTAACATCAATCTTAAATACTTATTTGCTCAGTATAATCAGCTTACAGATCTTGATCTAAGTGCAAATACTGCTTTAATAGAAGTTCGTTGCCAAACCAACCAACTGCCTCAGTTAGATATTACAAACCTAACTGTCCTGGAACGACTGGATGCCTATAATAATCCAGGCTTCGATCTTATAACAGGAGCTGATGGTAATCCTTCACTCAGATCAATGAATTTGTCGGCTACCGGATTAAGCAACTTTAACGGTGCGGCATATCCAAATCTTGAATGGTTGTTACTTAATGACAATGTACTCGGCAATTTTAATGGAAATAATAACCTTAATCTTCAGAATCTTTTTCTTAATAATAATGCGATCACAAAGTTGAATCTTACCGGAAATGCGCAGCTGAAACAGTTGCAGGTTAGGAATAATGGAATGGAAGAACTGGATCTTAGAAATGGAAATAACAGCATTCTAGGAAAAATGAATGCAACAGGAAATCTTCTTACCTGTATTTCGGTAGACGATCCGGCAGATGGGACTATGCCTCATGATAATTGGGAAATGGACCTGGGGGTTCAATTAAGCCTTAACTGTAAACAGGCCGAAGAAGTAGTGATCATTCCAGATCCGGCATTCGAGCAAGCCCTTAAAGATTATGATACGAATGGTCTTACAGGAAATATTTTACTTTCTGATGCTGAAGCAGTGACCTTATTAAATGTAAATGGAAATGAAATCACCGATGCAACAGGAATAGAGGCTTTTGTGAATCTTACAGAACTCGATATGAGTAGTAATGTACTGACAGAGATCAACCTTCAGGAAAATGTGAATCTTGTTAGTCTGAATGTTTCAGGAAATGCATTGAACGAGTTATTCATTAGTAACGGGAAGATCATGACCAGTCTCAATGCCGCCAATAATAATCTTTCTGTATTGAATTTTGCAGACCTTACTAATCTGAAGGATCTGGATATTTCGGGGAACGATTTCCAGTCTCTCAATTTCAGCGATTTTGGAGTTATTACTTCCCTGGATGTTAGTAATAATCAATTGGAGAGCCTTGATCTACGAAATGGGAATAATAACGCATTAAGCAAGATGAACGCTACAGGAAACCTTCTTAATTGTATAGGGGTAGATGATGCAGCGAGTATTCCGGCAGGATGGTCCAAAGATGATAGTACCGATTATACAGCTACCGGCGATTGCGAAGCACCTGTAGTCCTTACCCAAAATATCACAGTTTACTTAGACAGGTACGGATTTGCAGAGATCACCCCGGCAGATATCAATAATGGTTCTTATGATAATGTAACTGACCCTAAAAACCTGATTTTTGAACTGGACATAGCACAATTCAGTTGCGATAACCTGGGCGAGAATGATGTTAATCTAATCGTAACAGATGAATCTGGAAATGTTGGTGTAAATAATATGCCTGCCATTGTTACGGTGGTGGATGAGATTGCGCCTGAAGTCTCCGGCCTTAGATCCATCACTTTAGATCTGGATGGAGGCGCTTCTGTTGACTTGGATCCAAACGATATTAATGATGGTTCCACCGATAATTGTGGAAACCTTCAATTTGCAGTAGATCAGTCCAGTTTTAGTTTTCCTGGAGAATATACAGTTGAATTTATTGTTTCTGATGCTTCTGGGAATTTCTCCTCTACTATGGTAGATGTTGAGGTGGTAGATAGTAAAAGCAATCCGACCTCACTGAAATTCAAAGGTAATATTGTAGCTACAGTGTATCCTAATCCGTTTACTGAGTATTTTAAAATTGGCTTTTCAGAACCGGTGGATATTAATTCTGTAGAGGCATTGGTTTTCGATATGCAAGGAGGCCAAACCGGACTTCAGTTTATTGTGTCCGGGAATGAATTGATCAGTGATGGTAATCTGTCTCAACAGGGAATTTATATTTTGCAAGTAACCCTTAACGGTCAAATGCAATCTGCTGAGATCATGCAAAACTAATTTTTTTTAGGATAGCTTAAAAACAGGCCACTCTAATAGTGGTCTGTTTGTATTTTACTAGTTGTATAATAAGACGGGAAATAGTGTAAACTTTTACCGGCAATTAATATATTTGCTATCTCTAAAGAGTGATTAGCTCAGTTGGTTCAGAGCACTACCTTGACAGGGTAGGGGTCACTGGTTCGAATCCAGTATCACTCACGAGAATATCTTATGAAACCCTGCAAGGTCTGAACTTGCAGGGTTTTTTATTCATAGCGGAAAAGATAATTATTGTAACTTATGGTAATAAAAATGTTCTTATGAAAAGATTTTTTATGTCCCTGTTTATTGTGTTTCTTCTCACGACTACTTCATCAGTCTTCGGGCAGGAGAAGAAAGTTGAATTCGATAAAAACTTCAGTCATGTGGTATATTTCTGGCTAAAGAACCCGGATAGCACCAAAGACAGGAAAGCTTTTGAGGCTTCTCTGAAGAAATTCCTGAGAAACAGTAAATATGCACAAACCAATTTTATTGGTATCCCTGCGCAGACTCCCAGGGAAGTAGTGGATAACTCCTATACTTACTCACTTATACTTAGTTTTCCTTCCAAAGAGATTCAGGATAAATACCAGGAAGAAGAGGCTCATCTTGCTTTTATTGAAGAGGCGTCGCCATTATGGAAGAAAGTCTTGGTCTACGATTCGGTAGGGATTAATTAGCATGCATTTCTCTGTTCTCTCCTGATCCTGTAGATTAACTTGATAAGGATGTGAGTTTATTTCGTAAGCTTTCTTGTATTTTTTAACTTTAGGGAAGATTGGAAAAGCGTGATGATTAGATATGTTGCAAAGATTCCTGGAGTATTATTCCTTTTAGTCCTGATATTTTCTTTTTCTAAAAACACAAAAGA
This sequence comes from Gramella jeungdoensis, assembly GCF_023805255.1. Classification (GTDB taxonomy): domain Bacteria; phylum Bacteroidota; class Bacteroidia; order Flavobacteriales; family Flavobacteriaceae; genus Christiangramia; species Christiangramia jeungdoensis. Next base: position 19,323 of record NZ_JAMSCK010000001.1, read on the forward strand.
AAAGATGAAGCCATCTGGTCCTGAAAATGATAATACTGTAAAACTATTCCTTGCGGGGGATGTGATGGTAGGTCGGGGTATCGATCAGGCACTGCCTTATTCGGTGCCTCCCATACTTTATGAGGCTTATGTAAAGGATGCCCGCCGCTACCTGCAAATCGCAGAAAGGGAGAATGGCGATATTGAGACTCCGGTTTCCTATGAATATATCTGGGGAGATGCAATGGATATATGGCAGAGAGAAAAACCCGATTTTAAACTGGTAAATCTGGAGACCAGTATCACAACTTACGATGAACCCTGGCCCCGTAAAGGGATCCATTACCGAATGCACCCCAAAAATGTAGAGCTTTTAACTGCAGCAGGAATAGGTTATGTTAGCCTTGCTAATAATCATATGCTGGACTGGAGCCGGCCGGGTATGGAGGAAACCATACGTAGTCTCAAAGAAACTGGAATTGAATTTTCGGGAGCAGGTGAAAATGAAAAGATGGCAAGTAAACCTTCACTTTTTCAAAAAGCAGGAAGCAGGATCCTGGTATTCTCTTATGGTGCCTGGAATAGTGGGATACCGTCCTCCTGGGCTGCAGGTAAGAGTGAGTCTGGGCTAAATTACCTTGGAGCTTTTGGAGATGAGGAGCTGGAGGAGATTAAAAAGAATATCCAGTCTTATAAACAGTCTGGAGATCTGGTGGTTTTTTCTATCCACTGGGGTGGAAACTGGGGCTATAAGGTTCCGGAAGAACATCGTGAATTTGCGCATGCGCTGATAGATCAGGCCGAAGTGGATATGATCTTTGGACATTCGTCACATCATCCCTTAGGGATGGAAGTTTATAATAGCAAACTCATCATTTATGGCGCCGGGGACTTTATAAATGATTATGAGGGTATCAGGGGGCATGATGAGTATCGTCCTGAATTAAGCCTTATGTATTTTCCGGAGATCAATACAGAAAATGGGCATTTGACCTCTCTTAAAATGATTCCTATGGAGATAATGAAGTTCAGTCTTAAACAGGCAGGTAAAGAGCAGGCTGCGTGGCTTAAAAAGGCTTTAACCAGGGAAGGTGAGGCCTTGGGGACAGAGCTTAGAATGGATGAGGATAATATCCTTTGGTTGCAATGGAAATAAAAGACAGTTGATTCTAAACTGAATATTTGCCGAAGGCCGATGAATTAAGCACAGAATACGGGATAATTGATATTTTTGCAAACAGAGGCCTAAATCCAACGGTGCTTCATATATCCATGAATAGAAAATACTTTGTCAGCCTGATCTTTCTTGTTATCGGGTTTATTTGCTTTTCGCAAATTCCAAATAAGAAAAGCCAGAACTGTTTCAGTAAACTTGAGTTTGAATCGGGTTTTATAGCGATCACTACATCTAAGGATAGTGACCTTGCAAACTGGTATAGGCAGAACTTCGGAATGGAACAGGTAAAGGAATTTACTTCAGCTAATGGTAACTCAAGCGGCATCATACTGCGCAAGGATAAATTTGTGTTGGAGATTTTATTCAGGAATAAACTTATAGAAAGGAAGCAATTCAGGCCGGGAGCCCAAAATGAAGAGTGGGATGGTTTGCTAAAATTTGGTGTTTATACCAATGCAGATCTTTTAGTTTTGAAGCAGTGTTTGCTGGAAAGAGGTGTTAATGCCGGAAGGATCTTCAGAGATGATGAACTGGGTGAAGATCTGCTCCTGGTAAAGGATCCTGAAGGGAATATGATGGAGCTAATAAGCCGTTCTTCAATTCCTCAGAGATAATAGAGAGTTTAGTTTTCTTTTGTGATCGAATCTAATGCTCTTTCGAGGGCCATTCCTCTGGAGCCTTTCACGAGAAAATAGCAATTCTGAAAGTCACTGTCCTGAAGATGTTCTTTCAGGCTTTCCATACTTTTAAATTTAAATATGAAATCGCTACTGGTATTGGTATTTCTGAAATTTTCACCCAGTAAATAGGTTTCTGAAAAATCACTGTTCTCAATGAAATTGGCTATCACCTGATGCTCTGTTGTGGCAGCACTGCCAAGCTCGAACATATCTCCTAAAATGACAATTTTCTGCTTTGAGGTCTTTAGTTCTTTAAAGTTCTGAAGTGCGGCATGCATGCTCGTGGGATTTGCGTTATAGGCATCCATGATAATAACGTTACTTCCGCTTTCGATTACCTGGGAACGGTTGTTCTGGGGAGAATACTCTTCTATCGCCTTTTGTATTTCGTTGAATTCCACTTTAAAATAAAGTCCTATACATAATGCCGCTGCCATATTTTTAGCATTATAACTTCCCGTAAGCTTGCTTTTAAATTCGGTTTTATTGTATTCGAGTTGGGCATTAGGTAAGCCCGACTGATATTTCAATTTTACATCGGCGAGCCGGCTTTCCCCAAAAGTGAAAGTATGACTGTAATTGTGATGTTTCATCTGAATTTCATCATCCAGATTCAGGAATATCAGCTTATGATTTTGCTGCAGATGTTTGTAAAGCTCAGTTTTTCCCTGTACAACCCCTTCCAGGCTTCCAAAGCCTTCCAGATGGGCCTTGCCGAAATTGGTAATGTAGCCATAGTCGGGATTGGCTATACTACAAAGGAATTCTATTTCTAAAAGGTGATTAGCGCCCATTTCAACAATCCCAAATTCGGTTTGATCGTCCATGGAAAGAAGGGTAAGCGGTACTCCAATATGATTATTGAGATTGCCTTTTGTAGCTACAGTTCTGAATTTTCTTGAGAGAACAGTATGTACCAGCTCTTTCGTAGTTGTCTTTCCGTTGCTTCCTGTGATCGCAAGGATTGGCAGTCCAAGATAGTTCCTGTGGAAGATGGCCAGTTTCTGTAAAGCTTCCAGAACATCCTTTACAACAATATATTCCTCTTTGTTTTGGGCATACTTCTTATCATCCACTACAGCATAACGAGCTCCTTTTTCAAGAGCCTCTGCGGCAAATTCATTGCCATTGAAATTCTCTCCTTTAAGAGCAAAGAACATGCTGTCTTTTCTGATTTTTCTTGTATCGGTGTCTGCGCCTGTACAAAGAAGAAAGCGCTGATGGAGTCGGGCTGAATTCATGAAATAAAACTATAAAAAAAGCCCTAAACAAGTTAGGGCTTTAAGTTTATTTTATACTATGCCTTTTTCTAATTGCTTCTGGCAGTTTTGTTCTTTTCTAAAGACTTGGAGCCAACTCTGGACATCGCATTTCTAAATCCGATATAATCGGTTGCCATATCCTGAGGGAAATAACGGCGTTGTGCAGGGTCAAGCCAATAGGCTCTGTCTCTCCAGCTACCACCTTTATATACTCTAACTTCGTCACTTATAAGAGTGGTTCTTTTTTCCTTGTCATAACCACGTTCTTCAAGTTTTGCATTCGCACTACTATCGCTGTAGGTGAAATTATCGTAGGTAGGAGAGTTGTACATCCTTTTTGATGGATCGTCCACTTCCTGGAAAGGCTGATAGTATCGGCTGGAACTTTTGTCTCCATCACGAAAATCTCTCTGATCACTTTCAGTGAAGTTGGTTCTCATGTATGTGTCCTCTTCTGTAACCGGTACCTGGGCGATCTCTCCGGGAAGGTTTCTTGCTACAAGTTTTCCGTTACTCAGAGTGTCATAAACGATATCTTCAGTGCCAACAACTTTTACGGTTCCGTCTTCGCTTATCGCATGTTTAGTATAAACGTTACCACGATAATAGTTGAAATCGTTGAATTCGTCATCTACGATTGGTCGGTAAACATCAGCTACCCATTCGGCAACGTTTCCAGCCATATCGTAAAGTCCAAAGTCGTTGGGTTCGTAAGATTTTACTTCAGCAGTGATATCCGCACCATCATCGCTCCATCCGGCAATTCCGCCATAATCACCATCTCCCTGTTTGAAGTTGGCTAACTGGTCTCCCATTTTCTTGACATCGCCATTTCTGGTGTATTGTCCATCCCATGGGTATTTCTTTCTTCCGCGGTAAATGTTATAGTTTCTTATTCCGGTAAGTCCAAGAGCTGCATATTCCCATTCCGCTTCGGTAGGTAATCTGTATTCAGGATATATTAAACCACTTTCACGACCAGGATAAACCTTTTTTACCGGATCTCCCGCCTCATTGGTTTCGTTAAGTCTGTCCTGAGCTTCGTCTCCACCCTGACTTATTTCGGTATTTCCGCCATAAGCTTTACTAGGGGTGTGGATATAAGTTTCGGTATTAAATGTGGAAGAAGCATTTACATCTGTGAGGTGAGCACCTTCTTTGATAAATCCTTCCTCTTCAAGTCTGTATTCATTCACACGGTCGGTTCTCCATTTGCTGAATTCAACGGCCTGGATCCAGCTTACACCTACCACCGGATATTCTGCATATGCGGGGTGGCGAAGGTAATTGGTCACCATGGTTTCATTATAACCCAGTCTGTTTCTCCAAACGAGGGTATCTGGCAGAGCGCCATTATAGATATTCTTATAATTTTCTTCACTTGGAGGGAAAACTCTTCTTAACCAGTCAAGATATTCCAGATACATCTTGTTGGTAACTTCGGTCTCATCCATATAAAAGGATTGCACGTGCTGCTGGGTTGGAGTATTGTTCCAGTCATGCATTGGGTCGTCCTGAACACGTCCCATAGTATAGGTTCCTCCTTCCACAAATACTAGTCCGGGAGCAGCCTCCTGTTCTTTGTAATCTGTATTATACTGGAATCCGCCTTCATCCGAATTTATGTCCCATCCGGTTGCGCGGGAAGTGTTTTTGTAATTGTTAGATTTATTACAGCTTAGTAAGCTAACGCCACAAACAACAGCAATAACGGCTCTTAAAGCTACATTCAATTTCATATTATTTCCTTCTTTATGATAGAAATTTAGGCCTTGCAATATACTAATTAACGCTAAATGTACAAGATTATTTTATTAATTCTAAAACAGTAAAATATTGTATAACTGTCTGATATGCTACAACCTAAGATAAATTTATATCGAGTTAAGTATTAGGCTTTTATATTTTTGATGCTCAAACAATGTTAAACGATGGGATTCTCAGGAAATTGTGTGTGCATTTTTAAATTTTATCGAATATTTTAACCCCTCGTCAGGGACTTGCAATAAATTCCTTTTTTTTGAGTTATATTCATTAACTCCTAGCATCGTTACAATCTGAAATTTATTGAGTTTATTCTCTTAAGGAAGCTTTTTCATTAATTGGTTCTTTCTTAACAGGAATATTACTATATATTTGTTTATCATTAACTGCTATAATGAAAAAAATTACCATCTTACTGATAGGGGCAATAATTTTTGCCGATTTCTCAATGTTTGCACAGGAGCAACGAGATAGAGTTATCACTACAGCTGTTCCTTTTTTATTAGTAGCTGCTGATGCCAGGGCTGCCGGAATGGGAGACCAGGGAGTAGCCACTTCTCAGGATATCTTTTCTCAGCAATGGAATCCCGCAAAGTATGCGTTTGCGACAAGGGAAAATGGGATCGCCGTTTCATATACTCCCTACCTCAGCGAAATTGTGAACGATATCTTTTTAGGAAGCCTTAATTACTTTCATAAACTTGACGATAGGAGTGCTGTAGCCGGAAGTTTAAGGTATTTTAGCCTGGGTTCCATAGAGACTCGCGGTAGTTTTGAAGAAACGCCTATTCTGGTAAACCCCAATGAACTTACATTCGATCTTTCCTATTCCTTAAAGCTAAGCGAAACATTTTCCATGGCTGTGGCAGGAAGGTATTTAAGATCAGATCTTGGTCTTCAGGATAATGAAGATCTGGGAGCAGCCTCTACCTTTGGTGTGGATGTCGCGGCATTCTATCAAAGTAGACAGTTGACTTTTAGCGGCTTTGATGGTATGTGGCGTGTAGGTGCTAATATTGCCAATATTGGCCCTAAAATGAAATATGATGATGCTGGCCAGGAGAACTTTATTCCAACCAATCTGAAAGGTGGTGCAGGGTTCGACTTTATATTTGATATTGACAATCGTCTTGGGACTTATATCGAATTCAATAAATTACTTGTTCCTACCCCTCAGGATTTTGACGGGGATGGGGATATTGATGCCGAGGATGATGAGCAGTATAATGAAATTGGTTCTATTGAAGGGATCTTTAAATCTTTTGGGGATGCTCCTGATGGATTTTCGGAAGAACTGAAAGAATTTACTCTTGCCCTTGGTGCAGAGTACTGGTACCAGGAAAAATTTGCACTTAGAGCAGGTTACTTTAATGAAAGTGAGGAAAAAGGATTCCGAAGATTCTTCTCTTTAGGAGCTGGTTTTGCTTATGAATCCATAATTATTGATGCCTCTTATCTTTTTTCAACGTCATCGGTGCCAAGTCCGCTTGAGGGTACCCTGAGATTTGGCTTAAGTTTCAATTTTGGTGACAGTTTCAATAATTAATTACTGTTCAATTCTTAAAACTATCTTATCACGGTTTGAAACCGCGTAGGTTTCTTTTAACTTGTCTTCCCAATAAAATTTTATGAAGCCACTTACCATTACTTCCCGGCTTGAGGTATACGAATCACCGGAAGAGCTTCCTCAGGATGTTCAGGAATTACTACAGGCTGCTATTGAGGCAAGGGAATCTGCCTATGCACCATATTCCAGTTTTAAGGTAGGAGCAGCTTTGCTTCTTGAGAATAATGAGGTGGTTATTGGTAGTAACCAGGAAAACGCTTCTTATCCTTCAGGTCTTTGTGCTGAAAGGACGGCTGTTTATGCTGCGGGAGCGAAGTATCCCGATGTACCCGTTTTAAAGCTTGTGGTTACCGCGAAATCCATGAGACATCAGGTGGTTTCACCTGTACCTCCATGTGGAGCCTGCAGGCAGGCATTAGTGGAGTACGAGGTGAAACAGGATGAGCCTATGGAAGTCTATTTTACCGGAGAGACGGGTAAAGTTGTAAAGGCAGATTCAGTTAAAGATTTGTTACCGTTGGTTTTTGATAATTCCTGTCTATAAGGTTTTCGTAATTTTTTTGCCTTAAAACTGTTTTCGTTTCTTACTGAAAATAGTATTTTTGTTATCCGCTTGGCAAAACCAATCTGTCTGGCCTTAAAATATAGATTTTAAATGAAGAAAATAACAAAAGCCACCTATTTGAAGTGGTACGAGGAGATGTTGTTCTGGCGCAAATTTGAAGATAAACTTGCGCAGGTTTATATTCAACAGAAAGTTAGAGGATTTTTACATTTATATAACGGGCAGGAAGCCATTTTAGCGGGAGCACTGCATGCGATGGATCTTGAGAAAGACCGTATGATCACAGCTTATCGTAATCACGTTCAGCCTATCGGAATGGGAGTGGATCCTAAGAAAGTGATGGCAGAGCTTTACGGTAAGAAGACAGGAACTTCGATGGGACTTGGTGGTTCTATGCACATCTTTGCTAAGGAACAAAGGTTTTACGGAGGTCACGGAATTGTAGGAGGGCAGATTCCTCTTGGTGCCGGGCTTGCTTTCGCAGATAAATATCATAAAAGAGATTCAGTGACATTGACCTTTATGGGAGATGGAGCTGTAAGACAGGGATCTTTACATGAAACCCTGAATATGGCTGTAAACTGGAATCTTCCGGTTGTTTTCTGTGTTGAAAATAACGGTTATGCGATGGGTACTTCAGTAGCACGTACTTCAAAGGATACGGAGATATGGAAATTAGGTAATGGTTATGAAATGCCATGCGGACCTGTAGATGCCATGAATCCTGTAAAAGTTGCAGAAGCTCTTGATGAAGCAATAAAAAGAGCCAGAAAAGGTGACGGGCCTACTTTCCTTGAGCTGAAAACGTACCGTTACAGAGGTCACTCTATGAGTGATGCTCAAAAATACAGAACTAAGGATGAAGTGGCAGAATATCAGAAACTGGATCCAATTACACAGGTGCTTGATATTATTAAAGACAAAAAATACGCTTCAGAAAAAGAGATTAAAGAGATAAATAAACGCGTTAAAGACAGGGTTTCTGAATGCGAGAAATTCGCAGACGAGTCAGATTTCCCTGATAAAAGCGTAATGTACGATGTGGTTTACGAACAGGAGGATTATCCTTTCCTAGCACATAAATTAGATTAGACTATGGCAGAAGTTATCAAAATGCCGCGTTTGAGCGATACCATGGAAGAAGGTACCGTTGCAAAGTGGCTTAAACAAAAAGGAGATAAGGTAGAAGAAGGTGATATTTTAGCTGAGATCGAGACCGACAAGGCTACAATGGAATTTGAGTCCTTTTATGACGGAACCTTGCTTCATATTGGAATAGAGGAAGGGGATACCGCTCCTGTAGACGCTCTTCTGGCTATAATAGGAGAAGAAGGAGAAGATATTTCTGGGCTGCTTGATGGTGGTGCTGATGAAACTTCTGACAAGAAAGAGGATAAAGAAGAAGAATCCAAGAAGGAAGAATCAAAAGAAGATTCTGGCTCTGATGGGGAAAGTGATGAAGATGAAGGAGAGATCCCTGAAGGAGTAGAGATCATAAATATGCCTCGCCTGAGTGATACCATGGAAGAAGGAACTGTTGCCTCCTGGCTTAAACAGGAAGGTGATAAGGTTGAAGAGGGAGACATTCTTGCCGAGATCGAGACCGATAAGGCTACTATGGAATTCGAATCTTTCTACGAAGGAACCCTTTTGAAGATAGGGATTCAGGAAGGAGAAACGGCCAAAGTAGATAGTCTGCTTGCAATCATCGGCCCTGAAGGAACAGATGTTTCTAAAATTGATACTTCCGGCGGAGCTAAAAAAGCTAAGAAGTCTGCTCCGAAAGAAGAGAAAAAGGAAAAACCAGAGGAAGCTAAGGATACTTCATCAAAGGCTGAAGGAAAAGATGGAGGAAGAATATTTGCTTCTCCGCTTGCTAAGAAAATGGCAGAGGACAAGGGTATAAACCTTGCCGATGTCAAAGGTTCTGGTGAGAACGGACGAATTGTAAAGAAAGATATCGAGGACTTTAAAGGAGCTGAAAAACCTGCTGAAGCGAAGAAGGATGCAGCGGCTGAAACTACAGCAGCGGCACAGCCATATGTTCCTGCAGGAGAAGAAAGCTTTGAAGAGCGCAAGAATTCGCAAATGCGTAAGACCATTGCCAAGCGTTTAGGTGAATCTAAATTTACGGCACCGCATTATTATCTTACAATAGAAGTGGATATGGCGAATGCGATGGCTTCCCGTAAGCATATCAATGAAATGCCAGATGTTAAGGTTTCTTTCAACGATATGGTGATAAAGGCTTCAGCTATGGCATTAAGAAAACATCCGCAGGTTAACAGCCAGTGGACCGGTGATACCATGAAGTTCGCAAAGCATATCCATATGGGTGTAGCAGTTGCAGTTGACGAAGGGCTGGTAGTTCCGGTTCTGAAATTTGCCGATCAGATGTCACTCACACAAATAGGAAGTAATGTAAAAGACCTTGCAGGTAAGGCTCGTAACAAAAAGATCCAGCCAAGCGATATGGAAGGCAGTACCTTTACCGTGTCTAACCTTGGAATGTTTGGAATCGTTGAGTTTACAAGTATCATTAACCAGCCTAACTCGGCTATTCTTTCTGTGGGTACTATCGTAGAAAAACCTGTGGTTAGAAATGGGGAGATCGTAGTTGGGAATACGATGAAGCTTACACTAGCCTGTGACCATAGAACAGTAGATGGGGCAACAGGAGCAGCTTTCTTACAAACATTAAAGACTTATCTTGAGAATCCGGTAACTATGCTGGCATAACCCAGGAGTCTAATAAATATTTTGAATCCCGCTTAATCGCGGGATTTTTTTATCTTTAGCAGTATGAGAAAAAATCTTTTTTTACTGGCTATAGCCGGTCTTTCTACGATGATCCTTTCATCCACTTCAGCTTTTGCCCAGACTTCTGAAAATACAGAAATTGAAATTTCAGCCTCAGAGGTTAAAGAAGCCATGGAGTATCTCGCTTCAGATGAACTGGCTGGCCGTAATACAGGTTCCAGTGAAATCGATTTGGCCGCGGAATTCATTGAGAGCAAATTCAATGAATTTGGGCTCAGACCCCATTTTGAAACTTATCGTGACAGTTTTATGATAGGTGATCTACATGCCTTTAATATAGTTGGGGTGGCTGAGGGAATAGATGAGGAATTAAAAGATGAATATATAGTCATAGGAGCTCATTATGATCATATCGGGAAAGGCAAACCGGTTGGTGGGGATGAGATCGCCAATGGAGCTAACGATAATGCTTCTGGAACAGTTGGGGTGATAGAACTCGCCAAATATTTCGGGGTACTTAAAGAAAACAAGAGAAGTGTCATGTTCGTGCTTTTCTCGGGAGAGGAAAAAGGTTTGAAAGGCTCGGAGCACTTAGCTAAGAAGCTGAAGAAAGAAGGTCTTGATCTTTATGCTATGATAAACCTGGAGATGATAGGCGTGCCTATGAAAGCTAAAGATTATATGGCTTATATCACCGGTTATGAAAATTCAAATCTCGCAGAGAAGTTTAATGAATATTCAGGCGGAAAGCAGGTACTTGGGTTTTTGCCCCAGGCAAAGCAGCTGAATCTCTTTAAAAGAAGTGATAATTATCCTTTCTATCAGGAATTTAAGGTGCCTTCTCAAACAATATGTACTTTCGATTTTACAAACTATCCTTATTATCATCATGTAGATGATGAAGCAGAATTTATGGATTTTGAACATATGGCCCGGTTAATAGACAGTCTATTACCAGGTCTATTTAAAATGGCAGATACTGAAGGAAAGGAAATAAAACTGACAGATTAATGAAGAATGTTGTAATTACAGGGACGAGCCGAGGAATAGGCCTTGAGATGGTTTCCATTTTTTCAGAGATGGGGTATAATGTCCTTGCTCTCTCCCGAAATAAGAAGCCTGTGGTTGAAAAAGATCTGAAAAATGTAAGCTCTTTTTCTTTTGATATCACCGATGAGGATAGCCACATAAGGGCTGAAAGTTTTATTGAGGACAACTGGGATTCCAGAGTAGATATCCTGATAAATAATGCGGGAGCTCTTTTAAATAAGCCTTTTTCCGAAACCAGGTCTGATGATTTTAGAGCCGTATATGAAGTGAATGTATTTGGGGTGGCTACGATTACTCGAAAATTTCTGCGCTTTATGAATAAAGATTCTCATGTGCTGAATATCAGCAGTATGGGAGGGATTCAGGGAAGTATGAAGTTTCCTGGGCTGGCTGCATATAGTTCGAGTAAAGGTGCTTTGCTTACGCTCACTGAATTACTGGCTGAGGAATATAAAGAGACCGGTCCTTCATTTAATGCGCTTGCTCTGGGAGCGGTTCAGACCGAAATGCTGGAAGAAGCTTTCCCGGGGTATAAAGCTCCGGTGACAGCGAAGGAAATGGCTGAGTATATTGTTGATTTCAGCATAAAAGGCCATAAATATTATAACGGAAAGATCATGCAGGTATCTAACAGTACTCCCTGACGAATGAAGGATATCCTGAAAAAATATTTACCGGTAAATGCTGTAGAGCCCGTCTCTGAACTTATAAAGATGAATGGTGTTCATCTTAAGATTGTGAATGAACGGGTAACCCGCCACGGAGATTATCGGAGGATGGCTGATGGTTCACAACAGATCACAATCAATGCTAATCTTAACAAATATAGATTTCTCATCACTACGGTTCATGAGATTGCCCATTTGATCGCATTTGAGAAATATGGGAGGAATATAAAACCTCATGGTGATGAATGGAAACACTGTTTTAGGAGTTTGATGTTACCCTTCATCAGGCCTGAGATATTTCCTAATTCCCTGCTTCCGGTGATCGCCAATCATTTCAGGAATCCCCGGGCCAGCAGTGATACCGATGCTAAATTATCGGTCGCATTAAAGACTTTCGATCCTGATAATGATAAAAACTATATTTTTGAGATTCCCTTTGGGAGCCTGTTCAGGATACACAACGGGAAAACCTTTAAAAAAGGTCCCAGGAAAGTTAAGCGTTATGAGTGTCTGGAAGTGGACACAGGTAAAATTTATCTTTTTCAGCCAAATGCTGAAGTGCACTTATTAAAGATTTGAAAGTATGTTAGGAACCAAGAAGGATAACTATTATGCAATTATTATGGCTGGCGGAGTAGGATCGAGGTTTTGGCCCTCGAGTAAGGCTTCCAATCCCAAGCAGTTCATAGATATCCTTGGAGTAGGTGAGACCCTTTTTCAAACAACCTTTAACCGACTTTCCCGGCTTATTCCTTCAGAGAACATCTATGTGCTTACCAATAAGAAGTACGTAGATATGATTAAGGAGCAGGTGCCTCACATTAAGGATTACCAGATAGTTCCTGAACCGGAGATGAGGAATACGGCGCCCAGTATACTGCTTGGAGCTTTAAAGATCTATAATAAGAATCCGGATGCACTTACTCTTGTAGCGCCCAGTGATCACTGGATCAAGGATGAGGAAGCGTTTCTAGAGACAGTTCAGCTGGCATTTGATGGAGTAGAAAAGGAAGATCGGCTTATCACATTAGGGATTGAACCAACTTATCCTAATACAGGTTATGGGTATATTAAATATGATAAGTCAGAAGAAAGTCAAATTAAGAAGGTAGAGGAATTTACGGAAAAACCCAGTCTTAAAAAGGCGGGGAAGTTTTTGGAGGCAGGGAATTATGCCTGGAATGCGGGAATATTTATCTGGAGTGCGAGATTCATAATTGAAAATTTCAAAAAGTATATGCCAGAAATGTATGGTATTTTTGAAAAAGGTGAAAAGTTATGGAATACGAACGGGGAAAATGACTTTCTTGAAAAGAATTACCACCGGGCCAGTAATATCTCCATCGATTATGGGATCATGGAGAAAGCAGATTCAGTTTATGTGATCCCTGTGGATTTTAAATGGAGCGATCTGGGTACCTGGTCTTCCGTTCAGAGTGAGCTTCCTTCAGATGATAAAGGTAATACTCTTATCAATGCGCGGTTGCACAGTAAGGATGCCAGCGATAATATCATTTCAAGTTACAATCAAAAGATCGTGGCCATTCGTGGCCTTTCAGATTATATCATAGTTGAAGATAAAGATGTTTTGATGATTGTGCCAAAATCAGAAGAACAGGAGATTAAAGAACTCAGGGAATCGGTGATGAAGGAGTTTGGCGATGAATTAGGTTAAAAAATGACAGATACAAATAATAAGGAGAATAGCCAGAATGCTAATTCTGACCGCGAGATCATGGCAGAGGATGCCAAGCAAATGCGTGACCGGGCAAGAAGTTTCTTTAGTCGGTTACTGGATATAAGAACCGATACCGACAGGGAATCTACCCTGGAAGCTGTTCAGAAGGATATATCGTTTAAAGGTCATAACGCCTGGATCCTTATATTTTCAATATTTGTGGCCTCCATTGGTCTTAATGTAAGTAGTACGGCTGTTGTAATTGGTGCGATGCTTATCTCTCCCTTAATGGGTCCTATCGTTGGCGTGGGGATGGCTGTTGCCATTAACGATGTTGATACCCTCAGAAGGTCGTTTGTTAACCTGGGGATCATGGTTGGGTTAAGTGTTTTAACAGCGACCGTATATTTCTTTATCTCTCCTGTTAAGAACGAAACGCCAGAGCTGGTTGCGAGGACTTATCCTACAATTCTGGATGTTCTGGTCGCAATTTTTGGTGGTCTGGCCCTTATAGTTGCTAAAACAAAAAAGGGAACAATCGCCAGTGTTATACTAGGGGTTGCAATTGCTACGGCCCTTATGCCGCCTTTGTGTACGGTAGGATATGGTCTGGCCAATGGGAAATGGCAATTTGCCCTGGGAGCGATATATCTTTTTTCGATTAATGCTGTTTTTATTGCCCTTTCAACCTTTGTGGTAGCCAAACTGCTTGGTTTTCCATTAGTAAGGTATGCGAATAGTAGAAAACGGCGGAAGATAGCCCAGGTAGCCTCGACAATTGCTATTATAGTTATGATCCCAAGTGTGATCCTGTTTGTTAATTTACTAAGACAGCAAGTTTTTGAAAGCAAGGCAGATGAGTTCTTTAATGAGACTGTACAGTATACCGGAGCGGAAACTATTAAAGCTACAAAAGAATATAAAACAAGAACGCTTGAAGTTTATCTTATAGGGAATCAGGTGCCACAGGGCACCATTGAAACCTGGGAACAACGTATGGGTGAGATAGAAGCCCTGAAAGAAGCCCAGTTGATTGTGCATCAGGGGACGAATCAAACCCAGGATATAAATCAGCTGTCTACTGAACTAAGAAGTGGAATTCTGGAAGATCTGTATGTGAAAAACCAGGAAGTACTCGAGAATAAGGATAAAAGAATTGAACTACTTGAAACCGAGCTGGCAAAATACCGGGGTGATGCTTTTTCCTTTGCCGATCTAAGCAGGGAGGCAAAGATCAATTATGATAATATTGAAGAAATAGGTTATTCCAATCTAATAACTACCAATTTTGAGAAGGTAGATACTATTCCTACATTCACCGTAACCTGGAATTCTGACATAAGAAACTCTGAGCTCGCTCAGCAGCAGGAGAAATTTGCAAGCTGGATGAAGGTAAGGTTAAAGTTGGATACCCTGGCAATAAAAAATGTTAGATAGCCTTTATTTCTCTTTTTGCTGGGCCTCACGCACCTGCTGAAATAGGTTTGAGGAATAAACAAAATCGGTTACAGCTTCGTCCTCTGTTTTAAAGATCTCATCTTTAGTGCCTTTCCAGGCAAGAACGCCATCTTTAAGAAACGCAATTCGCTCACCTATTTCAAGAACAGAGTTCATGTCATGTGTGATAAGTACAGTGGTAATATCATTTTCGTGAGTTAGCTCCTGGATAAGATTATCAATTACGGTCGCCGTTTTAGGATCCAGGCCCGAGTTTGGCTCATCACAGAATAAATATTTAGGCTTATTTACAATGGCTCTGGCAATAGCGACCCTTTTCTGCATCCCGCCGCTAATCTCTGAAGGCATTTTATCCCCGGTTCCATCAAGATTTACCCTTTCAAGAACCTCATGTACCCGTTTCAACATTTCCTTTTTATGTTGTTTAGTAAACATTTTTAAAGGAAACATCACATTCTGTTCAACATTCATAGAGTCAAACAATGCTCCTCCCTGGAATAACATCCCCATCTCTTTTCTAAGCTCTCTTTGTTCTTCATCTGAAAAGGAAGAATAGGGTTTACCATCATAAACAATGGTGCCTTTGTCTGGTTTGAAAAGCCCTAGCATGCACTTTAGAAATACACTTTTCCCAGAACCGGACTGCCCTATGATAAGATTGGTCTTGCCTCTTTCAAAGGTATAGTCTATCCCGTTAAGCACCTGCTGTCCGTTAAATCCTTTATATAAATTCTTTACTTCAATCATTCGTTAGCTTAATAAAAGTTGTGTAACAAGATAGTTAGTTACAATAAGGACCACACTGGTCCATACGAAAGAAGTTGTGGCAGCTTCACCAACCTCGAGGGCTCCTCCTTTCATATAATATCCATGATATGCAGGTACCGTTGCAAGTATAAAAGCAAATAAAAAAGTTTTTATAAAAGCGTAGGTTAGGTGAAATGGTATAAATTCATCCTGCAGGCCGGTTATAAACTGGTCTGACGTAACAAAGCCTCCCACAACAGCTGCAAAATAGGCGCCGGTTATCCCCAGGAACATCGAAATTGCAATCACAAAAGGGTAGGTTAGCATAGCTATGATTTTCGGGAAGATAAGATAGTTCTTCGAGTTTATTCCCATTACTTCCAGGGCGTCGATCTGTTCTGTAACGCGCATGGAACCTATACTGGAGGTAATAAAAGAACCAACTTTTCCCGCCATGATAATGGAGATAAAAGTAGGTGCGAATTCAAGTATTACCGATTGTCTTGCGGCATATGCTACAAGGGTTTTAGGGATCAACGGATTGGTTAGGTTGAGTGCTGTTTGAATAGCTACAACAGCTCCAATGAAGAATGACAGAAAAGCAACTATCCCCATAGACCCCATTATCAAATCATTAATTTCTTTGAGGATAAGACTCCGGAGAACCGAACTTTTGGTCATCCGGCCAAAAACTCCTTTAAGCATTAAAAAATATTCCCCAATGGAGTGCAGGTAGGTCATTAATTGAATTTTGAAAAGCTAAAATACTAAAATTTCATTCGAAAGTATTTAACGCTTAATTAAAGTTTAGCGTTTCAAGTTTAGTATTTTTGGTGCTGTTAAATAAATTCTAGATTAATGAAACGGTATTTTTTGGTTTTTATAATGCTCCTTGCATTTTTTAATTCAAAAGCACAGATTAAGGAAAATGGACCTAAACTGGTAGTTGGAATTGTGGTAGACCAGATGCGATATGATTACCTCACCCGCTTTTGGGATCAGTTTAGCGATAGTGGTTTTAAAAGGCTGGTCAACGATGGTTTTGTTTTTAAAAACAATCATTTTAATTATATCCCTACCTATACGGGGCCTGGGCATGCATCGGTGTTTACCGGAACTACTCCGGCTTCCCATGGGATAATAAGTAATAGCTGGTTCAATAAATTTGAAGATAAGACGGTTTATTGCGCTTCAGACGATTCGGTAGAGCCGGTTGGGACAGATGATCCGGCTGGTAAAATGTCTCCTCAAAGAATGATGTCTACTACCTTTGGCGATGAGAATCGTTTGCATACTCAAATGCGCGGTAAAACAATTGGTGTCGCTTTAAAAGACCGTGGAGCAATTCTGCCTGCAGGACATACTGCAAATGCTGCTTACTGGTTTCATGGAAGAGATGAAGCTAAATGGATCACAAGTACCTTTTATATGGATGATCTACCGCAATGGGTGAAAGATTTCAATAGTTCAGGAAAGGCTCAGTCTTTTTTGAAAATCTGGAATACTTTAAAGGATATTGAAACTTATAAAGAAAGCGGGGCAGATGAGAATAATTACGAGTTGGGTTTTATGGGAAATGAAACGGCAACTTTCCCGTATGATCTTCCGCAATTAGCTTCAAAGAATGGAGGTTTTGATGTAATTAAATCTACTCCTTTTGGAAATGATCTTACTGCAGAATTTGCGAAGGCAGCCATTGATGGGGAAGCCCTGGGAGAGGATGATATAACCGATGTTCTTACGCTGAGTTTCTCAAGCACCGATTATGTAGGTCATAAATTCGGGGTGAATTCAAAAGAGGTTGAGGATACTTATTTAAGACTGGATCTGGCATTGGCAGACTTTCTGAAATATTTGGATCAAAAAGTGGGAGAAGGCGAATACACTGTATTTCTAACTGCCGATCATGGAGCCGTGGATGTCCCTTCTTATCTTAAAACGAGCAGAATTCCAGCGGGCTATTTCGATGATCTGACAGCAAAAGAAATGATTGAAGCATATGTAAAGGAGGAGTTTCAGGTAGATAATCTTATTCAGAATGTCTCAAATACCCAGGTATTTCTGGATTATAAGGTTTTAGAGCAGGCAGAACTTGAAACTGATGAAGTGCAGGAAAGTATAGCTCATTACCTTCTTCAGCAACAAAATATTTCGCGGGTTTACACCAGGGAGCAACTTGAAACAGGTACTTATACTAATGGAATTGGATATCTCATCCAAAAGGGGTATAACCAGAAGCGCAGTGGGGATGTAGTATTTGTGCTCGATCCCGGATATATAGTTTTTCCTGAGAAAGGAACCACTCATGGCTCAGGCTTTTCGTATGATACGCATGTTCCTCTTATTTTCTTCGGAAAAGGAATTAAAAAAGGGAGTACTTATGAGCCTTCAACAATTCCCGATATAGCACCTACCATCTCATCATTTTTAGGGATTTCTTTCCCTAATGCAGCAACCGGTAGACCATTAACAGAATTACTGGAAAAATAATTTTCAGGCGAACTTCTTTCTGATATTCGCCCAGCGAAGTTTTCGAATAAAGCGACCTTCTTCTTCTGATACAAGAAAAGGTCGTTTTTTGTTTTTAGCTTTAAAATATCCTGCCATGTAGTGGAGAAAAGCGAAGGGATTCATTTTCATGGCCGCAAGTTTGGCTGAGGCAATAAGGCTAAGAATTGTTCCATATCTTAACCGATAAAAGGCCTCTCCCTGTTTACGGCCGGAGTGTTCGAAATAATTCATTCCGGTGGGCCGAAGATGTTTTACCAATAATGATTCATCGGTAATAACTTTCCATCCGTGAAATCTTGCCAGTAATTCATCTGCCGTATCCCAGCCCATCGCAGGCTTAATTTCGCCAATCTGAATAAAGCAATGTTTGCGATAGGCTTTTAATGCTCCCCTGATATGATCTTTTCCTGTGAGATTCTCAGGAACCCATTTATTTTTTCTTTGTATACTGCAGAAACCACCAACCATTCCAGCCTGCGGATCATTCTCAAAATAGGAAGCGATACTTTTCAGATAGTTTTCCGGAAAAATAAGGTCGGCGTCGAATTTGCATATAACATCAAAATCATCGTCTAGCTCATAATATCCCTTATAAAAGGCATTTATCACCTTGCTACCCGGGGCATGCTCGGTAGAAGAGTCATTCTTTATCAATTGAATAAATGAATGTTCTCTTACATATTCTTCTACAACGGCTGAGGTATTATCAGTAGATCCGTCATCCACCACCACGATCCGGTCTGGCAAAAGACTTTGCCGGGTAAGGGACTCGAGTGCCTTCCCAATAAAGTCACCTTCATTATGCGCGGGTATTATGATATAGATTCTCAATGTAAATGAAAATTCTCTTGAAATGCTAAGATATGGTTTTGGGGATAGAAGGGCTATTTTCTTTCGGCATAAACGGCATAGTATCTTGGCGTGAATTTTCTTAGAACCGGCCTTATTCCAAGCTTATTTACCGGGTTAGCCCATTTGATTCTTTGCTTTATTTCCCAACCGCTTTTTTCCAGTAACCAGTCAAACTGCCAGTCTTCAAACTCGTGATAATGGCGGTCCCATTCATCATTTTTACTTCGGTAAGCAGGGGAGAACCATAATTTAAGAGGTACACTGGCTATGAGTTTATCAGCCCTTATTTCTTTCAATATATTATAAGGAGCTACGAGGTGTTCAAATATTTCAAAAGCTGTCACCAGATCGAATTCCTCGTTCTGCACGGCAGTAAAATCATCGTCAAGATCTTCACCCGTTGTATTCTGGACATTATATCCCTCTTCTTTCATTATATAAGTGAAGGGGTTTTTTACTCCCAGGTCCAGAACTCTGGCCGGTGGGGGAACTGATTCTTTTAAAAATTTCAGTGTTTTTTGATATCGCTTTTTTGGAAAGTTCTTTTCGTACATTTTAGACCTGATAAGTGATCGCGTTTATGTTCATTCCAGCTCCTACACTTGCAAACATAATAGTATCGCCTTTCTTTAGATTCTGATCTTTGATCTTTCCTCGCAAAACGAGATCAAATAGAGTAGGAACGGTAGCAACACTGCTGTTTCCCAGTTCATGTATGGTCATTGGCATAACATCTTTGGGAGGAGTGGTTCCGTGAAGTTTATAAAATCGGTCTATAATGGCCTGATCCATCTTTTCATTGGCCTGGTGTATAAAGATCTTCTTCAAATCTTTGATTGACTTTCCACTGCTTTCCAGGCATATCTTCATAGCCTTTGGAACATTTACAAGGGCAAATTCATAGATCTTTCGTCCGTGCATTTTAATGTATCTGATGTCCTCAGGAGCTTCAGAGTGATTTGATTTTCCGAAGTAGATATATTCAGCTTCCTGAAACGAATAGGTCGCCGATTCATGAGATAGTATCCCGCCTTCATCATCAGATGCCTCCAGTATTACCGCTCCTGCGCCATCGGAAAAGATCATTGAATCACGATCATGTTTGTCCACAACCCGGGATAAAGCCTCTGCGCCAATAACCAGACATTTTTTAGCCATCCCTGCTTTAATGAATGCCTGGGCCTGTATCATACCTTCAATCCATCCGGGACACCCGAAAAGAACATCATATCCCACACATTTGGGATTCTTGATCCTTAAATGTGATTTAACTCTGGTAGCAAGGCTGGGAACAGTGTCACTCTGGATAGATTTACTCTTCACGTCTCCATAGTTATGAGCTACAATTATATAATCAAGAGTTTCGGGATCAATTCCAGAACTTTCAATTGCTTTTTGGCTGGCTATAACGGCAATATCTGAAGTGTTAAGGTTTTCGTCCAGGTATCTTCTTTCTTCTATACCCGTGATCGCCTTAAATTTTCTAATTGTCGTTTCATTGTCATGAGGGAAGGTGCTTCCGTCAGCATTAAAAAACTCATGTTTGTCAAAATCAGCATTTGTGGTTACTACATTAGGGATATAACTTCCCGTTCCGGTAATTTTACAGTTCATGTGGCTCTTATTTCCTTGGGTTCACAATTTAATTAATTAGTCATAAAATTCCCTCTAAATCCCAAAAAATTAGGACATAAAAAAGACCTGTGATTAACAGGCCTTTTTCTAATGTTCAAAATAACTTGTTATACTTCAGCATATTCTTCGGTAGGAGGACAGGTACACATAAGGTTTCTGTCTCCAAAGGCTTCATCAACTCTTCTAACACTTGGCCAGAATTTGTTTTCATGAAGATGGCTTAACGGATAGGCTGCTTTTTCCCTTGAATAAGGTAGTTTCCATTCATCTGAAGTAAGCATATGAATTGTATGCGGAGCATTTTTCAATACGTTGTTCGCATCATCTGCTGAAACTTCATCTATCTCATGGCGAATCGAGATAAGAGCATCGCAAAAGCGATCCAGTTCAGCCTTGCTTTCGCTTTCGGTAGGCTCGATCATAATGGTTCCAGCCACCGGGAATGATACGGTAGGAGCGTGGAAGCCATAATCTATAAGCCTTTTTGCGATATCTGTAACTTCAATGCCTTTTTCTTTGAAAGGGCGGCAGTCAACGATCATTTCGTGAGCAGCACGGCCTCTTTCACCGGAATAAAGCGTTTTATAGTGTTCCTTCAGTCTTTCTTTAATATAATTAGCATTCAGTATGGCATATTCAGTAGCTTTCTGAAGTCCGCCGGTTCCCAGCATCTTTATGTATCCGTAAGAAATAAGACAAACAAGAGCAGATCCCCATGGTGCAGATGAAATAGCTCCAATAGCCTTTTCTCCGCCAGTCTTGATAACCGGGTTACCGGGAAGGAAAGGTTTCAGCTGTTCTGCAACACAAATAGGTCCGACTCCTGGTCCACCACCTCCGTGAGGAATGGCGAAGGTCTTATGCAGGTTCAAATGACAAACGTCGGCACCAATTCTACCAGGATTGGTCAATCCAACCTGGGCGTTCATGTTGGCACCGTCCATATAAACCTGGCCTCCATTTTCATGAATTATATTTGTGATCTCGCGGATAGCCGATTCAAATACACCGTGAGTAGATGGATAAGTGACCATCAGTGCTGCAAGATTATCCTTATATTTTATGGCTTTTTCCCTAAGATCGTCAACATCTATATTTCCGTTCTCGGAAGCTTTGGTGACAACAACCTTCATACCTGCCATCACTGCTGAAGCTGGATTGGTTCCGTGTGCAGAAGAAGGGATCAGGCAAACATTTCTATGGCCTTCTCCATTTGCCTCATGGTATGCTCTTATCACCATTAATCCGGCATACTCTCCCTGGGCTCCTGAATTTGGCTGAAGAGATGTAGCAGCGAAGCCTGTAATTTCAGTAAGCTGATGCTCGAGTTCTTTAAGAACGATCTGATAACCTTCAGCCTGCTCTACAGGTACAAAAGGATGTAGATTCCCCCACTGAGGATTACTTAATGGAAGCATTTCTGAAGCAGCGTTCAATTTCATAGTACATGATCCTAATGAGATCATGGAATGGTTCAATGAAAGGTCTTTGCGCTCCAGTTTTTTGATATAACGCATCAATTCAGTTTCTGAATGATAAAGATTGAAAACATCATGCGTTAGGAATTCGGTTTTTCTTTGGAGTTCCTGAGGGATGGCGCTTCTTGTTGGAAGCTCATTAATTACTGTTTTATCCTTTCCGGCTAATTCTGTGAATACGGCAACAATCGCATTCAGATCATCGGTAGTAGTGGTTTCGTTTATCGATATACAGGCGCTTTCCGAATCTGGATAGTAAAAGTTGATCTCATTTCTCTCGGCGATCTCTTTTAGTTTTTTAGCGTCTGCCTTTACGTGAAGAGTGTCAAAATAAGCCGAGTTCAATTGTTCAAATCCAAGTTCCTTTAATTTGTCTTCCAGGCCAACGGCTGAAGCGTGAACTATGTTCGCAATATATTCAAGGCCTTTAGGGCCGTGGTATACCGCATACATTCCGGCCATTACCGCAAGCAATACCTGTGCTGTACAAATATTAGAGGTGGCCTTATCTCTTTTTATATGTTGCTCTCTTGTTTGAAGAGCCATTCTAAGTGCATTATTCCCATCCAGGTCTTTGGTAACTCCAATGATTCTGCCGGGAAGGTTACGCTTGTATTCCTCTTTAGTGGCGAAATAAGCCGCGTGTGGCCCTCCATATCCAAGAGGGATCCCAAATCTTTGAGTGGTTCCTACCACTACGTCAACTCCCAGTTCTCCCGGAGCCTGAAGCTTAACGAGACTTAAAATATCAGCAGCAACTGCGGTTTTAATATTTGCGTTCTTACAGTTATCTACAAAACTGGCATAGTCATAAACCTGCCCGAATTTGCCTGGATACTGAACTAACGCACCAAAATATTCTTCAGAAAAATCAAATTCTTCATGATCTCCTACCACCATATCAATTCCGAGGAAATTAGCTCTGGTTTCCATAAGGGAAATGGTTTGAGGAAGAACCTGCTGAGAAACAAAGAACTTATTCACATCGTCTTTCTTCTGCTTTCTGTCACGAACGGCATGTAAAAGAGCCATTGCTTCAGCAGCTGCGGTAGATTCGTCAAGCAGGGAAGCATTTGCTATCTCCATTCCGGTAAGATCACTAACCATGGTCTGAAAATTCAATAGAGCTTCTAAACGACCCTGTGCAATTTCGGCCTGATATGGAGTATAGGCAGTGTACCAACCTGGATTTTCCAGGATATTCCTTTGTATTACCGCAGGTAAGATCGCCTGATGGTAGCCTAAACCTATATATGTTTTGAAAACCCTGTTCTTTTCAGAAAGCTTCTTAATATGCTCGGCATACTGGTTTTCGCTCATTGCCCTGGGAAGGTCCAGAGGTTTATGAAGACGAATATCGTCTGGAATGGTTTCGTAAATCAATTGCTCTATAGACTCGACGCCTATAGTGTCCAGCATTTCCTGTAGATTTTCTTCCTTAGGACCTATATGACGTAATGCGAAGGAATCTGTTCTCATTAAAATATTTAGTTGTGTTTTTTGTGCTGCGAAAATACATAATTTCAGACTAATTTTTTACAGATTAACTACATACAGTTGTTAAGATTTTGGAGCCCTGTCTTATAAAGTGATATAATGCGTAATTTAGCTGGATGAAGTATTTAAAAAATGCTTTTGAACTCTATATAAACAGCAGCATTCACGTCTCTCTTGCTGTGGTTGCTTTTAGCCTTATAACTTTTTTTCAATACGGGCTGGAGATTGATAAACAACTGTTATACTTCATCTTTTTTGCTTCAATAACCGGCTACAACTTTGTAAAATATGCCGGGATTGCAAAATTGTATCATCTTAGTCTTGCCAGGAATCTAAGGTTTATACAGATATTTTCTTTACTCTGTTTTATAGCCCTCATCTATTTTACCTTCCAGATGGAATGGAGAGTCCTCATTGCTACGGGTGTCTTAGGGCTTTTTACTTTGTTCTACGCCGTTCCATTTTTAGGCGGGAAAAAGAATTTAAGAAGTCTTCCGGGACTCAAGATTTTTATTATTGCAGTAGTTTGGGCAGGATGTACGGTATTGCTTCCATTGATCAAAGCTGAAAGGTATTTGGGGACTGAAATTCTTGTTGATTTTATTCAGCGGATGATGCTGGTAATTGTTCTAACTCTTCCGTTTGAAATAAGAGACCTCAAATACGATGATGAGAGCCTTGGGACCATCCCTCAAAGGCTGGGTGTGTTTATGGCCAAAGTTTTTGGTCTGGTTTTGATCTTAATTATATTTTTTGCAGAACTTCTCCAAAGCTCATTTCAGTCTAATGAATTCCTGGCCTTGATCTTAATTCTTCTTTTGAGCGGAATACTATTATGGAGAGCTAAAGTTGATCAGAAAAAATATTATTGTTCGTTCTGGGTAGAGGCAGTGCCTGTATTTTACTTATGTGTGTACTGGATCTTTACACATTATCTTCCGCAAATTCCCTTTTGATCTGTTCGCGCCAGGCTTTTTTTTGTTCTTCGGGGCAGGTTTGGAGTTTGGATTTTTTGATGGCTTCGGAGAGCTTGGAGTTTTTGGATGAAAATTTACGACAGGCCCGGCAAAAGGTAAGGTGGATAAGAAGCTTCATTTTCTCAAGGGGCTTGGCTTCCTTGTATTGTGACTTATTGCAGCACTCGGCC
Source organism: Gramella jeungdoensis (assembly GCF_023805255.1). Taxonomy (GTDB): domain Bacteria; phylum Bacteroidota; class Bacteroidia; order Flavobacteriales; family Flavobacteriaceae; genus Christiangramia; species Christiangramia jeungdoensis. The sequence goes on from NZ_JAMSCK010000001.1 coordinate 43,798, forward strand.
GCCTCGGAACAATCTATAAAAAAAAGTTTACTCATCCTACTCATAATTAGAACCAATTTTTTTCCAAACAGGCTGCCAGGGCAGTTCGGGCTCTATGGATAATAACCCAAAGGTTAGACGGGGTGATATTAAATTCATTACAGATCGCTTCAGTGTCTGCACCATCAATCGTCTTTCTTTTAAAAATTGCCGCATGCTTCTCATTAATGCTGTCCAGGCATTCAAGGATTGCCAGTCCCAACTCATTATTTTCCATTTCATCTTCAGCAGTGCGGTCAAACTGGTCAGGTACCTGTTCTTCCAGCCATTCACCTTCATTGTAGTCATCGGAATAGTTGATCTTGACTTCGGCCTTTCCTTTTCGTGAATTTATCTTACGATAGTAATCTATGATTTTTCTTTTTAATATAGAAATAAGCCAGGTGCGTTCGCTTGCATCCCCTTTAAAATATTTAGCCGATTTAAGGGCGGCAAGAAAAGTTTCTGAAATCAGGTCATTGGCTACCTCACGATCGTTAACGCGAACAATCGTGTAATTGAACAGGTAATCCGAATATTTGTCGACCCACTTATTTGGATCGAGTTCGTTGGCTGGCATGATCTAGATCTCTTCGGTTCTACTCAAAATTAGCAAAAGAAAGGCTATCAAAAGTTATAGAAAAGATAAGATTTACTGATCTGCCTAGTGTTGATACTTATTTTGAGATCAATCCGGCCCTTCTCAGAAGTGCATCTGGCTTTGGTTCTTTTCCGCGAAAACGCTTATAGAGTTCCATTGGATGCTCTGTGCCGCCTTTGGAAAGTATGTTTTCCCTGAATTTATCAGCAATATCCTTACTAAAGATGCCATGTTCAGTAAAATATTCAAAAGTATCAGCATCCAGCACTTCGGCCCATTTATAGGAATAGTATCCGGCTGAATATCCTCCCTGAAAAATATGGGAGAAAGCAGTGCTCATACAGTTTGAACCAACATCGGGATACAGTTTTGTAGGTTCAAAAGCCTTTATTTCGTGTTGCTTAACATCTTTAACTTTTGAAGGGTCCACAGCATGCCAGCTTAAATCCAGCATTCCGAAACTTAATTGTCTCAGTGTTGCGATTCCTTCAAGGAAGTTGGCCGATTTCTTTATTTTGTCAATATATTCCTGTGGGATTGCCTCTCCGGTCTTATAATGCTTGGCGAAAAGCTGAAGCGATTCTTTCTCATAGCACCAGTTCTCCAATACCTGGCTGGGCAATTCAACAAAATCCCAGTATACATTAGCTCCTGACAGGCTTGGGTAAGTCGTGTTTGCCAGCATTCCATGTAAAGCATGTCCAAACTCATGGAATAGGGTTGTGACCTCATTAAATGTGAGAAGAGAAGGCTCTTTTTGTGTTGGTTTGGTGAAATTGCAGACTATTGAAATATGAGGCCTTTCATTTTTACCGTTCTGAACATACTGTTGCTTGTAAATGGTCATCCAAGCGCCATCCCTTTTTCCTGGACGTGGGTGGAAATCGGCATAAAATAAGGCTACGCTTTCGCCAGTTTCATCGGTTACCTGAGAGGTCTTAACGTCAGGATGATATTTGTCGATATCATGAACTTCTTTAAAATTGAGACCATAAAGTTTTTGTGCCACAGTGAAGACTCCTTCAATCACATTCTCCAGTTTGAAATATGGCTTCAACTTTTCATCATCCAGGTCAAATAATTTCTGTTTGAGTTTTTCACCATAATAGGCGGCATCCCACTTCTGAAGCTGGTCAATTTCGTCAAGATTTTTAGCAAAATTCTCCAGTTCTTTGAATTCTCTCTCGGCTGCAGGTTTAGCTTTTTCAAGCATTTCATTTAGAAAGGAATCAACTTTTTCAGGTGTTTCGGCCATTCTTTCTTCAAGCACAAAATGAGCGTGAGATTCAAAGCCGAGGAGTTTTGCTCTCTGATATCTTAATTTGGCAATTTTCAATACATTTTCCTGGTTGTCCAGTTCATCATTATGAAATCCGCGAGAGCCAAATGCAAGGGCGAGTTCTTTTCTCAACTCCCTGTCTTCGGCGTATTTCATAAAAGGGAGATAACTCGGGTATTCAAGGGTGAATATCCAACCCTCCTTATCTTTCTCTTTTGCCACAGATCTGGCTTCGTCCTTAAAACTTTCTGGAAGACCGGTCAGTCTCGCTTCATCTGTAACGAGAAGTTCATATCTGTTGGTCTCGGCAAGAACATTCTCCCCAAATTTTAGTTTCAGTTTCGAGAGTTCCTTGTCTATTTTTCTAAGATCTTTTTGTTTTTCTTCAGGCAGATTAGCCCCGTTTCTTGTGAAAGCCTTGTATTTCTTTTCTAAAAGTGTCTCTTGTTCCTTATTAAGATCCAGAGAATTTTTTTCCTCAAAAACGCTTTTGATCCTTTCAAAAAGACCTTTGTTCAGTATAACATCGTTCTTGAATTCTGAAAGCACCGGAGAGACTTCCTGGGCGATCTTCTGAATTTCCTTATTGGTTTCAGCCGAATTTATATTGAAAAAGATACTGGTAACTCTATCCAGTTTTTGGCCGGAATATTCCAAAGCTTCTATTGTATTCTCAAAAGTTGGTTTCTCTTCAGAATCAACAATTTCATTTATTTCCTTCTTCGCTAACTCCACAGCTTCTAAAATAGCCGGTTTATAATCTTCAGTCTTTATTATAGAAAATGGAGCATAATCAAATTCTGTTAGTAATATATTTTGAGATTTCATTTAGTAATACTGGATTAACGTTTTCGATAATTTTATTTAACGCAAAAGCGACATTTTAAGTTTTTTTACTAATTTAGCTTTTAATCAAAAAAGAATTAACTTAAAATTCGCATAGTAGTTTACAAGTTCTGGTTTTATATTTAGAATGGTTAATAAATAATAATGCAGATTAAAACTACTTGAAAGGCCGCTTTAGCGGCCTTTCTAATTTTATTTTTTGAGAGACTTGGCGCCTTCTATTACTTTTTCTTTAAGGCCTTCTTTATAGACCAGGATCTTATCCAGAACACACTTGTCTGAAGAGCCAATAATCTGTGCAGCCAGGATGCCGGCATTTTTAGCTCCGTCAAGTGCTACGGTAGCTACAGGTACTCCTCCTGGCATTTGAAGGATTGAAAGTACAGAATCCCAGCCGTCTATGGAATTTCTTGATTTTACCGGAACCCCAATAACTGGTAGGGGAGACATAGATGCCACCATTCCTGGTAGATGAGCTGCGCCGCCGGCTCCAGCAATGATCACCTGGATGTCTTTTTCATGGGCTGTTTTACTGAATTCAAAAAGTTTTTCCGGTGTTCGGTGTGCAGAAACGATATCCACTTCAACTTCAATATCAAAGCCTTTTAAAATATCTATAGCTTCCTGCATTACGGGCATGTCACTGGTGCTGCCCATTATTACTGCTACTTTTCCCATTCCTTTATTTATTATCGCTTATTACTCGTATACTGTTCTTTACTTTTTCAGCAATCTTTCTTGCTTCTGCCAGATCTTTATTGGCAATGGTCACATGGCCCATTTTCCTGAATGGCCTGGTGATCTTCTTGCCATAAATATGAGGAGTAACGCCTTCCATCTTCATGATCTCCTCAATATTTTCATACACTACATTACCTTCATGACCTTCGGCGCCCACCAAATTTACCATAATCCCGCCTACTTGACTATCTGTATTGCCGAGAGGTAGATCGAGAATAGCACGTACATGTTGCTCAAACTGGTTGGTGTAGGAAGCCTCAATGCTATAATGACCACTGTTATGAGGTCTTGGTGCTACTTCATTTATCAATATTTCATCGTCTTCTGTCTGAAACATTTCAACAGCCAGTAAGCCTACATGCTGAAAAGCTTCGGAAACCATTTCTGCTGTTTTTCTAGCTTTTTCGGCTACCTTTTCATCTATTCTTGCCGGGCAAATCACGTATTCCACCTGGTTTGCCGTGGGATGAAATTCCATCTCCACTACTGGATAGGTTTTCTTCTCTCCTGAAGGATTCCTAGCTACTATAACGGCAAGCTCATTTTTAAAAGGGATCAGTTTTTCAGCGATGCACTCTCCATCAGATAAATCCTCAAGATCCTCCTGTTTTTTGATCACAGAAACCCCTTTCCCGTCATAACCTCCTGTAGCACTTTTCCAGACGAAAGGAATGCTTATATTTTTCTCATCGACTGCCTTTTTCAGATCTTTGACAGAATCAAAAACCTCAAATTCGGCGGTAGGTAGATTTTGTTCCCTGTAAAATCTCTTCTGAATTGCTTTATTCTGGATTTTTTCCAGTGTCGCTGCAGAAGGATAAGTTTTGATTCCTTCAGACTCTAGTTGTTTAAGTGCATCTACATTTACACCTTCGATCTCAAAAGTAACCACATCGGCTTTTCTTCCAAAATTGAGCACTGTGTCGTAATCCATAAGATCGCCCTGTTCAAAATAGTTGCATGCAATCTTGCAGGGTGCTTCTGCACTGGGATCCAAAACACGGGTTTGGATATCGTATTTTCTGGTTTCGTACAGCATCATTTTCCCGAGTTGACCTCCCCCGAGAATTCCAAGTTTAAAGTCTGAAGAAAAATAATTTACCATAATTTCAATAGGCTTTTCGCAAAAATAACCTATTCGTAATTCCTGCAATGCATATTCGGTAAGAAATCGGGCTGCCGGGCTTATCGAGATTCCTTATCTTTGCCACTTTAAATCTGAGAATTTTGATAAAACTGCATGATCTTGAATTTGAACCTTTTATTTCAGAAGGGGAAATCACTAAAACAATAGAGAGAATTTCGGCAGAACTTAACAAGGATTACGGTGATAAAAGGCCTTTGTTTCTTGGTGTTCTCAATGGTTCTTTTATGTTTGCTTCTGAAGTTGTTAAAAGGTTTGAGGGGGATTGTGAGATCAGCTTTGTTAAATTAGGATCTTATGAGGGGACTGAAAGTACCGGGAAGGTTAAAACCCTTCTTGGGCTGAATCAGGACCTTAAAGGAAGAAATGTGATCCTGTTGGAAGATATAGTAGATACAGGAAATACATTGGTGGAGATTGATCAGATTTTAAAACAGGCTGAGGTGGAGGATTATAAAGTGGTTACCCTTTTCTATAAACCGGAAGCATATAAAAAGTCCATTCCTGTAGATTATGTTGGGATGGAGATACCAAATAAATTTATCGTAGGTTTCGGGCTGGATTACGACGGTCTTGGTCGTAACCTCACTCAAGTATATAAACGCAAAGAAAACAAAATGACAAATCTAGTATTGTTTGGGCCTCCGGGTGCAGGCAAGGGAACCCAGGCGACAATTCTTAAAGATAAGTATAACCTTGTGCATATTTCAACAGGAGATGTATTCCGGTACAATATCAAGAATCAAACGGAACTTGGCCTTAGCGCTAAATCTTATATCGACAAAGGTCAGCTGGTACCGGATGAGGTTACGATAAATATGCTGAAAGCCGAAGTGGAGAAGAATGAGGATGCTAATGGCTTTATCTTTGACGGATTCCCACGTACAGAAGCTCAGGCTGATGCTTTAAGTGATTTTTTGGAATCAAAAGGAACTAAGGTTCATGCAATGATAGCTTTGGAAGTTGAAGATAATATTCTGGTGGAGCGTTTGCTTGAAAGAGGAAAAACTTCGGGAAGACCTGATGACGCCGATGAGGCTGTGATAAGAAATCGAATTAAAGTGTACTATAATGAAACTGCAATTCTGAAGAATTATTATCAGAAGCAGGACAGGTACTTTGGGGTTGATGGAGTAGGAAGTATTGAAGAGATCACAGAGCGTTTGAGCATTGTGATCGATAAGCTAATGAAATAAGATAGAATGACTGAAGGGAATTTTGTTGACTATGTAAAAATGCATGTTTTTTCCGGAAAAGGAGGGAAGGGTTCTGCTCATCTCCACCGTGAAAAATATATAGCTAAAGGAGGTCCTGATGGCGGGGATGGTGGCCGTGGAGGCCACGTTATCGTGAAGGGAAACAAAAATCTCTGGACATTATACCATTTAAAGTTTCAAAGGCACGTTAAAGCCGAGCACGGTGGAGATGGTGGAAAACAAAGAAGCACCGGGGCCGATGGCTCTGATGCTTATGTAGAAGTTCCTCTTGGAACCGTGATAAGGGATTCTGAAACCAATAAGATAATCAAGGAAATTACTGAAGACGGTCAGGAGTTCATAGTAGCCGAAGGAGGTATGGGTGGTCGTGGCAACTGGCATTTTAAAAGTTCCACTAATCAGACTCCTCGCTATGCTCAACCAGGAATTGACGGCCAGCAGATCGATATAACTCTGGAGCTAAAAGTTCTGGCCGATGTGGGTCTTGTAGGCTTTCCAAACGCAGGCAAATCGACCTTGCTTTCGGTTATTACAGCCGCCAAACCCAAGATCGCCGATTATGAATTTACTACACTTAAGCCTAATCTTGGGATCGTTAAGTATAGGGATTTTAAAACATTTGTGATTGCAGATATTCCTGGTATAATTGAAGGTGCTGCCGAAGGAAAGGGGCTAGGTCATCGATTTCTCAGGCATATTGAAAGAAACTCTACCTTACTGTTTTTGATCCCAGCAGACGCTCCAGACATCAAAAAGCAGTATGAGATCCTTCTGGACGAATTGAGGAGATACAATCCTGAATTAATGGATAAGGATCGGTTAATCGCTATTTCTAAAAGCGATCTTCTGGATGCAGAATTAAAAGAGGAATTAACCCAGGAGCTGGATGAGAATCTAAATCAGCCCTATTTGTTTATTTCGTCTGTCGCACAGAATGGTCTTACTGAATTAAAGGATAAATTATGGCAAATGCTAAATAAGGAGCCTGTTTAATTCCTGTTAAAGCACTTAAGTCTGGAACTGATTTTGCGTAATTTTAGTAAAAATCAGTTATGCGACTACTTAAATATTCTTTCTTTTTATTGCTTTTAACTGCCTGTAATTCCCCGCGGGCAGTATATGACTATGACCAGCAGGTTAACTTTTCTAATTACTCAAACTATGCCCTATTTCCTGAATTTCAATCCGGTTTAAGTCAGCTGGATGAGGGACGTCTTATTGAAAGCCTGAAAAAGGAAATGCAGGTAAAAGGTTTCTCTGAATCTCAAGATCCCGGAATCTATGTAAATGTCTATACTGAAAGATTTGAGCAGGATAACCGAAGCCGTGTTGGAGTAGGCATTGGAGGAGGTGGTGGAAATGTTGGCGTAGGTGTTTCCGGAGGAATTCCTGTGGGCCAGATGGATACTTATATGAAGTTAACCTTTGATTTTATTGACGTTGAAAAGGATACGCTGATCTGGCAAGCTGTTGTTGAGAGTCCGTTCAATATTAATGCTGATCCACAAGAACGCCAGGAAAGGTTTGATAAGATAGTTGAAAAGGCCCTGGAGGGTTATCCTCCAAAGAAATAGAATTAACAAATAAGCGTAATAGAAAAGCCCCACGTTTTACGTGGGGCTTTCACTTTTTGATTGGTTAGTTAGTATCGGTTAGAAAACTTAGTTTTCTTCCTCATTTTCCATTTCTGAACCTTCTTCCATATCATCAGTGTCCATAGATGAACCATTATTCGATACAACGAAGGTACTTCTACGGTTCTTAGCATACTGCTCTTCTGTACATCCTGTTGGTTCAGTACAGTCATTTACAGGTCTGCTTTCACCAAATCCTTCAGAAGTTAATCTACTTCTGTCTATACCATGTTCTACAAGGTATTCAACTGTAGAAGCTGCTCTTCTTTCAGAAAGATCCATGTTGTATTTATCGGTACCTCTCGCATCAGCATGAGATTCCACTTTTACTTTGATATTTGGATAATCGTTCATATAAGTCACAACAGAATCAAGTACCGGCTCAGATTCAGGCTTAATAGTAGCCTTGTCAAAATCGAAGTAGATCTTGCTTCCATCGATAGGAATGATATCCTGACCACTTGTTTCATCAGTTACAGTAGGAGCTTCGATAATCTCGTTCTCTTCTCTTACAAACTGATAAAGGTTATCTGTGCCTCTTCTATTTGAAGCGAAGAAACCTTCTTCATCACCTTCTTTGATCACGAATGCGAAATCATCATGTCCGCTGTTGATAGATGCACCAAGGTTCTCAGCTTCTGAAAAGTCACCTTCGGTTCTGTAGATATCAAGGTTTCCGAATCCCTGGTGTCCATCAGATGCGAAATAAAGAATATCTTCTTCGCTGATGAAAGGGAATTGCTCCCTGTGAGGAGTGTTCACTCCAGGACCAAGGTTCTGAGGAGAACCATAAGTTCCATCCTCGTTAACATCTACAACGTAAAGGTCAAATGAACCACTTCCGCCCGGCATGTCACTGGCAAAATAAAGTTTTGATCCATCTGCACTTAAACTAGGGTGTTCAACAGAATATTCTTCACTACTGAAAGGTAGTTTCTCGATGTTAGTCCATTCACCGTCTACCTTCTCGGCACGGTAAAGACTAATATGAGCAACCCGAACATCTTCCTCATTCTTAACTCTGTCCTCGTTGGTCCTGTCAAAGAACATAACATTTCCATCCTGGCTGAATGTAGCTGAACTTTCGTGCTGATCGGTATTGATCGCATCAGAGAAAAGGACAATATCAGTCATCTCACCTTCATCTGTCATTTCTGCACTGTAAAGGTCTAAAGTAGGAAGCTTGTTCCATGGATAGATTGGACGCTCCTGGTTCCTTGTAGAAGCAAAAGCCACTCTGTCTCCATAGAAAGCTATTCCAAAGTCTGAAGAAGACTGGTTGTTCATCACCTGGTCATATTTGAATTTGTGAGGAACAAGTGTATCAAGTGTTTCAGCGAATTCTCCATGATTCCAGTTTTCTCCAGTTACCTGGTTCATATACTCATCAGCCTTCACATAATTGCCCACCGCCATAAGAGCGTGCGCATATCTGAACTGATATTCAGGTTCAACATTACCTGAATGTCTAAGGAATAATAACTCGTATACTTCAGCTGCATTTTGCATCTGGTTCGTATAGAAGTAGGAGTCTCCTAAATTCTGAAGAACTTCCTGAGACTTATCGTTTACGTTCTCATAAGCATCAGCGGCATCAATATAAGCTGCCTGGGCGAAAAATTTATTTCCATCCCTTATATCCGACTTCTGGGCGAAGGCGGTAATGCTTATAGAAATTATTAAAAGTGTACTATATATTTTTTTCATGTTAGTCGGGTTTTAGAAGAATCTTGGTGATTTGTCATATCCTTTTTTAAGTCCAAATAGATCAAGATCAAATAATAGCATGATCTCATGTGATCCCTCGTCACTTAAATCGTAGGTTGGATAATCATAAGCATAACCTATTCTTAAAGCAGGAGTAATTCTGAAATTAATCAGGCCGGTGATGCTTTCGTCAAATCTGTATCCAACACCTGCTTCTAAACGGTCGTAAAGAAGTACATTGGCATTTACATCTACTGAAAGTGGTGATCCCTTAACACCTCTCGCCATAAATGAAGGCTTAAGTTTAAAGTTGTCACTAATTCCAAAAACATATCCTCCAGTCGCGAAGTAGTGTACTTCTTCGGCTCCAAGATCCTGAAGCCCTGAACTATTCTCGATATGTTTTGATGTGAATAGGTTAGGGGCAGAAACACCTAAATAGTGTTTATCTCCAAACCAGAATGCACCAACTCCGAATACAGGAAAAATCTCATTTTGATTCTCAAAAGCCGGGTCGTTAGGATCATTAAGGTCTATACCACTTAGGTTGGCGTCCCAGGTTGTTAATCCAGCTTTGGCACCAAATGATAATTTAGTGGTCTCACTGGCGGGAATCACATAAGCGAAATCTGCAGTTATGTTATTTTCCTTTACCCAGCCTCCAATTTCATCGTGTACAACGGTTAGACCTAATTCTACTCGTTCACTAACAGGAGTGTGGGCGAAGAAGTTGAAGGTACGTGGTGCACCTTCAACATCTACCCATTGAGCTCTGTAGATTGCTCCCAAATCCAGCATACCAGGATCGTCGGTAGCATAGGCTGGGTTAATTACACTCATGTTGTACATATACTGAGTGAAAAGCGGATCTTGTTGAGACATACCTTTTATAGAGAAAAGGATAATGCCTGCGAATATTAGATATTTTGTGATTATTTTTTTCATTACTTTCTCGTGTTTATCCTTTTATTATCTACTTAAGTATACTTTTCCTTTTCTTGGAGCAGTAACCCCGTCGTTGTAATCGAGGAGGTAGAAGTAAACTCCAACAGGTAGAACGTCATCGCCTAAAGAACCTGACTGGTTGGTCGAGCCATCCCAATCTGGAGTGTTGGCGTTCCCTTTGTATACTACATCTCCCCAACGGTTGTAGATTTCAATAGTATAATTAGGATATTCTCTTTCTATGTTTTCAATATCGAAGGTGTCGTTCATACCATCGCCATTAGGTGATATACCTTCAGGGAACAATAGTGGACAATCTTCAATAGTTACAGTTACAGCAAGTCGCTCAGAACTGTCACAATCGGTCTCAGGATCGTAAAGAGAAGCGTAATATGTAACACCGTCCTGCAGTGCAGTTCCTGTGCTCAATGGTTCGGTTCCATCTTCAGAGCTATACCAGGTAACATTTGATGTCTGATCAACTGCTTCGTTAAGATCTTCGATCGTTGGATCATCATACTCGCAGAAGCTTGGATTAGCATCGTCGATAGTTGGCGTTCCTGGATCTGAAATGCTTACTTCAATTGCAGTAGCATCCGATTCGCAACCTGCATCGTTTGTTTGTGTTGCGTAATAAGTTCCGGCAACCAGTTCTTCTTCTGCAGTTAGCATCATAGAAAGATCCTCATCTGTATAGAAAGTAAGACTGTCATCTTCTGCCATAAGATCAGCACCGGTAGGTGACTGGATCGCACAGTAAGAAATTGAGGTAGCTACATCTGGTGCGGCAGGAGTCTCCTGAACAGTTATATTGAATGTAGCAGTATCATCCCCACAATCATTAATTGCTGTTACAGTATAAGTAACTTCGTAATCACCAGCATCAAAAGTAGCAGGATCCATCATTCCATCAGCAATTACATCACCATTTAAGGTAAATTCACCATCCATATCGGCATCAGCTGAAAGGAAATCGAACAAGTTCTGAACTCCAGCATTCATACAAACGCTAAGATCCATATCTGTTCCGGCAAAAGCGGCATCGGTTACTGTTACAGTAAAACTAGCTTCACCAGCAGCACAATTTTCAACATCTCTTACTGAATAGGTGATATCAAAAGAACCTTCACCCTGAACAGCAGGATCGAACATCCCGTCTTCATATCCTTCAAAGCTTCCGCTAGCATCCGCTCCATCAGGAAGTAAAGTGAATAGGTCGAAGGCATCATCATTTTGGCAAACGCTTTGGTCTGTGATACTGCCAATAACCATTTCGTCTGCAGGGAACACGGAAGCAGTTAACGTGACTGAATCTGAGCATTCCCCATCTGTAATAGTATAGGTGGTGGAGAAATCTCCAAGGCCATCCACGTCTGCTTGAAATTGATTTATAATTTGTTGAATTGTAGGAGAAAAAGTGCCGTTGGTTGGAACACCTTCTTCTAAAAGGTCTAAATAAAATTTTCTAACACTGGCATTATCTGGAAACAAATCTTCTACCTCAAGTCCACATACTTCTATAGTTTGATCAGCTCCAGCGTTAGGTCCATCTGTACAATCTGGGTCGGAAGAAATACTTACGGTTACTGTAGCTGAATCGGAACAATCACCATCTGTTACAGTGTAAGTAAATGTACCGGCAGAATCAGTGGAAGGATCAAAAGTTCCGTCTCCTGGATCCCACATTCCTCCAGTGTCAGGAGTTCCTCCAAGATAATCGAAGAGGTTTATAGGGTCAGCATCTTCAGCAATTTCTACAATTCCATTTTCTCCTGCGTTTGCATCACCTTCATTTACGGTAATTGTGAATGTAGCCGAATCACTATCCCCTTCAAGTATACAGGAAGTTGAATCATCTACAGTATATGTTATAGAAAAAGTACCAGTGCCCTCAGTTGATGGGCTAAAAATTCCATCAGGGTATCCTGCAAATATTCCATCCATTTGGGCTCCATCTGATATAAAGTCATAAAGATTCTGATCAGCATCACCTGTACAGAACTCCAGTGTAATATCACTTCCAGCGTTTGCTTCTTCTCTAGCAATTACCCTAGCGGTAAGTTCGGTAGAATCAGTACATCCATCTACCGTAACAGTATATGTTGTTGTGAAATCTCCAAGGCCATCAGCATCAGCGTTGTACATGTCTATCATTTGCTGGATGGTTGGATCAAAGGTGCCGTTAGCGGGTACGCCTTCTTCTAACAAGTTTATAAAAAATGATCTAACGCTGGCATTATCAGGGAATATTGTGTCAACTTCATCCTCACATAAGACACCAATATTATCAGCCCCGGCTTCTGCACCTGTACAATCTGGGTCGGAAGAAATACTTACGGTTACTGTAGCTGAATCGGAACAATCACCATCTGTTACAGTGTAAGTAAATGTACCGGCAGAATCAGTGGAAGGATCAAAAGTTCCGTCTCCTGGATCCCACATTCCTCCAGTGTCAGGAGTTCCTCCAAGATAATCGAAGAGGTTTATAGGGTCAGCATCTTCAGCAATTTCTACAATTCCATTTTCTCCTGCGTTTGCATCACCTTCATTTACGGTAATTGTGAATGTAGCCGAATCACTATCCCCTTCAAGTATACAGGAAGTTGAATCATCTACAGTATATGTTATAGAAAAAGTACCAGTGCCCTCAGTTGATGGGCTAAAAATTCCATCAGGGTATCCTGCAAATATTCCATCCATTTGGGCTCCATCTGATATAAAGTCATAAAGATTCTGATCAGCATCACCTGTACAGAACTCCAGTGTAATATCACTTCCAGCGTTTGCTTCTTCTCTAGCAATTACCCTAGCGGTAAGTTCGGTAGAATCAGTACATCCATCTACCGTAACAGTATATGTTGTTGTGAAATCTCCAAGGCCATCAGCATCAGCGTTGTACATGTCTACCATTTCCTGGATGGTTGGATCAAAAGTGCCATTGCCTGGTACTCCCGGGTCAGTTAGACTCAGATAATATTTTCTAACTTCGTTCAAAGAAGGAAAAAGTGTCTCAACTTCATCTTCGCAAAGGATACCTAGGCCATCACTACCAGCTTCTGTCCCTGTGCAATCGGAATCCACAGTTACTGTAACAACTGCAGAATCTGAACAACCGTAAGAATTAGTAACTGTATAGGTATAATCACCTGGAGCATCTGTTGAAGGATCGAAACTTCCATCTGGGTTAACTGGACTCCAGGTTCCTCCCATATCAGGTGTTCCATTAAGATAATCAAATAAATTTACAGGAGCATCTGTGGAATTTAAATTTGCATTTCCGTCTTCACCAGCATCTGGAGAAGGATTGACTGTAAGACTTATAGTAGCTTCATCTGTACAAGTTCCATTATCTACCTCGTATATAACTACATATGTTTGAGGTAATAAACCGGAACTCAAATCTGATTGATATTGAGCATAAACTGCACTTGGATCTGGGTCAAATGATCCATCAGTATCGCGACCATCAGAAAGATACCCGCTGAACCTTGAGGCAAGATCTGATGGGTCTTCGAGGTCTGAACTACATACTGTCTCGTTTATATCAGATCCTGCATTTGGATCCTCAACAACGGTTAAAGTTAGTAGCGCAGAATCTTGACATCCATTTTCGGAAGTTATAGTGTATTCTGTTGTAAAAGTTTGAGTTGGATCTAAATTATACATATTAACCAGTTCCTCTATTGTAGGATCAAAAGTGCCATCAGTTGGAACCCCATTATCCGTTAAGCTCAAGAAAATATCTCTGGGTGATTCACCTCCCGAAATTCTGTTTTCAATTTCCGATTGGCATGCAGTCTCACTGTTATCACTTCCTGCATCAATATCATCTATTTGAACTATCACTTGAGTCCTGTCTGCGATTGGAGTTTCACATGGAGGGAAAGGATCATTTCGGTCATTTACAACCTGACCGGCAAAATAATCTTCGCCATTAATTAAAACGGTATTATCTGCAAGTGGGGTATTCGAATTCCTGTTTCTATACCATCTTATAGCTTGCGTATTTGGTTCGGTTCCTGATGCTGTAAGATCAGCTACAGTAGCTCCTTCACACACAATTTGAATTGCGTCAGCAGTAGGGCCCGGGGCTTCAATTGGATCATATCCAACAGCAGCTCTGGTAGAAGGACAATTTCCTAAAACAGTGGAAACCTGTCCTACAAAGTAGCTTTCACCTGGCGTTAGCTCCACAGTGCCAGCAAGGGCTGTTGTTCCAAATTCACTATCGTAAACTTCGATTTGATAATCTACATTCTCAGGATTAAATAAGTCTTCCAGTTCTGCTACTGTAAATCCAGAAGAAACACAAGGCGATAATGTAAAATCGTCTCGACTGTCGGTTACGGTATTCATTGGTGTAGGAGCGGCATTTACAGTAATATCAACGGCTACTCTATCACAATCTTCTGTTGTACTTCCCACAAAATAGGTTACACCATCAGTTAGAAGTTCATCTGAAGGGATAGGGTTGGTATCATTTACTGTATCAGACGTTTCGTAGATCGCAGTATTCGTACCACCACTGGTGCCATCTTCTATAAGATCTTGAATTGTCTGTAAGTAGCAGTAGGTTTGCTGATTGCCAGGAGTCCCGGCATCATCATCTGCCACTGTAGCGCAGTCCTGCCCAAAAGAGGACAAGGTTCCGATAAGAAAAAATGAGGCAAGGAGGTAAAAGATTCTCCCCTTAGACCTCAAAGTAAAATTTTGCATAGGCTAGGTGTTAATTTCAATTAGTATTAGGTTAAAACTCATTAAAAGTTGCACAAATATTAAAATAATTTTTAATATGCCGAGTTGTTTTAAGTAACATCTTAACAATTATTAGCATATTAACCCAATTATATTGGTAAACAGGGTCTTGGTTGCACTAAATTTAAGAAAATTTTATCTATGTTAACAAACTTTAAGCACCTCATCGGTTTATTTTACCTCTTTGTAGGTATGTCATTCGCTCAAACCAGTATAGTTGACGGGGAAAGGAAGCTGAACAATGGAGAAATCGATGAAGCTAAAAAAATATTTCAGGAGCATAAAAATGAACCTGAAGCTATAGAATTTCTAGGAGATATCGCAAGTTTTAATAAAAATTGGGATGAGGCCATCAATTATTATGAATCTCTGGTAGAAAAGGATCCTGAAAATGCTATGTATAACTTCAAATTAGGTGGAGCCTTAGGGATGAAAGCTTATTATGGATCTAAATTTCAGGCTGCAATCCTATTGGGAGATATTAAGAAATATTTGAAGAAGGCGGCTGAACTTGATCCAACTCACAAAGAGGCGAGAAGAGCTCTTGTGGAGTTTTATATGCAAATTCCCGGCTTTATTGGAGGTAGTAAAACAATCGCCGAAAGTTATGCCTCAGATCTGGATCGTTTGAACCAGGTTGATGCACTTCTGGCTGACGCTTACATCTATAAAATTGACAAGTATCGTGAACTGGCAAAAAATAAATACAATGAGGCTATCAGAGTGGCGGTGAAAAATCCAGATTTGCTTACAAGAAATTATCTGAAATATGAATTGGGAGAAGCGGCAGCTATATATGAAATTCAGCTTGAAGAAGGAAAAAAGTTTTTAGAAGAGTATATCGAAAATTATGGGTATAAAGACCTCAAAACGCCTGCCTGGGCCTATCTCAGGCTGGCCCAAATAGAAAGAGCTCAAAATAATCGCCAGGCGGCTTTAGCGCATATTGAAAAATCGCTTGAGATAGATCCTGATTTTGAAAAAGCTCTTGCCGAAAAACAAAAAATTCAAAGGCTGTAATCCCACTTCAGGCTATCCCAAAATCTTATATTTGCACAAAATATTTCCATGAAGATCCATTTTATTTCCATTGGTGGAAGTGCCATGCATAGTCTGGCAATCGCTTTAAAGCAAAAAGATCATGAGATAACAGGAAGCGATGACGCGATTTTTGAACCTTCCAGATCAAAACTTGCTAAATATGGCTTACTCCCCGAGAATATAGGTTGGAATGAACAATATATAACTGAAGAACTGGATGCAGTCATTCTTGGGATGCACGCTAAAGCTGATAATCCTGAATTGATCAAAGCTCAGGAACTTGGTTTAAAAATCTATTCATATCCCGAATTTTTGTTTGAACAATCAAAAGACAAAACCCGGGTGGTCATTGGTGGTTCACATGGGAAAACCACAATTACTTCTATGATCCTTCACGTGATGAATTATCATGAAAAGGAGATTGACTATATGGTAGGGGCTTCAGTGACGGGACTTGAAAATCCCGTCCATCTGACCGATGAGAATGATTTTATCGTGATCGAGGGGGATGAGTATCTTTCATCAGCTATAGACAGAAGGCCGAAATTTCACCTATATCAGCCAAATATTGCTCTTCTAAGCGGAATCGCATGGGATCATATCAATGTGTTCCCAACTTATGAAAATTATGTAGAGCAATTCAAAGTGTTTATAGATTCAATTGTAAATGGCGGAATACTTGTCTACAATGAGGAAGATGAGGAAGTAAAGAGACTGGCTGAAGAATCTGAAAATCCAATCAGAAAACATCCTTATCATACTCCAGATTACCATTTGGATGCAGATTCAACAATTCTTGATGTGCCAGAAGGAGAACTCCCCCTGGAAATATTCGGAAAGCATAATCTTAACAATCTGGCAGGGGCAAAATGGATCTGCCAGCATATGGGTATTGATGAGGATGATTTTTATGAAGCTATTGCGACATTTAGTGGAGCTTCCAAACGTCTTGAAAAAATTGCTGAAACGGATTCGGCTATAATCTTCAAGGACTTCGCCCATAGTCCATCAAAAGTTGCTGCAAGTACGGCTGCGGTAAGGGAGCAGTATCCAGATAATAAACTGGTCACCTGTCTTGAACTACACACGTACAGCAGCCTGAATTCAGAATTTTTAAAGGAATATAGAAATAGCCTAGAGCCTGCAGATGAGGCTTTGGTATTTTATTCACCAGACGCCATGGCGCTTAAAAAGCTGGAACCTGTGTCAATAGAACAAATAAGAACGGCGTTCAATAAACACGGGCTTAAAGTTTTCACGACTTCAGAATCTTTTAAAGAGGAATTGCAAAAACTTTCCCTTAAAGATTCAGTTCTGCTTATGATGAGTAGCGGTAATTATGGAGGTTTGGATATGGATGAACTTAAGGCGCTTATTTAGTTTTTTGATTTTCAATTGTTTTTCTAAAGATTTCAATCCATTGTTTATCTTTAACTTAAGATGAATAATGATAAAATCAATCTGAGTATAAAGAAATGGGCTGAGGATGACCGGCCCAGGGAGAAGCTTCTTCAAAAGGGGAAAGCCAGTTTGAGTGATTCTGAATTAATAGCCATTCTTCTCGGTTCAGGTAGCAAAAATGAAAGTGCCGTAGAGCTGAGCAAAAGGATTCTCTCATCCGTGCGTAATAATCTCAATGAGTTGGGAAAGCTTTCGATAAATCAGCTTTGCAAATTCAAAGGTATTGGTCCTGCCAAGGCAGTTGCTGTAGTAGCAGCATTAGAGTTGGGAAGGCGGCGCAGGCTAGAAGAAGCCCTCGAGCAGAAGAAAATTACTTCCAGTCACTCGGTTTATGAGATCATGTTACCCATTATTGGAGAATTACCCCATGAAGAATTCTGGATAATCTATCTCAATAACAGCAATAAGATTATCGAACAATTTCAGATAAGTAAAGGAGGGATCACAGGGACTTTGGTTGATGTGAGAATCACCCTTAAAAAGGCTTTGGAGTTGGGTGCGGTCTCAATCATTCTTGTTCATAACCATCCTTCAGGTAATTTAAAGGCCAGTGAAGCTGATAAGCAACTAACCAAAAAGCTGAAAACCGCCGCGGAAAGTCTGGACATCAAAGTTCTTGATCATATTATTGTAACTGAAAAGTCCTACCTTAGCTTTGCAGATGAAGGTATGCTATAAGTCAACTTTTGAATGTTATTAATTTATACTCAGAAAGTCACACCCAGAATAATGTATGTGTTCAAACATATTTGTACACATCTTCTTGGGATTCCAATTAAATTTACTTCCAAGATAGAGGAGTTCATCGCTCATGATGGTGCTAAACTTTCATATGGTCGTCAGGCTATGGGTAATGAGTTCTTTATTCAAAAGGTGGACCTTCTAATGGAACAGGGCTTTTCAGAACTGGAAATTAAGGTGCAGCCATGGGATGATACGATCTGTTTTTTTCAACTGCCTGAAGCAAGTGATCTTCCTTTTGATATTTTTGCGGCTTCTTTTTATTTGTTGAGTCGATATGAGGAATATCTGCCACACGTTAAGGATGAAGCGGGCAGGTTCCCTGCCAGCGAAAGCCTGGCATCCCAGGAGAGTTTTTTGCATAAACCGGTAGTCGATATCTGGGCGCAAAAGTTTGGGGAGATATTGCTGGAGCGATTTCCAAAACTGGAGTTCGGGGAAAGGAAATTTAAGGCCGGAACCATAATCACTTCTGAAAATACCTTCATTTTCAAGAACAAAGGTTTTCTGCGCAGTTTTATTGGGATGCTCCTGGACCTTGTTAGTCTAAATATTGGAAGAGTGGCAGACCGGCTTCAGGTCTGGGCAAGGTTAAAAGATGATCCTTTTGATATTTTTGAGGATCTTATTGATCTTATCAAGCAGCATAAAATCTTTATGCTTTTCATGTTCCAGTTGAGTGACTTTTCTATACATGACCGTAATATTAGTCATAATCGTATTCCTCACAGGGCAGTGATCAAATCGGTTGCCGACTATGCCAAGGTAGGCCTGTTGATGGGATATTATGCAATGGAGGAGATAAAGAGTCTGCGCAAAGAAAAACTTAGAATGGAGGAAATTGTACATAGCCCTGTTGAGCACGCGATGAATTCAAAATTTAACCTTCGACTTCCCGATAATTATAACGATCTTATTGAACTTGAAATAAATAATGATCATTCAATGGGATACCCAGATGTGCCTGGTTTTAGGGCTGGGACGTGCACCCCATATCTTTTTTATGATATAAATATGGAGGTTACCACTCCTTTAAAGGTTCATCCATATGCGTTCCACTCCTCGGTGGTTGAAACAATGTCTAAGACCAAATTACGTGATGACCTAAACCGTATGCTTATGGAAGTTAAGGCGGTAGGTGGAATTTTCAGGGGTGTTTTTAAAAATCACGATTTTTCCCGATATTCAGACAAAGACCTATATTATTCCTTTTTAAAACAAATTCATGAAATTGACTGATATTGAACATGTTTTTTTTGATCTGGATCATACCCTCTGGGATTTTGACCGTAATTCCGCCCTTGCTTTCAGAGAAATATTCAAAAAGCAGAATATAGAAATCGATGTCGATGATTTTCTGGCAGTCTATAAGCCAATAAACTTCAAATACTGGGAATTATACAGGAATAACTCGGTTACCAAAGAAAGTTTGAGATATGGACGATTAAAGGAAAGTTTTGACTCTCTAAGGTTTGAAACCTGTGATGCCACGATCAATCTGCTTGCAGATGATTATATTGAATATTTGCCCAATAACAATCACCTTCTTGAAGGAAGTATGGAGGTGCTAGATCACTTAAGAAATACTTATAAACTTCATATAATCACTAATGGCTTTGAGGAGGTACAGCAGAGAAAAATGGTCAACTCTGGTATTTTTGACTTTTTTCAAACAATAACTACTTCCGAAGAGGCAGGAGTCAAAAAACCGCATCCACAGATATTTGAAAAGGCTTTGCAAAAAAGCGGAGCATTACCACAAAAATCGGTGATGATAGGTGATAATCTTGAGGCTGATATAGTTGGTGCTTCTCAATTCGGTTTACATGCTATCTATCTGCGATCAGAAGATCAAGATGCTCAAAATCAGTTTATTCAGATCCAAAAGTTAAAAGAGCTTCTTAATTATTTATAACAATAAAGAATAGGTATTTTCGTTGGGCAAAGAAAGCCTTTATGTTTCCTTTAAAGTCGCGCATCATACCATTTATTGCGATCGGTTTAAGCCTGATTCTTACTTCCTGCTTTAAGGATGTGGACTTTGAGCAGGCTCAGGATATAAAACTTGCACCCGATCTCGAAGTCGACTTACTCTTTTATCAGCTTAATGAAAATGATTTTCTTGATTCTGAAACGAATGCTTTTTCGCCGGTTATTCGGGACACTGTAAGGCTGGAATTTCTGGATGATGATTATATTCAGGATGGTTTAATGTATGCAGAATTTAGATTTCGGCACGAAAATAGCTTTCCGAACGACATAAAAAGTAAAATCCGCTTTTTAAATAAAGCGGGAAGGGAACAATTTAGTGTTAATTATGATATCCCGGCGGGCTCGACCGATTCACTCTCAGTAGTTGATACACTACATGTTATGGAAGGGGGTAATATCGAAAAGGTGAGAAGATCCATTCTAATGGTTGTAGAGCTTGAAATGCCGGGTGGTGGAAAAGATATCAAAGGAGAACTTGACTTTTCTTCAAAAGGTCTGTTCAAATTTGAATTTTAGTATGGGTAAAAGGATCCTGATCTTATTCATTTTTGCTTCGGTAATAGGTTATAGCCAAAACAGGCCTTTGCTGTATAATGTAGATGATCTTCCTCAGGCTTTACTTCAAAATCCGGGCACTAGAATAGATTTTACAAAGCATATTGGGGTTCCCTTCTTTTCGCAGATACATGTCTTTGCGGGTTCCACGGGTGTTACTACCTATGATGTTTTTAGCGATGAGAATCCCAATGTGAATCAGCGTGTGCAGAATGTAATGAATAGAATTACTTCAGGGGATTATTTTTCAATCAATGAACAGTTGGAGATACTCTCTTTTGGCTGGAAGATAGGGGCGAGGGGCTACATCTCTGCGGGAGTTTACCAGGAGCTAGATGTATTTGCTTATTTCCCAAAGGATCCGGCTCTACTTGCCTTTGAAGGTAATGCCGATTACATTGGGAAGGATTTCAAATTTTCGGATGCAAATTTTACCGGAGAGGTACTTACCACGTACCATGTAGGATTTAATTATAAAGTAGATCCGAAACTCTCGGTTGGAGCCAGGTTTAAATTGTACTCGGGTATTTTTAACGCTGAAAGTACCCAGAATGATGGTGCTTTCAGGACTATTGAAACTCCTAATGGTCCAAATTTCTACAGGCATGAAGTTGATGGTCTGGATGTGGTTGTAAATACTTCGGGTTATGCTTCTTTAAAGGAACAGGAAAGTATGACTGTGGATCAGGCAGTGGCAGAACTTTTAAGTCGTTCCTTTTTCGGGCAGAATGTTGGTGTGGGTGTAGACATTGGTTTTAATTATAGAATTACCGAACAGTTTGCGATAAATGCTTCCATTCAGGATCTTGGATTGATGTTTCATCAGAAAGATGTAGAGAATTACCGTTATTTTGGTTCTTATGAAACGAATGGCCTGGAACCCTTATTCCCCGAACTTAATAATAACCAGGCTACCATTCCTTACTGGGAAGTTTTTGAGGAACAGTTGGATGCGAATTTAAAGGAGGAAACAACCTATGAGGAGTATAATACCTGGAGGCCGCTTAAATTCAATGCCTCTTTTGAGTTTGGAACCGGTAAATCCATTCTTCCCTGTGATTATTTGATCAGTAAAAAACCCAGGTATATGAACCTTTTCGGGATGCTGGTCTCGGGAGTCAATAGAAGTAAAGGACCTACCTATGGAGTGACGGCTTACTGGGACCGGAAGGTAACTGATAATTTACGTTTCAGGCTCGCTTATGGGGTAGACGATTACAGTTTAACGAAACTTGGATTAATGGTGTCTTCCCGGTTTAAGAATTTTAATATCTATCTTGCAGCAAATGATATTATTGGTTATACTAACTTAGCAAAAGCAAACAGTGCTTCCCTGCAATTTGGGATGCAATTTATTTTTAAGGATTTATGAGAAAATTACTTACAGCCCTTTTTACTTTCGGGGTGATATTTATTTCAGCAGGACAGAGTCTGAATCAGTATAAATATATTTTAATTCCTGAAACATATGAGTTTACTGGAGAGGTAGATCAGTACAGACTTAATTCAATGACGAAATTCCTCTTTGAAAAGGAAGGATTTAATACTTTAATGAAAACTGAGGATAAACCAGCCGACCTGAAACAGAATCCCTGCCTTGGTATAACTACTAAGCTTGAAAATAATTCGGGGATCTTTGTAACAAAGCTGGTCCTTAAACTTGAGGATTGCTACGGCAATGTGGTGTTTACCTCTAAAGAGGGAAGGAGTAGAGAGAAGGATTTTGAGGTAGCTTTTCAGGAAGCATTGAGGGAGGCCTTTGAGTCTATAAAAAAACTGGATTATCTGTACGACTCAAGTGCCAGTATTTCGGCTAATATTCCGCAGCCAAAGCAGGTTGAAATTGAAGAAGAGCCTGAAGCTGAAGAGGAGGTGGAAGAAGATATTCAGGAAATTATCGAAGAAGAATCTGAAATAATTCTAGAAGAGGATACAGAATCTTATGAATCCGAAGAAGGAGTGAATAGATATCGCTACGCTGGAAAAATATATTCTTTAAACGAAACAGAGGAAGGCTACGGTTTGTATCAGGAAAATGCTTCTGAGCCTATCGCCATTTTAATAGAAACTGAAGGAGGGAAAAGTTTTATCTATAATTCTCTCACCAATCAGGGTATTGCTTACTTTGATTCTCAAGATAATCTTATCGTGGAATATTTCAGTCGGCAGGAAAATAAGAAGGTTTTGGTCAAATATGAATTGGTTGATTAATAACCGTATTTCTTTTTCCATCTTTTTCTGAGGAATTCCCTCTGGGCATTTTCTCTTTGGTTGTTGCCGGGATTATAGAGCGTGGTGTTCTTAATTTCATCTGGCATAAATTCAGCTTCCACGAAATTATTTTCATAATTGTGGGCATACTGGTAATCTTTACCGTAACCAATGTCTTTCATAAGTTTAGTTGGGGCATTTCTGATAGCTAATGGAACTGATAGATTGCCTGTCTTCTTAACCAGGCTCTGGGCTTCATTAATTGCCATATACGAAGCATTGCTTTTTGGGGAGGTAGCCAGGTAGGTGACACACTGGCTCAGAATGATCCTCGATTCAGGATATCCAATAGTATTAACTGCCTGGAAGCAATTATTAGCTATTACCAATGCGGTTGGATTCGCATTTCCTATATCCTCACTGGCTAGGATAAGAAGCCTTCTAGCGATAAATTTTACATCTTCACCACCCTCGATCATTCTCGCCAGCCAGTAAACCGCTGCATTAGGATCACTTCCTCGAATGGATTTGATAAATGCTGAAATTATGTCGTAGTGTTGTTCCCCTGCTTTGTCATATAGAACCGTGTTCTGCTGAACCTTTGAAAGCACAAGATCATTAGTGATCTCTGTATTTTCTTCTTCTGAAGTCACTACCAGTTCAAAAATATTAAGCAGTTTACGGGCATCTCCGCCACTAAGCCTTAAAAGGGCTTCAGTTTCTTTAAGTTTTACATTTTTGGCAGAAATAATTTTATCCTCTTTCATTGCCCGTTCTAGCAATGCGATAAGATCTTCTTTTGAAAAGGGTTTCAAGATATAGACCTGACACCTGGAAAGCAATGCTGAAATAACCTCAAAACTTGGGTTTTCAGTAGTCGCTCCAATCAGTGTTACCCAGCCCTTTTCAACCGCGCCTAATAAGGAATCTTGTTGGGACTTACTAAAACGGTGGATCTCATCTATAAAGAGTATTGGATTTTTGGTAGTGAAAAGGCCTTCACCTTTTTTAGCTTTTTCTATTACCTCTCTAACATCTTTGACCCCACTGCTTATGGCACTTAAGGTGTAAAAAGGCCTGCCGGATTCATTGGCGATTATATTAGCTAAAGTTGTTTTGCCTACTCCCGGTGGACCCCAGAAGATCATGGATGGAATCATTCCCTGCTTGATCTGCTGTCTTAAAGCTCCATTCTGTCCAATAAGATGTTGCTGACTAAGATAGTCATCCAAAGTTTTCGGGCGAAGTCTTTCAGCCAGAGGTTGATTCATAGAGGTATTTTAAATGACAGTTTTACATCCCTTCAAGTTTGGATGCTTTTTTGTAATATTAATTAAAATTGAAGAGAATTTGAAAGCTTCCACACCATTTGTTTTTACTACCGGAACCATAGGCTACCCCTTATTATTTGTGCTTTTAATTTGGATAGTATTTTGGGTAGAGGTTCGGTTTGGAGTTAGTTTTAACAGCTTTGGGGTACGGCCCGGAGAGATTATTGGCTTGAGAGGCATTATTTTCTCTCCTTTTATTCATTCGGATATTGAGCACCTGTTCAATAATACCATCCCATTGTTTATTTTATCATTGGCCTTATTTTATTTCTACCGGCCTATTAGCTGGAAGGTGTTGTTAATTGGACTCATTTCTACAGGCTTGCTTACCTGGCTTATAGGGAGGCCTTCAAATCACATTGGAGCCAGTGGGATCATATACCTTCTTGCGTCATTTTTATTCTTTAAAGGAATTTTCTCGAAGTATTACAGGCTGGTCGCTCTTTCCCTGATAGTCGTATTTATTTATGGAGGCTTGGTTTGGTATGTGACACCAATCGATCCAACGATTTCCTGGGAAGGTCATTTATCTGGATTGTTAAGCGGTTTGGGGCTTGCACTCATCTTCAGGAAAAATATAGCTGAACCTCCAAAATATGCCTGGGAGCAACCCGATTATTCTGAAGAAGATGATCCTTTTATGAAGCATTTTGATGAAGACGGAAATTTTATTGAAAAACTTCCGGAAGATGATGATGAGGAGGAAGATGAAATGGAATATCGATACATCTATAAAGAAGGCCCAGAGAAAGATTAGAGCCTTTGCCTTACTGCCTCGTATAGAAATGCTCCACAAGCTACTGAAACATTCAGGGAAGCGATACTTCCCAGCATAGGCAATTTAGCCTTATGGTTTACTGACTTTAATATTGAATTAGAGACACCCTTAGCTTCGTTCCCCATTACAATAGCAACAGGTTTTTTAAGGTCAAGATCGTAAATTACATCTTCGGTTTTTTCTGTTGCAGCGATCACCGAAATATCGTAGGTCTGCAAATGAAAGACTGCATCGAGAATATGATTCACTTTACAAATGGGTACTTTGAATACCGCTCCGGCAGAAGTTTTTACCGCGTCGGCATTTATTGGAGCAGAGCCTTTTTCCTGGATGATAATCCCTGAAACACCACAGCATTCTGCAGTTCTTATGATGGCACCGAAGTTTCTTACATCGGTAAGACCATCAAGTAAAAGGAAGAGTGGGACGGGGGGCTCATTCTGAGCTTGCTCTACAAGTTTGTCCAGGCTTATAAAGCTTACCGGCGAAATGTTTGCGACCACACCCTGGTGATTACCTTTGCTAAGCTTGTTCAGTTTTTCTACGGGTACATAGGAGGTGTTATAGTCACCTTCTTTAAGATGCCTGTTCAATTCCTGGAAAAGGTGGCCTGACAGGCCTTTCTGAATGAAGATCTTTTCGATTGACTTTCCACTTTCAATAGCTTCAATAACTGCTCTTATTCCAAAAATTCTGGTAGTTTCCTGCATGGCGCAAATGTACATATCTTATTAAAAAAATACACCTCCCGAAGGAGGTGTATCTGTGAAGTTTTTTGGCTAATTTAATTTAACATTAAATTTTTTCGAACAATAGTTCTACTGGATAAGGGGAAACTCCACAGCCTCCATCTTCAACAAAATCTGTAAATCTTAAAGTAAAAGAAGAATCGTCCTCTATGTCAAAAGCTGCAGGCGACTCAGATCCCTGTGCCCAGGTTATTCCACCAGCCGTACAGGCTAATCCGGTATTGTTTCTAATGACTCCAACATCAGTACAAACAAATTCAAAATCAAGTGATTCTCCAAAGCCACCTATATCTGGTAAATAAGTAAAGTTTGCAGATCTTACGGTTCGACTAGTAGCTGTTAAGCTAACAGTAGCACCATCTTCCATGAATCTACCAAAAGCAGCAGAACCTTCTACAAGGGTTACCTTATAGTCCCCGGTAAATGTTCCTTCCGGTAAAGGACAACCTACAGTTACATTATAACGAAAAGGGGACCTAAAGAATAGTCCACTAAGGTTTCCACCACTATTTGTATTCGTAAAGGTCTGTCCGTTAGTTGTATTAACTGCCAATCTAAACTGGAACTGGTCTCCTGGAGCTAATTCATCTTCGGTTACTCCCAAAGCACTCAAAGCTTCTGGAGCAGTTACTATAAGTGTATAATTAGGAAGCCCGGATTCACCTTCTGTAAATTCAGAAGCGGGAACGTTCTTAACTAATACTTCGCTTACATCATCATCACCATCTGCATCACTGTAACTAACATATACATCCATTGATTCAAGCTCAGCTCCATCGGATGCATCACTTTCTTCCAGGACCACAGCGAATTCTGATGTCCCTATATTAAAGAGATCATAAACTCCAGACTGAAGTTCAAGGGTTCTTAAAAATGCTCCCGTTTCAACATTTTCAACCTGAAGAGCGATTTTATCTTCATCTTGGCATCCTACCAGTGAAATGGTTAGAAATGCTAATATTAAATATTGTAATTTTTTCATCTTTCTATTTTTTTTAGAATTACTCAGAACAAGAACTAGTATCCCAGAACACAGGCTGAGTATGATCTGCTTTCTGGTCTACATTAATGTTTTGTTCTACTAATTCATTAGGATAAAGGAATGATCTGATAAATCCATCATTTGGAGTTATTAGGGTAGGTTGCAGGTTCATTGGCTTACAGGTTCTTCTGTAAGTATTGTATGCTTCTACACCGTTACCAAATAGTGCAATAAAGTATTGCTTAACGATGATGTTTAATTTTTCATCTTCGCTGGAGGCGGCATCATAATCTGCCAGCACTTCGTTTACATAAGCATCGATATCATCATCTGATGGAACAAGCGCTTCATTCGCTGCGGGAGCACCAAAATCAATCACTTTTTCAATAGATTTTCTCATTCCATTTTCAAGGTAGGTTTTAGCATCACCTGTAACACCCATGGTTAAAGCGGCTTCAGCCAACATGAAATCTGAAAAGGAAGCTAACATTATTGGAGAAATCCCAGCTCCCATAAGTCCTATTGATCTTCCTGGAATAGGTTCTCCTGAACTATCATCAAATTTACCACCTACAGGATAAACTCCCCAGGTTGTTCTTTTACCTCCATCTGGTGGGATTCCATCAGGATCACCATGATCTCTACCCCAGAAACCAGCGGTTGGATCCTGAGTTCCATTGAAATTGGCTGCATAACAGAATGGATACAGGTCGAGGTTGTAATGAGAAGGAGCTTCTTCATTAATACATTCCGCTTCCTGTTCATTTGTTGTCATTGTCAGACTTTGACGATAGAAGTAGTATCTGGTTCGAGGATCTCGGTTAGATTTCTCGAATGCCATATAATACATATAAGAGTTAGACATGTAATCTGTAACATCAGCTGCCACGTCAAAATTTCTGCCAAATATTGGATGGCGACTGTCTGGATTTGAGAATGTTGTTGAATATCTGAATTCAAAGTCTTTACTTGAATCATCAATATAATTTCCACTAGCTACAATATCGTTAATTTTTGAAGTCACGCTATTATCAACCAGTCTTGTTTGAACGTACATTTTCAATTTCAATGTATTTGCGAATGCTATCCAGTTATCCTCATCACCATCATAATAAAGATCGTCTGTAGGAAGGAAAGCTTCTTCTTTTTCAAGATCAGCAATAGCTTCATCAAGTAAGGCCTCCATTGCAGTATATATCTCTGCTCCTGGTGTAACATTTGGATTCTGGAAGTTAACACCGTCAATAGCTTCTGTATAGGGAACAGGTCCAAAATAGTCTACGAGAGAAATCATCACATAAGCTTCGATGATCTTGGAAATTCCAAGATGCGTGTATAATTCCTGTTCTTCTGCCCGTTCTCTTATGGCTCTCGCGTCTGCAATTATATCTGCATAAGCAATAGAATAAGGCGTGTCAAACTGATCTGCCTGATATGCATTCGAGTAGATTGGTCCGAACATATGTAACATCCTGGTGACTTCCATACCTTCCTCTGTTATAGATTCAAAGTAAGAAGCAAGATCTACCTGCATGCTATTTAGGTAAAAGTCTACATCGGCGTTTCCTGGAGCCAGCGCATTAGGGTTTTCCAGGATCTCCAATTCTGTGGTCTCGCAAGAATTTGCACCTAAAAGTACAATGGCCATCGCGAAGACCTTTATAACTGAATTTTTAATGTGTTTATACATAGTCAAATTTTTTCTGATTAAAAGGTGGCTTTAACACTGAATCCCATTCTTCTGGCACTTGGTCCGGTTATATAATCTATACCTTGTCCATTACCAACACCTGTACTAAGAGTGTTCGTATCGAAATTGATCGCTTCAGGGAAATTGAATGCTCTATACCAAAGATTAGTTCCGGTTAAGTTAATAGCGAAACTACCAAAAGGGGTCTTTTCCAATAACCTCTTTGGGAAGCTGTAACCTAGAGTCACTTCAGCTAACCTTAGGGTCGAACCATCATAAATCTGCAATTCATTAGGCCCGAAACCTTTATTGTTAAAATAAAGATCTGTAGCAGTGATCTGTATATTGTTCGGAGAACCATCAGCCAAAACTCCTGGAAGTACGAAAGTATCTTCCCTGTCTACTGGAACTTCTACAACTCCACGACCTTCAGTAGCACCGGCGGTTTGAGAGAAAATATCTCCTCCGTGACGGTATTGTACACTGGCGCTGAAGTTTATCCCTTTATAACTGAAGTTTGTATTACCTGTTGTGGTCCAGTCTGGATTAGGATCACCTAAGATCTTAAGCCCTGTTGCTTCCAGGTAATAACCATCACTACCTACAATACGGTTGCCATTGTCATCTCTTGCGATAGCCGAACCTCTTAATACTCCATAAGGTTCACCTTCAACCGCATAGTTGGCAGGTCTGCCACCAATAGAAGAAGTTAAGGCAATTTGCTCTGTTCCTTCCGGAAGTTCTGTTACCATAGGTTCATCCGCATAAAAGTTACCACCAATATTCCAGTTAATATCGTCAGTTCTTATTAACGCCATATTTAAATCTACTTCGATCCCCTGGTTTTCCATCTTACCAGCATTGATCCTGGTCACGGTAAATCCTGTTGCAGGATCAAGGTTTTGATCGGTAATAAGATCTTTAGACTCTTTTTTGAATACACTTACGTTGAAATTAAGCCTATTGTCAAATAACCTGGAATCCATACCTACTTCAAATTCGCTAACAGTTTCTGGTTTCAAGTTTGGATTTCCAAGTCTGTTTGATACAGAATTTCCTGTAACCACATTATCTCCATCAACGAAAGCTCTAGCCGTTAATGCTAATGAATTCCTAGTTCCATAAGGAGATGGGAAACCAGCTGAAGAACCATAACCTACTCTAAGTTTTAAATAGTTTATAGCGTCAGATCTTAAGCCATCAAAAGCTGAAGTTGGAATAAATGATAAACTGGCCGCAGGATAGAATAAAGAATAGTTAGCTTTTTCTAAAGTTGAACTCCAGTCGTTACGTGCGGCAACGTTCAGATAAGCAAAATTCTGGTAACCCAGTGTGGCATCTCCATAAACCCCTAATTGGTTTTCTTCGGAAAAGAATGCGATATTATTTCCAGTAAAACTATTTACGGAAGAGGCGGTAACGAAGTTGTAATGTTCAAGAACTCCGAAGGCTAGTTGTTCAACACTTTCAAGACCGTCTCTTTCAAAGGTGTCTCTACGTGTTGTACCTCCAACTACGAAATTGAAGTCAAAATCTGAAGAAAGCTCGTAATCTCCTATTAATTGTAAATTGTTGTTGAATATTTTGTTTTTTGACTGTACGGTTCTGTAGATACCTAGAACTTCTCCATCTACACCACCTTTATTCTGCCCATAAGTGCTAAACTCTGTATAAGTGTCAAGACCAGCAGTATAAGAAAGGTTAAGATTGTCATTTAAGGTATACATGATATTTGCTGAACCAAAGATCCTTTCGGTGTTTTGAGTAGTTTTTGAATTAGCTACAGTCCACCTTGGGTTTTGAATATCATTACCAGCTCTATAATAAATACTTCTTCCATCTGGTGTTTGGAATGGCATTCCCATTAAGTCAACACTTGAAGGGGTGTACATAACATCACCAAATACAGAAGCACCATCCCCAATAGTACCACTACCAGCAGAAGCCGCGATTGGTGGTGTTTGATAATCTGTATTAGAATAGTTAATAGTTCCATTTACACTGAAGTTGTTGCTCAGTTTGGCGTTACCACCTAAACCAAAATTGTTTCTTCTTAAAGTGTTTCCTGGGGTAAAACCTCTATCATCAAGATAACCATAGTTCAAATTGAAATTAGCATTATCTGTTCCTCCGGAAACATTCAAAGATGTAGTTGAAGCCACACCTGTTCTAAAGAATTTTTCAACACTATTATAAGGTTGAAGACGGTAATCTGATTCTACTAATTCAGGAAAGCCTTGTACTAAACTCTGATCTGAAATATTTGAAAATGGATGAGCAATTAAGGTAGTGCCATCTTCAGCGATACCTCTAAATAAACTGTTGTTGCTTATGTCCTGGCCATATTTTGAACCCCAACTACTAAAGAAGAATCCGAAACTTTGGTGAAATCCACCCGCATATTCTTCAGTATAATCGGGAAGGTGTGGTTCAGAGAAAAACAATGATTGAGAAACACTGATTTCCATTTTCTTATTGGTAACACCTTCAGCAGAATTTTTGGTCGTGATTAAAACCACACCATTACGTCCTCTTTCTCCGTAAAGTACGGTTGCACTAAGACCTTTTAAAACCTGAACGTCTTCGATATTGTTAGGGTCCAGATCTAAGAAACGTGAGGATTCTGTTACCCCATCAAAGAATGCAGTTTGCTCGTTGGCTCCTCCATCGAATGGTACACCATCTACGACGAACAAAGGCTGGTTACTTCCTGAAATTGACGAGTAACCACGAATGATGAAATTAGTACCAGAACCTGATACACCATTAGTAGCCGTAATGTTAACACCCGCAGCTTTACCCTGAAGAATCCTACCAATGTCTCCTTCAGTCTTTTGGTTAATCTGTTCTGCATCCACTTTACTTACTGCATACCCCAAGGCTTTTTGTTCTCTCTTAATTCCCTGGGCAGTTACAATTACTTCTTCTAACTGTGCTGAGTCAGGAGACATAGTGACATCGATTCTATCGTTGTCTCCAACCGTAAACTCGGTTGTTTGGAGGCCTACAAAAGAATATACTAAAACATCTCCTTGGTTGGCCTCAATAGTGTAATTCCCGTCAAAATCGGTTTGAACACCCGTTGAAGTCCCTTTAATAACAATATTTACACCTGGGAGAGGTAAACCGGACTCATCTGTTACCGTTCCCGTTATTGTTTGCTGTTGTGCAAAGATTACTTGCACAATGAAAACAAAAAATAGCGTAAAAATGCTGGGTAATTTTCGTTTCATGTTAAGTTTATTTGAATTAGTCGTCCCAAATTTGCCAAAAAAATGTTAACCGTCAATAAAAATAATGTTAAAAAACGTCTTTATGTAAGGATATTTTATCAGAAACGGGTGTTGGGTATGGAATTTATATTCCTTCGATGTTGGCTTATGGAGGAAATTGTTTTAAGAAAAGTCTTAGGGTAAATATAGAATAAAAAAAAAGCCACCCATTTGGGTGGCTTTTATAATATCAATATGGTATCCCATTAATTAACATCCCACCAGAAAGTGGAAGTGTTGTTATCTGTTGATGGAGATAATTGATTAACTGCTTCCTGATAGTTCTCAGTGTTTAGACCACCTTCACTATTTGGATATACTAAACGAGTAGGGATAGTACCCGCGTTGAATGCAGCAGGAGCAGGCTGAAGTGCTGGGAATCCGGTCCTTCTCCACTCGCTCCATGCGTCAAATCCATTAGGGAATAATGTTACCCATTTTTCTTCACCAATTACCTGAAGCATTCCAGCATCGGCTGCATCAGCCAATCTCGCTGCCGCATAAGCTGCTGCATCGTCAGTGATGTCAACAGTTTCGTCGTTGCTTAAATAATCGGCCATACCCCAGTAGAATGTCATAGATTCGTAAGACTGGATAATACCCTTTTCAAGCATTTCTCCTGCGTCTTCTGATGTCCATCCTAATTCGGCAGCTTCGGCTCTGTTAAGGTAGGTGTAGGCAGAAGTCATGATTGGTAGGGGAGCTTCCTCTCTCCAGATATAAGTTTCGTTAAGTTTAACTGCACTAGCTCCATCTGGATTACTCGCTCTACCATATTCAAGACCATCAGCAGTAGCATCATTAGAGAAAATCTCTAATCTAGAATCATAGGTAGTGTTGCTTGTTGGGTTGTGAGATGCATCTGGATCAGAAAGATCATCATCGGTTGAATTACCCATTAATGCATCAGTAATGGTTTTAGAGTTTGCATAATCTGCTTTACGAAGAGCAGTCCATGGGTTTTCAAATCCTGGAGTGTTTTGGTAGTCAAACCAAGCCTCTTCGTCAACTTCTTCAATTACTCCAAATTCATTGTTCAGAGCAGAAGCAAATTCAGCTGAAGCATAACCAGGAGCAACTTCAGAAAGTTGAATACTCATTGCCATAATCATAGAATTGGCAAATTTTCTCCATTTTGTTACATCTCCACCATATATAATATCACCTGTTGGATGATTCTCTTCAGGAGCGATCATATCTCTAGCCATTTTAAGATCTTCAATTAAAGTCTTGTAAATGGTTTCCTGAGTTGAGTATGCAGGAGTTAAATCATCTGTAAAATATGCTTCAAAAGGAACTGGTCCAAATGTGTCAGTTAATCTTTTCCAGATTACAGTGCTATAAATAGTAGCTACACCAATCTGGTTGTTAGCTGATCCCTGTGCTACAAGAGCTGGGCTTAATTCTCCTTCTTGTGAGTAAATCTCTTTGATAAGACTTAGGTTAGAAAGAGTTTGCACATAATAACCACTCCAGCTTGCTGGTGATTCGTTATATCTCTGCTCATCTGTATACTGAGTTTGAGACTGATACTGAACATATAAAGCAGGTCTGGTTAAATAATCTCTACCAGTTAGCGTTGCATATCTCATCATCGCCCCTGTCATAAGTGCAGCAGGGTTCGGATCCTGAGCTCCGTTGACATTCTTATTCGTGTCACCGAAGTCGTTATTTTCGCAGGATGTAAATCCAATTATCGCTGCGAAAAGAATTGCTATTAAACTATACTTTTTCATTTATAATATTTTTTCTGATTAGAAATTCAACCTTAAGTTAACACCATAACTTCTGGTACTTGGTAAACCACCATTTTCTCCATAAGCATTAGGTAACTCAGATGGATCCCAGCTGTGTACGTTATCATCAGCAACAGAGATCAACCATAGGTTTCTACCAACTACTCCTAGAGTAGCGCTGTCAAATACATTGTTTACTAAATCACCATCAAAAGTATAGCTTAAGCTAATATCTCTTAATTTAACATAGCTGGCATCATGGATGAATGGCTCTGCTAAACGGTTAGAGTAATACTGACCGTGATAAGTTAAAGCGTCTACATATGTGTCAACAGGAGCACCATCAGTGGTAACACCTACTACGTGTACACCACCACCGTCTTCAACAGGATCCCTCTGAGGGTTTCCTCTGTCATTAAGTCCGGCAGTTTCTGCAGTAAGACCTGAATAAGATCCCCAGTTCTCAGAAAGAGAGAAGAATTTACCTCCTTTTTGGAAATCTATAGAAGCTGCTAACCTGAAGTCTTTGTAACGAATCTGGTTAAGAACACCTCCGGTGAAATCTGGAAGAATAGATCCAAAGAATTGGTTTTGATCTACTACAAAAAGACCACCTTCGGTAACTACTGGCGTTCCGTCATCAGTTCTTCTGATTCCGGCACCTCTAATCTGACCCCATTCTCCATTTAACTGGTGATACATAGAAACGAAGCTAAATGCTGAAGTTCCTCCTGGAGCCTGAAGACTTTGAAGGTCACCTGGTAGCTCTTCAACAATTGTATTGTTGTCAGCGAAGTTAAACGTGATGTCCCATGCGAAATCTTCTGATCTGAATGGCGCAACATTTAATACTAGCTCGATACCATCTCTGGTAGTAACACCAGCGTTAGTAAGGTATGAACTGTAACCTGTACCATTAGATAAACTTACAGGTACGATATCATCTTTACGCTCTTCGTTATAATAAGTTGCGTTAAGCCTAAGTCTGTTATTGAAGAATCTTACATCAAGACCAACTTCAAAGGAGCTGTTAAGTGCAGGTTGGATGCTAGGGTCAACCAATCTTGACTGGTTGTACATCAAAGCGTTACCATTGTAAGTATAGTCATTTAATGGATATACAGGGTTAAGGGCAAGAGCGCTAACGTCTGAACCTAACTGTGCCCAGCTAGCACGAATCTTACCAAAAGAAAGCCATGCATTATTGGTAAGTTCACTAAATATGAAACTTGTACCAATAGATGGGTAAAGATATCCGTTGTTATCTGGGAATAGGGATGAACTATAATCCTTACGAAGTGATCCGTCAAGGAATAGCATATCGTCATAACCTAAGGATAAGTTTCCGTAAAGGCTATTCACCTGCTTTTCCCAAAGGTATGAGTCCGGAATAACCTGCTCTCTCGAGTTTGCAAAAGTGTAAACATCAGGAATGATCAAACCACCACTTGAGAAATTGGTAGAGCTCATACTTGCTCCCAATCTATCATAATTTTCAATTCTAATCTGACCTCCAACAAGAGCGTCTACATCAAATTTTCCATACTCATTATTGTATCTTAGGATACCTGTATAGTTGTCTTCTTTAAATGAACTTTTTGTTCTTCCGAAGCTGTTTACATAAGAAACGTAAAGGTCATGAGCACTTGAGTATTCTACATCAAATGGAATGAAGTTTTCGTTTCTGAACTCTGTTTGTCTCCTTGCTGCTCTAACCTCAAGATTTAAATTATCATTGAAGTTATAGGTAGCATTTAAGTTCCCGATTAGATTAGTTTCTCTATTATTATTCTGGTAGTTGTCTGTCCAGAAATATGGGTTGAACCAGAATACTGGCATTTGGAAACCGTTGTTTCTTGCGCCAGTAGCTACACCATAAGCGTAATAGTCTGGTCCCCACCAGTTCCAGGTAGTGGCATATCCCTGAGGAGTTGAAAGTCCTCGAAGCTCTCTTAGTTTGTCTGTACTAACATCTCTACCAAACCATGAGTTGAAAGAACCTGAAAGGTTGTTTCCATATCCATCGGCAAATTCACCCTGGATTTTCTCGGTAGTGTAGTTGATAGAAGTTCCAAGATTTAGTTTTTCAGTTACGTCAATATCAAATTTCGCACTGATGAAGTTCTTGTTAAGTTTAGAGGCTGGGATGATACCTTCCTGATTAAGGTTGGTAAAAGAAAGTCTTCCTCTGTAGTTTTCTCCTCCTCCTGTTAGGTTGAAACCATTTTTAGCAGTCACACCTGTGTTGTAGAAGTCACGAACGTTGTCTGGTTGAGCTTCCCATGTAGCAGTTTGACCAAAGTAAGGGCTGTCAGGGAACCATGCGTACCATGGTACATAAGATTCGCCGTCAAATCTTGGACCCCAGCTCTCATCAGCATAAGGCTCAGTGTTATAACGGGCTCCGTCAAATATCTGCCATTCAGAAGGGTATGCCGCTCCGGCAACACCTCCGCCATCGAAGTCAAATGTTGCCCAGGATCCTTCTCCTGAATATCCTTGACCATATTCGTTTTGGTAGTCCATTACTCTGGCTACTTCATCAAAAGTCAGGGAGCTGGTAATTTCTACTCCTAATTTAGTGGCATCACCACCTTTGGTAGTAATTACGATAGCACCATATTCAGCTCTCTGTCCATAAAGGGCTGTTGCTGCAGGTCCTTTAAGTACGTTAAGACTTTCTACGTTATCCATGTCGATAACGTTTGGATCGTCAACTGGTACGTTGTCTACAATGTAAAGAGGGTCACTATCAGCGGTAAGTGAAATAGCTCCTCTAAGACGAATGCCTCCAGACGCTCCAAGTTTCGATCCTACCTGACCATTAAACTGCACACCAGCAACTTTACCGGCAATAGCATTTTTGATGTTAGCGTCCTGAGTGATGTTAAGCTCATCTGACTTAACATTTTGGGATGCGTAGGTAAGTTTCTTCTCATCTCTTTTGATACCCAGTGCGGTAACAACCACTTCCTGAAGCTGAGCGGCATCGGCCTTTAAAACCACATCGATTGTGTTTGATGAGCCAACGGGGTATTCAGCTGTTTCAAGTCCTACGAAAGAAAAAACCAATACCTCTCCTTGTTCAGCTTCAATGGAATAGTTTCCATCAAAATCTGTTTGTACACCTGTAGATGTACCTTTAATTACGATATTTACACCTGGTAGCGGTAAGCCGTCTTCATCGGTCACCGTACCGGTAATCGTTTGTTGTTGAGCAAAGGATATTTGCACAACAAACGCCAGTAATAGCGTTAAAATACTACTAAACTTTGTTTTCATTTTTAAAATTTGTTTGAATTAGCCAGCGCCAAAAGTGATAATAATAAGTTAATTATACAAGTATTTGTTTTTTAAAATTGGACTGACTCCTTAATGATTTCTTAACATTTGTTTTGGCCTATAACCCCTGTTTTTCGTTTTCATTTGATAATGAAATACTTAGGGTTTTAGGGGTTTCAAATAAGTGTGCCTTTTTGGTTTTTCTATAAAGAGGGGAAGTGTTATACCTTAATAATTATATGTGAAATCTTTAGCTGGAAAAAAATAATGTTTTTCATGTTTGAATAATATTTTTTTATTTCTACCTTTGCAGACCCTTAAAAATAGGGGAGTAAATTTTATTAATAATTAGTGTATAGGAAATTATGCCAACAATTTCACAATTAGTACGAAAAGGAAGAGCCAAAATAACCAAGAAGAGTAAATCGGCTGCTTTGGATTCGTGCCCTCAAAGGAGAGGAGTTTGTACACGTGTGTACACTACCACTCCTAAGAAACCGAACTCGGCTATGCGTAAAGTAGCAAGGGTTAGGTTAACTAACGGAAAAGAGGTGAACGCCTACATTCCGGGAGAAGGACACAACCTCCAGGAGCACTCGATAGTATTGGTTAGAGGTGGAAGGGTGAAAGATTTGCCTGGTGTTAGATACCACATTGTTCGTGGTGCGCTTGATACTGCCGGTGTTGAAGGTAGAACTCAGCGTAGATCTAAATACGGTGCAAAACGCCCTAAGAAGTAATTAAAAACTTTTAATGTAAAGAAATGAGAAAAAGACAGGCGAAAAAAAGACCTCTTTTACCAGATCCAAAATTTAACGATCAGCTTGTTACACGTTTTGTGAACATGATGATGTGGGATGGTAAAAAATCCGTTGCCTTTAAAATTTTCTATGATGCTATTGCAATCGTGGAAGAAAAGAAACAAGACGAAGAGAAATCTGGGTTGGAGATCTGGAAAGATGCTCTTTCTAACGTTATGCCTCACGTAGAAGTGAGAAGTAGACGTGTAGGGGGTGCGACATTTCAAATCCCTATGCAGATAAGACCAGACCGTAAGGTGTCTACTGCTATGAAATGGCTTATTAGTTTTTCTAGAAAAAGAAACGAGAAGTCTATGGCTGCGAAACTTGCTGCTGAAATTCTTGCTGCTGCCAAAGAAGAAGGTGCTGCGGTTAAGAAACGTGTAGATACTCATAAGATGGCTGAAGCTAACAAAGCATTCTCTCACTTTAGATTCTAAAAAAACAACATGGCACAAAGAGATTTAAAATTTACTAGAAATATAGGTATTGCGGCTCACATTGACGCGGGTAAAACCACAACAACTGAGCGTATACTTTATTATACAGGTATCAGTCATAAGATTGGTGAGGTGCACGATGGTGCAGCTACTATGGACTGGATGGAGCAGGAGCAGGAGCGTGGTATTACAATTACCTCTGCGGCTACTCACTGTACCTGGCCTTATAGAGATCACGAATATATTGTTAATATAATTGATACTCCTGGTCACGTTGACTTTACTGTAGAGGTAGAGCGTTCATTGCGTGTACTTGATGGAGTTGTCGCATTGTTTTCTGCAGTAGACGGGGTTGAGCCTCAGTCTGAAACTGTTTGGAGGCAGGCAGATAAG
This sequence comes from Gramella jeungdoensis, assembly GCF_023805255.1. Taxonomy (GTDB): domain Bacteria; phylum Bacteroidota; class Bacteroidia; order Flavobacteriales; family Flavobacteriaceae; genus Christiangramia; species Christiangramia jeungdoensis. The sequence continues at coordinate 82,139 of NZ_JAMSCK010000001.1, forward strand.
TATAGAGTACCACGTCTAGGTTTCGTAAATAAGATGGACCGTCAGGGTGCAGATTTCTTCAACGTTTGCCGTCAGGTAAAAGAAATGTTAGGAGGAAATCCAGTACCGCTTCAGGTTCCAATCGGAGATGAGGCTGACTTTAAAGGTGTGGTTGATCTTATTTCTAAGAAGGCGATCATCTGGAACGAAGAGGATATGGGTATGACCTATGAAACTATCGATATTCCGGAGGAATTGCAGGCAGATGTAGATAAGTATCGTGCAGAGCTTGTTGAAGCTGTAGCTGAATATGATGAAGCGTTGATGGAGAAATTCTTCGAGGATGAGAATTCTATTACCGAAGATGAGATCATCGCTGCGCTAAGAGCTGCAACAATCGACATGTCTATCATCCCGATGATGTGTGGTTCTGCATTTAAGAATAAAGGTGTTCAGGCTATGCTTGACGCTGTGATGCGTTACCTTCCTTCACCTGTAGATGTAGATGCTATTAAAGGTGAAAACCCTGAAACTGGTGAGGAAGAAAGCCGTAAGCCAAATGTGGATTCTCCATTCTCAGCGCTTGCGTTTAAAATTGCTACCGATCCTTTCGTTGGTCGTTTAGCATTCTTCCGTACTTATTCAGGTACTCTTGAAGCTGGTTCTTATGTGTTGAACGTTCGTTCAGGTAAGAAAGAGCGTATTTCAAGAATTTATCAGATGCACTCTAACAAGCAGGAGCCTATCGATAAGATCGAGGCTGGAGATATTGGGGCTGCAGTAGGATTTAAGGATATTAAGACTGGAGATACTCTTACAGATCTTAATCATCCAATCGTACTTGAGTCTATGACTTTCCCAGCGCCGGTAATCGGTATCGCTGTTGAGCCTAAGACTAAGGCTGATGTTGAGAAAATGGGAATGGCTCTTGGTAAACTTGCTGAAGAGGATCCAACTTTTACTGTTAAGACTGATGAAGCTTCAGGTCAAACAATTATCTCTGGTATGGGTGAACTTCACCTTGAGATCATTATAGACCGTATGAAGCGTGAATTTAAAGTTGAAGTTAACGTTGGTGAGCCTCAGGTAGAGTATAAGGAAGCTATCACTAAAACTGCTGATCACAGAGAGGTTTATAAGAAACAGTCTGGTGGTCGTGGTAAGTTCGCTGATATTATTTTCGAAATGGGACCTGTTGATGAGGATTTTGAAGGAACCGGTCTTCAGTTCGTAGATGAAATTAAAGGTGGACGTATTCCTAAAGAATTTATTCCTTCTGTTCAGAAAGGATTCGAAGAAGCTATGAAGAATGGTCCTCTTGCAGGATTTACCATGGACTCTCTTAAAGTAGTTCTTAAAGACGGATCTTTCCACCCTGTGGATTCCGATCAGCTATCTTTCGAACTGGCTGCGAAAATGGGATATAAAGCTGCTGCTAAAAAAGCCGGTGCTATCATCCTTGAGCCAATCATGAAAGTAGAGGTTGTTACTCCGGAAGAAAACATGGGTGATATTGTTGGTGACCTTAACAGAAGAAGAGGTCAGGTAAATAATATGAGCGATAGATCTGGAGCGAAAGTAATCAAAGCTGAAGTGCCGCTTTCTGAAATGTTCGGTTACGTAACTACGTTAAGAACACTTTCATCGGGTAGAGCAACTTCAACTATGGAATTCTCTCACTATGCTGAAACTCCTTCTAATATTTCTGAAGAAGTGATCGCAGCAGCGAAAGGAGCAGCTAACGAATAATCTTAAGGAAATGAGTCAAAAAATCAGAATAAAACTAAAATCTTACGATCATAACCTGGTAGATAAATCTGCTGAGAAGATCGTAAAAACCGTAAAGACTACGGGAGCTGTTGTTACCGGTCCAATTCCGTTACCAACAAATAAAAAAATCTTTACTGTTCTTCGTTCACCTCACGTGAACAAGAAATCCAGAGAGCAGTTCCAGTTGAGCTCTTACAAGAGACTGTTGGATATCTATAGCTCTTCTTCAAAGACGATTGATGCGTTGATGAAGCTTGAATTGCCAAGTGGGGTTGAAGTAGAGATCAAAGTGTGATAAAAAAACTTCCGCGCACTTCGGTGCGCGGTTAACATGTCCGGAGCGTTTCGCGAAGGAAAAACGGTGAAAAATACAATTCAGGGCTGAAGTGTGTTTTTCAGCCCTAAGTTTTTTAAATAAGTAAACAATTAATAATTAATTAAATATGTCTGGGTTAATAGGAAAAAAGATCGGCATGACCAGCATCTTCGACGAGAATGGGAAAAACATCCCATGTACCGTGATCGAAGCTGGACCATGCGTGGTTACCCAAGTCAGAACCAAAGAGGTTGACGGGTATGAAGCACTTCAACTTGGTTTCGATGACGTAAAGACTGCAAATAAAGCTGCTGAAGGGCACGCTAAAAAAGCGGGAACCGTTGCAAAACGTAAGGTCGTTGAATTCCAGGGTTATAATGAAGATTACAAATTAGGTGACTCTGTTACCGTGGAGCATTTCAAAGAAGGTGAATTTGTGGATATCGCAGGTACATCTAAAGGTAAAGGTTTCCAGGGTGTTGTAAAGAGACACGGTTTTGGAGGTGTTGGGCAGGCCACTCACGGTCAGCACAACCGTTTAAGAGCTCCCGGTTCTATTGGTGCGGCTTCTTATCCTGCGAGAGTTTTCAAAGGAATGAAGATGGCCGGAAGAATGGGCGGTGAGAGAGTTAAAGTTGAAAACCTTAGAGTTTTAAAAGTAGTGGCAGAAAAGAACCTTCTAGTAGTGAAGGGGTGTGTGCCAGGACACAAGAACTCTTACGTAATCATTAGTAAGTAATGGAAGTAGCAGTTTTAGATATTAAAGGAAAAGAAACAGGCAGAAAAGCGAAGCTTTCTGATGCTGTTTTTGCTATAGAGCCTAATGAGCATGCTGTTTACTTAGATGTAAAGCAGTACCTGGCTAACCAACGTCAGGGAACTCACAAGGCTAAGGAAAGAGCTGAGATCGCGGGAAGTACCCGTAAGATCAAGAAACAAAAGGGTACTGGTACTGCGAGAGCAGGTAGTATCAAGTCTCCTATCTTCAAAGGTGGTGGGCGTGTTTTTGGTCCAAGACCAAGAAACTATGGTTTCAAACTAAACAAAAACCTTAAGCGTCTTGCGAGGAAATCTGCGCTTTCTATGAAGGCAAATGATAAGGCGATTATGGTGGTAGAAGATTTTTCTTTTGACACTCCAAAGACAAAGAATTTTATCGAAGTTCTTCAGGCTCTGGGAATTGAAAGTAAAAAATCTTTAATAGTGTTGGGTGACACAAATAAAAACGTATATTTGTCGTCGCGCAATTTAAAGACCTCTGAAGTTATAAATAGCTCAGAATTAAGTACTTACAAGATTCTGAATGCTAAAAATATTGTCTTTTTAGAGGGTTCTTTAGAAGGAATTGAGTCGAAATTAAGTTAATAAACCGTTATGAGCATCTTGATTAAACCTGTTATTACAGAAAAAGCTACCGCAGATAGCGAGATGAACAATCGTTTCACTTTTGTGGTAAGTAACAAGGCAAATAAGATTCAGATCAAAGACGCGATCGAATCGGCTTATGGCGTGTCTGTTACTAAAGTTCGAACTATAAATGTCCGTCCAGATCGAAAGACTAAATATACTAAGTCTGGGATGATCACTGGTAAAACTAGTGCTTATAAAAAAGCAGTAGTACAGGTGGCGGAAGGTGAAACAATTGATTTATACAGTAATCTTTAAGATTAAACAATGTCAGTTAGAAAATTAAAACCAATCACACCTGGTCAGCGTTTTAGAGTAGTTAACGGGTATGACGCCGTTACTACTGATAAGCCGGAGAAAAGCCTATTGGCGCCGATAAAAAAATCAGGTGGTAGAAACAGTCAGGGTAAAATGACCATGCGCTACAAAGGTGGTGGTCACAAAAGACGTTACCGAATTATCGATTTTAAGCGTGACAAGCAGGGGATTCCTGCTACTGTCGCTAGCATAGAATACGATCCAAACAGAACGGCCTTTATCGCTCTTTTGAATTATCAGGATGGTGAGAAAAGGTATATTATTGCTCAGAATGGGCTTCAGGTAGGTCAGAACGTGGTATCAAATCACGAAGCTGTGGCTCCTGAAATTGGAAATGCAATGCCATTGGCAAACATTCCTCTTGGTACAATTATCTCTTGTATTGAGCTTAGAGCTGGACAGGGAGCTGTAATGGCTCGTAGTGCAGGTGCATTCGCTCAGTTATTGGCAAGAGAAGGAAAATATGCTACCGTTAAATTGCCTTCAGGTGAGATTAGAAGAATTCTTTCTACCTGTATGGCTACTATCGGAGCTGTTTCTAACAGTGACCACCAGCTACTGATCTCCGGTAAAGCCGGTAGAAAACGCTGGTTAGGTATCAGGCCAAGAACCAGACCGGTAGCGATGAACCCAATCGATCACCCAATGGGTGGTGGTGAAGGTAGAGCTTCTGGAGGTCACCCACGTTCTAGAAAAGGTCTTCCGGCTAAAGGATTCAAGACCCGCTCAAGAACGAAAGCGAGTAATAAATATATTGTAGAACGAAGAAAGACTAGAAAGAAAAAATAAGATATGGCACGTTCATTAAAAAAAGGACCTTTCGTTCACTATAAGCTGGAGCAAAAAGTGGCTCAGAATGTTGAGTCTGGAAAGAAAGCCGTGATCAAAACCTGGTCTAGAGCTTCTATGATTACTCCAGATTTTGTGGGGCAAACCATCGCTGTGCATAACGGGAAGCAGTTTGTTCCTGTATATGTGACTGAAAACATGGTGGGTCATAAACTAGGAGAATTTTCACCAACACGTTCTTTCAGGGGGCATGCGGGTGCTAAAAATAAAGGTAGAAAATAATTGAAGCTATGGGAGTTCGTAAAAGAGAAAGAGCAGAGCAAATAAAAGAAGCCAAACAGCAGGTAGCTTTTGCTAAGTTGAATAACTGCCCTACTTCGCCAAGAAAGATGCGCCTTATGGCAGATCTAGTAAGAGGTGAAAAAGTAGAAAAAGCGCTTCATATTTTGAAATTCAGTAAGAAAGAAGCATCAAACCGTTTAGAGAAGCTTTTGCTTTCAGCTATCGCTAACTGGCAGGCTAAAAACGAAGATGCAAGTCTTGAAGATGCTGAATTATTCGTGAAAGAGATCCGTGTAGATGGAGGAAGTATGTTGAAAAGACTTCGTCCTGCACCACAGGGTCGTGCACACCGAATTAGAAAAAGATCCAATCACGTAACATTGGTGCTTGGAGCAAACAATAATACACAAAGCTAAGATAGAGTATGGGACAAAAAACAAATCCAATCGGGAATCGCCTTGGTATCATTAGAGGTTGGGAATCCAACTGGTACGGAGGTAATGACTACGGCGACAAATTAGCCGAAGACGATAAGATTAGAAAGTACATCCATGCTCGTCTTTCTAAAGCGAGTGTATCGCGTGTAATCATCGAGCGCACGCTTAAGCTTGTAACCGTTACTATCACCACTGCAAGACCTGGTATCATTATCGGGAAAGGCGGCCAGGAGGTAGACAAGCTTAAGGAAGAGCTTAAAAAGATTACCGACAAGGAAGTTCAAATTAACATCTTTGAGATTAAGAGGCCAGAACTTGACGCTCACCTTGTAGCGGCAAGTGTTGCAAGACAAATTGAGAATCGTATCTCTTACCGTCGTGCTATCAAGATGGCTATCGCGGCTGCAATGAGAATGAACGCCGAAGGAATCAAAATTGAGATCTCCGGTCGTCTAAACGGTGCTGAAATGGCACGTTCAGAATCATACAAAGATGGTAGAATACCTTTGTCAACTTTTAGGGCTGATATTGACTATGCTTTAGTTGAAGCTCACACTACTTATGGTAGACTGGGAGTTAAAGTATGGATCATGAAAGGTGAGGTATACGGAAAAAGAGAGCTTTCGCCTCTAGTTGGCCTTGCTAAGAACCAAGGTAAGAAATCCGGTGCCGGACGTGGAAACAAATCCCGTCGTAGAAAGTAATTTTTTAAAGTAAAAGAAAATGTTACAACCTAAAAGAACAAAATACCGTAAGCAACAAAAAGGACGTATGAAAGGAATGTCTCAAAGGGGGCATAGACTTTCTAACGGTACTTTCGGAATCAAATCTATGGATTCCAGCTTCGTTACCGCACGCCAGATTGAAGCAGCGCGTATTGCCGCTACCCGTTATATGAAAAGAGAAGGATCTATCTGGATCAAAATTTTCCCAGATAAGCCTATCACTAAGAAACCTCTTGAGGTTCGTATGGGTAAAGGTAAAGGTGCCGTGGAATATTGGGCAGCCGTAGTAAAACCAGGAAGAATCATGTTTGAAATTGGTGGTGTACCAATGGAAACTGCTAAAGAGGCGCTTCGCCTTGCAGCACAGAAACTTCCTGTGAGAACCAAATTTGTTGTAGCGAGAGATTATCAAGAATAATTTTTGAATTATGAAACAATCAGAAGTAAAAGAATTGTCTGTTGCAGAATTGCAAGAAGAGCTTGATAAGTCTCGAAAAGCTTATTCAGATTTAAAAATGGCTCACGCTGTTTCGCCTCTTGAAAACCCAATCCAGTTGAGAACTGTGAGAAGGAATATCGCAAGACTGGCTACAGAGTTAACTAAAAGAGAACAACAATAATTGTTATTCTGCTGAAAGATGGAAAAAAGAAATTTAAGAAAAGAGCGTATAGGTGTTGTTACAAGTAACAAAATGCAGAAATCGATCGTGGTTTCTGAGGTGAAAAAAGTAAAACACCCTATGTATGGAAAATTCGTTTTGAAAACGAAAAAATACGTAGCACACGACGAAAATAACGACTGCAACGAAGGAGATACTGTAAAGATCATGGAAACAAGACCTTTAAGTAAATCTAAGTGTTGGAGATTAGTAGAAATAATTGAAAGAGCGAAGTAATCATGGTACAACAAGAATCCAGACTAAGAGTAGCAGATAACACCGGTGCCAAAGAAGTTTTGGCTATCCGAGTGTTGGGAGGTACAAAGAAAAGGTATGCATCTGTTGGTGATAAGATCGTTGTGAGTGTGAAAGAAGCCACTCCAAACGGGAACATCAAAAAAGGTGCCGTATCAACAGCTGTTGTTGTTCGTACCACCAAAGAAGTGCGTAGGCCTGACGGATCTTATATCCGTTTTGACGATAACGCATGTGTTCTTCTAAACCCACAGGGTGAAATGAGAGGAACTCGTGTTTTCGGTCCTGTAGCACGTGAACTTCGTGATAAGCAATTCATGAAAATTGTATCATTGGCACCTGAAGTGCTTTAATACATTAAGAAAATGACAAAGCTTAAAATCAAATCAGGAGATACTGTTCGTGTAATTGCCGGAGACCACAAAGGTCAGGAAGGTAAAGTTCAGAAAGTATTTCTTGACAAAAATAAAGCCATCGTGGAAGGGATCAACATGATCTCCAAGCATGAGAAGCCAAGTGCTTCTAACCCACAAGGTGGTATAAAAGAGAAGGAAGCTCCTATCCATGTTTCTAACCTGGCGCTTATCGACAAAAATGGTAAGGCTACCAGAGTTGGTTACAAAGAAGAGGATGGGAAGAAAGTAAGATTTTCTAAAAAATCTAATGAAGTAATTTAGTTATGGCATACGTACCAAGACTTAGACAGGAATATGATGAGCGTGTGAAGAATGCGCTTACCGAAGAATTCAGCTACTCCAACGTAATGGAGGTGCCAAAACTTGAGAAAATCGTCATCAGCCGTGGCGTTGGTGGTGCGGTAGCCGATAAAAAGCTTATCGATCACGCTATAGATGAATTAACAGCTATTAGTGGTCAAAAAGCAGTTGCTACCATTTCCAAGAAAGACGTTGCATCGTTTAAGCTTCGTAAAGGAATGCCAATTGGTGCTAAAGTTACTTTACGTGGATATAAGATGTATGAATTCTTAGATAGATTGATAACTACCGCTTTACCGCGTGTACGTGATTTTAACGGAATCAAATCTAACGGATTTGATGGTAGAGGTAACTATAACCTTGGGGTGACTGAGCAGATCATCTTCCCTGAGATCGATATTGATGCAGTGAACAGAATCGCTGGTATGGATATCACTTTCGTTACTACTGCTGATACCGATAAAGAAGCTAAAGCGTTGTTAACCGAACTAGGATTACCTTTTAAAAAGAATTAATTATGGCTAAAGAATCAATGAAAGCCCGTGAGGTAAAGAGACAAAAACTGGTAAAGAAGTACGCCAAGAAACGTCAGGAGCTTAAAGAAGCTGGTGACTGGGAGGCTCTACAGAAATTACCTAAAAACTCTTCTCCTGTACGTCTACACAATCGCTGTAAACTTACCGGAAGACCTAAAGGGTATATGAGACAATTTGGAATATCTCGTGTTATGTTCAGAGAGATGGCCAATCAAGGGTTAATTCCAGGAGTTAAGAAAGCTAGCTGGTAAAATTATAAATTGGATGAAGGTTCAATGATGAAAACCACATCCGCAAATTAATATAAATGAATACAGATCCTATTGCAGATTATCTAACAAGAATCAGGAACGCTAACGCGGCTAATCACCGTGTAGTGGAGATCCCTGCTTCTAATGTTAAGAAAGAGATCACTAAGATATTATTCGATCAGGGATACATTCTTAGTTACAAGTTTGATGACAGTACCGCTCAGGGAACCATCAAAATCGCTCTTAAGTATGATAAATTAACTAAAGAGCCCGTAATCAAGAAAATCCAGAGAATAAGTAAACCTGGTCTACGTAAGTATGCCGGAGCCAACGATATCCCAAGAATTCTTAATGGGCTTGGTGTTGCCATCGTTTCAACTTCTCACGGAGTGATGACAGGTAAGCAGGCTAAGGCTGAGAACGTTGGTGGAGAGGTACTTTGTTACGTATACTAATACTTAAAAGACTAAAGAAATGTCAAGAATAGGTAAAAGCCCAGTTACAATTCCAGACGGCGTAACAGTAGATTACAAAGATGGTATTGTAACGGTAAAAGGAAAATTGGGAGAACTTAAGCAGGAAGTTAAAGACATCGATGTTAAGATCGAAGATAATGAGATTTCCTTCGAGCGTTCTTCTGAGAAGAGTGACCAGAAAGCTAAGCATGGTCTTTACCGTGCATTAGTTAACAATATGATTGAAGGAGTAACTAACGGATTCACAAAGCAACTTGAATTGGTTGGAGTAGGATACCGTGCGAGCAACCAGGGGAATAAACTGGATCTTGCTGTTGGATATTCTCATAATATTGTGATAGATTTGGCTCCTGAAATTAAAGTGGAGACTGTCTCAGAAAAAGGTAAGAACCCTGTTGTGAAACTTACTTCTCACGATAAGCAACTTGTTGGTCAGGTTGCTGCCAAGATTCGTTCTTTCAGAAAACCTGAGCCTTACAAAGGAAAAGGTATCAAGTTCGTTGGAGAGCAGTTGAGAAGAAAAGCAGGTAAATCAGCTTAATAAAGTATAGTTATGGCAGTGTCAAAACAAGATAGAAGAAATAAAATCAGAAGACGTATCCGTAAGGATATCGTTGGAACTGAAAGTCGTCCTAGATTATCTGTTTTTAGAAGTAATAAAGAGATCTACGCTCAGATTATCGATGACGTTGAAGGGAAAACCTTAGCATCAGCTTCTTCAAGAGATAAAGATATCGCTTCTGCTTCTAAGGATAAGAAAGAGCAGGCTGTACTGGTTGGAAAAGCCATTGCAGAAAAAGCGAAGAAAGCCGGAATAGATACTATTTCTTTTGACAGAGGTGGTTATCTGTATCACGGAAGAGTTAAATCATTAGCAGAAGGTGCTCGCGAAGGAGGACTAAAATTCTAGAAAATATGTATCAAGACTATAAAAACGTAGAACATGTAAAGCCGGGAGGTCTGGAATTGAAAGACCGTCTGGTAGGAGTACAACGTGTTACTAAGGTTACAAAAGGAGGTAGAGCCTTTGGATTCTCTGCTATTGTAGTAGTAGGAGATGAAAACGGAGTTGTGGGTCACGGACTTGGTAAATCCAAGGAAGTTGCTGACGCAATCTCCAAGGCTGTAGAAGATGCTAAGAAAAATCTGGTAAGAATTCCTTTGCATAAAGGGACTTTACCACACGAGCAAAAAGGTAAGTATGGTGGAGCGAGAGTAATGCTTCTTCCAGCAGCTGCCGGTACCGGGATTATTGCCGGTGGTGCGATTCGTGCGGTATTGGAATCTGTAGGAGTACATGATGTACTTTCTAAGAACCAGGGGTCTTCTAACCCTCATAATGTTGTAAAAGCAACCTTTGATGCTTTACTACAGTTAAGAAGTGCTGAAACTGTTGCAAAACAAAGAGGTATTTCTCTGGAAAAAGTATTTAAAGGATAAATCAAGGAATAAGATGGGAAAGATAAAAGTTACAAAAGTAAAAAGTGCCATCAACCGAACTCAGAACCAAAAACGTATTCTTGAGGCTTTAGGTCTTAAGAAAATGGGACAAACGGTTGAGCATGCTGATACGCCAAACATCCTTGGTATGGTAAATAAAGTTAAACACCTGGTTTCTGTAGAGGAATCAAAATAATAAGTCTCTCATGGATTTAAGTAACTTAAAACCTGCAGAAGGTTCAGTTAAGAAAAATAGCAAGCGTATAGGACGCGGTGAAGGTTCCGGAAAAGGAGGAACTGCCACCAGAGGACATAAAGGTGCCAAGTCACGTTCTGGATATTCCAAGAAGATCGGTTTTGAAGGTGGGCAAATGCCACTTCAAAGACGAGTTCCTAAATTTGGATTCACCAACAGAAACCGTAAAGTTTATCAGGGAATCAACCTTGATACTCTTCAAACTCTAGTTGATGAAGGAAGAATTAAGGATACAGTAGATATGGATGTTCTTGTAGAGAACGGTCTGGCTGGAAGAAACGAGCTTGTTAAGATATTAGGTAGAGGTGAATTAAAGGCAAAGTTGAAAGTATCTGTTCATAAATTTACGGCCTCAGCGAAAGAAGCTATCGAAGCTGCCGGAGGTGAAGTTGTTACTTTATAATAGATAATCAAATGAAATTCATCAATACGATTAAAAATATTTGGAAAATCGAGGAGCTAAAAAACCGAATTTTAGTTACCCTCGGTTTGCTTTTGGTATATCGTTTCGGTGCGCAGGTAGTACTGCCGGGAATCGATGCTGCTCAGCTTTCAAACCTGGCATCTCAAACTGATAGCGGTCTTTTAGGGCTGCTTAACGCCTTTACGGGTGGAGCATTCTCTAATGCATCAGTATTTGCTTTGGGAATTATGCCTTATATCTCTGCATCTATTGTGGTGCAGTTGATGGGGATAGCGATCCCATACCTTCAGAAATTACAGAAGGAAGGAGAAAGTGGGCGTAAGAAGATAAACCAGATCACACGTTGGTTAACGATTGCGATTACTCTTGTACAGGGGCCAGGTTATATTTACAACCTGTTCGCGACCTTGCCGTCAGAAGCTTTCATGTTAGGTGATAACATCACTTTCGTGGTTTCATCGGTGATTATCCTTACAACGGGTACTATTTTCGCGATGTGGCTGGGTGAAAAGATCACAGATAAAGGTATTGGTAACGGTATTTCATTGTTGATTATGGTGGGTATCATAGCTACATTGCCGCAAGCCTTTATCCAGGAATTCGCTTCAAGAGTATTTGAATCGAATGGTGGTCTTGTAATGATACTTATCGAATTAGTTATCTGGTTCGCTATCATTATGGCTTCAGTTATGCTGGTAATGGCGGTGCGTCAGATTCCGGTTCAATATGCCAGAAGATCTGCCTCAGGCGGATATGAAAAGAATGTTTTCGGATCAAGACAATATATTCCGTTAAAACTGAATGCATCAGGAGTAATGCCGATCATTTTCGCTCAGGCGATAATGTTCATACCGGTAGCTCTTGCAGGACTTTCTGATTCTGATACGGCTCAGGGAGTAACCGCTGCATTTCAGAATATTTTCGGATTTTGGTATAATCTGGTGTTCGCATTATTGATCATTGTATTTACATATTTCTATACTGCGATCACAGTTCCAACAAATAAAATGGCTGACGATCTAAAGAGAAGCGGTGGGTTTATTCCTGGCATTCGTCCTGGAACCGAAACTGCCGAATACCTGGATCGCATTATGTCTCAAATCACGCTTCCGGGATCTGTATTCCTGGCCATTATTGCAGTGTTCCCTGCGATCGTGGTACAACTGTTGGGTGTACAACAGAACTGGGCGTTATTCTTTGGAGGTACCTCGCTTTTAATTATGGTTGGAGTTGCAATAGATACTATGCAACAGGTGAATTCTTACTTGTTGAATAGACACTATGACGGATTAATGAAAACAGGTAAAAACAGAAAAGCAGTAGCTTAATTATGGCAAAACAACCACCAATTGAACAAGACGGAACTATCATTGAAGCATTATCTAATGCGATGTTTCGTGTAGAATTGGAGAATGGTCACGTAGTGACTGCCCATATCTCCGGGAAGATGCGTATGCACTATATAAAATTGCTTCCTGGTGATAAGGTAAAACTGGAAATGAGTCCTTACGATTTAACTAAGGCTCGAATAACTTACAGATACTAAAAAGTAATTTTCAGGCTTTTATAAATTTTTTATACTTTTGCACTCTGAAAAATTTATGATGGCTTAGAATTTCACGGAATGGTATTTACCTGCCTGTGAATAAAAAACAGATAAGATGAAAGTAAGAGCATCAATAAAAAAGAGAAGTGCCGACTGCAAGATTGTACGCAGAAAAGGGCGCCTTTACGTAATTAACAAAAAGAATCCTAGATTTAAACAAAGACAAGGCTAATTATGGCAAGAATTGCAGGGGTTGATATACCTAAACAAAAGCGAGGAGTTATAGCGTTGACCTATATCTTCGGAATTGGCAAAAGCAGGGCTCAGGAAATACTTGCTCAGGCCAAAGTTGACGAAAGTAAAAAAGTTTCAGACTGGGACGATGATGAAATTGGTCGCATTCGTGAAGCGGTAGGTCAATATACAATCGAAGGAGAATTACGTACTGAGGTTCAAATGAGTATTAAGCGTTTGATGGATATCGGATGCTATAGAGGAATCCGTCACAGAGCGGGACTTCCTTTAAGAGGTCAAAGAACCAAAAACAACTCCAGAACCAGAAAAGGAAGAAGAAAAACAGTTGCTAACAAGAAAAAAGCAACTAAATAGTAAGTAGTATGGCAAAGAAAGCAAATCCAAAAGCTAAAACTCAGAAGAAACGTAAAGTAACCGTTGAAGCAAACGGTGAAGCTCACGTGACTGCTTCTTTCAACAACATCATTATTTCCCTTACCAATAAAAAGGGAGATGTTGTAGCATGGTCATCTGCAGGAAAGATGGGCTTTAGAGGATCTAAGAAAAATACTCCTTACGCTGCGCAGCTTGCTGCTGAAGATGCTTCAAAAGTAGCTCACGAAGCTGGTCTGCGTAAAGTAAAGGTATACGTAAAAGGTCCTGGAAACGGAAGAGAATCTGCTATTAGATCTATCCACAACAGTGGTATAGAAGTGACAGAGATCATCGATATTACTCCGCTTCCACACAACGGTTGTCGTCCACCTAAGAGACGTAGAGTTTAATCAATTTTAATAATTAGGAGAGGAATTAGATTATCGAAGGACTAATGCCTTAATTCATAATCCCTTTCTAAAACAACAATAGTAATGGCAAGATATACTGGTCCAAAAACTAAAATAGCCCGTAAGTTTGGTGAGGCTATTTTTGGAGACGACAAATCTTTCGAAAAAAGAAACTATCCTCCAGGACAGCACGGTAACAACCGTCGTCGTGGAAAGAAATCAGAATATGCTATCCAGTTAATGGAGAAGCAAAAAGCCAAGTATACTTATGGTATCCTTGAGCGTCAATTCCGCAATATGTTTGAAAAAGCTACCCGTGCTCAGGGTATTACCGGTGAGGTGCTTCTTCAGCTTTGTGAATCCCGTCTAGATAACGTTGTATACCGTATGGGTATTGCACCGTCAAGAAGAGCTGCACGTCAGCTTGTGGGACACCGTCACATTACCGTGAACGGGGAATTGGTTAACATTCCATCTTATCATCTTAAGCCTAACGACGTAGTTGGCGTAAGAGAAAAATCTAAATCACTTGCTGTGATTCAGGAGTCTTTATCAAATAACAGCAGTGTTTACGAGTGGATCTCCTGGAATTCAGAAAAGAAAGAAGGAACTTTCGTTTCAGTACCTGGAAGAGTCCAGATTCCTGAAAACATTAACGAACAATTTATAGTCGAATTATATTCGAAATAATAATTCACACAGAAGTCGAAATATGGCAATACTAAATTTTCAGAAGCCCGATAAAGTTATAATGATTGATTCAACCGATTTCGAGGGGAAATTCGAATTTCGCCCTTTGGAACCCGGCTATGGATTAACCGTTGGTAACGCTTTAAGACGAGTGCTTTTATCTTCTCTGGAAGGTTTCGCGATCACTTCGGTTCGTATTGAGGGTGTAGATCACGAATTCTCGACCATCGCTGGAGTGGTGGAAGACGTAACTGAAATTATCCTTAACCTGAAACAGATCAGGTTCAAGAGACAAATAGATGAGATCGATAATGAGTCGGTTACCATTTCAGTTTCAGGAGAAGAGCAACTAACTGCCGGTCACTTCCAGAAATTCATCTCAGGATTTCAGATCCTTAATCCAGATCAGGTGATCTGTAATATGGATAAGAAAGTGAGCCTGAACATGGAAATTACCATCGAAAAAGGTAGAGGTTACGTTCCGGCGGAAGAAAACAAGAAAGCCAATGCTCCTTTAGGTACGATTTTCACCGATTCTATCTATACTCCAATCAAAAATGTGAAGTATAGCATCGAGAACTATCGTGTGGAGCAGAAGACTGACTATGAAAAACTCGTATTTGAAATAATCAGTGACGGATCTATTCATCCAAAAGATGCTTTGACCGAGGCTGCTAAAACCCTTATCCACCACTTTATGTTATTCTCTGATGAGAGAATCACTCTAGAGGCTGATGAGATCGCTCAAACTGAGACTTATGATGAAGAATCACTTCACATGAGACAATTGCTTAAGACCAAACTGGTAGATCTTGATCTTTCAGTGAGAGCTCTTAACTGTTTGAAGGCAGCTGAAGTTGATACTCTTGGTGACCTTGTTTCTTATAACAAGAACGACTTGATGAAGTTCAGAAACTTCGGTAAAAAATCTCTTACCGAGCTTGAGGAACTTGTAAGCAACAAAGGTCTTAACTTTGGAATGGATCTTTCAAAATATAAATTAGATAAAGACTAGATTGATCGCGAAAACACGCGGTATATAGTTCAATATAAATCCCGTCATAATTTGCTCCCCAGAGTGGGTCGTAGCAAGATGATGAAATAAAAAATGTCATGAGACACGGAAAAAAAGGAAATCATTTAGGTAGAAAGACTGCACACCGCAGGGCTATGCTTGCAAACATGGCTTGTTCCCTAATTGAGCATAAACGTATTAATACTACGGTTGCTAAAGCAAAAGCTCTTAAGGTATTTGTAGAGCCTTTAGTAACAAAATCTAAAGAAGATACTACTCACAACAGGCGTATCGTATTTAGCAAACTTCGTAGTAAAGAAGCAGTAAGTGAGCTGTTTCGTGAAGTAGCTCCTAAGGTTGGAGATCGTCCGGGAGGATATACTAGAGTTATCAAACTTGGTAGCCGTCTTGGAGATGCCGCTGAAATGGCAATGATCGAGCTTGTAGATTACAATGAAACTTATGGTGTAGATAAGCCTAAGAAGAAAAAATCTACTCGTCGTGCAGGTAAGAAGAAATCTTCAGATTCTGAAACTACTGCACAACCGAAAGAAGCTGCAGCAAAAGAGACTAAAAAAGAAGAGCCTAAAGCTGAAGAGCAAAAGGCCGAAGAAAAAAAGGATGATAAAAAAGAAGATTAAATATGATTCTTTTTACGATCTAAATTTTAAAAGGATAAGCTTTAAGAGTTTATCCTTTTTTTATACCCTATTGATAATTAATTTTACAGCCACAGCAATTAAACACAACTATGAAATATCAGGCTAAAAGAAAAGCGATTATTTTATTGGAAGATGGGACGATCTTCTACGGAAAAGCAGTTGGAAACAAAGAAGGCAATGCAGCCGGGGAAGTTTGTTTCAATACCGGGATGACGGGTTACCAGGAGATTTTCACAGATCCTTCTTATTTTGGTCAGTTAATGGTGACTACCAATGCCCATATTGGGAATTATGGAACTAATGAAGAGGAGAATGAGTCAGATAAGGCTAAGATTGCCGGACTTATTTGTAAAAACTTTAGTTATACTATGTCCCGTCCTGCTGCCGATAAATCCCTTGAGGAGTTTCTGGAAGAAAGCAATATTTTTGCTATTTCTGATGTTGATACACGGGCACTTGTAACCTACATCAGGGAAAATGGTGCGATGAATGCGATCATTTCTACCGATGTTAATAATATTGAAGGTCTCAAGAAGCAGCTGGCCGATGTACCTGATATGAATGGTTTGGAGTTGGCTTCAAAAGTTTCAGCAAAGGAGCCATACTACTTTGGAAATGAAAATGCGACTTATAAGATCGCAGCTTTGGATGTAGGGATTAAAAAGAACATTCTTCGCAACCTGGCTGAAAGGGATGCATATATTAAAGTTTTTCCGTACGATGCAACATACGAGGAGATGAAAGAATGGAACCCAGATGGATACTTTCTTTCAAATGGTCCTGGGGATCCCCAGCCACTGGATAGTGCCATTAATGTGACCAAAACGATCATCGAAAACGATCATCCCCTTTTTGGAATATGCCTTGGTCACCAGATCATAGCCATAGCGAATGGAATCAAAACTTATAAAATGCACCACGGTCATAGAGGGATCAACCATCCCGTGAAGAATATGGTGAGTGGAAAAGGAGAGATCACATCCCAAAACCACGGATTCTCGGTAGATAAGGAGCAAACTGAAGCTCATCCTGATGTAGAGGTAACTCATATCTGTTTGAATGATGGAACAGTGGGCGGACTCGCTATGAAGCATAAAAACGTATTCTCCGTGCAGTATCATCCTGAAGCAAGTCCGGGACCTCACGATGCCAGCTATCTTTTTGATGAGTTCATTGATAGAATAAAGTCGGCAAAGGCATAGGCCCTTTGAAATTTGTAATAAAAAGCCAGGAGTTTTCTCCTGGCTTTTTTTGTTACTGTTAGAGATAAAATATGTTTGCGTTACTCGGCATTAAATGTAATTTAGCAGTTTTTTAACAAGTCTATTTATGAATAAGTTATTGGTTGCTGCAATCTTCCTAATCTGTTTTTCCGGTTTCGCACAAATTGAATATGAACAAGGCTATTATATATTCAATAACGGAAAAAGAGTCGATGAATTAATAAAAAATGTGGACTGGAACTTTATACCTTCTGAAATCTCCGTTAAATCAAGTAGTAATGCAGATTCAAGGTCCATTCCTTTAAATGAATTAAGAGAGGTTTCTGTTGGAACATATCACTTTAAAAAATTTAAAGTCCAAATGGACGTATCGTCCAGGGACGTAAATGAAATATCCTTGCAAAGAGCGCCGGAATTTGAAGAACAAGTTGTTTTTCTAAGGTATTTGGTTGAAGGTGAAACTTCTTTATTAAGTTTTAGGAGGAATAATGTTCAAAGGTTCTTTTATCAAATCAATGATTCTGGTGTGGAACCATTAATCTATAAACAATATATGGTTGATGGAGGATTAGCTACTAATAATCGTTTCCAGCAACAACTAATAAATAACTTCTCTTGTGAGAATAATTCCAATAGAATTGCTTCTCTAAGATATAAGGAGAAAGAACTGGTGACATTTTTCATAGACTATAATGAATGTAAAAATGCAGAATATGAACTGAAGATGGATAAGTCAAAATCTGGAGACCTTTATTTAAGTGTAAAAGTTGGTATAGGACAGGGTTCATTGGATGTAGAAAAGGGGCTTATTGCCAATGGAACGGATTATAACGGATTAGATTTAAGATTTGGAGTAGAATTGGAATATAATTTTAATTTCAATAAGCGAAAATGGTCTGCGATCGTAGAGCCCACATACCGAACGTTTAGTGATGATGCAAGATTAAATGGTGATTATGAAGCTGATTTTAGTGTCAACTATAATTCAATAAACACCTTAGCTGCTTTAAGATATTATTTGTTTTTATCACAAAACTCCAAATTATTTGCGAACCTAGGGGTTAACCTCGATTTTCCAGTTAATTCGGAGATTAAGTTTGCAAACACTGGAAGAAATATGGATCCGGTACTGGAAAATTTAAACTTCACAATGGGGTATGCCGCGGGCTTTGGATATGCAATTTACGATAGGCTTGATTTTGAAGTTAGATATCTAGCGAATACCGTAAAAGGAGATAAGTTTGAAAAAAGCAATTACAATATTGAATGGAGAAGTAATTACAACAGTATTAATTTAATTTTAGGATATAAATTATTTTAAATCCAATAAAAATGAAGAATTTTCTCTTTGCGATTTTACTTTTATTGGGTTGTAATGGTTTTTCCCAGGAAACCACAAACAGTCAGTTTTCTTTAAACATTCTGGCTCCTTCGGCCGAATATGAACTGGCGGTTTCTCCAAATTCAAGTATTGATATGAACCTGGGCGTTGGTTTTGCTTATCATAAGTCTACTTATTCAGGAGAAGCCTACGGTTTTTTTCCGGGCTTTGAAGCTCAGTATCGATATTATTATAATTTTAATAAACGGGGCGATAAAGGACTGAAGATCTCAGAAAACAGTGCGAATTATATAGCCGGAGTTGCTTCTATCACTAGTGGTGATCCATTAATCGGTGATCTTAAATATGCCAGTGATTATGGTGGATTTGTTGGCCCCGCCTGGGGCTTGCAAAGAGTTTATAATAGTGGGTTCAAGCTGAATCTCAATCTTGGACTGGGGGTAGGGTTTAATGAGGTTACCTCTTATTTTACCCCTTTATTCGGATTACAGTTAGGATGGCTGGTCGCACAGTAGCCATTTTTGATTTATAAAAAAAAGAACTTTCGGGTGGTCATATTGAATTTGCGTTTATGCAGATATAATTTCCATTTTCAAGAAATACTTGCATTTCTTTCAAAGCGAAAACGTTTGAATTGAAATTCCTGTTATAATTGCTTTAAAACTACCATGTTTACTCGCTTTTTAATAGGTGTCTTTGTATCTTGCAGCTTATTCAATTAACTAACAAAAAAAGATTATGAGTGCTATTTTAGATATTCATGCCCGTCAGATTTTTGACTCAAGAGGAAACCCAACAGTAGAGGTTGATGTAATTACCGAAAATGGAATTATGGGACGTGCGGCAGTTCCTTCAGGAGCTTCCACTGGAGAACATGAAGCAGTAGAGCTTCGTGATGGAGGTGATGATTTTATGGGTAAAGGTGTGGCAAAGGCAGTTGAGAATGTAAATGGCGAAATTGCACAAAAGTTGCTTGGATATTCTGTTTTTGAACAGAATCTGATAGACCAGACGATGAGAGACCTTGACGGTACTCCAAATAAATCAAAGCTTGGAGCTAATGCTATTCTTGGTGTTTCTTTAGCAGTTGCCAAGGCAGCAGCCAATGAATTGAATATGCCTCTTTACAGATATGTAGGAGGAGTAAGCGCCAATACGCTTCCGGTGCCTATGATGAACATCATTAATGGAGGTTCTCATAGTGATGCGCCTATCGCGTTCCAGGAATTTATGATCATGCCGGTAATGGCTGAAAGTTTTTCCCACGCATTAAAGATGGGAACTGAAATTTTCCATAACCTTAAAAAGGTACTTCACGATCGAGGTCTTAGCACAGCTGTTGGTGATGAAGGTGGATTCGCACCTACACTTGATGGAACGGAGGATGCCCTTGATACCATTTTGAAAGCAATAGAAAAAGCTGGTTATAAGCCTGGACAAGATGTGATGATCGCACTAGACTGTGCTGCAGCTGAATTCTTTGTTGATGGTAAATACGACTACACCAAATTTGAGGGTGATAAAGGAAAAGTAAGAACTAGCGAGGAGCAGGCTGAATATCTTGCAGAACTTGCTTCTAAATATCCAATTATCTCTATAGAAGATGGGATGGATGAAAATGATTGGGAAGGTTGGAAAGCCGTAACCGAAAAGATCGGAGATAAAGTGCAGTTAGTTGGTGACGATCTTTTTGTAACTAACGTAGAGCGTCTTGGAAGAGGAATTAAAGAAAATATTGCGAATTCAATCCTGATCAAGGTGAACCAGATCGGTACATTAACCGAAACCATTGCTGCTGTGAACATGGCACATAATGCTGGTTATACTTCGGTAATGTCTCACCGTTCTGGAGAAACTGAAGATAATACCATAGCCGATCTTGCTGTCGCATTGAATACCGGGCAGATTAAGACGGGTTCTGCTTCACGTAGTGATCGTATGGCTAAGTACAATCAATTGATAAGAATTGAGGAAGAATTGGGAGATGTTGCATATTATCCACAGGATAAGGCATTCAAAATAAAATAAGGATTTCACTTTATTTGTAAGAAGCCTCTTCTAAAGAAGGGGCTTTTTTATTTAATATTTACTTCAATATATATTATATTAACAATCATTTAATGAAATAAAATGTGCGAGCTAGGGCTTAATCCTTAAATTCCGAAAAACAACCAACCTTTACTTTTGAAAACTAATTTTCTTTTCGTCGCTGCTGAGAACGATGCTATCCCTCGCTGTAAAGCCGGAGGGATGGGAGACGTGGTACGTGATGTGCCCAGACAAATTGCCGCCAAGGGTGATCGTGTTTCGGTGATCACTCCTGCCTATTCAAGATTACATTTATCTGGAACCAGGATTGCTGAAGTTAATTTTGTCTTTCGTGGAACACCTCAAAGTGCCGAGATCTACGAAGTGCCAGGTAAAAAGGAAATTGAAGGAATTAAACATTATGTGGTTCATCATCCCGATATCAAAGCTGGTGATATTGCTCATATTTATTTCAATGATCCCGACCAGCCTTTCTTCACTGATGCTAATGTTTTTTCACTTTTTTGTACGGCGGTTGCCGCGGCGATAAGGGAAAATGTTTTTGAGAAGATTGATATTGTTCATCTCCATGACTGGCATACCAGTATATTGTTGTTTTTGCGGGAATTTCACCAAAGATTTGAGGTTCTGAAAGATATACGTTTCGTTTACTCAATTCATAACCTCGCGATCCAGGGTATACGACCATTTGAAAATAATTACTCCTCTATAGATGCTTTTTTTCCGGATGTAGAATATGACCGGGAGAAATTGTACGACTATCGATATCCTGATTGTATTAATCTGATGGCTGTAGGGATTCGTCTTGCTGATGCTGTGCATACGGTTTCCCCGTCTTATCAGGAAGATATTCAGAAACCCAGTAATCCGCCTCATTTCATCGGGGGTGAAGGACTGGAAGAAGATCTTAAAACGGCCAGTAAGGAGAATCGCCTGTTTGGAATCCTGAACGGAGCAAATTATGCCAATATCAATATGGTTGAAAAGGGCATATTATTTCGGCAGTGTATAAGAAGATTGTTCAGGTGGCTTCAGGAAGAGAAAAAGGATTACAAAGCACATTATCTGGCCCATACAGGGGAAAAGCTTACCAGATTTCAGGAACATAAACCAGATTTCATATGTACCAGCGTCGCCAGGTTAACTGAACAGAAATTCTTTTATTTCAAACACAATCCGGAGATTTTACCAAAATTGATGGAAAAACTGGCAGAGGTGAATGGTGTATATATTTTACTTGGAACCGGAGCGCCGGAATATGAAGTGATATTCAGAGAGGCCAGTTATCATCATAAGAACCTTATTTTTATCAATGCCCAGTCTGAAAGCATTATCGATATGCTTTATCAGGAGGCGAATCTTTACCTAATGCCAAGTCAGTTTGAACCTTGTGGAATTAGCCAGATGCTTGCGATGAGAAAAGGTCAGCCATGCCTCGTGCATCATACCGGCGGATTAAAGGATACGGTTAAGCACATGAAGACAGGTTTTAGCTTTGACGGGAAAACCATTGAAGATAAAGAATCTGATTTCGTAAAGGTATTCAACGAAACGGTAGACCTTTTCTTTAACGATCAGAAAACCTGGAAAAAAATATGTGCCAATGCCAAAAGGCAACGTTTCACATGGGAGAAATCTGTAGATCAGTATTACAAAGAGTTATACAAGGTGGATCACACTATATAAGTGCTGATTTTAAGGATTTTCACCCAATTTCCCATAAGATAATCTAAAGTATTCCGGGTATTTTTTTCATATTAAGGCATTTCTTATTAAAACACGCATCGCTTTTTTGGTGAACTGAAACTAAAATTCACGAAAACGGAAGAAAATGCTGGTATTTCTGAAATTTCGTTACTCTGCTTAAAATTATTTTAACAGTAAATTTCGTAATTTAGCAATCATTAAAAATTAATCCAAACCAGAAGATAATATAATATGTCTAAAACAGCAACACTCGAATTTGACGGAAAGAAATATGAGTTTCCTGTTACCGTGGGAACCGAAAATGAAATAGGGGTAGATATCAAAAAATTACGTGGAGAAGCAGGGCTTATCACGTTGGACCCCGGATATAAGAATACTGGAAGTTGTGAGAGTGCTATCACATTTTTAGACGGAGAAAAAGGTGTCCTAAGATATAGAGGCTATACCATAGAAGATCTGGCTGAAAAGGCTGATTTTCTGGAAGTCGCATATCTTTTGATCTTTGGAGAGCTTCCTAATAAGGAACAGCTTGAAAAGTTCACTAACGATATTAAGGAGCAGTCTCATGTAGATGAAGAGATGAAGAAGATACTTGATGGCTTCCCAAAGTCAGCCCACCCAATGGGCGTACTTTCTTCTCTAACAAGTGCGTTGATAGCGTTCAACCCTTCATCGGTAGATGTTTCCTCAGAAGAAGATATGTATAAGGCGATCGTTAAGATCCTCGGTAAGTTTCCTGTACTGGCGGCCTGGACGCTGAGAAAGAAGAACAGTCTTCCTTTGAATTATGGCGATGAGTCTCTAGGATATGTAGAGAACCTTCATAAGATGATGTTTGAAAAACCAAACAGGACCTACAGTGTTGATAAAGCTGTTATAGATGCATTGGATAAATTACTGATTCTTCATGCCGATCATGAGCAGAACTGTTCAACTTCTACCGTAAGAATGGTAGGTTCTTCTCATGCTGGTCTATTTGCTTCGATTTCCGCAGGTATTTCAGCGCTTTGGGGGCCCCTTCACGGTGGAGCTAACCAAGCGGTGATCGAAATGCTTGAAAGAATCAAAGAAGATGGTGGTGATACCGCAAAGTTTATGGAAAAAGCTAAAGATAAAGAAGATCCTTTCCGTTTAATGGGCTTTGGCCACCGTGTATATAAGAATTTTGACCCTCGTGCAAAGATCATCAAGAAGTCTGCAGATGAAGTGCTTGGGCAGCTTGGAGTAGAAGACCCTGTGTTGGATATTGCAAAAGGCCTTGAAAAACAAGCTCTTGAAGATGATTATTTTGTTAAAAGGAAACTTTATCCAAACGTAGATTTCTATTCTGGTATCATTTACCGTGCTCTTGGAATACCAGTGGAAATGTTCACGGTAATGTTTGCCCTAGGTAGACTTCCAGGTTGGATCGCGCAGTGGAGGGAGATGAGGTTAAGAAAAGAACCTATTGGTCGTCCACGTCAGATCTACATCGGTGAGAATCACAGGGAATTTAAACCTCTGGGAAGCCGATAGATCCTGGTTTTTCTTTGAAATGAACTAAATAAAAAGCTTCATCACAGTATGAAGCTTTTTCTATATTTGCCAAAATTTTAAGCAATGAAATTGCATATAAACAATGAAACCTCCAGGCTAAGAGCAGTGGTTTTGGGGACCGCCGAAAGTAACGGGCCTGTACCTTCGCTGGAGGAAGCCTATGACCCTAAATCCAGGGAACATATCATGGCTGGCACCTATCCAAAAGAAGAAGATATGGTGAAGGAGATAGGAGCGGTTGCCGAAGTTTTTAAAAAATATGATGTTAAAGTATTCAGGCCTGATGTGATCAAAGATTACAATCAGATCTTTACAAGGGATATAGCTTTTGTAATAGAGGATAAATTTATAAAATCTAATATTTTACCGGATCGGGATCAAGAGATCGAGGCTATACATGATGTTTTAGACCAGATTGATCCTGATAATATAATTAGCCTTCCCGAAGAGGCCCATATAGAAGGAGGGGATGTGATGCCGATGGGGGATTATATATTTGTTGGAACCTATAAAGGAAAGGATTATAAGGATTTTATTACGGCCAGAACCAACATACAGGCCGTGGAAGCTCTTCAGAATATGTTTCCAGAGAAGAAGGTGGTGTCATTCAGTTTAAAAAAGTCCAATACCGTTGCTAAAGATAACGCCCTTCACCTGGATTGTTGTTTTCAGCCGGTGGGGAAAAATAAGGCGATCATCTATAAAGAAGGGTTTCTTATTGAAGAAGAGTACAAATGGCTTGTAAATTTCTTCGGAAAGGAAAATGTATATGAGATAACCAGGGATGAAATGTATGATATGAATTCTAATATTTTCTCTATTTCTGAAGATGTGGTAATTTCAGAAGAGAACTTCACCAGGTTGAACGCCTGGTTAAGGGAACAGGGAATTACTGTAGAAGAAGTGCCATATGCTGAAATAGCAAAACAGGAAGGCTTGTTGAGGTGTTCAACATTACCGCTTATAAGAGATTAAAAAGAAGAAAGATGAAGCAGATTACTGATACTATATTGATGGTTAGACCCGTTGCTTTCAGAATGAATGAGCAGACAGCGGTAAATAACTATTTTCAGAAAGACGTGGAAGGCGATGACATTAATGCTCTGGCCGCAAAGGAGTTTGATAAATTTGTCGCAAAACTGAGATCTGTAGGTGTGAATGTGATCGTGGTGGATGATGTTCTTGAAGACAACACTCCCGATTCTATTTTTCCGAATAACTGGGTTTCGTTCCATCAGGACGGTCAGATAGCTCTATATCCCATGTTTGCTGAAAACAGAAGGAAAGAGCGCCGACTGGAATACTTCGCAAGGCTTGAAGAAGCTGGATTCAAGATCACCGATATCGTTGATTATACTTCAGCTGAAGAAGATGATATTTTTCTGGAAGGAACGGGAAGTCTTATCCTTGACAGAGTTAATCATAAAGCATACTGTGCAATTTCTCCAAGGGCTGATGAAGACCTGCTTATAGAATTCTGCGAGGATTTTGAATATACTCCTGTGATCTTTAATGCTTATCAAAGTGTTGGAGATAAACGCTTGGCTATTTATCACACCAATGTGATGATGTGTCTGGGCGAAGAATTCGCGGTGATCTGCCTGGATACCATTGATGACAAGAAAGAGCGAAAAAATGTTATAAAGCATTTAAAACAGGATGGAAAGGAGATAATATCCATCACCGAAGAGCAAATGCATGAGTTTGCCGGTAATATGTTGCAGGTTCAGGGAATGGGCAAAAAATATCTGGTTATGAGTGCACGTGCGCATCGAAGTCTTACTCAAGATCAGGTTAGCAGAATAGAAAAACATTGTGAAATTCTTAGTTCTGAGATACAGACTATAGAGACCTGTGGAGGTGGAAGTGCCAGATGTATGATGGCCGAAGTATTCCTTCCAAAAGCTTAACCAGTTTTTCGGAAAAGTTTTAGGCTGAAAAGTATAATAATTATCACGCTTAAAAATGCGAACGGAAGGGAGGTGATGATTAGAAATTTCTGCATGGCTGTTAGTACGTTAGAATCTGGCTTTACCTGGCCAAGCACGATAATGGCTTCACAAAATAAAAGTATAAGTACCGCCCAGGCAAGGCGGTATTTTTTTTTAGGTTCCTGCCGGCCATTATCAGTGAACATACTAAGTACAAAGATGGCTGAATCAACCGATGTCACCAGAAAACTTATCAGTAAGAGTATTACTGTGAAACTTGTGAATATGGAAACAGGATACGTTTCAAAGAAAACGAACATAGAAGTGAAAACATTTCCAAATTCATTGTTATAGCTGTCCAATCCTTCAATAATATCAAAAGCTGAAGTCCCAAAAACACTAAACCAGAAGAAGCTTCCAATAGATGGAATTAACAGCACGCCCAGAATCATCTCTCTTAAGCTACGACCCCGGGAGATACGGGCGATGAAGATTCCGGTAAAGGGGGCCCAGGCAAGCCAGAAAGCCCAGTAATAATAGGTCCAGTCAGTAAGGAATTTTATTCCCGGATCAAATTTTCCAATTGCTAGGCTTAAAGGGATAAAATCTATCAGGTAATGATAAAATGAATTAAAGAAGTTGCCTAAAATGCCGGAGATATCCCCGGTAATAAAAACAAAGATCATAAGGATCAATGCGATATAGATATTCCAGTTGGAGATCCTTTTAATTCCCTTGTGTACTCCAATCCACGCCGAGATAAAAGCAAGGGAACAGATGAGGAAAACAAGAAAGAGGTTGGGTAAAAGAGAGCCGGGTTCACGTGATTCCAGGTGGCTCAAACCTCCCTCAATCTGAGTAGTTCCCAATCCTATAGCTGCAACCAGCCCAATAACTGTGGTCAGGATTGTAAGTATATCTATTGCAGAAGGCAGAAATTTATTTTTTCGAAATTCATTGAAACCAGAACTTAGCCTGACATCTGCTTTTTCCACAAATATTGAATAACCTATAATAACAGCGAAAATGCCATAAAAGGCCCATGCTGTAAAACCCCACTGGTAAAATGTGTATTCCAGGGAAATGATTTCTGCGGTTTGTTCAGTTTCTATGGGAGGATTCAACAGCATAAAAACCGGTTCCTGCACTGCTCTTAGTAAAATTCCGGCTCCCATGCCCGCACTATAAAGCATAGCTATCCATGATAGTCTATCAAATTCGGGTGGAGAATTCCCCAGTCTTATCTTTCCGAATTTTGAGAATGCCAGTATTAGTAAAAATATTACACATCCCAGGCCCAGCCACAGGTAAAAAGTTCCAAAATATTCTCTTACCCAAAGGGATGTGGTTTCAATTAGGTCGTAGAAAAAACCGGTAAACCAGAAGATAAAAAAGGAGCTGAGTATTAAGATGATCGCAGAGGTCAAAAAGACCTGGTTCTTAATAAGAATATTGAATTTTGATTTCAAGCTACCGTTCTTATTTGCTTAAAGCTACTTCTTTTTATTGCCCTTAGCAATTCTGTTGATCATTCCTTCAAAGATAAAATAATGGAATGGGTACATGGAGTACCAGTACGTGCGACCTAACAGGCCTTTGGGTCTGAAAGTTGCATTTTGATGAAGTACGTTCTCTTCGTCTATCTTAAATTCCAGCCAGGCTTCCCCAGGCACCTTCATTTCGGCAAATAGTAATAGTCTTCGTTCCTGTTTGTCGGCCATTAAGACCCTCCAGAAATCCAGTGAGTCCCCAGCATTAATTTTGTTTGGATTGGTTCTTCCTCGTCTAAGGCCTACGCCGCCTGCCAGCTTATCGAGGTAACCTCTAACTTTCCAAAGCCAGTTTCCATAGTACCATCCTGTTAATCCGCCTATCGCCCAAATGCGAGCCAGGACTTCATCCGGGTTTTCGATTTTAACCGATTTCTTATCCTGCAGGCATCCATACTTTGGGATCTGAATATATTTATTGAGCTCTTTTCTGAATCGCCCGCTGCTGAGCGAATCCTTCCAGCTGGAGATCACTTCGTTTTGTTCAATTTTATAGAATGCCAGTTTGATGGCTTCCTTGTAATGAATTGGTTCTATTTTCAGCATTTCCTGAAGCCTGGTATCTTTCGTGATAACTTCTACCGACATGCTGTCAACAAGATTCTGGGCTAATCGGTATGAAGTTGAGGTTACAAAATATAACCAGTAAGAGCTTAGTTTTGGAGACATTACCGGAACTCCTGCTATCAGTATTTTCAGGCCTCTCACTTCGGCATACTTTTCCATCATTTCCTGGTAAGTGAGAATATCTGGTCCTCCCACATCGAAAGATTCATTATAGCATTCCTTCCGGCCAATCACTCCCGTTAGATATTTAATGATATCTCTTATTGCGATGGGCTGACATCTTGTATTTACCCATTTTGGGGTGATCATAAAAGGGAGTTTTTCGCAGAGATCCCTAATGATTTCAAAGGAAGAACTTCCCGAACCAACAATAATTGCAGCTCTAAGTACAGTTAGATTGAAATCACCTTTATAGAGGATCTCTTCAACTCTTTTTCGCGATTTTAAATGTTTTGAAAGTTTTTCTTCATTGATGATTCCACTTAGATAGATGACCTGGTTCACCGAAGTTTCAGCTATCATTTTATTAAAGTTTTCAGCTGCCCGAGCTTCTTGCTTATCGAAGTCTTTCGTGGTTGCTGTCATGGAATGTATAAGATAGTAGGCTACATCTATATTTTTAATGGCTTCAGGGGGCGAGGAATCTTCTAAAAAGTCTATTTCAACGATCTCAACATTTTTCTTTAATTTATCGATGGAGGTGAACCTGTTCCTGTTGCGAACCGCGCATACCAAATCATGGCCCTGTTCCAGCAATTGTGGTAAAAGCCTCATGCCTATATAGCCATTGGCGCCGGTAAGTAAAATTCGCATTCGATGGATTTAATCATCAAATTAGAAATTTAATTACTACTTTCACTCTGGATTAATAAAACTTTATTAAATGAATAACGTACTCAAATTCGTACTTCTGATCATAGGGATAGGACTTGTTGGATATGGGATCTATACTCTGGTGACACCCGAATTTTCGATAGATGCAGGGCCTCTGCAGGTCGAAGCACAGGGTGATAATACTCAGTCTTATGCGATGATCGTTTTTGGGATACTTTCCCTGGTGGGTGGACTGGCCTTTAATCGCAGAAATTAGTTAAACAGCTTCATAAGCTTATTAAAGATCTTCTATTTGCGTAGGAGCATTGTCTGATTTATAGTCGATGATCTTTCTAAAGAATTTATGGATTCCGGGTTTGTCGGCTTTTACCTTGATGAAATAATGATCTATATAAATGCTGTATTCCTCGGCCTTTCCCTTGTATAGATTTAATTTGAAGTATGGAATCACCAGGGCGTAGGTTTCCAGCAGCGACCGGAACATCACAATTATTCCGTTATTCCTCATTTCCACATTGCAAACATTTGAATTGTTATCCAGGATTAACAAATTGTGGATATCGATACTTGCCGAAGTGATCTGTAGTTTAGGTGAACCAGTGCCTTTGAGTTTAATCCTTTCAAATAGAGTAAATGGTTTTCCAACTTCCTTGTTTATCCTGTCGGAAACAGCGGGACGGTTATAGGAAATATTCAGCAGCATTTCTTTTTTTCTAAATATAAGGATTTGGGTACAAAGGCGGCCCTTTGAAACTTCATTTCTTTTTATCTTTGCGCACTTATTAAATTGAAATACGTCAAAAAAAAGTATAGGAAATGAATATTGAACAAATTCTTGCATCAAAGGTAAAAGAAGCGGTCAGGAAACATTATGAAGTGGAACCTGAAAATATCGAATTTCAGCCTACGCGTAAGGATTTTGAAGGGGATATTACCCTGGTGGTCTTTCCTATGCTTAAGCAGGTAAAGACGAATCCTGCCCAGTTAGCTGAAAATATAGGAAAATACCTTGAAGAAGAGGTAGAGGGAGTAGCCGGGTTTAATGTGATACAGGGCTTTCTTAATATCGTGATAAGTGACGATCACTATGTGAACTTCTTTAATGAGGTTAAAGATCGCGAGGACTTCGGAATTCTATTGCCGCAATCTGATGCCAGCGGGATCATGGTAGAATATTCTTCGCCCAACACAAATAAACCTTTACATCTGGGACATATCAGAAATAACCTTTTGGGATATTCGGTTTCGGAGATACTGAAAGCTGCGGGGAACCAGGTGTACAAAGTTCAGGTGATCAACGATCGTGGTATCCATATCTGTAAATCCATGGTGGCCTGGCAGAAATTTGGAGATGGAGAAACTCCTGAATCTGCAGGTTTAAAAGGAGATAAACTGGTTGGAAATTATTATGTGAAATTCGATCAGGAGTATAAAAAGGAAATTGCACAGCTAAAGGAAGAAGGAAAAAGTGAGGATGAAGCAAAAGCTCAGGCTCCCATCTTTGTTGAGGCACAGGAGATGCTCAGGAAATGGGAGGCAAATGATCCTGAAGTAGTAAAGCTTTGGGAAACCATGAACCAGTGGGTTTATGATGGTTTTGATAAAACATACAAGGCCCTGGGAGTTGATTTCGATAAGAATTATTATGAAAGTCAAACCTATCTCCTGGGAAAAGATGAGGTGCTAAAAGGACTGGAAGATGGTGTTTTTTATAAAAAAGAAGATGGCAGTGTATGGATAGATCTTAGCGATGAGGGGCTTGATGAAAAGATCGTTCTTAGAAGCGATGGAACCGCGGTCTACATGACTCAGGATATAGGGACTGCAATACAACGTTTCAGAGATTTTGACATCAATCAGTTGGTCTACGTAGTAGGTAATGAGCAGGATTATCACTTTAAGGTGTTGTTCCTTATTCTGAAAAAGCTTGGTTATGACTGGGCCGATGCCCTTTATCACCTTAGTTACGGAATGGTGGACCTTCCGTCTGGAAAAATGAAAAGCCGTGAAGGTACTGTGGTTGATGCCGATGATCTTATAAAAGAAATGGCGGCAACCGCAAAAGATATTTCGGAAGAGCTCGGAAAACTTGACGGTTATTCCGAAGCCGAAAAAGAAGAGCTCTACCGAATAATAGGGCTTGGAGCTCTTAAATATTATATCCTGAAAGTAGATCCGAGAAAAAGGATTCTTTTCAATCCTGAAGAATCGGTAGATTTTCAGGGGAATACCGGGCCGTTTATCCAATATACCTATGCCCGGATTCAGTCTATCTTGAGAAAAGCCGATTTTGATTATTCAGCCGAGCTTTCCAAGGATTATGGCTTCCACGAAAAGGAAAAGGAACTTATCAAAACCCTTCAGCTTTATCCAGAGACTATTGGTCTCGCTGCCGAAAACCATTCTCCGGCACTTATCGCCAACTATGTGTATGAATTGGTGAAATCCTTCAATTCCTTTTATCAAAATGTACCAATTCTTGGTGTGGAAGATGAGCAGGAAAAAGTTTTCAGGGTACAATTATCGCAACTGGTTGCTAATGTGATCAAATCTGGATTTAAACTCTTAGGAATTGAGGTTCCTGAAAGGATGTAAGTAAATAGCCATATCTGCCCGAAAGGCAGATATGGATTCTTTTTTGATTTAAACAGAGCTTAGACCAACTGTTCTTTTAACTGGGATATTTCTCCCTCGGAGTTTAAAAGTATTCTGCGGAACTGTTCAGCATTGGAAAAATAATGTTCCGTTAAAAGTTCCCTGTAATACTTGATTCCTTCCAGTAGATTGTCACAAAATCTATGATATCCTTTAACTGTTTTTGGATCTGGAGTAACCATGTCGGTTACCTGCTTTTTGATATAATCAACATATAATTCCAGTTCTTTGGCGAACATATTTGGGCGGTCCTTCCTGTTTATGATATTTCCCCAGCCGTAAATATGTCCTGCCATTTCCTGGAGGCTTACCTTTTTTGTGAAATTAGCAATATTAGGGCCCGGACAAATAGTAACTGCTTTTTGATTTTTTACGAATTTCTCGTTGTATTGTAAAGGTGCCGCATTGCTCAAGCCAATACATAAACATTCTTTTTCCAGAACCTCCTTTTTAAGTTTTTCACGTCTGGCAGTTGTTAGCTCAGCTGACTCCAGTTGTGCCAGTTTTAGTTCCTGATATTTCGTTGAAGCTGTACATATAGGCTTTTTTGTGAATTCTGTGTTTGAGACTAGATATTTTTCAGGGCAGCTGCTTCCTGGCTTATTTTCGGCTATTCGCTTCAGTCTTTCTTTTTCTGAACTGGTTCCTTTGAGATAATTGAAACTTACTCCTAATGGACTGCTCTCACTTAGTACCACGTCTTCATCTGTGGAATTTTGAAGCACCTTAAAAGTATCATCTTCTACAGTAGTTGCCTCCGGGCATAACAAAAATGGTGTACCCCATCCCGTGCTATCCACCTGGTAATAATTGTGGAGAAACTGGTCTTCTTCATAAGTGCCAATCCCTCCCTGAGCAGTGATTTTTATTGGATGAGGTTTATCAAAGCTTTTCAGTCCTAACGCCGCAACTGATTTGTTATATATTTCAAAAAGACTTTCCTGTAATTCCTTTTTTCTGGCCTTGAATTCCTCCAGGATGGGTCCCATAAGGACGCCCTGGGTGGCAAATGCATGTCCTCCACAGTTGAGACCGGATTCTATCCTGAATTCGCTTACCCAGATCCCTTTTTTTGCCAGATATTTTCCCTGGATCAGGGCCGAACGAAAATCACTGACCTTCAAAGCGATTCTCTTTTTGAATTTACCCCATGCCTGAGCGTCAAATTCCCTGAAACTCTCCAGGTAATTGAATAACCTGGGATTCATTCCGGCAGAGAATATCACGGCTGAATCTTCCAGGTCGCTTTGTGCGTATCCCTTTAGAGCTGTAAGAGCATCAGAATGATTAGGAATTGGGTTGCCGCTTTTATCCTGGATTTCCCTGTCAACTTTTGTCATTATATTCACTTCAATTGCCCCGGCCTTTACTTCCTTTCTCAGCTCACCTTCAATTGATCTTTTCTTTTCAGGTTCTTCTGCGTTCATAAACTCCAGATATTTTTTCTTCAGATCGTTTTCATTTGGTAACATTTCAAAATATTTCACTAGATCTGAGCCGGCCTCAAAGGAAGAGTTGCGTAGTTCTTCCAGGCGTTTTTTTACATTTCTGTTTACAAGGTTTAGATAATCGGTGATTCTTCTTGCCCTGTAATCCTTTTCACGAGTTGTAATGGGAGTATAAGTCTCATTATTCTTTTTATAATATACCTTTCTCATGACCTCTATAAGATTATCTTCAACAATAGATAGAGCTGAAGTGATTCCAAAACTGGCAACTTTTATAGGGGTGTCTATGGTGTAGGCAATTCCCATTACGGGGATATGGAATGTATGTAGGGATTGATTTTTCATCTGGAAAATTTAAGCGGGCAAGATGAAGTTCTTATTTAACCTAAAAAATGATATTTATCATGTAAGGGGGTCTTAATTAGAAAGGAAGTTCAAAAGTGCCGCGGAGTCAGTATTTTATTAGAGCCGCAAATTGAAATAAACTTTTCACTTCAACTACAAATCATTAAATTTGCAACTCGCTGTTTACAGCGTTAGATTAAAATCACAGGAAAGAATATGTTTGATAATTTAAGCGATAAGTTAGATAGTGCCTTACACGTATTAAAAGGACATGGCCAGATAACCGAAGTTAACGTAGCCGAAACTCTTAAAGAGGTTCGTCGCGCCCTTGTAGATGCCGATGTTAACTATAAGATTGCCAAAGATTTTACAAATACGGTAAAAGAAAAGGCCTTAGGTCAGAACGTGCTTACGGCATTAAAGCCGGGGCAGATGATGGTGAAGCTCGTAAAAGACGAGCTGACTGAACTTATGGGTGGAGAGGCTGAAGGAATCGATCTTTCGGGAAATCCATCAGTGATCTTAATGTCTGGTCTCCAGGGTAGTGGTAAGACCACATTCTCGGGGAAACTTGCCAACTTCCTTAAAAAGAAAAAGACCAAAAAACCACTTCTGGTTGCCTGTGATGTATACCGTCCTGCGGCAATTAACCAGCTTCATGTTGTTGGAGAGCAGGTTGGAGTAGAGGTATATTCTGAAGAAGGGAATCAGGATCCCGTAGCTATTTCTAAGAATGCTATCGCTCATGCCAAAGAAAATGGTCATAATGTGGTGATCATCGATACCGCCGGTCGACTGGCTGTGGATGAAGCGATGATGACAGAAATATCGAATATCCATAAGGCGATCGACCCAAACGAAACCTTATTCGTTGTTGATTCGATGACAGGTCAGGATGCGGTGAATACCGCTAAAGCCTTTAACGATAGGCTGGATTTTGATGGGGTCATACTTACCAAACTTGATGGTGATACCCGTGGTGGTGCAGCTATTTCCATTAAGTCGGTAGTAAATAAACCTATTAAGTTCATTGGTACCGGGGAGAAGATGGATGCAATGGATGTCTTTTATCCTTCCCGTATGGCCGATAGGATCCTGGGAATGGGGGATGTTGTCTCTCTTGTTGAACGTGCCCAGGAACAGTATGATGAAGAAGAGGCCAGAAAGCTTCAGAAAAAGATAGCCAAGAATAAATTTGGATTTGATGATTTCCTTAATCAGCTTCAGCAGATAAAGAAAATGGGATCCATGAAGGATCTTATGGGTATGATCCCGGGAGCTGGCAAGATGCTAAAGGATGTGGATATCGATGACGATGCCTTTAAGGGAATAGAAGCGATTATTCATTCCATGACTCCCGGAGAAAGAAGTGAGCCTAAGATCATCAATGCAAGTAGAAAGAAAAGAATTGCGAAAGGGTCTGGAACCTCTGTTCAGGAGGTGAATCAATTGCTTAAGCAATTCAACCAGATGGGTAAGATGATGAAGATGATGCAAGGTGGTGGTGGCCGAAAAATGATGCAAATGATGAAGGGAATGAAGTAGTTGGCAGTAGGTAGTCTCAGTATGCAGTAAAATATTTGATTATGGATTTTAGATCTTTAAAAGCATACGAGATTGCATTTGAACTGGCGATGAAGATATTCGAAATTTCGAAGAAATTTCCTAAAGAGGAAACATACAGTTTAACCGACCAGATACGTAGAAGTTCTAGGTCGGTTTGTTCTAATATAGCCGAAGCTTATAGAAAAAGGAGTAATCCTAATCACTTTAAAAGTAAGCTGAGCGACAGTGATGCTGAGAATGCAGAGACTCAAAGCTGGCTTCAATTTGCAAGAGCCTGCAAGTATATTGAGGAACTGGAGTTTGAGAAATTGGTTAAACAGAGTGAAGAAGTAGGGAAGCTTTTAAATTATATGATCAATAACCCGGGTAAATATGGAGTAGTGGAAAAATAACTGCCCACTGTTACTGCCCACTGAATACTTTAATAGATGACAATTTTAGACGGTAAAAAGATCAGTAATGACATCAAGGATGAAATTGCTGCTGAGGTTACCAAAATGAAAGAACGTGGTGAAAAAGTCCCACATCTTGCCGCAATTATCGTTGGAAAAGACGGAGCCAGTTTAACCTATGTGAATAGTAAGGTGAAAGCCTGCGAAAGAGTAGGTTTTGAATCATCACTTTACCGACTCCCAAACACTATAAGTGAACTGGAGCTGCTTGATAAGATCGAAGAACTGAATAAGAATGAGGATATTGACGGTTTTATTGTTCAGTTGCCTTTACCTCCTCAGATCGATACTCAAAAAGTATTGAACGCGGTAGATCCGGATAAGGATGTAGATGGGTTCCATCCAACCAATTTTGGTAAAATGGCGCTGGATATGACCACTTTCATTCCTGCTACTCCATTCGGGATCCTTGAATTGCTTGAAAGATATGATATCCCAACTAAAGGGAAGCATACCGTTGTTATAGGAAGAAGCTATATCGTGGGAAGACCTATGAGTATTCTAATGGGGAGAAGCGGATTCCCGGGGAATTCCACAGTGACGCTTACCCATGAATTTACCAAGAACATTACCCAGGTTACTTCACAGGCCGATATTATTATCATTGCTGTTGGAATACCAGATTTTCTTAAAGCTGAAATGATCAAGGATGATGCTGTGATTATCGACGTTGGGATTACCAGGGTCCCCGATGAGAATTCCGAAAAAGGTTATGTGATAAAAGGAGATGTTGATTTTGAAAATGTAAGCAAACGTGCTTCTTATATTACACCAGTGCCCGGTGGTGTGGGCCCAATGACGGTTTCAATGTTATTGAAAAATACACTTCTTGCGAGAGAAAGACATAAAAAAAGAGCCCTGGAGGCTCAGAATAAATAAGAAATAGGTCTAGAAAGCCAATAGACAGGTCATTACGAACGAAGTGAAGTAATCTGCAATTGATTACCTATATAATGTGGAGATTGCTTCGTTCCTCGCAATGACAGGTGAAAAGAACTTTTTAGACCTCTTTTTTTTAAGCGGCTTCGATGTCTTCTCGTTCCAGTTTCCAGTCTAAATAATTATGGAGATCAGATTCGATGAATCTTAGTCCGAAGGTTAACACGGCGAAATCATCTATATATCCAAGTCCGGGAATAAAATCGGGGACAATGTCCAGAGGGTTAAGAATGTAAAGAAATGCGAAAGCGATGGTCGCGATCGTGAACCACGGCACCTGGGTGTAAATCCCTTTCCGGTAGTCACGAAGCATGCCATACATTACTTTCCCCAGTTCGGCATACTTTTTAAGCATGTTGGAATTAATGATCTTGTCGGCGATCTGTTCATGATTTCTCATGGCAACATTCACATCACCATCATCAATCTTGGTGATCTCACTTTTTACAAAATCCTCATCAATTTCTTTTTTCTTTTTTCCGAACATATCTCCTTTATTTAATTATTTATAATCTGTGATGGGCGTTGCCGTATTCCTTTTTATATATCTTCAGAATAAGAAGAAAAAGTGAAATTAGCAAAGGCCCGAATATTAATCCAATAAAACCGAACAGGGGTACCCCAACGATCACGCCAAAAAGTGTGATGAGTGGATGTACGCTTGCCAGTTTTTCCAGTACATACAATCTTATGATATTATCAGTTGAACCAACCACTACAAACCCATAGATCAACAGGGTTACAGCCTGCCAGTCATTTCCCTGTGCAAAAAGAAGAATAGAGGCGGGTATCACACCTATGGCAGTTCCAATAAAAGGAATCATGGAGCCAATAGCGGTAATTACAAACCAAAAGAATGGATCGGGAACCCCAAATATTAAAAATCCGATTAAAGCTATCACTCCCTGAACAATAGCGACTAGCGGAATCCCGAGTGCATTTGATTTTACAAGTTCATTGCTTTCCTCCCCAATTATTCTAAGGTTATCCTTTCCCAAGGGAATGTATGTGATCATGGATTCTCTCAAAGACTGACGATTAGTTAGCATATAATAAAGCATAAAATACATGATCCCTATCGCTATAAATGCATTGAAGGTACCCCCGGCCAGGCTTTGCAGGTTCGCCGAAACCCAGTTGGTAATTGCAGAAGTGTCAATACTGGAGCTGATATTATAGCCTAAATACTCTTCAAAATTGTTTAACTGGGCTTTAAGTGCGCTTAGCACTCTTTCTGAATTTGATACTGCTTTTCCTATTTTGGAGGTAAGCATGAAAGCAATGATGGAAACCGGGATCAATATACCTACAAAGGAAATGGTCATAAGCAATGTCGCTGCCAAAGGTGGTTTCCATCCTCTGTTTAATAGACCTTTCATCATTGGTTTAAGTATTACATATAAAGTAACAGCACCAAGAACTCCCGAAAGATAGGGGAGCATCTCTTTGAAAATTAAAACCGTTAAGAAAAGTATTAGCAGCAGCACAAAAATCTGGCGTACTAAAGACGGTTTAAGTCTATCCATTTGTTACTGGTTGGTTATAAAATAATACTACTTGGCGAAAAGCTGATCTATATTTTTAAATGCTTTGAATTCCAGAGCATTTCCGCAGGGGTCTCTAAAGAACATCGTAGCCTGTTCTCCCGGTTTCCCTTCAAATCTTATATAAGGCTCTATCACAAACTCAATATTCTTGCTTTTAAGCAGTTTAGCGAATTCATGAAATACATCCCACTGTAATACAACGCCAAAATGCGGAACAGGAACATCTTTCCCATCAACAGGATTGGATGTGGAGGCCTTTGTCTCCTGGGGATCCTGGTAATGGATCACCAGCTGATGACCAAAGAAGTTAAAATCTACCCAGTGATCACTACTTCTGCCTTCCCCGCAGCCCAATGTCTCTTTATAGAATTTTCTGCATTTCTCGAGATCAGAAACCGGGATGGCCAGATGAAAGGGTTGTATCTTCATGATGCTGTAATTAAATATTGTCTTAAAAAGATTATTAATGACCGGCTATACAGCCGATTTAAAAATAACAAGAACTGAATACAATTCAACAAGCCCCATCGCTAATAATCTGTTAAGATTTGAATTTTCGGGGTCTTTTGGTCTTTTTTGGTTTACTGTCAGTAGTTTCAATTAAAGAACCTTCCTCAGTTTTGGTAGATTCTCCAAGCAGTTCGTTTATGGTCTTCAGTTCTTCTTTTGTAAGATCACGCCATTTTCCTACTGGAATATCCAGTTGCACATTCATAATGCGGATTCTCTTAAGGGAAGTAACCTCATAGCCTAAAAATTCACACATTCTCCTTATCTGCCTGTTCAATCCCTGGGTGAGAATGATTCTGAAGGTGTGTTTCCCAAGCTTCTCAACTTCACATTTTCGTGTTACAGTGTCCAGAATAGGAACCCCGTTAGACATTCGTTTTATAAAATCTGAAGTGATTGGCTTGTTTACCGAAACCACATATTCCTTTTCGTGATTATTCCTTGCGCGAAGGATCTTGTTTACGATATCTCCATCATTAGTAAGAAAAATTAGACCCTCGCTTGGTTTATCCAGTCGGCCAATAGGGAAGATCCTTTTAGGGTAATTGATATAATCGATAATATTGTTCTTTTCCACCCGAGTGTCGGTGGTACAAACAATCCCTACCGGTTTATTAAAGGCAAGATATACATTGGGTTCCTTCAATTCGGCTTTTGAAACGGGTTCTCCGTCAACTTTCACTACGTCGCCGGGAGAAACTTTAGTTCCCATTTCGGGTACTTTATCATTTATTGTGATTCGGCCCTGGTCTATTAATTTATCGGCTTCTCTTCTGGAGCAGTATCCTAACTGACTTAAATACTTATTTATTCTAACTTCTTCTGCCATAAAACTTATTCTCAAACAAAGATACAAGATAAGATTTCGGGAGGGGAAGACGAAAAAAATTAAAATTTTAAAAACCTCAGGCAACCTTTCGTAACTTTCCTACGTCTATATAAATAGAAGGCCTTTTGAAAATGGTAAAAGTCATACAGCTTTTTAAAAACGAAACTTCTTTGATTGGGAAAGCAGCCGCGGGAAACCGTGATGCCCAGCAAAAGTTGTATGAGATACATTCTCCAAAGATGCTGAGCGTTTGCAGGCAGTATATAAAAGACCTGCACCATGCTGAAGAGGTAATGCTGAATGGTTTTTTCAAGGTCTTTACACATCTGAAAGAATTTAAGGCTGAAGGTAGTTTTGAAGGGTGGATAAGAAGGATAATGATAAGAGAATCGATTTCTTTTTTAAGACAATATAAAAAGCTGGAATTTCAGGAAGACCTTGGTTATGAGTCGAAAGAGGTTTTCAATAATATAAATTCAGAAATGGATGTGGCCGATATTCAGAATTTGATAGATGCTTTACCGGAAGGTTATAAAATGGTGTTTGTGCTGTATGCGGTGGAAGGTTACAAGCATTCTGAAATATCAAAAATGCTTGATATAAGTGAAGGGACTTCAAAATCCCAGTTATTTAAAGCACGAAAAATGCTTCAGGAAAAATTAAAAACAATTAACTCAACAGGCTATGGCACCAATTAAATTTGAAGAGCACGTAAGGGAGCAGCTTGAAAAGAGGGAAATACAGCCTTCTGCCGGAAGCTGGGATAAACTAAGCTCAAGGCTGGGTGAGACTGAAAACAGACCACGAAGAAAATGGTGGATCTCCGCTGCTGCCGCAGTAATTGTCCTTGTCGTTGCCAGTTTGATATTTATAGATCAGCAGAAA
The DNA here is from genome assembly GCF_023805255.1 of Gramella jeungdoensis. Classification (GTDB taxonomy): domain Bacteria; phylum Bacteroidota; class Bacteroidia; order Flavobacteriales; family Flavobacteriaceae; genus Christiangramia; species Christiangramia jeungdoensis. Next base: position 122,022 of record NZ_JAMSCK010000001.1, read on the forward strand.
GGGATTGAGGCCCCTATTGTGGAAAACCCGGCAGAAATGAAGAAAAGTGAGCCTCAAAACCCTGAAAATTTTGAAAAAGCCGATCGAATAGCTTCAGAAGAAAATAGCGATGTAATTCAGGAAAAAACAGAGGAGGTAAAACCTCAGGAAATAGTGGAAACTGGAAGAGCCAAAGAGAAGATACAAAATGATTCAAACGAAAGTCAACTGGCTCAAAACTCTTCTAAAGACAGGGTCCTGATTGAACCGATCAGAATAACACCTCCTGTAAGGGATGCGGAAAATCCGACTCAATTTTCCCAACAGATAAACGAGTTACTGGCAAAGGTTGCTCAAAAGGAAGAGCAAAACGGTGATGTTACGGAAGCAGAGGTGAACAGGCTACTTGCAGAAGCTGCTCGCGAAATTAGCCAGTCCGGAAAATATACAGAAGGAGACGTAAGTGCAGAGGCATTATTGGCTGATGTGGAATTTGAAATGGATCAGTCTTTCAGGCAGGAGGTGTTTGAAGTTTTGAAAGAAGGTTTTTTAAAGGCCAGAACTGCGATCGCGACAAGAAACGAGTAATAAGAATCAAATCAATTTAATTAATAATCCCGAAAGGGTCATTCATCAATCAATTTCTGATGAGGAAGACATTTGTCTGAATCGGACGAACACTAAAAACAATTTAACCATGAAAACTATCATTATCTATTTTGCCCTGGCTTTATTCACTTTTGCAACACAATTTGTGTACTGTCAGGAAGATGATCAGAAAACCACTGAAGAAATAATTGAATCAAAAAGACAGGAGATCATTCAGGATGAAAAAGGAAAACTGAAAAAGAAGGTAGAAGAGATCAATTCCAGACTAGAAAAGGGGGTTATCACTTCTGAAGAGGCTGAAGATGAGAAAAAAGAAGCAGCAGAACTCCATGCGAAGAACATCGAGAATCGAATTGCTATTATGGAAAACAAAATGGAGTTGGAAGAAAGGAATAAAGAGACGAAAGCATATGTTGCCCTTGGGGATGATGGTAAGGTGATTACTATTAAAATAAATGAAGATCGCGAGAAGCAATATGACAAAAGGACAACCAGTGACCTGGTTATTGCGGCAGGTTTTAATAATGCCCTGCAAGATGGCCAGTCTCTTAATGATTCCGATTTCAAGATAGGGGGAAGCCGTTTCTTTGAAATAGGCTGGGCATGGAAAACCAGGGTGTTTGATAAGTCTAACTGGTTGCGCCTTAAGTATGGTGTTTCTTTTCAGTTCAACGGGCTGAAGCCAACAGATAACCGCTATTTTCTGACCGATGGAGATGAGACTTTCCTTGAAGAATATGATCTTGATCTTGATAAATCAAAATTCAGAATGGATAACCTGGTGGTTCCCGTGCACTTCGAATTTGGGCCTTCTACAAAGAACGAGAGTAAGAATTATGTTAGATATTCAACGCGTGGAAAATTCAAAATCGGTTTGGGAGGATATGCCGGCTTCAATATAGGCGAACGTCAAAAACTGAAATATAAGCTGGAGGGAGATAAACAAAAGGATAAGCTAAAAGGAGATTATAATACCAACGATTTTGTATATGGCCTAAGTGGCTATATGGGTTGGGGCTGGGCTACCCTTTATGCGAAGTATGATCTTAACCCTATTTTCCAGGAACCCAATGTGGAACTTAACAATATTTCGGTAGGCCTAAGATTCGACGTGGATTAGCCAATAAATTTGTAGTTTTGTGTGAATCAAAAAAGACCTCACAGGTTTTTAAAAACCTGTGAGGTCTGGATTTTAGACTACAGAAGAAATTGATCTCAAAAACTACCATAGATAACGTCTTTGAAACTGCTCGTGTAGAGGAGGTGATCGGCGATTTTGTTCAGTTGAAAAAATCTGGAAGTAATTTAAAGGGCTTAAGTCCTTTTACCGATGAGCGTACACCGAGTTTTATGGTTTCTCCCGTTAAACAGATCTGGAAGGATTTTAGTAGTGGGAAAGGCGGGAATGTGGTGGCTTTTTTGATGGAGCATGAACACTTTACCTATCCCGAAGCCATAAAATATCTTGCTAAGAAATATGGTATTGAGATAGAGGAAACCCAACAGAGCGATGAGCAGAAAGAACAGGCAAATGAAAGGGAGAGTATGTATCTCGTTTCAGAATATGCCAATGAGTTCTTTCAAAAAGCTATGCATGAGACAGATGAAGGTCAGGCAATAGGGCTGAGTTATTTCAAGGAAAGAGGTTTTTCTCCGGAAACTATCAAAAAATTTGATCTTGGTTATTCGCCGGATGATTGGGAAGCTTTGACAAAAAGCGCCCTTGATGAAGGTTATAAGCTGGAATATCTTGAAAAGACTGGTCTTACTATAGTTAAGGAGGATAAGAAATTTGACAGGTTCAAGGGCAGGGTAATGTTTCCTATACATTCTATGTCTGGCCGGGTGCTCGGTTTTGGCGGAAGAATACTTTCCAATACTAAAAAAGCAGCAAAATATCTTAATTCACCCGAGAGCGATATCTATCATAAGAGTAAGGTGCTTTATGGGATCTATTATGCCAAGCAGGCTATTTCCCGGGAGGATAATTGTTACCTGGTTGAAGGTTATACCGATGTGATACAGTTCCATCAAAGCGGGATTGAGAATACGGTTTCTTCTTCTGGAACGGCTTTGACGCCCGAGCAGATAAGACTGATTAACCGTCTTACCAGGAATATTACAGTTCTTTTCGACGGAGATGCTGCAGGAACAAGGGCTTCTTTGCGAGGTATAGATCTTATCCTGGAACAGGGAATGAATGTTAAGGTTTGTCCTTTTCCGGAAGGTGAGGACCCTGATAGTTTTGCAAGAAATAATTCTGAAGATGACCTTCGGGAGTTCCTTGCCGAAAATTCCTATGACTTTATCACGTATAAAGCTTCTCTTTTGATGGACGAGGCGAAAAATGATCCTGTGAAGAAAGCGGGACTTATTCGTGATATGGTGAACAGCATCTCAAAAATTCCTGATAATATTCAGCAGGAAATTTACCTGCAGGAATGTTCGCGCATCATGGAGATTTCGGAAGATGTTCTTTATGCTACCCTTGCACAGATCCAGAATAAGGATGAAAAATCTACCCGGAAGCCGGGAAAACGAAATATGGAAGTGGTCAAGGAGGAATCGGCTCCTAAACCTAAGGTGGACCACATGTATATTCTGGAAAGGAATATCATTAAGATCCTCATTCTTTATGGAAATAAAGAGGAAGAGTTTGAAGATCTTTTGCTAAAACAAAACGAGGAGACCGGCGAATTGGTATTAGAACCGGAAACTCAGGAAGCGAAGGTGTTCGAGAAGATATATCTTGATCTTCAGGAAGACGAGATCGCTTTCTCCAACGAGGACTTTAGAAAACTTTATAATATTCTTATCAATAAGCTGAACAGTCAGGAAGAATTCGTGGTAGGTAATGTTATTAATGAACTGGAAGCTTCACAGGCTAAGGAAATTACCGATATTCTAATGCAAGAGGAGCAGTATGAACTTCATAGCTGGGATCGTCATGATATTCCTGTAAAAGAAAAAGAACAGACCATAAAGCAGTTCGTTAGTCAGACCATCCTGAATCTTCGCAGACATCTTATTGACTGTAAACTGAACGAACTTTTAGAAAATATAAGAGTAGCCCAGACCGAAGATGAGAGGACAGATATTAAAAATGAAGTGGTAGGCTTTAACAAACTACGCACTCTCCTGGCAGAAAGACTGGGGAGAGTTATGTAGTATTAAGTTGAAGTAACCTTGATTGAGTAATGAGATCGGCAACATTATCTACCTTTAGCTTTTTAAGTAACCTGGTCTTATAAGTGCTCACCGTTTTTTCATTAATGTCAAGGGCTTCTGCGATGTCTTTATTTCTTTTCCCTGAAGAAAGAAGATTCAGCACTTCTGATTCTCTTGTAGAAAGCTTTTTAAATTTTGTAATCAAACTCTTACCTCTTGATATTCCGGAGTTTAATTTTTCGGTGATTTTACGATTTAGATAGATGCCTCCACGAGCGACCTGGTAAATCGCTTTCTCAAGGGTCTCATTATCAGTATGTTTTGAGATGTATCCTGCGGCACCTGCTTTAATGGCACTTAAGGCATACATTTCTTCAGGATGTGAACTGAAAATAAGTGTTTTTACTTCAGGATATTCCTGTTTGATACGCCTTATAGCGTTGATTCCGTTGATTTGAGGTAGATCCAGTTCTACAATAAGCACATCCGGCGCATCCTTTTCCAACTGATTAAATAGCTGGGTCCCGCTGCCTACTCTTCCCGTTACTTGTAAGGCCGGATTGTTTTGTAGCACACATTTTACACCTTCTAAAATAATGGGGTGATGGTCTGCAATTAATACTCGATACATGATTTTAAGTTAAAAAACAAGTCCGGGGGTAACTCGTTGAGTTTGGTTTTCTTAACCTAAAATAATGCTTTGCAGATTTAAAATGTAAAAGTGTTTAACATATTCGACAAGTGGTCTATTTCTTAAGATGAACGGGGATTTCACAGACCGGAATTGGAAGCATTTTGTGCCTGTTGCTTGAGTTAAGGCGGTGGTATATTTCAAAGATTTCTCTCTGTCTGCCTTCAAAATCTTCCGCTCTTTTGCCATCTTCTGCCATTTGCATGGCCCATTCCAATTCGTCATAAGACGCTCCTAACTGATCTTCATCACTCCGGCTATCGCCAAAGAGTCCGTCAGTAGGAGGAGCTTTCATTATCTCGTCGATAATATTCAAATATTCGCCCAATGCATACACTTCACTTTTTACAAGATCGGCAATAGGGCTCAGGTCAACCCCGCCATCTCCATATTTGGTATAGAAGCCTACTCCAAAATCCTCAACTTTATTTCCGGTACCTGAGACCAGATATTTGTGCAGACCGGCAAAATAATATAGGGTAGTCATTCTTAGTCTGGCTCTGGAATTGGCAAGCGCAAGATCAAGTGAAGTTGTTTCCCTGTGTTGTGGCATTACTTTCCTGAACTCCTCAAAAACAGGAGTGAGATTTACCTCAAGGCTGCTCACATTCGCAAAGTTGTGTGACAGTTCCTCAATGTGTTTGCGGGCTCTGCTGATCTGACTTTTATGCTGGTGTATTGGCATTTCAAGACATAAGGTGGGCATCCCTGTTTTCGCACAAAGTGTAGATGTGACTGCAGAATCGATTCCGCCGCTGACCCCTATCACGAATCCATTCATATTGGCTTTGGTAGCATAATCTTTCAGCCAGTTAATGATGTGGTCAGCTACTTTTTCGGTCTGCATAATTTTGGGTGATTAAGTTTGTAAGTAATACCTTTGCGCCACAAATCTAACACTTAAACCCAATTTTTAAAAAGGGAAAGGCGTTAAAGCCTTCACAATAGAAAGTTATGCTGAAGAAATTCTGGTTTTTAATATTGGTTACAGGTCTAATTTCCTGTGATAAGCAATCGGAAACCGAAGAGAAAATAGAGAAGATCGACGCGGATTTTAAAGTGGTACGATTCGATGAGAAATTTGCCGAAGCGACTGAAGAAACCCTGCCTGAACTGAAAGAGCAATATCCGTTTCTGTTTCCAAAACAATATCCTGATAGTGTTTGGGTGAATAAACTTAATGACAGTATTCAGCAGGAAATAGAGACCGAGGTAGCAAAAGCTTTCCCGGAGTTTTCAAAAGAAACCGATGAGCTCCATAGCCTTTTTCAGCATGTAAAATATTATTTTCCCGATTTTCAGGTGCCCGATGTTATTACGGTCACTTCAGAAGTGGATTATAAGAACAAGGCCATTTATACCGGGGATTATCTTTTCGTTTCACTGGACACTTATCTTGGGCAGAATCATAAATTCTATATTGGAATTCAGGAATATCTCAAGAAGAACTTCAGAAAGGAGCAGATTGTAGCCGATGCTGCTGCTGAGATTGCCGGAAATTATGTTCCCAAAGCGAAATCCAGGACCTTCCTTTCTCATATGCTTTACTATGGGAAGATCCTTTATCTGAAAGATCTTTTTATCCCGTTTAAAAGTGATGCTGAGAAAATTGGCTATACCCAAAAAGAAATGGACTGGGCTAGTGCTAATGAGGATCAGATCTGGAGGTATTTCATTGAAAATGAATTGATATTTGATACCGATTCGCAGCTGTACACCAGGTTTTTGTATCCGGCTCCTTTTTCAAAGTTCTACCTGCAGCTTGATGCCGAATCTCCTGCAAGACTCGGGCAATATATAGGTTGGAACATCATAAGGTCTTATATGGAAAAAAATGGAGTTTCCATTAAGACAATGCTGAATACTCCGGCTGAAGAAATTTTTAATAAAGCGAACTATAAACCTAAGAAATAATGTCTCAATACAAGAAGTCTGAAATAAATATAGAAGTGGTTACCGATGAGAACCATGTACCCGAGAATATAACATGGAGTGCCGAGGATGGAAATGTGTATAAAGAAGAGGCGAAGGCCCTGATGCTCTCGGTATGGGATAGCAAAGAGCAGGAGACCCTGCGAATCGACTTGTGGACAAAGGAAATGCCGGTTGATGAGATGAAAAAATTCTTTCACCAGACCCTGGTATCGATGAGTGATACATATTTTCGGGCTACCCAGGACGATAAGATGCGGGATACCATGAAGGATTTCTGCGATTATTTTGCTGAAAAGACCGAGATCAAGAAGCAATAATTGGAGAAACTTATTTTTGTATACAACGCAGATTCTGGAAGGCTGAATGGTTTTATGGATTCCCTCCATAAAACTATAAGGCCGTCTACCTATAACTGTAAATTATGTAAACTTACTTTTGGAGTGCTTCATCAAAAAAAGGACTGGAAAAATTTCATGAAAGGCCTTAATGCGGAAAGTGAATTTCTTCACAAAAATGAGTTTCAAAAACAATACGCCTCAAAATTCGGATACAAGTTTGAATTTCCCCTGATTCTAATGCAGAATAGAAAGGGTCTGGAAGTCTTTTTGTCTAAGGATGAATTTTGGAATATAGATTCCCTGGAGGAATTGATGAAGGTGATTAGAAAAAGACTGAATTCTTAGGAAGTTCGAAGCTGGTGGTTGATATTTTCAATATATTCCAGAACTTCTTCTTTTCCAATTCCCGAGGATGCTGAGGTGATAAAATGTTCTGGCATTTCTTCCCACACTTCAAGCATTTCAGCTTTATAATTTCTAATGTTTTTCTCTAGCTCTTTTGGTTTTAACTTATCGGCTTTTGTAAAGATGATGCAGAAAGGGACGGCATTTTCTCCCAGCCATTGCATGAATTCCATATCGATGGCCTGTGGTTTATGCCGCGAATCTATAAGTACAAATGCACATACCATTTGTTTCCGCTTTTCGAAATAAGCGGTAATGAATTTCTGAAATACCTTTTTGGTGGATTTTGAAACCTGGGCATATCCATATCCCGGGAGGTCAACAAGGTGCCAGTTCTTGTTGATCAGAAAGTGGTTGATCAGCTGCGTTTTTCCCGGTTTTGCTGAGGTTTTTGCCAGCGCTTTTCTACCAGTAAGCATGTTGATTAGGGAAGATTTTCCCACATTACTACGTCCAATAAAGGCATATTCAGGTAAAGCGCTGTTCGGGCACTGGTCAACTTTGGAGTTGCTTACCACAAATTCAGCCGACTTGATCTTCATAGCAGCCAGTTTAGATATTTCGGTCCTTAAGCCATGCGTGAAGCAGTACGTTAAACTCTTCTGGATGTTCCATCATGGCAGCATGTCCGCATTTATCTATCCAGTAGAGGTCGGCATCTGGCAGAAGCCGTTGAAAATCTTCAGCAACTTCCGGAGGAGTTACATTGTCGTTTTTACCCCAGATAATACAGGTAGGGGTTTTCATCTTCGGAAGATCTTTTGCCATGTTATGCCGTATGGCACTCTTGGCGATAGCAAGAGTTTTAACCAGTTTGTTGCGATCACTCACCGTTTCGTAAACATCATCCACGATCTCTTTGGTGGCAACTTCGGGATCGTAAAATACAGCCTCCGCCTTTTTCTTGATAAATTCATAATCTCCACGTCTGGGATAACTTTCTCCCATGGCGTTTTCATAAAGGCCTGAACTACCAGTGATCACAAGAGCTTTGACTATTTCAGGGAACATCTTCGTGGCCAGAAGGGCGATATGTCCGCCCAGGGAATTACCCAGGAGTATTACATTTTCGTAGCCCTTGAAATCAATAAATTCTTTAAGATATCTGGCAAAAGTGCCTACGCTGGTTTTTAAAAGTGACATGGAATACAGCGGAAGTTCCGGAATAAGCACTTTGTAGCCTTTTTCCGGAAAATAATCAATCACGCCGTCAAAATTGCTGAGGCCTCCCATAAGTCCGTGCAGGATAACAATTGGAGTGCCCTCGCCTTTTTCAAGATATGTGAATTTTCCCTCTTGCCTTAAGTGATCTTTCATTAATTGCCTTTGCGGTTAGCAATCGCAAATATAGCGATTTCGATACAAGTATAATCATTTTTGACTAACTGCAATGGCTTTTCTGCGAAGTGGGAAATTTGATTTTAAAATGTTTTCTGTCGATTATTTTCCACATTTCACCACGAAATTTCAAAATACTGAATCCTAAGCAAATAGGGCTATTTCAAAGGTTTTCAAATACATACAAGGGTAAAACTTATCAACATTGTGGTAAAAAGTGGTAAATTGTGGTAATATTTTCAATATATTTGGCTCTATAAAGTCTAAATGTGGTAAATCTCATAGGAACATACGAATGCAAAGTCGATGCGAAGGGCCGTTTGATGGTGCCTTCTGCATTGAAGAAGCAGCTTGCTCCTATGTTGCAGGAAGGCTTTGTGATAAAACGTGCTGTTTTTCAGGACTGCCTCGAGCTTTACCCGATGAGTGAATGGAACGTTCTTATGGGTAAAATGAACGGCCTTAACAGGTTTAAGAAAAAAAATAACGATTTCATAAGAAGGTTTACTGCCGGAGTGAAGATGGTAGAGGTTGATTCGAACGGCAGGTTGCTTATTCCAAAAGATCTTACCGCTTTCGCCGGAATTGAAAAAGAGATCGTTCTTTCTTCGGCGATAAACATTATTGAGATCTGGGATAAGGATAAATATGAGAATACCATCGAAGCTTCTTCTGGTGATTTTGCTGAATTGGCTGAAGAAGTGATGGGAAATGACGAAATGGATGGAATATCATAACCCTGTTCTTTTAAAAGAATCGGTTGATGGTCTTGATATAAAACCAGATGGGATTTATGTGGATGTCACTTTTGGAGGTGGCGGACATTCCAGGGAAATATTGAAAAGACTTGGGCCTGACGGAAAATTGTTTGGTTTCGATCAGGATAAGGACGCTCTTGAAAATAAGATTGACGACAAGCGCTTTACGCTAATCAATGAGAACTTCAGGTTTCTGAAGCGATTTTTGAGGTTTTACGGTGTGAAGCAGGTTGATGGTATACTCGGTGATTTTGGTGTTTCATCGCATCAGTTCAACGAAGCTGAAAGGGGTTTCTCAACCAGGTTTGATGCTAAACTGGATATGAGGATGAACCAGGGAAGTAGTTTGAGCGCGTATGAAGTGATAAATGAATATGACGAGGAGCAGCTGAAAAGACTTTTTTATGCGTACGCCGATCTAAAGAACGCTCCAAAACTGGCCAGAGTGATCGTTGGTGAAAGAAGAAATGGTCCGATTGAAACCAGTGAGCATTTGAATGATCTTTTGAAGCCGCTGCTTTTTAAAGGGAAGGAAAATAAGATCCTGGCGCAGATCTATCAGGCAATAAGGATAGAGGTGAACCAGGAAATAGAAGTTCTTAAAGAGTTTTTGATACAAACAGAAGAGGTTGTGAGACCGGGAGGAAGATTAAGTCTTATTTCATATCACTCGCTGGAAGATCGTTTGGTGAAGAGATATATAAGGAGTGGTCTTTTTGAAGGGGAGCCTGAAAAAGACATGTTCGGAAATGTTTCAGTTCCGTTCAAGAAAGTAGGAGGTCTTATAGTACCAACTAAAGAGGAAATAGAAAAAAATAACAGAGCGAGAAGCGCAAAATTAAGAATAGCCATAAAGCTGTAAATATTGATGAAAAAAGGTTTTTATAACATACTGAAGGCAAATTTTCTGATCAGTGAAGATGCTTATAAAAACTGGCGTTTTATCGTTTTCTGTACCGTGCTGGCCATTATCATGATCGCCAGTTCTCATAGTGCAGAGAAAAAAGTACATCAAATAGCAAGACTGAACAATGAAGTGAGAGAGTTAAGAAGTGAATTCGTTGAGAGACGTTCAGACCTAATGAAGATAAAAATGGAGTCTACCATTACCGAAAAAATGGTGGAGAAAGGGATAGGGCCTTCAGAAACCCCGCCCAACAAGATAAGAGTGATAATAAAAGACTAACCTGAAATGGCGACAACCGAAAAAAGCATTCTGAATCGTATGTATTTGGTGGCTGCCTGTCTCTTTTTATTTGCGGTAGCTGTAGGGGTCAAGTTGGTCAATATTCAGTTCGTTCATGGGGATTATTATAAACAACTTGCCGAGGATCGAACCTTCAAAAATTTTAAAATCCCTGCAAACCGCGGAAATCTTTATGATGTAAACGGAAATTTACTGGCTACTTCGGTACCCAAATACGATATCCGTTTTGACGCGGTAACAGTATCAGATAAAAACTTCGAGGAAAATATAGGTCCGCTTTCTGAAAAGCTGGCAAAAATGCTCGGGAATACGCCTTCCTATTATTCTCAGAAATTAAGGGCCGCAAGAGCCAATAATCAGCGTTATGTACTCATTGCCCGAAATCTGGGGTATTCAGATTACATGAAGATCAGGGAGTTTCCAATGTTTAATTTGGGGCCGTATAAGGGAGGTATGATCACAGAGCAGAGTACGGTTCGTGAACATCCTTTGGGTAAGATGGGAGAGAGAACCGTTGGTTATGAAAGAAGGGATGAGAACGGCTATTTTACCAGGGTAGGTCTTGAAGGTGCATTCAGTAACTATCTGCGTGGAACTGACGGGAGAAGGTTGAAACAGAAGATCGCCAAGGGGCAGTGGAAGCCAATAAGCGATAATAACGAGCTTGAGCCAAAAGATGGCTATGATGTGGTTTCTACCATAGATGTTAATATTCAGGATATCGCTCATCATTCATTGCTTCGCCAGCTTGAATATTTTGAGGCCGATCATGGCACTGTGGTAGTAATGGAAACCAAGACTGGGGAGATCAAGGCGATGTCTAATCTCGGCCGAACCAAGGAGGGAACTTATTTCGAAAAAAGAAATTATGCGGTTTACGAGTCTCATGAGCCCGGGTCTACCTTTAAGCTCATGGCGATGGTTGCCGCTCTCGAAGATAAAGTAGTAGATACCAGCCAGATCGTAGATACCGAAAAAGGCGTGGTTAGATTCTACGGCAGACCTGTGAGGGATTCTCATCATGGCGGCTACGGAAAAATATCTGCTGCGAGGGCATTTGAAGTGTCTTCTAACACAGCATTTACAAAAATGATCACAGAAGGTTACAAGAATAATCCTTCAAAATTTGTAGACAGATTATATTCAATGCAACTTAACCGAAAGATTGGTCTTGAAATTAAAGGTGAGGGATCTCCCCGAATCCCTCACCCTCAAGACAAATCATGGAATGGTTTGAGTTTGCCCTGGATGGCATTTGGTTATGGTGTTTCTTTAACACCCCTTCAAACACTTACATTCTATAATGCGATCGCCAATGATGGTGAGATGATCAAGCCTCGTTTTATCAAGGAGGTGAAAGATCGTGATAAACCTATCCTTGTTAAGGAGAAAGAAGTGGTCAATCCTTCCATTTGTTCCCCTGAGACGGCTAGAAAAGTTCGGGAGATGATGAAGAATACCGTTTTGCGAGGTACTGCTTCCAATATCTATACGGAAAATTTTTCCATGGCTGGTAAAACAGGAACCTGCCAGACAGAATACTGGATAGAACCAGGGCGATATATCGCATCTTTTGCGGGTTATTTCCCAGCTGAAAATCCGAAATATTCCTGTATAGTGGTGATCCATAAACCCAACAGAAGGAAGGGTTATTATGGAAATATTGTGGCTGCTCCCGTGTTCAAGGATATCGCAAGAAAGATCTATACCGATACGCCTGTGATGGATGAATTGGAATCCCTTGAGGTGGATGATAAAAGGGTAAAAACTGATTTTGAAAAGTATTATACCAAAATCCAGGATGAGAAATTGTTGATGCCCGACGTTACCGGGATGCCGGCTATGGACGCTATTTCCATCCTTGAGAACCTGGGCCTTGAAGTAAGAATAAATGGTAAGGGAGTGGTGAAAAGACAATCTGTATCTGCAGGACAAAAAATAAAAAGTAATCAGAAAATAAATCTGGAATTGAGTTGATGAAGGTGTTGAAGGACATACTGTATAAGGTGAATATGAAGGCGGTGACCGGGGATACTGGTGTGACTATTAATAAAGTTCATTTTGATTCCAGGAAGGTGAAGCTGAATGATGTTTTTGTTGCGATTAGAGGAACGGTTTCAGATGGTCATGATTTTATAAAAAATGCCGAAAATCAGGGTGCTCTCGCTATTGTTTGTGAGGAACTACCTGAGAATAAAATAAACGGTGTCACTTATATAGAAGTGGAAGATACCAAAAAGGCCCTGGCCTATATTTCAGCGAATTATTATGATAACCCTTCCGAGAAGTTAAAGCTTGTTGGGGTAACTGGCACTAACGGTAAAACCACGATCGCTACACTTTTATATGATCTTTTCTCAAAAGCAGGATATAAATGTGGTTTGCTTTCCACCGTAAAAGTGATGGTGGGCAATGAAGAGCATTCAGCGATAAGGACCACGCCAGATTCGATCACCATCAATTCGTATTTAAAGGATATGAACGATGCAGGGGTTGAATTCTGCTTTATGGAAGTGAGTTCTCATGGCATAGATCAGCATAGAACAACTGCTTTAAGATTTGAAGGTGGAATTTTCACCAACCTGTCTCATGATCATTTGGATTATCATAAGGATTTTGCTGAATATCGCGATGTTAAGAAGCGATTCTTTGATGAGCTTCCTTCTTCAGCTTTTGCGCTTACCAACGCCGATGATAAGAATGGTTCTGTGATGCTTCAGAATACTAAAGCGAAAAAATATACTTACGCCTTAAAATCCTACGCCGATTACAAGGCGCAGATCCTGGAAAATCAGTTTACAGGATTGTTGCTGAAGATCGATGATCAGGAATTGTGGACAAAGCTTATAGGGAATTTCAATGCATATAATGTACTGGCGATCTATGCTGCTGCCGATCTTCTTGGACTGAAAACCATTGAGATATTAAGGATTATTAGTGAGCTTAATTCGGTGAGCGGAAGGTTTCAGTATGTGGTTTCCAAAAAGGAAAAAATCACGGCGATCGTTGATTATGCTCATACACCCGATGCACTTAAGAATGTTCTTGAAACTATCAATAGCATTCGAACAAAGAACGAAGAGCTGATAACTGTTGTTGGTTGTGGAGGAGATCGTGATAAGACTAAAAGACCAAAGATGGGGCATATAGCTTCGGCGCTGAGCAGTAAGGTAATCTTTACCAGTGATAATCCGCGTACTGAAGATCCTGATAAGATCATAGAAGATGTGGAGGCCGGAGTGGAACCCCAGAATTTCAAAAAAACAATGAGCGTGACCAACAGAAAGCAGGCAATTAAAACCGCCTGCCAGATCGCTGGTAAGAACGATATAATTCTCATTGCCGGGAAGGGCCATGAGACCTATCAGGAAGTGAATGGTAAAAGATCAGATTTTGATGATTTCAAGATCGTGAACGAATTTTTAAAACAACTGGATAAATAATGCTGTATTACTTATTTCAATTTTTAGAAGAACAGTATCAGTTGCCCGGAGCGCAGTTGTTTGAGTTCCTTTCGTTCCGTTCAGCCATGGCGATCATTCTGTCGCTGGCCATCTCTACTATATATGGTAGAAGGATCATTAACTATCTAAGAAGGAAACAAATTGGAGAAAGCGTAAGAGACCTGGGGCTTCAGGGGCAAACCGAAAAAGCCGGAACACCAACCATGGGTGGTGTGATTATCATAATTGCCACGCTTATCCCTGTACTTCTTTTTGCGAAACTTGAGAATATTTATGTGATCCTTCTAATAGTAACTACCCTTTGGATGGGTGCTATTGGATTTATTGACGATTATATTAAGACCTTTAAAAAAGATAAGGAAGGGCTTAAAGGTAAATTTAAGGTTATTGGTCAGATTGGACTTGGCCTTATTGTAGGAGGAACTATGTATTTCCACCCGCAGATCACGACCAAAGAAGTTATCACCGAAACCCGGCCTACTCAAAATGTCATCGCCAGGGCAGAGGTGGTTGATATGGGGCCGGAAGAGAAGAACACTACCACCACTATTCCCTTTGTGAAGAATAATGAATTTGACTATTCGAAACTTATCAGCTGGATAAATCCTTCACTGGCGCAGTATGCCTGGATTATCTTTATCCCGATCGTGATCTTCATCGTAACCGCGGTGTCCAACGGAGCGAATTTAACTGATGGGATAGACGGACTCGCAGCAGGTTCTTCAGCCATAATTGTGCTCACCCTGGGGCTTTTTGCATGGGTTTCGGGTAACATTATTTTCTCAGATTACCTGAATATCATGTACATCCCAAGGTCGGGTGAAATGACCATTTTCATCACCGCTTTTGCAGGGGCGCTGGTTGGATTTCTATGGTACAATACATTTCCAGCCCAGGTGTTTATGGGTGATACGGGTAGTCTCACCATTGGAGGGATAATAGCGGTGCTGGCAATCGCAACAAGAAAAGAATTACTGATCCCGCTTTTATGCGGAATCTTTTTGATAGAGAATCTTTCTGTAGTAATGCAGGTGGGCTGGTTTAAATATACCAAGAAGAAATATGGAGAGGGCAGGAGGATTTTCCTGATGTCACCACTGCATCATCATTATCAGAAAAAAGGGAAACATGAGAGTAAGATAGTAGTGAGGTTTTGGATCGTGGGGATCATTCTCGCAATTCTTACCATCGTAACCCTGAAGGTTCGATAAAATTGAAGGCTTGTGGGAAAGAAGATAATGATACTGGGTGGTGGAGAAAGCGGAATAGGAACGGCTATTCTGGCAAAGAAAAATGGATACGAAGTATTTCTTTCCGATAAGGGAAAGATCAAGGATAAATACAAGGAAGTTCTTAGACATATTGAGATCGAATGGGAAGATGAACAGCACACCGAGTCGGAGATATTCGATGCTGATGTGGTGATGAAAAGCCCGGGAATTCCAGATACGGTTCCAATGATCGTGGAGCTTAGGAAGAAAGGAATTCCGGTGGTTTCTGAAATCGAATTCGCATCCTGGTTCTCTGAAGTTCCGGTAATAGGGATCACGGGAAGCAATGGCAAGACCACAGTGACCAATCTGGTTCAGCATGTTCTGAAAGAAGGAGGCGTTGATTCGGCCATGGGCGGAAACGTTGGAAACAGTTATGCGAAGCTGGTTGCTGAAGAAACCCGCGAATGGTTCGTGCTGGAGCTTAGTAGCTTTCAGTTGGATGGAATTGAGAAGTTCAGGCCGCATATTGCGATCCTGACGAATATCACACCCGATCATCTGGACAGATATGATTATAAGCTTGAAAATTATATAGCATCAAAATTCAGAATAACTAAGAATCAGACAGAAGAGGATTATTTCATCTATGATGCCGATGATAAGAATATAACGGACTGGCTTGCGAAGCATCCTGTAAGATCTCAAAAGCTGCCATTTTCAATTGAAAGAAAGATCGAAAATGGCGCCTATATAGAAAATGAAAACATTGTTGTAAAAATTAATAACACCAAATTTACTATGCCAACATCAGAACTTGCCCTTCAAGGCAAACATAATGCTAAAAATGCCATGGCTGCTGCTACAGTAGCCCAGTTACTCCGAATCAGGAAACAGACCATTCGTGAAAGTATGGCCAACTTCCAGGGAGTTGAACATCGCCTTGAAAAAGTGCTGAAGATCAATAATGTACTTTATATCAACGATTCTAAAGCAACCAACGTGAATGCAACGTTCTATGCGCTTGAAAGCATGGAGGCTGAAACGGTATGGATTGTTGGAGGTGTTGATAAAGGGAATGTCTATGATGACCTTCTTCCACTGGTAAATGAAAAGGTTAAGGCTATTATCTGCCTTGGGGTAGATAATGATAAAATCGTGAATGCCTTTGGCAATATCGTGGAAACCATGGTAGAGACTACTTCGATGAACGAGGCGGTTCAGATCGCTTACAGGCTTGCCGATAAAGGCGATAATGTGTTGCTTTCACCTTCCTGCGCGAGTTTTGATCTTTTTGAGAATTATGAAGATAGAGGAAGACAGTTCAAAGAGGCTGTAAGGAATTTATAATGAGCTTTTAGACCTCACAGGTTTTGAAAACCTGTGAGGCCTGCAAATAAAAATAAATGAGCAATATTTTTAGAAATCTTAAAGGAGACAAGGTGATCTGGGCGGTAGCCGGCCTGTTGGCGATATTTTCTTTTTTGCCGGTTTACAGTGCCAGTAGTAATCTTGCTTATCTTCATGGAGATGGAAGTACTTCCGGTTATCTGGTGGTACATTTCTTTCATCTGCTTCTAGGTTTTTGCGTGCTCTTTGCGGTACATAAGGTGCCGTATCATTATTTTCGTGGAATTTCAATTCTGCTATTACCCGTCGTAATTGTTCTGTTGATATTTACCATTGCCCAGGGAACGACTATTGATGGGGCATACGCCAGTAGATGGATACAAATTCCTGTGCTGAATGTTTCTTTTCAGTCATCTACACTGGCTGCCGTGGTGCTTATGGTGTACGTAGCCAGGTACTTATCTAAGATCACTGAAAAAACGGTTACTTTTAAGGAAACAATTCTTCCACTTTGGCTGCCTGTTTTCGCAGTTTTAGTATTAATTTTGCCGGCCAATTTTTCCACTACAGCCATCATTTTTGCTATGACCCTGGTGCTGATGTTCTTAGGTGGTTATCCCATAAAATATCTGGCTGCTATTGTTGGTGCGGGCCTGCTGATGTTGAGTCTGTTTGTACTTACAGCTAAGGCTTTTCCTGGCTTATTGCCTAATAGGGTTGATACCTGGACCAGTAGGGTAGAGACATTTTTTGATGATGAAGAAGGACAGGAGCAGTACCAGGTTGAAAAAGCCAAGATCGCAATCGCACAGGGAGGCATAACCGGAACCGGAATTGGAAAAAGCGTTCAGAGAAATTTTTTACCACAGTCTTCTTCAGATTTTATCTACGCGATAATTGTGGAAGAAATGGGATTGATAGGTGCATTTGGAGTGATGCTTGCATACCTCTTATTGCTTTTCAGGATCGTGATTGTCGCCACCAAAGCCAATACTGTCTTTGGTAAACTAGTTGTAATGGGTGTGGGATTGCCTGTGGTTTTCCAGGCCCTCATCAACATGGGAGTTGCAGTGGAGTTATTTCCTGTGACGGGACAAACACTACCACTGGTAAGTAGCGGAGGAACATCTATATGGATGACATGTATTGCACTTGGGATTATCCTGAGCGTAAGTGCAAAAAGAGAGGAAATTAAAGAATCTGAAAATAAAGAAATTGAAGGCGAAGAGGAAAATCCTCTGGACATCTTAAGCGAAGCTATATGAAAGAAGGTTTACGCGTCATATTATCTGGTGGAGGAACAGGAGGTCATATCTATCCTGCCATCGCTATAGCCGATGAGATCAAAAGAAGGCATCCGTCGGCAGAGATCCTATTTGTAGGCGCTAAGGACCGAATGGAGATGGAGAAGGTGCCCCAGGCGGGTTATGAGATAGAAGGCCTTTGGATTAGTGGCGTGGATAGATCTTTTAGTCTTAAAAACTTCATCTTCCCATTTAAGCTTATGAGCAGTCTTTCTAAATCAAGAAAGATCATAAAAAAGTTTCGACCAGATGTAGTTATAGGAACCGGGGGGTTTGCAAGTGGGCCACTTTTAAGAGTAGCCATCTCGAAAGGAATCCCCACGCTTATCCAGGAACAGAATTCCCTTCCCGGAATTACAAACCGTATCCTGTCCAAATATGCCAATACGATCTGTGCAGCTTATGAAAAAGTGAAGGAAGTTTTTCCTGCTGAGAAAACGATCATCACCGGAAATCCCGTGAGACAGGATCTTTTGGAGGTAAATGAGCTAAGAGAGGAAGCCATTGAATATTTCAAGCTTTCAAAAGAGAAGAAAACAGTTCTTGTGCTTGGCGGAAGTCTTGGGGCCAGGAGAATAAACAGGCTTATCGAAACCTATCTGAAGAAATTTCGGGAAGAGGAAATTCAGTTGATCTGGCAGATAGGTAAGCTGTATTATGAGGATTATAAAAAATATGAGTCTTCAAATGTGAAGACCAAAGAGTTCATCAACAGGATGGACCTGGCATATGCTGCTGCAGATGTGATCATTTCAAGAGCAGGGGCGGGAAGTGTTTCGGAACTCTGTATAGTCGGGAAACCGGTATTATTTATTCCTTCTCCAAATGTTGCGGAGAATCACCAGGCAAAGAACGCTATGGCAGTTACCGAACATGATGCTGCCTTGATGATAGAAGAAGATGAATTAACAGAAAGGTTCGAGCCGTGTTTTTTTAGTCTGTTAAAAGATGAAAGACGGCTGGAGCGATTCTCTGCAAATATTAAGAAACTCGCTCTTCCCCATGCTACGTCGGCAATCGTAGATGAGGTAGAGAAATTGATAGAAAAGAAAAAGAAATAAGTGAAAGACCTTAATCACATACAAAACTTTTATTTCATCGGGATAGGTGGAATAGGAATGAGTGCGCTGGCCCGATATTTCAGGGCCAAGCCTTTGTACGTGGTAGGTTACGATAGGACTCCTTCTGAGCTTACTCAAAAACTGGAGGAAGAAGGAATCGAAATAAATTACGAGGATAGAGAGGAGCTTATCCCGGAGCAAATTCTCAATCATCCTGAAAATACCCTGATAGTTTATACGCCGGCGATCCCAAAAGATCATAAACAATTCAATTTTCTTAAGGAAAAAGGATTTGAGATAACCAAAAGGGCTCAGCTACTGGGGATGGTTACCGATAAAAAGTATACACTGGCAGTTGCCGGTACGCATGGAAAAACCACCACTACGGCGATTCTTGGGCATTTGCTTAAGGAAACCGGGGCAAAGGTTACTGCTTTTCTGGGTGGGATTAGTGAGGATATTCAGTCTAATCTTATTATGCAGGGAGACGAGGTTGTTGTGGTAGAGGCTGATGAGTTCGATCGTTCATTTCTGAATCTTTCTCCCAATCTAGCTGCTGTCACCTCTATGGATGCCGATCATCTTGATATCTACGGGAAGAAAGAGGAACTCGAGGATTCTTTCAGGGAATTCGCCTCAAAAGTTCCTGAGGATGGAAAGCTTTTTATTAAGAATGGATTGGATCTGAAAGGTTCGACTTTTGGTATAGAAGATAATGCCGACTATTCGGCTCGAAACATAAAAATTGAGGATGGAAGCTACGTTTTCGACTTGAAAACTCCTTCCGGAACCATTGAAAATTTAATGCTTAATCTACCCGGTCAGCATAATTTGCTCAATGCTATAACAGCCCTGGCAATGGCCCTCGAATACGGTCCCCCAACCGGTAGCGATGATCTTGCCAGGGCTTTATATAGCTTCAAGGGTGTGAAGCGTAGATTTAGTTATAAGATTAGAACGAATGACCTGGTGTTAATTGATGACTATGCGCATCATCCTGCAGAGATATCAGCTGTACATCAGGCGGTTCGCGAAATGTACCCCAACAAACAAATACTTGCGGTTTTTCAGCCCCACCTGTTTAGCCGTACCCGTGACTTCGCTGAAGATTTTGCCACGAGCCTGTCTAATTTTGATGAGCTTATTCTGCTGGAAATTTACCCTGCCAGAGAATTACCTATTGAGGGCATATCTTCAGCCTGGTTGCTGGACCAAATTTCAAATCCCAAAAAACAGCTTGTCAAAAAAGAAGAGCTTACAGAAAAAATAAGATCTTCAGAAGCTCGGGTTATAGTAATGATGGGAGCTGGGGACATTGGAGTAGAAGTGGAAAAAGTAAAAAATGCACTGTTGAATGAAGCGTAGTTTAGGTTACATAAAAGCTTTCGTTTTAGTGGCAATAGTTTGCTTTTTATATGGCTTTGCTGAAAAGCGTCACAAAGACCGTGAAATTAAAGAGGTGAAAGTGAGATTTACCGATAGTGAAAACCTCTATGTTACTGAGGAAGTGGTTAATAAATTGTTAATACAAAATAAAGGCTCTGTCTCGAGCATAGATAAAGAAACTTTAGATTTGAATAGGGTTGAATCCCTTTTAAATATGCACGATATGATTGAAAATGCTGAAGTCTATCTCACTCTGGACGGGGAACTTAGGGCAGAAGTAAGTCAGCGAAAACCTATAGGAAGGGTCCTGGGGAATTCATCATTTTATCTTGACAGAAAAGGAGAGATCATGCCATTGTCTCCGTTTTATTCGGCAAGGGTGCCTTTGATGTTCGGTTTTAACGAAAACAATATTGCGAAAGCCTATCCAATTGTGATGCATATAAAGAACGATGAGTTTTTGACCAGGCATATTACTGGGATCAACAGGCTTAAAGGCGATAAATATGAACTTGAACTCAGGGAGCTGGACTTTGAAGTCTATTTTGGAGATTCAAGCCATGTGGCTTTAAAATTTAACAATTTCAAGGCCTTCTATAAAAAAGCACAGAAAGACAAAAAATTAGATACCTACAAAAAAGTGAACTTACAATTTGGAGACCAGGTTGTTTGCACTAAAAAATAGTTTATGGAACAAAACGATATTGCAGTAGGATTAGATATTGGAACAACAAAGATTGTGGCTATGATAGGCCGCAAGAACGAGTACGGCAAGGTTGAGATTATCGGAATTGGAAAATCGAAATCTCTTGGTGTACACAGGGGAGTAGTGAATAATATCACCCAGACCATCCAGTCTATCCAGCAGGCAATACAGGAAGCAGAGGCCGATAGCGGTCTTAAGATAAGTGAAGTAGTGGTTGGGATTGCCGGGCAACACATAAGAAGCCTTCAGCATAGTGATTATATCACCCGTCCGAATCCGGAAGAAGTGATAGATGCCGATGATATTCATACGCTTTGTAATCAGGTTCACAAACTGGTAATGCTTCCGGGAGAAGAAATAATACATGTACTTCCACAGGAATTTAAAGTTGATGGTCAGGCTGAGATCAAGGAGCCTATCGGGATGTACGGAGGAAGACTTGAAGCCAATTTCCACGTGGTGGTTGGCCAGGTTTCTTCGATAAGAAATATTGGAAGATGTGTAAAAAGTGCCGGGCTTGAACTTTCGGCTGTCACCCTGGAGCCATTAGCTTCGGCTAATGCGGTGTTAAGTCAGGAAGAGAAAGAAGCGGGAGTTGCCCTTATCGATATAGGTGGTGGGACTACCGATCTTGCCATTTTCAAGGATGGTATTATTCGCCATACGGCAGTGATTCCTTTCGGAGGAAATGTGATCACTGAAGACATCAAGGAAGGATGTTCCATTATTGAAAAACAGGCAGAACTACTGAAGATAAAATTCGGTTCGGCATGGCCTGGTGAAAATAAGGATAACGAGATCGTTTCAATCCCTGGTTTACGTGGAAGGGAGCCAAAAGAGATCACTCTTAAGAACCTTTCAAAGATCATTCATGCGAGAGTGGTAGAGATCATCGAGCAGGTTTATCTCGAGATCAAGAATTATGGCCATGATGAGCAGAAGAAAAAACTTATCGCCGGCCTGGTCTTAACTGGTGGTGGAGCGCAGCTAAAGCATTTAAAACAGCTGGCTGAATATATCACCGGTATGGATACCAGAATTGGATATCCTAACGAACACCTGGCAGGAACCAATGATGCTGAAACCACCAGCCCAGTTTATGCAACTGCGGTTGGATTAGTGATGAATAGCCTGGAGAAAGGCAAAACACGTTTTCAGGAAGAAGCGGTTCTTTCAGATAAAAGCCCAGTGGAGAGTACAGAAGAGACCGGAGTAGAGTCCGGCGAAACAGAGCAGGAGGAAACCTCCAAGAAGGTCGCACGCAAAAGTATTTTTGATAAGTGGGCCGAAAAATTTAAAGATTTTTTAGATAACGCAGAGTAAAAAAGATACAACCAGTAAAACAGAGTTTATGAGCAGTACAGAATTTGGAGACATCTCATTCGATTTACCAAAGAATCAATCGAACGTCATCAAAGTGATTGGAGTTGGCGGAGGAGGAAGCAATGCCATCAACCATATGTTCCAGTTGGGGATAAAAGGGGTTGATTTTGTGGTTTGTAACACCGATGCCCAGGCACTTGAGAATAGTGCGGTTCCCAACAAGATCCAGTTGGGTGTGACTCTTACAGAAGGACTTGGTGCAGGAGCAAATCCTGAGATTGGCGAGAAAGCCGCTGTAGAAAGTTTTGAGGAGATCAAGCAAATGCTGGATTCCAATACAAAAATGGTATTTATCACGGCCGGAATGGGCGGTGGTACAGGTACCGGGGCAGCACCAATTATTGCCAAACAGGCCAAGGAACTCGATATTTTAACTGTTGGAATAGTTACGATTCCTTTTCAGTTTGAAGGTCGTAACCGTAATGAACAGGCCCAAATAGGTGTGGAGAGACTGCGAAAACATGTTGATTCACTTATTGTGATAAACAATAATAAGCTTCGGGAGGTCTATGGAAACCTTGGCTTCAAGGCAGGTTTCTCCAAGGCCGATGAGGTTCTGGCAACAGCTTCCCGCGGTATCGCTGAAGTTATAACCCACCATTATACTCAGAACATTGACTTGCGCGATGCGAAAACTGTTCTTAGCAATAGTGGAACTGCAATTATGGGGTCTGCTCATGCCTCAGGCGCAAGCAGGGCTACCGATGCCATTATGAAAGCTCTGGACTCTCCATTACTTAACGATAATAAGATCACCGGCGCCAAAAATGTTTTACTGTTAATTGTATCTGGCAACGAAGAGATTACTATAGACGAAATTGGAGAAATAAACGATCATATTCAGGCTGAGGCCGGCCATAGTGCAAATATCATTATGGGTGTTGGTGAGGATGAATCACTGGAAGATGCTATTGCTGTTACCATTATCGCTACTGGTTTCGATGTGGAACAGCAGAATGAGATCACAAATACAGAAACGAAAAAGATCATTCATACACTTGAAGATGAGCAGAAGGCAGAACATGAACTTATGCCAAAGAAATCTGCGCCGATCACTGAAGTAACCAATGAGCCAGTAGATAAATCTCCGGAGAATAAATTACAATTTGAGGAGCCGGAAAATGATGGGAAGATTGTTCATACCCTCGATGAAACTGAAGAAGAGGTAGATGAGGTTGGCAATATTCATAAAAAGGTGGATGACATGCTTAAGACACCGGATTTTGCCCGTAAACTGGAGGTTACCTACGAAGAAGTAGATCCTGATGAATTTATTATTAACGATACCAGCGATGAGGTGAAGAATATGGATGTTAATGAGCCTGAAGAAGTGAAGGTGGAAAGCGAAGAGCAGTTCATGTTTACTTTTGATATGCCCGCGGCCAATGATAAGAAGGAAGAAAAATCTACTTCAAATGAGCAAAAGCCTAAATCTGAGGAGGTGAAAAGGCATCAACTCAATGATGAGGAAGAAAACACAAAGAATATCAAAGTGAATGAAGCTATTGAAATTGTTCCCGTGACCGAAAGTTCTGCCCAGGGAATAAAGAGATATAGCCTGGATGATTATATGGAAATGGAAGAGAAGCTTCAGAATTCAAAGCCAGAGAAGAAGCAGGAAGAGAAGGATGAGACTATAGCTTTTGAAAAGAAAACCGTAGCTCCTAAACCTGATACCGATAAAGGAGCCGATCAAGACAATCCTTTTGACAATCCTATTTCTTCCGAAGTGGTTAGACAAAGAACCGCTGAAAGAAAGGCTAAAATGAAGGAATTCAACTATAAGTTCAGAACGGGCTCTGCCCAGATAGACGAGATAGAAAAGCAGCCTGCTTATAAAAGAGCAGGTATCGAACTTGAAAACAATAAACCTGGTGAAGGTAAATTATCCCGTACCAGTATAGAGCAGGACGAGAATAATGATCTTCATTTCAGGAAGAACAATTCTTTTCTACATGATAATGTAGATTAATTTCAACCTAGCCAAGAAAAAAGGCAGCCATATGGCTGCCTTTTTTTATTTAGAAAGACCTGAACTTAATTCTGACTTTCCGCCTGAACCTCGTCGGTGTCTTTTCTGTACTTAAGCATGCTTATCCCGGCAACGAAAAATACAAAACCAAGGATGGTAAGTGCCCATGGGCTAAGCATCAGGGCTACGCTGCCAAAAATTCCCAAAACACCCATTACAAGTGCAATCGCACCTCCAATGGTCATAACAAGTGCTAAGATTTTAATCATAACATTAAATATTGGTTATTGACTAAAATTAGTTAAAGTATTTAATGTGAGAGGAATATTAACAAATTTTACGATTTCTGGCCTTGGCTTTCTTTTTTGAATCAAATTTTTTTATCCCCATAAATGCCCGCTTAACAAGCTTTTTGGTGGCCTAATAATTAAAAAATCTAATTTTCAGGATAATTTTCATCATTTCGTTGTTTTTAACGAATTTTTCATAATCTGAAGCCCTGTCATTAGCTAAACTCGGGGAGTAATGCTTCAACGAAGACCTAGAAAATGGAATTGAAAACTTTAGTTCCAGTAGATCATAAAGTATTTGATTGTGGCATCATCAGGAATTTGAGAAGCCATTATCTTACTGTCGGTATCATAACGAAGACTTGTAGGTAACTGACTTTTATCTATGGTGACGTAGGCATTTATTTCATCAAGAAAGACAACTGCTGAGTTTATGGTGTTCTCTATCCTGGAAATATTATAATTTTCCACAATTTCCTTGAAGGTGCTTTTTACATTCAGTCCATTCTTTGTTTCATAGCGTGGGTCAAGTATCCGTATATATCCAATAGTACTGGTTGAGTCGAACTCCTGAAGTGGCTCCAGGCTCATAAGCGCATTGCCGTCTTTATCAAAAATCTTGATCTCATCGGTAGAACGTAATTGTTCCGGTCCGCTGGTTTGCCTAACGATGCTATCTCCCTCGAATATTGAGTCCAGCTGGTTGATCTTCACCTCTTTTTTCAGAGGACCAACCTGGGTGGGTGTAATAAGGAAAGGATTTTCTTCATCGCTTGTACATGATGAAACAGTTACAAATAAACCAAGAATTAATAAAGCTCTTTTGTACATTTTAGTTTTGATAGTTTTATTTTAAAATTTTGTTTAATATTCCCAGGACACCGCGAATAAAGGTGGCACTGGTTATTACTTTTAATACCGCACTCTCCATATTCGATTTTTGGGAGCTGGTTTTAATCACTTTTTTTCTTTCTGTTTTAGCCTTTTCCTTCGCTTGCTCTTTTTCTGCAGCTTCAATCTTTTTTGTCAGGATCTCGTAAGCGCTTTCCCGATCAATTTCTTCATTGTATTTAGAGATGATTTCAGATCGCTCTATTAGTTTCTCGAGTTCAACTTCAGAAAGTATATCCATCCTGCTCCTAGGAGCCCTGAGCATAGTGGCTGCCAGGGGTGCGGGGCGTCCTTTTTCATCAAGTGCCGAAATCATTGCCTCGCCTATACCTAACGTAGTGAGCATATTTTTGGTATCGTAGAATTCGGAAATAGGATAATTTTCAGCAGCAAGTTTTATTGCTTTCCTGTCTTTGGCCGTAAACGCCCTCAGCGCGTGCTGTATCTTTAATCCGAGCTGTCCCAGAACTTCTTCCGGAATATCCGCTGGACTTTGGGTGACAAAATAAATTCCAACCCCTTTAGACCTTATTAGTTTTATGATGCTTTCAATCTGGTCCAGCAATGCATCTGAAGCTTCTTCAAAAATAAGATGAGCTTCGTCAATGAACATTACAAGTTCAGGCTTCTCCATATCTCCCTTTTCAGGAAATGTGGAATAAATTTCAGCAAGAAGGCTAAGCATGAAGGTTGAAAATAATTTGGGCCTGTCCTGAATATCAGTTAGTCTTAAAATATTTACATAACCAAGATTTTCAGGGGTTTTTCTAAGAAGGTCATTCACTTCAAAGGATCGCTCACCAAAAAAGTGGTGGGCACCCTGCTGTTCAAGAGAGACAATCTTTCTTAGAATGGCTCCGGTTGAAGCGGTAGAGATCCTACCATATTCTTTCTCAAACTCTTCCTTACCTTCTTCTGTTGAATACTGAATGATTTTTTTTAGATCTTTCAGGTCCAGAAGTGGAAGTTGTTTGTCATCACAATATTTGAAAATGATCGCGAGTATGCCTGTCTGGGTGTCAGAAAGATCAAGTATTCTTGATAATAGCACCGGGCCAAATTCACTAACGGTTGCCCTTAATCTTATTCCGCTTTGATCGGAAAGACTTAGGATCTCAACTGGCGAAGCCTTTGGCTCAAATGGAAAATCCAGCAATTTGTGCCTTTCATCAATGAATTCAGCTCCATCAGAGGGTTTTGCTATTCCACTAAGATCACCTTTTACATCCATCAATAGAACAGGAACTCCTTTTTCTGAAAGATTTTCTGCAATGATCTGTAGGGTTTTCGATTTACCAGTTCCGGTAGCACCGGCGATCAAACCATGCCGATTCATAGTCTTTAATGGAAGCTTTACGGCAGCTTCAGAGATCACTTCACCTTCATACATTCCTGCGCCAAGATAGATGCTGTCGCCTTTGGGCTTGTAGCCTTGCTGGATGGAGGTGATGAATTTCTGTTTCTTTTCCATTAAAAGCTAATTTATCATAAAATTGGTAAAACAACGGAAATACAAGTGAAGAATAATTTCAAAAACAGGCTAAATACCGGGAAAACAGCACATTTAAATATGTAATATATTTGAGGAAATCATTAATAATATGAATGCTGTCAAATTTCTGTTTCTTATTCTAATTTGTAATGTTGGATATTCCCAAAGCGGGATATTCAAAAAACTGGAGAAGTCTTCTGAACCTGAGTTGAAAAATGTCTTTGAGAATGCAGAAAAATTTGAAGTTCAGGTACTCTATACTGCCATAACACATAAAAAGAATGGAAAGGTTTCTTTTCAAACTGAAGACTTCAGGCTAGACGACAGTACTTATTTTTATCCGGCCAGTACGGTAAAATTGCCCGTTGCGATTCTTAGTCTTGAAAAGCTGAAGGAACTGCAGAATTCCGGTCTTCAAATTGGAAAAGATTCTGAATATCATTTTCTGAATGACAGTGTTTCTCATACAATCGCCAAGGATATAAATGCCATATTCGCGGTGAGCGATAATGATGCCTATAACCGTCTCTTCGAATTCCTGGGTCAGGACTACATAAATAAAAAGCTACGAGAAAAGGGGCTCGAACCTGTTAGAATATCTCATCGTTTTTCTGGCGATACCTCCCTGGAGACGGTCACAAAACAGATGATCTTCAATCTGGGAGAGAATGATACTTATGAATTACCAGTCACTCATAATAAGAGAGCAGTTCCTCTGGAATTCAAAGCCATTGAAAAAGGGAAAGCTTATATGGAGAATGATTCCCTGAAACAAGGCGCCTTCACTTTTGCTCTTAAAAATTATTTTCCCCTAAGCGTTCAGCATCAATTGATGAAACAATTGTTCTTTCCTCAAGAATTTAACGAGCAGCAAAGATTCAATCTCACCAAGGAGGATAGAGCGTTTTTGATGCAGGCGATGTCTTCCTATCCACAGGAGGCTGGATATGATGAAAAGGAATTTTACGACAGCTATGGTAAATTCTTTATCTATGGTGATTCTGAAGAACCAATAACCTCTAATATCAAAATCTATAATAAGGTAGGGTATGCATACGGAACCTTAACCGAAACTGCCTATATTCATGATCCTGATAATGACGTGGGATTCATATTGTCTGCAACTATTCTCGTCAATGAAAATGAAACTTTCAATGATAATGAATATGAATTTGCGGAAATAGGTATACCATTTCTTGCTGAACTTGGAAGGCAGATCTATGAAATCGAATTAGCAAAACAAAATAATTAATCTGGCTTTAACTGGTTGCCGGACTAAGAAGTTTTATGGTCCCTTTTCGAGCGTCGATTTCAGCTTCAATTCCGTTTGGAATGGTGACATTGTCATCTATATGGCCTATCATCGCCCCGGAATATGCTGGGATATTTAAAGGTTTTATATAATGGTCTATCACTTCTTCAAGTGTGAGGGAGCCATATCCACTGCCTCCGGGATCACATTCTGTGCATTTTCCAAAAACGAATCCGCTAATCTGTTCAAACACTCCCGCCAGATAAAGCTGGGACATCATCCTGTCTACAGCGTAGATCTTTTCACCCACATCCTCCAGGTAAAGGATCTTACCTTTCCAGTCTTCAGGAAAAAATTCTGATCCCATAATTCCGGTTAGGACTGAAAGGTTTCCGCCAAGTAGTTGGCCTTTTGCTGTACCTGCGGTTATGGTTCGTATCCTGTTCTTAGTCTGAGCAAGTTCATCCCCTTTTGAATCAGGATTCTGGTAGGTGAGAGCTTCACCTTCAAAAAGCAGTTTTTTAAAATAATCATAACTGAACGAGTTCCAGATTGAAACCGCCACTGGGCTATGGAAGGTCACCAGGCCTGTCATCTTGTGAATGGCAAGATGTAAGGCGGTGATGTCGCTGTAACCGGCAAATATTTTAGGATTTTTCCTCATTGCTTCATAATCCAGTTTGTCAAGAATTCGTGCTGAGCCCGAACCTCCGCGAAGCGCGATAATGGCCTTAATATCTTTATCCCTGAACATCTCGTTTAATTCTCCGGCACGTTCCTCGTCGGTCCCAGCGAGATGTCCGTATCGGTTATAAGTGAATTTTCCGAATTTCACTTTTAAACCCATAGCTTCGAAAGTTTCTTTTGCAATGTCATAGGGTTCTGTCTCAAAGATGGCACTGGCAGGGCTTACGATTCCTATAGTGTCTCCTTCTTTTAATCTTTTTGGAATGAGAAGGTCTGATTCTGAATTTATATCATTAAGAATGTGATTTTTAGTTGCAAATGAACTAAGAGGGAAGGCAAGACTGCCAAAACCTATATTTTGAATGAACTTTCTTCTTTCCATTTCTTTGATTTTGTGAGTTTGAATTTAGTAATTATCCCTGATGTTCTTCAGGATAATTTCCATACCCTCTTTCAGTTTTGAAGTAGGGACAGTATAATTACTATTCATAAAGCTAAAAATGAGAACCTTGCCCGAGCGGGTTTTAAGAAATCCGCTTAAACTATGATTATTGCTTAAAGTGCCGGTTTTAGCAAATATATAAGGAGTATCTGCCTTATAATAATTTTCAAGGGTTCCGGACTTCCCTCCGGTAGCCATCATATTAAACAATCTTTCCTGTGGTAC
Source organism: Gramella jeungdoensis (assembly GCF_023805255.1). Classification (GTDB taxonomy): domain Bacteria; phylum Bacteroidota; class Bacteroidia; order Flavobacteriales; family Flavobacteriaceae; genus Christiangramia; species Christiangramia jeungdoensis. The sequence continues at coordinate 151,566 of NZ_JAMSCK010000001.1, forward strand.
TTCTTTTCTGATCTTTTCAAGAAGTTTCACCATAGTCCTTGGAGTAAAGAGATTGTAACGTGAAAGCCCGGAGCCGTCTACCCAAACCGGTTCATCCGGCAGGTCTTTCAGGTGGTTCTCTTTCATATAGTCAATCGCTATCCGGGATTTAAGTGTGTCAGAAATCTTATCGGCAGCCATTAACAATATCTGTTCGGCTATGAAATTATCGCTTACCTCAAGCATTCGCTTATAAAGGCTGTCAGTTGGTATGCTGTATAGTGTGTTGTCAAATTCTGAATTGGCTGGGAGTTCATGAATAATTTTGATCTTTTTCTTTAAAGTGTCCTGCAGAAGTTCGACCATCAGCTCATCAGAATATTTAAACGGAACTTCACGAGTGAATTCCTTGTTTCCCTTATGAACTATAAAAGAATTTCTTGAAATATCCCTTGTGATGCCTGGATTATGCTGGCTATTTCCGGAAATAATAATGGAATCTTTAAATAGTATGGGGCTAATCTCGGGCTGCTTATTTTTATCGATTTTGAGAATTACCCGGTTGCCGTAAACAGGCATGACGGCTCTTTCTACGGAATAAGCATAATTATAATCGTCCCACGACCAGCCGGGACCGAAATATTTTTCAGTAAAAACTGGCGGATAATAATAAAGTTCTTCCCCGGTATTTTTAAGGAATTCAAAAACTTTCGATGCGGGAAGATCAGGATTCAGAAAAGAAGGGTCACCCATTCCCTTGAATATAAGGGAGTCATTTTTGCTAAAGTATTTGAGGGCCGGAACAGAATCTCCAAGAACATTAAGCCCAGTATAAAAAGTAAATAGTTTGGTATTTGAAGCCGGAGTGAAATATTTTTCAGAATTATACTCGTAGAGCATTTCTTCCTCTACGGGATCATAAACAGCCAGTCCGGTAAAGCCTTTATGAAATATGGTTGAGGTTCTAAGATTGGTCTCAATTTCTTTATTGGTTTTTTTCAGGGTTGAACAGGAAGAAAATATACCGGCAATGAAAATAAATGCAAAAAATCTAATGAATTGAGGAGAGAGGGAAATCATGACTTGCCTAAAGTTTTTATAAACATACTTAGTTTATGAAGAATTTCAATAAAAAATTAGATTTACCTTTCGTTAATAAAGTTGCGATCGGTGAAAATGAAAAACCTCGAAAAATTTAAATTTACTTTACATTCAAAAGAATTATAAATGGAACAAAATAAAATAAACACCCTTCTGAGCTTTCTAATGCTTTTCTGCTTTGTTACAACTGAGGCTCAAACCTTTGATTTTGCAAAAAGAATTGCGGATTCGTATGAAAAGTTCAGAAATGAAAATATTAACACGAGAAGATTCAAACATTCAGATCTTCTTCCGTTAATTGAAAAATTTAAGGAAAGACCAGGTTTCGAGTTCAATAAAGTCGGGGAGTCTATCGAGGGCAGAAGTCTTAATCTTATAAGCCTGGGTAACGGAGAAACCGATGTTTTCCTTTGGTCTCAAATGCATGGAGATGAGTCTACGGCTACTATGGCCATTCTCGATATTCTGAACTTTTTTGATTCCAAAGAATTTGAAAATGAAAAAGACGTGATCCTTAAAAATCTGCGAATCCATTTTCTGCCAATGCTAAATCCTGATGGAGCAGAAGTCTTTACTCGTAGAAATGCTCTGGGAGTAGATGTGAACAGGGATGCTTTAAGATTACAGTCTCCTGAGAGCCGAACGCTGAAACGCGTACGTGATAGTCTGGATGCTGATTTTGGTTTCAACCTTCATGATCAGAGTCGTTATTATAATGCTGAACGAACCGCCGAACCTGCCAGTATATCTTTCCTTGCCCCGGCCTTTAATTATGAAAAGGACATTAATGAGGTGCGATCCAATGCAATGAAGTTGATTGTGATAATGAATGAGATTCTTCAAAAATATGCTCCCGGGAAGGTTGGACGTTATAATGACGATTTTGAACCACGTGCCTTTGGAGATAATATCCAAAAGTGGGGTACAAGCACCATTTTGATAGAGTCCGGAGGCTATCCTGAAGACCGTGAAAAACAGGAAATCAGGAAACTGAATTTTGTAGCTATTCTTTCAGCCTTGCATTCCATTGCAACTAATAGTTTTCAGAATGTAAAAGTCGAAGAATATGAAAAGATTCCAAATAATGATAGAATGCTATTCGATCTTAAACTGGAAAAGGTGAGCTATGTGCTGGGAGGAGATGAGTATATCCTGGACATTGGAATTAACAGGAATGAAAATGATATTGAAAATAACACCGATTTTTACTATTCTTCCAGGGTGGCTGATCAGGGAGACCTGTCTACCAGTTACGCTTATGAAAGTTTTAATGCTGATGGCTATACCCTGGATTTCGGAAAGATATATCCTCAAACACTTCAGGATACTACTTCTTTAAAGAGTCTGAATTTTTCTCAACTTTTGAGGGAGGGTGTTGGATATGTTAAAATAAAAAATTTACCAGCGAATCTGGACCATGCCTCTTACCCAGTAAATATAGTTTCTGAAGACTTTAAGATAAATTCTGATTTAAGGCCCGGTAATTTGGCAACTTTCTTTCTGAGGAAGAACGGTAAAATAGAATATGCAGTTATTAATGGTTTTTTAGTGAAACCTGAGACTGCATCTGAAGAGGTTATGAACGCTCTCGTTTTGGATTAACTTCATCTGATAATCATTTGCCTTAAAAAGATATAAAAGTCAGATATTCTGTATCTTTGCAGGCTATGATTTCAGAAGAGACAAAGCAGCTGGTAGATAAAGGGATTATGCTCCCTTTGATGGAGGAGTTTTATACGATTCAGGGAGAGGGATTCCATAAGGGGACCGCTGCATATTTTATAAGGATTGGTGGTTGCGACGTTGGCTGTCACTGGTGTGATGTTAAAGAAAGCTGGGATGCTGAAGTACATCCGCCCACTCATGTAGGCCAGATTATTGAGAATGCGGTGAAATATAGTAAGACTATTGTAGTAACCGGAGGAGAGCCACTTACATGGGATATGACAGAACTTACCGATGGCTTGAAGAAGAAAGCCTGTAATGTACATATAGAGACTTCAGGAGCTTATGACCTAACCGGTACGTGGGACTGGATCTGTCTTTCGCCCAAAAAGATCAAACTTCCGAAACCTGAAATTTATCCACTGGCAAATGAATTAAAAGTAATAGTTTTCAATAAACATGATCTTAAATTTGCAGAGGAGCAGGCTTCAAAGGTTGGGAAGGATTGTATTCTTTATTTACAACCAGAATGGAGTAATCGTGAAAAAATGATACCTCTTATAGTTGATTACGTGATGGAGAACCCTAAATGGAAGGTGTCACTACAAACACATAAATATCTCAATATTCCATAAAAAAACGCCCTATATAAAGGGCGTTTTAATTTATATAAATAGAGTCTATTTCGCGTTTTTGAATGGCACTTTTACGTAACGGTCGTCCCAACCAATAAGAAGGTTAGTACCGTCTGGAGCTTCTTCGAAAGCCATTGATAAGGCCTCTATTGTATTTGGTGCTTGTCTCACAGGGACATTTATTCTTACCATGTCGTCTTCATCAGTATACTCGTATGCACCCCAGGTATTGGTATTTTTGTTAAGTATAATAGTCCATTCTTTTTCTTTCGGAATGGTATATAAAGTATAGGTTCCGGCTTCAACTGTAACGTCTGCAACCTTCATATCCTTATAAAATGTAAGTTCGGTAGCTTCGTTAGCTCCTGTTCTCCATACTTCTCCATAAGGAACAAGTTTGCCGAAAATCTCCCTTTCTCTTTTTTGTGGCCTGCTATAAATCACCCTGGCTATTGCTTCTTCGTTTTGGTTTCTGAATATAACAAGGTCCATGGGACTGGCATCTAGTTTCGCAAAGTTAGGGGAGTCCTTATCCTGTGCGCTAACCGGGTTAGTGGCAAGCATACATATTATACTGAATACTCCTAGAAATAGTCTTTTCATTGTTGTAGTTTTTGAGTTAATAATGAATTGCTTAAAGATAGCTGAAGCACTTTGGCTGAATTGTTAAAAAAGTGCTTACAAGCTGTTAAATTTTTATAGTGTTTATATATGAAAGAATTATGCCGAAAATTATTGATCATTAGTTTATTTTGATATTCAATTAAGCTTTTTTTATTTATAAATGAAACTGATATTTAATTTATGCTTTTCTAATAACAACTATAGGCGCATATTTGTCTTGTAATTATAAATTAAATGTCATGTGTGGAATTTTAGCAGTTATCGGAAAAGATCTTGAAAAGGCAAAAATAAGAAGCCTTTCTAAAAGAATGTCTCACAGGGGACCCGATGAAAGCGGATTAAAAATTACTGAAAAAGGATATGTGCTTGCGCACGAACGCCTTTCAATTGTAGATCTTACTACCGGGATTCAACCAATCCAGGGAACCAGCTCAGCGTGGATGGTTCATAATGGTGAGATCTATAACCACATGGATTTAAGAAATAATGAATTGAAACACCATAGTTTCAGAACTACCGGAGATTCAGAAGTGATTGTTCATCTTTATGAAGAATATGGCTATGATTTTGTAGATATGCTGGATGGGGTTTTTTCTTTTGTAGTGGTAGATGGCGATGATTTTATTGCAGGAAGAGATCCTATTGGAGTAAAGCCTCTTTATTATGGAACCGATGAGACCGGAGCTTTATGGTTTGCAAGTGAAATGAAAGCTTTGGCCGATCACTGTACCGAGTTCGCGGCCTTTCCTCCGGGACATTATTATACGCCTGAAACCGGTTTTGTTAGGTATTACAAGCCAGACTGGTTCGAATCCAAGAAAGCGGTTCAGCCAGCCGATCTGACAAAATTAAGAGAAAGTCTGATAGAAGCTACTCGTAAGAGATTGATGGCAGATGTGCCTTTAGGGGTGCTTTTAAGTGGAGGACTTGATTCTTCGTTAACTTCATCTATCGCAGCTCGTTTGATTGAAGGTAGTGGACAGAAATTACATTCGTTCTCTATTGGTCTTGATCCTGAAGCTCCAGATTTGATTGCAGCTAAAAAAGTAGCCGACTTTTTAGGGACAGAGCACCATGAAATTCATTTTACCGTAGAGGAGGGAATCGAAATATTGAGTCAGTTGGTTTGGCATCTTGAGACTTATGATGTTACCTCAATTAGAGCAAGTACCCCAATGTACTTCTTATCGAAGGCGATTGCAGATAAAGGAATAAAAGTAGTGCTTTCGGGAGAAGGATCAGATGAAATTTTCGGAGGATATCTTTATTTTAAAAATGCACCTTCTGCCGATGAGTTTCAAAAAGAAACCATTAGAAGAGTTCAGAGATTGGCTACCGCCGACTGTTTAAGGGCCGATAAATCAACGATGGCACATGGACTGGAAGCAAGAGTGCCATTCCTAGATAAAGCCTTTTTAAAGACAGCTATGGAGATGGTACCAGAATCTAAAATGCCGGTAACCTATGACGGAGTTGAAAAATATGTCCTTAGAAAAGCATTTGATACTCCGGAGCAACCTTTCTTGCCAGATGAGGTTCTGTGGAGACAAAAAGAACAGTTTAGTGATGGAGTTGGTTACAACTGGATAGATCAGCTTATTGAGTATGCCTCTCAGCAGGTTACCGATACACAAATGGCAATGGCTGAGTCTAAATATCCGGTTAACACCCCGGCAACCAAGGAGGCTTATTTCTACAGAGAGTTATTTCATAAACACTTCCCGCAGGAATCTGCAGCGAAAACTGTGAAAAGATGGATCCCAAAATGGCAGAAAGACCTGGATCCAAGTGGAAGAGCGAACGAAACCCATGTTGCTCCTGGTATGAAAAAGGAAGCTGTAAAAGTGTAATTTTCTTCACTATTTATATAGCCAACCCGAACCGATAAGGAAATCTTTAACGGTTCGGGTTTTTCCACATAATTTGTTGATAACTTCAGGGCTTATAAGGTTGCTTCAACCTGTTAAAAATATGCGAATTATTATATTTGTTCGTTATCCAAAAGAGACGAATTAATTAGCATATTATATGAGCGAAGAAGCTAAGAAACATAATTATTCAGCCGATAGTATACAGGCGCTTGAGGGGATGGAGCATGTGCGTATGCGACCCTCTATGTATATTGGTGATACGGGCGTTAGAGGTTTGCATCACCTGGTATATGAAGTTGTTGATAACTCTATCGATGAAGCCCTAGCCGGACATTGTGATTCTATAAAAGTTACTATAAATGAAGATAATTCCATTACCGTTGAAGATAACGGTAGGGGAATTCCTATAGACCTTCATAAAAAAGAAGGGGTTTCTGCATTGGAGGTTGTAATGACTAAGATAGGTGCAGGAGGTAAATTTGATAAAGATTCCTATAAAGTATCAGGAGGTCTGCATGGAGTTGGTGTGAGTTGTGTGAACGCGCTTTCCACTCATTTGAAGGCTACGGTTTACCGTGATAATCAAATCTGGGAGCAGGAATACGAGATCGGTAAGCCACTTTATCCGGTTAAACCGGTTGGAGAGACCGATCTTAGTGGTACGGTTGTTACTTTTAAGCCAGACCCGAGTATTTTTCAGCAAACTCTTGAATATAGTTATGATACACTGGCCAGTAGGATGCGAGAACTGGCATTTCTTAACAGAGGTATTTCAATTTACTTAACCGATAAGAGAAGAACAGAGGATGATGGTGAATTTGTACAGGAAAAATTCTACTCTGAAGAAGGTCTTAAGGAATTTATAAGGTTCCTTGATGGTAACAGGGAGCCTATCATTGCTGATGTTATTTCAATGGAAGGGGAGAAGAATGATATTCCTGTTGAGGTTGCAATGGTTTATAACACTTCATTCAATGAGAATCTTCACTCATATGTGAATAATATCAATACCCATGAAGGTGGAACTCATCTTTCGGGGTTCAGGAGGGGTCTTACTACCACCCTTAAGAAATATGCTGATGCTTCAGGTTTGCTTGATAAGGTGAAATTTGAGATTACCGGAGATGATTTCCGGGAAGGTCTTACTGCAATTATTTCAGTAAAAGTTGCTGAGCCTCAATTTGAAGGTCAGACCAAAACAAAACTTGGTAACAGGGAAGTAACTTCAGCAGTTTCTCAGGCAGTTTCTGAGATGCTGGAGAATTATCTTGAAGAGAATCCTAACGACGCCAAGACGATTGTTCAAAAAGTTATACTTGCTGCGCAGGCTAGAAATGCTGCGAAAAAAGCCCGTGAAATGGTTCAGCGTAAAACCGCCATGAGTGTAGGTGGCTTGCCTGGGAAATTATCAGATTGCTCCGAGCAGGATCCTACTCAATGCGAGGTATTCCTTGTAGAGGGGGACTCGGCAGGTGGAACTGCCAAACAGGGGCGTGATCGGAAATTTCAGGCTATCCTTCCGTTGAGAGGTAAGATCCTGAACGTTGAGAAGGCGATGTCTCATAAGGTTTTTGATAATGAAGAGATCAAGAATATCTATACTGCTCTTGGGGTTACCATTGGTACCGAAGAGGATAGTAAAGCTCTAAATCTTGAAAAACTGCGTTACCATAAGATTGTGATTATGTGTGATGCTGATGTGGATGGGAGTCATATTGAAACTCTTATTTTGACCTTCTTCTTCCGTTACATGAGGGAATTGATCGAGAATGGTCATATTTATATTGCAACTCCACCGCTTTACCTTGTTAAAAAAGGTCAGAAAAAACGTTATGCCTGGAATGAAAAAGAGCGTGATGAAATTGCGGCCGAATATAGCGGAGGTGTCCAGATCCAGCGATATAAGGGTCTTGGGGAGATGAATGCAGAGCAGCTTTGGGATACAACCATGGATCCTGAGTATCGTAAGCTAAGACAGGTTAACATTGACAACGGAGGAGAGGCAGATAGGATTTTCTCAATGTTGATGGGAGATGAGGTTCCGCCAAGGCGTGAATTCATTGAGAAGAACGCTAAATATGCGAATATCGACGCTTAGTTGAAAATTGACATAAATTTAAAAAAAGACCCACACCTAATAAGTGTGGGTTTTTTACGTTTTTGTTAAGTAGATGACACATTTTAATTATTATTTTTACCACAACTAAATCCAAATCACCGTGAAAAATTCCAAGTTATTTATTTTGTCTGCTTTTTTGTTTTTTGTCTCGACCATGTCTGGACAGTTACCTCAGGAAGGGCAGGATATTGTTAATGATTTATTACATATTGCAGATGGTTTTGCTACCCCGGCGTCAGAAAGTACAGCCTATCAGGGTACGGCAGGATGGTTTACTTCGGCCAGGGCTTTGGATGAATGGAAAGTAGATGTTTCGGTTCACGGAAATGGTCTTTTTGTTCCTCCCAGTAAAAAAGAGTTTACTATTAATAAAACTGCACTTACTAATTTAACAATAAATGATAATGTTAATTCAGCAGTAATACCAACTGCTTTTGGAGGTGATTCTGAGGTTGTTTTTAATGGAGCTTTTCAAGGGAATGAATTTTCTTTTCCGGCTATAGAAGGTGTTGATCAAGGGGTTTTAATTTATCCATTTGCTCAGGTTTCGGTGGGGCTTCCTTTTAATACTGAAATAGGAGTTCGATTATTACCTGAGTTAGAGGTGGATGGAGCTCAGTTCAGCACCTATGGAATAGGCTTAAAGCATAATTTAAGTCAGTATTTTAGATTTAATGATGAAGAAGATCTTCAGCTGGCTGCAATTCTTTCGTACAATATATTTGATGTTAAATATGGATTTGAACAGATAAGCGTTCCCGATTTAGTTAATCTAAACCTGATTGATGTAAGCGCAAATGTGTTAATGGCTGAGTTTATGGCTTCTAAGAAATACGAGAGTTTTGAAATTTTTGGGGCTTTAGGTGTTGCTCAGTCAGATTTTGAATATGAGTTTGATGGCAGTGGAGCAGCTCTTCCTTTTGTGAATTCCCAGCTGGCTACTTTAAATGATAACAAAGCGCAGTTTAAAGGGGATATTGGTTTTAACCTTTATTTCAATAAATTTAAGATCAGCACAATGGCCACTGCAGGTAAATTTGTGAATGTGAATTTGGGATTACATTTTATATTGTAAGTCCAGCCTGATTTAACCATTCCTTATTATTATTCCTGCCTCATTATTCGTAATTTCGCAATCAATATTAATAGGAATTAAATAATATTTTAACATGAAAGTTACCATAGTAGGAGCAGGTGCCGTAGGTGCCAGCTGTGCCGAATATGTTGCCATCAAAAATTTTGCTTCTGAAGTTGTACTGCTTGATATTAAAGAAGGTTACGCTGAGGGTAAAGCAATGGACCTTATGCAAACAGCAAGTCTGAATGGCTTCGATACCAAAATTACCGGAAGTACAAATGATTACTCGAAAACTGCCAATAGCGATATCGCTGTAATTACCAGTGGAATTCCAAGAAAGCCTGGAATGACTAGAGAGGAGCTTATTGGGATCAATGCAGGAATCGTAAAGGAGGTTTCTTCAAACCTTATCAAGCATTCTCCAAATGTTACTCTTATTGTGGTGAGTAACCCAATGGATACCATGACTTATTTGGTACATAAAACAACCGGGCTTCCTAAGAATAAGATTATAGGAATGGGAGGTGCTCTTGACAGTGCACGTTTCAAATACAGATTAAGTGAAGCTTTGGATTGTCCTGCTTCCGATGTTGACGGAATGGTGATTGGAGGACATAGTGATACCGGAATGGTGCCCCTTACCAGGCTCGCAACCAGAAACAGTGTTCCTGTGAAAGCCTTTATATCTGAAGAAAGATTGAACCAGGTTGCGGAAGATACTAAAGTAGGTGGAGCAACTCTTACTAAACTTTTAGGTACCAGTGCTTGGTATGCTCCCGGAGCTGCCGTGTCTGGACTAGTGCAGGCAATAGCATGTGATCAGAAGAAAATGTTCCCATGTTCTGCCTTGCTTGAAGGTGAATATGGGCTTAACGATATTTGTATCGGAGTGCCGGTCATTCTTGGGAAAGACGGTTTAGAGAAGATTGTGGAGTTGAAACTGGATGATGCTGAGTTAGCTAAAATGAAGGATAGTGCCGAAGGTGTGAAAAAAACCAATGGTCTGCTAGACGTTTAGTTTTTCAGAAAAATTCATTCGAAATACATTGAAAAGCCACAATTTTTGTGGCTTTTTTGTTGGATTTAAAAGTTAAAATTATCCAAAAAAAAATATTGGGATTTGAATTATGAAGTCCTATATTTGTCCGTTTTTAAAATAGACCTATAATCAATAATTTGAGGAATAATGCAGAATAAAGGACTGATTAAAGTTTTTGCAATTTTATTTGGGCTGGTATGCCTTTATCAGCTGTCTTTTACATTTATAACTAATGAGGTTGAAGATGAAGCTGAAGAATTTGCAGTTCAAAGAATTGGGGAAGATGTAGAGGATTATTCACGACTTCGTGATGATGCTGAAGCGAGATACCTGGATTCGATTGGAAATGAAGAGGTAATCGCGGGTATAACCTATAATGATGCAAAAGATAAAGAGCTTAACAAAGGTCTTGACCTTAAGGGAGGTATCAATGTGATCCTCCAGATCTCGGTTAAAGATATATTAAGCGGCCTTGCGAATGATTCAAAAGATCCTGCTTTCAGAAAAGCTTTGGCAGAGGCCGATGCTGCTCAAACCGATAGTCAGGAGAACTATGTAGATCTTTTCTTTGAGGCTTTCAATAATATTCCAAATGCCAAACTGGCTTCTCCGGATATTTTTGCAAACAAAACTTTAAGTGATGAGATCAACTTCAACATGACCAATGAAGAGGTTGAGCCAATCATCAGAAGAAAGATTGACGAGTCTATAACTTCAGCTTTCGAAGTACTAAGAAAGCGTATTGATAAATTTGGGGTTACTCAGCCAAATATCCAGCGTTTAGGGAATTCAGGGAGAATTCTTGTAGAACTTCCCGGAGCAAAAGATATCAGCAGGGTAAAGAACCTTCTTCAAAGTACAGCTCAATTAGAGTTCTGGCATGTTTATAAAAGCAATGAATTAGGAAATTTCCTTGTTCAGGCAAACAACAGGCTGGCTGAAATGCAGCGTTCAGAAGAAGCTGCTTCTGAAGAAAAAACTGATACTACCGAAACTTCAGGTGATGATGAAATCGATGAGCTTTTAGCTGATGCTGAAGATACTACCCAGGTAGAGACTGGTAATAATCCAATTTTTGATCTTATTGTTTCTCCTGGTTATCAGGGAGGACCTGTGCTTGCAACTTTTAAAGTTCAGGATACTGCTAAGGTGATGGATTATTTAACCAGGCCTCAAATTCGTTCGTTGCTTCCTTCAGAACTTCGTTATGCCAAATTCGTTTGGGGTGTGCCAGATGATGAAACTCAAACATCTGCATTGTATGCTCTGAAAGGAAACCGCAATATGGAGCCTCCATTAAGCGGTAGTGTGATCACCGATGCACAACAAACCTATGATCAGCTAGGTCGTATTGCAGTAAGTATGCAAATGGATGGGACCGGTGCGAAGATCTGGGAAGATATGACAGAGAAGGCATACAATGAGCAAAGCCAGATCGCTATTGTTCTTGATAATATTGTTTATTCTGCACCAGGTGTTTCAAGTGGTCCGATTTCTGGGGGTAGAAGTGAAATCACTGGAGATTTTAGCATTACCGAAGGTCAGGATTTAGCTAACGTTCTAAGAGCTGGTAAACTTCCGGCTTCTGCAGATATAATTCAGAGTGAAGTAGTAGGACCTTCATTAGGTCAGGAAGCTATTGACAGTGGTATTAATTCATTCGGTATAGCTCTTATACTTGTATTAATCTGGATGATCTTCTATTATGGTAAGGCAGGAGTCTTTGCTGATATCGCACTTGTTGTAAACATTCTTTTCATCTTCGGAATCCTTGCGGGACTTGGAGCTGTGTTGACACTTCCTGGTATTGCAGGTATCGTATTGACCATAGGTATGTCGGTAGATGCAAACGTACTTATATTTGAAAGAATTAAAGAGGAGCTTGCTAAAGGTAAGATCCAAAGAGATGCGATCAAGGATGGTTTCAATAATGCATTATCATCTATTCTTGATGCGAACATTACTACAGGTCTTACCGGTCTTATCCTGTTCGTACTCGGAACCGGTCCTATTAAAGGATTCGCTACTACTTTATTAATTGGTATCGCTACCTCTTTATTCACTGCGATCTTTATAACCAGATTGTTCATTGACGGATACGGTAAAAAAGGTAAATCTCTTGATTTTTCTACTTCTCTTACCAAGAATCTGTTCACTAACATGAACATCGATTTTCTTAAAAAGAGAAAGGTTGCATATATTATTTCCGGGTTATTTATCGTAATCAGTATTGGTTCTCTATTTGTTCAGGGGCTTAACCAGGGTGTTGACTTCGTTGGGGGTAGAACCTATACGGTAAGATTCGCTGATGATGTGAATCCGACTGAAGTTCAGAATGACCTTGTTGCTACTTTCGGAAGTGCGGAGGCAAAGACTTTTGGTCCGGATAACCAGTTGAAGATCACAACTAAATATAAAGTTAATGAAGAGGGAGCTGCAGTTGATGAGGAGATTCAACAATCACTTTTCGAGTCACTTAAACCTTATCTTCCTGCTGGCTTCACATATGATGAGTTTGTGGATGGATCTGATACCAAAACTGTTGGTATAATGCAGTCCATGAAAGTTGGTGCGACTATCGCTGATGATATCAAGAATGCATCTTTCTGGGCGGTATTAGGTTCACTTATAGTGGTGTTCCTTTATATCCTTTTAAGGTTCCGTAAATGGCAGTTCAGCCTTGGAGCTGTCGCAGCAGTATTCCATGATGTACTTGTGGTACTTGGTATCTTCTCATTGCTTTATAAAGTGATGCCTTTTAATATGGAGATAGATCAGGCCTTTATCGCGGCGATATTAACGGTGATAGGTTACTCTCTGAATGATACCGTGGTTGTGTTTGACCGAATCAGGGAGTATGTAAATGAACATTCTTCGTGGGAGTTTGGTAGGATAGTTAATGTTGCCTTGAATAGTACCATTAGTAGAACCTTGAACACCTCGCTTACCACCTTGGTAGTACTACTTGCTATCTTTATTTTTGGAGGGGAGAGCATCAGAGGATTCATGTTCGCTCTTATAGTTGGTGTTATTGTAGGTACTTACTCTTCATTGTTCATCGCTACACCGATAATGTTTGATAGCGTTAAGAAGAAGTCTTCATTAGAAAAGAAAAAGAAGCCTCAAACTGAAGAAGCTGCTACAGCTTAATTTCAGTATATATTGTATTCATAAAAAAAGGCTTTCCATTTGGAAAGCCTTTTTTATTTCATCTAGTTTTTAAAAAGAACTCATTCTTCGTTTGAATTCGTACGGTAAAAGGTGAACTTATCTCCTTTTTCTAAATTCCATTCATCCGAGAGGCCGGCATTTACTTCAAGGACATACTGGGCGGGGCCATCTGAAGGCAGGGAGGTTTCTTCGCGCGGTGTAGCATTCTTTTGAATACTTACCAGGCTGCTGTCTTCGGCGTAATAAATAATGTCTAAAGGGAAATAAGTGTTCTTCATGTAATAGTTTCTCACACGTTCACTATCATAAATGAAAAGCATGCCCTGTGAATCTTCCATTCCATCACGATACATGAGCCCGGTTTCGTGCTCGTAATCACTTTCAGCTAGTTCTATGTCCAGTTTTTCAATGGTGTCTCCAGAAGATTTGAGCAAATAGAGTTCAGCTTCTTTTTTGAATGAAATTGGATTTGTTTCAATCGTCTTCTCTTTCTTCTCTTCGTTGCAAGAGGTAAAAGACAGGCAGGTGAAAAATGCGAGAGTTCCCAGACTTAAAATTTGTTTTTTCATACAGTTCTTCTTTTAGTGGGTCTGTACATGAAATAAAGGCCAGCTAAAACAAATGGCACGCTAAGCCACTGACCTGTATTTAATAACCAGGTAGCTCGCTCTTCTACCTGTGGTTCTTTAATGAATTCTATGAAGAATCTCACTGTCCATAACAGTACGAGGAAAAGACCAAATATATAGCCCAGTTTAAAGCGTTTTTCAGTTTTCCAGTAGATGAGCCACAATATGAGAAATATTAATAAATAACAGGCTGATTCGTACAACTGAGCGGGATGTCTTGGGAAGTCTTCTCCGAGTTTCTCGAATATCACTCCATAATCTGAATTAGTGGGTTTTCCAATGATTTCAGAATTGATGAAATTTCCAATTCTTACAAAAATAGCTCCACTGGCCACAGGTATTACGATACGATCAAGTATCCAAAGCACGGGTCTTTCAAGTATTCTTTTTGAGTAAAGATACATGGCCACAATAATACCAATAGCTGCACCGTGGCTGGCCAATCCCCTGAATCCGGTAAACTCAAATTCCGGCTCAAACCTAACAGGTAGAAATATCTCAAGAAGATGATTCTGGAAGTAATCCCAATCATAGAAAATAACATGACCAAGTCTTGCTCCTATAAGTGTAGCAATAACGGTATATATGAATAAGGAATCGAGTTTTTCTATTTTGATGCCTTCCCGGGTATAAATACTTTTCATAATGTACCAGCCAAGACCAAAGGCAATTAAGAACATGAGGCTGTAATAGTGTATAGTGAGAATTCCCAAATCCAGTCCTTCTGACGGATTCCAGCGAATAGCATTTATAAGCATGGTAAATTTTTTGATTAGGCGTAAATATACATATTTGCCTTTTCTTTAGGCTCTTTTGGACCCCGATTTTCCAGGAACCGGATCATAGCCACAACCTCCCCAGGGATTGCATCTGGCTATTCGTTTAATTCCAAGCCATGTGCCTTTAAAAGGCCCATGTATCCTGATAGCTTCGATCATGTATGTAGAACATGTTGGTTCATACCGACATGTTGCCGGGGTAAGTGGAGAAATAAACTTCTTGTAGAACTGAACGGTGCCGGTCAATATTTTACTCAACCATCGGTTCAGCATAATAAATCTATTATTTTACAGAGAAAGTAGTGCCTTCTTTCCCGTCTTTAAGTTGAATTCCCAGTTCGTCTAACTGGTCCCTTATCTGATCGCTTAAAGCAAAATTCTTATTGTTTCTTGCTTCAGTTCTCAGTTTTATAAGTAGTTCAATTGTTCCCGCCAGTTTGTTCTCATCATTTTCATTTTCTGAAGCCGCATCAACAAGTCCAAGGATATCGAACATAAAGGCACTCATACTTTCTCTAAGCTCCTTTTTATCATCTTCAGCGATCTCAATATCACCTTCCTTGATATTATTGATGGTTTTCACCATATCAAAAAGCCTGGCGATAAGGATAGGGCTATTAAAGTCGTCATTCATGGCATCGTAACATGACTGTTTCCATGCCGCAAGATCAAATCCGGTTGTGTCTGATGCTGGTAGTTCATCAATTGAATGATAGGCTTCCATTAGTCGGTTGAAGCCTTTTTCACTTCCTAGCAGCGCTTCACTGGAGAAGTCAAGGATACTTCTGTAATGGGCCTGTAGAATGAAGAATCGTACTACGTTTGGAGAAAAGGCTTTTGTTAGAATATCATTATTCCCGGTAAATATCTGTTCCGGAAGGATGAAATTGCCAGTACTTTTGGCCATTTTCTTGCCATTGAGGGTGAGCATATTGGCATGAAGCCAGTAATTTACAGGAGATTTTCCTGTGGCGGCTTCACCCTGGGCAATTTCACATTCGTGATGAGGAAACTTAAGATCCATTCCACCACCATGAATATCAAAATATTCCCCAAGATATTTTGTGCTCATAACGGTACATTCAAGGTGCCATCCCGGGAAACCATCGCTCCATGGAGAGGGCCATCGCATAATGTGCTGTGGTTCGGCCTTTTTCCATAATGCAAAATCCTGTGGATTCTTTTTGTCGCTTTGTGCGGCAAGTTCCCTAGTGTTTGCGATCATATCTTCTATAGCTCTTCCGCTAAGTTTGCCATAAGAATGATCTTTATTGAATTTTAAGACATCAAAATAAACAGAACCGTTTGCTTCGTATGCATAGCCATTTTCCAGGATGGTTTTGATAATCTCGATTTGCTCAACAATATGCCCAGTAGCCGTAGGTTCGATACTGGGAGGAAGGTTGTTGAACTTCTGAAGTATATTATGGAAATCCACAGTGTATTTCTGTACTACTTCCATGGGTTCAATCTGCTCCAGTCTTGCTTTTTTGGAGATCCTATCTTCACCGCTGTCAGCATCATTTTCAAGGTGGCCGGCATCGGTAATATTCCTTACATAACGAACTTTATAACCTAAATGTTTAAGGTACCTGAAGACCAAATCAAATGAAATGAATGTACGGCAATTTCCTAAATGTACATTACTGTAAACAGTTGGACCACATACATACATTCCTATATGTCCTTCATTTATTGGGGTAAAAATTTCCTTTTCACCCGTCATTGAATTGTAAAGTTTCAGGCTTTGTTCCTGGTAAAGCGCCATGTAGTAAAAATGTTTTGAATTATTAGAACGAAGTGTCTAATTTAATATAATCCAGAAATTCTCTTCTTATTTCTTTTTGTTTGAAAGCTCCGCCAAATTCGCTGGTCACAGTGCTGCTTTCTATATCTCTGATTCCTCTGCTGTTAACACAAAGATGTTTTGCGTCTACAACACAGGCTACATCAGGGGTGCCAAGTACGTTTTGAAGTTCATGAACTATTTGCATGGTCATCCTTTCCTGAACCTGAGGTCTTTTTGCGAAATAATCTACGATTCGGTTCATTTTTGAAAGTCCCACAACTGTTCCGTTAGAAATATATGCCACATGAGCTTTTCCTACGATAGGTAGCAAATGATGTTCACAGGTAGAATATACTGTAATATTTTTCTCAACCAGCATTTCGCCATATTTGTATTTGTTTTCAAAAGTAGAGGCCTTTGGTTTGCGTTTCGGGTGAAGACCTGAGAAAACTTCATTAACAAACATTTTAGCGACTCTCAATGGAGTTCCTTTCAGGCTATCATCTTTTAAATCAAGCCCTAGAGTTTCCATGATGTGTCTCACGTCTTCCTTAATCAGGTCGATTTTTTCAATATCGCTTAAGTCGAACGCATCTTCTCTTAATGGCGTATTAGCGCTGCTTCCTGCGTGGGCATCGCCCATCTCTTCGATTTCATTCAATATCTTGTCTACTTTCATGCTTTTTTGCAATAATAGTCGGTTAAAACCGTATTGGCTTGCAAAGATACATATTTATAAGGTTTTAGCCGTATTCAAAATCAATTAGGCTTTACTATACAAATGCTTTATATTTCATAATTTGCATAAGTTCTTGGATTCAGGGGATGAAAGGTAATAAAATACTGATATTAACTTTAATATTTGGCTTTTTGGCCAGTGGCTCGATATTGGCTCAGGGCTCTACTTGTAGTGATATAGAGCCTTTTTGTGCAGGAAGTGAACGACTTACTTTTCCGAATTCCAATTATACTAACAGTTCGCAGATTAGCGGGGAGGCTGGTCCAGACTATGGTTGTTTGGAAGAGCAGCCCTATCCGGCCTGGTTCTTTTTACAGGTGGAGGATTCGGGTGACCTTAGCTTTAAAATTTCTCAATATGAAAATGAAGATGGAAGTGGGGCACCCCTGGATGTGGATTTTGTGGTTTGGGGGCCTTTTGAGAGGGGTGAGGAGTATTGTTCTGCGACCGCTCTAAATGCAGAAAATCTTGTGGACTGTAGTTATCTTCCAGATGCTGTTGAAACAATGACTATTTCCGGGGCAATGGCAAATCAGGTGTATGTTGTGGTGATTACTAATTTCCAGCAATTACCTGGTTTTATTAGCCTGGAACAAACAAACTCGGGTGGTGGTTCAACCGATTGCTCTATACTTGATAGTGACCTGGGGGATAATATCGTGGTTTGCGGAGAAAATGAGTATATCCTGGATGGAACTACCGATGAGGCTGAAATTTATGAATGGTATGTGTACAATGAAAGTACCTCACAATATGAACAGATCCCGGGAGAAGATGGTCCAACTTTAACAGTAACTCAATCGGGAGATTACCGACTGGTGGTAAAAGACCTTGTTGGAGCAAGTAGCGATCAGGATGATGTGACGGTTACTTTCTATGAAGTTCCTGAAATAGGTGAGGTCTCAGGTCTTTCAGCTTGTGCTGAATCTACGGAATTTATAGATCTCACTGAAGCTTCCTCGCAACTGATAGCTCCTAACTCAAATCCGGCAGATTACAGGGCTATATTTTATGAAAGTACTGATGCCATAGAAAATAATGAGCCGATTATTCAACCCTCGTCTTTTCCTTTTCAGGATGGAACTACCATATATGCAAAAGTAGAGTATATAGAAAGTGGGTGTCTTTCTGAAGTTGAGCAATTTGATCTGGTTGATTTCAACTTTCCTGAATACCAATTGGCTGAAACTACTGTTTTTTGTGTAGACAGGAATAATGAACTTATAGCACCTGTTAGTTTGGGTAACGATCTCGGTTCAGACTACACTTATGAATGGACTGATGGTACCGGCATTATAGGGACAAGTGCAGTGCTTACCCTCAATGATCTTCCCTCCGGAAATCAGTTGAGTTTAACATTAAGGCATTCTGCTTCAGGGTGTGAGAAGGAGTTTATTACAATGCCTGTTGCTATTTCCAGACCGGAATCGGTTTCTATTTCGATTTCAGGATCCGACTTTGGAGATGGTTATACGGTTACGGCAACAGCTGAAAATGTTATAGGGGGTACCTACGCTGGTTTTGAGTATAAGCTTGATAATAGTAACTGGCAGGAATCCAATGTTTTTAATCGGGTTCCTCCGGGAAGCCATACAATTACTACGCGTGAAATTAATGGTTGTGGGGAAACCACGAGTGACAATTTTTTCCTGGTGGGATATCCTCGCTTTTTTACTCCAAATTCTGATGGTTATAACGATACCTGGAGTCTGATTAGTAATAGTGATATTAGTATAAAGAGATTGTTTGTTTTTGACCGGTACGGGAAATTAATTCGCCAGCTTGACCCTGGTGGGAACAAAGGATGGGATGGGACCTATAATGGTAAAGATTTACCTGCAGATGATTACTGGTTCAGAGTAGAATTTGTAGATCAGAAAACGGGGGGATATCAGGTTTATATGTCAAATTTCACTCTTAAGAGATAAAAAAAAGCGCCGGTAAGGCGCCTTTGATGTCTTGATGGTTTTCTTTCTTTTATAAACCAAAACTAACAGAAAGTATAACCTTTGAAAGATCGCGATCAAACCTAATCGGATCTGTAAGTCCTGTATTAAGAATTGGCATATTCTCTTCATAATCGGTTAAACTGTATGCAAGATCAAGATTAACACTTCCAAAGTTATAACCTATCCCACCCGTATAACCGGTAAGATCACCTACCCTGCTTCCATCTTTAAAGGGGCTTTCCTCAAACCTGTAACCGGCTCTAAGACTAAAATTAGAAATTCGGTATTCACCACCAAGTTTATAGGTTGATGCCGCTTTCATGTTATTGGAAATATCCATATTTAGATTTTGATAGCTTGGATCGTTATCGGGCTTAAATTTTATATTCGAATAGTCCTTCCTGCTGTAATCAAAACTTATTAATCCCTGTTTTCCGAAAAGGTAGGCGATACTACCGGTTAATTTAGAAGGGGTTTGGAGTCTGTATTCGGGATAAACGTTTATGATATTCGGCGATACGGTCACAAATTCATCTTGCGGACTATTGGTTTCAATATATTGTGTTGTTTCTTCACGAATATCGAACCAAACGGGCGAGTCATAAGTGAATCCAAGCCTTAAACTTTCATTTATTTTGGCAATCCCTCCTAATTGAAATGAAAAACCATCTCCGTTTGCGTTCAGGTTGTTTCCAAAATATACTTCAGTGGTTTCACTTCCCGAATTGCTATTGAATTCGCTTAATTCAGTCGAATTCTCATAATTGACAAAATGTGTATTTAGGTTCAATCCCAGGTAGAGGAAATCTTTGTACTGGGTTGCGGCGTTGAAAGTAAGCTTTCCGTTTAGCCCGGTAGCTGCATAATTATATCGCTGGTCAAAATTTCCCGGCGCAATTAATGAGAAATACTCAGTGTTAGAAGGGTCGTCGGCTTCTGCTTCTAAAATGTATGCCTGATATCCCAAAAAAGCCTGCTGTACCGGGAAGCCATAATTTTCCCCTAAGAATGAATACAGGTCTGAGATGCTTTCATCATTCCTTAGTTGAAGGAGATCGAGTTCAATACCATCAGCATAATTTAAAAAATATTGATCAATCGAATTTGAAGAAGTTCCTCTTGCAACATAATTTTCATCATATAGTGAAGTTGAATTATAATTAATTCCGAGTGAGAACTTGCTCCAATCGCTGTCTCCATTGCTTCTAAAGACAAAAACACCACCTATATTGCCAAGATCGATTTCTGAATCCTCACTTACGGAGTTGCCATTGTTATAGCGAATGCTGTTATCTAGACTTCGGTAACCTAGGCTTACTGAAGCATTGCTCGAGAGGAATACAGCCGAAGAAGCGGGGTTTATTGAAATTGCTGAAAGATCTCCACCCAATGCACCAAATGCTCCACTCATTCCTACGAATCTTGCGGTACCTGATAATTCACTGGAAGAATACCGGTAAGCGTCATTCAAATCCTGAGCTTTCAGTGAGCTAAGGACTGCAAAGAAGGCTAGTAGTGATAATATTCTTTTCATATACAATTGATTTTCGATTATAAAAAAACCTCACAGGCTAATCTGCCCGTAAGGTTATATTTTAAACTTATACATTTTTATTGACTACCTCCGCGGCCACCTCTTGAAGATCTTCCTCCGGAACTTCTGGTAGTTCCTGAACTCCTGCTAGAACTGCTTGAGCTTCTGGTGGTGGATGATCTCGTAGAAGAACTGCTTCTTCTGGATGGTGAAGATCGGTATGTTCTATTATTGCTTTGCGAAGATCGCTGGTAAACAGGGGAGCTGTTTCTGCTTCTGTTATAATCATAGGATCTTGGTGATTCAGTTCTACGATTTGTTCTGGTGTAAATTCTGCGATCGTCAGTATTACTGGCACTGCTTCTTACCCGAGAAGTGCCATAGTCTGAAGATCTCGAATTTCTTATTTCTCTTATACTTCTGGAGTATGAAGAAGAATTTCTGGAAGAAAGGCTTCTTCGGTTTTCTCCATCAGAATAGTATACTCTTGAATTTCTTCTTCCCTGGTTGTATGCTATATTATTATTGTAGTTATATGGATAGTAATGATGTCTATAATAATGACGATAATATGGATTATAATAGCCTCCATAATAGTGGTAACCAAATCCAAATCCTATATTCCAGTAAGATCCATAACCGTATGCTATAGGTCCGCCCCAATAACCTCCATGCCAATATGGATAGTACCATGGGTCATAAAACCCTCCATAATAAAAAGGGAAGTGTTGATAAGCCCATCCATATCTCCATGGGGAATAATATCCACCATAGAACCCATTATTGTATATGTTAATTGTGTAGCTGTCTGGATCATCACCCCAGGGAGCATTCCCGCCTACATAGGCTACATCGCCACCAACATTATTATAGTTTTCATAACCATCGTTGGAAGTATAACTTTCTACGTCTGTAAAAATATCGCTCTCCAGGATCTCCCCATACATTTCTGATTGCTGGGCGAAAAGATTCTTATAGTAATTATTGTTGTTATTAGGTCTCACCTCATTAGTTTGCGGTTCTTCCTGCTCCCAGATTCCAGGTCTGGACTCTCCGTATATTCCATCGGCCTCATAACCTGAATACTGGTAAGAGCCACAGGAAACCATAGCAAACAGAGCCACCGGAATGAACAGGAGGTTCAGTTTGTTTCGTAAGATGTAATAAAGTTTCATTGGTAATTCTTTTTATTGTTGGGCATGCTAAAAATAGTTAGTTTTGCCCGAACGGTTAGTACGATAACGTATTAAAAGATACAAGTTTTATGCCAAATAACAAGAAATGGGTAAGAATCTAACAAAGCGAAGTGACGACTATTCCAAGTGGTATAATGAGCTGGTGGTGAAGGCTGATCTGGCTGAAAATTCCGCAGTACGTGGCTGTATGGTGATCAAGCCTTATGGTTTTGCGATCTGGGAAAAAATGCAGGCTGAACTGGACAGAATGTTCAAGGAGTCTGGGCACCAAAATGCTTATTTTCCCTTGTTTGTTCCCAAGAGCCTTTTTGAGGCTGAAGAAAAGAATGCAGAAGGCTTTGCAAAGGAATGTGCGGTGGTTACTCATTACCGATTGAAAAATGATCCCGATAACCCTGGAAAACTTAAGGTAGATCCGGAGGCTAAACTGGAAGAAGAGCTTGTGGTGCGCCCAACCTCTGAAGCCGTTATCTGGAACACTTATAAGAATTGGATCCAGTCATACAGGGATCTTCCAATAAAGGTAAACCAGTGGGCAAATGTAGTGAGATGGGAGATGAGAACACGTCTTTTCCTGAGGACTTCCGAATTTCTATGGCAGGAAGGTCATACGGCCCATGAAACAAAAGAAGAGGCCCTTCAGGAAACTGAATTGATGAATGATATCTATGCTGAATTTGCAGAGAACTTTATGGCAATTCCTGTAGTTAAAGGGAGCAAGACCGAGAATGAACGTTTTGCAGGGGCGCTTGAAACCTATTGTATAGAAGCATTGATGCAGGATGGTAAGGCCTTGCAGGCTGGAACTTCTCATTTTCTAGGGCAGAATTTCGCGAAGGCTTTTGATGTGAAATTCGCCACTAAAGATGGTGGTTTGGAGCATGTTTGGGCGACTTCGTGGGGAGTTTCAACTCGACTTATTGGGGCGTTAATTATGACCCATAGTGATGATAAAGGACTCGTGCTTCCGCCAAATCTTGCGCCTATTCAGGTTGTTATTGTCCCAATTTATAAAGGGGAAGAGCAATTAGAGCAAATATCTGAAGTGGCTAATGAGTTGGTAAAAGATCTAAGAGCAGTGGGAATTTCAGTGAAATATGATGACAGAGATACTCAGAAACCGGGATGGAAGTTTGCACAGTATGAATTACAGGGGGTGCCGGTTAGACTGGCCATTGGTCCTAAGGATCTTGAAAAAGGAACGGTTGAGCTTGCAAGAAGAGATACACTTACCAAGGAATTCATAAATCGCGATAAGGTTGTTGAAAAAATAAGGTCTTTAATGACTGAAATCCAGGAAGATCTTTTTAACAAGGCAAAATCATTCAGAGATGAACATATTACCGAGGTAGATTCTTTTGATGAATTCAAAAAAGTCCTTAAACAAAAAGGTGGTTTCATTTCAGCGCATTGGGATGGTACTCCGGAGACTGAAAATAAGATAAAAGAGCTTACCAAAGCGACCATAAGATGCATCCCCTTTAACAGGAAAGATGAGGCCGGAGAGTGTGTGTTAACTGGAAAACCTTCCGAAGGAAGAGTGTTGTTTGCTAAGGCTTATTAAAAATTTTAAAAATTTTTGGTCAACATTTGCGGCATTGAAAAATAGTTGTATTTTTGCATCCGCATTTGAAACAAAAATGGTCCGTTCGTCTAGGGGTTAGGACGCCAGGTTTTCATCCTGGTAACAGGGGTTCGATTCCCCTACGGACTACGAAGAGAAACACTGAAAGAAAGTGTTCGTTTAAAGCAACATTAGGTTGCATTTTGAAATAGATAATGGTCCGTTCGTCTAGGGGTTAGGACGCCAGGTTTTCATCCTGGTAACAGGGGTTCGATTCCCCTACGGACTACTTTTAAAAAACTTTTTAAATAACAATTGTAATGGCAAATCATAAGTCAGCGTTGAAGAGGATTCGTAGCAATGAGACTAAACGTCTTAGAAATCGCTACCAGCACAAAACTACAAGAAACGCGATCAAAAAATTGCGTGAAGCCGACAAGAAAGAGGCTGAGGGAATGTTGCCTTCTGTGATCTCAATGGTCGACAAATTGGCTAAGAATAATATCATTCACGATAATAAAGCTGCTAACCTAAAGTCAAATTTGACTAAGCACGTCGCAGCACTTTAATTTTAGCAGTGTTCAATTTATAAGAGAATGCTTTCTGGTTTCCGGAAGGCATTTTTTTGTTTCCCCCTTTATCAGAATACCGAAACTCCCGTAAGGGTTGTAAGCCTCTCCAGGGCTTTCATTCCCAGTTCAGAATTTCCCTTTTCATTTAGGATGGGACTCCATACAGCCACCGAATAATTGTCGGGATGTATGGCTACTATTCCACCGCCAACACCACTTTTTCCTGGTAAACCAACCTGAAAGCTAAATTCTCCCGCTTCATCATAAAAACCGCAGGTTTGCATTAGGGCATTGATCCTTTTCACCGTCTTCGGTTTCAATATTTCTTCTCCCGTTTTCAGTATCTTTCCTTTATTGGCGAATATCATGAATGCTTCCGCAAGATCTTTGCAGTTCATCGCAAGTGAGCACTGGTGAAAATAAAAATCAACAATAGGTTCTACATCACATTTGATGTTTCCCAAAGCTTTTATATAATTTACCAGGGCTACATTCCTGTAGCCAGTAGCTTTTTCAGAAGCCGCTACTTTTTCGTCGTATTTGATGTCTGGATCGCCCGTAATCTTCCTTACGAAATCTAAAAGTTCCTGTTTTGGATCATCCAGCTGATCTACAAGAATATCTGATATAACAAGGGCTCCGGCATTAATAAAAGGATTTCTGGGAATCCCGTGCTCATATTCCAGCTGTGTAAGGCTATTGAATGGATCGCCAGATGGTTCCACCGAAACACGATCCCAGAGATCTTCTCCCATCAACCTCATTGCCATCGCCAGTGTGAAAACTTTCGAGATACTTTGAATTGAAAAATCCTCTTTACTATCTCCAAAACAAAAATGCTGCTGATCACCGCAATACACGTGCATTCCAAATTTCCTTCGATCAATTTTGGCCAGTTCCGGGATGTATGATGCAACCTTACCTTTTACATCACGGTAACTCATTTCTTCATAGATAGTATCAAGAATTTTCTGGTAATCCATATTAATTCAAATCGGTTAAGTCGGTTCCGGTTTCTACTTCGAAAGGTACTTTATCCTTTTTGAAAATTCTTCCCGGCAGCTCTCCTTTTAACGTAACTTTATTATCCTTCAATTCCAGCCAGCTGCCTTCCCTTAGGCCAATAACGGGTTGTGAGTTAAGCCCGTGAAATTCCTTTATCCTTGTTTCCCTTGTCTCTCCTTTGTGAGTTGAGCCCGGGTCAGGATCAAGGTAGTGAGGGTTGATATTGAAAGGAACCAGGCCAAGGGTTTTGAAGGAAGGAGGATATACAATAGGCATATCGTTAGTGGTTTGCATGCTTAATCCACCAATATTAGTCCCTGCACTTGTTCCCATATAAGGAGTTCCGTTCTGTACCACTTCCTTTAATACATTCATTACCTTATTTCTGTATAATTCTGAAACCAGAAGAAAAGTATTCCCACCGCCAGTAAAAATTCCTTTCGCAGCTTTCACGGCCTGGGCATGGTTTTCAAATTCATGAATACCTCTTACTTTTATTCCCACTGTAGAAAATGCTTCGGAGGCCTTTTCAGTATATTCCTGATGGCTTATGCCTCCCGGTCTTGCATAAGGAATAAAAAGAATTTCCTCTTTTTCTTTATACAATTCAGGTAGATGTGGGATCAAATATTCAAGATAATCCTGTGCATGTAAAGTGGAGGTGCTTGCGAGTATTGCGTTAGTCATGTCCTTTTTTGGGTAAATTTATGGAATCACCAGCGTTAAGGAAAGTTTGAGGTCTCTTAAAGGTGCGAAATCTCAAATTCTTTCGTTAGAATTAAACCATTACCAACCTGTTTCTTTTGATAAAAGAGAATTACATCAAGGCTCTGCCTGTATGCTTCATTTTCCTGTTCATGAACTTTTCTGCGTTTTCTCAGGAATTAAAGCTTCTGCAGGGTCATATTTTAACAGATAGTATCGAGCCGTCTAATATCCATGTGGTTAATCTTAGCCTTAAAGAGGGTGTTACCAGTGATGACTCAGGAAAATTTTATATTCGGGCAAGGCTTGATGACAGCCTTTTATTCTCATCGGTTCAGTTTCAAAATAGTATAATAAGGATCAATAAGGAGCAATTTGAGACTGGTAAAATTCAAATCAAATTATTCCCAGCCCAAAACGAACTTGATGAGGTAAGAATAAGTGATTTGAAACTAAGCGGAGTTCTGGATAAGGATGTTGCCAGAATTGAGATATTTGATCGTACAGAATTCGGTATCCCGTATGCCAAAAAAGGCCTGACACAAACCGAAAGAAAATTGCAGACAGCAACCACATCGGCGGGAGGAATCCCTTTAGACCTTTTGCTGAATACTTTCAACGGGAAAATCAAAATGCTCAAAAAGGTCAAAGCCAACGACGAATTATCGGCTTCCGTAATTAAGGCTTTCGATAGTTTTGGGAGAGAATTTTTTGAACGGGAACTGGATATTCCTGAAACAGAGGTGCTAAATTTTCTTTATTATTGTGCCCGAGATCAAAATTTCTCTATATTTCTTGAATCTGAACTAAACCTGGAATTGATCGATCTTTTTAGAAAAAATGTGGAATCATTCAGGGAATGGCGGGGTATTAATTAAAACATCATCAAAAAGACCTAAAGTGAATTCATCTGTCATCCAAATTAAATTCTATAGTTTCCTTCTTTTAGCATTTTTAGGCTGTTTTCAACTTACAGCGCAGGAATCAACACTTCTTAAAGGAAAGGTTCAAGCCAAGAGCGGAGACCTTGAAAAAATACATGTGATCAACCTTAATCTCGAAAAAGGTTCTGTTACCAACGCTGAAGGGAATTTTCAGATCATGGCGAACAGAAATGATAGCCTGTATGTCTCTTCGGTTCAGTTTGAGAATAAAACTATAATTGTGACCGGGGAAATGCTTGAGTCCGGAAATCTAACGATAGTTCTTTCCGATAAGATAAATGAACTTGCAGAAGTGATGGTAGATGATATTAAGCTATCGGGTTATCTTGCGAACGACATTAATATGATTTCGACAGCCGGTGTGGAGAGAAAATACAGGCTGCAAAATGAACTGAATGAATTTATCGCCAAAGACAGGGAACAAAATCCATATGTGAAACCCATTGCGAACGGAGGGATAAGACTGGATAAGGTTGCCGGGGCAGTAATGGATAAATTATCAAAAAACCAGAAAAAGACTGCGGTTTATACTCCAAGGGAAATAGCCAATAAAAGCATACAGATAGTAGGGCATAAATTCTTCAGGGAAGACCTTGGGCTGGCTGAAAATGAGATCTGTAATTTTGTTTATTTCTGTACCGAAGATGCTCCAACTTTTAAACGCCTTGTTTTGAACAGCAACGCGTTTGTGCTTATCGAGTATTTCGAGACCAGAATCGAGGAATTCAGAGATCGGAGAGGAGATATTCTTAATTCCCCCAAACAGGTCCCGGGATAGTGTTTTAAACCTTTGACTTATTTCTTAGTCTTACCTATTGCCAGTTAAAAATCCCATATTTTGGTTTGATATTTGCTCCAAACCTTTAAAATGAAAATGAAAAAGACCCTGATTCTTTTATTTAGCTTTATACTTTTTACATCTTTCGTAGCGGAAGACCATGAAACTTACCTGAGTGTTACCGAGATCGAATACGATAAAGAATCTACAAGTCTTCAGATCGTTTCAAGAGTGTTCATTGACGATTTTGAAAACGTTCTCAGCAAACGCTATCAGCAGGAGATAAGCCTTTCATACGAGGATGACCTAGAGGCGAATAAAGATGTCATTTCCCGGTATATTGCCCAAAAACTGAAAATAAAAGTGGATGGAAAGGATCAGAAACTGAAATTCCTGGGAAGTAAGTTCGATGCAGATCAGATTGTTCTTTTTATAGAAGGACCTAATGTGGAAAATTTCAAGAAGATAAGGGTAGAAAACCTTATTCTTACAGACCTTTTTGACTCCCAAAAAAATATAGTACACGTAAAAAAGGGTGAAACCATAGAAAGTATGTTGCTAATGAAAGGAAACGGTAGTAAAACTGTGTCTTTTTGACAAATGCTTTCTTGTAGACTGAAGAAAATAATTATTTTTAGCAATTCTTAAATTAAAACTACATAAATGAAGAGATTAAACTTGTTATGCTACGTATTCTTTATGTTTGTATTCGCTGGCGTATCGGCCCAGGAAACCGAACAAAAGGAAGCACGGCAGGAAGGACACACAAACCAAAACAAATTCAGGCAGATGTATATGGAGTTTGCCACTCCAAATCAATACCGTACTGCTTCCGGCGCTCCGGGACCGGCTTATTACCAGAATGAAGCAGATTATAAAATGGATATAGTTCTGGATGATGAGAATTCTATATTAACAGGAGAGGAGACCATTACTTACCACAACAATTCTCCTCAGGACCTGGAATATCTATGGGTTCAGTTAGATCAGAACATTCGTAAAAAAGATTCTCCTTCACTTCAAAAAGACGGGGATGGAATGGCACCAGTTGCCACGGCTGCAGGTTTTGCGAATAAATACCTGCAAGAACCTTTTGATGGAGGCTTTAATATCAAGGAAGTTTCCAGAGATGGTTCGGCGTTAAAGTATACTATCAATCAAACAATGATGCGTATCGATATGCCTCAGCCATTAAAAGCCGGTGAGAGTTATACTTTTAATATCAAATGGTCCTACAATATCAATAACCATGTGACAAATCGTGCCAGATCTGGTTATGAGTTCTTCCCTGAAGATGGGAATAAAGCTTATGTGGTGGCTCAGTTTTTCCCAAGAATGGCGGTATATAATGATGTAGAAGGATGGCAGAACATGCAGTTCTGGGGTAGCGGTGAGTTCGCATTACCATTCGGTGATTATGAAGTGAATATCACGGTTCCTGCAGACCACGTTATGGAAGCTACCGGTGAACTTCAGAACAGAAAGGAAGTTTATACTAAGGAGATGATGAAGCGTTATGAAAAAGCGCAGAAATCCTATGATGCTCCTGTGGTGATAAGAACTCAGGAAGAGGCTGAAGAAGCTGAGAAAGGATTTTCAAATAAGACCAAAACATGGAAGTACAAGGCCGAAATGGTTCGGGATTTTGCTTTTTCAACTTCAAGAAAATTCATTCTTGATATGATGGCTACCGATGTGATGGGTAAAGATGTAATGGCAGTTTCATTATATCCTAAAGAAGGTAACCCGCTTTGGGAAGAGTGGTCTACAAGGGCTGTTGCCAGTACTTTAAAGAGCTACTCAAATCATACGTTCCAATATCCTTACCATAAGGCAGTCTCAGTTCATGCAAAAAATCAGGGGATGGAGTATCCAATGATCTGCTGGAATTATGGGCGGCCTGATGAGAATGGACAGTATAGCGACCGTACTAAATTTGGAATGATAAGTGTTATCATTCACGAGGTAGGTCATAATTTCTTCCCGATGATCGTTAACTCTGATGAGAGACAGTGGGGATGGATGGATGAAGGTATCAACACCTTTGTTCAATATGTAGCCGAACAGAAATTTGGGGAAGAATACCCCGAAGCGATCGCGCCAAACGATAAATACCCTTCAAGAAGAGGAGAGCCTCATAAGATTGTTCCTTATATGAAAGGAAACCAGGAATATATTGCGCCTATCATGTCCAACCCTGAAGAAGTTTACCAGTTAGGTAATAATGCTTATGGAAAACCTGCAACTGCTCTTAATATTCTTCGTGAAACGGTAATGGGCCGTGAATTGTTCGATCATGCATTTAAAACTTATTCTCAAAGATGGATGTTTAAGCACCCAACTCCGGAAGATTTCTTTAGAACTATGGAGGATGCTTCAAGTATAGATCTTGACTGGTTCTGGAGAGGCTGGTTCTATACTACCGATAATGTAGATATAGGGATCAAAGAGGTTAACAAATATTACGTGACCGATACTCCTACCAAGAAAGGCAAGGAAATGCTTAAGCGTTATGGAGCTTCTCCGGAAGATGTGGATGCACTTTACGTAGTGACCGAGGAAGATGAAGAATTCAGTAAAGACATGAAAGATAAATCTTTGCTTGAAAGTTCACAGATGCTTCAGGCTTATGTGATGGATAATTTTAGTGAAGAAGAGAGAAAGAACCTTAAGGCTCCTAAATATTTCTACCAGGTTGTATTTGAAAAGCCGGGTGGCTTAGTGATGCCTTTGATCATTGAGGTTAGCTATGCTGATGGCACTTCAGAAAAAATAACTTATCCGGTGCAGATATGGAGAAAGAATGATTCTACGGTTAGCAAAGTGATCCCTTCAAATAAAGAGATCACTAAGATCACGGTAGATCCTGATCTTGAAACGGCTGATGTTGATGTGAGTAATAACAACTGGCCTAAGACAAAGAATAAGAATGAATTTGAAAAATTCAAAGATAGCTCGGAAGACTAGTTAGCGAGTAAAAATTTATTAAGCCGACTTTAACGAGTCGGCTTTTTTTATGCTGATATTTGTAATTATATTTGCTTGCTATGTATACGTTACCTTTATTTATTAGTGGAGCCGAAATTGCCTTTATCATGTTCATTCTGGTAATGGTTTTTGGAGCTGATAAGATCCCTGAAATTGCCAGAGGATTGGGAAAAGGCATGAAAGCTATCAGAAATGCCTCTAACGATATTAAAGATGAAATCCAGAAAAGTGCCGAAAAGCAGGGGATAGATACCGATTTCACAAAGGATGTTAGAGGGGAGATTGATAAGGTAAAAGAAGATATAGAAGAAATATCCGGTTCGGTAAAGCGCAAACTCTAAACTCTTAGCTAATGTGGGAGCAGATTGAGCAATGGGACAGGGAGTTATTTGTATATCTTAATAATCTGGGGATTGAAAAATATGATTCATTCTGGATCTTTGTGACAAATCCAACCCACTGGATTCCCCTTTATTTCATTTTCTTTCTTTTTTTCTTTCTGGCTTTTCACTGGAAAAAAGCGGCATTTTCAACCTTATTCTTACTTGCTGCGGTATTCACTACCTGGAGTTTTACAAATCTTGTTAAAGGCATCGCCTTAAGGTTAAGGCCAAATAACGAACCAGACCTCACCGATTTGATCCGGATACTTCAGGAACCAACTAATTATAGTTTCTTTTCGGGGCATGCGTCAACCTCCTTTGCGGCAACCACTTTTGTAGTGATGGTGCTTACCAGTAAGACAAGATGGATATACCTGGCCTATATATGGCCCATTATTTTTGTTATGAGCCGTATTTATGTAGGAGTTCATTATCCCGGAGATATCCTCGTTGGGATGATCGTGGGGATAGTCATGGCTGTTATTTTTTACCAGTTATACCTTAAATCAGGAAGAAGGCTCTACTAATTTTTCACTCGCGTGAGGGTAAGACCGTCTCTTATAGGTAATATTACGGTTTCTACCCGGGGGTCTTCTGCCAGCAGTTTATTATAAACAAGTAAGCCTTTAGTAGATTCGTCATCATCCTTTACATTTTCTACCACTTTACCAGACCAAAGTACATTGTCTGAAAGTATGATTCCGCCAGGTTTCATTTTATCTATCACTAATTCGAAGTATTTGGGATAATTTGGTTTGTCAGCATCGATGAAAACCAGATCGAATTTTGTATCTATCTCAGGGATTATCTCGGTCGCATCTCCCAGATATTGTTTTATCTGACTGGAATATTCTGAGGAATCAAAATATTTCTTCTGAAAATCATAGAGTTCTTCATTCATATCAATCGTATGAAGTGTGCCATCTTTGGTTAAACCTTCGGCAAGGCATAAGGCGGAATAACCGGTATAAGTACCGATTTCCAGAATGCTTTCCGGCATCTTCATTTTTGAAAGCAGGCTTAAAACCCTTCCCTGGTAATGGCCGCTCAACATTCTGGGTTGCATTACCTTTTGATTGGTCTCTCTGTTCAGTTTTGCTAGAAGCTCAGGTTCTTTTTGAGAATGTTCTACTATATATTCATCAATTTCTTCTGGTAAAAAATGCATGCATTCAATTTTTTACAAAATTAATGATTTTATGCGCCTATCATTGATTATGTTGTTTAAAACGAAATCGTATTTTTACCAAAAATTGAAAAATATGCAATTTCAGAACTCCAGGGAATTTGCCAGAGAACTGGATAGAAAGGATAAATTAGCCAATTATCGAAACGAATTTATTTTTCCTAAAGTGAATGGGAAAGATGTAATCTATTTTGTTGGAAATTCTTTAGGTCTGCAGCCAAAACGAACGCAACAATATGTTGACGAGGTGATGAAAGACTGGGCCGAACTTGGAGTGGAAGGCCATTTTTATGCTGAAAAGCCCTGGTGGGATTATCATGAACGTTTTTCTGAGAAACTATCCAGAATTGTGGGTGCAGAGCCTTCAGAAGTAACCGTGATGAATACCTTGACAGTGAATTTGCATTTACTGATGGTTTCTTTTTACCGCCCCACAAACAAACGCTATAAAATAATCTGTGAAGAAAAAGCATTTCCAAGCGATCAGTATATGATCGCTAGTCAGGTGCGTTTTCACGGATATGATCCTTCTGACGCTATTGTGGAGATTAGTAAAAGGGAAGGAGAACAAAATTTCAGGACTGAAGATATACTCGAAAAGATAAAGGAAGTAGGGGAAGAGTGTGCCCTGGTTCTAATAGGGGGGGTTAACTATTATACAGGACAGGTCTTCGACATGGAAAAGATCACACAGGCGGGCCATGAAGTTGGTGCCTTTGTAGGCTGGGATCTGGCTCACGCTGCCGGAAATATAGAATTGAAATTGAGTGAATGGAATGTTGATTTTGCCGCATGGTGCAGCTATAAATACATGAATTCAGGACCCGGAAATGCATCGGGGTGTTTTATTAATAAGAAATATCATAATAAGAAAGATATCCCCAGGTTTGAAGGATGGTGGGGCCATAACAAAGAAAAACGTTTCCTGATGGAACCTGAATTTCAGCCGGAACCTACGGCAAATGCGTGGCAGGTGAGCAATGCGCCGGTATTAGCCCTGGCTCCATACCTGGCTTCCCTTGAAATGTTCGATGAGGTTGGGATGCCCGCCCTGATCGAGAAACGAAATAAAATAGTCGCTTACCTTGAATTTATTCTTCATGAGATAGATAAGGAAGTGGAAAGTACCTTTGAAATAATTACGCCTGCCAGACAGGAAGAAAGGGCGACACAATTATCTGTCTTTTTGCACGGTGAGGGTAGAGAGCTCTTCAAGTATTTGATGGATAGTGGTGTGATCACAGACTGGCGTGAGCCTAATGTGATCAGGCTTGCCCCGGCACCATTTTATTGCTCTTTTGAAGATATGTACGAGTTCGGCCAGATCCTGAAAAAGGGAATCCTTGGTAAATAAAATGTGAGTTTTTAAATCTGGCTAAGAAATTAAGGTTAAGTCATGCTGAATTTATTTCAGGATATTATCTTTTAGAAGCTGAAACTAGTTGAGCCTGACGAATTTCAATCACTTAGCCAGATCTACTGCTATTCTTCTATGGATACATCAGAGAAATATAACTCAAAGCTACCATCCTTTGACTTATGCATAGTAGCTATCTTTATCCCGTCGAAATCCTTATAATCCTCCCAGGTAGAAGGTGATTCTCTCTTTCCGTCTGACGATTTATAGACCCATTCCCGAATCATATAATCATCATCAAAATAAATATCATAACTATCACCGGGTGTATATCCACCTTCTGAAGGGTAACTAACCGTCATCATACTCATTTCCTTTTCGCTAATTGGAGCTTTAGCTTTCTTAACTTCACTTAATTTAGCATCAGACCATTTTAGTTGATATGGGAAAAGTAACCAGTAAGAATCATTCACAAAACGCCTATCTATATACTTCTTATCTTCAGCAAGGCTATCTTTTTTAGTATAGCTCATCGTGCTGTCTTTTTCAGTCAGGCTTATTTTATCAGTTGTGGTATTCCATACCCAGCGTCTCTGTGCACGAAGTGAGTCATTCACCTTAACATTGAAAGTGAATTTGATCTGGCTTATACTGTCAAACTTTTCAAATCCGTTAGCCATGGCTATTTTTTCATGGACTTCGAGATTCGGATCTTTAGCTACTTCTTCTTTTTTCTTTTTTTCCTGGTTACAGGAAATTATTGCTAAAGACAACATAATTAATGTGATTAATTTTCTCATATGATCCTTTTTTAGTTGTTAGTTTATATTGCTTTAATACTCATGCCTCCATCGGCAATGATATTCTGTCCCGTAATGAAAGATGATTTTTCCATGGCCAGGAAGGCTATGATAGCAGATATTTCGCCTGCTTCGGCCACTCGGTTCAGTGGAGTTCTGCTTAAGATCGATTTCATTTTTTCCTCCTGCTCAAGATAGCCTTTGGTTAATGGTGTTTTGGTGAACCAGGGAGAAACAGCGTTTACCCTGATTCCATCTGAAGCCCATTCTGAAGCCAGGCTTCTTGTTTGCTGAAGTAAACCAGATTTTGACATGGCGTAAGGAACCCCGGTGCCAACATCCTGGATAGCGGCAGAAGAGGCTACATTGATAATAGAGGCTTTGCCTGATTCTTTAAGGTATGGATACAACAATCTGCTAAGTTCGAAAGGAGAGATCAGATTGATCTCAAGAACTTTTCTGAATTCTTCTTCCGAGTAATCATTCGCCTTTTTCCGGATGTTGATACCGGCATTATGAACAAGCATGTCCAGTTTTTTCCAGTTTTCAGCGATCCATGATTTTATTTTTGACCTATCCTCATTCATTGACGAATCTGCGGTAAGTCCATGAGCTTTTAATCCTTTATTCCGGAGTTCTTTTTCAAATTCAAACACATCTTCTTTGCTTCTTGACGTGAATAGGACTTCTGCACCTAGTTCCAGAAATTCAAGCACCGTAGCACGGCCAATTCCTTTGGTTCCACCTGTTATTAATGCTTTTTTATTTTCTAATGTCCACATGCAGTGTAATTGTCTCTACTAATTTAAGAAATAAAAAACCCTTTGATCACTCAAAGGGTTTTTAGAAATCTTCAAAATCCTATAGTCTTCGGCCGGTTAATAATTTGTAAAGGATCATTATAACGGCAAGTACTATAAGAATGTGAATAATGCTTCCAAGATCTGGGAAAGCAAAATATCCTACAAGCCAACCAATTACCAGTAAAACGATAATAAGCCAAATTAAATCTCTCATGTCAGGTTGATTTTAGAACAACCTAAAAAAAGGCTGTCGTTGGTTAATATTAAATATTAGTAAGTTAAATTGTTGGTTAATTCTCATACTAATTTAGATAATCAACTCCCCTGTATCACTGCATTTAACCTTGATTTAACGTTAGTTATTAAAAATCTGAGGGGTGCTCAATAATGCTGGCAGCTCTTTTTCTGATGCTTTTCATTTCTTCGGAATCCTTTTTATCAAGCAGGCTCATCATCATATTCATTCTTTGATTTTTACTGAATTTCTCACGATTTGAATCCAGAAAATTCCAGTAAAGACTGTTAAAAGGACAGGCATCTTCTTCAATCTTTTTATGGACGTTATAGTGGCAATCCTTACAGTAATTGCTCATTTTATTAATATAACTGCCACTTGAAACGTAAGGTTTGGTCGCAACAATGCCGCCGTCGGCAAACTGGCTCATCCCGCGGGTGTTGGTGATCTCCACCCATTCAATAGCATCAATATAGATTCCCAGGTACCATTTATCTACTTCATCAGGATGAGTTTGAGTTAATAGCGCATAGTTCCCGGTAACCATCAATCGCTGAATGTGATGTGCATAGGCATTTTCAAGACTATTCTTTATGGAATGATGAAGGCAGTTCATTTTCGTTTTTGCATCCCAGTAAAAAGGAGGAAGATCATTCTGATTTCTTAGTTTGTTACTTCTGCGGTAACCGGGCATTTCTTTCCAGTAAATACCTCTCATATATTCCCGCCAGCCAAGAATCTGCCTGACAAATCCTTCTACCTGCGAAATATCGATCTCATCCTTATGCTCATAGTAATAGTCAACAACGCTATCTATCACTTCCCTTGGATTTAGCATTTTAGTGTTAAGGCTAAAAGAAAGCCGGGAATGAAATAAATAAGCCTCATTAGTATGCATTGCATCCTGAAAATCTCCAAAATGGACAAGAAGGTTCTTGCAGAAGTAATTCAATACCGATAGAGCATCTTCTCTTGACGTGGGCCAGTTAAAACTTTTCTCATTTACACCGCCCAGTGTTTTGATTCCGGCTTTATTGATTTCTTTAAGAATAGCTGAAACATCCTTTCTAAAACCTCTTTCATGGGGAATTTCAGGCTCACCCTTCCATTTCTTTCGGTTAGACTTGTCAAAATTCCATTTTCCGCCTTCCGGGTTATTCGAATCCACCATAAGTATATTATGTTTTTTACGCATATCCCGGTAGAAATACTCCATGGTAAGTTGTTTTTTCCCTTTGAAAAACTTTTCAAGATCACCCCGTTCCGTGAAAAAATGTTCTGTATCAAATGTTTCGGTCTCAATAGTCAGCTCTTTACAAATTTTCTTTAACTGCTTGTCCAGTCGGTATTCATCAGGAAACTGATATTCGAATTTTTCGAATTTTCTTTCAGAAATCAATCTCTTTAAAATCTTTTCGAGGTCCTGTTCATTGTCCTTATCATTTATTTTGAAGTAAATGAGCTCATGGCCTCTTTCCTTAAGAAATTCTGCGAAATTCCGCATTGAGCTGAAGAAACCTAAAACTTTTTGGATGTGGTGAACCACATAATCGGTTTCCTGCCTAATTTCCATCATCACATACACTGTGCTATCGGTTTCTGAATTAAACCAGCTATGCTGATGGTTCAGCTGGTCCCCCAGGATCAGTCGAAGTGTTTTTAATTCTTTAGCCATAGGTCCTGATATTCGTTATTGGGATCATACCGTTCTGCCTGGCTCTGAATATTGAATTTCCGGTCCCTGGGATCATTCCCGACTCCGCTATTATACATCCAGTTTCCCCAGTTGCTGTGTACGTCATAATCTATTAGTAGACTTTCGAAATAGGCAGCACCAATGCACCAGTCCTGTTTTAGTTCTTTGGCCCAGAAGCTGTTCACGTTTTGTCTTCCACGGTTGCTCATAAATCCGGTGTTCGCGATCTCTTTCATGTTTGCATTCACGAAAGCTTCTTCTGTTTTTCCTTGAATCCAGTTTTGGAAAGCCTCTTCTTCCTGCTTCCAGGATAGCTTTTTATTTAGTATTCCTCCAATTTTGAAAATATCGTTTCCATGTTTAAGGGAAATATATTTGAAGAAATCCCTCCACATAAGCTCGAATATTAACCAGTAAGTACCTTGGTTGCTCTTAACCTCTTTTTCAAATCTTTTTATTTCATGGTAAATGTATCGTGGTGAAATACAACCGTTGGCTAACCAGGCCGATAATTTTGAGCTGTAGTCGTTACCAATGAGTCCATTTCGGGTTACTTTGTAGGTAAGAATGTTTTCAGTTTTCCATACGTAGTCTTCTAACCTATGTTTTGACTGATCTTCACCGCCTTTAAATGGAAAAGCTGTTCTTGGATCGGGTTTAAAATCTTTAAAACTCAGATCTTCCAACCTGGGAATTGCAGTTTCTCGCTGAAGAAGATTTGTTCCGTTTTTAGCTTTAGGGGGAGGAATAAGGTCCCTTACTGCTGAATGTTTTTCGATTCTTTTTCTGAATTCTGTAAAAACCCTGGGAATCTCTTTAAATGAGTCAAAAGGGATATCTTCAGGATGATAAAGGAATTGCTGAAAGAAGGAATGGAATTTCACATTTTCAACCTCTTTTTTTAGGGAATTTTCCACTTTTTGCTCTTCTGAAGTCCATTCTTTCTGAAAATAGATATCAGAGATGTCATATTTTGATACTAAACCAGAGATAGCTTTTTCAGGCTTTTCCTGAGGTGTAATGATAGAGATATTAAGTTCTTTGAGATTCTTTTTTAGTTCTTTCAGGCTTTCTATAAGGAATTTTGCTCTAAATTTTCCGGTTTTTTTGAAACCGTAAGAAGTTTTTTCATAGTGTCTTGGGTCAAAACAATAGATGCCTATAACCTTATCGTGAAGTTCACACGCGGTTTTCAGGCTTTCGTTATCTGAGATTCGAAGGTCATTTCTAAACCAAACCAGGGCTTTTCCCATTTATTGCTGACTGGTTTCCTTATTAAAGAATGATTTTACTTCCTGTCCCGGGCGGGCATAATGGAACCTGTCAAGTAATGCCGGAAGAGAGTATCCGTCAAGGCCATTAATGGCTATGGTTCCCGCATCATCGAGACGGAGCCATCCATCAGGCATTTGTATGCCTTCATCAAAATATATGTGTTCTATTGAAGCGATAATAAGAAGAGTATCATTCTCTTTGATCTTATATTCATTCAGGTATTTACATCCCAGTTTTATTTCAGATTGTTTGACATACGGAGCATAGAAGCCATCCAGATATTCTTCTTCAAGGCCTGTTTGATGGAATTCAGAAATGTCTTCTTCATATTTTGCCGCAGTTTGATGAGCCTGCTCTATCATCTTTTCATGGATGTGATTTACAGTGAAATATGAGGTTTCCTGGATGTTCTTGTAGGTATTACGCGATACGCTTAATGGTCTCGTTACAAAACCCAGCATTGCCGGATCACTGCCAATATGTGTGACCGAGCTGAACACGGCAACATTAGGATTCCCAGATTGAGATTTGGTCGCTATAAGATTTGCAGATTTATAACCGGTGCAACTGTTGATCAAATTTAACCGGTAGATCTTCTCCATTTTCCTGATGTCTTCTGCGCTGATATGTTTCATAAAAAAAGGTCAGTTTGTTAGACTGACCTCAATTTAGAAATTGCTCGTTTAAAAGCCTGTTAATGGATTTTTAAATTAATCCTGATTCTCTAGTTTGTTGATTGCCATTTCGTAATCTTCCATTGCTTCCCTGATAGCATCAATGTTATCTGAAGCTTTTTGATGGGCATCTTCCATGATTTTCTCCAGATCTTTATCTGGATGTTGAAATAAATCTGTAATCACGTGGTTTATTTTATCTATAAGACTTCCCTGAGTGTTTTTAATATCCTCAAGTTTGTTTAACACAGATCTCATGTGATCTAACTTTTCCTGATCCATAATTATATGATTTAGTTGATACTAATTTAATTTTTCCCTAAGACCGGCAGAAAATCCTTAACAGCTTTTATAATATGTTTATTAAAAAATTAGGACTTTTCCTCTTCATAGGCTGGGTAATCGGTATATCCTTTGGCTCCCTGGGTGTAAAACGTATCTGTATCCCAATCGGCCGTTGGCCAGTTATTTCTGAATCTTTCTGGAAGATCTGGGTTAGATACAAACAACCTTGCATAGGAAACAAGATCAGCATAGCCGTCTTTAAGAATTTTATTACCCTTATCCTGGGTGAATCCCTTATTAGCCATTATAGTTCCTTTATAAATCGGTCGGTAATGTTTACAAACCTCTGTAAGGAGATAATCAATATTACTTACATCGTTCATGGGTTCAGAAAGGTGCACATATGCCAGGTCGTAGGCATTCAGCTTTTCCATGATATAATCAAATACCGCGATACTCTCTTCGGTGGCCGTAATACCGAAGGCTCCATTAAGGGATGGATTGAAACGACAGGCGATCCGGTTCTCTGGCCATATTTCCCCAATCACTTCCAGAACATCAAAGAAAAATCTTGCTCGATTAGGGATGCTTCCTCCATAATCATCCGTTCTTAAATTTGAATTTTTGTTGAAGAACTGATGAAAAAGATAACCATTTGAGGAGTGGATTTCCACTCCATCGAATCCAGCTTCCTTGGCCATTTCGGCTGCATGCCGAAATTCCTGGATAGTTTCCTGGATCTCCTGGATGCTCATTTCCTTGGGTTCCGTGGTCTGCTCAAAACCATCAGGTGTGAATACCTTGGCATCGGGATTTACAGCACTTGGCGCGAGAGGTCTTTCCCCGTTATGGAATTTGGGATGGGACATCCTTCCGCAGTGCCATAACTGAACGAAAATTTTTCCTTCTTTCTCATGTACTGCATCTGTCACTTTCTTCCATCCTGCGACGTGCTCTTCGGTATAAATCCCCGGGGTATGCAAATAACCAACGGCCCGTTCTGAAACCTGAGAACCTTCCGTTATTATAAGCCCGGCCCCAGCACGCTGGGTGTAATATTTTACATGAAGGTCTGTAGGGGTATTATTTTTATTATCTGCCCGGTTCCTGGTCATTGGAGCCATGACGACTCTATTCTTCAAGGGGAGGTCTCCAATTTTATAGGGTTCAAGAAGGGGTTGGTTAGCCTGAGACATGATACTTGATTTTTCTGTTCGTTCTATAAAATTACCAGATATGAGCCTTTACCGCTGTTAATTAAATGATAAATGCCGGAAATCAATAGGGTTATTACCCGCTTTCAAATAAGCCTGTTTCATTTTTATTAATTAATTTCGTAATTAAAATTTTTGAAATCCTTTGGCGCCGCTTAGACCTCTGCCGAAATTTATTTTCAAACCATTTCATGCAAATAAAAAAGAATGTAGCCATAGTAGGATCGGGACTTGTTGGATCATTACTGGCTATTTACCTCAGAAAGCAGGGCCATTCAGTTACCGTGTTCGATCGAAGACCCGATGTGAGAAAAGTAGAATTCTCTGGCAGATCTATTAATCTTGCCATGTCAAACAGGGGGTGGAAGGCTTTGGGAGAGGTTGGAATAGAGGAGGAAATAAGAAAATTAGCCCTACCTCTTGACAAAAGAGCAATGCATGTTGAGGGACAGCCCGTTTACTATCAGAATTACGGAGAAGATGGGGAGGCGATCTATTCGATTTCCAGAGGTGTGCTAAACAGAAAAATGATTGATCTGGCCGAAAAAGCCGGAGCCGAGTTTAAATTTGAAGAGAAAGTCTGGGAAGTAGATATGCCCAATGCTCGCCTCTACACAGGGGAGTCTGAGAAAAGTAACTGGGAAGAATACCAGTTTGATCTCATCTTTGGAGCAGATGGTGCTTTTTCCCGGGTACGACATAAAATGCAAAGGCAAAGCCGCTTTAATTATTCCCAGCATTTTATTGATGTAGGGTATAAAGAGCTCACCATTCTTTCGAATGAAGATGGAACTCATAAGCTTGACAACTCCTCTTTCCATATCTGGCCAAGGGGTAAATTCATGCTTATTGCAATGCCGAACCTGGACGGAACATTTACCTGTACATTATTCCTGCCATTTGAAGGTGATATCTCATTTGAAAGTATAAAGACCGAACATGATGCCGATGTGTTCTTCGAGACTTATTTTTCTGATATCAAAGACGAAATATCTAATTTGAAGAGGGACTTTTTCAAAAACCCTACGAGTGCCATGGTTACCATAAAGTGTTTCCCTTGGTCTTATTATGATAAAATTACACTGGTAGGCGATTCGGCCCATGCGATCGTACCTTTTTATGGTCAGGGGATGAATGCCGGATTTGAGGACATTTCAGTATTGAATGAGAAAATGGATAAATATGGAGATGACTGGCAGCAGATTTTTGAAGAATACCAGACGGAAAGAAAACCGAATGCTGATGCTATAGCCGAACTGAGTTACAGGAACTTCATGGAGATGAGTAGTAAAACGGCAGATCCTATGTTCTTGCTGAGAAAGAAAATAGAAAAGAAATTCGCCCAGGATCACCCTGATCTCTGGACACCTTTATATTCCAGGGTAACCTTTTCTGATAAGGCCTACTCTGAAGCTTTAAAAATAGGGGATTACCAAAGAGCCATAATGGATGAAGTGATGAAGATCCCTGATATTGAGGAAAAATGGGACTCCAAGGAAGTTGAAGAAAAGATAATCAAGCTGATAAAAAAATAAAAAAGCTGCCAGTTGGCAGCTTTTTTATTTAATGTGCATCCTCTTTCAGAATATCAGGGAATTTTGATTTAAACCTGTTCAACCTTGGTATGGAAACCTTTTGAATATATGGGTTATTAGGATTGTTCTTCTCGTAATCCTGGTGATAGTCCTCAGCCTTCCAGAATTTCTGAAATGGTAAGATTTCGGCGGCAATAGGTTCATCATAGTCTTTAGCCACTTCGGCCTTTACCTCTTCTATGATTTTTTTCTGTTCTTCATTCTGATAAAAAATAATGGATCGGTATTGTGAGCCTCTGTCGGGACCCTGTCCATTCACCTGCGTTGGGTCCTGGGATCCAAAATAGACTTCAACCAGTGTTTTGAAGCTAACCACATCTGGATCATATATCACTTCTACAGCTTCAGCATGTCCGGTTCTTCCCGTATTACTTGCTTCATAGGTCGGGTTCTTGGTGTGTCCTCCTGAATAGCCGGAAATAGCTTCTTCAACACCTTGCACACTTTCATAAATAGCCTCTACACACCAGAAGCAGCCACTTGCGAAATAGGCCCTTTCCTTCCCATTCTGAGCCGGAACCTCAATAGGTTCGGCATTCGCTATTTCAGGATTTGTTGCTGTATTTTCCTTTGACTGGTTTCCACAGGCCAATAGCAGCAGACTTATTAAGTTTAATGCTAAAAATTTCATACTATTTTTTCTTATAGGTTCCTTCTAATGTTTTCTTCCCATAAAGAGCGTAATCAACAGCGATCTTTCCATCTATGGAGAATCCTTTCCAGTCGAGGTCAAAGCCGTTTCCTGAAGGACTTAAA
The DNA here is from genome assembly GCF_023805255.1 of Gramella jeungdoensis. GTDB lineage: Bacteria > Bacteroidota > Bacteroidia > Flavobacteriales > Flavobacteriaceae > Christiangramia > Christiangramia jeungdoensis. The sequence continues at coordinate 194,278 of NZ_JAMSCK010000001.1, forward strand.
ACCGCTATTGGAGTGCTTTTTTCAAACTTATCCCAGGGGATTTCAGAATCTGTGGTTTTCGAAGATTTTCCTGAATAATAAATATTGATATTATTGCCGCTTTGTTCGAATCGGCCATTTATATACAGTTTGTCTTTGGAAAGGCATAATTCTGAAGTGCCGGTAGTTTTCACATCTATGCAGAAACAGCTGCAATTCCAGTCTTCGGGATGATCACTTCTAATATATTTTCCCGCAATGCTATTGCCGGTATTCGCTTCTTCTTCAGAATCGGAATCGGAAGTATCTGGATCACCAGTATTTGTATTTCTATCAATAGGCTGATCCTGGCTTGAACCTCCTATTTCGTCACTGGATTCTATATTCTCAATCTGATTTTCATCTAATTCATTATCTGTGTTTTCCTTATTGTCCCTACAGGACATTAAACACAGCATCATGCAAAAAAGGATTATTGTAGTTCTCATCTTTAACGAATTGGGTTAGTTAAAGGTAGCCTTTTAAAGACCGATAAATGTGAAATACATGTTAATCCCAAATCAGAGAAGGACATGCAGGGATTAGGGCATAAAAAAACTGCCTGAAAAACTTTTGCTTCAGATCTATGATCCTACTGTTATTTTTAAGGCAGTTTATATTTTTAGTTAAAAAAGTTTAGAACTTCTTAAACATGCTGGACATTTTTTCCTGTTCTTCTTTAGCCAGTTCCTCGTCCACAAGTATTCTACCACTATGCTCATCGGTGATGATCTTTTTGCGGCCTGCGATCTCCATGATAACCTGAGGGGGAATGGTGAAGAATGAACCTCCTGAAGCTCCACGCTCTACAGGAACTACGGCAAGACCATTCTTAACGTTACTTCTTATCCTTTTATAAGCAGTAACAAGTCTATCTTCGATGTTCTTTTCGTATTCCTTTGATTTTTCAATGAGAGCTTGCTCTTCTTTCTCGGTTTCTTTTAAGATCTCATCAAGCTCACCTTTTTTGTGCTTAAGATGCTCTTCCCTTTCTGAAAGCTTTTCTTTTGTTTGAGCAATAACCTCTTTCTTTTGCTCAATCTTAGCCTTGTATTCCTTAATATGCTTTTCAGAAAGTTCTATTTCAAGTTCCTGGAATTCGATCTCTTTACTTAGAGCGTTGAATTCCCTGTTGTTACGAACGTTTTTCTGCTGGTCAGAGTATTTTTTGATAGTTGACTTAGACTCCTCAATCTGGTTCTTCTTGTTCTTGATGTCATTTTCAATGACTTCTATATCGGCATCCAGTTTTTCCAAGCGTCTGTTTAAACCTGCTACTTCATCTTCTAGATCTTCAACTTCAAGGGGAAGTTCACCACGTACGTTTCTAATTTCATCAATTCTCGAATCTACCAACTGAAGATCGTACAGTGATCTTAACTTCTCTTCTACAGTAACATCGTTTTTTTTCGCCATATTATAAATAGTTGATTGGATTGGTATTTGTATCTGCTAAAATAAGTGCAAAACTACTAATTTTTTTGCTAAGAAAAGAATATAGCAGATTTTTTGTAAACTGCTCGCTTTCATAGTGTCCAATATCGGCTAACACCAGCTTTTCCTCGGCTTTATAAAAGTCGTGATATTTAAGATCGGCAGTTATAAATATATCTGCTCCGGCAGCTTTTGCATTTTCGATGGCAAAAGCACCACTGCCGCCCAAAACAGCGACCTTTTTGATTGGTTTATTCAGCAATTCTGAATGTTTAATACAGCCAGAATTGAAGGTTTTTTTAACCTGTTTCAGGAATGATGTTTCATCCATTTCTTCCTCCAATTCCCCTATCATTCCCATCCCAAGATGCTGATTCCTGTTTTCCAGGCTGTGAATTTCATAGGCAACCTCTTCATAAGGATGGGATTTAAAAAGATTTTTCAAAATCCCTGATTCTAAATGTGCCTGGTAAGTGATGCCTATTTGTACTTCTTCCTCAAAATGGATCTGCCCTTTTTCTCCAATTACCGGATTTGACTCCTCGTTACCTTTAAATGAGCCCTTTCCAGTAATGTTAAAACTGCAGTTATCATAATTTCCAATGCTTCCGCCACCGGCACCAAATAAAGCATTACGCACTTCATCAGCATTTTTAAGCGGGACAAATGTAGTTAGCTTCTTTATGGAGTCTTTTCGTGGAATGAGGATCTGCCTGTTCTTTAAGCCAAGCTTTTCAGAAATCATATCATTTACACCTTTATGCTGATTGTCCAGAGCGGTATGGATGGCATATATGGCAATATCATTCTTAATGGCTTTTAGAACCGTTCTTTCCACGTAATTTTTTCCGTTGAGCTTTTTAAGCCCTGAAAATATGATCGGGTGAAAACTGATGATGAGGTTGCATTTTTTTTCAATAGCTTCATCTACTGTAGCTTCCAGGGTGTCCAGCGTTATTAAAGCACCGGCAACTTCTTTTGATTTATCCCCTACCAGTAGCCCCACATTGTCAAAATCTTCAGCATATCTGGTTGGAGCGAAATCTTCAATTTGGTTAATTACTTCCTGTATGGTCATAATTTAATATTTTAGCTTTCGGGTTAGGACAGGAGGAAAATTCGAAATTGTAGAAATATTCTCCAGTTTTTCCATTTTTTAGCCTTTTACTGTCCAAATATAAATATTATACAGAGCCTTTCATGCCGAATCCCAGAAAATTACTCTTCCCTTTTTCAGTCTTATATCACGCCGTGACCGGGCTTAGGAATGAACTTTATGATCGGGGTGTATTTAGATCTGAATCATATGGGCTACCGGTTATAGGTGTGGGTAATCTCAACATGGGAGGAACGGGAAAGTCGCCAATGATCGAATATCTTTTAAGAATGTTTCATAAAGATTATAAGCTGGCAACCTTGAGCCGTGGTTATAAAAGGAAAAGCAAAGGATTTCAGCTTGTAGATTTAAATGGATTAGCCAGTCAGGTAGGTGACGAACCACTTCAGTTCAAAAATAAATTTCCGGGCGTGACAGTAGCTGTTGATGCTAACAGGAGGGAAGGGGTAGCAGAACTGCTAAAGTTTTCTCCAGATGTGATTCTTCTTGACGATGCTTTTCAACACCGAAAAGTAAAAGCCGGTTTCTACATTTTGCTAACGGCTTATGGGGATCTGTATAAGGATGATCTTTTATTACCCGCAGGAAATCTCAGGGAGTCATCGGCTGGGGCAGAAAGAGCGGATATCATTGTTATCACAAAATGCCCGGAAGATTTGTCTTCAGATGAAATGCAGAAGATCAGGAATAAGCTGAAACCTAAAGCCTATCAGAAACTATTTTTTGCCACTATTAGCTATTCTGATCGTATATTTTCTACACAGGAATCAAGATTCCTGGATGAAATATCGGGTTCTGATTATTGTCTTGTGACCGGGATAGCAAATCCCAGGCCTGTGATTGCTTATCTTGAAAAGAAAGGGATTAATCCTCAACATTTCAAGTTTCCAGATCATCATAATTTTTCCGACAAAGAAATACAAAAGCTGCAGGCCCAACCCAAAAAGATCCTTACTACTGAAAAGGATTTTATGAGACTGAAAGACAGGTTGCATGATAAACCTTTGTATTACCTGCCAATAGAAATGAAATTATTGAAGCAGGAAAATGATTTTAAAAAGTCTATTCTGAATTTTATAAATAAAAAATGAGGTGCTTAGAACACCTCATTTTACTTTGGCTAATTCAAACTATATAAGATAAGTCTTCTCTATATAATCCTACTAGCCATTTTTTGAGCAAAGCACGTGCCAAAGAATTTAAACCGTTGTTTCTCTGGATGCTAGGTATTTATTTATCTTATGGAAGAACTCTTCTGTTTTATAAGGTTTTGGAATAATATCATTAAATCCGTTAAGGTAGAATTCATCTAGATTATCGTCTAAAGTAACCGCTGTTAAAGCAATAATAGGGATATCTGCATTGAATTTTCTTATTTCTACTGTGGCCTCAATTCCGCTTATTCCTGGCATATGTATGTCCATCAGGATCAGGTCAAAATGATTGTTCTTAACCTTTTCTATTGCAGTCGTTCCATTGTCGGCAACATCACAGATCACTTTGTTCTTTTCAAGTATCTTGCGTGTGATCATCTGGTTGATCTTATTATCCTCAACCACAAGAATACGCTTGTCTTCCATTATCTCATTAGATAGCTCTTTTTCTTCAACCTTAGGAGCAGCCTTAGTTTCGGTAACTTCTGCTTCAGGGGCTTCAAATTCCAGTTCAAAGCTGAATTTTGAACCCTGTCCCAGTTCGCTTTCCAGGTCTATTTCACTGTTAAGAAGGCTAAGCAGATTTTTTACGATTGATAGGCCTAAACCTGTACCGCCGAATTTTCGATTTATCTGGGTTGATCCCTGAGTGAAATTATCAAATATAGCCTTTTGCTTTTCTTTGCTGATACCTTCCCCGTTATCCTTTATCTCAAATTGAAGGAAAACTTTCTTGTCTTCCTGTTTGTTTTTCTTTACAGATATCCAGATATCTCCATTTTCGGTGAACTTTATCGAGTTACCAATAAGGTTAATAAGGATTTGCGAGATCTTAAGAGGGTCACCAATTAGTTTTTTAGGGATGCTCTTATCAAAGTCGAAATGGAGCTTGGTCTTCTTCTCATCTGCCGAATTCTTTAAGGCAATAAGAACATCAGACATTCTCTTCTCAAGATTGAAAGAAGATTTTACGATCTCTACCTTATTCGCTTCCAGCTTATTTAAATCCAGTATATTGTTGATAAGAGACAGTAGATATTCTCCTGAAAATTTCAGTGAATTTAGATGTTCTTTTTGGCTCTCGGTAGGACTCTCTTCTAACAGAAGGTGAGTTAGACCTGTGACGGCATAGAGAGGGGTCCTTAATTCGTGGGTGATAGTTGAGAGGAATTGTGCCTTGGCCATGGAAGCTTTCTCAGCATTTTCCTTAGCAAGTGTAAGTTCAGAGTTTTTCTTCTGAAGCAATTCGTTAGCTCTTGCTCTTAGATTATTGTTTTTATAAAGGGACAGAGTTAAAAGCGAAAGAATCGTGATAAGAGCTACACTTAAAATAGTAGTTAACTTATTAACCTTTAAGGTTCGTTCCTGTTCGGCGTTTTGCAGGGTGAGTTCATTTACCGTAGACTTTAAGGATTCCATACCTAATCGCTCAAAAGTGTCACTGGCAAGGGCTTCCTTATTCATATTGAAGACAGCCTCCTGGATCTCATTGGCCTGTTTCAAATATTCAAGTGCTTCTGCAGGTTTATTTAGGCGTTCTGCGATCTGACTAAGCAAGCCGAAAGAATACATAGTCATCCCGATATAATCTCCAGACTTGGCAAGGTTTAAGGCTTCCTGAGCCGCTTTTTCAGCCTTATTGTAATCACCTTCTAACATTGCTGCCCTGGCTCGATAGTAATGAAGCCTCGAGAGCTCATATTTATTTTCACTGCCTTTCAGATATATTTCAGCGTTATTGATTAAAGAGAAAGCTTGTTCTCGTTTATCGGGATTATACAGATAGACAATTGCTTTATTGAGGGCAATAAGACCTAATTGCTCAGAATTTTTTTCTTTTTCGTAGTAATCTTCGGCAAGATCAAAATATTTGATCGCCCGGTCATGTTCACCTTTTGAAAAGAATAATTTTCCATAAAGAATGTAAGAGTAGGCAAGGCCAGCCTCATCATTTATTTCACGCTGGATATTTATAGCTCGTTGAAGCTGGGTCACACCTTTGTCGTATTCATGTCTTACATGATACATACGAGCAAGAATACTACTGGATAGTGCGATATATCTTTTGTGATCTATGCGCTTCGCTAACTCCAGAGATTTATTCAATTGCCTTTGAGCTTTGTCAAATTCCATCATGTCGATAGAATTTTCCGCCTGACTAAGAAGTTGTTTTATTTCCTTAGGGCTGGGCTGTGCTTCATCTATCTTTGAATCCTGAAAACTCAAGGTTAGAAAGCAACAAAGTAGTATTAAGGTTAGCTTTAAGTTCTTCATTCGGGAAAATAGCAAACAGCTGTTAATGTGGTTAAAGATAGCTATTTATCGTTAATGAGTGAAATTAAATCGATAAGACGGTTAGAATATCCAATTTCGTTATCATACCAGCCTATCAGTTTAATAAGTTTTCCACCAATTACAGAAGTCATTTGTGCATCAAACACGCAACTAAACTGGCTATCAAGAATATCTACACTTACAATTGGATCTTCGGTATACTGAATAATGCCATTCATTGAATTTTTTGCAGCATCACGGAACAGATTATTTACTTCTGCAATGCTTGTCTCTTTTTCCACGTTCAAAGTCATGTCTGTAAGAGAACCATTTGGAACCGGCACCCGAATTCCACAGCCACCAATAACACTGCTCAGATCTGGAAAAATACCGGTTAAAGCCTTCGCGGCACCCGTAGTGGTTGGGATTATTGATTGGGCTGCACCACGACTTCTTCTAAGATCTTTATGCGGTTTGTCGTGAAGGCTTTGATCAGAAGTGTAAGAATGTACGGTTGTAATATAAGCCTGTGTTACCTTAAGGTGATCGTTGATCACTTTTAACATTGGTGCCGCATTATTAGTGGTGCAGGAAGCATTGGAAATTATTTTCTCGGTACCGTCTAAAATATGCTCATTTACCCCCAGAACTACCATTTTTATGTTCTCATCCTGAGGGGGGACTGAGAGGATCACCTTTTTCACCCCTACTTTAAGATGGGGCTTTAAAGTTTCTTTAGTTTTAAATTGCCCTGAACATTCTACCACATAATCTACCTGGTAGTCATTCCATGGAATATCTGCCGGCGATCTAAAATTAATTAAGGGAATGAAATTTCCGTTCACTAAAATCCCGGAATCAGTTGAAGAGACATCGGCTTTTAAAGTTCGATGAACACTGTCATATTTCAGGAGATGAGCCAGACTTTTCGCATCGTGAATATCATTGATCGCAACCACCTTGATAGTGGGGTGATCTAAAAGGATGCGAAAGAGATTTCTTCCAATTCTGCCAAAACCATTAATGGCAATATTAATAGTTGCGGCCATTTACTGACTAATTAATATGTTTTTGAGCTTTGTAAGAAGATCTCACCAAAGCACTGCTTTCTACATGTCTGAAGCCCAGGTCCAGCCCTATTTCTTCATATTTTTTGAACTGATCTGGGGTGATGAATTGCTTAACAGGCAGGTGTTTTTTACTTGGTTGAAGATATTGCCCTATAGTAACAACATCTACCCCGGCATCTTTAAGGTCATGTAAGGTTTGGATCACTTCTTCTTCCTGCTCTCCAAGTCCAAGCATGATCCCGGATTTTGTCCTGTTTATTCCGCTATCCTTTAAATATTTTAGAACAGCGAGACTTCTTTCATATTTTGCCTGAATTCTCACTTCCCTGGTAAGCCTTCTTACGGTTTCCATATTGTGAGAAACCACTTCAGGCATAACTTCCACAATCCTATCTATATTTCTTTCGTTACCCTGAAAATCTGGTATGAGGGTTTCAAGAGTAGTTTCGGGATTCATTCTTCTAATGGCTTTCACGGTTTCAGCCCAGATGATAGATCCCATATCTTTCAAATCATCACGGTCTACACTGGTAACAACCGCATGTTTGATCTTCATTAACTTGATGGATCTTGCTACTTTTTCCGGTTCGTCCCAATCCACAGTTTCAGGTCTTCCGGTTTTTACACCGCAAAAACCACACGACCGGGTACAAATATTACCCAGGATCATGAAGGTTGCAGTACCTTCACTCCAGCACTCTCCCATATTTGGGCAGCTCCCTGAAGTACAAATAGTATGAAGGTCATATTTGTCTACAAGACTCCTTAATTCAGTGTATTTTTTTCCGGTAGGAAGTTTTACACGAAGCCATTTAGGTTTTGGCTTTCTTTCGGTTTTCGTTTCTACTGGCGCAACGTCTGTATTCATAGCAAAAATCTGTGGGTCAAAGATACAATAATAAGCTGAACTGCATAAATTAGACTAGGCAGCTTTTGATTCCTTACTTAGCCTTTTCTGGCTTCAATAATTTCAGCTAACAGCTTCTTAGCTCTAAGCAATTTTATCTTCACATTGTTCATAGGTTCATCGAGGCTATTGGCGATCTCTTTGTAGCTTTTTTCCTGAAAAAACCGAAGATTGATCACCTCCTGATAATGTGGTTTTAGTTGTTTGATATCTGAAAGTAATTGCTCCAGATGTTGCTCCTTGATAAGTTTATCCTCGATACTCGGTGATTCATCAGCAATTTCGTTGAGCCTGTTTTCATCCTGAACACTGGTCTTTGAACTTATCGAAGCATTTTTCTTTCTTATCTGGTCAATATGGATATTTTTTGAAATAGCTATAAGCCAGGTGGTGAAAGAGTAATTCTCATCAAAGGTATCTATCTTATTGAAGGCTTTTGAGAATGTTTGAATGGTGATATCTTCGGCTTCATATTCATTTTTGGTTTTCTTTAATTGAAAACCATATACATCGTTCCAATATCTGTCTAAAAGGTAGTTAAAGGCCGTCTGGTTTCCATCTTTAGCCTCCCTGATCTTTTCCAGAAGTTCGTCCGGATTTATTTCCAATGTTTTGGTTTTGAAATGAGGTTAGATATAAAGATAGCCATTTGCAGGAAGATTAAAAAAAGATCGAAAAACGGAAAAAACCAGACCACATCTGTTTCATTCAGTTTTTTTGCCGATTTAAAATATACAAAAGCTTCAGTGATAAGCTTGAAACCTAATATGCCCAGAACAATTTGAGGATATACCTGAAGCACTAACAACAATGCTAATAAGATCCAGAAAAGCACCCTGAAAATGTAAAAAGTTCCCAGTAAGAATTTATGTTTCGGCTTGTAGTGTGTGGCCACCGATACATGCCTCCTTTTTTGGTTGAACCATTCTGAGAAATTATTTTTCGGAACACTTCTGGTGATCGCTTGGGGATTAAAACAAATCGCTGTATTGCTGGAATTGGACGCTTCATTTACAAAAAGATCATCATCACCAGACCTTAAATGTAAATGATTGGCAAAACCTTTTAGTTCATAGAACTGAGTTGAGGTATACGCCAGGTTTCTTCCCACGCCCATATAAGGTGAACCCAGTCTCGCATATGAAAAATACTGGATAGCCGTTAGCAATGTTTCAAACCTGATAAGTTTATTCAGTAAAGAACCTGAATGATTGAAATAGCCGCCATATCCAAGAATTATTGAAGTTCCCGGCTGAAAATTGCTTGACATCTCTCTTATCCAGTTTTTGGACTGCGGAGCACAGTCGGCATCTGTAAAGAGTAAATGTTCGTTTCTCGCTTTTTTTATACCCAGCGTTAGAGCATATTTCTTATTGGCCCAGAAGGCTTCATTGTTCTGTACATCAACGATTTTTATTCTGGGATCACTTTTCTGAAATTCTTCGATAATCTCCAGAGTGTTATCAGAAGAAGCATCATTAATCACGATTACCTCAAATTCAGGATAATCCTGCTCAAGTATGGCTGGTAGAAAGTTTTGGAGGTTTTCAGCCTCGTTCTTTGCACAGATTATTACGGAAACCGGAACTTCGGGGTGTAGTTTACTTTTACTTCCGGCGGTAGCGAAAGAAAAAAATGAAAAGAAATAAATGAGATTTATTAAGGTGACAAAAATGAATAATCCCAGTAGTATTGTTCCCATTCAGCCTATTTGGTCTTAGAGGTTTCAGAACAATTTTCCATTTCATCAGGCATTTTTCCGCAAAAACTACATGGTTCCCCAGATTTATTTAAATAAGGGTTCTGGCTGGCACAGGTGCCGGCAAATTTACCTCCTTTTTTACCCCATATTTTTATTGCAATACCTGCAAATGCCAGGGCTAGTAATACTATACTGATTATTAATAATTTCATATCCCATTGTGATTCTGTTGCAAAAATAATAATAAAAAAAAGCATGGGAAAATAGCTGGCTGCATTAGTATAACCTTTACACTATTTAACTAAAATTTAATCAAAACAGAAATCGTAAGTACCTTTTACGCAATATCTTGCGTTGTTAATCACTAAAAAAACTACAATTATGAAAATGAAAATTTTATTTATGCTTTTGGCCCTGTCGGCAATTGTATTCACTTCATGTGATGACAATAAGAAGAAGGACCAGGAAGATAAAGAACGTATGGAGCAAATGGAGGCGGAACGGGAAGCCGAAATGAATGCCGAGAAGGAGAGAATGGAAATGGAATCCAATAGTATTGCCGCGAAGGCAATGGAAACCGATACCTTGAGCACTTTGGTAAGTGCCCTGCAAACTGCGGAAATGGCTGAGCTTTTAACTGTGAGTGAAGGGCCATATACCGTTTTTGCTCCTAATAATGCTGCATTTGCGAAAGTGGATAAGAAAACTTTGGATAATCTGATGAAGAAAGAAAATCAGGAAGATTTGAGTTCTTTATTAGAATATCATGTTGTTGAAGATGAAATAACTTCTCAGGAACTGGTAGAACTGATCAATGATAATGATGGTGAGTATACTATTGTTACGCTTGAAGGAGGAGAGTTGAAAGCTACCCTGGAAGGAGAAAATGTAATAATAACCGATGAAGCTGGTAATAAAGCCAAGGTAGTTCAGGCCGATGTTGAAGCTTCAAATGGAATAGTGCATATTATTGATGCAGTTGTGATGAAGAAAGCATAGAAGATTATATCCACGGTGAAACAGGGGGCTGCGATTGAGTAGTTCCCTGTTTTTTTTATATAATATTCACTTCGGGTTCTAATTGTACCCCGAATTTTTCTTTGATTTCTTCCTGGATCTTTTGGGAAAGTGCCAATATCTCGCTGCCGGTAGCTTCACCATAATTTACCAGTACCAGGGCCTGATTCTGGTGTACTCCTGCATCCCCTTCCCGATATCCCTTGAAACCTGCCTTATCAATCAACCAGCCCGCGGGGACTTTGATCTCGTCATCAGAAACGTGGTAGGAGGGTATGCCAGGGAACTCTTCTTTTAGTTTATCGAACTGCTCCGTGCCGATAATGGGATTTTTAAAGAAACTTCCGCTATTTCCAATTCTTTTGGGATCTGGTAATTTTGATTGCCTAATACTTATTACAGCATCCGAAATATCACGAATGGAAGGTGAAGTAATCCCGTTCCTTTCCAACTCAGATCTTATTGAACCATATTCGGTGTGGAGACTATGATTCCTTTTAGTAAGTCGAAAGTTTACCGAAGTAATTATATACTGATCCTTCAGTTGATTTTTGAAAACTGAATTTCGATAGTCGAATTCACAATCTTCAAGACTGAATTCACGCTGCTCCAGGGTTTGAATATTCATGGCATGGCAGCTAACAAAGGTGTCTTTAAGCTCTACCCCGTAAGCGCCTATATTCTGAATTGGTGCCGTACCTACATTTCCGGGAATAAGGGACAGGTTTTCAATTCCGCCGAAGTTTTGATCCAGTGCCCATAATACAAATTCATGCCAGTTTTCCCCGGCGGCTGCTCTAACCATTACTTCATCCTCGGTTTCGGAAATTATTTCTTTCCCTTTAATCCCCAAATGGATCACGGTTCGGTGAATATCTCCCGTTAATAACATATTGCTGCCTCCACCCAGGATAAATAATTCTGAAGCATAGGTCTTACGAAGAATAGCCCTTAGGTCATCGACGTTTTTAACAGAAATAAATCTATCTGCTCTAACGTCGATGCCAAAGCTATTATGGTTTTTCAGGGAAAAGTTCCGCAGTATTTGCATTAATTCTGCAGGTTATATTCTTTTAGAGCTTTTTCTAGAATGCTTATTGAACGTTCGAGGTCTTCCTTTTTCAGGACATAGGCTATTCTTACTTGGTTTTTCCCTGTGTCGGGAGTAGAATAGAAGCCTGCCGCGGGAGCTACCATCACAGTTTCATTGTTATCTTCAAAACTTTCCAGAAGCCATCTTGCAAAATCATCAGTATCTTCTACAGGCAGTTCGGCGATACAATAGAATGCACCGTTAGGTTTTGCCACCCTTACACCTTCGATTTTTTCGAGGCCATCTACCAACAGGTTTCTCCTGTAGGTATATTGATCTATTACCTCATCAAAATATTCCTGTGGAGTGTCAAGTGCGGCTTCACTGGCTATTTGAGCAAATGTAGGAGGGCTAAGCCTCGCCTGGGCAAATTTCATTGCTGTAGAGATCACATCCTTATTTTTAGAGACCAAACAGCCAATTCGCGCCCCACACATGCTGTATCTCTTGGATACTGAATCAACCATAATGGCATTATCGGATATTTCTGGTAAGCTCATTATAGAATGATGCTCGGCTCCTTCATAGGCGAATTCCCTGTAAACTTCATCTGAAAGTATAAAAAGGTCATGTTTTAAGGCAAGATCTGCCAGTTGTTTAACCTCATCCCTTGTATACAGATAGCCTGTTGGGTTACCCGGATTACAAATCAAAATCGCTTTTGTTTTTTCAGTGATAAGTTTTTCGAATTCTGAAATAGGAGGAAGCGCAAAATTGTTCTCTATACTAGCCTTGATTGGTTTTATCTTAACACCTGATGCCGTGGCAAAACCATTGTAATTAGCATAAAATGGTTCAGGGATGATTACTTCATCTCCCGGATCGGTGATACTTCCCATAGCAAATAACAGGGCTTCAGAACCACCGGTAGTGATGATAATATCTTCTTTTTCAACCGGCAGTGCCGTTTTCTGATAATATCCCGCAAGTTTCTCGCGGTAGGTGTCAAATCCTGCAGAATGACTATATGAAAGAACCTCAATATCATGGTTTCTAACCGCATCTAATGCACTTTGAGGAGTCTTGATGTCTGGTTGACCAATATTTAACTGATATATTTTTCGTCCTTTTTTTACGGCAGCTTCGGCAAAAGGAACAAGTTTTCTAATCGGAGATTCGGGCATTTCCTGGCCCTTATTTGAAATTTTAGGCATTGCATTTAATTTGTGGTATGCAAAATTGCAAAATTAAAGCATTAATCAATAATAATACGGGGGTAATTATCCTCTATTTTTCGTAATTTAACGTGATATGATCTGCTATAAGAAAACACTGGTCTGGATCATAATCATATTAATTTCAGCCATTTCCCCGAACGCTTTCTCGCAAAACGATTTTTTCATAGAAAATGATAAGGGAAAATTCAAGCAAAAATTTGATCTGATTAATGATCTCGTGATAATTCCCGTAGAAGTTAACGGGCGGGAACTGTCATTTTTACTAGATACAGGGGTCAACTCTACTATTATTTTTAGTTTATCCAGTGAAGATTCTACCAGCCTTAAAAATCCTTTGACCGTTTATCTTAAGGGAATGGGAGTGGGGAAGCCCTTGAGGGCTCTCAAAAGTAACCATAATACTTTAAAGGTTGGAGATGCTATTAGTGAAGATCATAGTATTTATATTATAGAGGGGGAGGTTTTTAGTATTTCAAACCGTCTTGGTTTCGCTTTAAATGGAATTCTTGGGTATGATTTCTTCAAGGATTTTGTAGTGGAATTCAATTATAAACGAAAATTCATGAGGGTTTACGATAAGGATATATATAATTATGATAGCTGTAGGCGATGTGTGGACCTTCCTTTGAACTTTTATCAAAATAAGCCATATGTGGAAGCAGAGGTTTCTATAGAAGGAGAAGATCCTAAACAGGTTGATCTGCTTTTAGATAGTGGCTCGGGAGATGCTTTATGGTTATTTATTGATGAAGAGAAAGGAATTTATTTACCTGATAAGTCATTTGAGGATTTCCTTGGTTTCGGGATCAATGGTAGTGTATATGGTCATAGAAGCCGTATCAATGCTCTTTCTCTGGACAGGTATGATCTGGAAGCCATAACGGTGAGTTATCCTGATAGTATTTCCTTAGAAGCCGTTACCTCTTTTGAAGAACGGGAGGGAAGCATAGGTGCTCAGGTATTGAAAAGATTCCACTCTGTTATGGATTATAGCGGAAGAAATTTGAGACTTAAGCCTAATAATGATTTTCATGATCCTTTTGAATATAACATGAGTGGAGTAGTGGTGAAGCATAATGGTTATCGGATAGTGAAGAATGCCGCTGCCGGAAATACTTTCCAGATTCAGGATAGTGATCCTGCCGAAGAAGGAACACGGGTATATCAAACCACAAGACAGGTGATTTACAGTCTGGAACCAAGTTATGAAATAGCCGAGATAAGACCTGACTCTCCTGCCGAAATGTCTGGCCTTATGATAGGAGATGAAATAATTAAGCTCAATGGTCGCCCGGCGTATAAATATAACCTACAGAGAATCTCAGAGATTTTTTCCTCTAAAGTAGGGAAACGAATATGGATGGAGGTTTTGAGAGATGGTAAAACTCTCGAGATCGAGTTTAGGCTAGAGCGTATTTTATAAAAAAAGCCCTCCGTAATGGAAGGCTTTAATTAAAGTTTATGGTGAATTCTAACTGTCGTCAGCTTCATCTATAACCGTGCCTTTGATTTTCAGGGCTTTTACTGGTTCTTCAGCATTAGAATATACGGTTACTGTTTTTCTTATCGGGCCAACTCTCTTAGTGTCGTATTTGACCTCGATTTTTCCTGTTTCTCCTGGTAGAATCGGTTCTTCAGATTTTTTAGGTACTGTACATCCGCAACTGGATTTCACGTCTTCAATTACCAATGGAGCGGTTCCGGTATTGGTGAACTCAAATACTCTTACACCGTCACTACCCTTTTTTATCTCGCCATAATCAATGGTCTCCGATTTGAATTCCATTTTTGCGGTCTTCTGAGCCTGCGCTGTCGCGAACCCTGCAAATACAAATATGGCGATTGCAATTAGTTTTTTCATAATTCTGATTTTTTATAAGCGGAAAAGTAAAGATAAGCCGAAATACTTCAATTCTCAAAAATTTTAATCATTTCAGCAGCTTTCATAATCCTCTATTAATAATTACTTTTGCCATTATTTCAAAAATCAGACCAAGAGATGGCAATTGCTGCACAATACAATGCGAAAAAAGTAGAAGACAGGTGGTATGACTACTGGATGAAAAACAATTATTTTCATTCTGAAGTCGATGAAAGAGAGCCTTATACGATCGTAATTCCCCCACCTAATGTTACCGGGGTTTTACATATGGGTCATATGCTTAACAATACCATTCAGGATGTTTTGGTAAGAAGAGCCAGGCTAAAGGGCTTTAATGCATGCTGGGTACCCGGGACTGACCATGCATCTATCGCAACAGAGGCTAAAGTGGTTGCCAAACTTAAGTCTGAAGGTATAGATAAAAAGGATCTTACCCGTGATGAATTTCTACAACATGCCTGGGACTGGACTCATAAGCATGGCGGTATTATTCTTCAGCAGTTAAAAAAGCTTGGGGCATCATGTGATTGGGAACGTACGAAATTTACGATGGACGAGAATATGTCGGCTTCAGTAATTAAGGTCTTTGTAGATCTTTTTGAAAAAGGACTTATCTATCGCGGATATCGCATGGTGAACTGGGATCCCCAGGCCAAAACAACCCTTTCTGACGAAGAAGTGATTTATGAAGAGAGGAATGGAAAGCTTTATTATCTGAAATATAAAATAGAGGGTAGTGATGAATACCTTACTATCGCAACAACCAGGCCCGAGACTATTTTAGGAGATACGGCGATCTGTATAAATCCAAATGACGAAAGATTTGAGCATTTAAAGGGGAAGAAAGCAATTGTACCTATCTGCAACCGAACTATCCCTATTATCGAGGATGAATATGTAGATATGGAATTTGGTACAGGTTGCCTTAAGGTAACTCCTGCTCATGATGAGAACGATAAAAATCTAGGAGATAAGCACAATCTTGATGTGATCGATATCTTTAATGATGATGCTACTCTTAACCATTACGGTTTGCATTATGAAGGAAAGGATCGTTTTGTTGTGCGGGCTGAAATTGTTGAGGAATTAGAAATATCAGGTTTTTTAGATAAAACGGAGGATCACGTAAACAAAATTGGTACAAGTGAGCGTACAGGAGCTGTAATAGAACCAAAACTTAGTGATCAGTGGTTTTTGAAGATGAAGGAAATGGCCAAACCGGCCCTGGATGCGGTTCTCGGAGATGAAATAAATCTTGTGCCTGAAAAATTCCTGAATACCTATCGCCACTGGATGGAAAATGTGAGAGACTGGAACATTTCACGTCAGTTATGGTGGGGACATCAGATTCCGGCTTACTATTATGGCGATGGAAAAAATGATTTTGTGGTAGCAGAGACTTCGGAAGAAGCTTTGGAGAAAGCAAGAAAAGCTACTGGAAATGAAAACCTCCAGGCAACAGATCTTATTCAGGATAAGGATGCACTTGATACCTGGTTCTCATCCTGGCTATGGCCAATGAGTGTCTTTAATGGTATTCTTGAGCCTGAGAATAAAGAGATCAAATATTATTATCCTACAAATGATCTTGTTACAGCCCCGGAGATCCTTTTCTTCTGGGTGGCGAGGATGATCATGGCCGGATATGAATATCGTGGGGAGAGACCATTTAAGAATGTATATCTCACCGGAATTGTAAGGGATAAACAAAGACGTAAAATGTCCAAGTCCCTTGGGAATTCCCCAGATCCCTTAGGTTTGATAGACCAGTATGGGGCTGATGGTGTTAGAGTGGGTATGCTGTTAAGTTCACCAGCAGGGAATGATCTGATGTTTGATGAAGATCTTTGCAAACAGGGAAGTGCGTTTTCAAATAAGATATGGAATGCTTTCCGTTTAGTAAAGGGTTGGGAGGTTTCAGAAGAAGCTGAGCAGCCAGAAACAGCAAAATTGGCCATCGAATGGTATAACTCGAAATTTCAAAAGACTTTGAGGGAGATTGAAGATCACTACTCTAAATACAGGATCAGTGATGCCCTTATGTCTACTTATAAACTTGTGTGGGATGATTACTGTAGCTGGTTCCTGGAAATGGTAAAACCTGGTTACGGAGAACCAATCGATTCCAGGACATATAAGGCTGTGATCCAGATACTGGAAGAGAATCTGAAGATTCTACATCCTTTTATGCCTTTCGTTACTGAAGAGATATGGCAGGAGATTACTCCCCGTAAACCGGAAGAGGCATTGATAATAGCGAAATGGCCAGAAGAAAAAGATTTTGATGAGGCTATCATTAAGGAATTTACTCATGCAGCCGACGTAATTGCCGGGGTGAGAAAAATCAGGAAAGACAAGAATATTTCGTTTAAGAATGAAATTGAGCTTAGTGTTTTGAATAATGAAGATACTGCCAGAACTTTTGATCCGGTTATTTCAAAAATGGGAAATATCTCAGCTTTGGAATATGTAAACGGTTCAGTGGACGGAGCCCTTTCTTTCAGGGTTAGGTCGAATGAATATTTTATCCCGATCGTTGGAGCCATTGATGTGGAGGCTGAAAAGAAAAAGATCGAGGAAGAGCTTAATTACACTCAGGGCTTCTTGAAATCTGTAGAAAAGAAGCTTTCAAACGAACGATTTGTGAATAATGCCCCGGAGAAGGTTGTTGCTGTTGAAAAGGCCAAGAAGGCCGATGCAGAGGCGAAGATAGAGGCGCTAAAGGCCAGTCTTAAAAACCTGAATTAATAAGGGGTTTGATCTATAAATAAAAAAGGAGGGCATTTTGCCCTCCTTTTTTTATATCTGTATTTTTTTATTCGGGAATAGCCCCAATATGCAGTTCCACGAGTTCGATATATCGTTGTTTAGCTTCCTGTTTACTCAGGTCTTTTACCTGCACCAGGGCATTCACTTTGAAAGCACTTCTAAGATCTCCGCGGTTCGTTGTGGGGATGTAGAAGCCATTTTTTTCGGTTGCCCTTTTATATAGTGCATAAAAATGCAAAAGCACATCAGGTGGGAATTGCTGGTCTGTGCTACTCGCCATTTCATAGGCTTTTAGAAATTTTGTGTTTTCTTCTGCCATCATAAGAACTTACTAAGCGATATCAGCAATTATGCTTACACCACCTTTTACTTTTTCATTTAATCCAACTCTTACTTTCGATCCTACCGGAACGAAAACATCAACACGACTTCCAAATTTTATGAATCCGCTGTCACTACCCTGAACTACTTCAGCGTCAACTTCAGCATAATTTACAATTCTTTTCGCCATGGCTCCGGCTATTTGCCTGTACATGATCTCTCCAGCTACCTCATTTTTTACCACTACGGTAGTTCTTTCATTCTCCTCGCTGGATTTCGGGTGCCATGCAACCAGAAATTTACCAGGATGGTACTTACTGTATGTAACTTTTCCTCCTACCGGATGGCGTGTTACATGAACATTAATGGGTGACATGAATATAGAGATCTGCAACCGGTTATCCTTGAAATATTCTTTTTCGTAAACCTCCTCAATCGCTACAACTTTACCATCTACCGGGGCTATAATATGTTCGTTATTGTGATTCGTTACTCTTTTTGGGTTCCTGAAGAATTGCAGTATCAGAAAGAAAAAAATCACCGAAACAATAAGGATGACAAATTTTATCCAGTATATATTAATTAAACTGTAAGTAATGATATTTATTGCGATCAGGATGATCGCAGTAATCGTCATTATTTTATATCCTTCTTTATGAAACATAATTCAATATATATAAATAAGCATAAATAAACGGACTTGCAAAGATAATACTATCCAGTCTGTCAAACAATCCGCCATGTCCTGGCATTAATTTTCCACTGTCTTTCACCCCCGCCTGTCGTTTGAATTTTGATTGAATGAGATCACCTAAAGTTCCAAATATACTCAGGATAATAGCCATTCCCAGCCAGATTACTACAGTCAGGAAATTGCTGTAATACCAGATGATATAACTCATTATGCAACTAAATACCAGTCCTCCAAGAAAACCTTCTATGGTTTTATTGGGAGAGATCTTCTCATAGAGTTTCCTTTTTCCGAAATTCTTCCCTATTAAAAAAGCAAAAGTGTCATTGGTCCAGATTAGAAGAAAGATTCCTATGACCAGTTTCGGTATAAAAACACCTTCTATAGTTGGAATAAGTGTAAGGAATATGGTAGAGGAAATCAAATAAAATATTATGATGATATATTTCTTCTTTTCAAAGACCGGAATTTTCTTTACTACAAGTAAATCCTTTACGAGAAAAAGATTGACAAATATGGTTATGAATAACAGGAGGACAGTGGCGTCCTGGTTGAATTTAAGAAAGCTGAACAGGTAAAAAAGAATTGCCTGTAAGAAATAAAGAGCATAGCTTTTCAGGCGTAAAAGCTTCTGCATTTCAATAAGACATACAAGGCTTAAAATATAGAAAAGCAGGATAAAGATCAGTTCGGAAGATAGAATTGATGCAACCAAAATGGATGTATACAATAAGCCTGATACAGCACGAATTATGGTTTCCCTCATAAATTACAGATCTTCCAGTAGAAGCAAATATAAGTTTTTTGTGCTACTTCCGTAACTCATGAAATCACCCTCTTTTTGGGTCTCAAAATTTTTGATTGTGGTGATATTGGAAGGGATTTGCTGTTTGTTCTTGAATTTGATTCCTCTTAGACCTTCCCCTATGGTATCTATCAGCTGACTGGTGGAAGATAGGATTACGAAATTGGGAGGTAGGTCATGCAGTTTGCGCTCTTTGATCTGATTTGATGAAATAAGAATAGAACCATCATTTGCTACAAGGAATTCACAGGTAGAAAGAAAAAAATCGGCGCTCGCAGATTTGTTGAATTCTAAATTGAAACCGGAGAATTTACTCTTTAATTTTTCATCAAAGCAACAGCATTGCTTTTCATACCAGTCATTCTCCATAAGAATATTGTCAAATGCTTCCCGTATCTCTGTATCATCAATGCAATACAGGAACTTACCACCATTATTCTTAAAGTTCATCATGAAACGCTCATCGGTAGGTAGTTTTACCTCCGGCATATATTTGCCTCTCTCAGCATTTTCAGGGATATCCTGATCCTGATCTGATTTGGGCTTTGGATTGAGAAACCTCTTGAATAGATTCATAGAGTTTTGGGTATGGTTCCTACAGTCATTTTACCAAAGTTAAAAAATCTCAAATTAACCTTCGTTTAATTTGAGATTTTTTACTTGGAACTTCTACACTAATTATTAACCGAATCGTTTTCGGTCAATTCTTCTTCGTCATCTGTACTTTTTCCCTTGGTAGCTTTGGATTCTTTCCCGTTCTTGTTCTTTTCTTCAAGGGTGTTCTTTTCCTTTACAGGTTGTCCCTCTTCTTTTTCTTTATTGAACGGTCGCTTCCCAAAGATCTTCTCAAGATCATCTTTAAAAATAACTTCTTTGTCGAGCAGAATCTCTGCCAGCTGGGTAAGCTTGTCCTTGTTGTGCTCTAAAAGATCTACAGCACGCTTGTATTGAGCTTCAATAAGATTCGAGATCTCTTTGTCTATTAATTCAGAAGTCTTTTCACTATAAGGCTTGGTGAAATTATATTCACTTTGGCCTGAAGAATCGTAATAGGTAAGATTACCTACGGCTTCATTAAGCCCATAGATAGTAACCATGGCTCTGGCCTGTTTTGTTACTTTTTCAAGGTCGCTTAGTGCTCCGGTAGATATTTTATCGAAGATTACTCTTTCAGCTGCACGGCCACCAAGTGCGGCACACATTTCATCCAGCATTTGCTCTGGCCTTACAATAAGCCTTTCTTCTGGTAAATACCATGCAGCACCCAGCGATTGTCCACGTGGGACGATAGTTACTTTTACAAGTGGCGCGGCATGTTCCAGCATCCAGCTTACGGTAGCGTGACCAGCTTCGTGGAATGCAATGGCTTTTTTCTCTTCAGGGGTAATGATCTTGTTTTTCTTTTCAAGTCCACCTACTATTCGGTCCACGGCATCCAGGAAGTCCTGTTTACCTACTGCTTTATTTCCTTTTCTTGCTGCTATAAGAGCGGCCTCATTACAAACATTCGCAATATCGGCCCCCGAAAATCCGGGAGTCTGTTTTGCAAGGAATTCTATATCAAGTTCATCAGAAACTTTTTTAAGTGGTTTTAGATGAACCTCGAATATTTCTTTTCTTTCTCTAAGATCGGGTAGGTCTACATAGATCTGACGGTCAAAACGACCGGCTCTCATAAGCGCCTTATCCAGCACATCGGCACGGTTGGTGGCTGCGATCACGATCACGTTGGTGTTGGTGCCAAAACCATCCATTTCGGTAAGCAACTGGTTAAGGGTGTTCTCACGTTCATCATTTGAACCTGAAAAATTACTTTTTCCACGAGCCCGTCCAATCGCGTCTATTTCATCGATAAAAATGATAGATGGTGATTTTTCCTTTGCCTGTTTGAAAAGGTCTCTAACACGGGAAGCACCTACTCCCACAAACATTTCAACGAAATCTGATCCTGATAATGAGAAGAAAGGAACTTTCGCTTCTCCGGCCACAGCTTTTGCAAGTAATGTTTTACCAGTACCAGGAGGGCCTACAAGCAATGCTCCTTTTGGGATTTTACCTCCAAGTGCAGTGTATTTATCTGGCTGCTTAAGAAAATCAACGATCTCCTGCACTTCTTCTTTCGCTCCTTCAAGTCCGGCAACATCTTTAAAAGAAGTCTTTACATCGGTATTCTGATCGAATAATTTGGCTTTGGATTTCCCAATATTGAAGATTTGTCCTCCTGCGCCACCACCGGCACCCGAGCTCATCTTTCTCATGATGAAGATCCAAACCCCGATAATCAGGATAAATGGTAATAAGGCCCAGAACAGCTCACCCAGAACATCGTTAGAAGTATCATAGGTGACAATGGTGTCAAGATTATTTTCTTTTTTGATCTCGTTGATGTCATTTTCAAAATTCTGAAGGTCACCAAACTGGAAAGTGTAAGATGGGCTTTCTCCAGTGGGGAATAATTCAGGATCAACATTTTTCTTATGAATATCTTTCTGCTTGGCTTCATCTGTCAGATAGACACGGGCAAGATTTCGGTTAATGATCTCAACCTTCTTAATGTCTCCATCTCTTAAATATTCCTTGAATTCAGCTGGATTGGTCTTGGCAGGTTCAGAAAAACCTCCTCCTCCAAAAAAGTTTATGCCTAAAAATATGATAATGATCGCCGCATAAATCCAGTAGGCACTGAATTTAGGTTTTTTGGGATCTAATTTTTTCTTCGGTTTTTGATTCGCCATTCTGTCGTGCTATAATTTGTATTTAATAACTGGTTTCTATGGATGTGATCTTTGCATCACCCCACAGGCTCTCAATATCGTAAAATTCCCTGATATGTTTCTGAAATACATGAACTACTACGTTCACATAATCCAGAAGAACCCATTCGGCATTCTCGCTTCCTTCGACATGCCAGGGTTTATCTTTCAGGTTTTTACTAACTGTTTTCTGTATGGAATTTACTATGGCGTTAACCTGCGTATTGGAAGTCCCGTTGCAGATTATAAAATAATCACAAACTGTATTTTCTATCTCTCTAAGGTCCAGGATATCAATATCATTCCCCTTAACTTCCTCTATCCCTTTAATAATATGTGCAATAAGTTGATCGCTGTTTTTTTCCTTTTTCGACATTAAATTAATTTATTTACGCAAATTTATCATTTTTTGCTCTTTTAAAGAGATTGTTAACACAAGATTTAACGCCCTCTTTCTTAGTATTTATATATGCGTATAATCAAAGTTAATGCCATTGATTCCACTAATTCCTTTGTTCGTAAGTTTTACGAAGGGAATAATAATTTTGAGCCTGTATGTGTGCGAGCCATTAGTCAAACCAGGGGTAGGGGGCAAAGAGGTTCCTCCTGGGAGTCTAAAGCTGGTGAGAACCTGACCTTTAGTGTTCTTTACCCGCAAACAGAACTGAATATTTCACGACACTTTCTTCTGAGCGCTACAATTTCCCTGGCGGTTCTTAAAGCACTGCAGGAGCTGAAGATTCCTGAATTGAAAGTGAAATGGCCTAACGACATTCTGTCAGCAAAACGAAAGATAGGCGGAATCCTCATAGAAAATATTGTGAAGACCGAAGGTATCGTAGCCAGTATAATAGGGATCGGCCTTAACGTGAATCAGACAGATTTCAAGGGACTTCCTCAGGCCGGATCTCTTAAAAGTGTTACAGGTAAAGAGTTTGATTTAGACGAATTGATGAATAGTATACTTTTTACAATTCAATCAAAGTTGAAAGAATTGCCGGAAGTAAGTCCTAACCAGATTTTAGAAAGTTATGCTCTGAATATGTTCAGGCTGAATGTAGTTTCTGCTTTTTCTTCACCAGAGGGGAAACATTTTAATGGGATCATTAGGGGTGTGACTACCGATGGTAAGTTGAACCTAGAAATAGAAGAAGGCGTTTTTAAGACTTTTGATCTGAAAGAAGTACAGTTGCTTTATTAAAATAAAAAAGCCGGATTTTTTCCGGCTTATGATCTATAATTTCGAAGCATTTTCACTTAACGTGTTTATGAATTTTTTGAGAGGCCCTTTAATCATCATGCTCATCATCGGGTTGAAATTACCTTCAAAGTTCATAAATACCTCACTTTGTGAGGGGCCGGCTTCAGAAACATGAATGTCCAAATTGAATGGAAACTTATCTGAAGTTGAGCCTAAACGAACCAGTTCGGGTTCTTTGGTTTCTGTGATCTTTAACCTTATTTCAGGCATCCCTTTTAACTGAAAAAGAAATGTATCCTGGGCAGTAGCCTCAAATTTTTCTTTGCTCTCGGGCATCAGCTGTTCATAATTCTCCACGTTGGTTAGGAATTGAAACATTTCCTGCTGACTTTTTCCGGTAGTTACTTTCTGGCTTTCTAATTTCATTCTTATGCTTTCCAGTTGGCAGGATCTTCTCTCCACTTGCGAAGGATCCCTGCTTCTTCTGCATTAATATAATGGGTGTTTTGTGCTGTTTCTATGAGATGTTCGTAGTCACTTAAGGTATGAAGCTCGATCTCAGCTTTCTTAAAGCTATTTACTGAAGTGTCAAACCCATAGGTAAAGATCGCGAACATGCCTTTCACATTGGCACCTGCTTCCTCAAGGGCTTTCACGGCATTCAGGCTGCTTTTGCCCGTACTTATGAGATCTTCGATCACCACAACGGTTTGTCCCTCTTCCAGATTTCCTTCAATCTGGTTTTGTCTTCCATGTCCCTTTGGTTCAGGTCTAACATATGCAAACGGAAGACTCAAATATTCTGCAACCAGCATGCCTATACCTATGGCACCCGTTGCCACTGCTGCGATTACATCTGGTTTCCCGTACTTTTCTTCTATTTGTTTAGCGAAATGTTCCCGCACGTAATTTCTGATCATTGGATATGACAGGACTATCCTGTTATCACAATAAATAGGGGATTTCCAGCCACTTGCCCAGGTAAAGGGTTGTTGTGGTTCCAATTTTATTGCTTTAATTTGCAACAAAAGCTCAGCAGTCTTTTTTGCTGTTTCTTTATTCAAAATCATAGCTGCAAATGTATAAAGTTTTTGTGAATGATATTCCCATAATTCTTTCTACACAGAAAGAAATTGGAGAAAAATATACTTCTTTTCCTCTAAAAACAGTTCGTTTTAAGAAAGTGGTGAAAAGAATCCTGAAGGGAAAACTGATGTATGTGAATCTTTATCATCCAGATGAGACAAAGCTCCTGAAATATCTATTCAAAAAAATGAAAGTGATCACTGCAGCTGGTGGTATGGTGGTTAACCCTGAGAAAGAGATCCTTTTTATTTATCGCAATAACCGATGGGACCTGCCTAAAGGTAAAATTGAAAAAAACGAGGATGTAAAGACCTGTGCAATTCGGGAAGTTGAAGAGGAAACCGGAGTACAGGGGCTTAAAATAACCCGTTTTATTACCAGGACATACCATGTTTTTAGAAGAAAGGGGAAATTGCGTTTAAAGGAAACTTACTGGTATGAGATGTATACCGAATACGATGGAGAACTTGTGCCTGAATTAAATGAAGGCATAAAAAAAGCCAAATGGAAAAACTTCGAAAAGAGTCAGAAGGCCTTGAAAAAGTCTTATGCCAATATCAAAATGCTATTCCCTGAAAAGTACCTAGCGGGGAAGTCGGAAGACTGGGTAGCGTAAATGAGCCTCTTCGTAGTTTTCTGAATGCTTGTGCAGCCAGTCCAGCTGTGCATACCAGCTATTCCTGAATTCAGCATCACCACGCTTCTTTTCTTCAAATTCATCCTTAAGTTCCTGGTCTTCTACGAGCAATTTTTTGGCGATATCTTCAAAAACATAGGGTGAAAAACCTTCTTTTTGTTGCAGCACAGTATCGAAAAAGTTCCAGTTAAAGAAAGAATCCATAGCGGTTGGTTCCAGAGTTTCCAGAAGATATCTTGCACCATCCTGAAAAGTCGTGATCAGATAGTCTCCTTTTCTGAATCTTACCTCTTTTACTGATTTGCTTACCGAGGTGTTTTTATGCAAATAATGACCTTCATAAGCTGACTTTACAGTTTCAAAATCTTCAATGTTATAGACCTCTACCTCGATCAATGTATCTCTTTTAAGAGTTTCCATTTTAATATTATTCAGTTTCAACCGATCGATGACCTGCCACCATCCCTGCGGGATTATATATGCTCTTGGAATCTCAACCTCTTCGGTAGCGGTGAAATTGTCATAATATTCTATTTCCTTGGTGAAGGCTTTATCTCGATCATATTTTAAGCGTTCCTGGCCGGTAACTTCACTGGTTATCTTTTCTCCTTTGTATCCCTTGAATTCCCTTTTGCTGGGATTTTCCTTATCTACTTCAAATTTCAGATTGTAGTGACGGTCGGTAAGATACTTTCTCCTGGCCTGATTTCTCAGATCTTTAATTATGCCGGTTTCCGCATCGGTAATTTTGATCATTGAGCGCATTAACTCATATGTTCCCATTACCCTTTTATCATAAGGTTTCAGCATATGAGTCTCCACCATCATTCCCAGTGTGTTCCACAGGGTAGTGTATCCGGTAGAATATCTTGGGTAGTCCATAAACTGGGAAAAGCCATTTTCTGGAACCTCGTTAAAGACATTCACATAAGGAGTAATGTCCCATTCTTTAATTCTTAAAGAATCTTCCAGGGCAGGCATCATTTTTTTATTCACATATTCACCTAAATTTCCACCAAGTTTATTGTGCTGAGTGAACAGATGAGTGAGTGTATACTGATAATCTGCACCATTGCTTACGTGATTATCTATAAAGACATCGGGATTCAAATAATGAAAGATCTTATAAAATGTCTGGGCGTTTTTTGTATCGGCTTTTATAAAATCCCTATTTAGATCATAATTTCGGGCATTACCCCTGAATCCATATTCTTTTGGTCCATTTTGATTGGTTCGGGTAGTTGAATTCCTGTTAAGAGCTCCCCCAACATTGTAAATGGGAATTGTGGCTATAATAGTGTTCTTTGGTGAGGGAATAGAATCACCAGCAAGATCTCTGAAAAGCATCATGGTGGCATCTATCCCATCGCTTTCACCTGGGTGGATGCCGTTATTAATAAGCATTATGCTATGGGAGTCCCTGTAATTTTCAATATCAAATTCTCCTTCCGGATGATAAACAGCAAGGTGAAGAGGCAGGCCGCTGTCTGTTTCTCCGAATTCCAGAAGAGTTACGGTCTCATAAGCATCTTCTAGCTGCTCATAAAAATTGATTACCCCGTTGTAGGTATCGGTTTCTGTTCCTTCCGATTTTTCGAACTGGGTCTCAAAATCATATTCCTTGATTAACCTGTATTTGGAAAAATCACAGGAGGTAAGGCTGATCAAAATCCCCAATATCAACCAAAATCTTTTCATAAAATTTTCTGAAAATATTGCCGTAAACTTAGTTAAAAAGTCTGAAAGCTGCCAAAATCATAGTATTTATATCGGGTGTCAACAATTGTTAAACTCTATTTTTTGATCTCATAAAGTTAAGTTTAGCTCATATTCTTCCTTATTTTAACTAAAATTGTGTTACATAAACTTATGTTTTGAACTTGAATAGGTATTTAATTCTTCTTTTTACGCTTACGCTGGTAAACTTTCTTGAGGCTCAGGAGATTTCTGGTGTCATTAAAGACAGAGACCTGGGAGAAGTGATGGAAAATGTGAGAGTTGAAACATCAACTGGAGATGTGGTATATTCAGACTCGCAAGGTATGTTTTTTATTGCCCAGGCAGATTTCCCTGTAGAATTGAGATTTTCTTTTTTGGGATATAAAGAGAAGATAATGATCTTAAGGTCTTTTAAGACTGACCTGAAAGTATTCATGGCGCCCGAAATAGGACAGTTGTCTGAGGTGATCTTAAGAAGTTCAAACATCCCTAAAAAACTATTGCAAACTCCAGCGGCAGTAAGTCTTATCTCCAGGGATGATCTGGAAAGAACCAATAATATCAATCTTGTAGAGAATTTTAATTATTTACCGGGAATTTACGTGAACCAGGGCGCCCTAAACACAAATAAAATCAACATTCGTGGAGTTGGGTCCAGGGCTCAGTACAGTACCAATCGTATCAAAGCTTATATAAATGGAATTCCCCTGACCACCGGGGAGGGAGAGCTTACTTTAGATGATTTTGATCCCGAATTTCTGGATAGGGTAGAAATATACAAAGGCCCGGTTTCCTCAGTCTTTGGGGCCGGGCTGGGAGGCGCAATAAATCTGTTTACTCAAAAAAGAATACAGGAGCAAAGATCTGTGAACGGTGATTTCACCTATGGAAGTTTCAATACCCATAAAACAAGGATGAATATCACCTATGTGAAAGATAGTCTGGATCTATCTGTGAATTATAATAAGGTTGATAGTAAGGGCTACCGGGAAAATGGAGATTATGACAGGATTTCTATGACCGCTAATGCCGGTCTTCTGAATAAAAAAGGAAACTACTGGTCGATCCTGTTCTCTTATACCAATTTAAAGGCTTTCATCCCCAGTTCGCTAAATGAAGATGATTTTTTGAACCAGCCTCAGAAAGCGGCTTTCACCTGGGCTCAGTCTGCAGGTTATGAGTCTTACAGCAAGAATATTTTAGGACTGTCCTATGAACATAAGTTCTCTAAAGATTTAAGGAATCAGACTTCAGTTTTTTTCAATTCCAGGGATGGCTATGAACCGCGTCCCTTTGATATTCTGGACGACGACCGTAGCTCCGTAGGGATAAGAAGTAAATTCAATCTTGAGTCTTCCTTATTTGAAATGCCTGCTGAATTCGGTTTTGGTACTGAAGCAATGTTGGAATGGTATGACCTGGCCACTTTTGAGAATCTTTATGAAGATTCTGAGGTGCCTGAAAGTATACAGGGGGGAGTTTTGAGTAAGAATCACCAGAGTAGGAATTATGTGAACTTTTTTGGGCAGATGAACATGGATCTTACTTCAAAATTGCTTCTTGAGGTTGGGTTTAACTTTAATACAACCGCTTATAGCCTCGAAGACGAATTTGATGAAGATGAAATTAACCAGTCTGGTGATTACCGATTTGAGCCGGTTTTTTCTCCTAGATTAGGCTTGAGTTATGAAGCATTCCCGGAAAAGAACTTTTACGCCTTAGTGAGCCATGGTTTTTCTACTCCTACCGTGGCAGAAACCTTGACTCCGGAAGGCTTGATAAATACCGATCTTCAAACGGAAAAAGGCTGGTACTATGAGGTAGGCTTCAAAGGGAACTGGTTAAATAACAGACTTTATACCGAATTAAGTTTGTATTCCATACAGATCAATGATCTACTGGTAGCACGTAGAGTGGGGGAAGATCAATATGTAGGTCTCAATGCAGGAAAGGCGGATAGGAATGGAATTGAAATTACATCTTCCTTGATGACTAATCTGAACGAAGAATTCAGGTTGTTTCTTTTTCTGAATTCGAATTTCAATTTTTTCGAATATGATCTATTTGTAGATAGAGGAGAAAACTACTCGGGAAATGAAATCCCCGGGACACCTGAATACATGGTCTCGCCTGGAGTTGAGTTAATTTTTAAGGACTTTTCAGCGAATGTCAATTACCGGGCATTTGGTAAAATAGCTCTGAATGATGCGAATACTAGATATACAGATCCATATCAATTATTGAATTTTAAGCTGAATTATGATTGTCGGGTTGGTTACGGTTTTGACCTTGAACTTAATTTTGGGATAAATAACATTCTAAATGAGCATTATGCTGCAAGTGTTGTCACTAATGCTGTGGGTTTTGGAGGTTCTCAACCCCGATATTACTATCCGGGTAATCCCCGCAATTATTTTGGAGGAATTAGTTTGAAGTATACTCTCTAGTTTTTAGAATGTAATTCCGATCTGTCGAAGGCGGAGAAGGAATCTCACCTTCAATCTTGAGATTCTTTGGTTATTGCTTCAGTATTGGCAGGGAAATTACTTCTTTCTAACCACATCTGGTACCATAAACTCATAATTACCGCCATGATGTATCACATCGCGTACTACCGTAGAAGAAATATGTGATTTTCCTGAACTGGAAATAAGAAACACACTCTCTATACCGGCCATTTTATAATTGGTTTGCCCGATCGCTTTTTCAAATTCGAGGTCCTGGGCATTTCTTAGCCCGCGAAGGATAAAACCTGCGTTTTGGGATTTGCAGAATTCTACTGTTAAACCTTTGTAGGTTTCCACTCTTAATTTTGGTTCGTTTTTATAGGTCTCTTTAAGAAAATGGAGTCTTTCTTCAAGGCTGAACATATATTTCTTACTGGAATTGGTTCCAATGGCCAGGATAATCTCATCAAACAAAGGCAGGGCACGATCGATGATATCGGTATGTCCCAGCGTAAGCGGATCGAAAGATCCCGGAAAAACTGCTTTTTTCATCTCGCGGTTTTAGGTCGGTTATATTTTTAAAAGATAATCAGAAATTATTATTTAGTTCTTTAAAGCTTCCTCTATGGCACTTCCAAAAAGTTCCGGCAGGCTTATTCCGGCTTTCTCAGCCTGTTGAGGCAGAATACTGGCCTGGCTCAAACCAGGGTTAGTGTTCATTTCGATAAAATGAGGTTCGCCATTATGGAAAATGAACTCAGACCTTGAATAGCCTTTCATCTTGAGCTTTTTGTAGATCATTTTAGCGATGTTCTGAACTTTTTCGGTGTCTTCTTCAGAAATTCTCGCTGGAGTTATTTCCTGAGACTTTCCAAGATATTTTGCTTCATAATCGAAGAATTCATTTTCTGAAACTATTTCGGTCACAGGCAGGGCCTTGATCTCTCCTTTGTAGGTGATGACCCCAACCGACACTTCTGTTCCGTCAAGGAAAGATTCAATAATGATTTCATTGTCCTCGGTAAAAGCATTTTTAATCGCGGGGATAATATCTTCCTTGTTATTTGCCTTCGCCACCCCGAAACTACTGCCGGCACGATTCGCTTTTACAAAACATGGAAGCCCAACTTTGTCGACTATTTCATCAATATTCACTTCATCACCTTTATCCATGAAATAGTTGACCGCTGTTTTTATGCCATAAGGTCTTAAAACACTTATAAGATCACGCTTGTTGAAGGTAAGAGCCGACTGATACATGTCGCAACTGGTTTGCGGAATATTGAGAAGTTCCAGGTAAGCCTGTAAAAGTCCGTTTTCGCCTGGTGTTCCATGGATGGTGTTAAAAACACAATCAAACCTCACCACTTTATCATTGATGGTAACGGTAAAATCGCTTTTATTTACCGGGTAAGGAGTGTCATCTGCCGCCACCACAAACCATTCATTTTGTAAGATATGTACTCGGTAAGGTTCATAAAGACTGCGGTCAAGATTCTTATAAACTATATTTCCGCTGTTAATAGAGATGCGATATTCACTGGAATACCCGCCCATTGCAATGGCAATATTTTTCTTCATATTCAATATATCCGGTTAGAAGTCGTTAAACAAAAATATCACTTAAAAGGGCAGTCACCAAAACCAAAGGGTTTTATATCTTTGCCCATTATCAATAAACTATGGGATTATTCAGATTTATTTTCAGCAAGACCTTTTTAATTCAATTAGTACTCGCGGTTATTGTACTGATTGTTATAGCATTTTTAACGATGCAATGGCTTGATTATTCTACCAACCAGGATCAAAGGATAGAAGTGCCAGATCTGGCAAAAATGAATCTGGACGTAGTAGAGGATAAACTGGATGAACTTGATCTAAAATATGAGATCCTGGATTCTGCCAATTTCAATCCTGATTTTCCAAGGTATTCTGTTATAGATCAGGTTCCGGCACCGGGCAAATTTGTAAAAGAAGACAGGAAAATATATCTCACTTTGAATCCATCCGGTTACAGGAAGATTCAGATCCCAAATAACCTTATTAGAAAGACCAGAAGGCAGGTAGAACCTACTTTACGTTCTCTTGGTTTTGAGATAGGTGAAATTACTTATAAACCTGATATCGCTGAAGATGCCGTTCTTGAACTAAGGCATAAGGGGAAACTTATAGAACCGGGAGATGAGTTGATGAAAACATCGGTAATCGATTTGGTACTCGGTGACGGAAGTGGAAGGTATAATCAGGAAACTGAAGATACCATTGAAGTGGATGAAACAGAAAACGAAATTGATGAGTTCTAAAAAAGACCAGAGAGAAGAGATAGACGAGCAGGAAGAGGACGAGAGTCTTTATGAACATCATAAATTCGTTGCCGAAGTGGGCCAGAAGCCTTTAAGGGTGGACAAATACCTGATGAATTTCATTGAGAATGCCACCCGAAATAAGATACAGAAAGCTGCGAAAAGCGGAAATATCTACGTAAATAACGAAACAGTAAAACAGAATTACAAGGTCAAGGCCGGCGATGTGGTGCAGGTTATGTTCGAGCATCCACCGTATGAATACTTGCTGGTTCCTGAAGATATTCCTTTAGATATTGTTTATGAGGATGATTATCTGCTGGTTGTTAACAAACCTGCAGGCATGGTGGTGCATCCAGGGCATGGCAACTACAGCGGGACACTTATCAATGCTCTTGTTCATCATTTTGATAATCTTCCTAATAATAGTAGCGACAGGCCTGGATTGGTACATCGCATAGATAAAGATACCAGTGGATTACTTGTCATAGCCAAAACCGAGCATGCTATGGCTCATCTTTCCAAGCAATTCTTTGATAAGACCAGTGAAAGAGAATACGTGGCCCTGGTTTGGGGAAATGTAGAGGATGAGGAAGGTACAATTGAAGGAAATATTGGCCGGAATCCGAAGAACCGACTCCAGAATGTGGTTTATCAGGGAGATGATGCCGATAACGGTAAACCCGCAGTAACACATTATAAGGTTCTTGAGCGCTTTGGGTACGTGACCCTGGTTTCCTGCAAACTGGAGACGGGAAGGACTCATCAGATCCGTGTACATATGAAGCATATTGGGCATACACTTTTTAATGATGAGCGTTATGGAGGTGACAGGATCCTGAAGGGAACCACTTTCACGAAATACAAGCAATTTGTCGATAACTGCTTTAAATTGCTTCCGCGGCAGGCGCTGCACGCTAAAACGCTAGGTTTTACTCATCCCGAAACCGGTAAATGGATGAGTTTTAATTCTGAACTACCGCAGGATATGGTAGACTGTATTGAGAAGTGGCGTAATTACGCTAAGAATCAGAAGGAGTTTTTGGATAATTAGGGCGTGCCCCAAAATGAGATTTTGGGTCGGGCTTTCGGCAGTCGCTGTCCTTCGTCAGGCTCAGGACGAGCTCCCACAATGCCTCAATCCCTCACGCTAGAACCTCCGCTTTTTAGTCTATAAGTCGCTTCTATCGATTCATAAGAAACAAATTTCAGGGATTTTTCGGTTTTGGAACTGATGGGTTATCTTTGGCGTAAAATTAACCGAAAAGAAATGAAAATTGTTGTTTCGCCGGCGAAAACGCTGGATTATGAATCAAAATTACCCACTGCTCGAGGAACTCAACCTGAATTTCTGGAAACAGCCTCAAAACTGAATCGCAAACTTTCCAGACAGAGTAAAAAGAAGATTTCAGAACTAATGAGCATTAGCGATAAGCTGGCCGATCTTAATTATTCCAGATATCAGGAATTTCAGGAAGAACACGATAAAAAGAATTCCCGCCCTGCCATCTATGCTTTTAATGGAGATGTGTATACCGGACTGGATGCCTACACGATCCCTACTGACAAACTTGACAGGCTTCAGGATACACTAAGAATTCTTTCGGGGATGTATGGGATATTACGTCCGTTAGACCTTATTCAGCCATACCGACTGGAAATGGGAACTTCTATTGGAATAGACAGAAAAAAGAATCTTTATGAAGTCTGGCAAAATAAGGTGACTGATTATTTGAATAATGAATTGGAGGATGACGAGTTATTCCTTAACCTGGCCAGTAACGAATATTTTAAGGCGGTTGATGAAAAAAAATTGAAAGTCCAGGTAATTTCTCCTGTTTTTAAAGATTTTAAAAATGGGAAATTAAAGGTGATCAGTTTCTTTGCAAAAAAGGCGAGAGGATCAATGGTGCGTTATATTATCGACAAGGATTGCAAAACTTTAGATGATGTAAAAGGTTTTGATTATGATGACTATCGCTTTAGTGAAGAATACACCGAAAATGAGAATGAACCTACGTTTATAAGGTGAATTTCGTCAAGCTGAACTTGTTTCAGCTTCTCATAGATCCTGAAACGAGTTCAGGATGACGTAACCCTTAAAATATTAATTTCTTTGGAACTATTCCATCACAAACATCCATTTCCACCATTTATTCCTGAAAATGCCACGAAACTGATCGTAGGCACGCTTCCGCCGCCAAGATTTACGAAAAGGCAGCTCAGGGAAGATGATGTCGATTTTTGTTATGGAAGCGGAGATGGTTTGTTATGGATCATTTTAGACCGGATCTTCGATTTGGATCTTAAATTCGAAAATACCGAAGAGGCTGTGGAGCAACGTAAAAGATTCCTTCATGATAGGGGGATCGGGATTTGCGATGTGGTGGAAAGCAGTCGGCGGGAAAAGATAGATGCTTCCGATCTTGGAATGCAAAAGGTAGAGTTGAGGGATATGATCAATATTCTGAGAGAAAATCCAGGGATCGATACGCTTTTATTCACAGGAGGGAATTCAAAGAATGGACCCGAATATTTCTTCAGAAAATATTTGAAAGAATCCGAACATGATATTCGGTTAAAGGTAATTTCAAATAAATCTCCGCGAATTCATCAGTTTGTTCTTGATGGCAGGTTAATTAAAACCGTTTCATTGATCGCCCCGTCGGGAGCGGCAAATATAGCGGTAGGGAGTTCACAGTTGTATAAGGACCTGAAAAAGAAAAACCCTGAATTCAATACGATTGATTTCAGGGTCCTTCAGTATAAAGAATTTTTCTAGTTGCTAATCATTGCAATTCTTTTTTTTCCTGATCGGCAAGGGTTGTGGGCTTGATCTTAAACTTTTTACGCTTAGGCCTTAACTTCCCATGAGTTCCGATAGCAATCTTTCCTCGTTTGGTTTTTTTATCACCTTTTCCCATAAGTTACTCCTTATTTTTTTGATCTCTTATAGTTTCATCGTCGAAATCGACTTTATTGGTCTTTTTATCACGATCTCCAATGCCTCCGCTTAGAGGATCATTTTCGCTTCTTTTTCTATCTTTCTTTCCTTTGTGCTTATCTTCAATTGGTCCTCCCATAATGTCAAAATTTTAATGGTTTACTCTAAAATAAGGAGAAAAGGAGAAAAAAGCTGCTAAGGGCCTGTTACAATTAGGTTAAAGCTTTAACATTTTGTACAAAGGAGGAGATGTCTGCAATCCCATTCTTATCCACATATTTTATAAATGCACTTCCAATAATTGCTCCCTTCGCAAATTCGGTAGCCTGGTCAAAGGTTTCTTTATCCTTTATTCCAAAACCTACTACCTGTGGATTTTTTAATTCCAGATTATCAATTCTTTTAAAGTATTTCCTGGTTTCTTCGCCAAATCCACTGGTAGAACCAGTCACACTTGCACTACTTACCATATAAATGAATCCATCAGAGACCGAATCAATGAATTTTATACGCTCATCTGGAGTCTGCGGGGTAATAAGGAAAACATTTATAAGATCATATTTTTCGAATAATTCACGGTATTTTTCATTATAAACATCTACTGGCAAATCTGGAATGATCAACCCATCAATGCCTGTTTCCTGACATTTCTTACAGAATTCCTCCACGCCATATTGTAGAATCGGATTGAAATACCCCATAATGATCAGGGGGATTTGAACCTTTTCCCTGATGCCATCAAGCTGCTCGAAAAGTTTTGTGGTGGTCATTCCATTTTTCAGGGCTTTGGTAGAACTTTCCTGGATGGTTGGTCCATCTGCTAATGGATCACTGAACGGGAGACCGATTTCAATAAAATCCACCCCGCTTTTTTCCAGGTCTGTGATGATCTTTTCAGTATCATCGATATTCGGGAAACCTGCTGTGAAATATATAGAAAGCAGTTTATGGTCTGCCTTGAGTTTTTCTTTGATTCTGTTCATTTTCTATTTTTTCTGTCTTTGCAAGGGCAAAGCCCGAAGCAATCTTTTTCCGTCATTCTGTCCCGAAATCTCGGGAGTTTCAGAATCTTAAGAGACGCTGAAACGAGTTCAGCGTGACGTGTCTTACAAATTAAAATATTCGATATAAGTATTGAGATCCTTATCCCCACGCCCCGAAAGATTTACCACTACGATATCATCTTTTTTGAACTTCCGGTCTTCAAAGATGGCCAGTGCATGAGAAGTTTCTATAGCTGGAATGATCCCTTCCAGTTTCGCTAGTTCCAGTCCTGCTTTCATCGCGGCTTCGTCGGTAATACTAATGAATTCCCCTCTTTCGCTGGTAAAAAGATTCGCATGCATGGGACCTACGCCGGGATAATCCAGCCCGGCCGAAATTGAGTATGGCTCGGTGATCTGTCCGTCGCCGGTTTGCATCAACAAAGTCTTGCTACCGTGGATGATACCCGCTTTTCCCAGCGCTGAGGTGGCCGCGCTTTCACCTGAATCAACTCCCTTTCCGGCAGCTTCAACAGCAATAATTCCGACATTCGGATTATCCAGATAATGATAATAGGCGCCCGCCGCGTTACTGCCTCCTCCAACACAAGCCACCACATAATCAGGATCTTCCCTGTTTTCTTTTTCTTTCAACTGGACCTTGATCTCCTCTGAGATAACAGCCTGGAATCTGGCGACCATATCAGGGTATGGATGAGGTCCAACAACCGAACCAATGATATAATGGGTATCAACCGGATTATTGATCCAGTCACGAATCGCTTCGTTGGTCGCATCTTTCAATGTTCGGCTTCCTGATTTAGCAGGAACTACTTTTGCACCCAGCATTTTCATACGGGCGACATTCGGTGCCTGCCTGTCAATATCTATTTCACCCATATACACGATACATTCCATTCCCATTAATGCACAAACTGTAGCGGTAGCCACACCATGCTGGCCAGCACCGGTTTCAGCGATAATTCGATTTTTACCAAGTTTTTGTGCCATCAGGATTTGTCCGATAGTATTGTTCACTTTGTGAGCACCGGTATGACAAAGATCTTCACGTTTCAGGTAAACCTTTGTACCATATTTTTCACTGAATCTTTTTGCGTAATAAAGGGGAGTAGGGCGCCCCACATAATCTTTTAGAAGATCCTTGAATTCCTTTTGAAAGCTCTCTTCTTTCATTATATCAAGGTAGCGCGAACGCAATTCCTCAACATTCGGATATAACATTTCAGGAATATAGGCCCCTCCAAATTCTCCGTAATATCCTTTTTCATCAACCTGATAGCTCATTCTATAAATTTATCTGAGTTTTGAAATCTTTCAATTCCTTTAATTTTTTTAATCCCGGCTTGAGTTCAAATTTACTGTTCACATCAACCGCATAGAGTAAGGCCGGTTTTCCTATTCTTAAAAAGTGGTCTTTTAGTTCTGAAATAGCACTTCCGTGTTCCGGGCCAATCCCGCCGCTTAAGAAGAAGGGGGTGTTGGAAGGATACTCTTTGAGTATCTGCCAGTTAAAATCTTTTCCTGAACCTCCCCTTAGCTCGGTTTTGGTGTCAAACAGAAAATAATCCACGATCCCTTCATAAGCTTTTATTACCTGAAAATCCAAGCTTTCCCCAACCGAAAACACTTTGATCAGCTCAGGAGTATTTCCTAATTTTTGGAGTTCGCTCTTCAGATATTTACAGAATCCTGCAGTTTCATCGCCATGAAGCTGAACAGCATTTAGATTGTATTTTGAAACTTTTTGAAGGATATCATCCAGGCCAGCATTTACGAAAACCCCTGTTTTTTTGATCTCGGCAGGAATTTCGGGAAGTTCACCATCAAAGTAACGTGGAGATTTGTCATAAAAAATGAATCCCATATAATCAGGCTGCAGTTCGGCGACCTGTATCATATTCCCGGGCTGTTTCATCCCGCAAACCTTAAGACTTAAACCTGAACTTTGCCCCGATGCCGGCGTGATCAGGTTTTTTTCTTCCATGTTTTCCTGGTTCATTTTATGCGATCGATTTTAGTTGTTTAATAAATTTGGTGGCTGCAGCTCCGGGATCATCTGTTTTCATAAAGTTTTCACCGATCAAAAATCCTTTGAATCCATAATTTTTAAGATCAGCTATTGCCACTGTATTGCTTATCCCGCTTTCGGATACTTTTACGAATTCATCCGGAATAAGAGCTGATAGTTTTTTGGAGTTGGCAATATCTACCTCGAAAGTTTTCAGGTTGCGGTTATTCACTCCAATCATATCGGCATTTACCTTCAGGGATTTCTGTAATTCTTCTTCATTGTGAATTTCAAGAAGCACGTCCATACCAAGTTTCTTTGCTGAATCTGCAAGATAAGTCATTTGTTTTTCAGTTAAAACCGCGGCGATTAGTAGGATGGCATCGGCTCCATGGGCTTTGGCCTCCAGGACCTGGTATTCATCGATCATGAATTCCTTCCTGAGGATAGGGATATTTACAGAAGCCCGGGCGTACAAAAGGTCTTCCAGAGAACCTCCAAAATATTTTCCGTCGGTTAAAACTGAAATTCCCGAAGCACCCGCATTTTCATATCCTGAGGACACATCCTGAACATTCAGACTTTGATTGATAACCGATTTTGAAGGAGATCTTCTTTTATGCTCGGCAATGATACCCGAACCAATCTTTAAATTTTCTGCCAGAGAAACGCATTTTCTTTCAAACAGAACAGACTTTTCCAATTGAGAAACCGGGATCAGCGCTTTCTTTAATTCAACTTCCTTAAACTTATCTGCAATAATCTTATCGAGAATATTCATCTAATTCAATTTTGACTTAATTCCTGCAATTTTTTAAAACTTTCAAAAGCTTTTCCTGACTCAAGAGATTCCTTAGCGGCTGCAAAGCCATCCTGCGGATTCAAATTTCTTGAAGTAGCAATCGCCATTCCCGCATTAGCACACACCACGTTATTTTGAGCTTCGGTTCCTTTGCCCTGTAAGATATTGGTTAGGATCTCAGCGGAACTTTCTATAGAACCGCCACCTGCAATTTCAGATTGTTTCAATTCTGAAACTCCAAAATCTGAAGCTTTCAGGATTCTTTCAGAATTGTTGCTGATGCTTTTAGTTTCACCCGTTAAAGAAATCTCATCATAGCCATCCAAAGCATGTAAAATTGTATAATTCTTATCGGTATTCTGATAAAGATAGGCATACATCCGGGCCAGTTCAAGGCTGAAAACACCTACCAGCTGATTCTTAGGAAAAGCCGGATTCACCATAGGCCCGAGCATGTTGAAAAAAGTCTTTACCGCCAGGCTTTTTCTAACCGGGGCAACGTTTTTCATCGCGGGGTGAAATAAAGGTGCATGCAGAATGCAGATATTAGCCTGATCTATGCATTTTTCTAAAAAACCGGCATCGTTGCTGAATATTA
Source organism: Gramella jeungdoensis (assembly GCF_023805255.1). GTDB lineage: Bacteria > Bacteroidota > Bacteroidia > Flavobacteriales > Flavobacteriaceae > Christiangramia > Christiangramia jeungdoensis. The sequence continues at coordinate 233,212 of NZ_JAMSCK010000001.1, forward strand.
TTCCGAGAAATTCCATCACATTAGAACTTCCGCTTACCGACGAAACTCCGTAGTTTCCATGTTTAGCCACTTTAACTCCGGCTCCCGCAGTTACAAATGATGAGGTAGTGGAAATATTGAAAGTATCTTTCCCGTCGCCACCGGTTCCGCAAAGGTCTACCGCTTCATAAGCTGAAAGATCAACCTTGATACATAATTCAAGAAGTGCGTCGCGAAACCCTTCAAGCTCTTCAATGGTAATACTTCGCATCATATAGACCGTAAGAAAAGCTGCGATCTGGGTTTCATTGTACTTACCTTCAGAAATATTGAAGATAACCTGTTTGGCCTCTTCGCTGGTAATGGTCTCGTGGCTTATTAGCCTGTTTAATAATTCTTTCATTTCCTAAATTTCGTACTGAGGTTTGGCTTCTGTTTTTTCTTGTTTTCCTTCAGGGTTGTGGTCTACCCAGTTTTTTATCATCTTCTTCCCATCTGGAGTTAGAACCGATTCAGGATGAAACTGTACTCCGCGAACATCAAATTCCTTGTGTCTTAAAGACATGATCTCGCCTTTTTTGTCATAACTGGTAGCCTGAAGGGAATCAGGTAAATTCTTATCTACTACCCAGGAATGATAACGCCCAACCTGGAGCTCCTTTTCGAGACCTTCAAAAATATATTCATCGTCCACAAAAAGCTCAATTTTAGTGGCTACCCCGTGGTACACATCATCAAGATTATTCAGGGTCCCACCGAAGACTTCACCAATTGCCTGCATCCCCAGGCAAACACCAAGAATGCTTTTTGTAGCGGCATATTTTTCAATTATTGGTTTGAGCAATCCTGCTTCATCCGGGATTCCCGGGCCGGGAGATAATAATATCTTCTCATAATCTTCAGCTTCTTCCAGATCCAGCTTGTCGTTCCTTTTAACTACTACCTGGCAATCCAACTCCTCTAGGTAATGAACCAGGTTGTACACGAAAGAATCGTAATTATCTATTACCAGAATTTTCTTTCCTTTTATGATTTGATCTTTATTCATTTTTTTCTTTTTAATAACCCAGTCAAAGCCCTTCTTTAGAGGGGTTTGGGGAGAACTATATTTCTTCAGCGATTTCAAGGGCTTTGGTTAAAGCGCCAAGTTTGTTATAAACTTCCTGTAATTCGTTTTCGGGTTTAGATTCTGAAACTATTCCGGCTCCGGCCTGGTAATGTAATTCGTGGTTCTTACTTACAAAAGACCTGATTATGATGGCATGGTTAAAATTCCCTTCAAAATCCATAAAACCAATAGCACCGCCATATGCACTACGGTTTACATTTTCCAGTTTCTCAATAAGTTTTAGAGCCATAGGTTTTGGTGCCCCACTCAGAGTTCCAGCCGGGAAGGTATCGGCTACTATCTGAGGAGTTGGAACTTCAGGATCTTTTTTCCCCGTCACTTTGCTTACAAGGTGGATCACATGTGAAAAGAATTGAATTTCCCGGTAAGTTTCAACCTTTACATCACTTCCATTTCGGCTCAGATCATTTCTTGCTAAATCTACCAGCATCACATGTTCGGAATTCTCTTTTTGGTCGGCAGCAAGTTCTTTTGCTATTTCGGCATCCTTTTCATCATTCCCGGTTCGCTTAAAAGTTCCGGCGATAGGATGAATTTCAGCCCTTCCTTTATTAACCACTAGCTGTGCTTCGGGAGAACTTCCAAAGATCTTGAAGTTCCCATAGTCAAAATAGAACAGGTAAGGGGAGGGGTTCACATTTCGTAAAGCCCTGTATACATTAAATTCGTCTCCCTTGAACTTCTGGGAAAATCTCCTGGAAAGCACTAATTGAAAAACATCTCCCCGGTGACAATGTTCCTTGGCGGTCTCTACAACAGCTTTATATTCGTCATCGGTGAGATTGGATTCCGGTGTTTGTGATCTGCTGAAATTATAGGACGCAAAATTCTTAACCTTTAGTAATTGCTCGATTTCTTCTATTTTATTTTCAGAATCATAACTGTGATCAAAAATATAGGCCTCGTTCTTAAAGTGATTGATGGCGATGATGTTCTGGTAAACAGCGTAATAAATATCTGGGATTTGGAGGTCGTTCTCTTTGCGCTTCACTTCCACATTCTCAAAATACCTTACAGAGTCATAAGCGATATACCCGAAAAGCCCATTATTGATAAACTTGAATTCTGAAGAATCTGCCTTGAACCGCTGAGAGAATTTCTGAATCGCTTCAGGAACCGAAACTGAATCGTCCAGTTGTTTGGTTTGATTACTTCCATCCGGAAAAGTTTCAGTTATCCTGTCATTTTCCAGTTTAAATGAAGCTATAGGATTACAGCATATATAAGAGAAACTATTATCGCTAGCGTGATAGTCGCTACTTTCCAGTAGTAGGCTGTTAGGATATTTGTCCCTCAATTTGAGATAAATACTCACCGGAGTAATCGTATCGGCCAGGATTTTCTTGTATTTGGTATTTAATTCGAACATTGATTGTTGATTTTAAGCAATAAAAAAAGGCTTGTCGTGAGACAAGCCTTATATTTTATATAAATGAATGGCGTTTTAGCTCACGAATTTCGACGTAAGTTATTCCACCACCAGTTATGTCCTTTCATTATAAACATTGCTTCAAATATAGAAACGAAATAATTCTAATCAAACATTTTTCAAATAAAAATCCCGGAAATAAAATTCCGGGAGATTTATTTTTAGAATTTCAGGTTTACGTCCAGCTCAAAATTATCATATATGGTCTTGTCTCCTAAATTATCGAAGAAACTACCAGAACCATATCTCACGTTATATTTTGAACGATCGATAGTTAATTCGGTTGAAGCTGAATCTTCATTCATTTTTAGATCGAAAGTGATAGGGTGAGTCTCGTTCTTTATGGTAAGGTTTCCCACGATTCCATAAACTCCGTTCCCTTTGGAAGCTGCACTAGTGATCACAAGTTTTGAGGTTGGGTGATTTTTCACCCCAAAGAAGTCATCAGACTTTAGGTGACCTTCAAGTTTACCTTTGTTTTCTCCGGAAAGATCGGTTACGGTAATAGTGCTCATATCCATTACAAATTCGCCACCAACGATCTTTTCGTCTTCCATCATTAAATATCCACTTTCAAGTTCGATAGTTCCATGATGTGAACCTGTTACTTTTTCGCCTCTCCAGGTTACCTCACTTGATTCGACATCTACTTCTTTCTTTGTGTTCGTAAACGCTAATGTTGTTAGAACAATTACTGTGGCTATTCCACCTTTTAAAAATCTGTTTTTCATAGTTTTCAATTTTTAGTATTTATAAAATTGTATATAATTCTGATTTACTTTTTCTTACCTTTTCAAGGTATTGAACATTATCCTCTTCACTTCGATAACCTACAGTTGCAATTACCGAGGAAGTAAGATTTTTGTTTTTTAAATCTAAGATTTCATCAAATTTATTATTATCGAAACCTTCCATAGGACATGTGTCTATTCTGAATTCTGCAGCGGCAGAAAGAAGATTTCCCAGGGCAAGGTAGGTTTGCTTGGCACCCCAAATCCTTTGTTCCTCTTCAGAGAAGGATAGAATAGTATTTTTAAGCATATCCTCCATGCCCTCCAGATTTTCTCTTGTTGTTTTCCTGGTTTCAGCTATATTATTTAGATAGTCATCTATATGAGACTCTTCAATTTTTCTGAAATTTGCGAATACAAAAACGAGAGATGAATCGGTTAGCTGCGGCTGATTCCAGGCAGCTTCTTTGAGCTTTTTCTTAGTTTCTGAATCTTTGATCACAAAGATCTCATAGGGTTGCAACCCGTAGGAAGAAGCTGAAAGCCTTACGCTTTCCAGCAACTTCTCCAGGTCCTCTTCACTAAGTTCTCTTTCTTTATCGAATTTTTTAGTGGCATAGCGCCAGTAAAGATTTTCGATATAATTTTCGGTCTTAACTTCTAAGTTCATTCAAATTTGTGTTTAGTGATAAAATTTCCTTTTCATTTATTTTCTTAGCAATATCATTTTCTACTTCATCGATAACCGGATCTATCTTGTGAAGTAATTCCAGACCGCCCTCGGTTATCCTTATCTCAACTTTACGGCGGTTGGAAGGACAAACAATCCTTTCACAATAATTCTTGTCTACGAGTTTGTCAACCAGCCTTGTTGTATTACTCATTTTGCTAACCATTCTTTCCTGAATGGTGGAGAGGTTTGCGGGTTTTCCTTTTTGTCCCCGCAGAATCCTCAGAACATTGAATTGCTGATTGCTTACTCCGAAAGGTTTTAATGCTTCGGCAATTTTCTCGGTAATATAATTGGCCGTGACTATGATGTTCAAAACCAGTTTCCTGGATTCGGGCATCTTATCTTTCGTCTTGAGCAGCTCTTCAATTTTCATTTGTATCTACAACATTTGTACATACAAATATAAAAGCTTTTTTAATACCGAATTTTAATTTTCTGTTAAAATTTGATGACTGGACTTTGTGTCTTCCTCAGAAAAAAAATTAGGCTATCTTTACATAACCAATAAAATTTAATGTTACTACTATGAAAGAATTAACTCAGGAAGAATGGCAGGAAAAGCTAAAAAATGATAAGGATGCCGTGATTCTGGATGTGCGAACGGAAGAGGAGGTCGACGAAGGTTATATCCCAAATGCCAAAAACATTGATATTTATAAGGGACAGGGATTTATTAATGAAGTGGAAAAACTTGATAAATCTAAACATTATTATATCTATTGTAGATCTGGCAAGAGAAGCTCACAGGCATGCACTTTGTTAGATCAAATGGGATTTAGTGAAACCTATAATTTATTAGGCGGCTTCTCAGAATGGGAAGGAGATAAAACGACAGATTAATTGGAGCTTTTAAAAGACAAGTAATTGTACTCTAAAAACTTAAGCCCACATTTATCAGTGTGGGTTTTATATTACCTTGCTTAAGTTTTAAGTTAAAAAAATTTGCATTCTGACTAACAAATCTTAGTTTTAAGCGATCTATTAACCTTTTTTTAACCTAAAACTTAAATAAATGAAGTTAAAAACACTCAAAATCTTAGGTGCTGCTATTTTTGCTGCAGCATTTTTATTTTCCTGTAATCAGGATTCAACAACACCTTTGGAAGAAGGAGAATCTCAAATGGTAGCTCCGTCTGACTCTCAGGTTATTCCGGGGCAGTATATAGTCGTATTTAATAAGACTGACGAGGGAAAAGCTTCCGAGAATTATCAGAAATCTCAGGATAGAGTAAAAGCCAAAGCTCTAAAATTAATGACAGATGCAGGCGTTAAAGGTGAAATTTTAAACGTTTACAGTAAAACCATTAATGGTGCTACTTTAAAATTAAGCCATGATGACGCAGAAAATCTTCGTAAGAGTGATGGTGTAGCCTATTTGGAAGAAGACCGTATTGTAGTACTTGCGCCTCCTTGTGGAACCCCAACTAATCCATGTACTGGTGGTGGCGGCGGTGGTTCCGAAGGTCAGGAAACGCCTTACGGAATTACGAGAGTTAACGGTGGTGTAACTTATTCTGGTTCAAATGTAGCCTGGGTAATCGATACCGGTATCGATTTGGATCATGAAGACCTTAATGTAGATGCATCCCGTGGGTTTAATGCATTTACAACTGGTAAAGATGGGAAATCCCTTGATGATGGTCATGGTCATGGAACTCATGTTTCTGGAACCATTGCTGCAATAGATAATGGCGTAGGAGTTATTGGTGTTGCTGCTGGAGCTACTGTAATTCCTGTGAAAGTATTAGACAGCAGAGGAAGCGGTTCTTATTCTGGAGTTATAGCTGGTGTTGACCATGTTGGAGCAAATGGTTCTAATGGAGATGTAGCCAATATGTCTCTTGGCGGACCGGTTTCTCAGGCCCTGGATGATGCGGTAGTGGCCGCCTCTCAAAATGGAATCAAATTTGCCCTGGCTGCAGGGAATGAAAGCGATGATGCAAATAATCATTCTCCGGCGCGAGCCAATGGATCTAACATTGTAACTATTTCTGCAATGGATGATACCGATACATGGGCTTCTTTTTCTAATTATGGCAATCCACCGGTAGATTATGCTGCCCCTGGTGTGGCTATAAAGTCTTCATGGAAAAATGGAGGTTATAACACTATTAGTGGAACATCCATGGCATCACCACATGCTGCGGGAATTCTTTTACTTGGAAATGCAGGAACCGATGGAACCGTAAATGGAGATCCAGATGGTGATGCTGATCCTATTATTGTACACTAAAATTTAAATATAATAGATCTTGAAAAGCACCAATTTCTGGTGCTTTTTTATTTTGATATACTCAAATTAAAATTTTTACGTTAAAAACATATGCCGAACTATTTGATTGGTTTTTTAAATTGATATATTTAACCCCAATTGTCCGCGATTTACATTATGATTATGAATAAAGCACTTTATCTACTTGTACTTGGGTTCTTTTGCTTTTCCTTTGCCAATGCTCAGGAATTTAGTTTCGGAATTAAAGGAGGAGTGAATTATGTTATGGGAGGTCAGATCACCGGGAATAGTTCTAACGGACTCTATTATGATGGTACCGTTGAAGCTGATTCCAAATTCGGGTTTCACGGTGGCGCTTTTTTTGAAGTAAGATTTGGGAAGTTTCTTCTCAGGCCTGAATTTATTTATAGCTCTATGGAAACCGAGTTTCAGTTCCCTACAGCACCTTCTATATATGCAGTTGACAAAATAAGTGTTCCTCTTTTATTTGGATACAATGTTTGGGGTCCTATAGATATCTATGCAGGGCCGGCGTATCAGAATGTTCTGGACTCTTCATTAGAAGGAACCGAGCCTCCAAACCAGGTAATTGTTGCTCAAAATACCCCTTTAGCCGCTCAGGCAGGGATAAAAGCGAGTTTTGGCAGGTTTGAAATAGATCTGCGTTACGACCGGACACTTGCTTCGGAAGAACCTATGGAGATAGATATAGTCAATAGCGATTATGGAATTAATCGTGCTACTTTTGATGATACCAGATTAAATCAATTTTTAATCAGTTTGAGTTTTAAAATATTTGATAGTTCTGCTAATCCAGGCAGAAGAAAAGGAGGCTGTTACTTTTAAAAGCCTTTCGAAATTCAATAAATAACAAAAGGGATGAATAAAATCATCCCTTTTTTGTTGGTTAGTTAAAGAATAAGTTGAAAATATGCCTATGCTTTAAGCTTACTCTATAACCAAAACTTTGAATTTTAAAGTTATAGCTATTTTTTCAATATTCCTATTTATGGTTAAGCCTCGGAGATCACCCAAAAATACTACCGGCTTCAAACTTTCACGCATTGAGTTTCCTTATGACTTTCCTGTATTCTATGGACTTTATATCTTCTAAAATAAGATAGAGACAGGGAACAATCACCAGAATAATGGATGTGGCGAATACTATTCCGAATCCTAAAGAAATTGCCATTGGGATTAAGTAATAGGCCTGGCTCGAATTTTCCAGAATGATTGGAGTTAACCCTCCAAAGGTAGTTAAAGTGGTAAGAAGGATAGGCCGGAAACGCCTTAAGCCGGCTTCATGAATAGCATCATAGACCGATGTGCTCTTACTTAATTTATTTGCGTAATCTATCATGATGAGTGAATCATTTACAACTACTCCAGATAGAGCTATAACACCCATTAAGCTTACCAGTGAAAGATCGTAGCCCAGTAAAATATGCCCTATCACAGCGCCCACAATTCCGAAAGGAATTGCAATCATAACTATTAAAGGTTGGGTATAACTGTTAAAGGCAATGGCAAGAAGAGCATAGATTAAAAGCATAGCCATCGAAAATCCACTCCATAGTACCGCAGTAGACTCTCGCATATCGGCCTGGCTTCCTTCAAAGGTCCAAGTAATACCGGGGAAATCGGCCCTTAGCTGTGGCAGAACCTCAGTTTGTATAGATTCGAGCACCCGGGTAACAGCATTGGCCGGTTCAACATCCATTCCCACATTTACCACTCTGCGTCCGTCTCTTCGGTTAATACTGGTAAAAGCTTCTCTCTGTTCAACTTTTACAACATCCATTAAGGGTACCTCCACTCCGTTTTGATTTCGAATAAGGAAGTTTTCCAGGTTTTGGATATCTCTTCTTTCCTCTAGCGGTAATTTTACTCTAACTTCTATTTCTTCAGTTCCACGTAACTGTCTAAGAGCCAGTGCGCCGAAAAAAGCATCCCTTACCTGCTGGCCTACCTGGGAAGAGGTAAAACCTAGATTACGGCCTTCGGGAAGCAGCTTGAAGTCAAATTGTAATTTTCCTTTATTGTAATTATCACTTATATCCCTTGTGTTTTCAAACTTTTCCATTCTTTTCAGGAAGGCGTTACTGGCTTTTTCAAGCACATCAATATCCGAATGGCTTAAATCTACGCTTATATCCTGCTGATATCCTCCAGGGCCCCTCTCTGCTTCAAAAGTTATCTGATCAACCCCTTCAATTTCGCCAATGTTATCCCGCCAAAGGGCAATAAGTTCCCTGGCAGACATATCTCTTTCATCCGGTGGGAGCATTACTATTTCAACATCAATAAAATTCTGACCTCTAACGTTTGTTTTAATGCCTTCAGCTACTTCATATAGTTTATGCTTTTCAAACATTTCCCGGGTAGACTGGGTAATATCCTCTGCTACTTTTGCGGCTTGTAGCGGGGTAGTGCCCACAGGTAATCTTACTCCTGCTTCAATTTCATCGGCAGCAACTTCGGGCATCATAATCATTCCCATATGATCACTATAGCCGTAGCCTCCAACAATCAAAAGTAATGCTACGGCTGCACTCAGGGTTATATACCGGTATTTTAGGCACTTATCAAGTAACGGTCGATATTGATTTTGAATTATACTATTAAATTTAGTAGCAAATTTTTCCTGCCATCTTTCCAGTTTTGCCACCCATCCTGTACTTTTCTTTTCTTTTAAATGAGCCAGATGTGAAGGCAGAATAAATAATGCTTCAAGAAGTGATACTGCTAAAATTAAAATCACTACCACCGGCAGTGGCCACCAGAACTTTCCTGTTTCACCTGGCATGAATAGCAATGGTACGAAGGCAATTATCGTGGTGACAATACTAAAAATCACAGGCTTTGAAACATCTCTTGTGCCTTGAATGGCCGCTTGAAGATAGCTCATTCCTTTCTGGCGGTATTCGTAAATATTTTCCCCTACCACAATAGCATCGTCTACCACAATTCCCAGTACCACCAGGAATCCGAACATTGAGATCATATTTATGCTTACACCAATCACGGGTAGTAAAATCATACCTCCAATAAAGGAAATGGCCATACCCATCATTACCCAGAATGCAAGACGATATTCAAGAAAAAGCGTTAGTATTATTAGAACGATTACAATTGCCAAAATTCCATTTTCGGTTAAAAGAGATAAGCGTTCTTTGTAATCTTCAGCACTGTTACTGTCTATTCGATATTTAGCTCCGGGCGGAAGTTGAAAATCGTCAAGTATTTGCTGAACAGTCTCAGCGATCTCCAGGGGTGACTGATCGCCCACCCTGAAAATATTCAGTTCTACAGAAGGGGTTTGGTTGAATTGACCATGGAATCCTGTTTCTTCGAACCCATCGGTGATCTTTGCAATATCGGCCAGAGTTACTTTCGCTCCCGAAGGGGAAGAGACCACAGTAATTTTACCGAATTCTTCAGCCCATTGCTTTCGTTCCTGCATCCTGAGCAGAATCTCGCCAGATTCAGTCTCTACTGCACCTGCGGGGACATCTTCACTCGACTGTGCAATAATATTGGCTACCTGTCCCAAAGTCAGATTATACTGTCTCAAATTATGTCTGGATATTTCTACATGGGTGACATAATCTGGTACATTTCCTATTTCAACCTGGGTAATTTCAGGATTGCTTAAAAGACGATTCCTTAATCTTTCCGCAAGTTTTCGCAAGGTCCAGATATCAGCACTTCCATAGAGGCCAATTTCCATCACTTCCTGTTGTCTGGATTGAAGACTAACCTGCGGTTGTTCAATATCATCCGGGAAGGTGCGTATTCGGCTTACGGCCTGATCTATCTCCTGAAAGGCTTTCATCCTGTTAGTGCCGGCTACCAGTTCAATTACTACCTCTCCAGATCCTTCACGAGCTGTTGATACAATTTCCTTGATTCCCTGGACTCCGCGAACAGCTTCTTCAACTGGAAGTAAAATACCCTGCTCAACTTCAGCCGGGGCAGCACCGGGATATACCACATTCACGTTTACATAATCCAGTTGAAATTGCGGAAAAACCTCTTTTTGTATCTTGAACATTGTCCAAATCCCTCCTCCAATAAGGATTATCATCAGAAGGTTAGCGGCAATGGAATTCCTGGCCATATAGGCAATGGCACCTTCTTTTCTCGGTTCTTTGTTCTCGGATCTTTCCATGCTCTATTCTTCACCAGCTTTAGTTGCACTACCCGGATTGGAATTGGAATCACTGGACTGGGTTCTCAGCTTGATTCCTTCGGTCACGGTGCTCAAATTGGTGGTGACAATCTTTTCACCGTCTTCCAGTCCTTTTCCTATATAGGCATAATCTGAATCTGTCAGGATTATTTCAACTTTCCTTATGGAAAGCTCATCCTGGTCCATGACCCAAACCGTTTGATTGTTTCTTATATGGTTTCTGTTTATCCTAATCACATCTTTAATTTCTTTAGCTTCTATATTGGCTTCCACAAAAGTTCCGATCATTAGTGTAGGCAGATCTTCTTTGGTATCCTGAACAAGCGGATCTGGAACTTTAATAAGAATTCGAGCCAGTCTTGTTTGTTCATCAAGAGCCCCCACCTGTTTATCGAGATATCCAAGCCTGTAACTATCCTCTGGCCATGCGGTTTGATTTCTGATTTTAACCATAGAACCGGTCTCATTTTCAGAATCAGGGAAATTGAGCCATTTGAGTTGCGATACAGGAACTGTGAGTGTCACCCAGTAATATTCAGTGCCCACCAGACGTCCAAGGTTATCACCAGGAGCGACCTGGGATCCAACAGTTACATTTTGATCAAGAATATGAGCATCAAATGGCGCTCTCAAAGTAGTTCGGTAAAGGTTGGTTTCCGCCTGTTGTACTGCTGCTCTGGCAGCCTTGATGTCTGCTTTTACAGCATTCAACTGTGGTTCCCTGAGAACCAGAGACCGTTGTTTTGGGGACAATGAATCTCTTCCCACCAGTTCCAAATCTTTTTCCGCAACCTCCTGTCTACCCATCTCCATTTCAAGATCGGTTTCTGCCTGGAGTAATTCACTTTTTCTAAGTTCCAGTGCATTTCGATAATCTGAAGGATCTATCTGGAGTAGTATTTCTCCTTTTTTAACAAATCCTCCGGGAACAAAAGCCGGATCACGCCTTACTACCTGGCCGTTTACCAGCGGGCTAATAATTACATCTTCAACTGGCTGAACGGTACCCGTGGCCTGAATTACAGGAATGAAATCTCCTTTTTCAACATTCACTACTTCCACCAACATGGCCATTTGCTTGGTGGCTCCTTCCTGTTGGGCTTTAGGTTCGGTCATAAAGATGAGAAGGGTAACTGCTATAGCTGCAAGCAGGATTATTCCGCAGATCATCAATATTTTTCGGGTTTTCATACTTAAGTATCGTTAATTTACCTGAGAACTTTCGGTTGGTTCATATCCAAAATCACCCGCCAAAGCCCTGTAAAGCGAGATTCGTATTTCCAGTAAGTTTTGTCTGGCTTCGATCATATCTCTCTGAAGTTGTTGCTGTTCATCAAGTTGTAAAAGCACATCAAGGTAATCGCTTAGGCCATTCAGGAATTCGATCCTTAACTGATCACTGGTCTTTTTTGCGAGATCCAGCCTGGCTTGCAGAACTTTGATTCTTTCTTTTTGTTTGTGTTCTCTTATTAGAGCATCTTCAACTTCTCTGAAAGATATCAGAACAGTCTGCCCATAATCGTATAATACCTGGTTCTTTATAGCCTGGGTGCGGTCAACCTCAGCCCGTAATCTTCCACCGTAAATTAGAGGTGCTACTATATTTCCCGCCAGGGTATATGCCCAATCCTGAAATAGTGAATTATAATTATTGGAGCGCATTTGCCCTTCTAAATTTAATGAAATCCGCGGATATTTATTTCGTATCGCCTGGGCCATATCCCTATCTGCTGCCAGAACAAGATTATAAGCCTGCCTTACATCTGGCCTTCGCCGAACAAGTTCCAGGGGAAGGCCTGTTTGCGGTAATTCGGGTAACTGTGGCAGACTGTCTGCCGGGATACTAATATCATTCTGCGGTGGTCTGCCCATAAGCACAGATAATTGATTGCTTAGTAACTGAATATTGGTTTCGTACACTATCTGTTGATCTTTGGTACTTTCCAGTAGTTGTTCCTGTCGCAGAATATCTACTGCTCTTATTTGTCCACCAGTGAACCGCGCCCTTATAAGCCTTACGATATCCTCGTTAGTTTCTATTTGTTTATTGATCAAAGCCAGTTGTTTCCTGGCTGAAAGGAGCTGAAACCAGGTGATGGCTGTTTCAGCCGAAAGTGTCATGGCCGCAGCCTGATAATCAAAATATGATGCTTGTGCCCTGAATCTTTCAGCTTCAATTCCCGAACGGATGCGTCCCCAGAGGTCTATCTCATAGGAAGCAGATAGCCCAATCTGCAAATTTTCACCTCCTGCAAAGTCCGGCTCAGGCCGGCTTATTGCGGTTCTCGCTGAAGCTTCAATATCTGGCCATAAAAAAGATTTTTCTCTCTGCACTGTGGCCAAAGCTGCTCGAAACTGCTGCCAGTCGCCGGCAAGCTGCAGATTGGTTTCGAGGGTTCGATTTATTATGCTATCTAAAGTTGGATTCTTAAAAGTAGTCCACCATTTTTCAGGGATAGAATCGGTTCCGGTAATTGAAAATTCCTGTGGATCCTGTATGGGAGCCTTAACATCTTGTAGCTTGGGTGCACAACTTGTCTGCAAAAAGAAAATAGAACAGAAAAATAGCAACCACTTATAATATGAATAAGGAGGGGAATGAAGTTCGTCAATATTTTCAATGAAAATTTTTGTCAGAATAACCCTAGTTTTAATTACACAGAAAGCACTGGTATATGACTGCGTCTTTCGCTTTGAGAACCAGTATTTTAAAGTTACATTTTTTTGAGAATATGGAAGATACCAATTATTAAAGGGATTAATAGTTGGATTTACAAGAGTTTATGATTAGTTCAAGTCCCTAAAAATTTAAAATAGAAAACCCGCTCAGAAAGCGGGTTTTTATTTGCCAAAAGAATAATTTATTATGGTTTGACTTCCGAAAGTTTTATCTCTTCACCATTTTTATCAAGCAATATAACTTCATCGAAGTCCATTTCCTTGAATTGCTGGAACTGGGTAGCAGCATCTCCAACGACAAGGTAGGCCATTTTAGACTCATCAAGAAGCTTATTAGCAAGCTCTTTATGCTGTTCAAGAGTCATGGACCTGATGATATCTTCTTCTTTTTCGATATATTTTGAATCAAGGTTATAAGCACTCATCTCCTGTAACATTCCAAGTAATGATCCCTGGGTTTCAAACCTTCTTGCATTCGATTTGATAAGTGCGTTCTTAGTAAATTCAAGATCTTCTTCGGAAATTCCGTCTTTATATTTTGCGATCTCATCCTTGAAGATACCTACAGATTCTCCGGTTGTGTTTGTTCTAACGCTAGACGAAGCAGTAAAAGTCCCAGGGATTTTGGATCCGCTGAAGCCGGATCTTGCTCCATAGGTATAGCCTTTTTCTTCACGAAGAATGAGGTTTACATTCCCCGAGAATGATCCTCCTAATTTATAGTTCATCACTTCGGCAGGGAAGAAATCTTCACTGGTACGTGGTAACGCGATGTATCCAATATTGATAACCGATTGTTTTGCATTAGGCACATCCACAAAATATAAGGAAGCCTTTTCGCGATCATTGCTGATCTCAAATTCTGGAATCTGAACATCTTTAGCATCCCATTTGGTTTCGAATTCTGAAATGGCATCCAGGGCTTCAGATTTTGAAATATCTCCCACTACATGAAAACGGCTTACGCTTGGTGAAAAATAATTGTTATAATAACTCTTAAGATCTTCTATTGTAATAGATTTTACAGACTCTTCAGTGCCTAGAGTTGGATATGCAAAAGGATGGTTCTCTCCATATAATATCTTATCATAGACCTTATTTGCTATCCTGTTTGGATCGGCCTCATATCTTTTAATAGTATTTATGGTACTGGTTTTGATCCTCTCAAATTCTTTTTCATCCCAGCGTGGCTCAAGAATGATCTCCTGAACCAGATCCATGGTCTTGTCAAAATTACGTTTCAGGGTATTTCCACGTATTACGATGGCTTCATCTGAAGTATACATATAGATATTGGCCCCAAGCAGGTCAATTTCCTCTTCCAGTTCTGAAGGAGTTTTATTGGCAGTTCCTTCCATCATGATATCAGACATTAAATTGGCTACTCCATTTTTATCAAGATCATCCAATAAATGACCTCCTTCTATAACAAGGCTGAAATTAACAAGAGGTAATTCGTTTTGTTCTATTCCGTATACCTCCATCTCGTTATCCAGGTTAACAGACCATGATTCAGGGATATTAAGCTGTGGTGATTCTCCCATTTCAGGTTGTACTGACCTGTCAAAGCTTGAAGGAGTCTTCTTTATCTCCTGGTCTGCTTCCACAATCTCAGTTTCAACATTTTCTGTGATCTCCTCTTCAACCACTTCAGCTTTTTCTGAATTTTCAGCAATTAGCTCCATTTGGCCTTTAGGAACAAAACTGGTAAGAACAAATGGCTTGTCTTTTATGTATTTCTCATAAACGCGCATTACATCTTCCTTGGTAACCGCTTTGATATTCTCAATGTCCTGAGAGATGAAACCGGGATCCCCGGCGAATACGTCGTACTGTGCTAATTGGAAAGATTTACCCAGTACACTGCTAATTCCGTTGTAGAAATCGGTTTCCTGTCCGGCTTTTATACGCTCGATATCTCTTTCAGTAACACCTTCTTTTTCAAAAAGGGTGAAAGCTTCTTCTATCCCTGCTTCTATGCTGTCAAGGTCAACACCTGCATTGGCGGTTACCAGGATCCTGAACTTACCGGCGATCTGATCAGCACTATTGAAAGCATAAGGCTGCGAGGTAAGTTTCTTTTCTTCAACAAGCACTTTGTAAAGAGGAGCTTTTTTTCCATCGGAAAGGATATCTCCTAAAAAGTCAAGGGCATACGCGTCTTCAGTATACTGCTCAACAGTGGGCCATACCATGTTGAGTTGAGGTGCAGTGGCAAAATTATCCTCATGATAAAGTCGCTTGGTCTCTTCAAGAGAAACGGTTTGAACTTCTAAAGGCTCAACTTCCTGACGTTTTTTGATCTCACCAAAATACTTCTGGATCATTTCCCTTGTTTTCTCTTCATCAAAATCTCCGGCAATTACAAGTGTTGCATTATTGGGGCCATAGAATTTATCATAGAACTCTTTCACATCTTCCACCGTAGCATTCTGAAGGTCTTCTAGTTCTCCTATTACCTGCCAGCTATAAGGATGGCCATCTGGATAAAGGTTTTTGTCGATCACCCAGTTGGTATGTCCGTATGGGTTATTGTCCACTCGCTGTCTTTTTTCATTCTGAACAACTTCCTGCTGATTTGCAAAAGCAGATTCTGTAACGGTATTGATTAAATAACCCATTCTGTCGGACTCCAACCACATTACCATTTCCAGCGCATTTTTGGGAACCACTTCATAATAGATGGTTCCATCCTGCCAGGTACCACCATTCAAAGTACCTCCGGCATCCTGAATTTTTTTAAAGAACTGATCCTGCGGGACATTCTCAGATTCCTGGAATAGCATATGCTCAAATAGGTGGGCAAACCCCGTGCGGCCCTTTTTCTCACGGTTAGACCCAACACCGTACTGTATTGCTACAGAAACTATGGGATCAGATTTATCCTGATGGAGGACTACATTTAAGCCGTTATCCAATTCATACTTTTCGTAATCGATTGATAGGGCGGTATCATCAGATTCCTGCTTGTTGTCTTTTTTGTCATCACAGGAAACAAATGAAATGAGTAATAGCGATAGCACAAATGCCATCGGTTTAAAACTGATGTTTGTCATTAGATAA
Source organism: Gramella jeungdoensis (assembly GCF_023805255.1). GTDB lineage: Bacteria > Bacteroidota > Bacteroidia > Flavobacteriales > Flavobacteriaceae > Christiangramia > Christiangramia jeungdoensis. The sequence continues at coordinate 249,380 of NZ_JAMSCK010000001.1, forward strand.
AAAGTTTTAGTTGTATAAAGATTTTAAATATAGGGAATTGATATTTATCAATTTGACTACAATTTGATAAATATGTTACGTTATAATTAAAGAAAATAAAGATTTTATTTAATTATCAGAATTTAGTAATTCCTGTAAATTCTGCTGTTTTACCGGTTCCAGTACTTTAATGGCAAAGGGAGTGTGAAAAGTATGGGATCTTAAAAAATCTACCTGGATATTGAACCATTCCCGGTCTGTGATCTCCGGTTTTAGAAATTTCAGTTCTTTATAAAGCTTCCCGCTAAAAAAATTATAACGCGAAGTACCGAGGTAGAAAAGATCAGCATCAGCAACTATTTTTTCGTTTGTGTTCTTTGGTTTTTGCGGAATTTTTGTAGCCTTTATCATCCCACATATTTTTTCGATCTGGATTTCCGAAAAACTGTATTGTGGTAGTTCCTTTAATGCCAGTTCACAACTTTTTTCTTCATGTCCTTCAGCCTGAAATAAAAAACCGGTATCATGGAACAGGGATGCTATTTCTATAAGACCGATGTCTTCAGAAGAAAGTCCTTCCTTTTCTGCGATAAACCTGGCCTGATTAACTACAGTCTTTGTGTGTGCCGCATCATGATAGAACAGATAGGAGGGAAGGTCATTTTCCAGACGCTTATAAATATCTTTAAAAACCGGTTTATGCATAAGTCTTTTTATTTCTTCTTACGATTCCCCCTTTTACTTCTTTAATGCTATTCACAAAAATAAATGCATCCGGATCTATTGCTGAAACCGCAACCTTTATTCTATGTATTTCCAGTCTTGTGACAACCGTCATAATAATATCACACTCAGCCTTTATATCATAGGAGCCAGGGAGAAAGCCCCGTTCTCCTTTGTAAATGGTTACGGCCTTGTCAAAATTATTGACGATCTCAAATTTGATCTTTTCAGATTCTTTAGAAATAATATTTAAAGCAGTGTATTCTTCGAACCCGTCCACTACATAATCAGCTGTCTTCATAGCTGTGAAGTATACCAGAATGGAGTACATTCCGGTTTCGATCCCGAACCTTAATCCGGCGCCAATGATCATTAGAGTATTAAGGGCAAGAATGATCTCTCCGGAAGTAAATGCCGATTTTCGTTCAGTGTACTGGGCAATAACTTCAAAACCATCAATAACGCCACCCCCTCTAATCACGCATCCTATGCCAAGGCCTATAAAAAAGCCTCCAAAAATGGCAATCAGGACTTTGTCATTTGTAAAAACAGGGATATTGATAAAGTACATTCCGGCCGAAAGTAACAGCATGGCGATTAGAGCCTGGAAGCCGAAGGTTCTACTGATCTTATGATAGCCTATTATTAGAAAAGGGATATTAAAAATAAGCAACCATATGCTGATGTGAAATTTTGCATAACTGCTCATGAGTATTGAGAGTCCCGTAACCCCACCATCCAGGAAATTATTTGGAACCATAAAGCCCTGCAAACCTATTACGGCAAGGGAAACACCTATAAAGGTGAATGCAAGTGATCGAAGAGAAAAAACAGTTCTCCATTCAATTTTAGTTGCAATCGCCATAGAGAATGATTTATAAGATTAGAACCCAAGAAATGCATATAACAATATACTTTAAAAATTTGATTTTCACGGTTTTAGGTTTGTTTCCTGAGAGGCTTATACAGAATTCCGTTGAGAAATATTAAATTAAACAAAAAGGCCCCATAATCTCAGGGGCCTCAAATTATCTTTCTTTAACCAACAACCTTAATTCAGATAAATATCTCCACTAACGGTGGTAAGATTTAAAGTATTTTCGGCATTGGCAGGTTGTAAAGTTACCTCGTGTCCAATAAAATTATTTTTCCTTTCTAGCTTAAGCTTTTCGCTGGTATGAATTTCGCCGGTAAGCGTCTTAGCATTTAAGGAAGCATTTTTACAGGCTACATTTATCTTTCCTGCAACGCTATTCAATTGCAAGTTGCCTTTATGTTCCTTGATCACTATATCTCCACTTACAACTTCAACTTCAATATCCCCCTGCAGAAAGTCAGAAAAAACTTTAGCGGTGATACTGTTTAATTTCAATTTCACATTTTTAGGGATGTACAGCACATAATTGAATTCGTGATCTAACATGCCATGAATTTTTTTCGCGGAACCTTTCTTTTCTTCATGGTAAGCCTCAAACATGTCCTTTGAATTAGATTCTATATTAATGGAAGAATCATCACTGTTAATCTGAAGGGCAAACATTTCGGTGTATTTTTCTTCTTCGGTTTCTATTTTCGCTTCAACCCTGATCGTTGATTTATCCCAGGTCTTTATCTGAATGTCTGAGGCGAAGGGAAATTCTACCTTTACTGACTGGTTTTCATACTTTACCTCTTTGGTTATTTCTTTTTGAGCATAGATGCTAAAACTCATTAGTAAGAATAGGAAGCTGAATAGATTTTTCATGATTTTCGTTTTTTGATTGATGAATTATTTCTGAAGCATAAGGCTTTCAGTAAAATTTTTAGTTTATACAATAGACGCTGAAGAAATAGCTTTGTTGCAAAAATCTTTGACATAGACCAAAGATATTTCCGGGTATATCATTTCACTTCTGTAATCGAAGGTTTAAATAATTGTTTATTTTAAGCTCCATAAAACAGATTGTTATGAAAACAAAACTTAGCCTCTTTTTCCTATTTTTTATTACATCCTTCATGTTTAGTCAGGATGTTGAATATGCACTTAAAGGGGACATTCCGTATTACTCTGAAAATACAGACGATTATCAGAAGCAGATGAGTCTAGTGGATATTTATTATCCAAAGACTGAAGAAAAAGTTCCTGTGATCATCTGGTTTCATGGTGGTGGCCTCACTTCCGGATCTAAACAGATTCCCGAAGCTCTTAAAAATAAAGGCTTATGCATTGTTGGAGTGGGCTACAGGCTGTCTCCCAGGGTGAAGGCTGAAACCAGTGTTAGAGATGCCGCAGCTTCGGTTGCCTGGGTGGTTAGGAATATTGAAAAATATAATGGCGATCCCGAAAAGATCTTTATTTCTGGGCATTCGGCCGGAGGCTATCTGGCTTTAATGACGGTGATGAATAAATCTCTACTGGCGGAGCATGACCTGGACCCTGAGATTTTTGCCGGGCTTATCCCGTTTAGTGGCCACACCATTACACATCTTACCATTAGAAAAGAGAATGGAATTCCGGAAAAACAACCCATAATAGATGAATGGGCGCCATTGTATTATGTGCGGAAGGATACGCCGCCAATTTTACTAATTACAGGTGACCGTGAAAAGGAAATGCTGGGCCGTTATGAAGAGAACGCGTATTTCTACCGGATGATGAAAGTTGTAGGGCAGGATGATATTGAACTATACGAAATGGATGGTTATGGGCATTTGATGAGTTATCCGGGCTTTCCACTTTTAGTGGATTTTGTTAAGGAGAGGACAAAAAAATAAGAATTTTGTACTGGACTTATTTTTTATCTTTCCTATAAATAGAAAGCTTTTTCAAAGAGTTTCTCTGTGTCATTTTCAGCAGGAGTTTCACTCCCGTTTAGTGGGATTTTTACCAGCTCTTTTTTTGTGTTCAGGTATCTGCTCACGATCCTGTCGGCATAACTGGAATTTTTCTGCGGAATGAGGAAATTCCTGAATTCTTCAGAATGTTTGAATTCATATGAATGGTCAATAAAACCATAACCCGCATATCGGCCCCGGTTGAGATAGATAAAGGATTTCTCCTTTGAAGTTCTTCCTTTTTCGACTAACAGACAGGAATCATCGAATTGGCCAATGTAATCTATGGCCTTAGCGACACGGTCATTATATTCTTCAGTATCGATCTCATTCCGGCAGGCACCACTGCAGGAAGTGATCTTGTAATGATCACAATATTTAACACCGCTTTGCAGTCCGCAGTATTTTGGACATAGTTCAAATTCTTCGCAGAGGAATTCCATGAATTTTATGGCTTCGTCCCGGGTATAGAACTTCATCCAACTCACCGGTGCGATCCTATTCTTATGCAGAACGAATTGCTCTATCCCTTTCTGATTGTGATAGGAGGTAAGGGTATATGGCCTTCCTGGTTTTTTCTGAGCTTTATTGAATTTCGGATAGTATTTCAGGATCAGTTCAGATTCCCTCAACAAAGCAAGTAGTTCATTTCCGGTAAGTTCGTAATCGATGCTGTAAGTGGCCTGCATAAGTTTATATTTCCGGTTGGTGCGTTCCTGAAAATGTGATTTTATCCTGTTTTTTATGTTCTTAGCCTTTCCAATATAAAGAGGTATTCCATCTTTATCCTTAAAGAAATAAACACCTGTAGAGGTTGGCAGTTTTTCAAAATCTGATCTTTTGAAATTAGGCGGAAGATAAGAAGCCGCAGTTCTCTGATTGAGAAGCTTTGTAATCTCTTCATATTCAGGGTCCAGGGAAAGGCAGCGCTGGAATAAGGTCACCGTTGCTTCACAATCTCCACCGGCGCGATGCCGATCCGGATGGGGAATATTGATTGAGGTGCATATGTTTCCCAGGCTATACGAAAACAAGCCGGGAATGAGCTTTTTTGTAAGTCGCACTGTACACAGGCGTTTCCTTTTGAACTCCTTTCCAATGCTTGAAAATTCAGAACGAATAATGTTATAATCGAAATTCACATTATGAGCCACGAACACGCAATCCTTTGTGATTTTATCCACATCTTCAGCGATCTCATAGAATTGAGGAGCATTACCAACCATTTCATCATTGATGCCGGTAAGACTTTCAATATATAACGGGATTGACTGACTGGGATTCACCAGCGAGGAATACTCATCAATCACCTCTCCATTTTGCACCACCATGATGCAGATCTCGGTGATCTTATTTTCCTTGATTCCACTGCCCGTAGTTTCGATATCGGTTATTGCGAACTTGACATCTTTCATGGCGGCAAATTAAAAGTTTTTCGGAAGTTTTAAAAGGAAATTATCCAAATTAATGGATTTTATCCAATTATTTGTTTTATTGAAGCTTCTCTAAAGTCGGATTATTGAAAGGCACCTTACAATGGTTTCTCAAAGAAGCCTGTTCATCTATATATTTTCCTTCTTCAGGCTGAAATTTTTGGCTTTCATTTAAAAATCGGTTTTGTATGATTTCTGATATGGTAAATTTGTTTCAGCAGTTTTCCTTCTAAAATCCATACAATGAAAGCATATTTAAATTATAGTATATTCCTTTTATTGTGCATGATGTCTCATCTTGTTCAATCTCAGGCTGCTGATTCCAGAGAGCAGATCGTAAATGAAATTCAGTGGCAACTGGATTCTTTACAGCAAACCAGAAAATTTCCGGGAGCGACTTTCGCCGTTATTTTTCCGAATGAAGAAATTATCAAATTGTCAACAGGAATTGCTGATAGTCTTCATCACCAGAAGATGAGGCCAGAGCATCGAATGCTCTCGGGAAGCAACGGAAAGACTCTTTTTATTGCGGCTATTCTGGCGCTTCATGAAGAAGGTTTGTTTGATCTGGATGACAGGATTGCGAAATATATTTCAGATGAAGAATGGTTTGAGGAATTGCCGAATTCTTCGAGTATTACCATGCGTATGCTGATGAATCATACCTCTGGCCTGGAAGAGTATTATACTTTGGGAGATTTTATGGAAATCCTTAAAAATGATCCTGACAGGGCGTGGGAACCATTGGAGAACATTTCTTATGTGTTGGGCAAGGATCCTTTATTTTCTGCCGGGGAAGATTGGGGTTATGCGGATACTAATTATCTTCTTCTGGGTTATATAGTCGAGAAAATAAGCGGAAAGGATCTTTATCAGGTGGTTAAGGATAAGGTTATAAGGCCCTATGAACTTAATAAAACTGCGCCTTCAATAAGGCGATATTTTGATGCTTTAGCTGTGGGGTATTCGGGTTCCTTTAGTCCGTTTCCTTTTGAAGGGGCTATTGCGAAGGATGGAAAACTGGTTTTTAATCCGCAGTTTGAATGGACAGGGGGAGGTTTTGTTTCCAATGTTAAGGATTTGGCAACCTGGGCAAAAGGTTTCTATTATTTTTATGGGGTATCTCCTAAAACTCGCAAGGAAATAAGAGAAGGTGTTCCCGCTAAAACCGGAACGGGTCATTTGTACGGACTTGGGGTTCAGATTCGGCCTTCAGAATATGGATACAGCTATGGGCATAGTGGTTGGTTTCCGGGCTATCTTACTGATGCGATCTATATCCCTGAATTAGATCTTGCCCTTAGCATACAATTCAATACAGATGACTTTAAGATACTTAAGGAAAGTCCGTATAGCTATTTGATGAGGTTTGCTGAGGTTATTGCAGAAAGGTATGAGGGATTTTAACTAAGTAGTTTTCAAATAGTAAATTTCCAGATATAATGATTTAAGAGAAAAAAATCCTGTTCAAACATTGAACAGGATTTTCTATTACTTCAAAAGATGATTTATTACTAGATAATATTATTATCTATCAACACCTGGAAGGAATCTTCCATAGTTTCACTCATTGGCCTGAAATTCATATTCAGGTCATTTTTGATCTTTGAATTATCAGCTCGCCACTCCACATTCACATTATTTCGAATGAATTTTCTGGAAAGGTTTTTATTCAGGAATGGGCCGATCAAAAGCAACAGCCATTTAGGTAGGGCTTTGGTTGGAACGGGATAGGAATCGCCATATTTAGGTTCCAGGGCTTCTCCTAGTTCCACAAAATTGGTGTTGTGAGCTGAGGTGATATACCGTCCCTTGGCTGAAGGAGTGAAGCCTGCTTTGTAATGGGCTTCCGCCACATCTCGTACATCCACCAGGCCTATTCCAATTTTAGGAGCTCCCTGCTTAAAGGTTCCGTCTCCCAGCTGTTTCAATAAATTGAAGCTTTCTGAAGTTGTGGCCTGCGGATTCAGGGGAGGACCCATTACCAGTGATGGGTTTATCGTTACCAGGTCCCAATCATTCTGTTCTTTATTGATCTCCCATGCTTTTTTCTCGGCGAGGGTCTTAGAGTAGGAGTAAGGCTGGTAATCCAGCGAAGCAGTTGTGTTCCAGATTTCTTCAGTTAGAATTCCATTTGGTGTATCAAGAACATCCTTAGCATCAGTGTAGATGGCAGCACAGCTACTCGTCAAAACAACTCTTTTTACGCCCGGTGTTTCATTCGCCTGAGTCAAAACATTGGCCGTTCCTTTTACCGCGGGTTCTATCAGTTCCTTTTGAGGATCATCAAATTCTGAAGTAAATGGCGAAGCGGTATGAAATACCAGTTCACAGCCCTGCATGGCTTCTGCATAGGAACCTTCATCCAGAAGATCTGATTTAAAATATTTGATGCTTCCGGGAGAATTTTTAACAATCCCATTCAGGTGATGAACTTTATGTTCTTTCTCAGGATCCCTTACGGCTGCATGAACAGTAAGTCCGTCTTCCAACAATCTTTTTACCAGCCATCCGGCCACATATCCCGTTGCTCCTGTTACAAGTACTGGTTTTTTGTTATCAATAGTTTTCATTTCAATTCTATAATTAAATCAAAATACGTTATTCTCATTCTGAACCTTTTAAGGTAAGCTATTAATTTAAATATGGTTTAATGAGGGAATATTTGAAATCTAATCTTAAATTGAAATTTTAGAGTTAAGCTTAAATAATCCTGTATCCGTAAAAAGTATTTTAATGAGATTGCAGTCTAGGGATTTTATTTTAGTGGCATTGCAGGCAATTCTTTTTGTCCTGTATATATTCGATCTGCATATTCTCGACCTAAGTTTTCCTTCTATCGCAAAGAATGTGGCTCTCATTCTATCGATCTTCGGAGTTTTAATTTTTATGGTGGCCATTTTACAGCTAAATAAGAACCTATCTCCATTTCCCTCCCCGCGAAAAAATTCACAGCTGGTGAAAAATGGTTTATATAAATATGTGAGACATCCCATTTATTCAGGAATTCTGATCGCACTCACAGGTTTTGCAATCTATACTTCTTCTGGATACAGAGTAATGCTGACTATAGTGTTATATATATTATTCGATATCAAATCAAATTATGAAGAAAAGCTTCTAACAAAACGTTATAAGGATTATAAAGAGTATCGAAGGAAGACCGGCAGGTTTTTTCCCAGGTTTTGACAAGAAAGATTCCGGAAGGCCAAAAAATGAATATATGCTGGCAGCAGCTGAGTAGAAGTAAAAAAATGTATTGGTCATTATTTCTTCACTGAAGGTGGAGGACCTAATTACTTAAATATAATTAGTAATTTTCTTTTCGGAGTCAAACCAATCAAACGTGATCATTTGCAACTTACAATGAACTAAAAACGCAGGTTGGATTTGAAATCATTAAAAATAGAGGGAACGTCATGGATGCTAAGGTCGCTGTTGATTATTCACTAACAGTTCTGTATCCTTGGGCGGGTATTATAACAAGTTAAAATCTAAGGATCTTGAAGAAAGTAATCGTCATTGGTGGAGGAATTATAGGACTTTGTTCCGCTTATTATCTACTAAAGGAAGGATATTCAGTTACTGTTATAGAAAAAGAGGATCTTACAAAAGGCGCATCGAATATCAATGCCGGTTTCATTGCTCCCAGCCATATCATTTCTTTAGCCTCTCCGGGAATGATCAATAAGGGGTTGAAAATGATGTGGAATAAGTCCAGTCCATTTTATATAAAACCGAGGTGGGATACGGAGTTCCTGGATTGGGCCTGGAAGTTTAAAAAATCATCAACCACTACAAAAGTGTCAAAATCAGTTCCTATACTCAAAGACTTGCTTTCTAAAAGCCAGGTCCTCTTTGAGGAATTGATCAGGGAAGTGGATTTTCCCATTCATTACGAAAAGAAAGGTCTATTATCGGTTTATAGCACCAATAAGACTGCTAAGGAAGAAATTGAAAAGGCCAGGAAAATTAAGGCGGAAGGTCTGGAAGTAGATTTGCTTAACCGTGAGGAAATACTGGAGTTACAGCCGTCTCTTTCAGATAAGGTCACCGGGGCAGTACACTATATCGATAATTCCCATGCAACTCCTAATACTTTCATGAGAAGCTTATATGAGTGGCTAAAGGGTGAGGGAGTCAAATTTAATCTGGAAGAAGAAGTATGTGATTTCGAAAAACAAGGGGAGAAGCTGATTGGTGTTAAAACTGAAAAGGATTTCTATACCGCAGATGAATTTATTCTATGTGCCGGAAGTTGGACTGCAGCCCTAGCGAGAAAGCTTGATCTTAAAATAGTTTTGCAGGGAGGAAAAGGCTACAGTATTGACGCGTTTAACGAGAATAAAATTAGTATACCTACTATTTTATGTGAAGCAAAGGTAGCTGTGACCCCTATGGACGGCTTTACCAGATTTGCAGGGACCATGGAATTTTCCGGACAGAATGAGATTATCAGGGCCGAAAGGGTTAAAGCGATAGTCAAAGCTGCCACCACATATTATAAAGATGTCGAGATTTCCGAAGCGGAGATAAAAGCTGCCCGGTCCGGCCTTAGACCCGTGTCTCCAGATGGTCTGCCCTATATTGGAAGACCTGGTAAATATCATAATCTTATTATTTCCACGGGTCACGCTATGATAGGATGGAGCCTGGGCCCGGTAACAGGTAAATTGGTCAGTGATATAATAGCCTCAAAAAGAACCGAGGTGAATATGGAACCTTTCTCACCAGAAAGGCGGTTTTAAATTAAAGTGGAGTCGGAGGGGCTTTCGCCTGTGGCGGCTTACCCATTAAATTCAGTCCTGCAATTACAACTGCCCATCCCTGCGGTCAGGGTGCTTTAAACCAAAAAATCCTGCACGAATAAATTCGGCAGGATTTCTCTGTTCTAAATCACAACGCAGTTGTGAATGATCGTGGAGTCGGAGGGGTTCGAACCCTCGTCCAAACAAGCAATTCAGCTGCTTTCTACACGTTTAGTCTTCAGTTGATTGTCGATGCAAAGCCGGTAGAAGACCACCAACTTTACACGTATCCTCGCTTAAATTTCAGGAACTCATCAAGGCCCTGAGCTCCCTATATTTACTTTATCGGTGCCTCTGATGTGGACGCCGTAAATCAAGGCTTCCACGAGACATCTTGGCTCCCTGTCTTACAGGGACTAAGAGTAACCTACTATGATTCGGTTACGCAGCCAAGGCGTAGTTATTCTCGCCGTTTAAAAAAGTCTGAAATATGAGATTTACGAGCTATATCCCAGCGCTCGACGTGCTTACAACTCAATTAGACTCGCTGTCAAAACCAAGTCGACCCCAGAATTTCAATGATCCTAGAAGGTGTATTTTTACCTTCAATCGGCTTCAAAGATACATAATAAATTATATCTTTGAGACACTTCATAACTACACAAAAGCTATACCATAATATGATCAAATTTGCCCTTATCAAAGAGCGAAAGACACCACCAGACAGACGGGTTGTTTTTTCTCCTAAGACCTTAAAGGAGGCGGCAGAAAAATTTCCGGAAGCAAGTTTCAAGATAGAGAGTTCTGATATTCGGATTTTTAGGGACGATGAATATAAGGCTGCCGGGTTTGAAGTAAGCGATGATGTGTCTGATTGTGATGTTTTATTAGGCGTAAAGGAAGTCCCTATTCCGGCGCTTATAGAGAACAAAAAGTATTTCTTTTTTTCGCATACAATCAAGAAACAGCCTTATAACAGGGATCTTTTGAGGGAAATATTAGAAAAGAACATCGAGCTCTATGATCATGAGGTTATCATCGATCAGAAAGGCGCCCGGCTCATAGGTTTTGGCAGATATGCGGGACTGGTGGGTGCCTACAATGGAATTAGAGGAATAGGTCTAAAGGAAAAGCTTTTTGAACTCCCTAAAGCTGATAACCTACCAGATCTTGATGCCATGCTGGCAGAACTTGATAAAGTTGAAATTCCTGCTTATAAATTTGTGCTTACCGGAAGCGGAAAGGTCGCTCATGGTGCAAGGGAGATCCTTGAACATTTAAAAATAAAACAGGTAAAGCCGGATACCTATCTGGAAAACGAATTTGATGAACCGGTTTTCTGTCATATTGATGTGCTTGATTATGCAAAAAGAAAGGATGGAGCGACAGGTAGCCGTAAAGAGTTTTATAAGGTCCCTGAGAATTATGATTCCGACTTCATGAAATTTTCCCAAACCAGCGATGTGTTTATTGCTGGGCATTTCTATGGTCAGGGAGCTCCTGTATTTTACTCAAAGGAAGATGTGAAACATAAAGATTTCCGCATAAAATATGTGGCAGATATCTCCTGTGATATAGCCGGTCCCATAGCAAGTACCATTAGACCTTCAACCATTGCCGATCCGTTTTACGGCTATGATCCCGAAACCGGTTCAGAAACAGCTTTTATGGATCCTAAATCCATAGCAGTGATGGCAGTAGATAACCTTCCCTGTGAATTGCCTAAAGATGCGAGTGAAGGATTTGGAGAGATGTTTCTGGAAAATGTGATGCCGGCTTTCTTTAATGATGATAAAGAGGGTATTTTAGGAAGGGCGAGGATGACAAAAGATGGAAAACTTACTCCGTTATATTCCTATTTACAAGATTATGTAAAGGGTAAGGAAATTGAAGAGGCTGAGTAATTCATATTATCCTTTCCTCCTTTTATTTTCATATAGCTGGATGTAATAGTTATCCAGCTCCCTGGAATCTTTATATTTTTTCCGCAATTCGATGAGTTTCGTTTTAAGTTCCTTTACAACATCCTGGTATTCCGGATCGTTATACACGTTGTTGAGTTCCTGTTTATCCTTCTTTCTATCATAAAGCTCCCAGTAATCACGATCGTAATAAAAATGTATCAGTTTATAGTCTTTGGTTGCAATACCATAATGTCTCTTTACAGCGTGTTCTCCCGGATATTCGTAATAATGGTAGTACACAGCCTCCCTGTCCCATTTCTCCTTTTCTCCTTTTAAAAGCGGAACCAGACTTTTGCCCTGCATGTCTTCAGGAGCTTCTACACCTGCAATCTCAAGGAATGTTTGTGCAAAATCGAGGTTCTGAACCATCTCGTCTTCTGTAGTGCCAGGAGTTATCTTATTTGGCCATTTGATGAGTAAAGGTGTTTTAAATGATTCGTCATACATGAATCGCTTATCAAACCAGCCATGTTCTCCAAGATAAAAACCCTGGTCTGAAGTATAGACTACGATCGTATTTTCGTCAAGATCATTTTCCTTCAGGTAATCGAGTACCCGGCCCACATTTTCATCAACCGCCGCGATGGTACCAAGGTAATCCTGCATATAGCGCTGATATTTCCAGACCATAAGGGTGGAATCGTTCATGGTAGGATAATTCTTTGCAAATTCACGATCTATAGGCCCATAAACTGCATCCCAGCTCGCTTTCTGCTTCGGGGTCATTCTTTTTGTCCTGTCTATAAACCTTCTCTCTTTGATATCAAGTTCATCTACTGTTTCCTTAGTGATCTTATTATCATAAGAAATGAGCATGTGATCCAGGATATTCATTTCCGCAGTTTTTGCGGCTACGCCCCTGTTTTTATAGTCATCAAAAAGGGTTTCAGGCAGAGGGAATTCTTTTTTAGTAAATTCTTTATAATGTCTTTCAGCAGGTAACCAGGAGCGATGAGGGGCCTTATGAAGGTACATCAGTAAAAAGGGTTTGTTTTTTTGCCTTCTGTTATCAAGCCAGTCGATCGTGAGATCTGTTATAATATCGGTAACATATCCAGTAATGGTGGTGTCGCCTTTATTGGTATGGAACTTTGGGTTATAATATCTTCCCTGACCTGGAAGTATTTTGAATTCATCAAATCCTTTAGGATTGTTACCGAAATGAAGCTTTCCGAACATGGCTGTTTGATAACCTGCTTTCTGAAGGATCTGCGGGAAGGTTACATTGGTAGTGTCGAAGGGATGAAGATTATCTATTTTTCCGTTAATATGAGTATGTTTACCAGTTAAAATTGTGGCTCTGGAAGGTGCGCAAATAGAGTTGGTCACACTGGCATTGGTAAAGAGCATACCTTCACTGGCAATTCTGTCAATATTGGGGGTTTTTATAAGTTTATCGCTATATGCGCTAATGGCCTGGTATGCATGATCATCGGCCATCATAAAAACTATATTTGGTCGTTTGGGACTTTCGGTGGTATCTTCGTTTTTAACCGTTTTACAGGAAATAATTGAAATAAGTAGAATACCAAAAAGAATAATGTTTATTCGGAAGGATGACATCGATCAGGATTTTAATAAGAATATCGAATATATACAAAATACGTAAAAAGTACATTTATTAGTATGAGAAAAGAACCCCTACTTATATTACTTGGTTTATTTCTAAGTCTCAATGCTGTGGCGCAGGTAAACCTCATGACTTACAATATCAAATATGCCAACGAAAATGATGGAGATAACAGCTGGTCCAAGCGCAAGGACTTTATTACAAATCAGCTGAAATTCTACGAACCTGATATTTTCGGAGTTCAGGAGGCAGTACTCGGGCAGCTTAATCATTTCACCTCACAGCTTAATGGATATGAGTTCATAGGAGAGGGTCGCGATGGTGGGGATGAAGGAGAATTTAGTGCCATTCTTTACAAGATCGGTAAATTTGACGTGCTGATTTCCGGTACCTTCTGGCTGGCAAAAGATATTACCAAACCATCTAAAGGCTGGGATGCAGCATTTCCGCGTATATGCACTTATGCATTATTTGAGGAAAAAGGATCCGGTAAAAAATTCTGGGTTTTCAATACTCATTTCGATCACAGGGGGAAAAAGGCAAGACGGGAAAGTGCAAAGCTTATCTTAAATAAAATAGAGCAGATCAACACCGCTGGGCTTCCGGCTATACTCATGGGAGATCTTAACCTTGAGCCCGATACAAAACCTATTCAGTTAATATCTGGAGAGTTGAAGGACTCCAGGAAAATTGCCAAAAATGTAGCATTTGGTTCAGTGGGAACTTTTAACGGCTATAAATTTCATGAGCCGGTAACTCGAAGGATCGATTATATTTTTGTGAACGATAAGGTTGAGGTTTTGAAATATGGAGTACTTACCGATTCAAAAGATCAGAAATACCCATCAGATCATTTCCCTGTTCTGATTACGGCAGAACTGGAGTAAAATTCTATAGCTGCAGTACATATGATTCCCAGACTATAGGCGAGTAGGTCCCATGTTGAAAAACTGCTGCCCAGTACTATCATTACAGGTTCCGGCGGCTGGTACTGCATTACTTTTACGATATTGATGATCTGGAAGAATTCAACGGCAAAAGAAAATATCAGAACGATCAGCAGTCCTTTGATTACTGAAATATTCAATATAGCCATTAAAAAACAATAGATCAGGATGACTACAAGGAAATCGCCGACGTAGGGCCTGACAAAATCATCCCTTACATATTTCGCGATGAGAATTTCGATGATCAGGAGGATTACAAATCCCAGAAAGTAATTAAGCCGGTTATTTCGATTTAGTCTTTTCATTCTGAAATTGAAAAATATGATTTTTTGTGATTCCGCAACCCAAAAATTCAGTCATTTATTTTTGAACAGTTCTGCCATACTTCTCCAGGCACTGGTTCAGTGAACCGCCTTCTTCGTGTATGCATTCACAAAAATGGTTGCAGGCTACAGCATCACTACTTTCAGGGCATTGAGCCTGGCAGTCTGAAATATGATTACGGGGCATCAGGGCTTTTAAATTTACCAGAATGATAATAGAAACGGTGACTGCCAGGCTTAGAAATATTCCCCCGAAAAACTTAAAAGGAAATTCTCTGGAATTACTGTTAGAATCAGGCAGCATCTGTCTGATCGTTGACCTTTTAAACGGTAAGATGAACTTCCACCGGTGATAATCCCAGCAGATCAGATAAAGATTCGCCATTACCATAAGTGGAGATGTAAGGATAGAACCATCAAACCTAACCGCCAGGGAAAGGATACAGATGTTCAGGATAATTGGGAAATAGATAAGAGCACCAAGTAGTGCAGTCCTTGGGATCAATAATAGAATTCCTGCCAGCATTTGAAGGATGCCAATGAAGGTATAATAGTAGCCCGTATGGAATAAGGCTTCTAAATAATGACCCATGGGATGGTTGTTGGAAAGCGATGTGAAACGCTCACCATTGACTTTCACAAAGCCTGCAAAAATAAATGCATATGCCAGGGCTATGCGTAGAAAAACAGTAAAATAGCCAGCCCATCGGTTCCTTCTTATATTGGCATGGAACTGGTCAAATATGGTAGTAATGTTCATTTATTGGATAGGTTATATTGGGAATGGAATTTCAGGTAGTTATGCGATCCAGCGATCTGATCTCTTTCTTATAGTCCGATGGAAGAATAAGCGATTTCAGTAATTTATCCAGATGAAAACTCCTGCTGAATTTGTATATTATAATTATGGGTTTTAGCAACGTCAGCCGATTTAAGCCCAGCATCTTTCTTACGGTTTTGGGAGTAATAAGTTTCTGGGTTTCAATCAGGAGGTTATACCTTATAAAACCCAGATGCTTTCTGTATTGGGAATAAAGATCTTCTGTGTATTTTCCATAGTATAAGTGTTTCTCCATGTGTTGTTCCCGCATTCTTTCAAAATGAGTGAAATTTTCGGGAAGTTCTTTGATGCCCATTTGGCGACCCACCTCATGGAAAACTTTAAAGACCTCTTCCTTTTCTTCAATCTTTAATAGTCGTTCCAGGATTTCAAAGGATCGGATAGAATAATCGATCAACATAAATAGTACATCTCGGTAAGCCCAGTCAGGAATATTTTTTCCGCGTTTATTTTCTACTGAAGAATGGATATGGTTCATCCTTTCAATAGTCATAATGGCCGAATGTTTATCGGAAAAAACTATTTCCCTGGCATAGGAAACCGTGGAGAATAACCTTCCGAGCGGATCTTTTGGGAGCTTTCCTGTAAAATAGAGCCAGTCTACCGCCTTGTTAAGGGCAAATTCTGCCGAGGCTCCCGCGAAAATGAACAGGATCGTATCACTTTTACCCCAGATCTCCCTGACGATCGAATCTTTAGCTACAAAATTTTCCTTCTCCATGATTTCAGTTTTAAAGTGAGTCGATTATTTTGGGGTAATAACCTTCTGCAATAGTCCTTCCTGCCAGTGTTACCCAGATCAGAATAAGGCCGAGTATCACTTTGATATAATAAGAGATACTGAATCTAAATAAATCTTTCATCAATATATTAACCGGAGGAAAATATATTACTGCAATAGCTACATAAGTCATTCCAAGACCGGGATCATTGCCCCGAAAAAGATTCAATAGCCCTATAGGAAGTACAAATACTGCAAATATCCAGCTAACAATAGACGCGATGTTGAAAGAATCTGCCATAATCATAGCTTTAATAGTATTAGGTGCCGGCAAATACGGTCCCGAAAATGCCGACTGCAAGTTCAGCCCAGATAAGGAAAAAGATCAGAAGAATGGCGCCAATGGCAATTACCCGGTTCTTTGAAGACGAAACGATACTAATCGTTAATTCAATTCCCATTCCTGTGGCCAACAATAGAATACCCATTATCAGGAAATCGGTAAATGACCATGCTATTTCATTGGTGAACTGCATTGCTATGATAGGGATCAAAAGTAAGATCCCAACAATACTTAGGATAATTAAAAGTCTTTTAGTTTTCATAATCTATGATTTTTAATTGGTTATTTATTTAAAGCCGAAAAGAAACGGAAATACGAATACCACTATGCATATCCATACCAGGTAAACGGGCAGGTAAGCGGCAATAGCTTTTTCTACGATGCTGACTTCTGATTTTTTAAAAAGGATCTTGAAGAGCCTTAAAGCGATTATAATTAAATGGACTAGAAATAAAATATTTATGCCAAGAATGGCCAACCGATTGGGAGTAAATCCCCATTCTGAAATTCTGAACAGAATGGCTGAAAGGGCCACAGCGTTTACAATAATAGTAACAACCGATAGCGGTAGAAGAACCCATAATGAGGAGAGTTTTCCTTTTTTAATACTTTCAGCAACCGAAAAGAAGATCAGTGCTATAACCCCTGTTAGAAGCAGGTTGAAGATGAGAAGAAACTCCCGGTCGTTGTAAGGGTCTTTGCCTGAATAAATTATGGCGCCCAGGTAAATTATTAGCATCACCAGAACCAGCGGACTGAATATTTTCGCAATGACCGGTGAAACCTTATTCACGAGTTGCGGATTGGTGTGTGTTAGGAATGTGGCAAAAATAGGAATTGCAGGCAGGCCAAAGAGCACTATATATCGGAAATAGAACTCTTCGATCTCCATGCCAATCAGATTAAAAAGTCCGAGGGTAATGCCACTCATTAAAATTCCGGCCAGCACTAATATTGCACTCATCACCAGAAGGTCCCCGTTAAACCTTAAAAACCTGAGTCTATTCCCAAAATCATGAATCTTATCAGCTGTGAAGGATAGTCCAAATGTCATCCATAATAGTAAAGGAGTATGTATACAGGCAAGCAGGAGGGTGTCACTGGTTTCAGCAGAACCTGGAAGTATATTAATGTAGATAAGACCAGCAAGGAATATTGAGGTTACGATCGCAATATTTTTAGTGGTTAAATTATTTTTCCAGCAGAAATAAGCCGTTAAAAACGGAAAAACAAGAAAGCTTATATTCCGGCTGTAATAGAATTCTTCACTGATCGTAAAGATATCAGGTAATTTGGCCAATATACCGGCGATCAGAGAAGCGAAAATAACAAACACCCATTCGCTCTTGGTTCCCCAGGAAATCTCATCCGATTCATAGTTCAGTCTTTCATACCAGAACCCGGCAACCGGCCTTTCTTTAACCTGTGTATAGATTTCAAGAAATTCCTTTTTAAAATCTTTTTTGTCAGACCTGTATAGTCTCTCAAGGAAACCCGGGTTGTCTATGTTGGTAATAATTTCGCTTCTCATGATTTTATTTTTTTGTTTAATCTTAAAGAACTTTGAAATACAAAGTGGAAGATTAAAAAAATTTAGGTTTCTTTTTTATTGATGTTCACATCGGTACTTAATAGTTTTTCCAAAGCATCCAGGTGTGCCTGAAAGGCTTTTCTCCCCGTTTCTGTAGCCAGGTAACGGGTATTGGGTTTTCTGTCTATGAAGGATTTCTCCACTTTTATATATTTCTTTTTTTCAAGGGCTTTTGTGTGGCTGGCGATATTGCCATCTGTGGCCCCTAAAAGTTCTTTAAGGGTTTTAAAATCGGCAAATTCATTTACCATCAGCACACTCATAATACCGAGGCGTACCCTGTGATCAAAGGCTTTATTTATATTGCTTATTATATTTTTCATTAAGCACTTTTTCGGTCATATTTATTGTACATCCATACGCCGTAAATTATATGAAAGACTCCGAAACCGACTGCCCAGAAATATATTCCATATCCTGGGAACTGAGTGGCGATAAGTCCAAGGATAAGGTTGGAATAGCCCAGGCTTTTAAGATCTCCAAAGGTATATTTACTGCCATGAATGAGGGCTAAACCATAAAAAATTAACATGCTGGGAGCAATGAGGCCTGCAAGGCCATATTGAAGTAAAACCAGGCAGAAAATACCACCTGAAAACAGCGGGGCAAAGAAGTTAATTACCAGTCTTTTTGTAGTACTGTCCCATATCTTCTGGTCATTCCTTTTTGCCTTCTGCGTGGTAAGATAGATAGCTGTGCCCAAAGCCAGGACAAGTACTGCGATAGCTACCAGAAAAAGTTCTGTAGTTATCTCAGGGTTCAGAGAAGAATTATAATCCAGGTCGTGCTCCGAAAGAATGTTTCTTGCGATCACTGCGCCAATGAGTGCATAGCATCCGGCAAATACTCCCGCCAGGCCGCTAAGAGAGATAAAACGGGACGAGCGATCCATCATCTGTTTGATCTCACTTATGTCCCGAAGATACTTTTCGTTTTCCATTTTAAAGTACTTTGAAAAACAAAGTAAAATAAAAAACTTCAATTTTTGATAATAAATTTTAAAAATTTAATTCCACTTTGACTAAAAGGATAATAACAAAGCCCCTCAATTTGAATGGCTTTTAAATTCTATAGGTCCAATTGCAGGAAACTAAAATTGGTCGAATGCAATTATTTCACTATCCAAAGTGGAATTTTAAGTGTACGGTCAAAAAGTTCATCGGTAACACTACCCACCAAAAGAGAAGAAAAAACATTTCCGCCTTTATCACCCACCACTAAGAGATCTGCACCGGATTTTTCAGCTTCGATGGTCATTTTCTCAGCAATACTGGCTTCGCGGCCCCGAATTACTTTCATTTCACAGTCGGTAATTTTATTCTTTTTTAAGAATTTTTCAAATTTTTCCCTGGTATGCTTTTCAATCTTAGGTACTATTTCTTCCTTATTGAGATAGGGGGTGAATTGTACCGGAACATTATAGATATTTACTGCGGTGATCTTTGCGTCGGTATGGTTGGCGAGGATTGAAGTCAGTTGAAACACCTTGGCAGATTCCTTGGAAAAATCGGTTCCACCCCAGATATTACCCATACTTAGCCCCGGATTTTCGGGAACAGATAGAATGTCACATTTGAGTAATCTCATTAATTTATCAGAAACTATTCCCGTTCCCTGGTTCTTGGATTTATTACCTACCATCACCAGGTCTATTTTATATTTGTTAGCTATATAATTTATAAGGGATTCGGTATAGGGGTCTTCAGAAATAAGAACCTTTGAAGGAGTTTCAGCCTTAAAAAGAGTTGCAACCTTTTCATCAAGTTCATCACTGATCAATTTTTCCAGATTGAAATTCTTCAGTTGTTCCTGAAACAGATCAGATATCTCATATTTTTTTATGTTATGCACAAAATAAATCTTTTTCGGTTTTAAGGTTTCCGCTAAAAATGAAGCATACCGGATTATATCTGTATCGGTTGAGGTAAGGTCAAGGGCTACAAGGATGTTATCTATATTTTTCATGATTATTCTGTTTTACCTGATTCTTGAAGATTTCTTTTGTTCACTATTTCAGATACGATCTCCTCATAATTTTCCATCTGTTTTTCAGATTTTCTCTCATTCAGTTTTTTCAGGTCTTCATTCAAACCTTTGTATAGGGAATAGCACATTAAGAGTAAAATAACAGCAAAGGGTAACCCGGTGACTATGGTCGCTGTTTGTAAAGCCTGCAAACCGCCACCAACCAGAAGCACAGCGGCTACGGTTCCCTCGGTTACCGCCCAGAAAATTCGCTGTCCTACCGGCGCATCTATCTTTCCTCCCGAAGTAAGACTGTCTACTACAAGAGATCCGGAATCGGACGAGGTAATAAAAAATCCGGCAATAAGTAAAACTGCGACTACATTAATGATCATAGATAATGGATAATCCTGGAAAAAAACGAACAGGGCTGTAGCGATATCATCATTTACGGCCTCGCTAATCACATCATTTCCAGACATGATCTGGTCTATAGCTACACTACCAAATGCAGACATCCAGAAGAATGTTAACAGCGAAGGAACCAGTAATACTCCTAAAATAAATTCCCTGATCGTTCTTCCTTTAGATATTCGTGCTATGAACATCCCAACAAAAGGGGACCAGCCTATCCACCAGCCCCAGTAGAATACGGTCCAGGCGTTCTGCCAGCTCCCACTGGTAAAGGTTTCACTCCAGGTAGCTATCTCCAGAAAGTTAAAAAGATAACTTCCTGTGTTTTGGACAAATGATCTGAATATAAACAGTGTTGGTCCCAGGATTACTGCCAATATGAGGAGTACTACCGCGATTCTCATATTCCATTCACTAAGAATTTTTACTCCCTTGTCTACACCCAGAATTACCGAGATGGTTGCAATAGCAGTGATTATGGCTATGATCAGAATTTGAGTCGTGGTGCCGTCAGGTAATCCAAACACATGATTTAATCCTGAAGCGATCTGCTGTACACCAAATCCCAGGGAAGTTGCCAGTCCGAAAACCGTGGCCAGCACCGCAAAAATATCAATGATATCTCCAATTCTTCCGTAGATACGGTCGCCGAGAAAAGGATAGAAAATAGACCTGATTGTTAATGGCAGCCCGCGGGTATAGGTGAAGTAGCTTAGAGAAAGCCCCACCAGTGCATAAACAGCCCAGGCATGAAAGCCCCAGTGTAAAAAGGTGAAATTCATTGCTTCCTGTGCTGCTGCCGCAGTTCCGGCTTCTGCAATGGGAGGAGAATTAAAATGCATTACCGGTTCACCAACACTAAAAAATAAAAGTCCTATTCCCATTCCTGCACTGAAGAGCATGGCGAACCAGGAAAGGGTTTTGAATTCCGGTTTGGCATTCTGGCCACCAATACGAAGTTTTCCAAACCGGCCCAGGGCCAGATAAATGAGGAATACGAAAAAGATATTTATCGCGAGGATAAAGAACCAGTCAGCATTTTCTGCTACAGAGTGCTGCAGATCTTCAAAAAAGCTTTCTGCCTGTTTTTTATAAATTAAGGTTAATACTATGCTTATAATGATAAAGATGGAAGAGGTGAAAAATACCGGCCCGTTAATTTCCAGTCCGAATATGGATTTCTTCTCATCACTTCTGGTAACTTTCTCTGCCATAAATCTAGTTTCTGGTAGTTATTAAAAATAATAACCAATATTAATATTGAATCTTGCTTCCCATTTTGCATCAGGATTACCTACGGAGAAATCGTTTACAAAATTTCCTCCCAGCCAGGATTGATTATATCCGGCTGCGTAATCTATATAAGTGTATACATGTCCAGCACTCACCAGAACGCCGGTTACATTCATAAATGAATCTTCAAATGATTTTACCTTTTTGTCCATAAATCCGAAGTCATTATAGAACTGAAGATTACTTATTGGGCCTAATTTTACAGGAATGCTTTTTGAAAAAGCCAGGGTATAAATATTGAAATCTGATGCTACTTCATAAGGAACTCCATATGCCCCCATTTGAATCACATCATCAGACTCTTCCGGTAGGTTTTTAGGGTCATGATTAATGATCATTCCCTGCAATTTGAAATTCCAGTTCCTGAAATCTAATTCATAATGTAGAGCCAGACCGTTGTGTGATCCGGTTTCTTTAGTATCCAGGTTGTATAATCCGCCATATTGAGCTGAAAGGCCCAGACGGTTTTTTATCGAATCCCCGAACTTATAGATCAGTTTTCCATTTACCTGGTTCACTTCTTTATTTCTTCCAACTACATCATAGGAGTATCTGTTGGAAGAAGATTCGGTATCTCCGCCAAAACGTAATTCTTCAGAATTTTTATAGAATGCCAGGTCATATTCGAAATTATCACCTGTATGTAAATATTTAATCCCCATATCATGATCGTCCTCTAAACCAAAATAATAGGTAAGGTTGAAAAACCAATTGTGGGAATTGTATTGTTGTATCCCGAAGGGAACCTGGCTTAATCCAATTTGTATCTCATCCTTGTCATTAAATCTATATCCAACCCAGCCTTGTTTCATGAAGCCACCTCCAAAAGCTTCGGAGTAAAGCCGGTATTCAGCATTTAAATAAAGATCTTTCCATGCAGCGTCGAAGTTGATTCTAAACATATCATAGCCAAAATCTCCTCCCCGTTCTTTCTGTCCGTCTTTCCAGGAAGACAGGTTATAATTGAATCTTAACGCACCACCAACATGGATTTCAGGCTTTTCCTGAGCTTGAACCTGATTTCCCGGTACCAGTAAAAATACCGGAAATAAAAATCCAGCCAGTAAGATTCCGGCAATTTTCGAAAAATAACTTCGCATGGAAGGGAAATATCAGATGAATTCTTAATGTACTCTGAAAATCTCTCTTTAGGCGAAAGCGTTCTTAAATTTTGTGAAAGTTTTTAGATTTCGTTCACCGTTTTTCTTATAGCTGTAAGATTGCTTAGGAGTTTTTCCAGATGTGAAAGATTAAGCATATTAGCACCGTCACTTTTAGCATTTGCAGGGTCGAAGTGGGTTTCAATAAATAATCCGTCAACGTTATTTACGATTCCGGCACGTGCAATGGTCTCGATCATATCAGGTCGACCGCCGGTTACTCCGCTACTCTGATTTGGCTGCTGTAATGAATGAGTGACATCCAGAACAGTTGGTGCAAATTCACGCATGGTCGGGATACCTCTGAAATCAACGATCAGATCTTGGTAGCCGAACATGGTTCCGCGATCGGTAACCATTACTTGCTCATTATTGCAATCGGTAACCTTGGTCACGGCATGTTTCATACTTTCGGGACTCATAAACTGTCCTTTTTTAAGATTTACGGCTTTTCCGGTTTCGGCTGCCGCCACAACAAGATCGGTTTGTCTTACCAGGAAAGCAGGGATCTGTAGAACATCTACATATTCAGCGGCCAACTGGGCATCGCTGATTTCATGTATATCTGTTACTGTAGGTATATTAAAGGTCTCTGATACTTTTCGTAAAATCTTCAGTGCCTTTTCATCGCCAATACCAGTAAAACTGTCTATCCGGCTTCTGTTTGCCTTTTTAAAAGAGCCTTTAAAAACATAGGGAATCTCTAATTTATCAGTGATCCCAACAACCTTTTCGGCAATTCTCAAAGCCATGTCTTCTCCTTCTATTGCACAAGGGCCCGAAAGCAGAAAGAAATTATCAGATTTTGTATGTTTTATATTAGGAATTTTACTTAAATCCATTCTGTTCAATTTTGCTGCAAAGATAACTTAATTAATCTCGCATTGCAATCTGCACTAAATTTCAAAAAACCAAATAATTGGAGCTTATTTTCTGTAAATTAGAATCATGTGTAACCAAAAATTTCTCAGTTATGAAAATCCATGAATTCCTAATCCCTCAATTGCAGCAGGAAGTGGCCCTGACTGAAAAATTCCTAAAAAGGATACCAGAGGATAAACTGGACTGGAAACCTCATAAAAAATCCATGACTATACGTCAGCTTGCCAATCACCTTGGTGAAATACCTTCCTGGATAACCGGAACCATGAATGCCGGGGAAATGGACATGAAAGCATACAAGCCAACAGATCATGCCACCATAGAGGAAATAATAAAGGAGTTGAAGGCGAATGCGGCGGAAGCAGAGAAGTCTTTGAAAAAATCTGATGATGAATTTGAAAGGATGTGGAAAATGACCAATGATGGGGAGATCATCTTTGAAATGCCAAAATTTAACGTGCTTCAATCTACCGTGATGAACCAGTTTCCACATCACCGGGCTCAACTCGGAGTTTATTTCAGGCTACTGGATATTTCGGTTCCGGCCACTTATGGTCCTTCGGCTGATGAACAGGAATAAAAAACCGCTAAAAAAGCGGTTTTTCTAATATTTCTATGATAGTTTACTGAATAGAAAGTTCTAGTTCTCCACATGCTACCGGTGTTGTTGGTACATATGCGTCATCACTATCATTCATGCCATGTAGAACGATCACCCTGTTTTGAAGGGCAGCAAGATCCTCGGCGGTTGGGTTGCCGTTTTCTCCAAGTATGAAGGTTTTTTCATAACTGATATTTCCATTTGCATCTGCCGTTGGGAAATCACCTAAAGGTAGTATTACGTCTCCATAGAAAGGTGCGCCTTCAGGGATTGTAATAATTCCATCCTCATTTGTATCGGCAGATTCTGGTGGACAGGTCGCATTTTCCTCTCCATTCTCCAGGCCGTGGATATGCTGTGGGTGAGCTTCTCCCGGAGTCATTCCCTGAGCTTCTACCACCACTGTAAGGTTGTCACCTTCTACAGTAATTGCTGCGGTACCGTTGGCACCGGAATCATTAATTTCAGATAACTGAGCGGTAAAATTGAAAGTTTCTTCTATCACCTGGTTGTCGTCATCGTCATCACAGCTAACGAAACCTAATAATAGAATTGATAAGAATAAAGTTTTGATGATTTTCATAATAATTTTTTTGTTTGGTTTCAAAACTATGTGTCGATACCTTCAAACTCAAATTCTTTAAAGGTGTTTAACAGCGGGATTTGCTTAATTTAACATGAGAGATGATAATTGTTAACTGATTATCACCCGATCATTAGCTTTTAACAGAACATTTACTTCAGGATTTTTAGTAAATTTTTATAAATAAAGAAAGATACTGCGTTTAATTATTTGAACTCTGGCTACCCTTTACCAAATAAAATTATTTAAACACTCTGATTTTCAATAGGTTAAAATCTTTCAAATCTGCGATGGTTTAGCGAAAAATAGCTGTACATTTGCAGCCTTAAAAATAAGGCTATATGACAGCTATAAGAAATATCGCGATTATCGCACACGTTGACCATGGGAAAACTACCCTGGTTGATAAAATAATGCATCATTGTGAACTTTTCCGTGATAATGAATCTACCGGAGAACTGATCCTTGACAATAATGATCTTGAAAGGGAAAGAGGGATTACGATTACCTCAAAGAACGTTTCGGTAACCTACAAGGATACGAAGATCAATATCATAGATACTCCAGGTCACGCCGATTTTGGTGGAGAAGTAGAACGAGTATTAAATATGGCCGATGGTGTACTTCTTTTAGTAGATGCCTTTGAAGGGCCTATGCCACAAACACGATTTGTTCTTCAAAAAGCGATAGATCTTGGCCTTAAGCCTTGTGTGGTTGTGAATAAAGTAGACAAGGAAAACTGTACTCCAGATGAGGTTCATGAAAAAGTTTTTGACCTGATGTTTGAGCTTGGTGCTGAAGAATGGCAGTTGGACTTCCCAACCGTGTATGGTTCTGCAAAGAACAACTGGATGAGTGAAGACTGGAAGCACCAGACCGAGAATATTGAGCCTTTGCTTGATATGGTTATTGAACATATACCGGCTCCGAAGGTGGACCTGGAAGGAACCCCACAAATGCTTATCACTTCTCTTGACTTTTCTTCCTTTACCGGAAGAATTGCTATTGGACGTTTACAAAGAGGAACTTTGAAGGAAAATCAGCAGGTTTCTTTAGTAAAAAGAGATGGTAGCATTAAGAAAACGAAAATCAAGGAATTACATACTTTTGAAGGTTTAGGCCGTAGGAAGATTGATGAAGTTCAGGCCGGTGATATTTGTGCGGTGGTTGGACTGGAAGGTTTCGAGATAGGGGATACCATTGCCGATATCGAAAATCCTGAAGGGCTTAAGACCATCGCGATCGATGAGCCTACCATGAGTATGCTATTTACCATTAACGATTCTCCATTCTTTGGAAAAGATGGAAAATTTGTGACTTCAAGGCATATAAAGGAAAGACTTTATAAAGAACTTGAGAAGAACCTGGCTTTGAGAGTTGAAGAGACTGATAGCGCTGATAAATTTATGGTTTACGGTAGAGGTGTACTTCACTTATCTGTTCTTATCGAGACAATGAGACGTGAAGGCTATGAGCTTCAGATTGGCCAGCCGCAGGTTATCATCAAGGAAATAGATGGTGTTAAGTGCGAGCCGATTGAAGAACTTACTATTGATCTTCCGGAAGAAGTTTCAGGTAAAGCAGTGGAAATGGTGACCATGCGAAAAGGAGAGATGCTGAGTATGGAAGCGCGCGGTGACAGGATGAATATTCAATTCCTTATTCCTTCTAGAGGAATTATAGGATTGAGAAACCAGCTTCTGACGGCTACGGCCGGAGAAGCGATCATGGCTCACAGATATAAGGAATATCAGCCGTTAAAAGGAAATATCCCCGGCAGAACTAACGGTTCTCTTGTTTCTATGGAAAAAGGTACGGCGATTCCTTACTCAATTGATAAACTTCAGGAGAGAGGAAAGTTTTTTATAGATCCGGGAGAGGAGATCTATGAAGGCCAGGTTATAGGTGAAAACTCAAGACAGGATGATCTTGTGGTGAATGTGACCAAGACCAAAAAACTTTCGAATGTTCGTTCTTCCGGAGCCGATGAAAAGGCGAAGATTGTTCCGGCCATTAAATTCTCACTAGAGGAGGCTTTGGAATATATTCAGAAAGATGAATATGTGGAAGTTACTCCAAATCATTTAAGATTGAGAAAGGTTCTTCTTACAGAGAACGAAAGAAAAAGAGCTAAAGCTATTTAGAAAATAAATTCAATTATTCTAAAGCCTGCCGGAAGGCGGGCTTTTTTATCTTATGTTATGACTGAAATTTTAGGTGTTTCCCTTACCGAGTGGATTGGTTATGCAGCCTCTTTATTTGTTCTTCTATCATTTTTGATGAGAAATATTGTAACATTACGTTCTGTGAACATAATTGGCTGTTCCTTCTTTGTTGTTTATGGTGTTTTACTTAACAGCTGGCCTATTATAATTACAAACCTTGCTATTGCGGGTGTGAATTTCTATTACCTGTTTATCAATAAAAGGAAAAAGCCTGCCTCTGAAGCCTGATCAGCGATTGTATTTACTTTTGGCAGCGATCGCGGCGCCCAGAATGCCGGAGTCATTACGCAGTTGGGCAGGTATAAGTCTGGTATCTACATCCAGATAATCTTCAAACTTGTCCCAATCATTGGAAATACCTCCTCCTACTATTATCACATCGGGGTTTAATATCCTGTAAACGTGATTCAAAAAGATATTGAACCTATACCCCCAGTCCTTATAACTTAGGTTTTCTTCGGTCTTTACTGAAGATGCAGCCCATTCTTCTATCTTTTCATATTCTTTATAAGGAATCTGGCCGAGTTCAAAATTTGGAATAAGTTCTCCGTGCAAGTAAGCTCCACTTCCAAGGCCTGTACCCACAGTTATCATTATAGCAAATCCTGTGGCATCACGACCCGCCCCGAATTTTATTTCGGCAAGTCCGGCGGCATCGGCATCGTTGATTACCGTAAATTCCTGGCTGGTGGTTTTTTCGAAAAGTCCATCCACATCCACATCCAGCCACTTACGGCTCAGGTTTCCCTCGTGTTTACAAATACCTTTTTTCACGATAGTTGGAAATCCGCATCCCACAATGCCAGTATATGAAAAATGATCCAGCATTTCTTTAACGGCCTGGGCCATTTCTTCGGGTTCGCGGTCTTCGGGAGTTTGGATCTTATGCGAGGGTGTAACTAGCGAACCAGACTCAACATTCACAATTGCTCCTTTAAGACTGGAGCCTCCTATGTCTATACCTAATATTTCCATCCCGTAAAATTGAATGATCTACAATTTATCAAAAATCTGCCCGTGAAAAAAGACTTTTAGGGAATGTTTAGGTTTATAGTCAGGGCTCAGAAGTTACATAGAGCATTTCGGCTTTGCTCAGTGCAAGCTCCGCCGAGTATGACTTGAAAGTTTAGTAGAGAAGTGTCTTAAAAAAAGAATGAGTTTGCTTCGTTGCGTTGCTCCTCGCAAAGACGTTAAAAAAGCTAAACGGAATTCTGTATTGAGCTGTCACTGCGATCCCTATGTAGTCGGGAAGCGATCTCCCTGAACTGTCACTGCGAGCATAGCGACGCAGTCTCTTATTGGTTTCTGTGGTAGAGAGTTCAGGGTGACGAAGGACTATACCGATTTCTGAACCACCTCAAAAACCCTTTGCCCGTCACATTTCAATGTTTTGGAAGGGTATTTCAATAGAAGCGCGTAATCGTGAGTGGCCATAAGAATGGTATTTCCATTCTTACTTATTTCCTGGAGTACCTCCATTACTTCAACCGAAGTTTGCGGATCCAGGTTTCCGGTAGGCTCATCGGCGAGGATCAGTTCCGGATCATTTAGAAGTGCACGGGCAATGGCCACGCGCTGTTGTTCTCCTCCTGAAAGCTGGTAAGGGAACTTAAACCCTTTGGTCTTCATTCCTACCTTGTTCAGCACCTCATCGATCTTATGATCCATGGCAGTTTTATCTTTCCAGCCCGTTGCTTTCAGTACAAAAAGAAGGTTGTCTTTTACATTCCTGTCAGTAAGCAGTTTGAAATCCTGGAATACGACTCCCAGTTTTCTGCGAAGAAAGGGAATATCCTTTTCCTTTAATGTCCTGAGGTTAAAATCAACGATATGGCCTTCACCTTCGGTAAGCGGAAGATCGCCATAGAGAGTTTTCATAAAACTACTTTTTCCCGTTCCGGTCTTTCCGATGAGGTAAACAAAATCTCCTTTGTTCACCGTAACATCTACTTCAGATAAAATTAAGGCTTCCCGTTGATAGATCGCCGCGTTTTTCAGTTCCAGAACAGTTTCAGACATGGATAGCTAACGTTGATTCGGATTGTAAAATTATTCCCAAATATACATTTTTCAAAAGGGGGCTACATACTTTTTTTTGTATTAACATAATTATAGAACTTAATGAGCGTTATAGAAGCAAGCTTTAAATTATCTTTGAATTCCAATCTAAAATGCAATAAATGACACTTAAAAGAGCTTATCTGCTAGTCGTTTTTATATCTTTCTCATTTTCCGCGATTTGCCAGCAGTCTGCCGTATACACTCATGATCTGGCTGACTTTAACCGGGCACTGGAATTGTACAATAATGAACAATATCTGGCTGCTCAGAACCTTTTTGATGAGGTAATGGACGAGACCGATGATGAGAAGATCAAAGGCGATGCAGCATATTATATTGCCAATGCGGCTGTAAGACTTAATCAGCCCGGAGCCGACAGGCTCATGGAGCAATTCGTTACGAGATATCCTACCAGTACCAAGACCAATTCAGCTTACCTTGATGTTGCCGATTATTATTTCCAGACCGGGAAATATGCACTTGCCAGAAGATGGTATGACCGAGTGGATGAAAATGCCATGAGCCGTAAGGATCGCGAAAGATTTTATTTCAATAACGGTTATGCTTATTTCCGCGCAAATCAGTTTGATGAGGCTCAGACCTATCTCAACAGGGTAAGGGATTCAAAGCAATATGGAGCTCAGGCTAAATACTATCTTGGGTATATTGCTTATGAAGGAGACGATTACGAAGAAGCTAACGAATATTTTGAAGAAGTAAAAGGGAACGAACGTTATACCGAAGATCTTTCCTATTTCCAGGCCGATATGAACTTTAAGCTTGGGAATTTTGAAAAGGCCATAGAACAGGGACTTGAACAGTTGCCAAAATCTAACAGGCAGGAACTTTCAGAACTTAATAAGATCATTGGAGAAAGCTACTTCAACCTTGAGGAATATGACAAGGCTATCCCTTATTTAAAGGAATATAACGGCATGCGTGGTAAATGGAACAATACCGATTACTACCAGCTGGGATATGCCTATTACAAGCAGGGTAATTATGAAGCGGCTATCAACGAATTCAACAAGATCGTGGATGGTAAGAATGCCATAGCACAGAATGCCTATTATCACCTGGCACAATCTTATCTTGAGTCAGGCCAGAAGCAACAGGCGCTGAACGCATTCAAGAATGCCAGCGAGATGGAATTCGATGCGAAGATCCAGCAGGATGCAATGCTGAATTATGCGAAACTGAGCTATGAAATAGGGAATTCATATGAGAGTCCGTCGCAGGTACTTATAAACTACCTGAACAAATATCCCGACTCCGAGAACCGTCAGGAAATGGAAACACTTTTGATAGACTCTTTCATCACTTCCAAGAATTATGAGGAAGCGATGAGGTTGCTGGAAAATAACAGAAACTTCAGTGATAAACAGGCCTATCAGAAAGTTGCATATTTCTACGGGCTGGAACTTTATGAAGAAGGAGATTATTACGGGGCTATCGAGAATTTTGATAAGGCACTTAAAGAGCCAAGAGATCAGAACATCACCGCGAGGGCTACTTTCTGGAAAGCAGAAAGTGAATATAACGTAAACCGTATGGATGATGCGATTCTTGGATACCGTGAATTCAAAGGAATGAGTGCTGCAAGAGGAACCGATGAATATGATGACCTGGATTACAATATTGGATATGCTTATTTCAAGAAGAATGATTATTCACAGGCCGTAAACTATTTCAAGAACTATGTTGCCAGCTCTAGTGCTGAAGGAGCCAAAAAGAATGACGCCCTGCTCAGACTTGGAGATACTTATTATGTTACAAGTCAGTACTGGCCTGCTATGGAAGCCTATCAGAACGCCATTAACAATGGAGTTAGCAATGCCGATTACGCCGCTTTTCAGAAAGCTATCAGTTATGGTTTTGTAGAGCGTAACGATACCAAAATTGACGAACTGAATAGCTTCTTAAGTAAATATCCTCGTTCTTCTTATCGGGATGATGCCATGTACGAATTAGGAAATACCTATGTTTCTAAAAATAATACCTCGCAGGCTATACAGTCTTATAACCGACTTATAAGAGATGTACCTAAGAGTGCACTTGTGCCTAAAGCTATGCTTAGACAGGGGCTTATTTATTACAATAATAATGAAGGAAACAAGGCCCTTGAAAGATTAAGAAAAGTGGTGGCCGAATATCCTAATACTCCGGAAGCCAAGCAGGCAGTTTCAACTGCGAGAAATGTGTATGTTGATCTTGGCCGTACCGATGAATATGCCAGCTGGGTTAGAAATATCGATTTTGTTGAGGTAAGTGATGCCGATCTTGATAATACCACCTATGAAGCTGCAGAAAATCAGTATCTGAACAATAATACCGAAAAGGCGATCGCGAATTTTGAAAAATACATTCAGAACTTCCCGAACGGAATTCACTCGATAAATGCCAATTTCTACCTGGCACAATTATATTACCGAAACGGACAAGTTGAGAAGTCGATTCCAAACTATCAATATGTGACTTCCAAGCCAAAGAATGAATTTTCAGAACAGGCTTTGGCAAGATTATCACAGATATATCTTGAGAAAAAGGATTATGCCCAGGCGCTTCCGTTACTTGAAAAACTGGAGAAGCAGGCCGATAATGAGCAGAATGTAGTATTTGCCCAGCAAAACCTGATGAAGTCTTATTATGAGACCGGTAATTTCAACAAAGCGAATGAATATGCAGAAAAAGTGCTGAACAACTCCAGCGCTGAGACCGAAGCAAGAAATGATGCACGGGTCATGGTTGCCAGGGCAGCGATAAAAGCTGGAAATGACAGCAAGGCACGTTCAGCTTATAAGGAAGTGCAGAAGACCGCAACCGGTGAACTTGGGGCAGAGGCGCTTTATTACGATGCTTATTTCAAACACAAGGATGGTAATTACGAAGCTTCTAACGCCGCTGTTCAGGTGCTGGCCAAAGATTTCTCAGGCTATAAATTATGGGGAGCGAAAGGTCTGGTATTGATGGCGAAAAATTTCTATGCTCTAGATGATGCCTACCAGGCCACCTATATTCTGGAGAACGTGACCAAGAACTTCCAGAAATATCCTGAGATCGTTCAGGAAGCCAAAGCCGAATTAGCCAAAATCAAAGCCCAGGAAGCAAAAACCAATTCTTCCGTAGAAACAAATAACTAAACTTAATCTAATAGATTCACTGCTATATGCGATTTAAAGCAATCAAGAAAAATCTGTTCTTTAGTCTGTTCATATTTAGCGGGATCCTCTATGCGCAGGACCCAATTGGTAGCGAAACAGTAACTGTAGTAAAACCCTATACCCCATCGGTAAGCGATGCGAACAAAATAAAGGAAACGCCCAGCAGGAACGATTCAGTAAGCCTTCAGAAGAAAGAAGTACAGTATTCGATATTTTCAGTGCCGGTAGCTTCAACCTTTACTCCAGCAAAGGGAAGAGCGACCACGGTGGAAAGAGAAAGACCTCCAAAGGTTTATGATAACTATGCCACGCTGGGATTCGGAAATTATTCAAATGTCCTGGCCGAATTCTATTCGAATCTCGAAATAGACCGAAGCAGTAATTTTGGAATTTACCTGAATCATAATTCCTCCCAGGGAGGAATAGAAGGGGTAGAACTTGACGACAAGTTCTACGATACCGAAATGAACCTGAGCTATAATACCAGGAATCGTGATCTTGGCTGGATGGCTGAAGTAGGAGGAGAGCACCAGTTATTCAACTGGTACGGTCTGCCGGAATATAATGTTTCCACCCCTGCCGAATTGGCTGAACTTGATCCTGCACAGAACTACTACTCAGTTTACGTAGGTAGTGAAATTGAACTTTACGATTCTTTCTTTGATAGTGCAAAGGCACGTTTCCGCCATTCGGGAGACTCTTATAGTACCGCCGAAAACCATTTTAACGCGGAAGGCCTTTTTGAGATTGAGATCGCCGATGAACTCATCTCAACCAAACTGGGTGCCGATATTGTGAATGGAAAGTTCGACAGAATGTATGATTCCAATATAGGATATGACTATACATTTATGAACTTCAACTTTAATCCAAGCCTTTTAATCCTTAGAGATGATCTGAGTATTGACCTTGGAGTGAATTTCGTATATGGCCTGGATGCTGAAGCCAGTGACGGGAGTTTTTATATCTATCCGGCAGTTTCGGCCAGTTACAGGCTTGCCGGCGATTACTTCACGGCTTACGCGGGTATAGATGGAAATCTTCAGCAGAACACCTATTACAACTTTTTCCAGGAGAATCCATACGTCTCTCCAACGCTGGATATAATGCCTACCGATAATGAGTATAAAGGATATATCGGTGGAAAAGGAAAATTCAGCAATGCGGTTTCCTATAATTTGAGGGGAAGCTATAAGTCACAATTCAATAAGGCATTGTTCAAGAAGAATTATGATGCTTCAACCCTGGAAGGAGAGGCTTATACTTATGGAAACAGTTTTGAAGTGGTCTATGATGACGTAAAGACTCTTTCTTTCTATGGGGAACTGAATGTGGATGTGAATCGTGATTTCAGATTAGGAATAAATGCTGAAGTCTTTGATTATACTACAGATGAAGAGACGGAGGCATGGAACCTGCCAAATATGAAGGCCAGCCTTAATGCAGATTACCAGATCACTGAAAAATGGTATACAGGCGCTAATTTATTCTACGTAGGGGAGCGCAAGGACGAGGCCCGTTCTATTAGTCTCGTTTTTGATGATCCCGTAGTTACCCTGGATAGTTATTTTGATGCGAATGCCCATCTTGGGTATCGCTTTAACGAACAGCTTTCAGCGTTTGTAAAAGGGAGCAATCTTTTAGATAATAATTATCAGAAATGGCTGGATTATGATGTTCAGGGAATTCAGTTTCTGGCAGGAGCCACTTACAAGTTCGATTTTTAAGATCTAATTGTTTAGATTCTTTAATAGGTCACCCGGGGTGTAAATTTTGTTGTTCTTAATGACAAACTTGATGCTCCGGGTGTTTTTTATTTCCTCCAGCGGATTCTTTTCCAAAACGATCATGTCGGCTATTTTTCCTTTTTCAAGACTTCCGTAACTATCTTCCAGACCGAAGAATTTGGGTCCGTTGATAAATGAAGTTTCCAGAGCTTGCGCCGGAGTTAATCCTGAATTAACCATGGCCTCCAATTCAAGATGAAGTGACTCCCCTGAATAGACAAAAGAATTAAAGGCCCCGGAATCTGATCCGGCCAGGATGTTCACATTATTCTCGTACATAGGAACCACCATGGAAGCAAAAAGTTCGTCCAGGCCTTCCTTGAAATTACTGCCGGAGGCCTTAGCTCTTTTAGCACCTTGTATTCGTTTCTGATAGGTTTTCTGGATGCCTTCGCCTACATAATTTCTTAGCGAATCCTTGCTATGGTCGTCTTTAAGAATATTGGCCAGAACCTTATTAATATGAAGGGTAAGAGTGACGCTCACATCATTTGCGGCTAGTTTCGTATATACTTCATTTGCCAGTTCTTCATCATGGCTTTCAGCAATTTGAGGCATCATCTGGTATCCCACGCCGGCCCTGGAAAGACTATCGGCCAGAGGAGAGCCTGCTTTTGCGATATAATATAAATGCTCTACCCCATCCAGGCCATGATCTACGGCAGTCAGCAGACGCGCACTCATCGGTACATGACTGGTAGTTTTTAAACCTCTTGCTTCAGCTTTGTCTATGATGTCATAATAAGTTTCTGCTGTTAAACTACCGTCGTAGATCTTTACATAATCCACATTGATTTTTTCGAGGGAATCTAGGGCCTTACCGATCTCTTCAGAATTTGTAACCGGTATAGAACCTTCCCAGGCCGGATTCTCCCCGTCCAGTTTGGTGCCACTCGTGAAAATATGAGGTCCGGCCAGACTACCTTCTAAAATACTTTTCTTCCAATCAAGAACCGCCGGAGTAATATCACCTCCGGCATCCCTTACAGTCGTAACTCCATAAGCAAGGAAGAGCTTTAACAATTCCTTATTCTCTTGAATAAGACTGTCACCACCTCTAAAATGTACATGCATGTCCCAGAGTCCGGGCATTACAAAATTATTTTCCGCATCCAGTACCTCGGAGGATTCATACTCTTCAATTTCCTCCATATTCTCAACTAGTTGAATGGTGTTATTGCTAATAGCGAGGAATCTTTTTTCATAGATCTGATCTTTTGCTATATCTACGATGCTCGCATTAGTGATGAGCAGGTCAAAACTTCTTTTCTTTTCCTCTTCTTTGCAGGAAAGAAATAGAAAAAGAATAAAACAGCTGAATATGATTTTTTTCATTTGAAGTATTTTATTGATAAGCCATTCCTAAATATGCCACCCAGTGGGTAGGTTTTGAGGGAGCGGTTGTTCCCATTCCAAGATCTTTTACAGGAATATGTTCATTCCTGAGGCTGGAACGGTAATCGATAATTTTTCCCTGCAGATCCTCATTATTGATGAGCCTGTTCAGCTTGTTGGCGAAAAGAAGTCCGAAAGGGACTGAATATCTGCCGCACCAGGTCCATTTATATTCTTTATAATTATATTCCTGGACTGTGTAATTGTTAAAATCCCTTATTTTTTCTTCTGAAAGTTCATCTTTCAGGGTCTCGTCAATTATCCTGAGATCTTTCTCGTGAGCTTTCCGGTTTCCGGTTTCATCTGTGCCGAAAGGAGCCAGATTACTGCCACCCCAGTCCTCGCTTCCATAATGTATCGCATCGTTAGAGATCACTACTGAAAGATCTTCGCCATAACTAAGGCCTTCTTCCTGCATTATTTCAGATAAAGCCCGGGCCAGCATTTCTGAAAATTTCTGCATGTCCTCAAACTTCATATAAGGCACAAGTAGAGGAAGTATTTTAATTTTTCGGTTCTGATACTGCAGAAATGGAACTATTGCTTCCAGGGAATGCTCCAGCTGCATCATATCGTTATGAACCACACAGGACTCACTGGGAATTTTTTCGAGAAGTCTGTCCCTTAATGGAGAGATATCTACGTTTCCGTAAGGTGCCTCCCATGCGTCATACGATCCAAAGATCAGTTTGTCCTGTAGTTCATAATTCCTCGCACGGTGAGCAACACCAATCAATACCACCGTATTCGCTTTTATTCCGGAAAGGGTTTTAGCGTATAGACCGGCTGCATATTTATAATCGTCATGAGGACTTATAACTGCTTTATAGATTTCATTAACCGGCTTTTTATCTGAATTATCTATTCTGGAAATGATGCTGTCCATCTGCCAGCCATGTTTGGCAAAGCCTATGGAATCATGAAATTCTCTTATTTGATATTCTGAGGAATGTTGAGCGGAAAGGCTAAGGCAGGTTAAGAACAGGAATACACAGATTTTTAATTTCATTAAAAAGGGATTTTTAAAGATGCTGCTTTTCTACGAAGCATTCTAAAATATCAATTTATTCCCAAATAGTTAGAGAAAACTGATTATTTCAGCCATCGCTCGATAGTTCTGAAACACTTTCTTTATTTTTAGCTAAAATTTTATGAAATGAATAAACTAATCGGTTTAATAAGTCTTATTGTTTTGTTGTCCAGCTGTGAATCAAACAGAGAAAAAGCAGATCTGCTGGTCTTCAATGCAAATGTCTATACGGTTAATGGTAATTTTGAAAAAGCAGAAGCCTTTGCGGTAAAGGATGGTAAATTTCTCGAAATTGCTCCAATAGATGCCTTACGGGAAAAATATGAATTCACCGAAGAGGTAGACGCTGGTGGTAAGGCTGTTTATCCTGGCTTTATTGATGCCCATGCTCACTTTTACGGTCTTGGAATGCAACAACAGCGTGTAGATGTTACTGGAACTAAAAGTTTCGAGGAGGTCGTAATGAAAGTCGTGGAGTTTCAACAGAAGAATCGCGTAGATTTTATTGTAGGACGTGGCTGGGATCAGAATGACTGGGAGATCAAGGAATTCCCGGTGAAGGATACACTTGACCGCCTATTTCCGGATACCCCTGTTGCTCTTACCAGAATAGATGGCCATGCCATGCTTGTGAACCAGGCTGCACTTGATGCTGCGAATATTACTACTGAAACTAAATTCGAAGGAGGGGATATCGAGCAAAAAGACGGTAAACTCACCGGAATCCTGGTAGATAATCCTATGATGCTCATTGAAAAGATCACCGACGATGTTGACCTTGATACCCAGGCGGAAGCGCTGCGTGATGCCCAGGCGATCTGTTTTGGTTACGGACTAACCACCGTGGATGATGCGGGAATAGACAGGGAGATTATAGAACTGATTGACAGTCTTAACAATTCAGGAGAATTAAAGATCAGGATCTATGCTATGGTGAGCAATACTAAAGAGAATCTTGATTATTACCTTGATAAAGGGCCATATAAGACGGATAGGTTGAATGTACGATCAGTGAAATTCTACGGAGACGGCGCGCTTGGATCAAGGGGGGCAGCCTTAAAAGATGAATATTCCGACAGGCCCGGGCATTTTGGTGCTTTATTATCTCCTGTTTCAGAATTTAAAGCCACTGCTGAAAGGATCGCCAGATCTGAATTTCAAATGAACACTCATGCTATTGGTGATTCTGCCAATTACCTTGTTCTCAAAACTTACGATTCACTCTTAAATACCGGGGATGACCGCCGATGGAGAGTAGAGCATTCTCAGGTAATAGATTCTTCCGATTTTCATTATTTCAGTAAGAATATCATTCCGTCGGTACAGCCAACTCATGCCACAAGCGATATGTACTGGGCTGAAGACAGATTGGGAGAAGAGCGAATCAAAGGGGCTTATGCCTATAAGAAATTGCTGGACCAGGCTGGTCTTGTAGCTCTGGGAACCGATTTTCCGGTGGAACAGGTGAATCCGTTTCTAACATTTTACGCTGCGGTAGATCGCCAGGATACCGAAAATTATCCGGAAGGAGGCTTTATGAAGGAACAGGCGCT
The DNA here is from genome assembly GCF_023805255.1 of Gramella jeungdoensis. GTDB lineage: Bacteria > Bacteroidota > Bacteroidia > Flavobacteriales > Flavobacteriaceae > Christiangramia > Christiangramia jeungdoensis. The sequence continues at coordinate 287,487 of NZ_JAMSCK010000001.1, forward strand.
TAGCAGAGAAGAAACCCTGAAGGGTATGACCATCTGGGCAGCCTATTCGAATTTTGAAGAAGACGAAAAGGGAAGTATAGAACCAGGAAAATTTGCCGATTTTGTGATCCTTGATCGTGATATTATGGAGGTTGAGATAGATAGTGTTCCCGAAACCCAAGTACTGCACACTTTTGTGAACGGAGAGCAGGTGTATAAAAATTAAACTGGGTATCTTTGCACTTTATATAAAACCAATAAAATGAACGACGGATTATATGCCAAATTCCATACCTCAAAAGGAGAGATTCTTGTAGAGCTGGAATACGAAAAAACTCCGGGCACGGTTGGGAACTTTGTAGGCCTTGCCGAAGGAAAGATCAATAACGAAGCAAAAGACCAGGGAGAACCATATTACGATGGACTGAAATTTCACAGGGTGATCCCCGATTTTATGATCCAGGGTGGCGATCCCCAGGGTACTGGTGCCGGAGGACCAGGTTATAAATTTGATGATGAGATCCATCCGGACCTGAAGCATGATGCGCCGGGTAAATTATCAATGGCGAATGCCGGGCCTGGAACCAATGGTAGTCAGTTCTTCATTACCCATGTGGAAACCCCTTGGCTTGATGGAAAACATACGGTTTTCGGAAATGTGGTAGAAGGCCAGGAAGTGGTAGATAAGATACAGCAGGGAGATAAGATCGAGAAACTTGAGATCATCCGTGAAGGATCAGAAGCCGAAAACTTTAATGCTGAAAAGGCTTTTGAGGAATTTAATGCTGAAAAAGCCAAAAGAGAAGAGGAAGCGAAAAGGAAAGCTGAAGAGGAACTGGATAAACTTGCCGCAGGTTTTGAAAAGACTTCAAGCGGACTCCGTTACAAGATCATTCAAAAAGGAGACGGTAAGAAAGCCGAAAAAGGTAACAGTGTTTCTGTTCACTATAAAGGTCAGTTGGCCGATGGTACGGTCTTCGATTCTTCATATAAGAGAAATCAACCTCTCGAATTCCCTATTGGGGTAGGCCATGTGATCCCGGGTTGGGACGAAGGAATCCAGTTACTGAGAGTAAGGGATAAGGCCAGGCTTGTGATCCCTTCTCATCTTGCCTACGGAGAAAGAGGAGCAGGAGGAGTTATCCCTCCGAATGCGGTCCTGATCTTTGATGTAGAATTGATGGATGTCAAATAGACTTCCTTATTAAAAATTTGAAATGAAACGCGCTGAGAAATCAGCGCGTTTTTTTATTTTTATATATGACCACAGAAGAACTTGAAAATTTAAAATATCCCATTGGGAAATACGAATTTCCTGATGATGTTTCTCAATCTGTTATTGAGAATTGGATCCAAACCATCGAAGAGTTACCCGGAAAACTGGATAAGGCTATCAGGCCTCTGGATAATGAACAACTGGATACACCTTACCGTACCGATGGCTGGACCATAAGACAGTTGGTTCATCATATTGCTGACAGTCATATGAACGCTCTTCTCAGGTTCAAATGGACACTTACAGAAGATACTCCAACCATAAAAGCTTATGATCAGGATCTGTTTGCAAAGCTAGAAGATAGCATATCGGCACCCGTTGAATATTCACTTGATTTTCTTAGAGGCTTGCATGGAAAATGGGCGTTTCTATTGAAAAGCCTTAGTTCATCAGATTTTGAAAAGGAGTTCGTGCATCCGGAGACAGGAAATAAGATCGTGCTATTAAAGCTTCTGGGAATGTATGCCTGGCATAGTGAACATCATTATGCTCATATCGAGAATATTTTAATTAAAAAAAGCTGGAAATAAATCCAGCCTTTTTATAATAAACTTTACTTCTTCAATTCAGGTTGCGGTGTCATTCTAAGATAAGGTTTCAGGGTCTTATAGCCATTAGGGAACATCTTATCGGCTTCCTCATTGGTCACCGATGGACTTATCACCACATCTTCTCCATGTTTCCAATTGGCGGGAGTCGCCACTTTGTTATATGCTGTTAATTGAAGAGAATCTATTACCCTTAAAATTTCATCGAAATTCCTTCCGGTGCTGGCAGGGTAGGTTATCATTAATTTGATTGTCTTATCCGGCCCTATCACATATACCGATCTTACCGTTTGGGTATCATCTGCTTTGGGGTGGATCATCCCGTAAAGATTTGATACTTTTTTATCTTCATCGGCGATAATAGGAAAATTTACTGTGGTGTTCTGGGTTTCATTGATATCCTTTATCCAGCCTTTATGAGATTCCAATCCGTCAACACTCAGGGCCAGCACTTTCACATTGCGTTTCTCAAACTCCTTTTTATAGTTTGCCACCGTTCCCAGTTCTGTGGTACACACCGGGGTGTAATCTGCAGGGTGGGAGAAGAGCACTCCCCAGCTATCTCCCAGGTAATCATAGAAATTGATCTTTCCTTCGGAAGTTTCGGCATCAAAGTTTGGGGCTTTGTCTCCTAATTTCAACTCACTCATAATCAATGATTTTTAGTTATTAATAAAACCTATTAAATCTATAGGATATTAAAGTTAATAAAAATAAGTTCCGGGAAATTAAAGATTTGGTTAAATTAATTTTTCCATTTTATGTTACAGCCTATACTTGGCTTTTGTATATCTGAAACCTTGCGGTTGTTCAAAACGGCATCCATGGCTTCTCTAAGATCTCTACCACTGGGATGTATACCGTTGCCAGGCCTGCTGTCGTCCATCTGCCCGCGATAGATAAGCTTTAACTCATCATCAAAAAGATAGAAATCGGGTGTGCAAGCGGCATCGTAAGCCTTTGCAATCTCCTGGGTCCCGTCAAACAGATAAGGAAATGAATACTGGTGTTTTGCAGCCACTTCTTTCATCTTTTCTGGCCTGTCTTCGGGATAGCTTTCAATATCATTGCTCATAATGGCAACCGAGCCAAAACCCAGTGGGCGATAATCGTTTGCCAAATGCACTATTTCATCATTCACATGTTTAACAAATGGGCAGTGATTACAAAGAAACATTACCAAAGTTCCCCGTTCACCCCTTACTTCATCCAGTGTATAGAGGTGATCTGTGATAGTGTCCATCAGTTTAAAGCATGGGGCCGTGGTTCCCAGTTGGATCATATTTGAAGCAGTACGCGCCATCTTTTTCCATAAAATTAAAGATTAAAGCCGAATTAATGCCGAATATTCTCTATTTTGATAGTCTTAAATTATCAGTATGGAAGAGATCCAATGGGATGATTTCGAAAAAGTAGAAATGAGAGTAGGAACCATAATTTCTGCTGAAGCATTTCCTGAAGCACGAGATCCTGCATATAAGCTTATAATTGATTTTGGGGATGAGATTGGAGAGAAAAAGTCTTCTGCTCAGATCACCCGCCGTTATACTCAGGAAGAGTTGCATGGGAGACAAATTATTGCCGTGGTAAATTTTCCCGTTAAAAGGATAGCCGGTTTTAAAAGTGAATGCCTTGTACTTGGGGTGATGGGAGAAAACAAGGATGTTGTGCTCTTAAGTCCGGATCAGAGAGTTCCAAATGGTCTTCAAATAGGCTAATTACATACCTTCCTTAAACTTGCGATGTTCATCCAGCAGCTTTTTTATGTCTTTATTATGACCGTAAAGCACCATGATCTCATCTTTATATAGCTTTGTGTCTGCCCTGGCAATACCCTGAACCGTAGATTTATCGGTATCCACACCCATTTCATTCTTTTCATTTTTCACTTTCATAGTGGTAAGAACAATGATATTGAATTGATCTTTTATTTCTAATTCCTTGATGGACTTATCATGATATTCTTTCGGAATCCTGGTTTCAACAATACTATAGCTGCCGTCCAGCTCAAAACTGTCTACCACTCCTTCAAGATTAAGTCTCTTGGCCCATCTTTCGGCGGTTTCTTCTTCGGGATGGATGATCTCATTAATTCCCATGGCTTCAAGTACCGTTTTCTGAAGAGGGTCTACCACACGGCCAATAATCCTTTTCACTTGCATTTTCTGCATGAGGGCTCCGGCCATTATATTAGATCCGGTATTTTCACCAATAGCAATGATCACTACATCTGCATCCTTTAAAGGTAAATTTCCTACCGCTTCCGGATCGGTCGCATCAAGATTTATGGCATGAGTGATCTTTTCCTTGATGTTTTCTATCTTATTCATTCTAATGTCAACACCGATAACTTCATTGCCCATTTCGGTTAGCTTTTCTCCTAAAGCCGATCCAAATTTTCCTAAACCGATGATTATATATTTCATTCTCTTATTAATTGATTAAGATTTCATCTTTTGGATAGCGGTAATTCATATGCCGTACCCTTCTCAACATCGCTATCATGATTGTTAACATACTTACACGCCCAATGAACATGGTGAAAATTATTACCAGTTTCGAGGGAGAAGAGAGGTCACTGGTAATTCCTGTAGTGAGCCCCACCGTACTGTAAGCTGAAAATGCTTCAAAAGCTATACTCAAAAGACTCTTGTCATTATCGAAAGAGGCTATTAGAAATACAGAAATCCCAATTACCATTAAAGATAGTGATATGATTGCAAAGGCCCTTCTTATACTGGATTCCGCTATCTCCCTTTTATAAACCTCAATTCTGTTCTTTCCCTTGGCAAGACTAAGAAAATTAAGCGTTGCAACAGCTATGGTGCTTGTCTTTATTCCTCCTCCTGTAGAAGCGGGGGAAGCCCCGATCCACATGAGCAGAAAAATTATCATCAATGTGCTGAAGTTCAATGCACCGGTATCTACCGTATTGAACCCGGCGGTTCGGGGAGTAGATGCTCCGAAAAAGGAAGTGACTATTTTCCCAAACCAGTTATGTTCTGCCAGGGTATTGTTGTACTCAAAAAAATAGAATACCGTGGTACCAACCATTAAAAGTACTGTGGTGGTAAATATCACGATCCTCGTATTCAGGTTGATCACCCAGGGCGAATGAACCGATTCCCGTTTTTTAGTCAGGTGTAATATCTTATTCTTAAACAAATAGATCACATAGCGGTAAAGGTTAAGAAGGATTGGAAAACCGATCCCTCCCAGTATAAAAAGGGAAGCTATGATTAAATGTAAAGGATAGTTGAACCTAAAGGCAGGATCGTAGAGGCTTTGCTCAAGGGTTGAAAAACCCGCGTTACAAAATCCGCTTACGGCATGAAACACAGAAAAGAACAATCGGTCTGAGATCGCGGCTATCTCATTTTTGCTGAGGCTGAAATATATAAGAATAAAACCTATGAATTCTACTATTACCGTTATGAAAAGTATCTTTTTCAGCACGCTCAGAACTTCTCCGATCTTTTCTGATTTTGTGACATCCTTTAGCATGATCTGGTTCTCATACGAAGTCTGGCCTCTGAAAAAATAACTGAAATAACTGGCGAAGGTCATTATTCCCAGGCCTCCTAATTGCATTAAAAGCAAAATGATTGTTTGCCCAAACCCAGTAAAATAAGAGCCGGTATCCACAACTATAAGGCCTGTAACACAAACCGAACTGGTAGCTGTAAAAAGAGCATCCAGAAAACTAATATCCCCTTCAGTGGCTTTAGGAAGCATTAGGAGTGCGGTTCCAATAAAGATGAGCGATAAAAAACTGGCTATAAATAGCTGGGCGGGATTTAACAAGGTACGGTTAAAGCTAAGCTCAAAGGTCGAAAATTCCCTTATAAAATAAATAAATACGGCGAGATACACATAGCCCATCTGGTTCAGGAACTCAAGAAGGATAAGGTTTTCCCTGAAGACATCGATGCGCATAATCAATAAAAGTCCAAATAGGATCCCGAAGGCGGAATCGAATATTTTTACCTTTAGTCGATGACTTAATTTAAATATAAAATGTCGTACAAGAATGAAAACTAGCCCTGCCGACAGGGTGATAAAGTAGAAATCCCTTAGCTGTTGTTCTTCATATTTTCCATGTTTGAAGCCAAGGTCAAATATGGCAACCAGGATTATTATGAAACTTAGCAGAAAGGAAAAAGCACTCAAATACTTTAAAAACCTTTCGTTCTGTAACCAGCTTTTGAATCCTGAAAATTTCACTTAAGGGTAGTTTTTAGCATGCAGAAGGCTATTTCTAATAACTCAGAAAGTCCGAAAAACAGACTTTCGGACTTCCTGAATCAGCTTAGTCTTTTACAAAGTTATCCAAATTTGATACAAGACTGCTAAAATTTCCCTAAACTATGAATAGGCTTTACATCTCTTTTCCGAAGAAAATAGCATTCATAAGTAATTTGTTGGTTCCATACCAGAATGCCCTGAAGTTAGTATTATCTGTGAATAACATAACCTCTCCTCGTCCCAGATCTTTATGCTTAAATGGAACTGTATTGGCTATTGAGTCCAGGTTAGGTTTACTTATATACCCACTCAGTAAAGGATTTTCCGTATACTGGATAGGATTGTTGTAGCTCTGTTCATCTGGCTCGATAAAAATGGTAGTATTCCTGAACATTGCAAGCCTGTCATTCTTATAGCCAAAGGCGATTGGATGACTTCTGTCAATTTTTGTTTCAAAAATGGCTCCCCCTATATGTTGAGCTCCCTTGAAATCACCTTGTTCCTCAAAACTTATATTTTTAGCTGTGATTTCATTCTTTTTAGTTTCAAAATCGATAAAATCGTTTTTCTTCATCCAGTTTACCGCATTTCTATAAGCGATAATTGTACCTCCGGCTTTAGTCCAGTCCTTTAGCTTATTCGCTATTTCTTTCTCAAGTCCTCCGCCTCGCGAATTTGGGATAATGATATCTGTGTATTCGTGCAGATCGGTATTGTCAAGCTCCCTTACGTCCAGTTTGGTTATTTTCATGTCATAGCGCTGATCGAATAGATGCCATATCTCACCGGCATCATAAGGGGTAATAGATCCTCCAACAACTATAGCTACTTTTTGAGGTTCAAGAGCCCTGAATTGATTACTTCCAAGGTTGATGCCAGCTGTCATTCCTGTTCCTATGGCTGTAATCTTCACACCGGTTTCTTTGGAAACATTGCTTAAAAACTTGTGCAAATCTGCTTTGTTAAGTTTCTGGTTCTGTACCGGGATCATAATGGTACCATAGCCATAGTTTTTAGAATCAAGACTAAAGTTTTCCATTGCTACTTTCGCACGCAGACCTTTTTCCAGGATCTGATTCAATGCCTTTGGAGCAAAATAATTGTGCCAGTTAAGGAGATAGGCATAATCGCTTTCTTCAGGCAATTGTGGGGAAGGCATCTTTAGCTCCTCTATCTTTGCACCTGCATTTCTCATAGATGCTTCCTCTGTGTAATCAAGGTTGAAGGCTAACGGAAATGTCCAGGCTGAAATATCATAAAATAGACTGTCTTCAAACTTTGTTCTTCTTTCGAACATTGCTTTTACCAATCTGTGTTGGCGCTGGTTCTTTGGAACTATATATGCCGAACCCTTTTCGAATTGTTTTCCGTTCTCACTGAAATTATCTGCAAGTTCATGCACTTCTATTTTATGTCTTTTCAGGATCTCAGCAAGCTTGTATGCACTTGCAGGATCACTTGAATTGCCAAAAGCATAGGCGCCATTTCCAGCTGATTGACGTGCATTCTTAAAGAAATTTCTCTGGTAATCAAGAAGATCTGTTCTCATTTTCTGGGCAGCTTCCAAAGTTGATAATGCCGCCGTGAACTGATTCCTTATGGTGAAAGGGAAGGTGAGGATACCATTATCGGTTTCCTGGGCATGGCCCCTTGAGCTTCCCTGCTCAAAAAGGATTCCTATACTTCCATTGATATCTGGAAAAGTAGAGCCTTTTCCGTAGTAAAAATCATCATAATTTTCTTCTGTATAATATAGTGAGCCAATCTCATCAAGGGCGGCAGCGTGGTAGGTTCCTATTTCTTTGGTCAGATCCTGGTTCTTCTGGGGAGTAAGAGGATGTGTCCTTGAAGGAATACCTGGCTGAAAGAAGAAAGTAGAATTAGATCCCATCTCATGATGGTCAGTCAGGATATTTGGATACCATTTATGAAAAGTTGCAATTCTAGCCTGGGATTCGGGTAACTGTACAGGCAGCCAGTCCCGGTTCATGTCAAACCAGTAGTGATTGGTTCTCCCGCCTGGCCACACTTCATTATATTCTCTGTCCTGCGGATCGGGATTGATATTCTTGCTTTTATTGGTATTGGCCCAGTAAGCGAACCTCTGCAATCCATCCGGATTAAAGGAGGGATCAAGGAGGATCACAGTATTTTCCAGGGCATTTTCAATTTTTTCACCCTCTGCCGCGGCAAGGTAATAGGTGTAAAGCAAAGCAGCATTGGAACCGCTGGGCTCATTACCGTGAATAGAGAAGCCCTGATTTATTACAATGGGCATTTCTTCAGTATTTTTTGATTCCGAATTTTCCTCTACAAGGGCTACATGGTTTTTTCTGATCTCTTCAATATTTTCGAGATTTTCCTCAGACGAAATGGTTAGCAGGACGAGCTGGCGACCTTCATAAGTAAAACCACGATTTTCAATTTGAATGCGCGGCGAAACTTCGGCTAGTTTATTCATATACATCAAAAGCCTGTCATGACTCACATGCCATTCGCCCGGTACAAAGCCAATCACTTCCTGTGGAGTGGGGATTTCAGGATTATAGGAGACATCATCTGGTAGATAATAATCCAAAGAGACTTCTTCCTGCTGAGCATGGATAATAGTAGTTGATAAAAGAATAAAGAAGATAATAAGGTTTCTCATAGTTTTATTTTTGGAATGTCTAAGATAAAAAAAACCGTCCTTATTTGGGACGGTTCGGGATATCTGATAAGATTCTAATTAAATATCGTCAAAACTTACATCAGTAAATTTTTCCGGGTTAGATGAATTAGAGGTTGTTTTCTCCTGATTGTCATCTTCATATTCCTTTTTGAAATCCTTTTGATGACGTTCACTTATTACCTCTTCTCCTTTTTCGTTGATGATAAAGTCGGTCATCTCTGCAAGGATCTCTCTAAAACCATCAAAATCTTCCTTGTAGAGATAGATCTTGTGTTTTTTGTAATAGAAAGAACCATCATCATTTGTGAACTTCTTACTTTCGGTAATGGTAAGATAATAATCGTCAGCCCGGGTGGATCTTACGTCGAAAAAATAAGTTCTTCTACCGGCTCTTAAAACTTTAGAGAATATTTCTTCTTTCTCCATCATTCCCTTGTCGCTCATAAAATAGATTCTTTAATGGTTGTTATTGTCGAGTCCAAAAATCTAAAAAATTTTAACATCTAACAAAATATTTTCACATTTCTTTTTCATTTAACTGTTTTGCATAGAGCTCCTTGTAATAGCCATCTGTATTCAGAAGCTGCTGGTGCGTGCCTTCTTGCACGATCTGACCGTCTTCAAGGATAATGATCTTATCGGCATTTTTGGCCGATGAGATTCTATGGCTTACAATAATGGTAGTTTTATTTTTCGTGATCTGGAAAAGATTATTCAGGATCTCTTCCTCGGTTTCGGTGTCTACGGCTGAAAGGCAATCATCAAACAATAAAATTTCGGGGTCATGAATAATAGCTCTGGCTATGGAAACTCTTTGTTTCTGCCCACCGGAAAGAGTGATCCCTCTTTCGCCCAGTACGGTCTCATAACCTTTGCTAAAGCCTATAATATTTTTATGTACAGAAGCATTTTTAGCAGCTTCAATGATTTCTTTTTCAGCAGCTTCTGTTTTACCAAATTTGATATTGTTCTTGATCGTATCGCTAAACAGGAATGCATCCTGAGGTACATAACCAATGCTTTTACGCAGGCTTTCCAGGTTGAGTTCGTGGATATTTCGCCCGTCTATAAGAATTTCCCCATTATCAATATCGTATAGCCTTCCTATAAGTTCCAGGATAGTAGATTTGCCCGACCCCGTTTTTCCTATGATCGCCAGGGTTTCTCCTTTCTTAACGGTGAAAGAAACATTTTTTAAGGCGGTGATGTTAGTATCGTCGTAAGTAAAACTAACATTTTTGAACTCTATGCTTCCATTTATCGTATCAGGTTCACTTTTAGGATTCGTGATCTCTGGTTCTTCACCCAGGAATTCATTGATACGTTCCTGCGAAGCTTCAGCCTGTTGTACCAGTGAAGTTACCCACCCAATAGATGCTACCGGCCAGGTAAGCATGTTCACATATAGGATGAATTCTACCAAGACATCAATATTTTCAATCTGTCCCGAGATTATCTGTCTTCCGCCAAAATAGATCACAATAATGTTACTGATTCCTATAAGCAGTACCATCAATGGAAAAAAGAATGCCTGTACCTTTACGAGATCAATATTCTTATCCCTGCTTCCGTTAGAAAGGTCGGTGAAGTTATTGTTGGTTTGAGGTTCAATGCCATAAGACTTGATCACCGCGATCCCGCTAAAACTTTCCTGGGTAAAAGTGTTAAGCTTAGAAAGGTATTGTTGTACAATAGTACTACGCTGGTGGATGGCTACGCTAAGTTTATAAATGGCATATGCCAGAATGGGGAGCGGAATTACAGTATAAAGCGTAAGCATGGGCGCTGCCTGAAGCATAAAAATAAGAACCACTACGGTTGAAGTAAAGGTCGTGACACTATACATGATAGCTGGACCCAGATATAATCTCACCTTAGAAACATCCTCGCTTATCCGGTTCATAAGGTCCCCCGTCCGGTTCTTTTTGTAGAAGTTTAGAGATAGGTCAAGGTAATGCTGAAAGACTTCATTCTTCAGGTCGTATTCCATATGCCTGGAAACCACGATAAATGTTTGTCTCATCAGAAAGGTGAAGAATGCTGAAATGAGCGTGGTTCCAACAATTAAAAGGATATTGTAGGCAAGTTCACTTTTCACTTTTGAAATATCGGTGATCGAACCGTTTATATAGTCTTCTATCACCACTGTACTCTGGCCGATAAGAGGGATATAGTAGATAGCAAAGATTCTGGCTGCTATTGTAATGATAAGGCCGATTAAAAGCCTCCATTTATACTTATAGAAATATTTATTAAGATGCTGAAGGTTTTTCATTCAGAAATATTGGATTATTGAAGAATGTGTAATTTAACACGTATTTAAACCCTTCGATTTAAAATATTATTATTTTTGTGGCGGATTTTTTGATATATTCAGAAATCCCTAAAACTTAAAATCATCAAACTATGCAAGTTGACGTTCTAAATGCAAAAGAACTAAAAAAATCTGCACCGGTATTCGGGCAGGTATCTTTCGACGATCATGAGCAGATCGTTTTTTGCAACGACAAAGATACAGGTTTAAAGGCAATTATTGGTATTCATAACACGGTTTTAGGACCGGCACTTGGCGGTACCCGTATGTGGAATTACACCAGTGAATGGGAGGCCTTGAACGATGTTTTACGTCTTTCAAGAGGGATGACCTTTAAGAGTGCGATCACAGGTTTGAACCTTGGTGGAGGAAAAGCGGTGATCATTGGAGATGCCAAAAAAGATAAGACCCCTGAACTTATGAAAAGGTTTGGTGAGTTTGTGCATTCTCTTGGAGGAAAATACATAACTGCAGAAGATGTGGGAATGGAGACTTCAGATATGGATACGGTAAGAGAGGTGACTCCTTATGTAACAGGGATTTCCGAATCTAAAGGTGGAGCAGGTAATCCTTCTCCAATCACGGCCTATGGTGTTTTTATGGGGCTAAAGGCTTCTGCTAAATTCAAGTATGGAACCGATAACCTTGAAGGTAAAAAGGTGATGGTACAGGGAATAGGGCATGTTGGTGAAACCCTGGTAGAATACCTAACCGGTGACGGAGCCGAAGTATTTATTAGCGATATCAACGAAGACCGACTTCAGGAGGTAAGCAAAAAATATGGAGCACATATCTTTACCGAAAGGGATATTTATTCTGCCGATGTTGATATTTATGCTCCCTGTGCACTTGGAGCAACAGTAAATGATGAAACCATTGAAAGGTTAAAGGTAGATATCATTGCTGGAGCTGCGAACAACCAGCTGGCCGATGAGGTAGCGCATGGTGAGATACTTCAGAAGAAAGGAATCGTATATGCTCCAGATTTCCTTATCAATGCCGGTGGAATTATAAACGTATATGCCGAGCTTGAAAATTACGATAAACAGGAAATTATGCGTAAGACCGAAAATATTTATAATACTACTCTTAAGATACTTGATAAGGCGGCAAAAGATGAGATTACGACGCATTTTGCTGCTTTGCAGATCGCAAAACAGAGAATTGAAGACAGAAAAAAACAGAATTTGAATTAGCCAGTTCCAATTTATTGATATTTTTGCAGGGCGAAAGTAAATGACTTTCGCCCTTTTTAATTTCTAAAAGTTCTTTTACAATTATGTTGACAAGAAGACATATCAGGGTTAAAGTAATGCAGTCGCTTTATGCCTTTAACCAAAGCCAGAATGATAACCTTGCCACCGAAGAGAAGTTCCTGCTTAAAAGTATGCAGGAAATGTATGATCTGTTTCTTCTTCAGATAAGTCTGATCACCGAAATAAGAGAACATGCAGAAACCTACCTGGAAAAATCCCAGCAAAAATATCTCGCTACCAGCGAAGAAAAAGATCCTAACCGGAAATTCGTAGATAACAAGATCTTTGAGATTCTCAACGAGAATGAAAGTATACAGGATGCCCTGGAAAAACATAAGATCAATCAATGGAAACAGGACGATGAATATGTTTCTATAATCTGGAATGAAGTTCGCAACAGCCTGGCTTACCAGGAATACATGGAGACCCGGGAAACCAGTTTTAAAGAGGACAAGGATTTTATAATTTCCATCTTTAAGGAGATTATTGCTCCTAATGATAAATTATACGATTATCTTGAAGATAAGAAGTTAACCTGGGTGGACGACCTTCCTCTGGTAAATACGGCCATCCTTAAATTTCTTCAAAAACTGAAGGAGAAGACTGGGAGGGATAAGAAGATCACTCAGCTTTTTAAGAACGAAGAGGATAAGGAGTTCGCACTTAAACTTTTCAGGAAGACCTATCTCAACGATGAGGAACTTTCGGAAGAAATGCTGGGAAAAACTCCAAATTGGGATAAAGATCGTATCGCTGAGGTTGATATGGTTTTGATTAAAATGGCGATCTGTGAATTTTTGAAATTCACCAGCATCCCTGTAAAAGTTACCATCAACGAGTACCTTGAAATTGCCAAAGAGTACAGTACTCCAAAAAGCAGTATTTTTATCAATGGAGTTCTTGATAAACTTTCCAAGGAGTATCAGGCAGAAGACAAGCTAAATAAAACTGGTCGGGGACTTATGTAGTAAAGAAATTTTATTATTTTTATCGATTAGAAATTAAACAAAATAACTTCACCATGAAAAAAGCAATTTTGATGTTTGCAGCAGTCGGGGCGATGCTGTTCACCGGATGTAAAGATAATGCCTCAGATAAGGTTAAGGCCGAGAATGTAGAGACCGCTGCAGAGCGTGACGCACAGGAAACCGTTTACCCAGAGATCACCTTTGAGGAAACTGAATTTGATTTTGGAAACATTGCTAAAGGAACTAACGTAGAGCATGTCTTCAAATTCACCAACACGGGTAAAGCTCCCCTGGTGATCACCAATGCTTCAAGTTCTTGTGGCTGTACAGTGCCAACATATCCTAAGAATGAGACTATCGCACCTGGGGAAAGTGGTGAAATGCTTGTAAAATTTAATGGTTCAGGAAACGGACAGGTGACTAAGACAGTTACAGTAAGTGCTAATACCGAGTCAGGAAAAGAACAAATTAAAATCAAGGCTTTTGTAGAAGCTGACGAAACCCAGAGCTAAACGCATATATGGATCAATTAACGCAGTTTGCACCAATTATTTTAATGTTTGTGGTGGTGTATTTTTTTATGATACGCCCACAAATGAAAAAAGCTAAACAGGAAAAGAATTTTGCCGCAGAACTTAAAAAAGGAGACCGCATAGTAACAAAGAGCGGAATGCATGGTAAGATTGTAGATTTTAGCGAAAAAAATAATGCGGTGATCATAGAAACCGGAGCAGGAAAAATTACATTCGACCGCTCATCAATTTCGATGGAATTGAGCAAAAAACTGAATGAACCTGTAAAGGATAAAAAATAAAGACAACAGTTTTTAATAAAAAAAGCAGCTTTTTCAAGCTGCTTTTTTTATTCTAACAATTCTTGTATTTGTCGTTTAACCCAACCCCGTTTTTTATCATTGCGCTTATCTTTTCTAACCTGCTCAACTTTGTGGCTTCTCTTTTTGCTTCAGAAATATATTCAGCATATTCCCTTTGCCTGCCAGGTGTAAGCCTGTTGAAAGAATCCTTCAGTTCCTGGTCGTTATCCAGTGCGGTGCTCAGTTCTTCAGGAATAACCAGTTCTTTGTTAGTGTCTGGTTTTATTTCTTTACCCTCTTTCTGATTCTGGACTGCTTCTTTAATATAAGGTAGCAGTACTGAAGTTCTTACTTCATCGCCCTTTTTAAATCTTATTTGTCTTAGCGCCTTTGTTTTTCCTTCCTGAGCGTTTACAAGAAGTGAGGTATTTTCTTTAAGTAATGCTCCATTGAAGAACCATAGGCCATAATGATTTTTAAAAGCTCCGATTCCAACCACGTTCTTGCCATCCAGGGTATAGACGGGTGAACCCCATTTTATCTCAGGCTTAAGTTCGGTGGTAAGGATCATTTCATGCAACTGTCTCAACTCCTCTTCCCAGTAAGAGTGACAGTTAATATATTCTTCTACGTTCTTGACTGGCATAGCTTAAAATTAAGATTCCTCGTATTTCTTGGCAGTAAGTTCGGCCAGTTTAACGATAACTTCGGCTGCTTTCTGCATACTCTCTACAGGTACATACTCATATTTCCCATGAAAATTATGTCCTCCTGCGAATATGTTTGGACAGGGCAAACCTTTGAAGCTCAATTGTGCACCATCGGTTCCTCCTCTAATAGGCTTGATTATAGGTTTTACGTTTACCTCTTCCATAGCCTTTTGGGCCAGTTCCACAATATGCATTACAGGTTCAACCTTTTCCCGCATATTGTAATACTGGTCTGTGATCTCAATGCTTATGCATTCTCTTTCATACTGGGAACAAATCTCACTAACAAGGTCCTGCATCACCTGTTTGCGGGCTTCAAAATGTTCCTTTTCATGATCTCTAATGATATACTCCAGAACGGTTTCCTCTACATCTCCCTTAATACTGGTTAGATGAAAGAAACCCTGCCTGCCTTCAGTATGCTCGGGAGTTTCCAGTCTCGGTAAGGAGTTGATAAAATCCTGGGCGATATACATACTGTTCACCATTTTATCTTTGGCGTAACCCGGATGTACACTTTTACCTTCCACTCGTACAACTGCCTGTGCCGCGTTGAAATTTTCATATTCAAGTTCTCCTATTTGGCTGCCATCCATGGTATAGGCCCATTCTGCACCAAACTTCTGAACATCGAATTTATGTGCACCCCTTCCTATTTCTTCATCAGGGGTGAAGCAGATCCTTATTTTTCCATGCGGAATATCTGGATTGTCAACGAGGTACTGCATGGCAGTCATGATCTCAGTAATCCCGGCTTTATCATCGGCACCTAAAAGAGTAGTGCCATCTGTAGTGATAAGGGTCTGGCCTTTATACTGAAGCAGGTCTTCAAAATAATCTGGCGAAAGCACTATATGCCTGTCCTTGTTTAAGACGATATCCTTGCCGTCATAATTCTCAATGATCTGCGGATTCACATTGGTTCCTGAAAAATCTGGCGTTGTATCGAAATGTGAGACAAAACCTATCACGGGCACTTCGTGAGCCACATTGGCTGGCAGGGTGGCCATTACATAAGCATTGTCATCTATGGTGACATCTTCAAGGCCTATTTCTTTGAGTTCTTCAACCAGTTTATTGGCGAGATCCCATTGTTTTTCAGTGCTCGGCGTTGTGGAGCTTTTTGGATCACTCTGAGTATCGATCTTCACATAACTGAAGAACCTGTCAATTATATGTTGTTTATTGGTCATTATGGTTGGGTTTGACTTCAAAAATACATATATAGACTACTGCTTCAAAACCTTTTAAGTTTTCATCAAGCAATTTTATTAATTATTTAAGGTCAGATGCAATTCGCCTGGTTTTATAATCGATAAATGGATGTGTTTATTTAAGCCAATTTCATATAGACAATTTCCCAATTCATTTTATTTTTGCACAAACCGTCCAGTATGTATAAATCATTAATAAGGCCCGCACTTTTCAAATTCGATCCGGAAAAGGTCCATTATTTCACTTTTGATTTTTTAAGAAAATTTTGCAGGATGCCCGGTGCAGTTCCATTCTTAAGGTCCAAATTTCAGGTGGATGATCCCCGACTGGAAAGAGAGATTTTCGGTCTTAAATTTAAGAATCCGGTTGGTCTGGCGGCAGGATTTGATAAGGATGCTAAGCTTTACAATGAACTTTCAGCTCTTGGCTTCGGGTTTATTGAAGTTGGAACGGTCACGCCTAAGCCCCAGCCCGGCAATGAAAAGAAAAGGCTTTTCAGGTTAAGGGAAGATTCGGCCATCATCAATCGTATGGGCTTCAATAATGAAGGCGTTGAGCAGATGGTGGAGCGATTAAAGAAGAATAAAAATGTGATTATTGGGGGTAATATTGGGAAAAATAAGATTACTCCTAATGAAAAAGCGGTAGATGACTATGTTTACAGTTTCGAGGCGCTCTTTAATCATGTGAATTATTTTGTGGTGAACGTAAGCTCGCCAAATACACCTAACCTAAGGGAGCTGCAGGACAAGGACCCGCTTAAAAATCTTCTGAATACCCTTCAGGAAAGAAATGCGGCAAAGGCCAATCCAAAGCCGATATTACTAAAAATAGCGCCTGATCTTACAGATGATCAGCTGATGGATATTATTGAAATAGTCCAGGAAACAAAAATTGCGGGTGTCATTGCTACGAATACTACTATTTCAAGAGAAGGTCTGAAATCTGAAAATAAGTATGAAACGGGCGGGCTTAGTGGTAAACCGCTGACTAAACGATCTACAGAGGTGATCAGGTTTCTTTCGGAGAAAAGCAATAACTCCTTTCCGATAATTGGTGTGGGAGGTATTCATTCAGCAGAAGATGCTATTGAAAAACTTGAGGCTGGTGCGAGCCTTGTGCAGCTCTATACCGGTTTTATTTACGAAGGTCCGGCACTGATCAGGGATATTAATCAAAAGATACTTGAAAAAGGCATTTAAAATTGCTTAAAGAATGCTTGATCAAATAATCCCTTTTCTAACGGCTTCCATACTTTTAACATTTTCACCGGGTCCGGACATCATTTACGTCCTTGTGAGGTCTATGGCGTATGGATATAAGCAGGGGGTGGTCACCGCACTCGGGCTGGTGAGTGGTATACTGATACATACCAGTCTAGTGGCTTTCGGAGTTTCGGCGGTCATCAAGCAGTCTGAAAATATATTTCTCATCATAAAGATATTCGGAGCTGCTTATCTTTTATATCTGGCCTGGCAGGTTTATAAAAGCGATCCCGAAATCGCTTTTTCTTCTGAAGGGATCAGGAACAAAGGTATGTTCAGTCTTTTTAAACAGGGCTTCGTGATGAACGTTCTCAATCCCAAGGTGAGCATCTTTTTTCTGGCATTCTTTCCCGGTTTTTTGTGGGAACCCGAGGGAAATACCGTGGCTCAGTTCTATACCCTGGGGGTTCTGTTCATGCTACAGGCTTTGATCATCTTCAGCCTGGTAGCCATGATGGCCGATAAGATCTCGGTATTTATAAAATCTCATCCTAAATCTGGCTGGTTCCTCAAATGGATGCAGGTGGTGATCTTTATCCTGATCGCTATACTAATCCTCCTTTAATACAGGGGTCTAAATCTCTTGAAGAATTAACGCCTAAACATCTTTCTAGCCAGCCAAAATTTAATATTATCAATAAATCCTTATTCTTTTTCAATTTTCCTTAAAATACTATCTTTGGGCGTATGCGGAAAATCAAAATGATCGAATGTCCCAGGGATGCCATGCAGGGTATCAGGGAATTTATTCCAACCGAGAAAAAGGCCCAGTACATACAGTCATTATTGCGTTGTGGATTTGACACCGTGGATTTTGGAAGTTTTGTATCTCCCAAGGCGATCCCGCAGATGAAAGACACGGCCCAGGTACTGGAGAAGCTTGATCTCTCAAAAACCTCAAGCAAACTTCTTGCTATTGTGGCCAATGTTCGCGGAGCGCAGGATGCCTCCCAATTTGAGGAGATAGACTACCTTGGGTATCCATTCTCGATTTCCGAAAACTTTCAGATGCGTAACACACATAAGACCATTGCAGAATCGGTTGAGGTGTTACAGGAAATCCTTAATATCGCCGATGGGAATGGTAAAGAGGTAGTTGCCTATCTGAGTATGGGATTTGGGAATCCTTATGGGGATCCGTGGAATGTTGAGATAGTTGGAAGCTGGACAGAGAAACTATCAGCGATGGGAGTGAAGATATTATCACTTTCTGATACTGTTGGCTCCTCAACACCAGATATCATCGATTATCTTTTTTCCAATCTTATTCCGGAATATCCGAATATCGAATTTGGTGCTCACTTGCATACCACTCCTTCAAAATGGCATGAGAAGATAGATGCCGCGTTTAAGGCCGGGTGTTCCAGGTTTGACGGCGCCATCCAGGGATTTGGTGGCTGCCCTATGGCTAAGGATGAATTAACAGGAAATATGCCTTCAGAGAAGATGCTTTCTTATTTTAATTCTGCCAAGGCCGATGCTAATATAAAAATGACCAGTTTCGAGTCAGCTTATAACGAAGCATCCAAAATTTTCAATGTCTATCATTAATAGTATTTATGGGAAAGCATATTATTATATATAAATATTATTTAAAATTAATCTAAATAAACTTGTTGTACCCAAAAGTGGACTGTATATTTGCCGGCAGAAATTATTTTAAACCAGTCTAAATAAACAACATGAAAAAGCAATTATTCGCTTTGGTTATTGGGGGATTAACCCTGGCATCCTGTTCTTCTGACGATGATTCAATAATAAAGGAAGGAGAAAACTCTGTAGAAATTCCTGACACTTATAATTTTGAGCGCGATGGTATGAGCACCGTTTCTTATAGCGGGCAAACTACCCGGCTTCAAATGTCTGCAGAACTTATAGGTAGTTTCAATGATTTTGATAATTCAACTGAAGCCCTTCTGTTAAATATGTTTTCTAACGATGGGAACCCTTTTTCGAAATCAGAACTTAACGAGTCGTCAAAAAATATTAAATCTAAGATAGCAGCCTCGAATCTTTATTTTTCAACGAATACTGTTGAAAGCAGTGAGATCAAAGCCGATTTTGAATCATATATCTCCACTCAGATGAATGAGGTTTATTCAAACCGAAACGAGGTTGCTGAAGCCGGGAAGGCGGGGCAGATCGCTGATGGTGATGGTTTTAGGTATGTAAACGCGAAAGGTCTGGAAATGAACCAGGCATTTGCGAAGGGTCTTATCGGGGCGCTACTCGTAGATCAAATGCTGAACAATTATCTGTCTCAGCCTGTTCTTGATGAAGGCGAAAACCGGGCGAATAATGAAGCCGGTATAACCGAAGAAGGTAAGAACTACACTACCATGGAACATAAATGGGATGAAGCTTACGGATATTTGTATGGAGATCCATCGGTTCCTACAACAGATCCTAATTCGGTTCTTAATGAAAGCGAAGATCATTTGTTGTTCAACTATCTTGGTAGAGTTGATGGAGATGATGATTTTTCAGGAATTGCTGAAGAAACCTTTGAAGCTTTTAAAACAGGGCGTGCTGCTATCGTTGCAGGAGATTATGAGCTCCGTGATGAGCAGGTAGCCATCATACGTGAGAATATTTCAAAAGTAATCGCGATAAGAGCCGTGCATTATCTTAAGGGAGGAAAGGCAGCTTTGGAAAGCCAGGAATATGGTGCTGCTTTCCATGAACTTTCTGAAGGTTTCGGATTCGTATATAGTTTAAGATTTACAAACGATCCTGCTACTGGAGCGCCATATTTAACTAAATCCCAGGTAGACTCATTTAAAGAAGATCTGCTTGACGGTAATGGCTTCTGGGATGTAACTCCTGAAACACTGGATGCTATTTCAGAAGAGATAGCTACCGCGTTTGGTTTTTCGGTAGAGGAAGCATAATTAAAAAAATTAGCCGTAGCCATCAGGTTCCGGCTTTTTAAATTTTTTGGAAAATGAAGAAGATTTCAAGTTTTTTATTGGTATTAACATTAATTTTTTCAGCCTGTTCCTCTGACGATGGAGGTGGCGGGATAAATCCTGATAGTTTTGACCGTGAAGGCATGCTTAAGAACTGGGCTGATAATATTATAGTTCCTGCTTTTGCAAACTTTAGCAACTCTACCCAGAGCCTGGAGGATAGGACAAATGCCTTCGTGACAGACCCTTCAGAAGCAAACCTTGTAGAGCTAAGAGCTGCCTTTGAAACCGCTTACCTGGATTTTCAAACGGTGTCTATGTTCGAGGTTGGGAAAGCCATGGAGCTTAATTTCAGGAACTATCTTAATACCTATCCTGCCAATGTTTCTAATATTGAAAGCAAAATAGAAGCAGGAGACTATAATCTTACATTACCTTCAAGCTATGCCGAGCAGGGTTTTCCAGCACTGGATTACCTTCTTTTCGGAGTAGCAGGAACCGATGCGGAGATCGTTTCGGTTTACAGTTCTGAAAAATACAAGAACTACCTTATGGATGTGGCATCAAGGATTAATTCTCTTACAATTGATGTGAATGCTGCATGGCAGGGTGAGCTTAGGGATAATTTCGTAAGCAATACAAGCTCTTCAAGTACCGGATCTATTGATGTTTTTACGAATGATTATATCATGTACTTTGAGAAGTTCATAAGATCTGGAAAAATAGGTTATCCGGCTGGTGCCTTTACAGGTGATCCATTGCCTCAGAATGTTGAAGCTTATTATGCCGGCGATCTTTCCAAAAAACTATATATAAGAGCATTAGATAACTTCCAGGATTTCTTTAATGGGAAACACTTTGGAAGTAATGAGAGAGGCAAAAGCTACAGCCAGTACCTGGATTACATGGAAAGCATGAAAGAAAGTACTGAGCTTAGTTCTTTGATCAATTCACAGCTAGATTTGATCCTGTCTCAGGCTGAAACTCTTGATACAAGCTTGAAATCGCAGGTAGAGACCAATAATACAAGCATGCTGGAAGCTTTTGATGAGCTTCAAAAAGCAGTTGTGTTACTGAAAGTTGACATGATCCAGGCACTTTATATAGGTATTGATTATGTAGATTCTGACGGTGACTAAATTTATGGGTCGTCTTGGCAGATATCTGAACTCTTATACGGAAGCCGCCCCGCTCGCGGTTTTTCGTTTGTTCTTTGGGATCATGATGTTTGCCAGTATAGTTAGATTCTGGCTGAATGGCTGGATCGAGAAACTATACATAACTCCTAAATTTTTCTTTTCATATTATGGATTTGAATGGGTGAAACCGCTTGGGGGTTTCACCTATTTTATTTTCGTGATCTGCGGTATTTCTGCACTAATGGTAGCAATGGGGTACAAATACCGCCTTGCGATCATTACTTTCTTTCTAAGCTTTACTTATATAGAATTGATGGATAAGACCACTTATCTAAATCATTATTACTTTATAAGTATCCTTAGTTTTCTAATGATCTTTTTACCCGCCTCAGCTTACTTTTCTTTAGACGCTCTTAAAGACCCGAATAAAATATTTCAAAAGATTCCCCGCTGGTGTGTTGATTCCGTCAAATTATTGCTCGGAATCGTCTATTTCTATGCAGGTCTTGCAAAGATCAATTCAGACTGGCTTTTCAGGGCGATGCCGTTGAAGATATGGCTTCCGGCTAATTATGATGTCCCGTTCCTTGGTGATCTGCTTCAGCAGCAGTGGATACATTATGCCTTTAGCTGGAGCGGCATGTTGTACGATCTTTTGATCCCCTTCTTTCTTTTATGGAGGCGAACAAGATTGGTGGCCTTTTTCTTTGTGATCATTTTTCATGTGCTAACAAGAGTATTATTCCCAATCGGGATGTTCCCTTATATAATGATCGTAAGCGCATTGATATTTTTTAGTCCCCAAACTCATCACAGGATCCTTGAAGTGGTATCCGGAATTTTCAAAATAAATAAATCCAGGTTTGATAATGCAAGAAAGCTTGTTTTTGCTCCTTTAACCAGAAAAATAACCACCTCGGTGATCGCTATTTTTTTTATGATACAGATCCTGTTTCCCTGGCGCTATTTGTTGTATCCGGGGGAATTGTTCTGGACAGAGGAAGGCTTCCGCTTTTCATGGCGGGTCATGTTAATGGAGAAGGTGGGCTATGCACAGTTCAAGATCGTTGATGGCGAAACAGGCCGAAGGTTTTATGTGGATAATTCAGATTTTCTTACTCCTTTCCAGGAAAAGCAAATGGCCTCCCAACCCGATTTTATTCTTGAATATGCTGAGTTTCTCGCCGATCATTTCAGAAAGGACGGGCATAAGAATATTGAGGTCTACGTAGAGAGTTATGTAGCACTTAATGGCCGGAAAAGCCGGCCATATATAGATCCTGAAGTCAATTTGCTTAATTTCGACGATTCCTTCAGGCACAAAACATTTATTTTACCATTTGATGATGAGATTAAAGGTCTTTAGTTTTTTATTCTTTATAGGTCTGGTCGCCCAGGCACAGCAATTTAAATTATCAGGAAAAGTGACTTCGGCAGAGACGGGCGAAGCGGTTCCGGGTGCCGAGGTCTGGAATAAGACCGGCGGAAAGGTGGCCGTGGCTGATGAAAATGGCTTCTATGAATTAAGAGGCTTACAGGAAGGAACTTATGATATCGCTGTGTTTAGTTATGAATATGAGATCATGGAACAAGAGGTTTCCATTTCTGCAGATGCTGAAGCAGACTTTAGTTTAACCCCTTTGTCTGAAAGCCTTAGTGAAGTTGTATTAACAGCCAGAAGAGAACAATTGTTTGCCTTAAGAAAACTTAGGAAAGTTGAAGGTACTTCAATCTATGCCGGTAAGAAGAGCGAAGTGGTGCTAATGGACAAGGTGACCGCTAACATGGCCGCAAATAATGCCAGACAGATCTATAATCAGGTGGTTGGATTGAATATTTATGACAATGGTGATGC
Organism: Gramella jeungdoensis; assembly: GCF_023805255.1. GTDB lineage: Bacteria > Bacteroidota > Bacteroidia > Flavobacteriales > Flavobacteriaceae > Christiangramia > Christiangramia jeungdoensis. The sequence continues at coordinate 310,651 of NZ_JAMSCK010000001.1, forward strand.
CGGACTTCAGTTGAATATTGGAGGGAGAGGACTTGATCCCAATCGTACTCAGAACTTCAACACCCGTCAAAATGGTTATGATATTTCAGCCGATGTGCTTGGATATCCTGAAAGTTATTATACCCCACCACCAGAGGCTCTAAGGGAGATCCAGGTTGTACGTGGTGCCGCTTCCCTGCAGTACGGAACTCAATTTGGTGGTCTTATCAATTTCAGGTTTAAGGAACCTTCAAAGAAAAAGATAGAATTTTTAACCCGTCAGTCGGTGGGCTCTTATAATATGTTCACGAGTTTCAATAGTCTGAGCGGGACTTTGGGAGATGTAAGTTATTATACCTATTACAATTATAAGGGAGGGAATGGTTTCCGACCTAATTCCGAATATGATTCTCATAATGCTTTTGGCCATGTTGGCTGGCAGCTTAGTGATAAAACGAAGCTGAGTTTTGAATATACATTTCTGGACTATCTGGCTCAACAACCTGGTGGACTTACCGATGCACAGTTTTACAGGGATCCCGATTTTAGCAACAGGGAGAGAAACTGGTTCGATGTGAACTGGAATCTTTATTCAGCGAAACTGGAGCATAAGTTTTCGGAAAAGACTGATTTCAGTCTGAATGTTTTTGGGCTTGATGCTTCCAGGAAAGCTGTTGGTTTCAGGGAGAACCGTGTTTCCCAGGCTGATGATCCCACGACTCCCAGGGAATTATTGATAGATAATTTTTCAAACTGGGGCGCCGAGGCAAGGCTGCTTACCAGATATAAGCTGTTTGGAGAAGAATCGGTCCTGCTGTTAGGAAGTAAATATTATGAAACCGATAATAGCCAGCAACAAGGTCCTGGTAGTGCTACTTCCGGTCCCGATTTTGAACTGGCTACCTCGCAGTTTCCTAATTATCCACGGCAGTCAGAATTTGAATTCCCTAATCAAAACATAGCGATCTTTGGGGAAAATATATTCAATATCACCAATAATCTTTCAGTCACCCCTGGCTTCAGATTTGAATACATCAATACCGCTGCGCACGGGAATTATAAGTCTGTTATATTAGACCTTGCCGGCAATGTGCTTCAGAATAAGACAATTGAAGATAACAGGGAATTTGAAAGAAGCTTTGTGCTTCTTGGGTTGGGAAGCAGCTATAACCTGAACTCCACCAACGAACTTTACGCAAATTTTTCGCAAAACTACCGTTCGGTTACCTTTAATGATATACGCGTGATCAACCCGGTATTCCAGGTAGATCCAAATATCAGCGACGAGGAAGGTTTTACTTCAGACCTTGGAATTAGGGGAAGGATAAGTGATGTTTTCTCTTACGACGCAAGTGTGTTTGCCTTAAAATATAATGAAAGGATAGGAGAGATCCTTAAACCGGAAGTTCGTGAAAATGCTGAAGGTGAAATGGTAGAGACTGGAAGAATTGTAAGATTCCGCGGGAATATTGGGGACGCGTTTATTTATGGTCTAGAAACATTCGGGGAAGTGAATCTTAGAAATGCGTTTTTCCAGTGGGCCGATGATTACAGGTTCAGCGCTTTCGTGAACGCCGCTTTTACAAAATCTGAATATATATCTTCAGAGGCTACGAATGTAGAGGGTAACGAAGTGGAATTTATCCCTGCAGTAAACCTAAAAACGGGATTGAATTTTGGTTATAGAAATTTCCTTGCGGGGCTACAGTATACGTACCTGTCTAAACAATATACCGATGCCACCAATGCACCACAGGATGTTAACGATAACCAGCGTGGGATAGAGGGAAGTATTCCTGCTTATGGAATAATTGACTTTTCAGCCTCTTATAGCTTTGGTAAATTTAAGCTGGAAGCAGGTATAAATAACCTTCTGAATAATACATATTTTACCAGGAGGGCAACGGGATATCCCGGCCCCGGCATAATTCCTGCCCAGCCTTTAACCTGGTATACCACGCTTCAGTTTAAGCTGTAGCCTGGGGTGCCCAGTGATTGCAAAGCATTCCCGGTGCCGCCTTTTGTGGGTTGGCACAGGTAGGATTCTGATAACGTGCACAATTCAGGCAGTTAGGCTCATCCTTCAGGCTGGCTTTCATTTTAAAACTGTCACAGGTATGCTGAACGCTTACTGCTGTTTCGTGCTTAAGGCAGTAATCATTTCTGAACTTTTCACAGTTCATACAGCTGTTTCCTAATCTTATACTCATGATTGCGGTGATTTTTAAATAATTAAAGTACGCCAGGAAATGATAAGAAACAATATAAATTACTGATTTACAGTTATAGTGGGCTGTTTGAGTGCTTTGAATTTTTGGAGCCAGTGCCATATTTTTTAGTTAAAAATACTTAACAGACTCAGTTTAAGTTTTCTCACTTATTAGCCTTATATTTGCATGCAATTAAATCCTTAATTGCAATGACCGCACACGAATCAAAAATACTTGGAGACGGATTAACCTATGATGATGTACTGTTAGTTCCGGCTTATTCTGAAGTTCTGCCAAGGGAAGTAAGTATCCAATCCAAATTCACACGAAATATACCAATCAACGTTCCTATCGTTTCAGCAGCGATGGATACCGTTACCGAATCCAGAATGGCTATTGCTATGGCCAGGGAAGGCGGAATAGGTGTTCTTCACAAGAATATGACCATTGAGCAGCAGGCGCTGAAAGTGAGAAAAGTGAAGCGTGCTGAGAGTGGAATGATCATCGATCCTGTAACACTCCCTGTTTCTGCCAAAGTGAGAGATGCCAAAGAATCCATGAGAGAACATAGTATTGGAGGTATTCCTATAGTAGATGACAATGGTAAGCTTTTAGGGATCGTTACCAATCGGGATTTAAGGTTTGAAAAGAATCTTAATCGTCCTATTTCTGAGGTGATGACTTCAGAAAATCTTGTGACCGTTTCTGAAGGAACTTCTCTGGATGATGCTGAAGATATTTTGCAGGAGAACAAAATTGAAAAGCTTCCCGTTGTAAATAAGGATGCCAAGCTGGTGGGACTGATCACCTTTCGGGATATTACCAAGCTTACTCAGAAACCAATGGCCAATAAAGACACTTATGGTCGGTTGAGAGTCGCGGCAGCTGTGGGGGTTACCGCAGATGCTGTTCACCGTGCTGAAGCTTTGGTTAATTCTGGAGTAGACGCCATAATTATAGATACAGCTCATGGTCATACAAAAGGCGTAGTGTATGTTCTTAAAGAGATAAAAAACAAATTTCCAGATCTGGAGGTGGTAGTGGGTAACATTGCTACCGGCGAAGCAGCTAAATATCTTGTAGAAGCTGGAGCCGATGCGGTTAAAGTAGGAATTGGTCCTGGATCTATTTGTACTACCCGTGTGGTAGCCGGGGTTGGTTTTCCGCAATTCTCTGCGGTTCTGGAAGTAGCTGCTGCTATTAAAGGCTCGGGGGTGCCTGTGATCGCCGATGGTGGAATTCGCTATACCGGAGATATTCCCAAAGCCATTGCAGCGGGAGCCGATTGTGTGATGCTGGGTTCATTGCTTGCGGGAGTTAAAGAATCACCAGGTGAGACCATTATTTATGAAGGACGTAAATTTAAGTCTTATCGCGGAATGGGTTCTGTAGAAGCTATGGAAAAAGGTTCTAAAGACAGGTATTTCCAGGATGTGGAAGATGATATCAAGAAGCTGGTTCCTGAAGGGATTGTAGGAAGGGTGCCATACAAAGGAGATCTTGAGGAAAGCATACACCAGTTCGTTGGAGGCTTAAAAGCAGGAATGGGTTATTGCGGATCAAAAGATATTGAAACTCTTAAGGAGACCGGGAAATTTGTAAGGATTACAGCTGCCGGAGTTCATGAGAGTCACCCGCATGATGTGACCATTACCAAAGAATCTCCTAATTATAGCAGATAAAATCAGTAAAGAATATAGATAAAAAAGTCCCGCAGCATGCGGGACTTTTTTGGTTTATATCAACTTTCTTTTCTAGTTTTCTACAGTATTTTCTGGTTCTGGTTGTGGATCCTGTGGTTCAATTCCCAGTTTGTCCATTACCTTTAAGGTAATATCATCCTCAACTCTTGAAAAAGCAAGTCCGCTTGCTCCGGAATGAAAGATCTGGGTGAAACCTTCTTCGGCGATCACTTCTTTCATTGCTTTATCTATCTTTTCATACAAAGGCCCGGTAAGTTCATTTCTTTTCATTTGCATCATTACGGAAGCCTTTTGGCGGAATCCTTTGATGTTGTTTTCAAGTTCGATGATCTTGCTTTCCTTTTCCTTTTTTTCTTCTTCGGTAAGATCGGCACTGGTATCCTGATAGTCTTTTACCAGGGCTTCATATTCCTTGATGTTGGTCTGAAGTTCGCCCTGAAGTTCCTTATTGTAGGCATCCAGCCCTGCATTCACTTCAGTATTCTCAGGCATTTGTGAAAGTATGTACTCGGCATCTATAGTTCCGATCTTAGACTGTGCATTTGCAGAAAACGCGATGAATAATAATAGAATTCCTAAACTTAATTGTTTCATTTTGAAATATTTTTTCGCAAATATAACAGCCTGAAGCTTATATAGCCATTTTAATTTGGAAAAATGAAAACTTAGTCGTCCAGTACACTTTTTCCGTCTTCTGCGAAGGCCTTAAAATCTTCCATATATTTTTTCGATTGTTTTTTGAAAGCACCGGGCATAAGAAATCCTATGACCTTCAAAAATCCTTTAAAACGAAATTCATTCTCCGAGATCCATTGGGTATGATCTTCCGGTGTTTCCAGGAATCTATTCCTCTGAAAATTGTAAACTCCCTTCGCCTCATAGGTAGAAGCAAATTCAAGTGGTAGATTGTTCTTAAGTATGGTTTCGGTCATCTCGATCTCCCGTTTTCCCATTTTATATTTCAGAAGATTCTGGGAACCATTAGCTCCAGGTTCACCATTTATTGGCTTCATAAAGATGAAACCTTCCTGCCAGTGCTTCATATTATCAGGATTGGAGAACTTTTCTACTACCTCATTTCGGGGCAATGCAATGGTGATTTCCTGTTGATATTTCATAATGAGTTGATTTGTCGTGTTTTAAAGATACAGAGGAATTAAATATTCCGGAAATTTATAATTTAAATCTGTTGTTTTCGTTATGCCTTTAGCTTGCAGAACCTTAACTAATTCTTATTTTTGCGCGGATGAAGGCTTTTGACTTGATCAGGACCTCTTCTGGCATTCAAATTGTGTGGTGCTAAAAAAATTGATTTTGAAGCAAAATTTTAGTGGATTCATTTTTGGTCTAATCTCCCTGATTTTGGTTAGTTGTGATTATTTTCAGCAAACCGATGATCGAAAGGTAGTGGTTAGAGTGAACGACTCTTATTTATATGAGAATGACATCAGATCGCTTATAAATGAAAATACTTCGGCGGAAGATAGTGCACTTATAGTTTCAAATTATATCACTCGCTGGGCAACACAGCAATTGCTGATAGACAGGGCTGAACTAAATTTGCCCGAGTCACAGCAACGAGAGTTCAATGATCTGGTGAACAATTACAGGAACGAGCTTTATACCAATGCTTATACCGAGGCAGTGGTGTCAAGAGATCTTGATACTTCTCTGAATAAGGAAGAGATATCGAACTATTATGAACAGAATAAAGAGAATTTTATACTCAATGAAGACCTGGTAAAACTGAGGTATATAAATTTGAGTAAGAATAGTAATAATCTTGAAGAAATAAAACGAAAGTTTATAAGGTTCAATGAAGAAGATAAGAACGACCTTACAGACATTGCCTTGCAATTCAAGAATTATTCGATGAACGATTCTGTTTGGGTAAAAACCAAGTCTGTTTATAATAAGATCGCTCCATTATCAGTAGAAGACAGATCCAGTCTGCTTAAGAAATCTAATTTTATGGAATTGCAGGATTCGCTAAATGTGTATCTTGTATACGTAAATGATGTCTTGACCAGAAATGATCGGGCTCCTCTGGAATATGCTTCTGCAACCATACGGGAAATATTACTAAATAAACGTAAACAGGCGTTAATAAAGGAATTAGAAAAAGAGATTACTAAAGATGCAATTAAAAATAATGAATTTGAAATTTTCAATTAAACCGGTTCTCGCAGGCCTTTTAATGATACTTCCTGTTTTTATACAGGCTCAGGAGGTGATAGTTACAGATAGTACTTCCATACAGCCTGATGCTGAAGTGAAGAAAGCCGAAGAAAATAAACAAGGCAGCCAGCGCAGAAAGGTTGATGGAATTGCTGCAGTGGTAGGAGATTATATCATACTTGAAAGCGATATAGATCTTATGTATAAGGATATGCAGAGCCAGGGTATTTCTACTGCTGAGGTGACCGACTGTAATCTGGCGGGATCCCTTATGGAAAATAAACTATATGCTCACCACGCAATACAGGATAGTATAATAATTCCCGATTCGCAGATCAACGGTATGATAGATCAGCAGTTACAGGGATTTGTTCAGCAGGCGGGTTCTATGGATAAGATTCTTGAATTCTATAATAAGGAAACTGAAGCTGAGCTTAGAGAAGAGCTATTCAGGATCAATAAGCAAAGACAGCTTGCCCAGCAGATGCAGCAAAAGATCATTGAAGATATTGAAGTAACACCCGAGGAGGTTAGACAGTATTTTGATGAAATGGAGGAGAAGCCAATGTTTGGGACCGAGGTGGAACTTTCTCAGATAGTGATTGAGCCTGAAATTCCTGAATCTGAAAGACAAAAAGTAATTGATCGTTTGAATGAATTCAAAGCTGATATAGAAGATAACGGAGCAAGTTTCTCAACAAAAGCGGTGCTTTATTCCCAGGATCCAGGTACTGCCTCTGATGGAGGAAGAATTACTCTTACCAGGAAAGATCCTTTTGTAAAGGAATTCAAGGATGTGGCTTTCAGTCTTCAGGAAGGTGAAATAAGCGATCCTTTTGAAACTGAATTTGGTTATCATATCATTCAGATAGATAAAATAAGGGGGCAAACCGTTGAGCTTAGGCATTTATTGCTTATCCCCGATGTAACAAATGCATCTGTGGAAGCAGCACGTGCCGAAATCGATACTATCAGAAGCAAAGTGGTTTCAGGAGAACTCGATTTTGCAGCTGCGGCAAGAGAGGCTTCCGATGAAGAAGAGACGAAAAATGAAGGAGGTAAACTTATTAATCCCCGTACCGGAGATACCAGGTTTGAACTTACCAAGATAGATCCTCAACTTTTTAAACAGGTGGAAGGTCTAGAAGAAGGTGAGGTTTCGCTGGTGCTTACCCAGCAGGACAGAACGGGAAGACCTCAGTTCAAAATAATTAAGGTAACCAAAAAGATTCCTGAGCATAAGGCAGATTATGCCACAGATTATCTTAAGATCAAGGAACTTGCTTTGAGAGATAAACAGCTGGATGCGATCGCCGAATGGCAAAAAGAGAAAATTTCTGATACCTATATCAAGGTGAATGGTAAATATCGGGATTGCGATTACACCAGTGATTGGGTGAAAAACTAAGAATATATGTCAGACGTGGCCCTTGTAGAAAAGCTGGTTGATAAGCATCGTGACCTTAAAAATGAGATCGCCAAGGTGATCGTTGGTCAGGATGAGGTGGTCAACCAGATCCTGCTTTCCATATTTTCGGGTGGCCACTCGTTGCTTATAGGTGTGCCGGGCCTTGCGAAGACCTTGATGGTGAATACCATTGCCCAGGCGCTTGGTTTGAACTTTAAGAGGATACAGTTTACTCCAGATCTTATGCCCAGCGATATTCTGGGCGCTGAAATACTAGACGAGAACCGTAAGTTCAAATTCATTAAGGGTCCGATTTTTACAAATATCCTTCTGGCTGATGAGATCAACCGTACTCCTCCTAAAACACAGGCAGCGCTCCTTGAAGCTATGCAGGAAAGGGCGGTTACGGTGGCTGGACATCACTACAAGCTTGATCTTCCCTATTTTGTACTTGCTACTCAGAACCCTATAGAGCAGGAGGGAACCTATCCTTTGCCGGAAGCTCAGCTGGACAGGTTTATGTTCGCTATAAATCTTGATTATCCTAGCTTTGAAGAGGAGGTTGACGTTGTTAAAACAACAACTTCTGATGATTTTCAGCAGGTAGATGCATTATTCAATGCTGAGGAAATTTCAGAGATCCAGCATGTTATAAGAAGGATTCCTGTTCCCGAAAACGTCATTGAATATGCAGTAAGGCTTGTTGGTAAGACAAGGCCAACCAATAACGCGCCAGAACTGGTAAGAAACTATGTTGATTGGGGTGCGGGCCCCAGAGCCTCTCAAAACCTGATCATGGCAGCAAAGACCAATGCGGCTGTGAACGGAAAGTTCTCACCCGATATTGAGGATGTACAGGCCGTGTCATTTGGAATCTTGAGGCACCGTATAATTAAAAACTACAAAGCAGAAGCAGAAGGTATTACCGAAGAAGAAATTATTCGAAAACTCTTCTAAAAATCATAATTTTTAAAGGTTTATTTAGCTGATTTTGGCGTTTTTGGCTAATTCATACTTGGTCTAAACAATCAAATTTTCAAAAAACCTCAATGTTATTGATAAATTCTCATTTTATCATTCGAATATTGTGTTTTATTGAAAAATTGAAGCCTTAAATTATAATTTCAGAAATTATTTATACTATTTTCTTAGTATCGTTTCTAATTTTCAAAATCGCTCCAAAATCCCTATTTTTGCAAGACTTTTTTAGAACATAAATTAAACAGAGTATGGCATACGATATTGATATGATTAAAAAGGTTTATAGCCATATGGCCGATCGTGTGAACAAGGCACGTGAGGTTGTAGGGAAACCTTTGACACTTTCAGAAAAGATTCTTTATTCTCACTTATGGGATGGTGAAGCCAATGAAGCTTACACCAGAGGGAAGGATTATGTAGAATTTGCACCAGACAGGATTGCCTGCCAGGATGCGACCGCTCAAATGGCACTTCTGCAGTTCATGCAGGCCGGAAAGAAAAAGGTTGCAGTGCCAACTACGGTTCACTGTGATCACCTTATTCAGGCTAAAATGGGAGCTGCGATAGATCTTCAGGCTGCTAACAAGAGCAGTAGTGAGGTTTTCGATTTTCTGGAATCAGTATCAAACAAATACGGAATTGGTTTCTGGAAACCGGGTGCAGGTATTATTCACCAGGTAGTTCTTGAAAACTATGCATTCCCTGGAGGAATGATGATCGGTACCGATTCGCATACGGTAAATGCCGGAGGTCTTGGTATGGTAGCTATTGGTGTTGGTGGAGCTGATGCCGTTGATGTAATGGCAGGAATGCCTTGGGAGCTTAAATTCCCTAAACTAATCGGAGTGAAGTTAACCGGAAAACTTTCAGGTTGGACTGCTCCTAAAGATGTTATCTTGAAAGTTGCAGGAATTCTTACCGTAAAAGGTGGTACCGGAGCAATTATTGAATATTTCGGAGAAGGTGCACGCTCAATGTCATGTACAGGTAAAGGAACTATATGTAACATGGGTGCTGAGGTTGGTGCAACTACTTCAACTTTCGGGTATGACGACTCTATGGAGCGTTACCTGAAAGCTACAAATCGTGAAGATGTTGCTGAAGCTGCCAATGCAGTTCGTGAGCATCTAACCGGTGATGATGAGGTTTATGCGAACCCGGAACAGTATTTTGATGAGGTTATCGAAATCAATCTTTCTGAATTGAAGCCTCACCTGAACGGGCCATTTACTCCAGACCTTGCGACTCCGATTTCTGAAATGGGAGAGAAAGCGAAGGAGCACGACTGGCCGATCAATGTAGACTGGGGTCTAATTGGTTCCTGTACTAACTCTTCATACGAAGACCTAACCAGAGCAGCTTCTATTGCAAAACAGGCGGTAGAAAAAAACGTAAAAGCGAAATCTGACTTCGGAATTAACCCGGGATCTGAGCAAATTAGATTTACTGCAGAGAGAGACGGATTGCTTCAGATCTTTGAAGATCTGGATGCAACTATCTTTACGAACGCCTGTGGGCCATGTATCGGTCAGTGGGATCGTTCAGATAGAAAAGGTGAAGAGAAGAACACTATCGTTCACTCTTTTAACCGTAACTTCTCTAAGCGAGCTGATGGTAACCCCAATACTCATGCCTTTGTAGGTTCTCCTGAGATGGTTGCAGCAATCGCAATTTCAGGTAGACTTGATTTCGATCCTACTCGTGACAAACTGATCAATGAGGATGGGGAAGAAGTGATGCTTGATGAGCCACAGGGAATTGAACTTCCAACAAAAGGATTCGCTGTTGAGGACGCTGGTTATGTTGCTCCAAAAGAAGACGGAAGCAGTGTGGAAGTGAAGGTTGCTGAAGATAGTGAAAGGCTTCAATTACTTACTCCTTTTGAGCCATGGGATGGTAAAAACCTTACCGGAGCCAAGCTTCTTATCAAAGCATGGGGTAAATGTACTACCGACCATATTTCTATGGCAGGACCATGGTTGCGTTACAGAGGTCACCTTGATAATATTTCCAACAACTGTTTGATCGGTGCTGTGAACGCTTACAATAAGAAGACAAACTTCGTTAAGAACCAGCTTACGGGAGAGTATGATGGTGTTCCTGCAGTACAGAGAGAATACAAGGATAAAGGTGTTCCAACAGTTGTAGTGGGAGATCATAACTATGGTGAAGGTTCTTCAAGAGAGCACGCCGCTATGGAGCCAAGACACCTTGGTGTTAAGGTTGTGCTGGTAAAATCTTTTGCACGTATCCACGAGACAAACCTTAAAAAACAGGGTATGCTTGCGCTTACATTCGCAAATGAAAATGATTACGACCTGATCCAGGAAGACGATACTTTCAATTTCGTAGATCTTGAGAATTTCGCTCCTGATACTCCGTTGACGATCGAGATCGTTCATGCTGACGGTTCTAAGGATACCATTAAGGCGAACCATACTTACAATAACCCACAAATTGAGTGGTATAAGCATGGATCTGCGCTTAATCTTATCAAGAAGCAAAATGCGGCTTAATCTTTAAGCTGAAGTTATAAAAAAGAAACTCCCTTTTCAGGGAGTTTTTTTATGTCTTAAATTTGCCAAAATTCAGCAGCAATCTCATGAAGATTTTTAAGAATCAGTGGTCTAATATTATCATTATCGTCATCATCCTTGCGATGATCATTCCGCAGACGCGAAAACCTATCCAGATCTTTGTTAACAAAGTAATTTCTTTCGCCCCTTCGGTGAATGATGAGGAAGACCGGGTGAAGATCGCAGATTATAACTGGGTACTGGAAAATAATAGGGGGAAAAGGGTCGAATTCTCTCAATTCGAAAATGAAGTAGTAATTGTTAATTTCTGGGCTACCTGGTGCCCGCCATGTATTGCTGAAATGCCAAGTTTCCAGGAACTGTATGAAGATTATCAGGATAAGGTGAGCTTTTTGTTTGTCTCTGGCGAGCAGCATGAAACGATTGAGAATTATATGAAGCGAAAAAGGTTCACATTGCCTTCCTATAAAATGCTTACCAAAGCTCCGGAACCGATGGACGGCAGGACGCTCCCAACTACTTATGTGATTTCAAAAGATGGAAGTATAGTTGTGGACAAGGTAGGAGCAGCCGACTGGAACAGTGAGGGTTTCAGAGAAACCCTGGATGAACTTATCGCCGAATAGCTTATAATTTTCTAAAGAAAGACTTGATAAATTCTGGATGATAAAGGGACAGCATGATCTTTATATTCTCTGAAAAGCTTGTTTCCTCATCCAAGAACCTGAAAATATCCTCTATAGAATTCTTCGTGTAGAATTTGGTAAAAAGGCTTTCCCCGAGATCATTTCTTCGGGATAGTACGTCAAGGAATATCGAATCGTAACGGGCAAAACTTTTATTAAACAATCCCTCGGAAGTAGCCAGCCCGCTTTTTATATTTTCGATGATCTGCTCAACCTTTCTTTCGGTACTTTTGAATGAATATCCTGATGATGGCTTAACCCATCCGCCAGCGGTACCGATCCTTGTTATATAAGCTGAATTATTTTCGTGGAATGGAAAATCGGTCATGGGAATGATCCCGGTTTCGGTTTCAGTAATTTTCCAGTCCTTAAGTTGGAGAATTTCCTTCAGGTATCTTTCAAGCATTTCATCATATACCTTTTCAGCAGTAAGAAAAGGAGTGAAAAAGGTAAATTCTATCAGGGCTTTTTTTGCAGTGAGTGGCAGTACGTAAGTGAAACTTGTTGAGTCTTTATATTTCAACCTGAAATCCATCATGGTAAATTTCCCGGGATCAAAGATATTTTCCTGGGTTTCTATCAGCCAGCCTTTAAAATGCTGATAAAGCACGGTGTGTTTAACCTCTTCTTTGTATTTATCGGTTAGCCGGCTGTCAAAAAAATGAGTGGCTGTATAATTTGCTTTTTTGCCTACTGCAGTCCGGGTTACCGGGTCGATCTTTTCGATCCTGTCCTGAATGAATATAAAATCTTCAGATTTTTCCAATTCCTTTTTTACATCTTCATAGAAATCTGAGGAGCGAATCATATTATAGGAATACTCACCCAGGTCAAGTGTTTGTTCGGTTTCTGAAGAAAAAAAAGCGGCTTTATTCCAGGATTTATGAATTAGATGATCCCATTTTCCGGGAGTGTTCTGCCAGAAGCACCAGGTCTTGTCATTCTCAATTTTTTTGGAAGGCTCGATTATGGCAATTTTCTTTCCCTTGAAAAAAACGTCGTTATTGATGCGTGATGCGAGCTGGAGACCGGCCAGACCACCACCCACAATAACGTAGTAATAATCTGGCACTAACATTTATTGGAGATTCTTATTTTCTGAAATATTTGAAAGGTACGAAAAGCATTCCGAAACACTCACCGTCCTCTTTGCCCAAATGTTTATGGTGGATCTTATGAGCCCTTCTTATGCCTTTGGCATAGCGGTTATTTGCATTTCTGAAAATCTTGAAACGCTGATGTATGAAAATATCGTGAACGGTGAAATAAGTTATTCCATATGCGAGTATTCCGAGCCCTATTGGCAGACCGATCCAGACATCATCATACCTCCAAAGAAGAAAGCAGCCTATGCTCACGAGAGCATAAAAAACAAAGAAAAGGTCATTCCTTTCCCACCAGCTGCTGTGGTCTTTCTTATGGTGATCCTTATGCAGCTTCCATAGGAAACCATGCATGATATATTTATGAGTGAACCACGCCATTCCTTCCATTATAATAAAGGTTCCGAGAAAGACCGCTATCCAAAGTAAAACATTCATAATTCCTGATCTTTATATAAGGTTCAGTCTATAAGAAATATAGGATTTTGCAAGCAGACCGGCCTTTTCATAATTTGGCACTCGTACCCTGCGTTTCCTTATTTCCAAAGATGGCACCTTTTTAAGTTTCTGTAATAATTTTTTATAATAAATATATGCAGTGTAAACTCCAAATTTTGCCTCTACCGGTAGTTGAGCGATCCCCTTCAGGCCTTTATGAAAATCATCCTCGATCTCCCTGATGATCTCTTCCTTATTCATTTCATTCAGCTGAGAGAGGTCTACATTTGGAAAATAACTTCTGCTTAGATCTTCGTAATCGGCTTTCAGGTCTCGTAAAAAATTCACTTTTTGAAATGCCGATCCAAGACTCATGGCAGAGTTTTTCAGCTTTTCATATCTTTTTTTATCTCCTTTTACGAAAACCTTCAGGCACATCAATCCCACCACATCGGCGCTTCCGTAGATATACTGGCGATACTCTTCTATGTTAAGATATTCAGATTTATGCAGATCGAGGCGCATGCTGTCCATAAAAGCCTCATAGAGGTCTTTTTCAATCCCATACTTATGCACCGTTTCCTGAAATGAGTTCAGGATAGGGTTTAAAGATATTCTATCCTTTATGGCTCTATGAAGCTCCTTTTCAAAATCATTGAAAAGTTCCTCCTTATTATAATCATGAAAGGAGTCTACGATCTCATCGGCAAACCTAACAAAACCATAGATGTTATAGATGTCCTGCCTGATAGACGGCGCGAGCATCTTTGTGGCAAGCGAAAAGGATGTACTGTAGCGATTGGTCACCAATCGGCTGCAGGATCTGGAAACATCATCAAAAATAGCTTTCATATCAATTTTTTACATTTTTTTCTATTAAGCCGGCGGCCAGTTTCCCGGAGATCAGGGAGGGTGGGACGCCTGGTCCGGGCACGGTTAACTGCCCGGTAAAGTATAGCTGGTCAACTTTTTTGCTCTTTATCTTTGGTCTTAAAAAAGCGGTTTGAAACAAGGTGTTGGCCATCCCGTAAGCATTTCCCTTATACGAATTGTAGGCCTCCTTAAAGTCATTTACGCAAAAAGACTCTTTAAAGATTATATTTTCTCTTACTTTCTGATCTGTCAGTTTTTCAAACCTGTCTAGAATGATCTGAAAATAATGTTCTCTTATCTCGGGAGTATCTTCAAGATTCGGGGCTAAAGGAATAAGGAATATTCCGGCCTCTTTTCCTTCAGGAGCGCAAGTATCATCGGTTTTGGAAGGGAAACTTGCATAGAACAAAGGATCTTCAGGCCATTCGGGCACATCATAGATATTTGTTGCATGTTCCTCAAAACTGCTATCAAAGAATAAAGTATGATGTGACACATTCTGCAATTTCTGGTCAAACCCTACATAGAAGAGCAAGGACGAGGGTGCAAAGGTCTTTTTATCCCAGTACTTTTCTGAATATTGTCTGGCTTCCTCGGGCAGTAATTGCTCTGAATGGTGATAGTCTGCCCCGCTTAGTACTACATCAGAATAATACTCTTTCCCGTTTACCAAGAGCCCCCTGGCTTTTCCTTTTTCGGTAATTATTTTTTCCACAGGGGAGTTGAGATGAAAGATCACGCCCAGTGATTCTGCCAGGTCTTTTATGGCTTCGATAACCTTGTACATTCCTCCTTTTGGATGCCAGGTCCCGAGACCAAAATCAGCATAGTTCATAAAATTGTAAAATGCAGGAGTGTCACTTGGTTTAGCACCTAGAAATAGAACTGGAAACTCAAGGATCTGCCTAAGTCTGGTGCTCCTGAATTCCTTTCTAACCTCTGAGCTGATATTGGTGAAAAATCGTCCAAGTCTTTTTGTGGTTGCCGGGGTTACAAGTTCCAGTGGAGAAACCCCAGGTCGGTAAACAAGATCTTTAATTGCGATATTGTAATTGTCCTGAGCCTTTGTAATAAATTTTTCAAGCTTTAGAGCACTTCCGGCTTCTTCCTTTTCAAAGTTTCTGTAGATCGCTTCGAGATTTCCGGGGATGGTTACTTCCTGTCCTTTTCCAAAATAGACCTGGTAAGCCGGATCAAGTTTTTCAAGTGTATAATAATCTGAGGGTTTCCTGCCAAAATCTGCGAAGAACCTTTCAAATACGTCGGGCATCCAATACCAGGTAGGTCCAATGTCAAATGTGAAACCATTTTTATGGAGTTGGCGGGCCCTGCCACCCACACTGCTGTTTTTTTCAAAAACTTCTACATGGTGTCCTGCTTTTGCCAGATAGCAGCAGGCAGCCAGAGAGGAGAAGCCAGAACCGATTATATTTATGCTCTTAGACATTAAAACTATTTAAAGTGTGTTTGTAAAATCGGCGATAGAAGAATAAACCTTTATGTTGTCTGAAAGATCTTCGGTTTCTATTTCTTTGGTACGTTGTCCAAATAATAGCAGCTCTCGCTGTTTCTCCTTGCATACCTGCTCCTGGAACTTATCTATAAACTCATGGATATTCGTGTTAGTTGGTGATACCGTGAGATAACTTATAAAGATAAGGTTGTTATGCTTGTCCAGGAGGTAATCTATGTTTTCAAGAGGAAGGCTGGGACCAAGGTAGATCGCATTTCTTCCGGCAGCTAAAAGCTCATAATTTAGATAAAGTATTCCGAGATCATGAATTTCATTATCGGGAAGAAAAAGCACAAACATTTTGTTGTCTCCTTCGCCATTCAAATGGTTGGTAAACTTCAACTCGGCAATATTCAGATATATTTTCTGTTTTATCAGTTCGGTTATATAATGCTCATGTATGGGTTTGATCGTATCAGTTTGCCATAGTAGGCCAATGTCATTTAATAGTGGAAGAAACACATCATGAAAAACTTCTCTAAAGGTTTTGGTTTCTCTTAGTTTGTTATAGGTTCGCTGGAAAAGGCTTTCATCAAAATTCATCATAGCCAGCTTAAAAGCGTTTTTTGAACGATTTTCTTCGCTTGCGGAAGCTGAGATACGCTGTACCAGGCTGGTAATCTCATCTTCTTTCATCTTGGAGATGCGCGAAATTTTGTATCCATGTGAATTGAGAAAAGCTATATTCAGAAGTTTTTGAAGGTTTTCACCATTATATGTGCGTATGTTAGTATCGGTCCTTTCAGGGCGCAGGATATCATAGCGCTTTTCCCAAATTCTGATTGTATGGGCTTTGATTCCACTTAAATGTTCAAGGTCTTTTATACTAAATGTTTGCTTGATATGTTCCATAGTATTTGATAGAAGTTAAACAAATCTAAACATTAATGGAATATTATGACTATATGAAAATGTTAAATTGTTTAATTTGTGAGTTAAAAAATTAAACAAAATAAATTTTAGACAAAAAAATAACCCATTACGGGTTTTCATAGAAGAATATTAAAAAAGTGCCCGAGGCGGGAGTCGAACCCGCACGCCCTAATGGACACATGGCCCTCAACCATGCCTGTCTACCAGTTCCAGCACCCGGGCGGAAGATTATTATTTCGGGCAAAAACCAGGTTGGTTTAACTGCTCGAATTTGTATCTGGGGTGATACAAAAAAGTGATCTGGCTGGGGCTCGAACCCAGGACCCTCTCCTTAAAAGGGAGATGCTCTACCAACTGAGCTACCAGATCTAAAACAAAATCAAATTATGAACTTTAAAAATGATCTGGCTGGGGTTTCCATCGCTTCGATAGCTTAGCTTAGACTCTCGCCCAGTTAGATCAAAACTTCAATTTGTGATCTGGCTGGGGCTCGAACCCAGGACCCTCTCCTTAAAAGGGAGATGCTCTACCAACTGAGCTACCAGATCAATAAAAAAACATCCGTCGTTTTGCGAATGCGGGTGCAAATATACATTCATTAATTTATTTTTCAAGGCTAAATTGCTATAATTTTATCATAGTTTTGCCTTCGTCTCATTATTAGCATATTAAAACATGAAAATTTTTCTTTTGGGCTATATGGGCTCTGGAAAATCGTATATAGGAAAGCAACTGGCAGTAAGTCTTGGCTATGAATTCATAGATCTTGATGAAGAAATAGAAAAGAAGGAAAACTCCAGTATTCCTGAAATTTTTGAAAGAAGGGGAGAGGTATTCTTCAGGAAAATAGAAAGACAAATGCTGGAGGAGGTCATCCAATCTGGGACCTCTTTAATTATATCCCTTGGCGGAGGAA
This sequence comes from Gramella jeungdoensis, assembly GCF_023805255.1. Lineage (GTDB taxonomy): Bacteria > Bacteroidota > Bacteroidia > Flavobacteriales > Flavobacteriaceae > Christiangramia > Christiangramia jeungdoensis. The sequence continues at coordinate 328,049 of NZ_JAMSCK010000001.1, forward strand.
CTCCCTGCTATGGCGATAATATGGAACTTATCAAACAGGCAGAGAATTCAACCAGCATCTATCTAAAGTTGAAAGTTGAAAACCTCACCGAAAGATTATTTAAGGAAAAGGATCAGCGTCCCTTGATTAGTCATCTGGAAGACAAAGAAAAGCTGGAGGAATTCATTAGGAAACATCTTTTTGAAAGAGGTTTCTATTATAATCAGAGCCAGCACATTATTAATTGTGATTCACTTTCTCCAGAGGAAATAATCAGGGAGATAAAATCCAGGTTAGGATAACTCCACCTTTTCATTACTCTCATCCAAAGTGACTTTCACGGTTTCGCTGAGCGAGGTTGAAAGAGAGAGTCCTTTGAAATCGGCCTTTACAGGGTATTTTTTATGGTTACGGTCTACAAGAACGGCTGTTCTGAACTGCTTAAGCGGAACTTCAAGGAAATGCCGTACCCCATAGATGAGAGTGGTTCCGGAATTGAGTACATCATCCACTAAAATAATAGACTTATCCTGATATTCGTCAGAGCTCAGGGAAGTTGTGATTGTTCCGCGAGGATTTTTTTTATCTATTTCAACCTTACACAGGTGTACCTTGAGAGGAGATATCTGAGTGAGCTCTTCTTCTATTTTTCCTGCTAGTTGAAATCCGTTTTTTGCAATGCCTGCTATTATTACTTCTTTTTCTTCAATATTGCTTTCATAGATCTGGTATGCAATGCGGCGGATTTTATGTTTTATCTGCTCCTGGTTTAATATAGGGTGCTTTTTCATTTCTTGGTTTTTATGAATTTAAAGAACAGTTCATTTCCCTGTCTTGGCTTGATAGAGTTATAACATCGCTCTAAAATATCAATTTTGAAGTACGGACTAAAATACGTTAAATATTCCTGTTTAGTGCCTCCAAAAGGAGGGCCATCTTCCCTGAGTTCAAAATCAAAGAAAACTCCGGCAATCTTACCTCCTGTTTTTAATAGGTTGAAGCATTGTTCAGCATAATCAGGTCTTTTTTCTACGGGAATTGCGCAGAAAAAAGTTTGTTCCAGGATCAGGTCATAAGTCTGGTTCAAAGTAAAAAAGTCCTGTTGAAGCAACTGATTTTTTGGAAAGTCGGGAACACGATTTTGAAAGTTTTGAAGAGGCTCAGACGCGATTTCGCAAATAGTAATATTTTTAAATTCATTTTTAAACAGGTATTCGGCCTCATAGGAATTGCCAGCTCCCGGAATCAGGATTTTCAATTCTTTATATTCTAGCTGATCTATATATTCTTTTAGCGGGGTAGATACATATCCAATATCCCATCCCGTTCTCTTTTCCCTGTATCTGGCAGACCAGAATTCACTACTCATGGTCCTTACTTTTATCTTCGTCCCGGTTTTCCCTTGCATTTTCAAACCAGTCATCAATATCCCTTCTGTCCTTTTTGGTAGGCCGGCCTGTACCTTTCTTACGGTAATAATCCTTGGAATATTTTAATAGGTCAAGTTTTTCAAAAGCTTCCTTAGGTGTGATATCATGTATATATAGATTCACTAGCTTGGCACCAACTCTGCTCTTTGGAGTATCAAGGATCTCCAACTCATAATTTATCTGGTTTTTCCTAACCTTTAATTTATCTCCGGGAAAGACCTCTTTAGAGGGTTTTAAGATCTCGTCATCAAGCCTTACCTTTCCCTGCTTACAGGCATTAGTAGCAATGCTTCTGGTCTTAAAATAACGTACACACCATAAAAATTTATCAACTCTCATAATTTGACCTCTAAATCACCGTTCATATTGAAGCAAAAATACAAGATTATTGTATCTTGCGGCTCCTAAATAAAATTCGAATGAGATTAAACAAAATTATAATTCTTTGCCTAACGGCTTTTCTTGTTTTTTCATGTAATAAAGATGATGATAACGGTATTCAAACAGTTCCTCCAAGGGACCGCGGAGAGGTGGCCATTGAGGATGATCAGGAAATAATAGAATATCTTAATACACACTTTTATAATTACGAGGAGTTTGAAAACCCTTCAGAAGATTTCGACTATGTTGTTCGTTTTGATACCATAGCCGGAGATAATTCAGATAAAACGCCGATTATAGACTCAGATAAACTGATGACAAAAACGGTGAATTATGAAGGAGTTGATCAACAGGTTTATATACTGAAGGTGAGAGAAGGAGAAGGAGCTAAGCCTGCTTTTACTGATTCTACTCTTGTTGCCTATCGCGGTCAGCTTCTAAATAGTAATGTTTTTGATAGTAACCTTAAGTCTCCTGTCTGGTTTAATCTGTCGGGTTATGAGATTAGAGGTTCTAATGGAGTTATTGCCACTGTTGGAAATGTAATAAAAGGCTATGCTGAAGGCCTGGAAGAATTTCGAGCTGCTACTGGATATGAGGTTCAGGCTGATAATACGGTGAAATGGAATAACGATTATGGAATAGGAGCGATCTTTATTCCGTCAGGACTAGGATATTTTGCTAATGCCAGGGCTTCTATCCCTGCTTACTCTCCGCTTATTTTTACCATTAATTTATATCATGTAAATGAAGCTGATCATGATGGAGATGGTGTTCCTTCATATCTGGAGGACCTTGACGGAGATGGGAATCCATTTAATGATGATACCGATGGAGATGGTTTAAGCAATCATTCCGATCCTGATGATGATGGGGATGGGAAACCTACCAAAGAGGAGTTAGGAGATAAGAATGAAGATGGAGTTCCGGATTATCTGGACCCTGACATCTTCGAATAAATCAAAAAGATTATAAAATAAAAATCCCCGGAAGAAGTCCGGGGATTTTTTGTTTTTATCTTCCACCAACCGACTGCAGATCATCAATACAGGCCTCATCAAGTTCTGGAACGCCTGATCCATTGATAACATCAACCACTCCACTTCCAAATTCTATGGAGGCCCTCATTAAACATCCATCTCCATTGCAATGTCCTTGGTTTTCTGAGTCTTCATGGTTAGAAACCGGTTCAGTACCCAGATCTACAAGACCAAATAAATGCCCGAATTCATGATTTAAGGTAGCAGCTTCTATGATAGCCCTGCTAGGGGAACCATTTCTATTTGCAAATTCTTTGATCGTTTGTTCATAGATCACCATTGAAGTATTTCTGAAAGCTGATCCAAGAACGAATTTTTCATTAGTGTCTTTTTCGTTACTGCCGTCAGCAAAATAGATCCATACGGCTATTTCATCACCGGCATTATAAGCTGTTCTTTCCTCTTTTTCGATTTCGACGATTTCTTCAATAGTAAAGGGAGCCTTTCCTGACGAGGGGACAGATCGCAAAGTAATGCTTATACCATCTGGTTTATATATTCTTTCCTGAAGGAAACTTTGAAATTCACTTATAGCTTCGTCGGCAGGTTTGTTGCCTTCCACATACACAATCTCGAGATTCATCGATGTGAATTTTACATCGCTTAGCAGATCGGTCGCAGAAGCCCCAAGAGTTTTAAGGTTTGCTGTACGGTTTACACCTCCATTCTTTGGATCATTTGGATCATCCTTGGTACAGGAAAATACAAAGCCGATGGCAACAAAAATTATAAGTAGTTTTTTAAATCTTATCATGATGAATTTTATGCGCTGTGGCAAAAATATGAAAAATACTGAGTTAGAGAGGTTTTAATATAGCCAGGTAATCAAAATGCCTGCCTTTTTGTATGATCTTACAGCTAAATTTATTTTTTAAAGCTTCTTTTTCCAATAATACCGGGTCTAAATATAGCCAGTCAAAGAAATCAGATCTTGAATCTTTATAGCTGAGCTGAAACTTAAGTTCACCATAATATTCTTCCTGCTCTGGCAATTCTTCATCGAAAAGATAGATGAGGTCTGAAGAGTCCAGCAGGATCTGGCCATTCTCTTGCAGAATTGATCTCGAATGTTCGAAGAATTTCTTCAGGTTCTTAAGTTTTCCGATAATTCCGCTACCATTCATCAACATAAGAATAGTATCGAATTTTTCATTTTTTAACTCGAAGAAATCCTTGCATTCGGCATTTTTAAGACCGCGTTTTTTAGCTATTTCGATGGCACCGGTAGAAGTGTCTATCCCGGTACACTTAAGATCTTTCAAATTTTGAAGATAAAGACTATGGCTTCCAGCTCCGCAGCCAACATCCAGAACTTTTCCTCTGCATAATTCAAGTGCCTTTTGCTCAAGGGGAGGCATTTCATCAAAATCTCTGAAAAGATATTTTACAGGGATGGTGTCATCTTCAAAATCGGGAGAGTGAACTATAATGTTAGTTTCATCATTTTCTTCAAAAAAAGCCTTAATGGCTTTGCCGAATATATCCTTATTTTTGTCCAATGGAAGAGTTTCTTAAAAGTTTGCCAGAAAGGGCCAAAGATAAGAAGAAGGAGAATAGAAAGTTCTTTTCAAAGTTAAAGAAAAGACCGCCAAAGGATCTTGATTCTATTATGCTGGAACTTCATGAGGAGGAATTCTCGCGTACAGATTGCCTTACATGTGCCAATTGTTGCAAAACCACGGGCCCTTTATTCACTCAGAAAGATATTGAAAGGCTTAGCAAACATTTTAAAATGAAGCCAGGAGATTTTATCGATACTTATCTCAGGCTGGATGAGGAGAATGACTATGTTTTGCAACAAGTGCCCTGTCCATTTTTAGGAAGTGATAACTATTGCTCGGTGTATGATAAAAGACCCAAAGCCTGCAGGGAGTATCCGCATACCGATAGGAAGGACTTTCATAAGATCTCAAATATTACAATTAAGAATACGGCTATCTGTCCAGCCGCCTATAATATTGTAGAAGAAATGAAAAAAAGAATCGGTTGATTATCTAATTCTCCTTCCCAATAGAAAATAAACCAATGTTCCAATGATTGGCGCCAGAATGATCACTATCAGCCATAATAGCTTTTCTGTAAGGCTTAAATTTTTCTGAAAAATATCTACTATTGCCCAGATCACCATTACCACTGTTAATATGATAAGGATGAAAATGAGACTCATTAAAAATTCATCCATACTCGGGCTATTTATATAGAAGGTATTTCTTTCTTATTTCACTGTATTCTTTTAAACCGGACTGCCAGGTTTTTTCTATCTCTTCAGCACTTAAGCCTTCTTCGATTTGTTGCTGAAGTTTCTTAGTGCCCGCGAGTTTGGTGAAAAACTGATTAAAGAAATCTTCTTTTGATGAAGTATGATTATATGCTTCAATCAGCCATTCGAGGTTGAGGGAATTAAGCTCAGGGCTTTTCGATAGGTCTTTCCCGTAACATTCTTTTCCTTTATGTTTAGGGTTTTGTGCGCCATCCATTGATTGCGGAGTGTAAGAATAGGGGTAATATTCACTATCCAGAAATGGCGAGCCAAATACCTGGAACTGCTTCGTGGTGCCACGGCCTGCATTCACATTGGTACCTTCAAAAAAGCAGAGACTTGGATAAAGATTGATGGACTTCTCGTTTGGCAGGTTGGGAGAGGGCTTAACTGGCAGGGAATAGGCAAGAGAATGATCATAATTCTTCATTTTTATTACCTGAAGATCACATTTTACACCATCGGTAAGCCAGTCCTGTCCGTTGATCATGTTTGCATATTCTCCTATGGTCATCCCGTGAACTACAGGAACAGGATGCATGCCCACAAAACTTTTATTCTCCTTTTCCAGAATAGGGCCGTCAATATAAGATCCATTAGGATTAGGCCGGTCCAGTACCAGCAGCGGAATGTTATTTTCGGCACAGGCTTCCATTATATAATGTAGAGTAGAGATATAGGTGTAAAATCTTGCTCCTACATCCTGAATGTCAAAAATGATCATATCTAAATCCTTAAGTACTTCAGCTGTAGGCTTTTTATTTTCTCCATAGAGCGATAGAACCGGCAGGCCTGTTTTTGTGTCAATGCCATCTTTCACTACCTCTCCCGCATCGGCCGTACCGCGAAAGCCGTGTTCAGGGGCAAATACTTTTTTGATCTGTATATCATGATTTAAAAGTGAATCGACCAAGTGGATATAACTGCCATTTTCGTTTTTTATGATGGAAGTTTGGTTCCCTACGAATCCAATTTTCTTATCCTTAATTAGAGGCAAATACTCTGCAGTGTTATTCGCGCCGGTGATTATTTCGGTTTTTACAGGATTTTCAATTTCCTTTTCCTGGACCTGAGATTGATCCTTAGTTTGTTTGTTGTTGTTTCCGCAGGAAAGAATTCCGCTAAGAAGGAATAAAAATGTAATTTTGGGCAATCCCTTAATCATGATATCTTGAATTTCGAGTATTTTGTTGTTAAACGGCTTATAAGCACAAAAAAGTATAAAAGTAGCATTTCAGCTCCTATAATAAAAATAGCGATTACTGCAATTGCTATCGGGGTGATAATGATGCTTGTTTCTTTCGCAACAGGGCTGGGATTACAAGAGAAAATAAGGGATAAGATAGCGGCTTTCAATGGTCATATCAATATTTCAAGCTACGATAATAACAGTTCCAAGGTATCGCTTATCCCGGTTTCAACGAATCAGGATTTTTATCCTGAATTTAATACAGTAGAGGGAATTGAGCATGTGCAGGCCGTTGCCACCAAGTTCGCGGTGATTCGTACCGAAACCGATTTTGAAGGGGTTATCGTGAAAGGGGTTGGCGACGATTATAAATGGGACTTCTTTAAAGATTTTATAACCCGGGGCCGGCTTCCTGACTTCTCTTCCGGTCTTAATGATGAGATCCTTATTTCTGAATATCTCGCCAACAGGTTACAGGTAAAAGTAGGAGATAAGCTGCCTACTTATTTTCTTCGTGAAGATAGTGAACGGCCAATTGTAAGAGGTTTTGAGATCACGGGAATTTATGATTCGGGGTTTCAGGAATTTGATGAGCTTTACCTTATTGCTGATATAAGGCATATACAGCGTATCAACAAATGGGAAGATGATGAGGTTGGAAATTTTGAGGTCTTCGTTGATGATTTTGATGATCTGGATAGGAAGGGGAATGAGGTTTATGAGAATACCGGATCTTTTCTCGATACACAAACCATCAGTCAGAAGTATTACTCGATCTTTGAATGGCTCTCGCTTTTTGATTTTAATATTGCTCTCATAATTGGGATTATGATCCTGGTCGCAGGGATAAATATGATCACTGCGCTGCTGGTGCTCATCCTTGAAAGAACCCAGATGATCGGCATCCTTAAAGCACTTGGCGCGGGCGACTGGAGTATTAGAAAAATATTTCTTTACAATGCAGCCTATCTTATAATTCTTGGACTTTTCTGGGGTAATTTGATTGGAGTAGGGCTGTTGGCTCTTCAGAAATATTTTAAACTGGTACCACTGGACCCACGTACTTATTATGTGACGGAGGTGCCTATTTATCTTCACTGGGATTATATTCTTTTTGTGAATGTAGGCACCCTTATTTTATGTATGATCATGCTTCTGATTCCTTCGATTATAATTTCTAAAATTTCACCGGTTAAGGCCATAAAGTTCGAGTAATAGTTACGACCAATAGATTAAGCTGATACGATACTTGGGTTTAGGCTTCAGGATTTTTTACATTTGCAGTCTTTAAAATTTTAAAATGGAATACGCTGAAAATATATTGGGCACCATAGGTAATACTCCTTTAGTGAAGATGAATAAGATCGTTAAGGATATTGACGCTTTGGTGCTTGCAAAATACGAGACCTTTAATCCGGGGAACTCGGTCAAGGATCGTATGGCGGTAAAAATGGTTGAAGATGCGGAGAGGAAAGGGCTTTTAAAGCCCGGAGGAACCATCATTGAAGGTACTTCAGGAAATACCGGAATGGGCCTGGCGCTCGTTGCCATAGTTAAGGGGTATAAGATGGTATGTGTGATGAGTGACAAACAAAGCAAGGAGAAAATGGACATTCTGAAAGCTGTGGGCAGCGAAGTGATCGTTTGTCCTACCGATGTTGCTCCAGATGATCCTCGGTCTTATTATTCAACTTCAAGACGGCTTGCCGAGGAAACCCCTAATTCATGGTATGTGAACCAGTATGATAATCTTTCCAATACCCGGGCTCACTATGAAACAACAGGGCCTGAGATCTGGAAACAGACCGACGGAAAGATAACCCACTTTGTGGTAGGTGTTGGAACCGGAGGAACTATTTCGGGAGTGGGTAAATACCTGAAGGAACAAAACCCAGACATTAAGGTTTGGGGAATTGATACTTATGGTTCGGTATTCAAAAAATATCATGAGACCGGAATTTTTGATGAGAATGAGATCTATCCATACGTTACCGAAGGAATAGGTGAAGATATACTACCAAAGAATGTAGACTTCAGTGTGATTGACGGTTTTACTAAAGTAACCGATAAGGATGCTGCAATTTATACTCAGAAACTGGCTAAAGAAGAAGGCTTCTTCCTTGGTAATAGTGCCGGGGCTGCTGCAAAAGGTCTGTTACAGTTGAAAGACAAGTTCAGCAAAGATGATGTGGTGGTAGTTCTTTTCCACGATCATGGAAGCCGATATGTCGGGAAAATGTACAATGATGAGTGGATGAAGAAAATGGGGTTTTTGGAATAGGCCTTGCTTTTCCAAATAATTTAGCCCCGCATTTAGCGGGGTTTTTTTATGCTAAGAAAAAACTAAAGCCCTTTTATTAATTTCAGAATCGGCTGAAATGATTTATTTTCAAAGCGAAAAATATCATTATGAAGAAAATTTACCTCCTCTTAATCGGCCTCCTCTTTATTTGCTCCTGTAGTTCTACCCTGGATGTTAGGGATAACCCGGAGCCCGCAGATCCAAAATATAGCTACCTGGCACTGGGTGACTCCTATACTATAGGCGAAAGTGTGATGGAAACTAAGCGCTGGCCGGTTCAGCTAGCTGAACGGCTTAGGGATAGGGGATATAAAATGGCCGCTCCTAAAATTATCGCCAAAACTGGTTGGACTACTTCCGACCTTTTAAGGGGAATAGAAAATGAACTAAATGTTCAGAGAGATTTTGACCTGGTTTCCATTCTTATTGGCGTGAACAATCAGTATCAGGGTAAATCTATCACAGAATATGAGGAAGAACTGAGGCAGGTATTCAGAAAGGCTGTCAATCATTCAAAAACCTTGGAGAAGGGAGTTTTTGCTGTTAGCATCCCCGATTATGGTTATACTCCTTTTGGAGCGGCAAATCAGGAAGAGATAAGTAAAGAGATAGACAGGTTTAATGCGGTGTTTAAAAGGGTAGCCGAGGAATTTAATGTAGATTTTTACAATATTACTCCTATCTCCAGGGATGCTGCTGATAACCCTGAACTGGTGGCTAGCGATGGGCTTCATCCCAGCGGACTGATGTATCAGTATTGGGTAGACCAGTTCGTAAATCAGGTGGCCGAAAAATTACCGGAATAAATTTTTTACTCGTCGCATTTTCAGAACTTTAATTTGATAAATTTGATGGGTGCGAGAGGATTTTCTATATCATTTATGGAAGTTTCAGAAGTTCAATTCTGAAGCTCTTAAAACTTCAGAAGGAGAGGTTCTGCTTATTCTTCACCCTGGAAGTCATAACGAATATTCAGGCCCCGATTTCTTCAATGCAAAAATCCAGATAGCAGAACAGCTTTGGGCCGGAAATGTGGAGATACATCTGAAATCCTCATATTGGTATGTTCACCATCATGAGACCGATCCAAATTATGATAATGTGATTCTTCATGTGGTTTGGGAACATGATGCAGATATATTCAGAAAGGATGGCTCGGTTATTCCAACATTAGTATTGAATGATAAGGTAAGTCATGAAATTTTAGAATCTTACAAAGAATTGCTTGAAAGGAAACACCTGAAAATTAATTGTGAGAAGGATTTTGATGGGTTTGAAGGCTTTCAGATGCAGCACTGGTTGGAAAGGCTATATTTTGAGAGACTGGAGAAACGTTCGATAGAGATACAGGATGTGCTGGAAGGGAATGGAAATAACTGGGAAGCGACCTTTTTTGTAATGTTATGTAGAAGTTTTGGGCTTAACCTCAATGGTGAAGCTTTTAGAGCTATGGCAGCTAGCTTAGACTTTAGAATTATACAAAAACTTGCAAACGACAGGTTACGGCTCGAGGCTTTGTTTCTTGGACAGGCCGGGATCATAAAGAGTGATGATAAATATGCCCTGGAATTGGCCAGGGAATATGATTATTTAAAACATAAATTCTCTTTGAATAATGGTTTTATTCCTCAACCGCAATTTTTCAGATTAAGGCCTGATAATTTCCCGACCATAAGATTGGCTCAACTGGCTGCTATTTATACAAAAAATGCGAATTTATTTCAGCAGGTTATCAATGCAAATGCTTTGGAAGAACTCTATATTTTATTTGAGGCTGAAACCTCTGAATACTGGACCTGTCATTATAATTTTGGAAGATCGCATCCAAAACGACAGAAAAAACCTTCCAGGGCTTTTATTGATCTTGTTCTTATAAATTGTCTGGTTCCTTTTAAAGACTATTATTCAAAATATATGGGACAGGCCGATGAAGACCTGATCCAGGAACTTATTTCTGCAATTCCGGTAGAGAAGAATTCAATAATTAATATCTTTAATGTCTTAAGACCAGGTACAGCTCAAAACGCAATGCACTCCCAGGCTCTTCTGGAGTTAAAAAAGGAGTATTGTGATCTCGATAAATGCCTGTATTGTGAATTAGGGGCATCGCTTCTTAAGAAATCTCCGAAATACATTTAAATTTGCAGTATGACAACTATTGTTTCCAATATTAGATATTATCTGGAAAAGCATGGTTTCTATGTTTCCTCCCGTTTAGCTGATAAGTTAGGGATGCGGGCGAAGAATGTAAGACTTTTCTTTATTTATGCCTCCTTCTTTACTATGGGTGTAGGTTTTATAGTTTATCTAACGCTTGCCTTCTGGCTTAAATTAAAAGACCTTATCTATACCAAGCGGACTTCGGTATTCGACCTATGAGAAAACTGATTGATTCAAGAATTAAACTCGCTATTGTTCTGATCATCCTGGTCTTTATAACCGGGATTGTTGGATTTAGATTTCTGTATGATTATTCCTGGGTTAATGCTCTTTATATGACTATTATAACCATAAGTACAGTTGGTTATGGTGAAGTGCAGCCAATGGGTGCATATGGGAAGATATTCACCTCGGTTTTTATCATTTCAGGCCTTTTTATTTTTGGTTTTGGTCTCTCCACTATAACGGAGCATATTTTGAATAAGAATAATATTGGTAATCTAAAGCGTAATAGAATGAAAAAGAAAATAGACTCTTTTAAAGACCACATAATTGTGTGTGGTTATGGGCAGAACGGCAAGCAGGCTGCTCAAAAACTGGTGGATTACCGCAAGGATTTTGTGATTATAGATAGGGATGAGGCAGTTTTTCAAGGTTTTGAAGATGACAGGTTGAAATATATTATAGGTAATGCCACAGAAGATGAGGTGCTTACCAATGCTGGAATAGAAAGAGCCTCCACTTTGATCTGTGCGCTACCCAGAGACGCTGACAACCTGTTTATAGTGCTTTCAGCCAGGCAGTTAAATAAGGATCTTAAAATAATTAGCCGTGCTACCGAAGAAAACAGCTACAAGAAATTAAAACTTGCCGGTGCCGATAATGTGATCATGCCTGATAGGATAGGAGGAAGTCATATGGCTTCTCTGGTTGTGGTTCCAGACCTCGTGGAATTCCTGGATAACCTTTCTGTTTCAGGTCAACAAGATAGTATAAATGTAGAACAGATACCCTTTTCAAAGGTTTGTTCAGATGGAATTGAAAAGACCATCGCAGAGACCGATATTAGGAAAAAGACAGGTTGCTCAATTATTGGCTATAAGTCTCCATCTGGCAACTATGTAGTTAATCCTGAGCCCAGCCTGAAATTAGAAAAAGAATCTAAGCTAATAATGATAGGCAGGCCAGAACAGATAGAAAGTTTGAAGAAGTTTTATTCGGTGTGATTTGCTTTTTTTGGTAGTTTCCTATTATAATGGGTGTTTTCATTAACAAATAATTCACAATTTAACTCCCAAAAGTTTGAAATAGCCTAATTTTTTAGCATATTCACCCGCTGTAATTTTAACGTTAAATTAATAACCGAAATTCTATATGAGAAAGTATTTGCTTTCAATGTTCTTTTTATTTTCAATTTTTGGATTGTCTGCACAAGAACTGGACGTAAAAGCCAAAATTGGTAACCCTTCAAAGGTGATCAATAACGGGTTCATTGAACTCAATGTCACTGGAGGAACTCCTCCATATCAGTATAAATGGTCAAATCAGTCAACGAGCCTTGAGTCTAACAGAACTGAGGGATTAACAGAAGGTATATCTTACAGCGTTGTCGTTACAGATAGTGAAGGGAATTCTGTAAAAAAGGAATATACAGTAGAAGCTGAAGCTATTACAGAGCATTTCAACGGAACATTTGCTCCAATAGTTGATGGTATGGGAAGTGTTCTTTTCTGGGATCCATTTTCTGCAACTGGCCTTTATGATCCTGTAGTTTATGCTGATGTAAAGAGAGTCGAAGCTCCTGAATGGAATGCTCAGGAAGATGCTAAGTTCACTCTTAAAGAGTGGAAGGTGGCCGAAGGAGAGCATGTGAACGAAGGGGACCTTATTGCTGTTGTAACGAAAAATAATGAAGATCTTGATGTATATGCAAACGCAAAAGGTAATTTAAATCATTTTCTTGATGAGGGAGAAGTGATTTATGATTCAGAAAATAAGCAGCACGTAATTGAACAGGGTGCTCAGTATTTTGCGAGTATCGAATATGATGAGCCAGTGGTTTTACTCCACCCAAATGGTGATCCTCAAACAAAGAATATCCCTTTTATTGTGGTGTGGCTTGTTCTTGGAGCACTTTTCTTCACATTGCGTTTAGGATTTATCAATATTAGAGGTTTCAGGCATTCACTTCAACTTGCTAAAGGTAAGTTTGATGATCCAAATGCTCCCGGTCAGGTAACACACTTCCAGGCTTTGGCAACTGCCGTTTCAGGTACTGTTGGTCTTGGAAATATTGCGGGTGTTGCTGTGGCTATTTCTTTAGGAGGGGCCGGTGCGACTATGTGGATGATTCTCGCTGGGCTTCTTGGGATGTCTTCAAAATTTGTTGAATGTACACTCGGTGTAAAATATAGATTTATAAACTCTGAAGGTCGTGTATTTGGTGGACCTATGAACTACCTTAGATATGGTCTTGAGAAAAGAAATAAGAGAGGGTTGGGTAAATTCCTTGCTGCATTCTTTGCGGTTCTTGCTATTGGTGCCTCTTTTGGTGGAGGTAATATGTTCCAGGCGAACCAGTCTTTCTCAATTCTTGCAGGTGAATTTCCATTTCTTGCCGGAAACGGATTCTGGTTTGGGGTTGTAGTTGCCATATTCGTAGGGATTGTTATTATTGGAGGTATTAGCAGTATTGCAAAGGTTACTGGTAAGATTGTACCTATTATGGCCGCAATTTATGTGATAGGAGCTTTTGTGGTAATTGGCGTGAACTTTGAAAATATCGGTCCTGCTTTTGGTGCTATCTGGGATGGAGCATTCAGCCCAAGTGCGCTTAAAGGTGGAATTATCGGGGTTCTTATCGTAGGTTTCCAGCGTGCCGCCTTCTCGAACGAGGCAGGGGTTGGATCGGCTGCGATTGCTCATTCTGCGGCAAAGACTAATCATCCGCCATCTGAAGGATTCGTGGCTTTGTTAGAGCCTTTCATCGATACGGTTGTAGTGTGTACACTTACCGCTTTGGTGCTTATCTTTACAGGGATGCATGAAGTTGAAGGAGTAGGAGGGGTTTAGCTAACTTCTTCGGCTTTTGGAAGTGTGATCTCATGGTTCCCTTATGTTTTGGCTACTGCCGTATTCCTTTTTGCTTTCTCAACGATGATCTCCTGGTCTTATTACGGAATGAGAGCCTGGACATATCTGTTCGGGAAAAGCAAGAAAAATGAGATGATATATAAGTCATTATTCCTTGTGTTTGTTATAGTTGGAGCATCTGTAAGTTTAGGAGCTGTTCTGGATTTTTCAGATATGATGATTCTTGCGATGTCTTTCCCTAATATAATTGGATTGTACATTATGATAGGGGAGGTAAGTGATGATCTTAAAGAATATTCTCATAGGCTTAAAAAGGGAGAATTGTTCCAGAAGTCATCAAAACCAAAAGAACAAACGGCCGACGTTTCTTAGGTCTTTCTCAATAAAAAATGAAATTACTTAAATCCCATTTTGCGCTTTCTAGGAGTCAGCAAAATGGGATTTTTGTTTTAGTACTCCTGATAATTATCTTCCAGGCAATCCTCTTATTCGATTTTTATCCTCCTAGTGAGACTCAATCTATCCCTGAATCTCAAATGTTGGTTTATCAAAGGCAGCTGGATTCCTTAAAAAATATTCAAGCAAAGAAGAAGGATACTATTTACCCATTCAATCCCAATTTTATTACAGATTTTAAAGCTTATCAGCTCGGGATGAGTGTGGAAGAGATAGATCGTTTTCTGGCTTACAGGAGCGCGGATAAATGGGTCAATTCTGCCGTAGAGTTTCAGAAGGTTACTGGAATTTCAGACAGTTTGTTACGGCTTATCAGCGCATCCTTTCGATTCCCGAACCGGATACAGAAACCTGTTTCTATAAAAGCAGGAGTTAAAGACTCGTCAGGTACTTCCGCCTACGTGACCGATCTCAATTCGGCATCAGCAGAAGATCTGATAAAGGTAAAAGGCGTAGGAGAGGTGCTGTCCAGGAGAATCGTGAAATACCGCCAGAGTATAGGTGGCTTTCGTAACCATATCCAGCTTAATGACGTCTATGGGCTGACTCCCGAAGTTGTTCAGAATATTCTTCAGAGTTTTCAGATTCTAACCAGGCCAGATTCTGAAGTAAGAAATATAAATGATATAACAGTCTCGGAGCTAGCTGAAATTCCATATTTTAATTATGAACTTGCCCTAAAAGTGATAAATTATCGTAAGCTTCATGAAGGGATTACCTCCTTTGAAGAATTATCAAAAATCGACGGTTTTCCTTCCGATAAAATCGATAGAATTAAATTATATTTGGCCTTACAATGAAATTCTGGGAAAATTCCATTCCCAAATTCAGAATAATTTATTGAGAGATTGATTTTTTAAACATCAATCAAAACAAGTTAAAAATGAGCAGATATTTTACAGAGGAGCACGAATTATTTAGGAAAAGCTTTAAAGAATTCCTGCAAAAGGAAGTGGTGCCTCATATAGAAAAATGGGAAGAAACCGGAACCATTGAACGTTTCATATGGAAGAAGTTTGGCGAGATGGGATATTTTGGTCTTAATCAGCCGGAAGAATATGGCGGAATGGACCTGGATCTTTTTTACACTGTAATATTCCTTGAAGAACTTCAAAAGATTAACTCCGGAGGTTTTGCCGCTGCCATGTGGGCGCACGCCTACCTGGCGATGACCCATGTGAAAGTTGAAGCCAGTCATGAGTTGAAAGAGAAATATCTTGTGCCTGCTATTGAAGGGGAAAAAATAGGTTGTCTCTGTGTGTCTGAACCTTTTGGAGGTTCCGATGTGGCGGGGATGAAGACCACTGCTGTAAAGAAAGGGGATAAATATATCATCAATGGTTCCAAGACATTTATCACAAATGGAGTTTATGCCGATTTCTATGTTGTGGCTGCCAAGACCGATCCTGAAAAGGGGAATAAGGGTATGAGTATTTTCCTTATTGATAAGAAAGCCGCCGGGATATCGGCCACCAAACTCAATAAACTTGGGTGGAGAGCTTCAGATACTGCTGAACTCGCTTTTGATAATGTAGAAGTTCCTGCTGAAAACCTGATGGGAGAAGAGGGTAAAGGCTTTAGTTATATCATGCAGCATTTTGCTATGGAGAGATTGATCATGGGAATCAATGCTCATGCAAGATCTGAATTTGCCCTGGAGTATGCCATGGGATATATGAAGGAACGTGAAGCTTTTGGAAAGACCCTTGATAAATTTCAGGCACTGAGACATTCGGTAGCTGAAATGGCCAGTGAGATAGAAGTGATAAAAGAGTTCAATTATTCAGTTGCACAAAGACTTAATGATGGCGAATATGTGGTGAAAGAAGCTAGTATGTCTAAGCTGCTTTCCACAAAGATCGCTGATGAGGTCGCGTATAAATGTCTTCAGATGTTAGGAGGTTATGGCTATATGGAAGATTATCCTATGGCAAGGCTGTTCAGGGACAGCAGGCTTGGACCAATAGGAGGAGGAACCTCAGAAATCTTAAAAGAGATTATCGCCAAAATGATAATCGATAAGAAAGAATACAAGCCGGCTGCTGAATAGGTGACTGTGTGGATTTTTAAAAATTAAATCAACCCTGGGACTATTCCCGGGGTTGATTTTTCAGATCATTATAAAAGGTCTTTCTGATCTTTGGACCGGAGATGAATGAGTCTTTCATTTCTTCATCACTATAGAACTTGCTGGTGAGACTCTCATTGCCAACAATGTCTTCTTCGCTTTTTCCTTCGCTAATAGCCTTAGCTATATTATCTCTTATTTCTTCAAGCATTTTCATGTATTGCTCATATTCGGAATAAGTTGCAATATTTCCATGGCCGGGTATAATCCTGGTATTTTGATTTATTAATGATAACCCTGTTCTGGCTGCTTCTATATCTCCTTTTACTGTGCCGCCACTTTCCAAATCTATGTATGGGAATCTCCCGTTGAAAAAAGTGTCTCCTGTATGTAAGACGTTGCTTTGAGGGAAATATATTAAAGCATCGCCATCGGTATGTGCATTATGTACATGTGCCACTACAATATCATTCCCGTTAATATGCAGGTTAATGGTATGATCGAATGTTACTACGGGTAAGCCTGAGCTTATCTCCTCATTTTTTATTAGTCTCTTTCTAACATTTTCATGAGCAAAGATGAGTGCACCTTCTTCCCGGAAATTGGCATTTCCTCCCACATGGTCTCCATGGTGATGGGTGTTGACCAGAAATTTTACCGGCTGATCGCTTATCGTCTTCAGTTTATCGATGATCTTTTGCGAGAGTGGGGCAAATTGGTCATCTATCATAAAGACTCCGTCCTCTCCGGTAAGGATGCCAATATTTCCACCAGCTCCCTTAAGCATGTAAACATTATTGTTTACTGGAACTATTTCAATTTCAACATCATCAAAATTTTGAAATGCAAAAAGGGGATAACAGGTAAGGAGTAGTAAAAAGAGGGTAGTGGTAATATTTTTCATGATTTCTTCTTTTAGAAACTTAATTTACAGAAAATTATAACAATAATTCCTTATAGTAAATATCTGAAATAAATATTGGTAGATAATTAAAATGAATTATCTTTGCAGCCGATTCCAAAAGAAAGGAGGTGATGACACTATGTTAATTATACCAGTTAAAGACGGAGAAAATATAGATAGAGCTCTTAAGCGTTTTAAGCGTAAGTTCGATAAAACCGGAACTATGCGTCAGCTAAGAGATCGTCAGCATTTTACAAAACCTTCTGTTGAAAGAAGAGCTCAGATTCAAAAAGCTCAGTACATTCAGCATCTGAGAGACCAGGAAGATATCTAGTATCTCTTGAAGCGATTGTAAAATCAGTCGACAATATTAAAGACTGTTGATAGGCTAAAGTTTAGTAACTTTGTTTATCAACAGTTTTTTTATGCCCTTTTCTGCCTTTCTAGACTATCTTAAGCTCGAAAAGAAATATTCCGTGCATACTGTTAAAGCGTATTCAACGGACCTGAGCGCATTTCAGGAATTTTTAAAAGAAACCTTTGATGAAGATGATTTGCTGAAGGTAAATTATTCCCAAATAAGAAGCTGGATAGTAAGACTTTCGGAATCTCAAATTTCTAACCGCACCATCAATAGGAAAATCTCCTCTCTAAAGACCTATTATCGTTTTTTGATGAAAATAGGCGAAATAGATTACACTCCTCTAACAAAGCATAAAGCCTTAAAGACCTCTAAGAAGGTGCAGATTCCGTTTTCTGAAAATGAGATAACCAGGGTCCTGGATAATATGGACGATTCCAGCTTTGAAGGTATTCGTGACAGATTCATAGTTGAGCTGTTTTATTCAACGGGTATCAGGAGAATAGAATTAATAGAAATTAAACTAAACGACCTGGATCTTGATTCGTGTGTTTTGAAGGTTTTGGGGAAGAGAAATAAGGAGAGATATATTCCACTTATAGCATCGGTGAAAGATACCGCGTGCAAATACCTTGAATTTAGAGAGGCTTTCGAGGATTCAGGGGATAAGTCATATCTTTTTTTGACCTCCAAAGGACAGAAACTATATGAAAGTTTTGTTTATAGAATTATAAATAATTATTTTAGTGAGGTGTCTGGTAAACTAAAAAAGAGTCCGCATATCCTGCGGCATTCGTTTGCCACTCATTTATTGAACCAGGGTGCTAATCTAAATGCGGTAAAAGAATTGTTGGGTCACTCCAGTCTGGCAGCGACCCAGGTCTACACTCATAACAGCATTGCCGAACTTAGCAAAATTCACAAACAGGCACACCCTCGGAACAATAAGAATTAACTTAACTTTTTGTTTAATTAAATTCTACTGGATATGAAAGTAAATCTGCAGTCCGTAAACTTCAATGCCGATCGTAAACTGATTGACTTCACTCAAAGAAAACTCGATAAACTGGAAACCTATTTTGATAAAATTATTTATGCCGACGTTTATTTTAAAGTTCAAAATACCAGCGGCAAGGAAAACAAGATAACTGAGATTTTACTTAGCATTCCCGGAGGAGATTTAATGGTAAAGAAAACCTGTAATAAATTTGAAGCATGTGTGGATGAGTGTGTTAGTTCTTTGCAAAGACAACTCATCAAAAGAAAGGAAAAAATGAGTGCTCATGTTTAGCTGATTTTTTTCAAAATTATTTTTTGATAAAGGAATAATTTATATACATTTGCAGTCCGTTAGAAATAGCGGACTTTTTTATGCTGAAAAAGTAGCTGAAAAGGCCGATGTAGCTCAGCTGGCTAGAGCAGCTGATTTGTAATCAGCAGGTCGTGGGTTCGAGTCCCTCCATCGGCTCTTGAAATACTGAAATCACCGAAGTTTCGAAGAAATTTCAATAGCTAAAGCCTTAGGGTTTAAAAGCTTGAAAATTTTTCCTTTGAAATTTTGAAAAATGCTTTGGATGGTGCTTCAAATTTGCTTTAATTTGCAGCCGTTTTAAAACCATCATGAAGCTTAGCTACTGTAGCTATGGTTCTATGAAATAGTGGAATGATTTGGGGAGATACTCAAGCGGCCAACGAGGACAGACTGTAAATCTGTTGGTTTTTACCTTCGCAGGTTCGAATCCTGCTCTCCCCACAAAGATTTTTTTAAAGATCGCGTAGAAAATTCATTTTCTTAAGCGAGCGAAAATAAAATCTTTGTAAGGGGTCACCCTTACGGGATCATCATTTATTGATAATCCTTTAAATATATGAAAAGGCGGGAGTAGCTCAGTTGGTAGAGCGTCAGCCTTCCAAGCTGAATGTCGCCGGTTCGAACCCGGTCTCCCGCTCTAAATTAATTTGAATCAGGATATTCCCCGGTCGCTGAATAAGTGAAATTTAAAGGTTTTCCTGCCTTTGCTTTTTATGTCTTATTCGTTAGATTATCCAATTGGGTTATATCGGCACTGTACCTCGATCCTGATTTTTTCCATAAACCTGTATTTGGTTTATGGCTATTGCTGTTTGAGAAACAGCAAATTGTAAGGCCGACGTAGCTCAGGGGTAGAGCGTTTCCTTGGTAAGGAAGAGGTCACGGGTTCAATTCCCGTCGTTGGCTCTAGTTTTGTATAAAATTGAACACTAATATATAACTAAGATTAAATAAGTATTAATTATGGCAAAGGAAACTTATGATCGTTCCAAACCGCACCTTAATATTGGTACAATTGGACACGTAGATCACGGAAAAACTACTTTAACTGCAGCTATTACTAAAGTGATGGCTGACGCTGGATATTCTGAAGCAAGAGCTTTTGATCAAATTGACAACGCTCCTGAAGAAAAAGACAGAGGTATTACAATTAACTCTTCGCACGTAGAGTACCAAACAGCTAACCGTCACTATGCACACGTTGACTGTCCTGGTCACGCCGATTACGTTAAGAACATGGTAACTGGTGCTGCTCAGATGGACGGTGCTATCCTTGTTGTGGCTGCTACCGATGGTCCTATGCCGCAAACTCGTGAGCACATCCTTCTTGGACGTCAGGTTGGTATCCCAAGAATCGTTGTGTTCTTGAACAAAGTTGACCTTGTTGATGATGAGGAGCTTCTTGAGCTAGTTGAAATGGAAGTTAGAGATCTTCTTTCTTTCTACGAGTATGATGGTGATAATGGTCCTGTAATTTCAGGTTCTGCACTTGGAGCTCTAGAAGGTGATGAGAAATGGTCAAAGACTGTTCTTGAGCTTATGGAGGCTGTAGATACCTGGATTGAACTTCCAGAGCGTGATGTAGATAAGCCTTTCTTGATGCCTATAGAAGATGTATTCTCTATTACTGGTCGTGGTACTGTTGCAACTGGACGTATCGAAACTGGTGTTGCTAACACTGGAGATCCTGTAGAGATCATTGGTATGGGAGCTGGAAAACTTACTTCTACTATCACTGGAGTTGAGATGTTCCGTAAGATATTAGATAGAGGTGAAGCTGGAGATAACGTTGGAATCCTTCTTAGAGGTATTGAGAAAAACCAGATCTCAAGAGGTATGGTAATCACTAAGCCTGGATCTGTAACTCCTCATGCTAAATTTAAAGCAGAGGTTTATATCCTTAAGAAAGAAGAAGGTGGACGTCACACTCCATTCCACAATAACTACCGTCCACAGTTCTACGTACGTACAACTGACGTAACAGGAACTATCAACCTTCCTGATGGAGTAGAGATGGTGATGCCTGGAGATAACCTTACTATTACAGTAGAGCTTATCCAGCCAATCGCAATGAATGTTGGTCTGCGTTTCGCTATCCGTGAAGGTGGTAGAACAGTAGGAGCTGGTCAGGTAACTGAGATTCTAGACTAAGAATCGTTTAATATAAAAAGGTATCCCGTGAAGAGCGGGATACCTTCACTTATATTTACGGGTTTAGCTCAGTTGGTAGAGCACTGGTCTCCAAAACCAGGTGTCGGGAGTTCGAGTCTCTCAACCCGTGCAAATATTTTTATAGAAAATGGCAGGAATTGTTAATTACATATCAGAATCATATAACGAGTTAAGAAACCACGTTACCTGGACAAGCTGGACAGAAGCTCAAAGGCTTACAGTTCTTGTAGCTGTTTTCTCGATTATATTCTCATTGGCAATTTGGGGTGTTGATACGCTTTTTAGTGGAGCGATAGAGCAGTACTTCGAATGGGTTAAATCATAATTATAACGGCAATGGCAGAAGCAAAGGATAAAAAATGGTATGTGGTTCGTGCCGTTAGCGGACAGGAAAACAAAGTTAAGGACTATATAGAGAAAGAGATTGCTCATTTGGGTCTTGAAGACTATGTTGAACAGGTTTTGGTTCCTACCGAGAAGGTAATTCAGATCCGAAACGGTAAGAAGGTGAATAAGGAGAGAGTGTACTTTCCTGGCTATGTAATGATTCAGGCAAACCTTGGGGGAGAGATTCCTCATATTATAAAAGGAATTAACGGAGTTATTGGATTTTTAGGCGAAACTAAAGGGGGAGATCCTGTGCCGCTTAGAAAATCTGAGGTGAACAGAATGCTTGGTAAAGTTGATGAGCTTTCTGTTAAGAGCGATAATGTTGCGATTCCGTTTACTATTGGAGAGACTATTAAGGTTATTGACGGGCCGTTCAATGGCTTTAATGGTACGGTAGAAAAGATTAATGAAGAAAAGCGTAAGCTTGAGGTGATGGTGAAGATCTTCGGAAGGAAGACTCCACTTGAGCTAAGCTATATGCAGGTAGAAAAAGTATAAAAATAACTGTTACATATTTTTTGATAGTTTTTTCAGCTTCCACTCAATAAACTATCACTCAAAAATTTGAAAAATGGCAAAAGAAGTAAGTAAAGTTGTAAAACTACAAGTTCGCGGAGGTGCTGCTAACCCATCACCACCAGTTGGACCTGCTTTGGGTGCTGCCGGGGTAAATATCATGGAATTCTGTAAGCAATTCAATGGTAGAACTCAGGATAAGCAAGGAAAGGTACTGCCAGTTGTGATTACTGTTTATTCAGATAAGTCTTTTGATTTTGTTATCAAGACTCCACCTGCAGCAGTACAATTGATGGAAGCAGCTAAGACTAAGAAGGGTTCAGGCGAGCCTAACAGAAAAAAAGTAGCAAGTGTTTCTTGGGATCAGGTTAAAACAATTGCAGAAGACAAAATGCAGGATCTTAATGCATTTACTGTAGAATCTGCAATGAAAATGGTTGCCGGAACAGCTCGTTCGATGGGAATAACTGTAAAAGGTGATGCACCGTTTTAATCCAAAAAGAAATTAGAAAATGGCAAAATTAACTAAAAAGCAAAAAGAAGCTCAGGCTAAGATCGAGAACGGCAAGGCCTACACGGTTGCTGAGGCTTCAGCTTTGATAAAAGAAGTTTCCAACGAGAACTTTGACGCTTCTGTGGATCTTGCGGTTCGTTTGAACGTAGACCCAAGAAAAGCAAACCAGATGGTGAGAGGGGTTGTAACGCTTCCACACGGAACTGGTAAAGATGTTAAGGTTTTGGCTCTTGTAACTCCAGATAAGGAGGAAGAAGCTAAAGAAGCTGGTGCCGACTTCGTTGGATTAGATGAGTATCTTGATAAGATCAAAGGTGGCTGGACAGATGTTGATGTAATCATCACCATGCCTAGCGTTATGGGTAAACTTGGACCCTTAGGACGTGTTCTTGGGCCAAGGGGTTTGATGCCTAACCCAAAAACCGGTACCGTAACCATGGATATCGCTAAAGCGGTTTCTGATGTTAAGGCTGGTAAGATCGACTTCAAGGTGGATAAAACAGGAATTGTACACGCTGCTGTTGGAAAAGCATCTTTTGATGCTGAGAAGATCGCAGGGAATGCAAAGGAATTATTAACTACGCTGGTAAAATTGAAGCCTCAGGCAGCAAAGGGTGTATACATTAAGAGTATTTACATGTCTACTACCATGAGCCCGAGTGTTGCAATAGATACTAAAAGGTTTACTGAGCAATAATTTAAGGTTATGACAAGAGAAGAAAAATCACAAGTTATAGAAGATTTAACTGCCCAGTTAGCCGAAACTCAAACTATCTATTTGGCTGACATATCTGGCCTTGATGCCGGAAGTACTTCTAACTTACGTAGAGCTTGTTTCAAGGCTAACGTAAAGTTATCGGTAGTTAAAAATACATTGCTTGCTAAGGCTATGGAAGCGACTGAAAAAGATTTCGGTGACCTTCCTTCAGTTTTAAAAGGCAATACCTCTATCATGCTTTCTGAAACCGGAAATGCTCCGGCGAAAGTAATTAAGGAATTTAGAAAGAAATCTGAGAAACCTGTACTTAAAGGAGCTTTTGTAGAAGAAGCTATTTATGTAGGTGATGACTATCTTGAGACACTTGTTAATATCAAGTCTAAAGAAGAAGTTATCGGGGATATCGTTGGATTGCTTCAATCTCCTGCTAAGAATGTTGTTTCTGCACTTAAATCAGGGGGCGGAAAACTTGCAGGAATCCTTAAGACTCTTTCAGAAAAAGAGGGATAATATAGTACGCACTTTTTAACAATTATAAATTTTAAAGAACTTTTTAAAAACGATAGAAAATGGCAGATTTAAAAGATTTCGCAGAACAATTGGTTAACTTGACCGTAAAAGAAGTAAACGAGTTAGCTGATATTTTAAAAGAAGAATATGGTATCGAGCCTGCTGCTGCTGCAGTAGCTGTTGCTGGTGGTGCTGCCGCTGGTGGTGGTGAAGAAGCTGAAGAGCAATCAGAATTCGACGTAATTCTTACTGCTCCAGGTGGATCTAAACTAGCAGTAGTTAAACTTGTAAAAGAACTTACAGGTCTTGGACTTAAAGATGCTAAGGAACTAGTTGATGGTGCTCCAAAACCAGTTAAAGAAGGAGTTGCTAAAGACGAAGCTGAAGCTCTTAAAAAGCAATTAGAAGAAGCAGGAGCTGAGGTTGAGCTTAAATAAGCTTGACGAAAGCAATATTATTTAGGTTTAGGCCTCAGGATACGCTCCTGAAGGTCTAAACCCTTTTGCGTATATAGAGCCATTGCTCTTTTCGCGCCTATTTTTATATAAATTATAATCCCGTCCATTGATGTTAGCAAAGCAAACTGAAAGATTGAGTTTCTCTTCTGTGAAGAACAAGCCTGCATATCCTGACTTCCTGGATTTGCAGATCAAGTCGTTTCAAGACTTCTTCCAGTTAGAAACCAAATCAGAAGAGCGGGGAAATGAAGGTCTTTACAACACCTTCCTAGAAAACTTCCCCATTACGGACACCCGTAATCAATTTGTACTAGAATTCTTAGATTATTTTGTGGACCCGCCAAGATACTCCATTCAGGAATGTATCGAACGCGGACTAACTTACAGTGTACCGCTAAAAGCAAGACTTAAGCTATACTGTACCGACCCTGAGCACGAAGATTTTGAAACCATCGTACAGGACGTATATTTAGGGACTATCCCTTACATGACTCCAAGTGGTACATTCGTAATCAACGGTGCCGAGCGTGTGGTTGTTTCTCAGTTACACCGTTCACCAGGGGTATTCTTTGGACAGTCTTTCCATGCTAATGGAACAAAATTATATTCAGCCCGTGTAATTCCTTTTAAAGGTTCATGGATTGAATTTGCTACCGATATCAATAGCGTAATGTACGCTTATATCGATCGTAAGAAAAAATTACCTGTAACCACGCTTTTCCGTGCTATCGGATTTGAGCGTGATAAGGACATTCTGGAGATCTTTGACCTTGCTGAAGAGGTGAAAGTTTCCAAATCAGGACTTAAGAAAGTTCTTGGGCGCAAACTTGCCGCCCGTGTATTGAACACCTGGTATGAAGATTTTGTTGATGAAGATACAGGAGAGGTTGTTTCAATTGAAAGAAACGAGATCGTCTTAGATCGTGACACAGAGCTTGAAAAAGAGCATATAGAAGAGATCCTTGAAACCGGAACCAAGACTATTCTTCTTCACAAAGAAGATAACTCTACTGGTGACTATGCGATCATTCACAACACATTACAAAAAGATCCTACCAACTCTGAAAAGGAAGCGGTAGAACATATCTATCGTCAGCTTCGTAATGCTGAACCGCCAGATGAGGAAACTGCTCGTGGAATTATCGACAAGCTTTTCTTCTCAGATCAGCGATACAGCCTTGGAGAAGTTGGACGATACAGAATGAACAAAAAACTTGGTCTTGATGTTGAAATGGATAAGCAGGTGCTTACCAAGGTAGATATTATTACAATTGTTAAATATTTAATTGAGCTTATCAACTCAAAAGCTGAGATCGATGATATTGACCACCTTTCTAACCGTCGTGTTAGAACAGTAGGTGAGCAGTTGTCTCAGCAGTTCGGTGTTGGTCTTGCACGTATGGCCAGAACCATTCGTGAAAGAATGAACGTTCGTGATAACGAGGTATTTACTCCGATCGATTTGATCAACGCGAAGACATTGTCTTCTGTGATCAACTCTTTCTTTGGTACCAACCAGTTATCTCAGTTCATGGACCAGACCAACCCTCTTGCAGAGATCACGCACAAGCGTCGTCTTTCTGCATTAGGACCAGGAGGTCTTTCAAGAGAAAGAGCAGGCTTCGAGGTACGTGACGTTCACTATACTCACTACGGAAGACTTTGCCCGATTGAGACTCCTGAAGGTCCGAACATTGGTCTTATTTCTTCACTTTCTGTTTATGCAAAGGTGAACGGAATGGGATTCATAGAAACTCCATATCGTACGGTTTCTGAAGGAAAGATCAATATTTCTGAAGAGCCAATTTATCTAAGTGCTGAAGAGGAAGAGGGTAAGAAGATCGCTCAGGCGAACATTCCTTTGAAAGATGACGGAACTATAGATACAGATCGTGTTATTGCACGTATGGAAGGTGACTTCCCGGTAGTTGATCCTAAAGAGGTTCATTATACCGACGTTGCTCCTAACCAGATCTCATCTATTTCGGCTTCCTTGATTCCATTCCTTGAGCATGATGATGCGAACCGTGCGCTGATGGGATCAAACATGATGCGTCAGGCAGTACCACTTTTAAGAGCTGATTCTCCTATCGTTGGAACAGGTCTTGAAAGACAGGTGGCTACAGATTCTCGAGTATTGATAAATGCTGAAGGAGAAGGTGAAGTAGAATATGTAGACGCTAATAAGATTGTTATTAAGTACGATCGTACCGATGAGGAAAGAATGGTAAGTTTTGATGATGATTCCAAGACTTATGACCTTATCAAGTTCAGAAAGACTAACCAGGGAACCTGTATCAACCTTAAACCTATCGTAAGAGTAGGTGACAGGGTAACTAAGGGACAGGTACTTTGCCAGGGTTATGCAACCGAAGCCGGTGAGCTTGCCCTTGGTAGAAACATGAAGGTTGCCTTCATGCCTTGGAAAGGTTACAACTTTGAGGATGCGATCGTGATTTCTGAAAAAGTGGTTAGAGATGATATTTTCACCTCTATCCATATAGATGAATACTCTCTTGAAGTTAGAGATACCAAACTAGGTAACGAGGAATTGACTAATGACATTCCAAACGTTTCTGAAGAGGCTACTAAAGACCTTGATGAACACGGAATGATTCGAGTTGGTGCTGAAGTTAAGCCTGGTGATATCCTTATTGGTAAGATCACTCCTAAAGGAGAAAGTGATCCAACGCCAGAAGAAAAACTTCTTCGCGCGATCTTTGGTGACAAGGCCGGTGATGTTAAAGACGCTTCATTAAAAGCTTCTCCATCATTAAGTGGTGTTGTTATCGATAAGAAACTTTTCGCGAGAGCGATCAAAGATAAGCGCAAGAGAGCACAGGATAAAGAAGATGTTGCAGCACTGGAGAAGAAGTATGATGCGAAATTCGCTCTTCTTAAGTCTAATCTGGTAGAGAAGTTATTCGCTATCATCGGTGGTAAGACAGCTCAGGGAGTATCTAACGACCTTGGGGAAGAAGTTCTTCCAAAAGGTAAGAAGTATACCCTTAAGATGCTAAACGCTGTAGATGATTATACTCACTTAACAAGTGGTACTTGGACTACAGACGATCACCTTAATGAGCTTGTTGCAGATCTTATCCATAATTACAAGATCAAGGAAAACGATCTTCAGGGTAACTTAAGAAGAGAGAAATTCACCATTTCTGTGGGAGATGAACTTCCATCCGGAATTCTTAAACTGGCTAAAGTTTATATCGCTAAGAAACGTAAGCTTAAAGTTGGTGATAAGATGGCAGGACGTCACGGTAACAAAGGTATTGTTGCACGTATAGTTCGTCAGGAGGATATGCCATTCCTTGAAGACGGAACTCCGGTTGATATCGTGCTGAATCCACTTGGGGTGCCATCACGTATGAACATTGGTCAGATCTATGAAACCGTTCTTGGTTGGGCTGGTCAGAAATTAGGTAAGAAATATGCGACGCCTATTTTTGACGGTGCTACCATTGACGAGATCAATGAGCTTACCGATGAAGCCGGTATTCCTAGATTCGGTCATACTCACCTTTATGATGGTGGAACCGGAGAGAGATTTGACCAGCGTGCAACTGTTGGTGTAATCTACATGCTTAAACTCGGTCACATGATCGATGATAAGATGCACGCACGTTCTATCGGACCATACTCACTTATTACACAGCAGCCGCTTGGTGGTAAGGCACAGTTTGGTGGTCAGAGATTTGGAGAGATGGAGGTTTGGGCTCTTGAAGCTTATGGAGCATCCAGTACTCTTAGGGAGATCTTAACCGTGAAGTCTGATGACGTGATCGGAAGAGCCAAGACCTATGAGTCTATTGTTAAGGGTGAGCCAATGCCAGAACCTGGGTTGCCAGAATCTTTCAACGTACTTATGCACGAATTGAAAGGTCTTGGATTGGATATAAAACTTGAAGAATAACATTCTGTTGATAGGGTACGCTACGGCGTACCCAATTAAACAGAATATTCACAATAATTAGCAGCATTTATTATGGCTAGAAATAATGATAAAAATACAGTACAGAGGTTCAACCAGATCTCTATAGGTTTAGCTTCTCCAGAGTCTATCCTCGCGGAATCTCGTGGTGAAGTACTTAAACCGGAAACCATCAACTACCGTACGCACAAGCCAGAGCGTGACGGATTGTTCTGTGAGCGTATTTTTGGTCCTGTAAAGGATTATGAGTGTGCCTGTGGAAAGTACAAGAGAATCCGCTATAAGGGGATCGTTTGTGACCGTTGTGGTGTAGAGGTTACCGAGAAAAAGGTGCGTAGAGATCGCGTTGGTCACATTAACCTTGTGGTACCTGTAGCTCATATCTGGTATTTCCGTTCATTACCTAACAAAATTGGTTATTTGTTAGGACTTCCTTCCAAGAAACTGGACATGATCATCTACTACGAGAGATATGTAGTGATCCAACCGGGTAATGCGAAGGACGAAGACGGAAAACCATTGAAGAAAATGGACTTCCTTACTGAAGAAGAATATCTGAACATTTTAGATGAACTTCCTCAGGAGAATCAATATTTAGAAGACAGCGACCCAAATAAATTCATCGCGAAAATGGGTGCTGAATGTCTTATCGAGATCCTTAAGAGAATCGATCTTGATGAGCTTTCTTATGAATTAAGACATAAAGCTAACAATGAAACTTCCAAGCAACGTAAAACTGAGGCACTTAAGCGTCTTCAGGTTGTAGAAGCTTTCCGTGATGCAAACGCTAACCGCGAGAACCTTCCTGAATGGATGATCATGAAGGTGGTTCCTGTGATTCCGCCAGAATTGAGACCATTGGTTCCTCTTGATGGTGGACGTTTCGCTACTTCAGACCTTAACGATCTTTACCGCCGTGTAATTATCCGTAACAACCGTCTGAAGCGTTTAATGGAGATCAAAGCTCCTGAAGTGATCCTGCGAAACGAAAAACGTATGCTTCAGGAATCTGTAGATTCATTGTTCGATAATACAAGAAAATCATCAGCGGTTAAAACTGACTCTAACCGTCCGCTTAAATCACTTTCAGATTCATTGAAAGGTAAGCAGGGACGTTTCCGTCAGAACCTGCTTGGTAAACGTGTCGATTATTCTGCGCGTTCGGTGATTGTTGTAGGACCAGAATTGAAGATGTTCGAGTGCGGTCTTCCAAAGAATATGGCAGCAGAGCTTTACAAGCCTTTCATCATCAGAAAACTGATAGAAAGAGGTATCGTAAAGACCGTGAAGTCAGCTAAAAAGATCATCGATAAAAAAGAACCTGTAGTTTGGGACATACTGGAGAATGTATTGAAAGGACATCCGGTATTATTGAACCGTGCCCCCACACTTCACCGTTTGGGTATCCAGGCATTCCAGCCTAAACTTATTGAAGGTAAAGCGATTCAGCTTCACCCACTTGCGTGTACTGCATTCAACGCCGACTTTGACGGTGACCAGATGGCGGTTCACTTACCACTTGGGCCAGAAGCTATTCTTGAAGCACAGCTATTGATGCTTGCTTCTCATAACATTCTGAATCCTGCAAACGGTTCGCCAATTACAGTACCATCGCAGGATATGGTTCTTGGTCTTTATTATATGACCAAGCATAAGAAATCTACTGATGATGAGCCTGTAAAAGGTGAAGGACTTACTTTCTATTCTGCTGAAGAGCTTATTATAGCATACAACCAGAAGAGAGTAGATCTTAACGCAGGTATTAAGATCAGGACTAAAGATTATAACGAAAAAGGTGAACTTGTTTACCAGATCATTGAAACCACTGTAGGTAGAGTTCTATTTAATGAGGCTGTGCCAGAAAAAGCTGGTTATATCAATGAGGTACTGACTAAGAAATCACTTCGTGAGATTATTGGTAAGATCCTTAAGATTACAAGTGTACCTGAAACTTCTGAATTCCTTGACGAGATCAAGCAATTGGGTTATGGATTTGCATTCCGTGGAGGCCTTTCCTTCAGTCTGGGTGATATTATCATTCCTGAAGAAAAGCAAACCATGATCGATGAAGCTAACGAGCAGGTTGAAGGTATCATTGGTAATTATAACATGGGTCTTATTACCAATAATGAGCGTTATAACCAGGTGATCGATATCTGGACTTCTACCAACGCCGGTCTGACCGAATTGGCTATGAAGAGAATCCGCGAAGACAAACAAGGATTCAACTCAGTATATATGATGCTTGATTCAGGAGCTCGTGGTTCTAAAGAGCAGATCCGTCAGCTTACCGGTATGCGTGGTCTTATGGCCAAGCCTAAGAAATCTAATTCTGGTGGAGGTGAAATTATCGAGAACCCAATTCTTTCTAACTTTAAGGAAGGTCTTTCGATTCTTGAATACTTTATCTCTACTCACGGTGCGCGTAAAGGTCTTGCCGATACCGCTCTTAAAACGGCAGATGCCGGTTACTTAACCCGTCGTCTTGTTGATGTTTCTCAGGATGTGATTGTAAATGAAGATGACTGTGGAACTCTTAGAGGTGTCGAAGTTAGACCCCTTAAGAAGAATGAAGAGATCGTTGAATCTCTTGGTGAAAGAATTCTGGGACGTATTGCATTAAATGATGTATATGATCCTTCTACTGAAGAATTACTGGTAGGAGCCAATGAGGAAATCACCGAAGAGATCGTTGAGAAAATAGATGAAGCGCCAATCGAGAGTGTGGAAGTACGTTCTCCTCTTACTTGTGAGGCTAAAAAAGGTATCTGTATCAAGTGTTACGGTCGTAACCTGGCAACGAACAAGATCGTTCAGACAGGTGAGGCGGTAGGTGTTGTAGCAGCTCAGTCAATTGGCGAGCCTGGTACACAGCTTACACTACGTACCTTCCACGTGGGTGGTATTGCAGGTAACATTTCAGAAGAAAATAAACTTGAAGCTAAGTTCAACGGTATTGCCGAGATCGAAGACCTTAAGGTTGTGAAGGGAGAAGCTCCTGATGGAGGTACAGCAGATATTGTTATTTCCCGTACAGCTGAAGTTAAGATCAAGGATAAGAAAACCGGAGTTGTTTTAAGTAATAATAACATTCCATACGGTGCCCAGATCAATATTGGAGATGGTGCTGAAGTCTCTAAAGGAGACGTGATCTGTACATGGGATCCATATAACGGTGTGATCATTTCTGAATTCGCCGGTAAGATCAAGTACGAAAACGTTGAACAGGGTGTAACTTATCAGGTTGAGATCGATGAGCAGACAGGATTCCAGGAAAAAGTAATTTCTGAATCTCGTAATAAGAAACTTATCCCAACCCTTCATATTCTAGGTAAGAAAGATGAAGTGATACGTTCTTACAACCTGCCAGTAGGTGCTCACCTAATGGTAGACAATGAAGAAAAGATCGGTGTTGGTAAGATTTTGGTTAAGATTCCACGTAAATCTTCTAAAGCAGGGGATATTACAGGTGGTCTACCTAGGGTGACCGAGCTTTTCGAAGCACGTAACCCATCTAACCCTGCGGTTGTATCTGAAATTGATGGTGTTGTATCATTCGGTAAGATCAAGCGTGGTAACCGTGAGATCATCGTAGAATCTAAACTTGGAGAGGTTAAGAAATATCTTGTTAAGCTTTCTAACCAGATCCTTGTTCAGGAGAATGACTACGTGAGAGCTGGTATGCCACTTTCTGATGGTTCTATCACTCCAGAAGATATCTTGAATATCAAAGGTCCTAACGCCGTACAGCAGTACCTTGTGAACGAAGTTCAGGAAGTATACCGACTACAGGGTGTGAAGATCAACGATAAGCACTTCGAGGTTGTGGTACGTCAGATGATGCGTAAGGTTCAGATCGTAGATCCGGGAGATACTATCTTCTTAGAGAATCAGTTGGTTCACAAAGATGATTTCATCGATGAGAACAATAAGCTGTTCGGAATGAAGGTGATCGAAGATGCCGGAGATTCTGAAAACCTTAAGCCAGGAAAAATTATCACTCCAAGAGAACTTAGAGACGAGAACTCTATTCTTAGAAGAGAAGATAAGAACCTTGCAACTGCTAGAGACGTAGTTCCTGCGACTGCAAATCCTGTTCTTCAGGGTATCACCAGAGCATCGTTGCAAACCAAGTCGTTCATCTCGGCTGCTTCCTTCCAGGAAACAACCAAAGTACTGAATGAGGCTGCGGTTAGCGGTAAGATCGATGAACTTGAAGGATTGAAGGAAAATGTAATTGTAGGTCACAAGATCCCTGCAGGTACAGGTATGAGAAAATACGATAGCATCATCGTTGGTTCTAAAGAAGAATTTGACGAAATGCTTGAGAGAAAACAGGAAGTTAACTATAACTAATTCCTGGTAATATTTAGAAAAAAGGCTCGCAATCGCGGGCCTTTTTTTATTTATCCCGATATTTGAGATATGAAGGAACACCTTAAAGATCTTTTAGAATACTCACATCATTTCAACACGCTGCTTATCAAAAAGTTTAATGATGGTGACCTGCATCTGGCCATCCCTGAAAGCACATTAAGATTGTTTTCTCATATTCTGAATGCTCAGAAGATCTGGAATTTCAGGATCGAGGGAGATGATCAGAAAGTGGATGTTTGGAAGGTTTATCATAAAGAAGACCTGATGGAAATTGAGAATGAGAATTTTGAAAGATCAGTTAGTATTTGTGAAAGATCAGATTTGAACAAAAAGATTTCTTATACAAACTCCAAAGGAGAGCAGTACCAAAACTCAATTCACGAAATCCTTTTTCATATTGTGAATCATTCTACATATCATCGCGGCCAGATAGCTGCCGAATTAAGGAAAAGCGGCCTCGAACCGGTGGTGTCAGATTATATCTTCTACAAAAGAGAAAACTAGTCTTACTTCCTATATAGGAATATTATAACTAAATTGAATAAAAATTTAATCATGAGCGAAGAGAAAAAAAATAAAAGCGGAAAGATCAATATAGAACTGGATGAGTCTGTTGCTGAAGGTACGTATTCAAACCTGGCTATTATTAACCATTCAGTATCAGAATTTGTAGTGGATTTTGTGAATATCATGCCTGGAAGGCCGAAGAGCAAGGTGAAGTCAAGGATTATTCTTACTCCACAGCACGCAAAGAGGTTGCTGAAGGCTTTAGGTGATAATATTAATAAGTTTGAACAGGATCACGGGGAGATAAGGGATTATGACAAGGCTCCGATCCCACTTAATTTTGGGCCTACTGGTCAGGCATAAAACATAAAATTTTAGCTAAGTTTATATAACATCCCGATATTATTTTGGGATGTTTTATTTTTAGACGGAAATTACCTTGAGGTAATAAAACCTTTCCCATATGAAACTTGAACTTAAAAAATATGTGCTTGAACTGAAGCATACTTTTACCATCTCCCGGGAATCTCACGATACCCAGGATACACTTATTACCTGCCTAAGCATAGACGGTCATACCGGCTATGGAGAGTCTACTTCAAATCCATATTATAAGATCACTTTTGAGAGTATGGAAAAAGAAATTGAAGCAATTCGTGAAGAAATTGAAAATTTTGATTTTAAGGAGCCGGAGGGATTTCATGACTTTTTAGTTTCCAAAGGACTTTCTAATTTCAGTATCTGTGCTTTAGACCTTGCCGCTCATGATCTCTACGGAAAACTACAGGCTAAGCCTTTGTATGAAATATGGGGAACCAGTAATGATCAGTATCCTATTACCAATTTCACCATTGGTCTTGACAGTATTGGTAAAATGGTGGAGAAGATGGAGGAGCAGCCATGGCCTATCTACAAGATAAAACTCGGGACAGATAATGACCTTGAGATTGTAAAGGAATTGAGAAAACATACCGATGCTAAATTCAGAGTAGATGCGAATTGTGCCTGGGAAGCTTCGCAGGCAATTCAATATTGCAGAGAATTAAAAGAACTTGGGGTAGAGTTCATTGAGCAACCTCTTCATGCAGAAGATTGGGAGGGTATGAAAAAACTTCAAAAAGAAGCGGTGCTTCCTCTTATAGCTGATGAAAGCTGTATAGTAGAAGAGGATGTGGATAAATGTGCCGGTTATTTTGATGGAATAAATATCAAACTTACCAAATGCGCGGGGCTAACTCCGGCTCTTAGAATGATCAAAAAAGCTAAAGAGCTTGGTCTTAAAGTGATGGTGGGCTGTATGACAGAAAGTACGGTGGGTATTTCGGCTATCGCCCAGTTACTTCCGCAGCTTGATTATGTGGATATGGATGGTGCTTTATTGTTAAAGAATGATATTGCCGAAGGAGTCGAAATTCGGGAAAATGGAACAGTCATCTTTCCTGAAGAAAATGGTTCAGGAGTAAAATTATTGAAATGAACCATTATCTAGACAAGGCCCCTGATTCCCGAATGATAAATGAGGAGCATGACCTGCTTTATTTTGGAGGAACCTCTTATCTGGGACTACAAACGAATCCGGAGTTTCAGGAACTTCTTTTTAAGAATATTAAGAAGCTGGGCACCAACTGGGGAGCCTCTAGGAAGTCGAATATCAGATTGTCCATATTTGAAGAATTTGAGAAGTATCTTTCTCAAAAAGCAGGCACTCCGGATGGTATGTGTGTTTCTTCCGGTTATATGGCCGGGCAGATGCTGGCCCGATACTTTAGTGAAAAGGGTTATGATTTGCTCTGCGCTCCGAACACGCATCCGGCCCTGATACAAGAGAACAGCAGGTTGTTTCAGGACTATGAAGAACTGGGTGAATTTCTAAGAAAATCAGCAACCTCTTCAGACCAGCATAAATTGGTGCTTTTCCTTGATACGGTAGATTTTTCAGGAATAAATTATCCCGATTTTGATTCCTTAAAAGAACTGCCTCTTGAGGATGTAATCCTGGTTGCCGACGACTCTCATGGATTCGGGTTAATAGGTGAGGATGGCTATGGTATCTATGATCTTTTAAAGGGAATTCATGCCAAGGAATTGATCGTATGTGGCTCTTTAGGTAAGGCGCTGGCAACACCCTGCGGAGTGGTTTTAGGTAATAAAGACAGAATTGAAGGATTTAGAAATATGGATTTTTTCGCCGGTGGTAGTCCGCCATCTCCCGCAGCGCTCAAAACCCTTATGGAAGCTGAAGAAATTTCAAACTCTCAACTCATAAAGCTTCGCGGAAATATTATAACATTCCTTGGATCGGTGACTTCTAAATTTCAAATGATAAAAATGGATCAGCATCCTGTGTTTGGTTATAATAGTGAAGCCCTGACCGAACATTTGTTACAGGCAGGAATTATCACAACTAATTTCAGGTATCCAACCAAAACATCTCCGCTGGTCAGCAAAATTGTTTTAAACGCAGATCACAGCAGGCAGGATATTCTTGAATTGACTGAAGCTATAAATTCCTTTTTTGAAAAGGCCTAGATCAATTGTATTTCTGGAAATAAACCTTAGCTGCCTTCATCACTCTTGGAGCAAGGATAAGCGTTGAGATCATCGTTGGTATGGCCATCAGGGCAAAGAATCCATCGATAAGGTTCAGGATAAAACTTAAAGAGGTTGTTGCCCCTATTATGATACTTAAAATATAGATCCAATTGTAATATTTCTTATTCTCAGCCCCAATCAGGAATGATAAGCATTTTGTTCCGTAGTAGGAGTAAGAAAAAAGGGAAGAGATACTAAACGCAAGGATACAAAGCAAAAGGAGATAATTCCCAACATAAGGGATTGACTTGTCAAATGCCGCGGCCGTGAGGCTCACTCCATTAACATCAGTACTTTGCCAGACCCCAGTCACAAGAATTGCCATTGCGGTAAGAGTACAGACTACTAATGTGTCTATCGCGGGACCTAGCATTGCTATAAGTCCTTCCCTGATAGGTTCAGAGGTCTTACTGGCACCATGGGCCATGGTTGCCGTACCTATACCAGCCTCGTTAGAAAATGCTCCACGTCTTATTCCCAGAAGAATTAATCCGCCCAGCACTCCTCCAAGCAGCGGATCCCCTTTATAGTTATTGGCTGCGAAAGCATCGGTGAATATCAGTGTGAAATATTTTAAAACCTCAGTGTAATTCACAAAAAGAATGATCAATACAGAGATGAAATATAAGGCTACCATGGCGGGAACAAGTTTTGAAACAGTTTTACTTATCCTGTCCAGCCCGCCAATAATTACAATAGTGGTAATAATAGTAAGTACAATCCCAATTACTAGACTTGAGGTAAAACCTGTCTCTATATTATTAGGTTCAAGGAGTATATAATTAATGGCCTGTGTTAACTGGTTCACGTTAAAAACCGGAAGAGCGCCCACCAGTCCGGCAACTGCAAAGAACACAGCCAGAGGCTTCCATTTTCTGCCCAAACCTTCAACTATAAAATACATAACCCCTCCCTGAATTTTTCCTTCAGTATCCTTTCCCCGGTACATAACGGCAAGGCTATTGGTGAAAAATTTCGTGGCCATCCCAACCACAGCACTCACCCATAACCAGAAGATCGCTCCTGGTCCTCCCAGGGCTATTGCCACGGCTACACCTGCAATATTTCCCATACCAACTGTAGAGGAAAGAGCAGTTGAAAGCGCCTGGAAGTGATTTATGTCTCCCGGATCATCGGGATTGTTATATTTTCCGCGGAGTACCTCAACAGAATGCCCCAGGTATCTGAACGGTAGAAATCTTGAATAGATTAGAAGATAAATCCCTCCACCAATGAGAAGGATAACTAATGGTATTCCCCAGACGGCTGAGGCAAAATCTGCAATAAACTGATCGATTTGGGACATAGATTTTATTTGTTCCCGAAAATAATAAATTTTATCAGCCTTTCTGTTAGGTGATGATTTAAATTATATGAATACAATAGTCATGTGGAGCCTGGTTCAGCATATGAAACCATGAAACTAGTTCAGAGCGATAGAAATATAATTTTCAGATTAAAACTCCGATGTAAAATGGAATTTTATAGAAGGATATTTCTGTTGAGTCATTTGTAATGAGAATTGTGAATCAGCAAGAAATACTAACTGGCCCGATTTATCCTTGGCCAGGAATTTAGCTTTCACTCTCTTGAAATCCTTGAACTCCTCGCTTTTTTCATCTTCGGTTTCCACCCAGGTAGCTTTATAAACGTTCAGGTTTTCGTAAGTACATTTGGCACCATATTCATGTTCGAGCCTGTACTGAATCACTTCAAACTGAAGTGCTCCAACCGTACCAATCACCTTTCTTCCATTCATTTCCAGGGTGAATAGCTGTGCCACACCCTCGTCCATCAACTGGTCGATACCTTTTTCAAGCTGCTTTGATTTCATAGGATCGGCATTATTGATATACCTGAAATGTTCCGGAGAGAAACTTGGGATTCCTCGATACATCAGGTTTTCACCCTCGGTAAGGGTGTCACCTATCTTAAAGTTTCCGGTATCATGTAGCCCGACAATATCACCGGGATATGAAACATCCACCACTTCCTTTTTTTCAGCAAAGAAGGCGTTTGGTGAAGAGAACTTCATGTTCTTGTTATTCCTAACATGCAAGTAGTTCTTATTCCTTTCAAACTTTCCTGAAACGATCTTCACAAATGCCAGCCTGTCCCTGTGTTTTGGGTCCATATTGGCATGGATCTTAAACACGAAGCCTGTAAAATCCTTTTCTTCAGGTTTTACCACCCGTACATCACTTTCCTTAGGTCTTGGAGGAGGCGCGATCTTGATGAAACAGTCCAGTAATTCCCTTACTCCAAAATTGTTTAAAGCCGATCCAAAGAAAACAGGCTGCAAGCGTCCTTCCAGGTAAGCTTCTCTGTCAAATTCCGGATAAACTCCCTGGGCAAGTTCAAGTTCATCTCTAAGTGTTTCTGCCGCTTCAGAACCTATAAGTTCATCAAGTTCATTAGTAGAGAGATCATCTATTTCGATAGTCTCTTCGATATCTTTTCGCGGGTCACCGGTAAAAAGGTTTACGTTCTTTTCCCAGATATTGTATATCCCTTTGAAGTCATACCCCATTCCGATTGGGAAACTTAAAGGAGTAACTGTAAGGTTCAGTTTTTGTTCGATTTCGTCTAGTAGCTCAAAAGCATCTTTCCCCTCGCGGTCAAGTTTATTGATGAATACTATCATAGGAATATTTCGCATTCTGCAAACTTCCACGAGTTTTTCCGTTTGTTCCTCAACACCCTTGGCCACATCAATTACAACGATGACACTATCTACAGCAGTAAGCGTTCTGAAAGTATCTTCGGCGAAATCCTTGTGCCCTGGTGTATCCAGAATATTGATCTTGATATCACGGTATTCAAACGCAAGTACCGAGGTTGCAACAGAGATCCCCCTCTGGCGCTCGATCTCCATGAAGTCACTGGTAGCACCCTTCTTAATTTTGTTAGATTTTACCGCACCTGCCTCCTGAATTGCGCCACCAAATAAAAGTAGCTTTTCAGTAAGTGTAGTTTTACCCGCATCTGGGTGAGAAATGATACCAAAGGTTCTTCTTTTATTGATCTCTTTCTGATACTGCTTCATTCTGCTGATATTGGAGCGGCAAAAATACTATTATTTTAAGGAATTTCCTTTTTCATTTTAGAGGCATTTTCAAGGCCAAACTTTTAATTGATAAGTTAATTGGGTATATGCCCAAATTGTAAGATATTTAAAAAAAGTTTTCTCAAGAAATAATGGTTCTCTCCCTACAGAAACTGAAATATGTTTTGATCTGCCCGATGGTTATTCTTCTTTCCTTAACCGCAGTAGGTCAGTATAAAACGGAAGTTCTGGTGAAGGGTTCGTATGCCATTAATATGGGAATAACTCCGCAAACCAGGTACAACGCCCTTAAACCATACGGTCTTATATATGAACTGCTAAGGGAATATCCCATGGAGGTCAAATGGGTGATCAATCCCGACAAGGAAAAAGATGGAGTAGATTTTAGTATTGGTAAAGAGGATTTCCGGTCAGGATCATTTGTGATCCCTGTTTCATACATCACTCAGGAACTTAGAGAGGATATTGAAAAATGGGAAGAAAAAGGAGTGGTTGGAAGTTATTTACCTAAAGATATAAGTCTGCCTGTCTTTACCGATCTCTCTGTAGCTCCAAAATGGACCCTGGATAAACAGAATGGTAAGATCGCTCTGGCTTATTTTGAAGCTGCGGGTATTCCCGATTCAGCTTATGGGGGAGACGACAGGGATAACTGGAAGCTGCCCGGTGAACTGGGGGTATGCGATGATATTTTTGTAATGCCTCATGCGGAACCAAAATTTGAAACTCATAAGAACCTTTATTTCTGGAACCGAAAGTTTAAAGGAGCTATCTGGGCCGGATGTCATGCCGGGAGTGAACTGGAGAACCTTTATGGTATGGCTGAAGAGGATGGTAAATCCCAGCTAATCCAGTTGAATTTTCTGTCGGAAGGCTCAGCAGGGGCGAGAACCACCGGACTTATTCCATTTTATGACCACAGGTATGCAACCCCGCCTTATTCCCATGAGCTGCCAGGCGATCCCATCTCTCAGTATATTGGTCGCAGTGATATGGCGATGATCAATGGTTCGGAAAGAATCTTCTATCCAAAGAAAGCGAACCAGTGGAGAAAAGGAACAAGAAAGATCATTGTTGATCATTCGGCTCCTGATGTCCCATCCTTGTCCCACGGCCCCGGTTGTATCTTACTTTACGGGCATGGTTTTGATGATCCAAAGAACGGACTGGTCATGTACCAGGTTTCTCATGATTTTTCGGGCGATGCTCCTCCAAATATCGCTGCGATAAGAGCTTTTTTGAATTGGAGTTTTTATGCGGCAGAGATCAAAAGAAAGGAGAATATCATTCAATTTCAGAATATAAGGGGAGATAAGATATTCGCGGCCAGGGTAGGGGATGACCTTGCCAGGAAACTCAATCTGGATCCTATTTTGTTCGATCTTGATAAGGCCGAAATAAAACCGAAAGCGGCTAAGCAGTTGGATGAGATAGCCGCCTATATGATTGAATATCCTGAACTTTTGATAGACATACGATCCCATACCGATAGCCGGGCCGATGATAAATATAACATTGAACTTTCTCAGAAGAGAGTGCAGGTTACCAGAGATTATTTGATAAATATGGGCGTAGATGGAGCCAGGATCTCCGGAAGAGGCTATGGGGAAACCGAACTGGTGAATAATTGCCGAAAATAGTGTTCCGTGTTCGGAAGCTTCCCATGAAATGAACCGCAGATCTGAATTCATACTCTCTATTAACTGTGAGCTCTATTCCGGTAAACTAAAACTTTAGGAATTGCTTAATCAGCTTCCCTGTGATAGAAATTACCGTTTTTGTACATTTGGGCTTCAAACAAAAAAATGGCAGAGGAAAAAGTAATTTTAGTGAACGAAAAGGACGAGCAGATAGGTCTTATGGAAAAGATCGAAGCTCATGAAAAAGCGCTGCTTCACAGGGCCTTTTCGGTATTTGTCTTTAACAGGCATAATGAATTGATGATCCAGCAACGAGCCTTTTCCAAATATCATTCTCCAGGACTTTGGACCAACACCTGTTGTAGTCATCAGCGGGAAGGGGAGACCAATATTGAAGCGGGAAAACGAAGGCTTATGGAAGAAATGGGTTTTACTACAGATTTGAAGGACACTATTTCCTTCATTTATAAGGCTCCATTTGATAACGGGCTTACCGAACATGAATTTGATCATATCCTGGTAGGGAAATTTGATGGGGAACCTGATTTGAATCCAGATGAGGTGGCCGCATGGAAGTGGGTTTCTCTTGAAGATCTTAAGAAGGATATGAAAAAAAATCCGCATATTTATACTGAATGGTTCAAGATCATTTTTGACAAGTATTATTCAACTATTCAGCAATGAAAATAACCGTACATAGAAAAGCTCATTTTAACGCTGCACACCGCCTATTCAGAAAAGAATGGAGCGATGAACGCAATCTTGAGGTGTTTGGAAAATGCAGTAACCCCAATTATCATGGTCATAATTATGAGCTTATTGTGTCGGTGACCGGGGAGCCCAATCCTGAGACGGGTTTTGTCATGGACCTTAAGATACTCAAGGAATTAATTTACAGAGAGGTTGAAGAGTCTTTTGATCATAAAAACCTTAATCTGGAGGTTCCTGAATTTAAGGATCTTAACCCAACTGCTGAAAATATTGTGGTGGTGATCTGGAATAAACTTCGAAATAAGATCAGGGAAGATCACGACCTGGAAGTTACGCTTTATGAAACACCAAGAAATTTCGTGAGCTATAAAGGGGAATAATATGGAGGTAGGAGAGAAGGTTCCTGATATCACACTTAGCGATCAGAATGGAGAGGATTTTAGTTTTGAACAACTCGTTGGGGAAAAGTCATTTGTAGTCTATTTCTATCCCAAAAATTTTACTCCGGGCTGTACAAAGGAAGCCTGTAGCTTCAGGGACAGCTATCAAGATTTTAAGGAACTGGGTGCCGAGGTTATCGGGATAAGCGCCGATTCACAAGAGTCTCATTCTAAATTTGCAGATAAGTACAACCTGCCTTATATCTTTCTTTCTGACGAGGATAAGAAGGCGAGGGAGGCCTTTGGGGTAAAACCAAACCTGCTTGGCCTTCTACCGGGACGGGAAACATTTGTATTTGATAAGAGCGGGAAACTGCTTCATAAATTCAACAGCATGAATGCCGGGAGACATATGCCAGAAGCTTTGACTGTCCTCGAAAAAAATCAGAATTAATTTTTATTTAAAAGCATTTTCATATTAAAAAATAGCTTAAATTCGCAGCCGAAATTTATTGAAAATGGCGAGTAAAAGACTATTGAAGAAAGATGTGAATTATGTGTTTGCCGATATCATCGATGCCGCATATATTCATCAAATGGCTCATCCAAAAGAAGATCCGGCAAAGTCGGAAGCAATCGTAGATGAGGCAATTAGCGATTATGACGAAATTATCACAAAGATCAATCGTCGTGATGTTGAGAATAAAAAGAAACATTTTACTGAAATTCAGGCTGAACTTGAAACTAAGGCGAATGCTTTAGTTGAAAAGATAAATGCCCTGTAATTCATAAGTTGCCGATGTAGCTCAGCTGGCTAGAGCAGCTGATTTGTAATCAGCAGGTCGTGGGTTCGAGTCCCTCCATCGGCTCTGTATAAAAGCCTCTCCGAAAGGAGGGGCTTTTTATATTTTTTTGGGGGGTGTATGAAACAAGAAATAAAAAAGGAGCCAATTGGCTCCTTTTTTAAAATATTATGCTTGAAAAGAATTTACGAATTATCTTCTACTGATTGCTCTTCTACTTTTTCTTCAAGTTTTTCCTGCTTTCTGCGCTCCTCTAGAAAATCCTTCAGTTGTTTTCCGTACATGGACTTTCTTACTTTTGGTTTTAAGGAAGAATAGATAGTATCCAGGTATTTTATGTTCGCGTCAAATACTTCTGAAAGTGCGAGATATGGTGCGATCTCAAGATCCTTGTTATTAATAGCGAAGTTAACGGTATAAAGGTATTTTCTTCTTAGTAGTCGGTCATACTTCTTATCGATTTCCATCAATTTCTCTTCATCTTCCGCTTTTTCGGCTTCAAAACTTTCCTTTATCAGGTCAAGATTCTGGTCGTTGAACCTGCCGATCATCTTTCGGTATTCCATAAGCTTCTCCTGGTTTGCAGAACCAACGATTTTTGCATCGGTCTCAAATTTCTCCAAACTTGTGTTTATGGTTACCTGGCCCTCATCAGCAAAGAAATCTATACGGTCATCAAAACGATTATTATCTACTTTTTCAAGGTAGAGGTACATCATTTGAGGGCTTTCTATATAAGCCTCTAATGTAAATGTCGGATCCCCGTTAACTACCATGGAGTCCACATTCACCATTAAGGTGTCTTCGATCTTTTGCAGGTATAAAGTCCCTTTCTTAAGGCCTTTTACTTTACCACTTACAATAAGATTGCTTTCTTTTTCAGAACAGGCTGCTAAGCCGATCAAAACCACTAAAAGAAGAGCTAATTTTTTCATTTGTTGTATTCAGATTTTAGGAGCGCAAATATCTTATATTTTTCTATTTAATACTAACTGCCGGCAGCGATTTGCATTAAAATTGTACACAGAATTGCGCCATAGGTTCCTACTACATATCCAAACACTGCAAGGAGCACACCAACTGTTGCTAAAGAAGGATGAAAAGCTGCAGCCACCACAGGTGCAGAAGCGGCTCCTCCAACATTGGCCTGGCTTCCCACGGCTAAAAAGAAATAAGGTGCTTTTATCAATTTGGCAGTAGTTATTAGAACGATCACATGAATAAGTATCCAAACCAGGCCTATTGCGATAAGTCCTGGGTTGTCAAAAACCATAGTAAGATCCATTTTCATACCAATGGTAGCGACCAGAATATAAATAAAGATACTACCCAGTTTACTGGCACCTGCTCCTTCGTATGATTTGAACTTTGTAAAAGAAAGCATAATACCTATTGCAGTTGCAATAGTGATCATCCAGAAAAACTGGGATGAAAAAGAGGATAAGGCACTTTTTGAATCATTGAAAACTTCAAAATTATCCAGTAGGTAGGCCGACATACCATCGGCTCCCCAGTGGGCGATACCCACCCCGCCAAAAGCCAGGGCAAGCATGATCATAAAATCGGGAAGTTTAGGTATTCTGGTTACACTTTCGGCATAATTGCTCACTTTTACTTTTAGATCCTCAATAGCTGA
The DNA here is from genome assembly GCF_023805255.1 of Gramella jeungdoensis. Classification (GTDB taxonomy): domain Bacteria; phylum Bacteroidota; class Bacteroidia; order Flavobacteriales; family Flavobacteriaceae; genus Christiangramia; species Christiangramia jeungdoensis. The sequence goes on from NZ_JAMSCK010000001.1 coordinate 371,915, forward strand.
ATTATCTGCTTTCAGCCAGTTATCTATAGAGTTGTTCTTTCCAATTCCCATAAGGATAATGGCCATCCATAGGTTGGCAACCACAATATCCACTAGTACCATCCCTCCGTAAAGATCGGGATTGTATTCGTAGATCTCCAGCATGGCAGCCTGATTGGCACCGCCGCCTATCCAGCTCCCGGCGATTGTGGATAATCCTCTCCAGATCGCATCGGGACCAACTCCACCAACTGTCTCTGGAGAAATAGCAGATATGATTAGTATCGCAATAGGGCCTCCGAGTACAATGCCGATGGTACCTGCAAAAAACATGATAAGAGCTTTGGGGCCTAAATTAAATATTGCCTTAAGGTCTATACTAAGTGTCATGAGAATTAATGCTGCCGGAAGAAGATATCTACTTGCTACAAAATATAATTGCGAGGTTTCGTCATCAATCAGCCCTAGGGAATTAAATATAGCCGGAATAAGATAGCACATTAGTAGTGCGGGAACAACAGCATAGAATTTCTTCCAGAAGCCGTCTTTTTGTGATGAGGTATAAAAAACAAAGCCCAGGGCGAGCATTAATAAACCAAATACGATAGCATCGTTGGTGAACAAGGTTGTATTTTCCATATAATTCAGACTAGATTGGCCGGCAAAATACAATTTTTATTGAATCCTGCTATGAGAAGGTTCTTTTCTTAAATTTTTAATATTTCTTTGATGCTTTTGGCTACGCCATCTTCCTTTCCCGGAGTAGTGACCATATGTGCTACTTCCAGAACCTCAGGTTTGGCATTACCTACCGCGATGCCCATTCCCACGCCTTTCAGCATTTCAATATCATTGTAATTATCTCCAAAAGCCATAGTCTGAGAAAGAGGAAGTTTGAAATGATTATCAAGTAAGTGTTCTACTGCCGTAAGTTTTGAAATTGACCTCGGAGCTATTTCGAGATAGGAAGGTTTTGAACGGTAAAGATGAAGCTCGTTCGGGAAATTATCTTCCAGAAAATCCCTGATGGAATCTATCTTTTCCTCATCGCCCATCGCCATTATCTTATGAGCTCCTTTATCCTCTTCCTGCCATTTATTTATAACCTCCTGGTTAATCTTTAATTCCGGTTGTACCTTGGTGTTATTGATTTCTCTTTGCGTCCAGAAATCATCTCTCGGAGCATACCATTCGTCATTATGAAAAAGACTTAAATGTACATCATGCTCACCATTGAAATCGTGCAGTTCTTCAAGGATATGAATTGGAATTTCTGTAGAGCTTACTGGTTTATCATCTACCAGTATAAGTCCACCGTTATAGCTTATAAGGGGGAGGTGGGTAATGTCCATTTTCTCCTGTAAATGTCGCATTGCGGCCGGCATTCTGGAAGAGATAAGGATGAACGGGATATCTCCGTTTAATTTTTTTATGGTTTGAATTGTATAATCTGAAAGGTCTCTCTCGGCATTAAGTAAGGTGCCGTCTATATCTGAAAAAATAATCTTAAACATTAATCTTCTTGCTTTTTTGATTTAGGGTGTCTTTTGGCTTCTTTTAAACTTTTGTTCAGCATCCACTCAATCTGTCCATTGGTACTTCTGAATTCATCAGCAGCCCATTTTTCGATGGCTTTGAGCATCTCTTCGTCGACTCTTAAGGCGAATGCTTTCTTCTTGCCCATAATTTATTCAACTTCTTTGATGAATTCAGTGATTACCGGTATCAGTTCCGGATGTAATGGCTGGTTAGGTTCATTATAAGATTTGGTGTTTACAAGCCTGTCTTCGCTTTCTATCTTTCGGAAGATATGGTTCATATTTTCAATGATCACAAGCTGTGCATCTTCGTTCGCGTTCTTCAACATTTCAGCCTCTTTTATTTCTACCTGAATATCTGCTGAACCATTTATGATAAGCACAGGAATATCCAATTTGGCTATTTCCTTTGCGGGATCGTAGCTCATCCAGCTTTGCATAAAGGGTTGAATCGAAGGTTTGAACATGGATTCCAGCATGGGACTATAGTTGGTGGTCCTGCCATTTTCTCTAATTTCATCGAAGGCCACTCTGGCATTTTCCGCGAGGGGAGGCGCCATTTTCTGAACCTGCTCAACGATAATATTGTCTATGGGTTGGCCTGCTCCGGCTAAAGAGATAAAAGCGTCTGCCAGATCTTCAGATACCAGTATGCCCACCAATGAGCCCTGACTGTGCCCTGCTACTATGAGATTGTCAAAACGGTCGCTTTCATCAAAATATTTTAAGATATCCTTTGTGTCTTTAACGAAATCATTAAACCGGAGATCTTTCTCCTTTATTTTGAGTTCGTTCATTTTAAAGATCCGCTTATCGAAGCGGAAGGAAGCTATACCATTTTCAGCCAGTTGATGGGCTATTTTTTTTATCCCGTCATTTTTCATCATAGGCTGATTTCCATTCCTGTCGGTTGGGCCTGAACCCTGTATAAAGATCACCAGGCTCTGGGCTTCGGTAGAATTGGGAGTAGTAAGGCTTCCTTCAATAGCCTGATTTATTTGCAGCTCTTCTTCAATAAATTTTGATTCCTGGGCTTTACCCAGTTGAAAAAAGATCAACAATAGACCTGCAACAAAATAACTTTTCATTTTAATCAGTTTTCTCATGATATCTTTTAATTACTTTTTCGGCTTCCGACGGTTTTTTGGTGCCAATCAGGAATCTTTCTCCATCCTTTGTTATTATTTGTATCCCCATATTTCCTGAAACATTGTAAGCCTTAGCCTTATTGAAACCTCTAATTCCCCAACCACCATATTCCATAAGTGGTTTATATTTTCGAACATACACCTTGCTAATATCATTCCATTTATAAGAGCGTTTAAAAATACCATACGGTTCAAACTTAGTGCTTATACCAGCTTTATCAATCCTGGTATGAAGCCTGGTGATCCAAAACATCCCTGCAATGAAGAATAACGGGATAAAGCTTAGGTATTTCCAGTTTGTTACAGGGAATTCGCTTAAATCTCTAAAAAAGGCAATACCGGTCCCAATCAAAGTAGTGCTAAGAATAAGCAATAACCACCATTGCCTGAATGCCTGTTCTTCTTCAAAGACTCGCATTTTAATGGTTTAAGGTTCCCGCATTCACCACTGGAGTAGCATCTCTGTCCCCGCATAACACAACCATAAGATTACTCACCATGGCGGCCCTTCTTTCTTCATCAAGGTTGACCACTTCCTTTTTACTGAGTTCATCTAATGCCATTTCAACCATACTAACGGCCCCTTCAACTATCTTGTGCCTGGCCGCCACTATTGCGGTTGCCTGTTGTCTTTTAAGCATGGCGCTTGCAATTTCATTAGCATAGGCCAGATAACCTATACGAGCTTCAAGTACTTCTATTCCAGCGATATTCAGTCTTTCTTCGAGTTCTTTTTCTAGAGCATCGCTTACTTCATTAACACTGGATCTAAGGGTGATATCTTCATCAAGGCCCTCGTCTGCAAAATTATCATATGGATAGAGACTGGCAAGTTTTCTTACTGCTGCATCGGTTTGTACCACCACAAAATTTTCAAAATTATCAACGTCAAAGGAAGCCTTGAATGTATCCATTACGCGCCATACAAGGATAGTGCTGATCATTACCGGATTCCCCAGTTTATCATTTACTTTTAGTCGTTCGCTATCAAAGTTACGCGCCCTTAAAGAGATTTTCTTTTTGGTGTAGAACGGATTTACCCAGAATAGTCCGTTTTCCTTTACAGTTCCCTTATAATCTCCAAATAAAAGCAAAACACGTGATTCATTGGGGTTGACCAGAATTAGACCGAACAGGATAATTATGGCAATGAATGTAGCGATTGCCCAAAGAGGGTTTCCGGTAGTGGCAACAGCTATTATACTTCCTATAAAAAGTATTAGGAAAAGGAATAGCATTAAATAGCCGTTATAAGCTTTAATAGTTTTTTCCTGTGTCATGATTGAAAAGATTATGTGATATTAAAATGATATTATAAATATATTATATTAAAATTTAATAAACTGTATTCTTAACATTAAATTTTTCAAGGCTTGGTTATATTTGTCCAAAACTTAGAGAAATGAGAAAATATTTATTCGTTTTATTTTTTATATCAACTACGGTATCGGGCTTTGCAGCTGACTCGGAATGGGGAAAAACCGGGCATCGTGCCACTGCAGAGATAGCTGAAAAACATCTAACCCAAAAAGCCCGAAAGGCAATTGATAGTCTTCTCGATGGCTACGGGCTGGCCTTTGTTGCTAACTATGCTGACGATATAAAAAGTGATCCGGAATACAGGAAATATGGTCCATGGCATTATGTGAACATTCATCCTGAAGCTGAAAAATATATCGTGGAAGAGGCTAGTGAAAGTGGAGATCTTGTCCAGGCTATTAGAAAATGTAAAGAGGTGCTTAGTGATGATAATGCTTCCAGAGCCGAAAAACAGTTTCACTTAAAAATGCTTGTACATTTTATGGGCGATCTTCATCAGCCATTTCATGTAGGGCACGCCTCAGATAAAGGAGGAAACGATATACAGGTTAGGTGGTTTAATGAAGGTTCTAATATACATCGTGTATGGGATAGTGATATGATAGATTTTTATCAGATGAGCTATACCGAGCTGGCTATAAATACCAAAGAGCTTTCTAAAGCACAGGTAAAGTCTATTCAAAAAGGGAAGTTACTGGACTGGGTATATGAATCCAGAGAGATGGCTGAAGAACTTTATGATGGTGTTGAAAGTGGTGACAAGCTGGGATACACATATATGTACCACCATATGCCTACCGTACTTGCTCAGCTTCAGAAAGGCGGGCTTCGTCTTGCTAAAATTCTTAATGAAATCTATTCTTAATAGATTTTCCTGAAGGTTAAATTGATCCTGGGACCGACTCTTTTTTTGGTTTTTGGTAACTGATGTTTCCAGAACTGTTGAGTGGTTCCTTTCATAATTAAAAGGCTGCCATGTTGCAGCCTTATTTTATGCAGGGCAGTTTTGTTGGTTTTGTGTTTTAGATGAAAAATCCTTTCAGCTCCGAAACTAACCGAAGCAATCACCGGACGTGGTCCCAGTTCCTTCTCATCATCAGCATGCCATCCCATACTGTCAGCTCCATTCCTGTATAGATTCGCAAGGCAGACATTAAAATGGGTTTCGGCATATTTTTCACACTTTTCTTTTATTTCAATCAGTTCGTTATTAAAAGCTTCAGGTTTCATCTCGAGCCCTGAATAGGTATAGTTTTTACCTGTTTCTCCATGGAATGAGGTTAGCCTGGGTTGTAAGATTTCCTTTCCGAACAGCTTTATTTTGTCCTGCTTCCAGTTTAGCGAATGCATTAACTTTTCAAGAAAATGATCACTTTTTTCAATACTGAAAAAGTCAGCATAATAAATCAGGGAGGCATCCTGTAATCGTATTACTTCTTGCTCCATGCCTAGTATTTTAAATAATACCAGGCCCAGTACATGAGAAGAAATTGTAAGGGAATTCTTGCTATAAGTAACCATTTGGGTAGTCCGGCTCCTGCTTTTTCGGAAGAGAGCATATAAAAGTGAACCAATAGAAATACAAGTAACATTAGTATGATTCCAAATATTCCGAGGTTTTTGGTGGCGGGAATGCAAATAAGTATCCCAAGAAGAATTTCAGCCTCTCCACTTAAATGCACCAATAGCCTATGCTTAGGGAGATATCGAGGCATTATTCTCATATATAATTTAGGTTTTAAAAAATGGAAAATACCCGCAATTATGTACATAAGCGCCATTAAATAAAGATGCCAGGGATAGATCATTGAAAAATTAATTTTTCTGAATATACTACAATTTTCCTTCTAACTAAATGTGAGTAAAATTTATGTTCATATTAAATAAATGTTGTGTAAGTCCTTTAAATAGAGTAATTTTCAACCGCCTAAATCTAAATTCAAACCTGATCTACTTTTGAAAAAAAATTACTTTTTTTACCTCCCCGTATTTTTTTTACTGTGGAATATCAGTCTGGCTCAGGATTCCAATTCAATTAGCCGGGATACTTTAAATGCTCTTTTGGACAGTATAGAAGAATCTATAAAGGAGTATAATTATGAAAAAGCCATCGAAGACTCTCATTCCCTTATAAATCTGGCTAAAGATGCTGATGATCAGTATTTTGTTGCCAAGGCGTATAATAATCTTGGGCATGTCTACCTGGATCTTGATGATAGAGCACGTGCCCGAAGAAATTATACACTTGGTCTGGAGTATGCTCAAAAATGCAGTAACGATACTATCCTGATGCGGTCTTACAATAATTTGGGTAATATTTACTCTGAAATGCCCGAGACCCAGACAAAAGGGATAAATTACTATAATAAGGTTATTAAACTCGCTGAAAAGATTAATGATCCTGTTGAATCTGTAGTTCCAAAAGCAAATATTGGGTGGACCTATTTGGATAATGGTCAGTTTGAAAAAGCATATCCATATATAAATGAATCTCTTAAAACCGTAGATTCCACAAAGGAATCTTATACCAGGAAAGAAAGACTTGATTATTTATATTCTCAGCTTTATATGCTTCATGGCAGGTATTATTCCCATAAAAAGGAGTATGATACGGCAACATACTATTTTGAGAATTCCATACGGCTTGCAGAGGAAGATAGTTTGATCCTACCTGCAGCAGAAGCTTACTATGAATATGCGGAAATGTTGGAGCAAAAAGGTGATTTTGAAAAAGCATATTTAGCTCAGGAAAAATATACAGAATATAACTCCAAGATTTTTGAAAGTAAAAAGCTTAGGCAAATGGAAATTGCCAATGCTCGTTTTAATCTTAACGAATATCGGCGAAACCTTGAATTAGCAGAAAGAGAACAGGAATATCAGGAGGAGATCATAGAAAAGTCAAAAGAAAAAGTGATCATTATGGTGCTTTCTTCTTTAGGATTGATATTTATCCTCGTTTTTCTGCATAAAGTCAATCGGGATCGTCAAAATCTTATTAGTAAATTAAGAGATAAGAACAAGCAGTATAAAGAAGCCAAGGATGAAGCCGAGAAACTATCCCGTCTTAAAACACGTTTCTTTAGCACAGTAAGTCATGAGATAAGAACTCCTCTCTACGGAGTAATAGGGTTAACCTCATTGCTTCTTGAAGATAAGAGCCTTAAGAAGCACCAGGGGGATTTAAGGTCGTTAAAATTCTCTGCAGATTATTTACTGGCACTCATTAATGATGTGCTGCAAATGAATAAAATGGAATCTAACGAGGTTAAGCTTGAAAATGTTTCCTTTAAGCTTAAAGACCTCATGAAGAGTATTGTGAATAGCTTTGAATTTACACGGCTCCAGAATAAAAATGAAATTCATCTTGACATAGATGAGAACATACCACCATTTCTGATTGGCGATTCCGTAAGACTTTCCCAGGTATTGATGAACCTTGTAGGTAATGCTATGAAATTTACCGAGAGAGGAACAATTTGTATTGTTACTCGTCAAATTGAAAGGGATGAGGAGTATTCTAAAATCTATTTTGAAGTAGAGGATAATGGCCCGGGAATTCCAGAAAGTAAGAAAAAAGTGATCTTTGAGGAATTCTCTCAACTTAATAATTCAAATTACAGTTATCAGGGTACAGGCCTTGGATTGCCTATCGTAAAAAGGCTTCTTAGACTTTTTAACTCTAAGATCAGGCTTGATAGTAAAGAAGGAGAAGGGGCCACTTTTAGTTTCACCATTAATTTTAAGATAGATAATTCTAAGAAGGAACTTCCGAAAATTAAGCAGGAAGTTTTCGCTAGTTCTAACTCGTCGCGAAAAATACTGGTGGTGGATGATAACCGTATTAACCAGGTGGTGACAAAAAGGGTTTTAACTAAAAAAGATTTTAAATGTACAGTGGCCGGTGACGGAGAGAAAGCTATTCAGCTTGCAAGAACAAATGACTTTGATCTTATTCTTATGGATGTAAACATGCCTGGAATTTCGGGCCTTGAAGCCTCAAAGGAGATCAGGAAATTCAATAAGGAAATACCTATCCTAGCACTTACTGCTGTGGAAGTTGAAGAAATAAGAGAAGAGATCCTTGCTGCCGGGATGAGTGATATTATTGTAAAACCTTATGATGTGCAGCAATTCTACCAGGTTGTTTACAAGTATTTAAGCCTTAAAAGTCTTCCGGAAGAAGTATAAAATCATTTATTTATTGGCTTTGAATTTTCAGGAGCTTGGAAATAGCCACTTTCTGGTTTGAAGAAAGTAATATTGCTTATTTCTGCCTCCCCCAGTTTTTGGTCCAAACCATCTTCCTCACTCCAGCTATAAAAACTCCAATTTGTTGCAAATGCCACATCTTCAACCATTATGTAATCTGAATAAACTATAGCATGTGGATTTTCCTCGGCTTTGGTCTTCTCTTTACTAAAGGTTACTATATAAGCAGCAGCCTTTAATCTTTCCGTTTCCGGATCCTGATATATAATGTACCAGTCATCGGGGGAATCACCCGTGCCCGATTCAAAGCTAAGTTTTGCAGTATTATATTGAAGGCTGTCAAGTTTACGTGTTTTCTCTTTGTCCCAAACTGTCCCGGGATCGGTTAACTTAAAAGGCATGGCAAAAAAATACTGCCATGTGAAAATGTCGAATCTGGCACCATCGGTTTTCGCTGTATCAGGTGTAATAAGGGTTTTTTCACCATCATAAATCAAAGATGTGCCATTCACTTTATCAACCCTGACTCCTGTCGAATTAGTAGTCATGCTTATTTTGGCATTCAGCCTTTCAGAACCACCAAATTTTAATATTATATCGAAAGAAACCGCCTCATGGTTTCTAAAAGCTGGCTTATTATGGGCTTCCTCAATGTTTTCTGAAAAAGAAAGTGCGGGTGGAGGGCCGGCTCCATCCCCAATTCCGTTATCGGGCTCTACAGGAATTCTTTCTTCAGATTTATTTTCCTTACAACCTATAATCGTAAAAATGCAGAACAGCAAAATGATCTTTTTCATAGACGGGATTTTCTATAAAAGTACAAAAGCTGAATTAGATAAAATAAAAAACCGCTTTCCCTGAGAAAAGCGGTTATTTATATGGAGTGTACTTCCAATCTATTTTACCATATCAAAACTTCTCTTAATGAATGCCGTAAGCTCTTCACCTTTAAGAAGGTTTTGAGAAAGCCTGGCAAGATCGAGAGACTGCTTGATAAGTCTCTGCTGCTTTTTCTCGGTCTTGGTATTGAGAATTGTACTAATAAGATCGTGATTGGTATTCACAACCAGATTGTACATTTCTGGCATATTGCCCATTCCAAACATTCCGCCGCCACCGGTTTGCTGCATTTCTTTCATTCTACGCATGAATTCCGGCTGCGTGATAATAAGTGGAGCGGCATTGCTATCCATCGCTTCTAATTGAATAGTATATTTTTCAGAAGGAATTACCTTTTCAAAATCAGCTTTCAGCTTTTCTTTTTCGTCATCAGAAAGTTTGGAGATCTTCTCTTCATCTTTCTTGATGAGGTTGTCTATATGGTCTGAATCTACCCGCACAAAAGAGATATTCTCTTTTGAAGTTTCAAGTTTCTGTAAAAGGTGAGAGACAATAGGTGAATCCAGAAGAAGAACCTTATAGCCTTTGTCTTTGGCAGCTTCAATATAGCTGTGCTGCTCATTTTCGTTTGAAGCATAAAGAACAATCAGTTTTCCATCTTTATCGGTCTGGTTCTCCTTGATTTTCTCCTCCAGTTCCTCAAAAGTGAAATATTCATCGTCGGTAGTAGGATAAAGAGCAAATTTATCTGCCTTTTCAAAGAATTTTTCTTCGGTAAGCATACCGTATTCGATAACGATCTTAATATTGTTCCATTTCTTCTCAAAATCCTCACGATTGTTATTGAAAAGGCTTTTCAGCTTATCTGCCACCTTTCTGGTGATGTAGCTTGAGATCTTCTTCACAGCGCCATCTGCCTGAAGGTAAGATCGGGATACATTCAACGGGATATCCGGCGAATCTATAACTCCGCGAAGCATGGTAAGGAATTCGGGTACGATACCTTCCACATTGTCGGTTACAAATACCTGATTTTGATAAAGCTGGATCTTATCCTTTTGAATGTTCATATCCTGAGTCATTCTCGGGAAATAAAGAATACCAGTAAGATTGAACGGATAATCTACGTTAAGGTGGATATGGAATAACGGCTCTTCGAACTGCATTGGGTAGAGTTCACGATAGAAGTCGTTATAGTCTTTTTCCTCAAGATCGGTAGGTTGTTTGGTCCATGCCGGCTCAGGGTTGTTTATGATATTATCAACCGTTTTGGTTTCAGGCTTCGCATCTTCCTTGGCATCTTCGGGAAGTGGAAGAGTTTCTTCCTTTGTCCCGAATTTGATCGGGATAGGCATGAACTTGTTATACTTCACAAGCAGCTCCTGGATACGGTTCTCTTCCAGGAATTCCTTGTCATCCTCATTTATGTGAAGGATGATCTCGGTACCGTGTTCTTTTTTGTCAGCTTCTTCAAGGGTAAATTCAGTAGTTCCCTCACAAACCCAGTGTGCTGCAGGTTCATCCTTATGAGATTTAGTAAGGATCTCTACCTTGTTTGCCACCATAAAAGCAGAATAGAAACCAAGTCCAAAATGACCAATAATGCCACTGTCTTTAGCTGAATCCTTATACTTCGCAAGGAATTCTTCAGCTCCGGAAAAGGCTACTTCGTTGATGTACTTTTCTACCTCTTCTTTGGTCATACCGATCCCCTGATCAATTACATGCAGGGTTTTCTTGTCTTTATTTATCTTAACCTCAATTACTGGATTGCCATATTCTACATTGGCTTCTCCCAGATTGCTGAGGTGTTTTAATTTAAGGGTCGCATCGGTTGCGTTTGATATAAGCTCCCTCAAAAAGATTTCATGATCACTGTACAAAAACTTTTTGATGAGCGGAAAAATGTTTTCTACAGATACATTTATTTTTCCGGTTGCCATATTAAAAATTTTAAGTTTTGATTCACCCTCCTTTTTTCAAAAAAAGTACCATTAGTGATTCGCTGCCAAACTGACACGCTCTGTAATTAAAATTGGGTATCGCCGTCTAAAATCCTGTGATTCAAAAGTGAAATAAAATATTTAACAAAACTTTGTTTAAACTTTTGTGCAAAGAATTAAACAAAAAATGTATTTTTGAACGAAAGATTTAGAGTTATGGCAAAGTCAAAAGGTAATAGTAAGGTGAAGAAGAAGCCGAATGCAGATCAACTGATAGCCATTTATATGGATTATGTGCTGGAAAATGAGAAAACTCCCCGTAGTGTATATAAGTTCGCTAAGGATAACGATATGACCGAGCAGGATTTTTACAAGCACTTCGGCAGTTTTGAAGGTTTACGAAAGGCGATTTGGGAAAAGTTCTTTGAGAATAGTATGCAAGTGATGGAAAAGTCAAAGGAATATGCTTCCTTCTCTAATAGGGAAAAATTGCTCACCTTCTTTTATACTTTCTTTGAGGTTCTAACTGCCAACAGGAGTTATGTTCTTTATACTCTTAGCGAACATGACATGCCGTTAAAGAACCTGGATCAATTAAAATCTTTAAGGAAGAACATAAAGAACTATGCGAAAGGCCTTATTGAAGAAAGAAATAAAGAGAAATCGCTTAAACTATTTCAGCAAAGTGAGATGATATTTTCTGAGGGAGTGTGGATACAGTTTCTTTTCTTATTGAAATTCTGGATGGATGATAATTCAGCTGCATTTGAAAGTACCGATGTTGCGATCGAGAAGTCTGTAAACACTGTATTTGATGTTTTTGATAACACGCCTTTAGAGAGAGTCGTAGACTTTGGAAAGTTTTTGTGGAAAGAAAGAATGGCATAGGCCGGGATAGCAGATGAAGACCATAGACAAAATACCTACGGGCAAGATTGGAAGAACTAGTAAGCTTGTTCAAACCGGAGTCAAGATAGGAGGCAATTACCTGAAATATTATGGTAAAAAAGCTTTCAACCCGGAGCTTACCCGTGATGAGCTGAATGAAGACAATGCCAGTGATATCTATGACGGACTAAAGAGCTTGAAGGGAAGTGCCCTGAAAGTAGCGCAGATGCTTTCAATGGAAAAGAACCTGCTTCCTGGAGCATATGTTGAAAAATTCAGCCTGGCTCAGTTTAGTGTGCCACCGCTTTCGGCTCCTTTAGTAAGAAAGACTTTTAAAAAATATCACGGAGATTATCCTGAAAACTTATATGATACGTTTGCAACCCAGTCGGTGAATGCAGCCAGCATCGGTCAGGTGCATAAGGCTACAAAAGACGGGAAAAAACTTGCTGTGAAAATCCAATATCCGGGGGTTGCAGACAGTATCAGTTCAGATCTTGCAATGGTAAAACCTATCGCACTTAAGATGTTTAACCTACAGCCGAAAGATTCTGAAAAATATTTTCAGGAAGTAGAAGGGAAATTGCTGGAAGAGACAGACTATATTCTGGAAGTGAAACAGAGTCGGGAGATTTCTGAAGCTTGCAAGCATATTCCAAATATCAGTTTTCCAAAATATTATGAGGAGCTTTCCAGTGAACGTATCATTACCATGGACTGGATGGACGGTGTTCATCTGAGTGACTTTGCAAAACAAAATAATGACCAGGAACTGGGAGATAAAATCGGGCAGGCATTATGGGACTTTTATATGTTCCAGATCCATGGATTAAAACAGGTGCATGCCGACCCTCACCCGGGAAATTTTATGGTGAGTGAAAACGATGAACTTATCGCGATAGATTTTGGATGCATAAAACAAATTCCACGGGAATTTTACGATCCTTATTTCTCCCTTACAAACAGGGAGAACTTAAATAATCAGGAATTCTTCCACGAAAAATTATTAGAGCTGGAGATTCTCGATGAAAACGATTCTCAAAAGGAAAGGGAGTTCTTTTCCAGTATGTTCTATGAGATGTTTGAGATGTTCTCTACACCTTTTCAATCTGAAAATTTCGATTTTACAGATGAAAAATTCTGGAACAATCTTACCCGTCTCAGTGAAAAATACTCCAAAGATCCTGAACTGAGAAAAATGAATGGAAATAGAGGAAGCCGACATTTCCTCTATATGAGCAGAACCTTTTTTGGCCTCTATAATCTTTTACATGATCTTAAAGCGAAGGTTAACATTAATAAGTTTAGAGTGTATCTCTAATGGTTGATTTATTGGTTAGGTTGTTAGGAAGCGTGGTTAGGACCCTACACTGGCCGCGCTTCCTTAATTTAAAAACCCGGCAATTGCCGGGTTTTTAAATTTATTAAAGGTTCTTAGTCATTCTAATTTCCGAAATCTTCTTTTTCCGGTATCTCTACTGAATTCTTTTCTTTATTCTTTACATATTTCTCCAGCCACTGGTCCTGCTCCCATAAAACATGTAATACCGATTCTTTTGCACTATATCCATGACTTTCCTTAGGAAGCATAACGAGCCTGGCAGTAGCGCCAAGACCTTTTAAGGCATTGAAATAGCGCTCACTTTGCATAGGGTAGGTTCCAGAATTATTATCGGCTTCCCCATGAATAAGCAATAAGGGGGTCTTCATTTTTTCGGCATGCATAAAGGGGGACATGGTGTAGTAAACTTCGGGGGCTTCCCAGTAATTTCTTTCTTCACTCTGAAATCCGAAAGGTGTAAGAGTTCGGTTATAAGCGCCACTTCTTGCAATTCCAGCTGCGAAAAGATCGGAATGAGAAAGGAGGTTTGCGGTCATAAAAGCTCCGTAACTATGGCCTCCAACGGCAACCCGGTCTCTGTCTATATATCCCATTTCGTCTACCGCGTCTATAGCTGCTTTGGCATTCGCAACCAGTTGTTTTCTAAAAGTGTCATTTGGCTCTTCTTCGCCTTCACCTACAATAGGGAAAGATGCATCGTCCAGCACCACATAGCCTCGATTCACCCAGTAAATCGGTGAGCCGTAATAAGGATAGGTGAAATCATTGGCATTTGAAGTATTCTGTGAAGCCGAATTCTTGTCCTTATATTCCCTCGGATATGCCCACATGAACATTGGAAGTTTTTTGGGATTCTCCTTATCATAACCTGCCGGAAGATATAGAGTGGCATTAAGTTCTAGGCCGTCATCACGTTTGTATGTGATCACTTCTTTGCTAACATTCTCAAGACTTTTGAACGGATTTTCGAAAGAAGTTATCTGTGTAAGCGCATCGTCTGAATCTAAATCTCTAATATAATAATTAGGATATTCAACAGAGGATTCTATTCTAACCAGGATTTTCCCTTCTTCCATATCTAAAGCTTCCACCAGGGTTTCTTTTTTGTCTTCAAATTTACTTTGGTAAAGTCTTTTGGTATCTCCATCTTCCAGGTCTATCTTATCAACGAACGGATACTGACCTTCTTCGGTAAAGCCTGAACCCAATAAAAAGGCATATTCGTCATCAAGTTTCAAAACATTCCTGCCAAATTCATTTTTAACGGTTACAAATCTTCCGGGGTCGCTATAGACATCCTGATAATTCCTATCAAAGATGATCTCTGGCTCTTCTGAAGAGTCTGAAGGATCAAATACGTAGGTCTTTGTATTTCGAGTATTCCACCAGAAATCGGTAGCTATTGCTATTTCACCATTTCCCCACAGGATTCTGCTTCCACGGTTTTTCACTTTTAACAGCGATCTTCCTTCTCCTTTGAAAGGTGCTTCCAATTGAAAGAACTCATCGCGGTATTCCGCTTCAACTTCCGGGTCTCCACCATCCAGGGCTTCTACATAAACGAGACTGGCCGGTTTATCATCTCTCCACTCAAAATCTCTTTTCCCCTCACGTTCGGCCATAAAGCCTTTCGGAAGGTCTTCAATGAGCGGCACGTCATTGATCATACTGATAAGATTTCCATTTTTGTCATAAATGTTTGTCTCCGAAGGGAATCTATAGTAAGGAACCAGATAGGAAAATGGCTTCTTGATATGTGTCACCATTACATAGTTGCCGTCTGGAGAAAATGAGATACCACTATACATTCTGGGTTCCATCCATTTTGATGAAGTACCATCAAGATTTACTTTGACCAGTTCGGCTCTGGCTAGTTGCTCAAAATTGTATTCATCATTCGGGTTTTTCAGCAGATCCTGGTAGGTTCGGTTCTGAGCTTCCTTACCATCACTTACCGAAACGGTTGGGCCTGTAGGAACCGAAGTTTTGGTGTCTATCAAATCTTTCCTGTCGGCAGGGAGCATGCTCACAAGCAGTGCCGAATTATCCCTGAACCAGTTAATCGTGCTTCGCATGTTGGCATTCAAATTGGCACCGGTTAATTTACGAGCTGCAGCTGATTCAACGTCTAGTATCCATAGTTCTACCCCTTTATCAGTGGTATGGGTGAAAGCGATTTTTGATTCGTCTGGAGACCAGTTAAAATTGGTCAGCCTGGGAGCTTCAGGTAGTCCTGTCACCTCTGTAGGGGTATCGGCATCTACAGGCTTCACCTTGATTTCATTATAATATCTTGCCCGGCTATTTATGTTGGTAACGGGGTTTATCCTTAGACCGGCCAGCCGCATCTCTTCTTCGCTCAATTCTGCTATGCTCTTAAACTGATCACGGTAGAGAAATATCATCATTTCCCCTTCACTGTCTATAATGGTGGAAGGAGCAAGAGGGACGTCAACCAGTTCAAGTATTTCTTTTGGAGGTTTCTGGTAGTCTAAATTTTCCTGGGCAAGTGCACTGGAAACAAAAAATAATAAGCCCGAAAGGCAGATGAAAATTCGGTTCATAAAGTAAGTTTTAAGTTGAAATTTAATCGACGGCAAAATCAGAAGGAATGTTAATGTTTATTATATTGCGCGTCCATTTTTTTACAATTTGCTTAAATTTAATAAGAATAAGTTTTAAAATCACAATAATTGTCGATGTATCAAACCAAAATTGCAGGATTAGGAAAATACGTTCCCGAAAATGTTGTCACTAACGATGATCTTTCCAAGATAATGGACACCAATGATGAATGGATCACGGAACGTACAGGAATCAAAGAACGTAGACATATAAAAAAAGGTGACGGTAATTCTACAGCCGTTATGGGTGTAAAAGCCGCTAAAATTGCTATAGAACGTTCTGGAATCTCTAAGGATGATATAGATCTTATAGTTTTTGCAACCCTTAGCCCTGATTATTATTTTCCAGGCTGCGGGGTTCAGGTACAGGAAATGCTGGATATTAATACATGCCCGGCCCTGGATGTTAGAAATCAGTGCAGCGGATTTGTCTATGCTATTTCGGTAGCTGATCAGTTCATCAAAACCGGAATGTATAAGAATGTCCTGGTGATTGGTAGTGAGAATCATAGTGGAGGACTTGATTTTAGTACTAGAGGCCGTTCGGTTTCGGTGATTTTTGGAGATGGTGCCGGAGCTGCGGTTCTAACAAGAAGCGATCATAACGGCCAGGGTATCCTGTCTACTCATTTGCATTCGGAAGGGAAACATGCACTTGAACTTTCACTGAAAGGTCCAAGTACAAATTACTGGGTACCTGAGATTATTAAGGATAATCCGCAGGGTGATGATATCCCGTATTATCCTTATATGAACGGACAGTTTGTTTTTAAGAACGCCGTACAGCGCTTTTCAGAAGTGATCAATGAAGGTCTTCAGGCCAATGGGCTGGAGGTTTCTGATATCGATATGCTAATTCCACATCAGGCTAACCTTAGGATCTCACAATTCATTCAGCAGAAATTCAAATTGAATGATGATCAGGTTTATAACAATATTCAGCGTTACGGAAATACTACGGCAGCGTCCATTCCAATCGCCCTTACCGAAGCATGGGAAGAAGGTCGTGTAAAAGATGAAGATATTGTAGTGCTTGCCGCTTTTGGTAGTGGTTTTACCTGGGGAAGTGCAATTATAAAATGGTAAATTAAAGAGGCTAACTAAAAAGTTAATTACCTGTCATTGCGAGGAACGAAGCAATCTTTACATTATTTGTATTTAAAAGGCAGATTACTTCACTTCGTTCGTAATGACGTTTGGACTGCCTTTTTAGACAGCCTCCTTTTATTTGCCGGTAAAGTATTTATAGAGGTCGTAGATCCCAAAGATTATAAAGGCGATTGCCAGTATGATCCCAAAGGTATCCGAATCTGATGATTCCATTTTCTGGTAAAGCCTGAAACTTCCGTATCCCAGGAATACCAGCCCAAGAACCAGGTTCCAGATATTTCTTTTTGAGCTTTGCTCTTCGGTACCTGCTTCTTCGTTATTCATTTTCGAAATCTTTCGGAAAGGTTGATTTTGCGATCTTTAAAGCTTCGTCATAGTGATTTTGCATAACAAAAAGCTGTGCCTGATTAGGAACTCCTCCACCAAATCCTGCCCGAAGACCCGAATCGAAATCATTTCTTACACGCGAATGTATACTTGCCTTTTCATATAATTCCTGAAGATACTGTACATTGGTTTCAGGACCTGTATACACTCGTTTATAACTTTCTTCTTCGCTCATATCAATATATTATATGTCTAAATTACGAATAAGCTATAAGCTTTCAGGCTTATTTAAACTGAAATTAACGTTCTATGCATTGTAAAACTTGCTGTTCCAGATCTCAGTATTGAAATTCTTGCCCATTTTGAACCCATAGAAAATGGAAAGGCCTGCAAACCATTTGAAGATAAAGAAGAAGACCATGAAGAATTCTGTAGTAGACTGTTCCGGGCTAAATAAACCGTCGGGAACCAGCAACGCAGTTAAAAAACTGGTAACCAGGAGAAGCAGCACGAAATTTTCAAGTGTCTTGAAGGGCCACATGATCAATTTTCGCAGAGGATGAAGATCATTCCCCCATTTATGAATCAGATAATAATAATCGTTCCCAATAGGAGCAAAAAGCAGGGGGTCGTCGGCATTCTCAAGTTTAAATAAGTGGGAAGGAGCTACGATCTTAAAACCTTTAAGAGCCGTAATGTGTTGTTTTTCCAATTCCTTTATTTTTATGAGCGCTTCATAAGGAATCTCTCCTTTGAATAATTTTGAATCCAGGAATCTTAGGCGATAATTCACGCATATTCGGTAAATCTGATCCAGGTGGAAGACCTTTCCTGGATCAAGCAGATCCGGATTAAAATCGTTCCTCGCAACATTACTTCCGTGGTTAATTTCATCAAGAACCTCTTTATCCTTTTTCTCAGTATCGCGAAAGATTAACCCTACCTCTTCCAGAATATGGTCTTCGGTAATACTTTTATTTCTGACTTTAAGAAGTTGGTGTTCAATATTTGTGCGGGGAATTCTCAGCTTCATTTTTCTTTCTCTTTAGCTACACTAAATTAGACAATTAAGCTTAGAATAACAATTGAAAAAGAGCACATTACTAACAATAGTGCAGCTAGACAGCTGTTAATTCTATGCCAATTAGCCACATTTTAAAAACCGTTTAAGTGGTTTCCTCGTTAACTTCTTAGATAATTAATTAAAACTACAATTATGAAAAATCTAAGAATTTTTACCACTTTATGTTTATTCCTTATTACGGTAAATTTGGTTATCGGGCAGAATGAAATGGCCGATACGAAAATGGTAGGAGGTGCAGAAATGTATCCCTCAAAGAATATTGTTGAAAATGCTGTAAATTCAAAAGATCACACCACTTTGGTGGCGGCTGTGAAAGCAGCTGAACTTGTGGATGTACTTAAGAGCGACGGACCTTTTACCGTATTTGCTCCTACCAATACTGCTTTTGAAGATCTCCCAGCAGGAACGGTAGAAACACTTTTAAAAGAGGAGAATCAGAAAAAACTACAGGCTGTTCTAACCTATCATGTACTTGCCGGTGATTATGAAGCCAGTGACATTGTAAGTGCTATAAAGAAAGGGAATGGTAAGGCTAGTTTTGAAACCGTTAATGGAGGGAAAATTTCAGCCATGTTAGATGGAGATGAGGTGAAGCTGAAGGACGCCGCTGGAAATGTTGCGACTGTAACCATTGCCGATGTTGATCAGTCTAACGGAGTTATTCATGTGATAGATTCTGTCCTTTTACCAGCTAAATAGGAATTTTTAAACAGAATTTAATAAAAGCGGCCTAAGGCCGCTTTTTCCGTTAAATAAAAGTCAAAGTCTATTAATAGGCTTTTTATTTAGTCATATTCCGGTTATTTTGAATAAAACTGAAAATTTTTTGAATGCTATGAAATTTGTACGAACCACACTGTTAATGCTAGGTATTTCTCTTGTCTTTGTTGCATGTGGGTCCAGTGGTCCTACGGCCAAAGATGATTTGAAGAAGCTGGAGTCCTATGACTCCTATGCCTATCTTCCCAACAAGGATACTATCATTAGCAGGGATTATGATAATTATACGATTCAGGAGACCATAATAGAGACTATCAATGCCAATATGAATGAAGAGGGGTATGTTCTGGATAAGCGGCAGCCCGATGTACTGGTATATGTTCACCCCATGTTTGATGAGGAGATCGCGGTAAATGCCAATCCTGTATATACCAATTATGCGTATTACCGACCAGGATTTTACATTGGCCCATATTATAAAGATTATATGTATGATAATTATTTTACCATACAACGAGTTGACGGACCAAGGGTAAAACAAATCCCTTACCGTGAAAGATCTATTGTCATAGACTTTATAGATCGTAGAAGCAATGAGATACTCTGGAGAGGAACTGCCGATGAAACTATAGAGACCAGAAGATTACAGCGGGAGATCAGGCAATATATAGATGAGATATTTAAAGACTTTCCTTAGTGGTTAAGTTAGGTTGAATAAAAAAACCGTGTGAAGTTCACACGGTTTTTTTATTTATCTCAGTTCAGCTTTCAGTTCTTTTTCAAACCTGTGCTGCAGTTTCTTCATCATTTTGTCCACCTGCTTATCGGTAAGTGTTTTGTTCTCATCCTGGAAAACAAAACTAACCGCATAACTCTTTTTCCCTTCCGGCAGATTCTTTCCTTCATAAACATCAAAAAGGTTTACTTCGGTTAAGAGTTTCTTTTCTGTTTGCCTTGCGATCTGCTCTATTTCTTCATAGGTCACCGTCTTGTCAAGAAGCAATGCGAAATCTCTTCTCATACTAGGATATTTTGGAATAGGAGAGAAGCTGGTCTTTTGCTTTTTGGTCATTTCCAGCACTTCCTGCCAGTTAAAATCGGCGAAGATCACCTCCTGTTCAATATCAAATCTCTTCAGAATGGATTTTTTAACTACTCCGAATTCAACCAGTTTAGCTTTCCTGGTACTAAGCTGAAGGCCTTCAGAAAATATATCACTTTTCGTCGCTTTGGCTTTCAGGTTATTTATCCCAAGTTTTTCGAAGATCGAATTTATCACGCCTTTCAGGTAAAAGAAATTACCATTCCCGGATATGCTGTTCCAGCTCTCTGCCGTTCTTTCTCCAGTAATGAATAATGAAAGATGCTTATTTTCTTCTCTTCCGCTAACATAGGAATGATAGGTCTTCCCGAATTCAAAGATCTTAACATTATTCCTTTTACGGTTGATGTTATAACTCAAAGTTTCAAGGCCAGAGAATAACATGCTTTGGCGTAAAACTGCCAGGTCCTGGCTAAGCGGATTCAGCATTTCCACCTGGTATTCGTCTTTCTGTTCCTCACTAAGTTTATTGTATTCTGCTGAAGTAAGTGAGTTGGCCATGGTTTCATAAAAGCCCTGGCCTATTAGCTGGGTAGCAATCAGGTTCTGAACTTTATAATCTTCAAATTTTGAAGAATTGGCTACCGAAAGACTAAGCTTATCACCAAACTTAATATTGTTATACCCATAAACTCTAAGGATCTCTTCGATCACATCCGATTCACGCTGAACATCCACACGATATGAAGGAATGGTAAGTCCCATTCCGGTTTCAGTTACATTGTTCACCCTGATCTCCAGAGAAGCAAGTATGGATTTTATGGTCTCCTGTTGCAGGTTTTCACCTATAAGTTTATTTACTTTTTCAAAGGTGAGGAATACCTGAAAATCTTCAATTTTTTTGAAATACAGGTCATCTATATCACTGGTGATCTCTGCACCTGATATCTCCTTTATAAGTAAAGCCGCACGTTTGAGGGCGTACTCTACCGAATTCGGGTCTATTCCTCTCTCAAACCTGAAGGAAGCATCGGTATTAAGTGCGTGTCTCTTAGCTGTTTTTCTAACACTCACCGGATTAAAATAAGCGCTTTCAAGGAATACCTGCGTGGTACTTTCGGTAACTCCGCTGCTTATTCCACCAAAGACTCCTGCGATACATAATGGCTTTTCTGCATCACATATCATAAGGTCTTCTTCATGAAGTTCTCTTTCCACTTCATCCAGGGTGGTAAATTTAGTGCCAGCCTTTAAGGTTTTTACATTTATTTCGTTACCCGCAATTTTACCGGCATCGAAGGCGTGAAGCGGCTGCCCTAACTCATGCATCACATAGTTAGTGGCGTCCACTATATTGTTTTTAGGTGTAATTCCTATAGCTTTTAACCTGTTTTTAAGCCATTTTGGAGATTCACCAACTTTAACGTCAGAGAGAGTGACTCCACAATAACGGGGAGCGAGGTCTGAATCTTCCACTTTTATCTGGATCTTGAGGCTTCGACTATCCACATGGAAGCTGCTCACCGATGGGGTGATAAGTTCCAGGTGCTGACCTTTTTGCTGGTATCCGGCCTTTAGATCCCTTGCCACACCCCAGTGGCTCATAGCATCGGCGCGGTTAGGAGTAAGTCCTATCTCAAAAACTTCATCGTTCTCTACCTCAAAAATATCCGCTACCGGAGTACCGGGAACCAGTTCATTATCCATCACCATAATACCTTCATGGCTTTGCCCCAGGCCGAGTTCTTTTTCCGAACAAATCATTCCATAGCTGACCTCTCCACGAATTTTTCCTTTCTTTATTTCCCAGGATTCGCCGGTTTCATCGTATAGTACAGTTCCTATAGTTGCGACGGGAACCTTTTGTCCTGCCCCTATATTTGGAGCTCCGCATACTATTTGTACTTCTTCACCATTACCAATATTCACCTTGGTGAGTTGTAGTTTGTCAGCATTAGGATGCTTATCGCAACTTAACACATGGCCTACTACCACACCTTTAAGACCACCTTTGATGCTTTGAAAGTTCGTGATACCTTCTATCTCAAGTCCAAGGTCTGTGAGTAACTCTCCGGTTTTGTCGGCGTTTTCGGGTAATTTGATAAACTGTTTCAGCCAGTTATATGAAATCTTCATGAATATTCTTTTTCAGGCTGCAAAGATAGTATTACCAATTTTTTTAGCATAATTATAAGCCAACTTTGAAAAGTATAATTATAAAAAAAGGGAAGTAAATTTACTTCCCTCTCAGATTTTTGATTCAAGATATATCAGTTCTGCTTTTTAAACTCCATGTGAGCAACGGGATTTTTGGCTTCACTGTTAGTAAGGTCATGAATATCCCAGGCGATCTCACCCGATTTTCTGTTAAGAATGTGCTTCACCTTTCTTTTTTCTCCATTCTCTTCATATTTCTCTATCATGACAATTTCAGTGGGAGTCGATTTTTCTATCTTCATCGTTGAAGGCTCTATTCCTGTAAGGGAATTTCCGATCCAAACCATATCATATTCTTCATCTACAGCGTCATAAGTCAAAATCCTGGTGCCTATATAATCGCCAGATTTGCTATGTAAAGTTCCGGTTAGAACAGTTTTATCTTCATTTGTAGTAAATACAACATTTCCTTCATTTCTCAGGAATTTTTCCCCATTCTCAAATCCATAATTCTTATTAGACCATTTTCCTTCAAGGAACTGGAGTTCGGTGCCTGCACCTTCCAGCTTGGCCAGTTTGGTCTTGGAAGCCTCCAGCATTTGAGCTTTTTCTTCAAGATCCTCCATAGTGGCTGAAAGATCTATCGCCTTTTTGTAATTTTTTTTGGCTTTTGCTTCATCTCCTTTTTCCATCAATAGGTCAGCATAAGAGTCATATGGATTAGCCTCGTTGGGATATTCATCTATCTGGGCTAAAAAGACCTTTTCAGCAGCTTCCAGATCTCCTTCACTCATCAGCCTGTATCCCAGAACATTCAGAGGTTCCGAAAGGAATGTGTATTCGTTGCCTTTTACCGGATTCTTATCATAATTTTTAAGGGTCTTGTCTATCCCGTTTTTTTTGTAATCCTGGTAAAGTTTCTCTGTTACATTTTCAGTTGTTTGCTGTGCAAAGGCAAAACTCATGCTAAAAAGGAGCATTAAGCTCATAACTAATTTTGTGATACTTTTCATTCTCATAATCCTGAATTTTTATGGTTTAAATAATTAATTGAACTCAAAAATCCGGGGGCTCGGAAAAGCAAAAGCGGGGAGGGAGAGTAGGGGGTATGAATATCTGAAAACTTTAAAACATTTGGTTTTCAGTATTTTAAAGATAATGAAAAATGTTTTAAAGATTAGCTCCGGAAATAAAAAAAGGGCCGGAGCCCTTTTCTAGATATGAATTTTATGAGTTGTTTAATCTTCGCAGCTTTGAGTAATATTAGGTGTTAACTCATTCTTTTTAGAAACGTCATTAACTTTAAAATCGGTCCATACATTGTTATTTGGAGTGCTACCATTACAGTCTTTTTCCAGACTCACGGTCCACCAATATGTTTCACAGGCCTCTAAATCTAAAAAAGCATGTTCGGTTTGTCCGGCTGTAGACCATTCTGTTGTAACACTGCTTTCACCCCACAAAGAAACTACAGATTGAGCCAAAGTGAATATTATTTCAGCATTTTCCATGTCTTCAGCAGGCACATAGGTAAAGGTGTAACTCCCATCATTATTATCCATATAGCTAAAGCTTTCTTCACATTCAGAGCAATCAAGTACTTCCGCCTGGACATCAGTATGACCTCCAGAACCTATAAAATACCGAAGATCATAAGTGTTAGCTTCATCAAAGGTATAAAAGAAGCAGGCTTGAGTATTTTCAGAGGTGTGAAATATTTGTTCGTAATACTCGTAATCTTCAGGCTCAATCTCTTCAGTTTCAGGATCATCACCATATTTTAGCAATTGTACCTGAACATTGGTAGTTTTTGGATTTCCATTTCCTATTGTAGCTTGTGGAAAATTTAAACAAAACTCCGCCTCTTCTCCTGCGCAGAGATCACCAAAAACCAAAGATTCTTCTACATTCTGTACGGTTGGTCTTGCGTCAGCAGTAATAAGTTCTTCATTTGAATCATATGATTCTACGCTACATCCTGAAAATCCTAAAATTAGGACGATCAGGTAAATTATTTTTTTCATAATCGGTTAGTATTTAAAAAATTAGGACTATGAATGTACAGAAATGGGGGATATCCCTTATTTTTTGTTCCAACTTTTCGATGTACGAAGAGAAAACATCGTTGTAGGACTTAGATTACTGGTTTTTAGAGGCTTGTCTAGCTGATATAATTCCAGATAGTATTGTTCTTTACAAGGCGGGAATAGGCATTTTTGATCATCAGGTTCTTCTCCATTGAAAGGTTTGGATCCTCTTTCAGAATCTTTGACGCGTAAAATCTGGCCGATTTAAGGATAGAATTGTCTTTCACAATATCTGCGATCTTCAGGTTAAGAACACCGCTTTGCTGAGTTCCCATAAGATCACCGGGTCCTCTTAATTTAAGGTCTACTTCAGCGATCTCAAAGCCATCATTGGTTGAGGTCATGGTTTCAAGCCTGGTCTTACTGTCTGAAGAAAGTTTGTGACCGGTCATAAGGATGCAATAGCTCTGATCTGCACCTCGACCAACCCTGCCTCTTAACTGGTGCAGTTGGGAAAGGCCAAATCTTTCGGCACTCTCAATAATCATTACACTGGCATTAGGCACATTTACTCCCACCTCAATAACGGTTGTAGCTACCATGATCTGGGTCTCGGTGCGTACAAACCTATCCATTTCATAATCCTTATCTGCAGGTTTCATCTGTCCGTGAACAATGGATATCTGAAAATCCGGGAATTCCCGGGCGATACTTTCGTAACCGTCCATCAGGTCTTTGTAGTCCATTTTTTCCGATTCCTGGATAAGAGGATAAACTATATAGACCTGTCTTCCTTTTTGAATTTCCTCCCTGATGAACCTGAATACCTTTAAGCGGTTACTGTCAAATCTATGGACCGTTTTAACCGGTTTTCTACCTGGCGGCAGTTCATCTATTACCGAAATATCAAGGTCACCATACAGGCTCATGGCCAGCGTTCTTGGAATAGGAGTCGCGGTCATCACCAGAATATGCGGGGGGATCTCATTCTTTTTCCAGAGTTTCGCGCGCTGGGCTACCCCAAATCTGTGTTGTTCATCAATGATCGCAAGCCCGAGGTTTTGAAATTTCACTTTATCCTCTAGCAAAGCGTGAGTGCCAATAAGAATATGGATCTGGCCATTTTCAAGTTCTTCGTGGATCTCTTTTCTTTCGGAAGTTTTCGTTGAACCTGTTAAGAGTCGAATATTAACATCAAGTTCCTGGCAAAGCTCCTTCAGTCCGTTGTAATGCTGTACTGAAAGAATTTCTGTGGGAGCCATGAGGCAAGCCTGGAATCCATTGTCCAGGGCTATGAACATAGACATTAATGCGACTATGGTCTTCCCTGAGCCTACATCCCCCTGGAGAAGTCGGTTCATTTGTGCGCCACTTCCCATATCGCTCCTTATCTCCTTGATCACTTTTTTCTGAGCATTCGTCAGGTTAAATGGCAAATGATCGTGAAAGAAATTATTGAAATTTTCGCCGATCCTGTCAAAATTGAAACCTTTGATCTTCTGTTTATGAAGCATATTCCTTCTTAACAGCTGTAGCTGAATGAAGAAAAGTTCTTCAAATTTGAGTCGGAATTGAGCTTTAGCCAGCATCTCCTGGCTTTTCGGAAAATGAATGTTGAAAAGTGCTTCCGATTTCGGGATCAGCTTGAGCTCATTTATCAGTTCGTTGTTGAGGCTTTCAATGAACTTTAACCCGGTTTGCTGGAGCAATTCCTGCATCAGCTTCATGATCACGCGGTTGGTGATCCCTTTTTTTACCAGCATTTCGGTAGACGGGTATACGGGCTGCATGGCGGTGCGCAGATTCTTTTTGTAATCTGCTACCAGCTCCATCTCGGGATGCGGCATGCTGAACATTCCATTGAACCAATTGGTCTTTCCAAAGACCACATATTGTGTGTTTAGTTTCAGATTTTCCCTGATCCATTTATGTCCCCGAAACCAGACCAGTTCCATTCTTCCGGTGTCGTCTACAAAATCGGCCACAAGCCGCTTTCCACGTTTTTGCTCCACCGTTTTAATATGCACTATCTTGCCAACTACCTGGACTTCGGAAGAATTTCTTTGAAGTTGGGATATTTTGTAAAATGCGGTTTTATCAATGTATCGATTGGGAAAAAAATTGACAAGATCCCGGTAAGTTGCAATTTTGAGCTCTTTTTTGAGCAGCTCGGCCCGGTTGGGACCAACGCCTTTCAAATACTCAATAGGGGTTTGCAACAGATTCTGCATCATAAAAACGAAGATATTAAAACCGATCAATTTCTTTAGCGTCCATTTTAAGAATAGTTGTTTAAGCTATAAAATTTATGGATTGAAGCACCTATTTTGTAATTTGCAGAAGTTATTCTTCAGGATTACATGCGAAAAATTATAGCTTTTCTGGTCATTTTATACTCAGTTGTTCTGGTGGCTCAGGAAAAACAAGTATCCCAAACCCAATATTTCGATTTTAAAAAAGTTGAGGCAAATGTGATGATCCAGCCTGAAGCGGGACTGGTAGAAGGAAGTGTTTCATTTGGTTTTGAAATTTTAAACCAGACCGATACTCTTTATATAGATGGGAGAAATATGGAGTTTAACGATATTCGTCTTAATGGAAATTCTGTCGAGTTTTTCAGCGATAAAAGAGGTTTGTATGTAATCGCGGGTTTTCTTCCTTCTCAAAATAATCAGTTGGACCTGAGCTATTCCGTAAGGCCAGCATCTGGAATGTATTTTATAAACTGGGAATTTCCCGATTTGGACGACTCTCAAAAACAGGTATGGACCCAGGGACAGGGGAGGTATACTTCAACATGGCTGCCAAGTTTCGATGATATGGAGGAAAAAGCTGAGTTCGATCTTAGTTTTGATTTTCCTTCCGGATATGAAGTTATATCGAACGGCATCCTAAAAAATACCGAAAAGATTAATGATACCCTCACTCGCTGGGAGTTTGATATGCAAAAGCCTATGAGTAGCTATCTGGTAGCCGTTGCTGCTGGTAAATATGCATCTCAGAATAAAATTTCAGAAACTGGCGATGAGATCCAGCTTTTTTACCGACCAGAAGACTCACTTTTATTCGAGCCTACCTACAGGTATACTAAAAGGATCTTCGATTTTCTGGAAAAAGAGATCGGGGTTCCCTATCCCTGGCAGAATTATAAACAGGTGCCGGTTCTGGATTTCCTGTATGCGGGAATGGAAAATACAGGGGCCACCATATTTTCCCAGTCTCTTATGACCGATTCCATCGGTTTTAAAGACAGGAACTATGTAAATGTGAATGCTCATGAACTGGCGCATCAGTGGTTTGGAGACCTGGTGACCGAAACGAATAGTAAACATCACTGGCTGCATGAAGGCTTCGCGACCTATTATGCTCTGCTAGCGGAAAAAGAGATTTTTGGTGAAGATTATTATTACTGGAAACTTTTTGAAACTGCAGAAGAACTAAAACAACTTAGCGATTCAGGAAAAGGGCAGGCGTTGCTTGATCCAAAAGCAAGTTCCCTTACATTTTATCAGAAAGGAGCCTGGGCGCTGCATATCCTGAGAGATGAAATTGGAGATGAAGCCTTTAAACAAGGAATAAGGAAATACCTGGAAATTTATAGTTTCCAGAATGTGGAGACCGATAATTTCATCGCACAAATGGAACTGGCATCGGGGCAGGATCTTTCAGACTTCGTAAAGAACTGGTTGGAACAATCAGCATTTAAGGCTACCGAAGCGCTTGAGTCCCTTAAGAAATCCCAATTCATTAAGGATTATCTCGCCATAGCAGCTTTACGGGAAACTCCTCTTGATCAGAAATATGAACTCCTGGCTAGTGCACTGGACTTTCCGGTGAACGATTATATTGGGCAGGAGGTAGTACTTCAGCTCTCAGGTTTACAATCTCCTCAGGCAATTCAGTTGTACAGGAAAGCCATGGAAACCAATAATGTTTATGTGAGACAGGCCGTAGCCATGAGTATGGAAAGTGTTCCGCAGGAACTAAAGAAGGAATTTGAATCTTTACTACAGGATGATTCCTATCTTACAAAAGAGGGAGCCTTATATAAATTATGGGAGCAGTTTCCTGAACAAAGAGGAGAGTATTTGAACAAAACAAAGAGATGGGAAGGTTTTTATAATAAGAATATAAGGATGCTATGGCTTACCCTGAATCTTGTCACTTCTGAATTTGAACCTGAAAAAACTAATTCTTATTATGAGGAACTTGCAGGCTATACGGATGAATGGAGGCCATTTCAGGTGAGGGAAAATGCATTTGGTTATTTATATCAGCTAGGTGCTTTTGATCGGGAAAGCCTGGAAAATCTTATAAAAGGAACACATCATCATGCTTACAGCTTTAGGAATTTTTGTCGGCAGTTGCTTTCTGAATTGTTGACGAACGAAGAATACAGGAAAGAACTAACAGATCTTTCTCAGGTCATGACTGAAAAGGAAACAGTATATCTGAGATCTAAAATCAACAGGTAATATGCGTGCGCTGGTCATTTCAGGAGGGGGAAGTAAAGGGGCTTTTGCCGGCGGGGTTGCTCAATATCTTACCGAGGAATTGAAAAGGGACTACGATCTCTTTATCGGTACCTCTACAGGCAGTCTGTTGATCTCGCATATGGCCCTGCATAAGGCTGAAAAGGTAAAACGAGTATATACTTCGGTTAACCAGTCCAGTATTTTTAGCAGTAGGCCTTTTCTGATTCATAAAAAGCATGGTTACGAGAATATCAGCATAAATCACTTTAATGTATTGCTCAATTTTCTGAAGGGAAGGAAGACCTTTGGTGATAGTTTTAATTTAAAAAAGTTACTGAAGAAAACATTTTCTAAAGAAGAATTTGAAGAATTAAAAAACGGCCCCAAGGATATCATAGTGACGGTGTCAAACCTGTCTTTGAACGAGGTGGAGTATAAATCTATCAGGGATTACGAATATGAAGATTTTATAGAATGGATCTGGATATCCTGTAATTATACACCCTTCATGAGCCTCGTTAAAAAAAATGGTTGTGAGTATGCCGATGGAGGGCTTGGATCTATGGTACCTATAGAGGAAGCCATTAGAAGAGGTGCCACAGAGGTAGATGCCATTATCCTTAAGACAGAGGTTACCTATTTTAACAGGTTGCCCTCGAAAAATGTTTTTTCGCTCATCACCAATCTTTTTGCTTTTATGCTGGATCGTATCGAACGTCAGAATATTCAGATAGGGAAATTTGCCGCTTCTCATCACGATGCCATTCTGAATTTCTATTATACTCCCACGGTATTAACTACTAATTCCCTTATTTTTGATGAAGAGAAAATGACCGAATGGTGGGAAAGTGGCTTTGAATTTGCTAAACATATGAATAAAGAATTAGACCAAATAGAACCCTAATGCGAGCATTGGTAATATCTGGAGGAGGAAGTAAAGGAGCTTTCGCCGGTGGCGTCGCTCAATACCTTATCCAGGAAAAAAAGAGAAATTACGATCTGTTTCTGGGGACATCTACAGGAAGTCTTCTTATCCCGCACCTTGCAGCCGGTAATATTCAGAAGATCTATGATATCTACACTAATGTCACTCAACGCAAGATCTTCAGTATTAATCCTTTTATAGTAAAGAAAAAGGAAGGCCGGGAATATGTGACCATCAATTATTTAAATACGATATGGCAATTTATCAGGCAACGACGAACTTTTGGAGAAAGTAAGGCGCTGAGGCGAAATATTAGAAAAAATTTCTCTCACCAGGATTTTAATGAGCTTAGGAATAAGGTGGAAGATGTTGTGGTTACGGTTTCAAATCTGTCCAAGAACAGGGTAGAGTATAAGTCTATTCATGAATTTGAATATGACGATTTTTGTGACTGGATCTGGATATCCTGTAATTATATTCCCTTTATGAGTCTCGCCGAGAAGGACGGATTTGAATATGCTGATGGCGGTCTGGGGTGTGTGGTACCCATCAGGGAAGCTATAAAAAGAGGAGCTACCGAAGTGGATGCGATTATCCTGGAAGCCGAAAACATGGAGTATCATAAAATACTAGGGAAAAACCCTTTCTCACTTATGGTAAATTTATTTGGTTTCCTTCTGGACCAGGTGGAGTATCATGATATTGTGGAAGGTAAGCTGGCAGCCATGAATAAAAAGGTCAAGCTCAATATCTACTACACTCCTACTAGACTCACCGAAAATTCACTGGTCTTCAATAAAAAAGCAATGACCCAGTGGTGGCAACAGGGATATGAGTATGCCGAAAAGAAGGACCTGGAACGAAAAGCCGATAAATCCTCCTGGTTTAGATTAGGCTTCTAACTTCTTTTTTGATGTATGAAAGTCCGGTGTCTGTTGGTGCCTGCTTGCCCATTAAATTTTTAAGGATCATCTCCCTTAATTGATCGGCATTGGTTATATCTTCTTTGGCAGATGCTTTTCGTATCAAAGAAATAGTGGCATTCTTGGAAGTTTTGATATAATCCCAGCATTCATTGGTAATATAGATCTGCTGCGCAATGTTATGCTCAAACTCCTGTTCGATCGTAGCTATAAGAAGGTTAGCATAAAGATCGGGATCTTCAGAATTTGGTTTTACACGAAAAAGGATCTGGCCTGGGGAGATCCTTTCAAGAAAAAGGGCCAGGCGTTCATAAGCCTGTAGCTTGATAGGTAAAGAGGTTTTTCGGTTTTCCCTAAGCATCAGGAATCTCCTGCGGTTTTCCTCATTTTTCGAATAGGTGTTGAAAAAGTAAAATGCAACTAATCCAACAACCACGGCAGGTAATATGGCGTATAAGAAATTAAGAATATCTGTTTCGTTCATCAGGTTTAATGTTTAATCTATGGCATCTTCTGTCTTGCGCATTTTTTTCAGATTGAGGTTCCCCCCTAAGTGCGGACAATCCAGAAGCTCCTGAACAGAGGCGAAATTTACTTTATCTTTATGGTATGAAAAAGCGGTCGCCAGAGTTTTTGCCAGATTTTTATCGCTTAGATTGATATCCACATCATCGGTGTTGAACTGGCATGGGTGTTCATGTCCGCTTGCATGACATATTTGAAGAAGCTCCTTTCTGAATTTGGTAAAATAAAAATTGGTTCGTATCGCTTTATCCTTCACATTGATGCCGGCCTGCAACCATTTGTTTTGCGTGGCAACTCCGGAAGGGCAAGTGTTGGTATGGCAGCTCTGTGCCTGGATACAACCTACACTCATCATGGCTTCTCTTGCTACATTTATAAGGTCGGCTCCAAGGGCGAATGCCATGGTTGCTTTAGCCGGAAATCCGAGTTTTCCGGAGGCAATGAAGACAAGTCGGTGAGTAAGTTTATGCTTTTGAAAAACCTTATATACGTCGGTAAATCCATAGATCCAGGGTAGGGATACATGATCGGCGAAACTTGGTGGTGCCGCGCCGGTACCACCTTCACCACCATCAATGGTAATGAAATCCGGTCCACAGTCCTTTTTCTCCATGATTCTTGCGAGGTTTTCCCAATCGTTCAATTGTCCTACAGCCGATTTTATACCAGTAGGCAAGCCCGTCGCATCGGCGATCTTTTCGATGAAATCAACCATATCATCCATATCACTAAAAGCAGAATGATAGGGAGGGGAGATTACATCCTTGCCCATGGGAACACCCCTTATTTTTGAAATTTCCTTTGATATTTTTGCGGCAGGTAAAACTCCTCCTTTTCCTGGTTTGGCACCCTGCGATAATTTCAATTCGATCGCCCTTATTTGAGGATTGCTATCCACCATTTCCACAAGCTTATCCATTGAGAAATTCCCATTTTCATCGCGCACACCAAAATATCCGGTGCCGATTTGAAAAACCACATCGGCTCCTTTTTGATGATAGGGAGAAAAGCCTCCTTCGCCGGTATTGTGATATGCACCTGAAAGTTTACAGCCTTTGTTAAGGGATTCAATAGCTTTTGCAGAAAGGGAGCCAAAACTCATCGCAGAAACATTGATCACAGAAGCTGGTCTGTATGGCCTGCGACGTTTATTATACTCACCCATTAATTTGGCCGATGGAACAAATCCGGAATTTTTCAAATTTGGATGCCCTTCAGGTAATTTATAAGGTAACAGGGCATTGTTGATAAAGATATAGTTGGTTGAAAATATATCCTGGTCGGTTCCAAAACCCTCGTAATTGTCCATGTTCTTTGCTGAAGCATAGATCCAGCCTCGCTCTCTTCGATTAAAGGGAAGCTCCTCGCGGTTATTGGCAACTATGTACTGCCTGAGTTCAGGGCCAATACTTTCAAGCCAGTACCTCAAGTGCCCTACTACAGGGAAATTATGTTTGATGGTATGCTTTTTATTAAAAAAGATATCCGCTATAG
This sequence comes from Gramella jeungdoensis, assembly GCF_023805255.1. Lineage (GTDB taxonomy): Bacteria > Bacteroidota > Bacteroidia > Flavobacteriales > Flavobacteriaceae > Christiangramia > Christiangramia jeungdoensis. The sequence goes on from NZ_JAMSCK010000001.1 coordinate 404,558, forward strand.
CAACAATAGCCAAAAAGATCAGTATCCATCCCCACCATGGAATATCTTTTATTATATCAAAAGCCTCCTGCATTTTAGGACTGATTTAGATAATCTAAAGTGAGTTGAGTCATAGTTTCTACTCCCAAAAGCAGCCCTCTTTCGTCTATAAAAAAATCAGGTGTATGATGTGGAGCCGGATTTTCTACACCTGGTTTTTTACCTCCCAGAAAAAAATAGAGCCCTGGAACTTCCTGGGCAAAAAAGGAAAAATCTTCTGCACCTGTAATTGCTTTAATAAGCTTTACATTTTCTTTTCCTGCAACTTTTTCAAATGTAGGTAGCATTTGAGTTGTTAGCTCGGGATCATTATAGGTGATTGGGTAACCTTTAGCAATATCGATTTCAGCTTCGGCACGATAAACAGCTGCCAGGGCGGGAACCATCTCCTTCATTCTCCTGTTAATCATTTTTTGCATATCTACATTAAGCGTCCTTAAAGTACCAATGATAGTGGCCTCTTCAGGAATGATATTACTTCTTACACCACTTTCAATCTTTCCGATGGAAAGAACCGCTGCTTCTTCGGTAAGTTTGGACTCCCGGGAAATGATCGTTTGTAAACCATCAATTATCTTAACGGCGGCCATGATGGGGTCTACACCTGTCCAGGGTGTGGAACCGTGACTTTGCTTTCCTTTTATTATGATCTCAAAACTTTGGGATGCAGCCATAATGCCTTCGGGCTTATAAGCTATCGTATTTATATCCTGATCTGCTGAAATATGCAGTCCAAAAATTACATCCACATCAGGGTTTTTAAGAACATTTTCTTTTACCATTAGTTCAGCGCCTCCTTCTTCCCCCGGGGGAGCCCCTTCTTCAGCTGGTTGGAAAATGAATTTCACAGTTCCCGGAAAGTCTTTGTTTTTAGATAGAATTTCGGCTACCCCCATTAAAATAGCAATATGGGTATCATGCCCACAAGCATGCATTACAGGTACTTCTTCACCTCGAAATTCACCGGTGGCTTCAGACTTAAATGGAACATCGGTTCGCTCCTTTACCGGAAGACCATCAATATCTGCGCGAAGTCCAACTACCTTTCCCGGCCTGTTTCCTTCCAGGATACCAACCACCCCTGTCTTTGCGACCCCTTTTTGCACTTTTATACCTAAAGACTCCAGGTGTGACGCAATTTTTTCAGCTGTTTCAAATTCACGGTTGCCTAATTCGGGATGTTGATGGAAATCACGTCGCCATTCAATCACCTTAGGTTCAATTTCCTTAATTTCTTCCTTTAAGGTTGCCTGGGCATTTATAAGTCCTGAAATAAAAAGGACAGCTCCAAGGAACAGGATTTTTTTAATGTTCATATGATTAATTGTTTAAATAATCCAGGGTTAACTGTGTCATTGTTTTGACTCCTAGTAGTAAGCCACTGTCATCAATAAAGAATTCAGGAGTATGATGCCTTGTGGGCTCTCCATTGACCGGCATTCCACCAAGAAAAAAGTAAAGGCCTGGAACTTCTTCCTGGAAGAATGAAAAATCTTCCCCACCGGTGGTTGCTTTCATGAGCTTTACATTTTCTTCACCGGCTACTTTTTTGAGGGTAGGAACCATTTTTTCGGTTAACCCTGGATCATTGAAAGTAATCGCAGTGTTGTTTTGAATCTCAATAGTAGCTTCACCACCGTAAGCTTCGGCGATGGCAGGTACCAGTTCCCTCATTCTCTTGAGAATAAGTTTTTTGCTTTCAGGATCAAGGGTTCTTACTGTCCCGATCATTTCGGCCGACTCAGGAATGATATTGAATCTTACTCCACTGGTGATTTTTCCGACAGTGATAACAGAAGCCGATTCGGTTAATTCAGCATTTCGGCTTACTATGGTTTGTAGTCCATCGATGATCTTGGCCGAGATCAAAATTGGATCCACTCCACTCCAGGGAGCAGAGCCGTGTGCCTGTTTTCCCTGTACATTGATCACAAACCTTTCAACTGCTGCCATTGTTCCCTCGGGTTTGTATTTAATGGTCCCAACAGGGGTGGCGGCGTTGATGTGAAGACCAAAAATGGCATCCACATCAGGGTTCTTGAGCACCCCTTCCTTGATCATTAAAGAAGCTCCGCCTTCTTCGCCCGGTGGAGGTCCTTCTTCAGCCGGTTGGAAAATGAATTTTACGGTCCCGTTTATCTGATCCTTATGTTTTGAAAGTATCTCGGCCACGCCCATAAGAATTGCCGTATGAGTATCATGGCCACAGGCATGCATTACGCCCGTTTTCTGGCCTAAAAATTCGGTAGTCACTTCCGATTTGAACGGAAGATCATTGGTTTCGGTTACCGGAAGGGCATCGATATCTGCTCTCAAAGCAACAGTTTTTCCCGGGTTTGCTCCTTTAAGAATTCCTACCACCCCGGTTTTGGCTATTCCTGTTTTAGTTTCTATTCCTAACGACTGAAGATGCTCGGCAATTTTTTCTGCTGTTTTGAATTCCCGGTTTGAGAGTTCGGGATGCTCATGAATATCTCGTCGCCATTCTATCACCTTATCTTCAATATTTGCGAATTCTTCTGCGGGAATATCCGTCTGCGCCGAAAGTAATCCGCAAAATAAGATTGAGGTGGCCAATAAATAACTTTTCATAATCAATTAAAATTTAATAAGTCTGTAATCGTCATTTTGAAGCTGTACCAAAGCCGTCATTGCCGACAGGGCGAAATGGGCATTTTCATCAGCTTTCTCCCTTGTAACCTTATGATGAGCTGCACTTTGTCCACACAGGATCACCTGCACTCCTTTGTTTGTAAGGGCATCGATCAAAGGAAGATTTGGGTTTTTCTTTACCTCCGGATATTTCTCAGTATAAAATTCATCCTTCATTATATCAAACACCGCATTGCCGTGAAGTACCAGGGCTATTTTCATATTCTTTGGATCCACGCCTGCTTTTTCATGCATGTTCAGATATCTGGCTGCTGTTTCTATAAGCTTATTAGGCTGGGACGGATCAAAACTCCTGTCCACATCTATTACCGCCTTTAATTCTCCTGAAGTATTAGTTTTGAATTCCGGAGATTCAACAGTAAAGGTTTTGCCATAATCTGGGATAACATTTCCCGGGCCGTAATCCTGTGCAAAAACAAAAGATGAAATTAGGAAAGCAAGCAACCAAAGACTTTTTTTCATGGGGGTACTATGATAGTTAGGGTTCAGAATTTTAAAGATATTAAATTATACTTCAAATGATGGACTAGCAAAAGGGATTTGTTCAAAAAAGGAAAGGAATCGGGTTTACTTTTTTGCTCATTTTGGTTACCTTTCAGCTTTTTAAAAACGGAGGAAAAATTGGAAGCTTATTTAGCTGAATTGAATGACGCACAGAGGGCTCCGGTGCTACAAAAAGACGGGCCAATGATCGTTATCGCCGGTGCGGGCTCCGGTAAAACGAGGGTGCTTACCTATAGGATCGCCTATTTGATGAACCAGGGCGTAGACGCGTTCAATATTCTGGCGCTTACTTTTACCAACAAGGCGGCGCGGGAGATGAAGCATCGTATTGCTAAGATCGTGGGTAATAGCGAGGCTAAAAATCTTTGGATGGGTACATTTCACTCGGTTTTCGCAAAAATTTTAAGATTCGAAGCCGATAAACTTGGTTATCCCTCGAACTTCACCATTTATGACACCCAGGATTCTCATAGTGTGATCAGGGCCATCATTAAGGATATGAGGCTGGATAAGGATGTTTACAAATATAAGCAGGTCTATAACCGCATCTCTTCATATAAGAACAGTTTGATTACGGTAAAAGCATATTTCCAGAATCCCGAACTTCAGGAAGCTGATGCCATGTCTAAAAAACCGAGGCTGGGCGAAATTTATAAGGAATATGTTGACCGGTGTTTTAAGGCAGGGGCTATGGATTTTGACGACCTTCTGCTTAAGACCAATGAGCTTCTGAATCGTTTCCCGGATGTACTTCATAAATATCAGAGCAGGTTTAAATATATACTGGTGGATGAGTACCAGGATACCAACCATTCACAGTATCTGATAGTTCGTGCGCTTTCCGATAAATTTCAGAATATTTGTGTGGTGGGTGATGATGCCCAGAGTATCTATGCCTTTCGTGGAGCAAATATCAATAATATTCTGAACTTCCAGAAAGATTATGAAGATGTGCAAATGTACAGGCTGGAACAGAATTACCGCTCTACTAAGAACATTGTAAATGCCGCGAATTCAATCATAGATAAGAATAAGACCAAACTGGAAAAAGTGGTTTGGACTGCAAATGATGATGGGCCCAAGATAATAGTGAATAGGCTGCTTACCGATGGGGAAGAAGGAAGATATGTGGCAAGCTCCATCTTTGAAAATAAGATGCAAAACCAACTGAATAACAGTGATTTTGCAATTCTCTACAGAACCAATGCCCAGAGTAGGGCAATGGAGGACGCATTGAGAAAAAAGGATATTCCATACCGCATATACGGCGGGCTTTCTTTCTATCAAAGAAAGGAGATCAAGGATGTACTGGCATATCTCAGGTTAATACTAAATCCTAAAGATGAGGAAGCGCTCAAGCGGGTAATTAATTATCCTTCCCGTGGAATAGGTCAGACAACCATGGACAGGTTATCTGTGGCAGCCAATCAGCATAACAGGTCGATCTTTGAGATCATTGAAAATCTGGACAGGCTTGATCTCAAGATCAATAAGGGAACTCAAACCAAGCTTGAGAATTTTGTGAACATGATCAAAAGTTTCGCGATCATGAATGAGAGTGCCGATGCTTTTCAGTTAGCTGAAACGGTTACCCGTAAGACCGGTCTGGTTCAGGAATTGAAAAAAGACGGGACACCAGAAGGAATTGCCAGAATCGAGAATATCGAGGAATTATTGAATGGTATCCGAGACTTTGTGGAAGGACAAAAAGAGCTTGCAGATGCCAGTGGTTCTCTTTCTGAATTTCTTGAAGACGTAGCTCTTGCAACCGATATGGACAAGGATACCGGAGATGATGACCGGGTGGCACTTATGACCATTCACCTGGCAAAAGGACTTGAATTCCCGTATGTCTATATTGTAGGAATGGAGGAAGACCTTTTCCCTTCGGCCATGAGTATGAATACAAGAAGCGAACTGGAGGAGGAGCGAAGACTTTTCTATGTGGCTCTTACCAGGGCTGAAAAACAGGCATACCTAACTTATACTTTATCTCGATATCGCTGGGGGAAACTTGTAGATGCTGAACCAAGCCGATTTATTGAGGAGATAGATGAACAGTATCTGGATATGATGGTGCCTCAGGACGACTATAAGTATAAACCACTGGTAGATACAGATATTTTTGGAGATGAGGTAGATAAGAGTAAACTAAGACAAACAAAACCAAAGAATGGAACTCCGCCGCCTTCCCATAAGCCTTCCGAAGAGCAATTGCGAAAACTTAGGAAACTGAAGCCTGCTTCGAGTGAGCCTGCAAAAGCCAGAAATTCCATTGAGCTTGTTGAAGGTAATGAAGTGGAGCACATGCGTTTTGGAAGGGGAAAGGTGTTGAGCCTTGAAGGCGTTGGGCAGGATAAGAAAGCCGAAATCGATTTTGACGAAGGCGGGATAAAAAAGCTATTACTGCGGTTTGCTAAGCTTAAAGTGATATCCTAACCCCCCGTTAAACTTCTGTTATTTAGAACCGTGAAAAGCGGCTTTATTTTTACCTTGAAATGAAAAGATGATAAGGGAAGGAAGTAAAGTAAAATGGAACTGGGGAAACGGTAAAGCCAGTGGTGAGGTGATCTCCGCCTACACAGGCAAAATCACTAAAACAATTGATGGAAGTGAGATTACACGGAATGGCGAAGAAGGAAATAAGGCTTTGTTAAATCAGCAGGAAGATGGAAGTAAGGTTTTAAAGCTGGAAAGAGAAGTTGAAAAGGCTGATTAGGTTTCTGAATCCTCAGCTGGTTACATTTTAAAATTGTAAATTTTAATGAGTAAAAAATACTATTATGGCTGCTGAATTAATAAGAATTTACGATGAAAACCCCGCTCCAAAGCATATTAATAAAGTTGTGGAAGTCCTCAAAAAAGGAGGACTTATTATTTACCCCACAGATACGATCTATGGCTTAGGATGTGATATCACGAATGTTTCAGCTCTTGAAAAAATAGCACAGATCAAGAATGTGAAACTGGAAAAATCAAACTTTTCCTTTGTTTGTGAAGACCTAAGCAACCTGTCTGATTATGTTAAGCAAATAGATACAGCCACCTTTAAGATACTGAAGCGATGCCTTCCGGGGCCATATACTTTTATCTTACCGGGAGGGAATAACCTTCCAAATGTGTTCAAGAAGAAGAAAACGGTGGGAATTCGCGTTCCGGATAATAATATCTGCCGGGCAATTGTAAATGGTCTCGGAAACCCGATAGTTTCTACTTCTATAAGAGATGATGATGAGGTGCTGGAATATGGTACAGATCCTGAACTTATCAGGGAAAAATGGAATAATCTCGTAGATATCGTTATTGACGGTGGATATGGAGACAATATTCCGTCAACAATTATAGATCTTACAACCGATGAACCTGAAGTTATAAGAGAAGGTAAGGGAAGTGTTGATATATTATAGGTCTAAAACCTTATCTAGGTTTTTGATGAAAAAAGCGTGCACCTCATCTGGTCTTAAGATCATTCCTTTCTTTTTTTCTGAAGAGGCCAGTTCAAATCCTAATTCTGCGGCATTCATTCTTTGAGTCGGAGTGCCGTGGTGAGTGTTACTTTCCATGAGGCAGTCACCTACGTTGAATGAGAGTCGAAAATATTCTTCTATTTTTTTCCAGTTATAGGTAGCCCCGCGTTTATGTGTGAGAAAATAGGCAGCTGCATAATCGGCTTCCAGTTCTATGAATCTGGAAACTTGCCAGGTTTCACTATATTCATCAATTTCTGTCCAGGTCTCGGCATTTTCATACTGTGCCTGATGCCACCACTCGTGAGCAAGAATGGCAGAAAAAGCTATCTGGCCATCGGTTCCGGCCTCAATTAGAGTCTCTATTAATCCGTCCCCAATTACAAGCAAACCATTGGGTAGCGTAAAAGCATCCATCGCAAAATAGGGACTTTCAGGAAGGCTTGGTGAAAGCATATTTATTTCAAGGAGTTCATCGGCTTTGCGATAAGCCTCAGTGCGATTGCGAACAGACCGGTCAAAACTCTCTATCATATCAGTAAGGATCTCCCTGTCGTCAAGGGATGCTGTATGCTGACCATTTAAGACCATCTTACGGTCAAGATTCCAAAAAGAAGTAAGTTCTCGCATCCTCTTAGCTGCCAGTTGGTCATATTCTCCATTAGCTCCATAGTAATTCTCACCACGATAATGGGTTACATACTTCCTGTGTAGCTCTGTGTAATACTGAGCCAATTCAAAATCGAAATATTTATCGTTAAAAAAGCTCTCGAAATAACCAAGCAAAATACGTGCAAAATCGGTAAATTGGCAGGCTGGCATATCCAGGCCATCATTAAAATACGGTGTGGTAAGGTCGCATGAAAACTGCTGGATTTTCAAGGAAAGTTGTAATCTCTTTAATTGATGAACAGATTGCTCAAGATAAGGATGAAATACAGGGTCTTTAAGGCTGAATTCTTCTTCTGAACAAGCCAGAAAGAGAAATGTACTTATGAGCATACCAATACACCAACAGTAGAATTTCTTCTTCATTGCTAAAAACTTTTGGTGATCAGGATCTGTAAATTTACGCATAAATACCTCTTAGTCAGTCGATTGAGTCTTAAAAATAAAAAAGCCCTGCAAATGCAGGGCTTTTCATGATATTTCGGAAAATTATTTTCTTATTCCTGACCAGTAGTGGCTTTTTCCATTCCTTCTTCGATCATGCTGTAGAACTGATCAAGTTTTGGAAGAACAACGATTCTTGTTCTTCTGTTCTTGGCACGTCCTTCAGCAGTTTCGTTAGTGGCTACAGGAATGTAGTAACTTCTACCAGCTGCAGTCATTCTTGATGGTTCAACACCAAAATCGTCCTGAAGTACTCTTACTACAGAAGTAGCACGCTTCACACTAAGATCCCAGTTGTCCTCAAACATAGAAGTTTTGATAGGTTTGTTGTCGGTATGACCTTCAACCATAAACTCGATATTTGGCTTGTTCTTAACAACAGTAGCAACTTTTCCAAGTACTTCCTTAGCACGTGGAGTAATGTTGTAACGACCACTGTCGAATAAAAGCTTATCAGAGATAGAAACGTAAACCACACCTTTTTCAACATTGATTTCGATATCCTCGTCGCTCATGTTACCCAAAGCTCCTTTAAGGCTGGTTACAAGTGCAAGAGTTACAGAATCCTTCTTGTTCATAGCTTCCTGCATAGAACGGATGGCTAGATCCTTCTCTTTGATGCTCTCTAATGAACGCTCAAGGTTTTCTGCTTCTTTCTTAGAAAGTGTAGCCAGATCTCCTACATTGTTCAGTAACGCAGCATTTGTATTGTTAAGTCTGGTGATTTCCTGGTTCATTCTGTCTTTTTCATCAAGACAGGAGTTCAGCTTAACAGTGGCAGTGTTTAACTGATCTTGAGTTTCTCTTTGCTTTGCCTCTAGTTCATTGTATTTTTTCTGTGAAACACATGAAGATAGCAAAATGGCAGCTGTAGCCGACAAAAGCATGATTTTTTTCATAATTCGTTTCTTATAAATTTAAATTGTTAGAATGCCCAAAAATATCAAAAAAATAGTAAGCCGAAAAGCTATTTTAACATTTCCTTTTTTATTTATTTTTAAAGCTGACTGAATTTGTTTTTCTGCCTTATAAAATGAGAGTACACAACGGAGGGGATTACATAATATTTCCCGATCAGGAACTTTTTAGGCCTTTTTTTTCTCATCTTTCTAAAATGCCTGTAAAAGCTGGCATGAGCTTCAAGAATCGCAAAGAAATGATTGAATTTTCCTTCAAAAAGAAATTTCACTCCTGCCAGGCCGTCAAGAAGCATCCTGATAAATAAAATCAGGTAAACCTTTAAACCTTCCACATTTTTTAGAAGAAGAAAAAGACTATTCCTGAAGTTAAAAAATGTCTTTTTTGGATTCATCTCCTGCAAAGTGGCACCACCAACGTGATATATGCGGGAATTACTTACATATTTGATCTTATAGCCTTTATTCTGAAGCCGCCAGCAAAGATCGATCTCTTCCTGATGAGCAAAGAAATCCTCATCCAGCCCTCCAACTTCGCTATAAGCCGATCTTCTTACCGCCAGACAAGCACCGCTGGCCCAGAATATATACTGGTCGTCATTATACTGCCCGTGATCCTCTTCCAAGTGCTGAAAGATACGTCCACGACAAAAGGGATAGCCGTATTTATCGATATATCCGCCTGCGGCACCGGCATACTCAAAATGGTCTTTCTTTTTGTAATCCAGTATTTTCGGTTGCACTGCGGCAGTTTGTGTTTCCTTTTCAAAAACTTCAATTATTGGTTCTAACCAGTTTTCAGTGACCTCTACATCGCTGTTCAAAAGGATCAGTATCTCCTCTTCCACAGATTTCAAAGCCAAGTTGTAACCGCCGGCATATCCAGCATTGCGGTTATTCTGAATGATTTTTACTTCCGGAAACTCATTTTTTAAGAATTCTACTGACTCATCTTTTGAATCGTTATCGGCGACATAGATTGAAGCTTTTTCAGAATATCGAATAACTGATGGCAGAAATTGTTTCAACAATTGCTTTCCATTCCAGTTAAGTATGACAACGGCTACTTTCATGATCGGGAATAATCAGGGATATCTCTTAAAAAGATATAGTTTTCATTCTCATAATCCATCTGGCAGAAGTAATGTTCCATACCGTTGGTAACCATTAAAAAATCAGCCTTCAGGCTTAGGTTATACCTGGCTATCTGGTCAAAAACTTCCTGTGTGATCTTAACCGAAGGAGCTTTACACTCAACAATTATCTGAATATTACCGTTAGGTTCAAAGACAACTACGTCATATCTTTTGGTAAGCCCGGCGACTTTCAGCTGTTTTTCGACGTTTATAAGACTTAATGGATATTTCTTTTCAATTTGCAAAAATTTCACGCAATGCTGCCTAACCCATTCTTCGGGAGTAAGGATCACAAATTTTTTCCTCAGATCGTCAAAAACGGCTATTTTATTTTGATTATTTTTGAACCGAAACGAATATGGGGGAAAATTCAATTTTTGCATGCTTCAAAAGTAATAAAGAATATTACAGGCCTGCAATTTACTTTTTAAGTTTTCCCTTGTTCAAAACCTCGCAGTGATCCATATGGATGAAGCAAGACAAATTGTAACCGAAATTCAGAAGGGAAATATCAAACCCATTTATTTTCTGATGGGCGAAGAGCCTTACTATATAGATAAGATTTCCGATTTTATTGAAGAAAACATTTTGACCGAAGAAGAACGGGGTTTTAATCAGATGCTGATCTACGGAAGGGATACCAGTATTGATGAAATTGTGAGCAACGCCAAGCGTTATCCCATGATGGCCGAAAGACAGGTGGTGATCGTGAAGGAAGCGCAGGACCTCTCAAGGACCATCGAAAAACTGGCCGATTATGCTGAAAATCCCCAGCCTACCACTGTTCTGGTTGTTTGTTACAAGTATAAGAAGATAGACAAACGAAAAAAATTGCATAAGTCGATCTCGAAGAGCGGGGTGATTTTTGAAGGAAAACGCCTTTATGAAAACCAGGTTGGTGATTGGATCATAAAGACCATGAAGGGCAGGGGCTACGTGGTTTCTCCTAAAGCCGCTCAGATGCTGGTTGAATTCCTGGGAACCGATCTCGGAAAGATCGATAATGAACTTCAAAAATTACAGCTTATCTGTCCTCAGGGAACTACCCTTAGTCCTGAGATTATTGAGGAAAATATAGGGATAAGCAAGGATTTCAATAATTTTGAATTGCGTAAGGCAATTGGAGAAAGGGATTCGTTGAAAGCTCATCGCATAATTAATTATTTTGCGCAAAACCCTAAGGATAATCCTTTGGTAGTTACAATTTCACTTCTCTTTTCCTATTTCTCGCAGATACTTCAATATCATGGCCTAACCGATAAATCCAAAGGGAGTGTGGCAAAGCAGTTGAAAGTGAATCCGTATTTCGTGAGTGACTATGCTGTGGCCGCGAGGAATTATCCGATGAAAAAGGTAAGTAAAGCTATAAGTCTGCTTCAGGAAACAGATGTAAAAAGTAAAGGGGTTGGGGCAGCTAATGTTTCACATGGAGACCTGCTGAAGGAACTCTTGGTTAAAATAATGAATTAAGGAATGAGCAAATTATCATCCTGGATCGGGGCGGCCAGACTAAGAACTTTACCTTTATCTATTTCGGGAATCATTGTTGGCAGTAGTATAGCAGGAAGTGAAGGTTATTTTGATATTGCTATCTTCAGTCTTGCCCTGGGGACAACTTTAGGCCTGCAAATTTTATCCAATTTTGCGAATGATTATGGAGACGGGGTTAAAGGAACCGATAATGAGGAAAGAATAGGTCCGGCCCGGGCAATACAAAGCGGCCTTATTACCCAAAAAGATATGCTGTTAGCTATTATAATCACCGCAATAACAACCCTTTTGTTAGCAGTGCTTTTGATCTATGCCGCTTTTGGAAGTGAAATGATGCTCACTTCTCTTGTTTTTTTCATTCTGGGAGTGGGAGCCATAATCGCGGCGATAAAATATACCATGGGAGATTCGGCATATGGTTATCGCGGCTTTGGTGACCTGTTCGTATTTGTGTTTTTCGGACTGGTAGCCGTTTACGGGTCTTATTATCTGTATAGCCATGACCATAGTTTTATTAGTCTTTTTCCCGCTATTTCCATTGGGCTTCTAAGCGTAGCAGTACTTAATTTAAATAATCTTAGAGACCGAATTTCAGATAAAAAAGCAGGAAAGATAACGATGGTGGTCAAACTGGGTGAGAATAGGGCTAAGGATTATCATTATATTTTGATCATTGGAGCTTTATTCTGCCTGGTCATTTATTCGGTGATCACTTCCCAGGATCTTAATGACTTTATCTATCTGTTTGCCTTTATTCCCCTTGTTTTTCATCTTCAAAGAGTGGTTAATAATGAGAATCCTACATTGCTTGATCCCGAATTAAAAATTGTAGCTCTTTCGACTTTCGGGATTTCCTTTTTATTTGCTTTAGGACTTATATGGTAGATTTTCTAGGGCTTTAACAAAATTATATACTGTGTGCACAAAAGGTTTTTAGACTAATTTCTATTTTTATAAAAAACCGAAAAACTGGAATTATGATAATTACTTTTTATGGCCAGAATACACTGGCGCTCAAAATAGGAGACATAAATGTCCTTGTGGACCCTTTTATTACCGGCAATGACCTCGCAAAGGATAAGGTTGATATAAATGATCTTAAAGCAGATTATATTCTTTTAACACATGCCCACCAGGATCATACCCTGGATGCCGAAGCGATCGCTAAAAATACGGGTGCCGTTATCGTGAGCAATTTTGAGATCACCAATCATTATGAGGCGAAAGGCTTTGAAGTACATCCTATGAACCATGGCGGAAGTTGGGATTTTGAATTCGGAAATGTGAAATATGTGAATGCCATTCATACCAGTTCCTTTCCTGATGGAAGTTATGGCGGGCAACCCGGAGGTTTCGTGATAGAAGGAGAGCATAAGAATATCTATATAGCCGGTGATACTGCTCTTACCATGGACATGAAGCTTATCCCTATGCAAACCAAACTGGATCTGGCTGTCTTACCTATAGGAGATAATTTTACTATGGGAGTGGATGATGCAATTGTGGCAAGCGATTTTATACAGTGTGACAAGATCCTTGGATGCCATTACGATACCTTTGGTTATATTGAGATAGACCATGAGGAAGCAAAAAGGAAGTTCTACGAAAAAGGTAAGGATCTTATGTTGCTTGAGATTGGGGAATCTATAGAGTTGTAATTTGATCTTTGGATCATTGGATATTTAGATGCACAGATTTAAGGATTTAGAGATTTGGAAGCAAAGTCGCGAATTTTGTATAGATATTTATCAGGTAACTCTTAAATTTCCTGAAGCGGAAAAATTCGGACTTGTAAATCAGTTGAGAAGAAGCAGTGTTTCTGTTCCTTCCAATATTGCAGAAGGTGCTTCAAGGAAATCCCAGAGAGATTTTGATCGTTTTCTTGAAATTGCGACTGGTTCCTGTTATGAGATAGAAACACAATTATTAATTTCTAACGATCTGGGTTTTTTAAGTGATGAGGAACTAAGTGTATTACAGTTGAAGCTAACTTCTATCATTAAAATGATTTCTAAATTCAGGACTAGTCTTAAAAACAACCAGAAATGACATGATTAAGCTATTGGTATATTTTTAAATTTTAAATTATCCAGCAATCCAGCAATCCAGCAATCCAGCAATCCAGCAATCCTATAATCCAAAAGTCTAATGACTGCCAGTTATAAAAAGTATATTCTCAACTTCAAACGCCCTAGCGGAACTTCGCGGGGCGTTCTTACTGAAAAAGAAACCTGGTTTATAAAGATATCTGATGGTAGAAACTTTGGAATTGGCGAGTGTGGAATTCTGAGAAGTCTGAGCTATGATGATCGGCCGGGGTATGAGGAAAAATTGAAATGGGCCTGCGACAATATAAAACTCGGGGAAGAAAAACTTTGGGAAGAACTGCGGGAATTTCCGAGCATACAGTTCGGAGTTGAAATTGCCTTTAAGAGTTTGAAGTCTAAAGATCCTTATCTTCTTTTTCCATCCGATTTTACTTCCGGAGAGAAATCTATTCCCATTAATGGCCTTATCTGGATGGGTGATAAAGATTTTATGAAGAAACAGATCTCTGAAAAGATCCAGGCAGGTTTCAATTGTATAAAACTGAAAATAGGAGCTATTGATTTTGAGACCGAACTGAAGCTTTTAAAATCGATAAGAGAAAATTTTTCGGCTGAGCAGATCGAACTAAGGGTAGATGCTAATGGGGCTTTTTCACCTGAAAATGCTCTTGAAAAATTAGACAAGCTTTCAAAATATGATCTTCATAGTATCGAGCAGCCTATAAAGCAGGGACAAATCGAGGAAATGGCAGCTCTTTGCAAAAGAACTCCACTTCCAATCGCGCTGGATGAAGAATTAATCGGAGTAACCGATGTAACAGAAAAGAGAAAGCTTATACAAACAATAAACCCGCAATTCGCCATTTTTAAACCAAGTTTGATCGGAGGTTTCAGGGGAACAATAGAGTGGAAGGAAATCTGCGAAGAAAACAATGTAGACTGGTGGATCACCAGTGCTCTGGAGAGCAATATAGGTCTTAATGCGATTGCACAGTGGACGTATAAACTTGATCCCGAATTGCCTCAGGGGCTGGGAACAGGAAGTTTGTATACCAATAATTTTGAGAGTCCGCTGGAAGTGAAAAACGGAAATATTCATTATAACCCCGCCAGGGAGTGGGAAATTAATTATTGAAACAGATGTTTATAAGTCAGGTTTTTAAGTATCAGCACGATTTTTGGCGTTATATCATAGGAGTTGTTACCGTAGTTGCTGGAATCATAGTAGGGCAAATTCCTTTGGTCATTGCTTTATTTGCAGAGAAGGGCTATGAAGTTTTAAGCATGACCGACTCGGAAATGATGACGGCCTTGGACTCCAATTACTTTCTTTTTTTAATGCTTCTTACTTATGCGGTGGCATTGTTGTTCCTTCTTTTTATTGTTAAGAAACTTCATGAACAGCCACTTAGAGCTTTGACTACGTCCAGAGAGAAGATCGACTGGAGCCGTTTCTGGTTCGCTTTTGGCCTGGTTTCCATTTTCATCCTCATCACTACTATTGGAGATTACTTTACTAATCCCGGTGATTATGTGTTGAATTTTGAACTAAAGCCTTTTCTTATATTGTTAGTGATAGCGGTAATATTTGTCCCGTTGCAAACTAGTTTTGAAGAATATTTCTTCAGGGCTTATCTCATGCAGGGGATAGGAGCTCTTTCACGAAACCGCTGGCTTCCACTCATTATAACTTCCGTGATATTCGGAGGATTACATTTTTTTAATCCTGAAGTTACCAAGCTGGGTAATATCATCATGATCCATTATATAGGTACCGGTTTTTTGCTGGGAATAATGACCTTAATGGATGAAGGAATAGAACTGGCTCTTGGATTTCACGCGGCAAATAACCTTTTAACTGCTTTAATTGTCACGGCTGACTGGACCGCTTTTCAGACCAATTCGATATTCAAGGATGTTTCAGAACCTTCTGTTGGCTGGGATGTGTTGATCCCGGTGGTTATAATCTATCCGGTTTTCCTATATATCATGGGAAGAAAGTATAAGTGGAGTAACTGGAAAGAGAGATTAATGGGAAAAGTTCATAAGCCACAACTCCTAAATGTTTCTGAAGAGAATTAAGACTTTCATATCAATTTGTTAACTTTAAGAAACAAGCGTTTTTTCAACTTAACATAACGTATGGCAAATAAATATAAAATACCTGAGACTCATCCGGAGTTCAGACTGAATAAACAGCATTTCACCAATTCTGAACTTCGACAGGTGGCTTATAGTTTTATAAAAGAAGGGGAGCCTTATGAAGAAAAAATAGGTGCCTTTCTTTTAGACTGGTTGAAACCTACGGCATACGTTGAAGTCTATACTTCAGGTTCTACCGGAAAGCCGAAAAAAATACGCTTGAAAAAGCAGCATATGATCAATTCGGCTATCGCTACTTCAAGATTTTTTGATCTTCCTGCCGGGACCACTGCGTTATTATGCCTTCCTGCAGAATATATTGCCGGCAAAATGATGTTGTTAAGAGCCATGTATCTTGGCTGGCAACTTGATACGGTGCCACCATCATCCAATCCACTTGATCAGGTCTTCAAGGTCTATGATTTTTCGGCTATGACACCCTTCCAGCTTGATAATTCGATCGCACGCCTGCATTTGGTAAGGAAGCTTATTATTGGCGGGGGAGCCGTATCCCCAAGAATCAAAGAAATGCTGTCTGATATCGATACCAAAATATATGAGACCTACGGGATGACTGAGACTTCCAGTCATATTGCTGCAAAGCGGTTGAACCCAAGAAAAAAGAAAAAGTCTCCTCGCCCTTTTAAATTACTGCCTAACATCAGTATATCCCAGGATGAAAGAGGTTGCCTCATTATTAAGGCTCCGAATATCCTGGATGAAGAGATAGTCACTAATGATGTGGTTGAAATCATTACTTATAAAAAGTTCCTGTGGAAAGGCAGGTACGATAATGTTATAAATTCCGGAGGTATTAAATTATACCCTGAAGAGATAGAAAGAAAGCTGAATACGGAACTGGATCACAGGTTTTTTGTTACTTCCATGCCCGACGATTCATTAGGAGAAAAACTCGTTCTTTTCGTGGAAGATGATTTTTCTGAAGAAACCCTGGCTGAGCTCGAAAAGACAATCAGTGAGATGAAGTCTCTTAGCAAATATGAAAGGCCCAAAAAGATTTATCTTATCGAAAAGTTTGAAGAAACACCCAATGGCAAAATTCACCGCGAGAATACCATTAAAAGTAAGGTGAGTTAATAATCCCCATCTATTTATGAAAAAATTACTGCTGCTAAGCGCACTGCTATTCCATTTTATTGTTCAAGGTCAGGTCCTGGCTGAAAGAGAGAGAGCTAAAATTGTTGATCAGATACTTGGAGAGAGATTCAATACTGTATTACCCGAACTAATGGATCGAGCGGAGATCGATATGTGGGTGATTATATCCCGTGAGTATAATGAAGATCCTGTCTTAAAAACTATGCTTCCCGCTACCTGGCTGAATGCACGGAGAAGGACCATTCTGGTTTTTTACAGAGATCAGGAGAATGGTAGCATTGAAAAGCTGGCGATAGCACGCTATAATATTGGTGACAATATCGAGTCGGCCTGGAATAAGGAAGAAGAGCCCGATCAGTGGCAGGCATTGGTAGACATCATCAAAAAAAGGGATCCTGAAAAGATAGGTCTTAATATTTCTGAAAATTTTGGGATCGCCGACGGACTTGTTAAAACCGATTTTGACGAATTCACGGAAGCCTTACCTGAGACATATAAGGATAAAATCGTTTCTGCAGAAGATCTTGCCGTAGGCTGGATTGAAACAAGAACCCTTCGGGAGATGGTGCTTTACAGTAGTCTGGTAGAGATTACTCATGATATAATTGCTGAAGCTTTTAGTGCGAATGTTATCCAGCCAGGAATTACCACAACCGATGATGTGGTATGGTGGATGAGGCAAAAGGTCACAAATATGGGGCTGGAAACCTGGTTTCATCCTACAGTGGACATTCAGCGAAGCAAAGAGAAACTTGTAGATCATATTACAGCTTTTTCAGATGAGAACGGGAGTATGGTGATCCTTCCTGGTGATCTTTTGCATTGTGATTTTGGCATTACTTATCTACGGCTTAATACCGACTGCCAGCAAATGGCATATGTGCTTAAAGAAGGAGAGGAAACCGCACCGGAATTTCTTCAGGAGGCATTCAATAAAGGGAATCAGTTGCAGAATATACTCACTTCAAATTTTGAAACCGGGGCTACCGGTAATGAAATCCTGAAAGAAAGTCTTCAGGAAGCTAAAGAACAAAGCTTAAAAGCTTCCATTTATACTCATCCATTAGGGCTTTATGGGCACTCAGCAGGGCCAACCATAGGTATGTGGGATCAGCAGGGTGGGGTTCCGGGCACTGGTGATTATCCATTATATGAAAATACGGTGTATGCTATTGAATTAAATACCGAAGTAGAGATCCCTGAATGGGAAAAAAGTATCAGAATTATGCTTGAGGAAGCAGGTTTCTGGGGTGAGGAAGGTTTTAGATATGTAAACAAAAGGCAAAACGAACTTATTCTTATTCCTTCGGAACAAGATTAAAAAAGCTGAGAAAGGGCCAGTCTTAATAACCCATTTTCATCTTATAATCGGCCGAATGTTTTCCGGATCCGTAGAAAATGAAGAAAATGGTAAACACAAGTACTACTGCGGCCTCTATCAAACCGCCGGGGTTCATGACACCTACGAAATTGATTAGGATAGCCCCCACTAAAATTGGTAACTGGGCGATCAAAGCCCACCGCGTAAGTAAGCCGAAAGCAATTAACAGTCCGCCCACAAGATGTGCGGGTGCAACATAATGAACAACCAGCATTATTCCGCCAAAACCTCTGAGAGGCTCGATGAGTTCAACGAGTTTTTCGGTT
The DNA here is from genome assembly GCF_023805255.1 of Gramella jeungdoensis. GTDB lineage: Bacteria > Bacteroidota > Bacteroidia > Flavobacteriales > Flavobacteriaceae > Christiangramia > Christiangramia jeungdoensis. The sequence continues at coordinate 422,854 of NZ_JAMSCK010000001.1, forward strand.
TGGGAAATAAACTGGATTCCCTTAATAAAGAAGAAAACACCCAGGGCGATTCTCAGAATGTCTAACCAGTAGTAAGTGTGCGCATTGGCCCACTTATTAAGTGATTTAATACTTAACATAATGGAAAATTTACCTTAAGTTACTAAAAAACAGTCTTATAAGAATATTTTTCTCTGCTTTTTGTATTACTTAAGATCAAAGATCACTGCCTGATAGGCTTGCAGCTCGATTTGTGAACCTTCCTGGACCAGTTCTTCAAGATTGTTTATTAAAGGCTTATTTAAAGTTAAATTATCCGGGAGTTCAAGGTTGGCAGTTTGTTCTGAAAAATTAAGCAGGACTAGCATCTTTTGTCCTTCAAGTTCTCTGGTATAAGCATAAACTTGTTTGTGATCGGGGAAGAGAAGTTTGTAATCTCCATAAACCAGCACTGGATAATTCATTCGCAGGTCGACCATTTTCCGGAAGTAATTCAGGCAGCTGTTAGGATCTTTTTCTTCTGCTTCAACATTTACTGTCTTGTAATTGTCATTTACAGGCAACCAGGGCGTGCCATCTGTGAATCCGGCATGTTCTGAATCATTCCATTGCATTGGGGTACGACCGTTGTCGCGGGATAGGAATTTAAGGCGTGCCATGTATTCCGAAATATCCCCACCTTCGTTCAGGGTTTTCTCATAACCATTTTTAGCAACAATATCCTGATACTGTTCGATGTTTTCAAAACCAATATTGGTCATTCCAAGTTCATCGCCATAATAGCAGTAGGGCGTTCCTCTCATACTCAGGATAAAGGTGTTCAGCATCTTTGAGGAAGCTTTACGGAATTCAGGACTGTCATTGCCAAACTTAGACACCATTCTGGGAACATCGTGATTGGCAAGGAAGATCGAAAGCCAGCCTTTTTCAGCGAAAGCACTGTCCCATTTAGTGTAAACCTCTTTGAATTCAGATAATTTGTAGCCATCCAGGCTATTGCCTACATCCATGCCTTCAAAATGATAGGCCATTTGCAGTTCATTCCTGTCAGCGTCCACTAAGGAATGAGCATCTTCAAAAGTGCTTCCGGCTCCTTCAGAAACTGCAAAAACATCATACTGGCTAAGAACTTCTTTATTGAGTTCTTTCAGGTATTTATGCAGATTAGGGCCCATTCCATAGTATTTGATAACTTCCTTTTCATAACCTTCTGGAAGGGGAGGGAAACTGGTGTCTTTTGAAACGAACTGAAAAGCATCTAAACGGAATCCATCCACACCTTTCTCGGCCCAGAATTTCATAATATCGTATACCTCCTGGCGTACTTTTGGATTCTCCCAGTTAAGGTCTGGTTGTTTCTGGGAGAAGTAATGCAGATAGTAAGCATCTGTTATGGAATCATATTTCCAGGCTTCTCCTTTGGGATCGAAGAGGCTGTAACGGTAATTAGGTTTTCCTTTTTCGGCCGGCCACCAATGATAGTAGTCGCGGTAGGGATTGTCCCGGGATTTTCTCGATTCCTGAAACCATCTGTGCTCATCACTGCTATGATTCACCACAACATCCATGACGAATTTTATATCCCTTTTATGCATTTCCCGGAGCATAAGGTCAAAATCTTCCATGGTACCGAATTCGTCCATTATCTCCCGATAATTACTGATGTCATAACCATTATCGGCATTGGGAGAGCTGTAAATTGGATTGAGCCAGACCATGTTTACCCCAAGGCTCTCTATATAATCAAGCTTTTCTATTATGCCTTTTAGGTCTCCAATTCCATCGCCATCAGTGTCCTTGAAACTTCGCGGGTAGATTTGGTAAATAACTGCCTCCTTCCACCAGGTTCGGTGAACTTCATTATTCAGGTCGTCATTTTTATTGGACTTTTTCTCTACATCTCCACAGGAAATAGTGAAAATTAGAAGGGCAAGAAGAAGGAGTATACGTTTCATGGATTAGAATGTTGATTTACAGCGTAAAATACTGAAATTATTACAATCAAGTACTCTTAATCCAGGATCTCAGTATTTATATAGAATTCCAGGTCGTTAATTTTGATCTCATCAAGATCATCTTCATCTTTAAAAATTTGCCATTCTGAAGTTGCATTCAGTCTTATTTCTTTCTCATCAATAAAAATATCTACCGGCATTTTGAAATTCTCTACATCGGCTTTCCAGCGATAAAAAATATTACCATCTTCTTCCTTCAACTGAAGTATAGGTAAGGCAGGGTTTCTTAAATACTGATCAAATACCGGCGAAAGGTGAGCATCGATAGCCTGATCAAAAAAGGCTTCGGTATCCTTTGTTGAAATGGTCTTATGTTTAAATGTTTCTGAATAATCCCTGAAAGTGTTCCACCATAACTCATCATTATTGTAGATGCTTCTTATAGTGTTCAGAAGATTGGCACCTTTGAAATACATATCTGGCGAACCTTCTGCATTCACGCCATAATCTCCTATGATCGTACTGTAATTGCGTACACCTCTGCGGGTACCCTTAAGATATTCCAGAGCAGCTTCCTTTCCCCAATTACATTCCACATAAATAGCTTCGGTATAACTTGTAAAGCCTTCCTGTATCCACATATCAGCGATATCGGCTGCGGTGATGCTGTTTCCATACCACTCATGGCCCGACTCGTGAATAATTATATAATCCCATTTCAGGCCATAACCGGTGCCTGAAAGGTCACTGCCTAGATATCCATTTTCATATTTGTTTCCATAAGCTACGGCACTTTGATGTTCCATTCCCAGGTAAGGCGTTTCCACCAGTTTAAAGCCATCTTCCTCGAATGGATACGGTCCCATTTTTTCATAGAAACATTCCATCATTCCTTTTACCTGCTCAAACTGAGTTTTGGCTTTCTCAAGATTATAGGGAAGAACATAATAATCAAGGTCAAGGTCTTTGTATTTATCTGAAAAATGGACATAGTTTGCCACATTGATCATGATATTATAGTTGTTGATAGGATTAACAACTTTCCAGCTCCACTCTGTAAATCCATTTCCAAGGTCAGTTTTCCCTACAAAACGGCCATTCGAGACGTTCATGAGTCCATTAGGAACTGCTATGTCCATTCTTGCTTCTTCAGGTTCATCACTTTGATGATCCTTGTTAGGATACCAGAGACTGGCTCCCGTTCCCTGCACGGCAACAGCGATCCATGGATTTCCTTCCTTGTCCTCTGTCCAAACGAATCCGCCATCCCAGGGAGCATTTTCTGCAATTATCGGATTCCCGTGATAAAAGAACTGGATGGAATCCTGAGTGTCTTTTTTAAGCACTTCCTGGAATTCTATAAATACAGCATTGAACTTTCTTTCATAGCTTAGCTTTTCACCATGATGCATGATGGAGTCGATCTCCATATTCTCGAAGAGATCAATTTGCATTACCGGTAAATCGTCCTTAACCTTAAAGGTGATGGTATTTGACCCTGAAATAAATTTTCTTTCCGGCTCTATCCTGAGTTTCAAATGGTATTTATGAACATCAAAATTTGTCCTTTCAGGCCGAAGTGAACCTCTAAGAGTGTCCGCCTCGGTATAATTAGTATGATTTGAGCCTACTATCTGGGCATTCGTCGCAATGGCGATCAAGAAGGTCGCCAGACTTAAAAATATATTCTTCATTTAAATAATCAGGTTTGAATTACACCCAGATTAAAATCTTTTTCGATTGGTGCATGGTTGGCCGCTTCTATTCCCATAGAGATCCATTTCCTGGTATCCATAGGGTCGATGATCGCATCTGTCCATAACCTTGCCGCGGCATAATACGCAGAGGTTTGTTCATCGTAACGGGCCTTTAATTTATCAAATACTTCTTTCTCTTTTTCCTTATCTACTTTTTCTCCTTTTTTCTCCATAGCTGAAGTCTCTATCTGGGCAAGCACCTTAGCTGCCTGTGTTCCTCCCATAACTGCGAGCTCTGCACTTGGCCATGCAACTATCAGTCGTGGATCATAAGCCTTTCCGCACATTGCATAGTTCCCGGCACCATATGAGTTACCTATGATAACAGTGAATTTGGGTACTACTGAATTACTCACTGCACTCACCATTTTTGCACCATCCTTAATGATTCCGCCATGTTCACTTTTGCTGCCTACCATGAAACCGGTCACATCCTGTAGGAAAACCAGTGGAATTTTCTTCTGGTTACAGTTAGCAATAAATCTCGTGGCCTTGTCGGCAGAATCTGAATAGATCACTCCGCCAAACTGCATTTCACCTTTCTTTGTTCTTACGATCTTACGTTGATTCGCTACAATACCCACGGCCCAGCCGTCAATTCTTGCATAGCCGGTAATTATAGTCTGGCCATATCCTTCTTTATACTCTTCAAATTCCGAGCCATCTACCAGGCGATATATGATCTCGTGCATATCATACTGATCACTGCGCTTTTTGGGGAGGATTCCATAGATTTCCTCCTCTTTCTTTTTCGGTTTTTTAGGTTTTGAATGATTGAAACCTGCCTTATCAAACTCACCGATCTTATCCATGATATTTTTAATACGGGTAAGCGCATCCTTATCGTCCTTGGCTTTATAATCGGTTACTCCACTGATCTCACTGTGGGTTGTAGCACCGCCTAAAGTTTCATTGTCTACAGATTCCCCAATCGCAGCTTTTACAAGATAGCTTCCAGCTAAAAAGATACTTCCGGTCTTTTCAACGATAAGCGCCTCATCACTCATGATAGGGAGGTAGGCACCTCCTGCAACACAGCTTCCCATAACCGCGGCGATCTGGGTAATTCCCATACTGCTCATTACGGCGTTGTTTCGAAAAATTCTTCCGAAGTGTTCCTTATCAGGAAAAATCTCATCCTGCATAGGTAAATAAACTCCGGCGCTATCTACCAGATAGATTATAGGTAATTTGTTCTCTATGGCGATTTCCTGTGCTCGCAGGTTCTTTTTTCCTGTGATCGGAAACCAGGCACCAGCTTTCACGGTAGCATCGTTCGCTACCACGATACACTGTTTCCCGGAAATATAGCCGATCTTTACAACAACACCACCGCTTGGGCAACCGCCATGCTCTTCATACATCCCATCTCCAGCAAAGGCACCTATCTCAATAGATTTTTCTGAATCGTCCAGCAGAAAATCGATCCTTTCCCGGGCTGTCATCTTACCTTTGGAGTGATGTTTTTCTATTCTCTTTTCCCCGCCTCCTAATTTTATTTTTGCGAGCCTTTGTCTCATTGAAGAGGCCAAAAGCTTATTGTGGTCTTCATTTTTATTGAAGTTAATATCCATTAGTTTGAATTTTTTACAATAATTTGAACAAATTAATGTGATTCATCTTAAATTATTCCGTTTTCTGAAGAATTTTTGAGAGTTTTAATTCAGAAAAGGCTTTCGGCTAAAATACAAAATCGGGAGAACTCTTACCGATAATATGAATCATTAAAATAGCCGATATTTGCTCTTAAACCATATAGAATGAAAATGAATAAAAATACCATTTTTGGCTGGGCGTCATTTTTAATGTTTCTTGTAGGAACAGCATTGGTGCTTTTAGGGGTGTTAAAGTATAAAGACTATGCTATTGGGTTTTCAACCACCGGCATCGGATTTTTCTTTATCTCCTGGGTATTCAATGCTCTTAAGGGAAGAGTTTAAAATAATATTATGACTGCTGAAAAAACAAAAAGGGAACAGCTTGCAAAACACCTTGATGGTGGGATGGCGTTTGCCTCAATTGATAGTTTTCTTGATAATATTCCTTTTGAAAAGATTGGGATTAGGCCTCCGGGATTACCTTATTCATTCTATGAGATTTTTTTTCATATAGCATTTGCTCAAAAGGATATACTTGAATATACCATTTCAGGTGAATATGAAACCGCAAAATGGCCCGATGATTACTGGCCAAATGCCCTGGAGCCTGAGAGTGAAGCCGAGTGGGAAGATCTCAAGGCAGAATATTTTGAAGACCGAAGGATATTACGGGAATTTATCCTGGATCTCAAAAATGATCTGAATACACCGGTCAGAAATTCTGAAGAGCATACACTCTTAAGGGAAATACTTCTCGTTATTGAACATTCGGCTTATCATACGGGTCAGCTACTGTTAATTCAGAGATTATTAGGGGTATACAATAATTGAATTCTCTGAAAATTTCAGGATATTTGCAGTCTTAAATTAATTATTGAAAATTAAATTTTACTAATATATGTCAGACGATAAAAAAGTGATCTTTTCAATGTCTGGGGTGACCAAAACCTTTCCGAAGGCGAACACTCCGGTTTTGAAAAATATTTATCTGAGTTTCTTCTATGGAGCAAAAATTGGAATTCTGGGGCTTAACGGTTCGGGAAAATCCACCTTACTTAATATCATCGCAGGGAGAGACCAGAACTTCCAGGGAGATGTTGTTTTTTCTCCTGGATACAGTGTAGGGCTTCTCGAGCAGGAACCCGAACTTGATGAGGATAAGACCGTTCTTGAAGTGGTGAAAGAAGGGGTGGCCGATACGGTTGCTGTTCTGGATGAATACAACAAGATCAATGATATGTTTGGTTTGCCGGAAGTTTATGAAGATGCCGATAAGATGCAGAAGCTAATGGATAAGCAGGCCGAACTTCAGGATAAAATAGACGCCAGTAATGCCTGGGAACTGGATACCAAGCTGGAAATCGCTATGGATGCCCTGCGAACTCCTGAATCTGATAAGAAGATCTCGGTCCTTTCCGGCGGGGAAAGAAGAAGGGTGGCTCTTTGCCGTTTATTGCTGCAAGAGCCGGATGTTCTTCTTTTGGATGAGCCTACCAACCATCTTGATGCAGAATCTGTACACTGGCTGGAACATCACCTGCAACAGTATAAAGGAACGGTGATCGCTGTAACTCACGACCGTTACTTCCTTGATAACGTCGCAGGGTGGATCCTGGAACTTGACAGAGGAGAAGGAATCCCATGGAAAGGGAACTATTCTTCCTGGCTGGACCAGAAATCGAAGAGACTGGCCCAGGAGCAAAAACAGGCGAGCAAACGCCAGAAAACCCTGGAGCGAGAGCTTGAATGGGCGAGAATGTCTCCAAAAGGAAGGCAAACGAAACAAAAGGCAAGGCTTAAGAACTATGATAAACTTCTAAGTCAGGACCAGAAACAGATGGATGAGAAACTGGAGATCTATATTCCAAATGGTCCAAGGCTGGGTACTAATGTGATTGAAGCTAAAGGTGTAAGCAAGGCATATGGTGATAAGTTGCTCTATGAAGATCTGAATTTCAATCTGCCCCAGGCAGGGATCGTTGGTATTATTGGTCCCAACGGTGCAGGAAAGACTACGATATTTAGAATGATCATGGGTGAAGAGGAGCCTGATAAGGGAAGTTTTGAAGTTGGTGAAACTGCAAAGATTGCCTATGTAGACCAAAGCCATGCGAATATAGATCCTGAAAAGACTATCTGGCAAAACTTCAGTGATGAACAGGAGCTGATCATGATGGGTGGTCGTCAGGTAAATTCCAGGGCATATTTAAGCCGATTTAATTTCAGTGGTAGTGAGCAAAACAAAAAGGTGAGTATGCTTTCCGGAGGAGAAAGAAACAGACTTCATCTGGCGATGACTCTGAAAGAGGAAGGAAACGTACTTCTGCTGGATGAGCCTACTAATGATCTGGACGTGAACACACTTCGTGCGCTTGAAGAAGGTCTGGAAAACTTTGCGGGCTGTGCAGTGGTAATCTCTCACGACCGTTGGTTCCTTGACAGGATATGTACACACATCCTGGCTTTTGAGGGTGATTCCCAGGTGTATTTCTTTGAAGGTAGTTTCTCAGATTATGAGGAGAATAAGAAGAAAAGACTAGGTGGAGATGTGATGCCGAAGCGAATTAAGTATAAAAAGCTGGTTAGATAAGAATAGCTATAAGTTAAAAGCTTAAAGCAATAGGCAAAAAGGGAGTGGTGAAAATCATTCCTTTTTTAGTTTTGTCTAAAGTCTCTTTTTTAACTTCTAACTTCCAGCTTCTAACTTACTGCTTAGAGCTTTTAGCCTTCTTTTCAGGCATAGGTCCCCGAAGATGTATGATGAGACCATCCAGAAAATTCCGCAGGAACTGATCTCCGCATTCCATATATTTTTCGTGTCCTTCTTTGCGGAAGATCGCTCCTAATTCACTTTTTGAAACCCTGAAATCAACCAGTGCGCAGATCTTTACTATATCATCGTTTGTCAATTTATGCGCTACTCTCAGTTTCTTGAAAATATCGTTATTCGTTAGTCCCATTTTTGTTTTTATTACTGATGTTGAGGTTTAGATTAGCTGCATAATCCTGCGCTCTTTGCAAATCTTTTTTATTATCGATAGCCAATTCAGCATCTTTTAGAAGGTTGTTGGCTTCCCTTTCAAGGCTGGCAATATAGTTAGAATCATCGGGTTCCTGTTTCTTCAGGTAGTGAAACATTAAAAGAAGTTTCTGAATTAAAATAATATCATGTTTGCAATAGGAACGTATAGAAGCCATGACATAATAGAGGAGTTCATCAAAATCAATCGTATTTATTTTAATATAGACCTTTTCATCTCTTGCTATCTTACTGGTGTCCTTCTTGCGCATTCTTAAAGCAAGCAGTTCAGTAAGATAATCAATACCATTGATGGCTGTTCCAGGATCATTAATGCCTGGCGACATGGCCTTTACAATAATTTCGGTGATCTGTTTGAATGCAAGAGTATAATTATCTGAGACAAGTTCTTCCCTAGCAAAATTGAAATTAGACAATATGGTCTGAACAGTATCCTCATCAAGTTCCTTTTTAGATCTAAAAAGGGGGATTCCATGAAGTACGAAAATTCCTTTGACGGGAATTATATGCAGCTGAGTTTCTTCCTTTTCGCAAATATCGATTAGATTCTTAAAGGACATATTTTGCAAGTAACCGCTTTTCTCAGAATGATACTCATACCAGCTTGAAGTATCGCCAAAATCTTCCAGGTCATCTTCTTCCTGGTCAATTAGTTCCTGGAGTCTGGATTTAGCAGTATTGAAAATCCGCTGCAGGATATTACTTATCTGGATGTTCTGAGAGATATTATGGATAAAATAGATAAAAGCATAGATGCATATCACCGTTTCAATGATTCCTAGTAATACTGAAAAACCTGGGATCTGATATTTGTCACCTGTAGGCTGGATGGAAAACAGAATAAATATGCAGTAAAGGATGGTAAACAAATAGGTTCCCAGAACAATCTGGTGGCGGCGGTCACTTATCAACCCGGGAAGAAGACGTGGCGAATAATTATTAGATGCCTGGCTAAGCAGCAACATCACCATCGAGAAGCTAAATACCACTACAGAAATAAGCCCTGAAATCAAAGCGCTGAGAATTGTCATGGCTGTATCCCCGTTATTTACAACAAGGATAGGGGCATGTTCTACCAGATACCTGGAGATCCCCTTGTTTTCAAGAAATAACATGAATACCGCGAATAAAAAACCCAGAAAGGCCAAAAGAGTTGGGTAGAACGCGATACGACTTTCCAGTACATTAAAGAAGGAGATAGTTCGATTGTAAAGCTGCTTCATGAGGATGCATTCAATTATTTAAAGTTAATGAAACTTTGAGAAGACAGGAGACTTTAATATTTATTTGGCTTAGTACGACATAATGTCTTGTTTTTAGTTAGAATACAGGACAAAAAGGCAGTATTTTTCAAATGGTATTTCAATTGTTATAGTATTAATGAAATCAAAAAATAGATTAATAACCTAAAAAATATAGAGCTATGAGTTTAATTAAGAGAAACGACACAAATTGGCTGCCATCAGTATTCGATGATATGTTCAGAACTGACTGGCTTGGTGGAACTACAAATGTGAACAGTATTGGAACCAGCATTCCTGCTGTAAATATCAGGGAAGATGATGATAGTTTCAATGTACAGGTTGCCGCCCCGGGTAAATCCAAGGAGGATTTCAATATTGAACTGGACAATGATGTATTGACAATCTCTGCTGAGGAAAAAAGAGAAAATGAAACTACCGATAAGAATGGCCGTTTTACAAGAAAAGAATTTAGTTACAGCAACTTTAAACGTTCTTTCAGCCTTCCAGATTCGGTAGACAGTTCAAAGATTTCCGCTTCCTATAATAATGGAGTATTGGAAATTGCTCTTCCTAAAAAAGAAGAAGCGAAAGTTCAGGCTAAGAGAATGATAGATATATCCTAACCTGAAAAAGTTTAATTAGTTATATTAAAAGCGTCCAAATGGACGCTTTTTTATTTTAGTAATCCAGCAATATCCAGCGATTCCCGGCACTTTGTATTGTAAAAACCTGCTGAGGTTTGATGCTCAGCACCTTGGAATTGGTCCTTATATCGAAAAGATCATCTCCTCCCTGGAAAATAAAGGGTTTTTCAGAATTCCCCGGCCAGTTCAACAATCGGATGATCCTTCCTTTATTGGCTGCCGAGGGAGGAATGATCAATCCCGATATCTGATTGTTAATTCTCAGGGTCCCTATTTCATCAGTAATCGTAAAATCTCCTGTTGAACTGGTGGTAGAGGAGTAGTTTTCAAATCCTGCATTTGCCCATGAAACCTGCCCATTCGCATTGGTCATCATTACCTGGCCTTCGGTCCCTCTCGCCGTGGGGAAGACATATTCTGTTTCGGGAGTCAGCCCAATTCCAAGTCTTCCTGCGAAATATCCGGCGAATACATTACTATTGGCATCTCCCAAAGCAATACTATAAATGCCGTATATATTTCCAACCCCCTGAACGCTTCCAATTTCTGAATAGATCCCATAATTATTGCTCTTCGCTCCAAAAGTGCGTCCAACCCGGTTGAAAATTCCATAGATATCATTGGTTCCTGTGTTCTGATAGGTTTCATTAAAAATACCATAGTGAATTCCGGTTCCGGCTCCGCCTACATTGGTCTTGATCCCATATTTGGTTCCGTTTGTAGCGCTCCGGTTGTCATTAATAATTCCATAGGTGGTCAGATTATCTGTGGCGGAGTTGGCATTATCTACTTCCAGACCTTTTTTCAGGCCAAGATCTTTACCTGTACCAATTGCGATTTGTAATCTTGAAGTTATCTGGTCTGTTCCTATACCTACACTGGCATCCCTGTAAATAAGATCGGTGAGGTTATTCGGACTGCTGGTGGTACCCGGTTTGTAAAAATTAGATGAAGATGCATCGGCAAGCATGGGCTTCCACTTTGTCTCTAGTGCATTCCAGTAATAAAAACCAGAATTATAACCGGGAATGTTCTTATTCAAGAAAACAAACATCCCATGTTGCTCATTTCCGGGATTCTCGGCAGGGAATTTTTCAATTCTGGGAATGAGAATTCCATCAATATTTGCAGGATTTTCCTTGTCAGTCGCAACTATATCCAGTTGCGCGTTTGGATTTGAAGTTCCAATGCCTACTTGCGAAGAAAGAAAATGCGGAAGCAGGACGAGTAAAAAAACATAAAAATTTCTCATTGACAAACAGATTTTGTTTGCCATTTAAGTAAGGGTGAAATGCTTTAGGATCAGTCAAATATATATTAATTTCTGATACGTAAAACAAAAAATTTTATACCAGTTCCTTAATTTTTTCCTGCAGTATTTTGATCTCATCCCTTAGCCTTGCAGCCTGCATAAAGTCCAGTTCTTTGGCCGCTGCTTCCATGGCTTTTCGCTTCTCCCTGATCTTTTTCTCCATCTGAGGTTTAGTAAGATACTCGGCTTCCTCTTCAGCGGCTTTAAGGTCAGGACGCTTTTCATGCTCGTAAATATCAAGTTTTTCCTTGATGAGAACACTATTGAATTTCTTAACCAGTGGTTTAGGAGTAATATTGTTTTCCTTGTTATATGCGATTTGTTTTTCACGACGGTATTCAGTCTGGTCTATGGTCTTTTGCATACTGTCTGTGATCTTATCAGCATAAAGGATTGCTTTTCCTTCTACGTGACGGGCAGCCCGTCCAATCGTCTGCGTAAGGGAACGGTTGCTTCTAAGAAAACCTTCCTTATCGGCATCGATTATGGCCACCAGGGATACTTCAGGAAGATCAAGCCCTTCCCTTAGAAGGTTAACTCCCACCAGCACATCAAAAAGGCCTTTACGAAGATCCTGCATGATCTCAACTCTTTCCAGGGTGTCAATGTCTGAATGTATATAGCGGCAGCGGATATCTATTCTAGTCAGATATTTCGTCAGCTCTTCTGCCATTCGTTTTGTAAGAGTGGTGACCAGGATTCTTTCGTCTTTTTCAACTCTTTTTTGTATTTCTTCTATAAGATCATCTATCTGATTCAGGCTTGGTCTTACTTCCACTACAGGATCAAGCAGTCCGGTGGGACGTATTACCTGTTCCACATACACACCTTCGCTTTTCTGAAGTTCATAATCTGCCGGGGTTGCACTTACATAGATTACTTGATTCTGCAAGGCTTCAAATTCCTCGAATTTCAAAGGCCGGTTATCCATTGCCGCAGGTAGTCGGAATCCATATTCCACCAATGTCTCTTTTCTGGAACGGTCACCACCATACATGGCATGCACCTGCGGAATGGTTACGTGGCTTTCGTCTACCACCATCAGGTAATCATCAGGGAAATAATCCAGCAAGCAGAAAGGCCGCGTACCGGGTTTCCTTCCGTCAAGATATCTTGAATAGTTTTCGATTCCTGAACAGTATCCAAGTTCACGGATCATCTCCAGGTCAAAATTCGTCCTTTCGTCCAGCCGTTTCGCTTCAAGGGTTTTGCCTATATCCTGAAAATAACTCACCTGTTTTACAAGATCATCCTGTATCTCATGTATTGCATTCTGCAGTACATCAGGCGAGGTCACGAACATATTTGCAGGATAAATGTTCAGTCGGTCGTACTTTTCAATTACATCATTGGTGCCCGGATCAAAAGCTTCTATTTCTTCTATCTCATCCCCAAAGAAATGTATCCTGAATGCATTATCTGCATAACTGGGGAAAACGTCAACCGTATCTCCTTTTATTCTGAAATTTCCATGGCTGAATTCCGCTTCGGTCCTGGAATAAAGGCTCTGAACCAGGCTGTGAAGAAATTTGGTTCTGGAGATCTCCATATCTCTTTCTATGGAAACCACATTTTTTCTAAATTCGACCGGGTTTCCGATACCATACAAACAGGATACCGATGCAACCACCAATACATCCCGTCTTCCACTTAAAAGGGAAGAGGTGGTGCTTAACCTTAACTTTTCGATCTCTTCATTTATCGATAAGTCCTTTTCAATATAGGTTCCAGATGTGGGTATAAATGCTTCGGGCTGGTAATAATCATAATAACTCACAAAATATTCAACAGCGTTATCAGGGAAGAACTGCTTGAACTCTGAATAAAGCTGAGCGGCCAGAGTCTTATTATGAGCCAGGACAAGCGTGGGTTTCTGGACTTCTTCAATTACATTAGCAACAGTAAAGGTCTTTCCTGAGCCGGTAACGCCCAGTAAAGTCTGATACTGTTCATTTTTATTGATTCCTGTGACCAGTTGCTTTATCGCTTCAGGCTGGTCTCCGGTGGGTTTATAATCTGATTCTATATTGAACTTCATTCAGCAATTTTCATATTCATCTGTTATAATATTCCCTATTTAGCGGTCAGATGCAATTCACCATTCATTATTCTGCAAACTATGAAGAATTGTAATGCCTCATTTCATAGCCTCACGAAATTAAGCAATTATCGCACCGAAATCAATTTTTTATCGGATCAGCGAGAAATGTCCATTGAATTCCTGGCCATTTTGTAAGAGGACCCTAAACCAGTAATCATCGGCAGGCATTTCTTTTCCTTTGAAGGTTCCATCCCAGCCCTGTTCCAGTGCATCCATTTTGTAGAGTAATTTTCCATAACGATCAAACACAGAGATTAGGTTTTCTCTAGCTGTATCTGCCAGGATTCCTTTAATTTGCCAATAGTCATTGATTCCATCACCATTAGGAGTGAAGAAATTATCATAGCCCAGTATGGCTATTTCAGCCTCAAGGATTGCGCATCCTTCAAGATCCCGAATATAGAGAGTCTGAAAACCGGATTCTACCTCCTGGAAAGTGGTGCTTGTCTGATAGGGACCATCGATGCTTCCAATTGAGTATTCGTAATTAGCCCCAGCCTCAACATTGAGTGTTACCGTATTGGTATTTGAATTTATTGTAGGCTGGTTAATGGAAATTGACTGAATCTGAGGAGGAGTATTTAGAATAAGTTCAATTTCAGAAATATTAAAACAGTCCGGGTTTCCATTTTCCCATACACGAGCATATAGTTGGTCTCCCTCGGAAATATAAGTAGAAGGAAGAGGATTTAAATTAGCAATAGCATCTGAAGAATTTTCAAAATATTCAATCTGATACTGGGCAGAACTTAGACCATTTAGGATATCTGTATTAATATCATCTAAATGGAAGTTTTGATTCCCGGAATAATCAAGGTCACATTTCTCCCAGGTGTAATTTGACTGGATTAATGGTCCTTCATTGATGATAAGGTCGAAATCTGTAATTTTTGCACAGCCGGTCAGATCATTCTCTACCCGTGCATAAATCGTCTTTATTGACTGGTTGCTTGTATAGGTCCCGTCAATAGGATTCAGGTTGTCTGAGGCGTCTTCCAGTGATTCATGATAGGTTAAAGTCGTATTGCTTTGGTTTGTAATATCTGAGTTCTGGACACTAAGATCAAAATCAGCTGTTATATTTGAATTACAGGTTTGCAGGTCATTAGGCTCCATAATTTCCGGACCTTCGGGGAAAGGAAAACCTCCAACGGTAGCAGTTCCTGTCCATTTAAGTTCAAACGGACTATTCCCTATCGGTCGGTCAATAACAATGAAATACGTCTCACCTGGCAGGACGTCGAGGGATTTTACATAACTATTACCATGAGGGCCAGGGCCCTCGCTGGTATCTGATTCATTATCCCTCATCCCGGTCTGATTGCTGGTTAGACCTGCAGCGTTTGGATTGGTTGTGGAACATCGAACCGCATAGCCAAGATCACCACAGCTGCTGTTTGGACCATAGATAAAAAAATCATAGTCTATCATAATATCACTGCTGGTTGGTTTAAGCGTAAAACCCAGGGTTCCTTCTTTAGTGATCTTGATAAAAAGCCATAGGCTGTTATGTTCCTGGCTGGAACACGAATTCAGGTTAGAGATCTCCTGCCGTCCCATACCATCCGCATTACTGGAAATAGCGCCATTCCCGCAAATTTGAATTGCTCCGCTACAGTCGTTCGCATTCGATTGTGAAATACATGGAAGACTAAACAAAAAAAGAAAAATGACCAGGCTTATTCTCATCAGAAGTGGCTTAACAGATCAAAGATCTCTCTTTTCCAACAAGCCTAAAGATAAATAAACAAATATTGCGATCCAGATGATTACTATGAGTAACTGGTACCAGTGAATACCATAGTCTTTATTCAATACCGAACCTATCTGGCTGGCGGCTGTCTGTACAGCATTCAATCTTGAAAATGGTTCCACTATCAGGTTGCTCATGGATTCCAGTGGGAAGAACTGCATGATCTTTTCGGCAATATCGGTGCCTTTGAAAACCTTGAAATTAAGTACTGCAAAAAGGATATTTTCGAATATATACCAGACTACAAGAAAACCTAAGGCAAAAGCCGATCTTTTTACAAGTATCCCAAGAAACATACAAAAAGCGAAGAATCCGGTGAGCTTAATAAAATATGCAAAAAGGTATTCGAGGTCTGAGAAAACTATAGAGAATTCGGTATAATCAGAAAAAGAATAGCCAAGAATTAGGGAAACCACTAAAAGGAAAAGAGTGGAAATTCCTGAGAATACAAGAACTGTAAGGAATTTTGACATAATGAATTCCTTTTTGCTAAGCCCATCAATAAGGTTTTGTTTGATTGTTCTGTTGCTGTATTCGTTAGACATCATCGAGACGATCACGATAGCCAGGAACAATTTAAGAAGCGCAGCTATATAACTGTTAAAATGCCATATATAAGGGAAGTTAAATATTCCCTGGTCGGCTACCCGAAACTCTATTTGGCCAATATTGAATTCAATTGAGGCAATAAGGGCGATAAAAGTGATGAGGATAAAATAGGTGATAATAAGTATCCTTGCCGAGCGGCTGTACCGTAATTTATTATATTCTATATCGAGTAAACGTAACATTAGGCTTGAGCGGTTTGATTGGTTAACTGAAGGAATTGTTCTTCTAGGCTTTCTTTGCGTTTGATCAAATAAGAAAGTGAAAGACCTTTTTTAAATAGATAAGCATTTATCTCTTCGGCATCCATGGGTTCATCCAGAAATGCTGTGAGCACCCCATCTTTATGATTTATCTTACCGATTTTGGGATGTGCTTCGAGAAGTTCCTCAAGCTTCTCCATATCAGGGGCTTTTAACTCAAAGAATCCGTGGCTGTTTACGATTTCATCAACCGGACCGCTGTATAGTTTCACTCCTTTACGAATGATCACTACGTGAGAACATACCTTTTCAACTTCATCAAGCAGGTGGGAGGCCAGTAGGATAGTAGTGCCGCCAGCTGCAATCTTCCTGATGATCTCCCTAATTTGATGGATTCCCTGAGGATCCAGTCCGTTAGTCGGTTCATCCAGGATCAGGATTTCCGGATCGTTCAGTAGGGCAGAGGCGATGGCGAGTCGCTGTTTCATTCCAAGGGAGAAGGTCCTGAACTTACTGTCTTTTCTGTCCAGTAAGCCAACGATCTCAAGTTTCTCACGAATTTTTTCAGAATCGGTTCCCTTTATTTTGCATACCAGGGCAAGATTCTGTTCAGCAGTCATGTATGGATAGAAATTGGGATGCTCAATAATGGCGCCCACTTTTTTCAGTGCTTCATGCGTTGAAAGCGTTCCGTCAAACCATTTAAAATCTCCCGAAGTTTTGTTGACAACATTCAGTACCATTCCCAGCGTTGTTGATTTTCCGCTTCCGTTAGGGCCTAAAATTCCGTAGACATTCCCTTTTTCTATACTAAAGCTTAGATTATCAACAGCGGTGAGTTTGCCAAATCTTTTGGTAAGGTTATTTAAACTTAAAATTGTTTCCAAGATTGATGAAGTGTTTAAAATACGACGTCTAAAATAGGATTTTGTTACATGTTTCGCTATAATAAGCTTAATTTTGAGAAAAACGAGCTATATCTATGGAAGAAAAACTGATGTCTAAAAAGAAGCCTTCTTTTCCTGTAAATGAACGCTTCAATCGATATCTGGCAAAATATAACCGAAATACCAGGATCCCGGTATTCTATGATGACCTTCTTAGGTTTTCCGGATCCATAGTGGTTTATGATCAGCATGACGAAGATACATTCTGGGTGCGTTGTTACTATCCCGATCATGAACGTATTGAGATAGATAATAGCCTGAAAAAGGTATATACCATTTTGCATTCAGATGGTAGTGATGATTCGCTGGAATGGCTGAATGTTGATGCAATTGATTATTGCACTTTTGGAAATTCCAAACCTTTCAGGATTAAGGTGAGGAACATCCTGAATGATAGTTTTACCTATTTTTATGTAAAAAAGGCAGATGCTTCCCGCTTATACGGGCTGGAGTTTGAACATTTGCTTTCCCCTCACAGGATCAACTTCCTAGTTTATAAAGACACACTTATTGAGGCACATATAGCAGGGATTCCGGGAGATGTTTTTATTGAAGATCATTTACCTGAATGTGACCTGAGAGCGCAAACGCAGATCGCCAAGCAATTTGTGAAATTCAATGAACGCTGTACCGTCAGACTTCTGGGGGACATGCGTTCTTATAATT
The DNA here is from genome assembly GCF_023805255.1 of Gramella jeungdoensis. Taxonomy (GTDB): domain Bacteria; phylum Bacteroidota; class Bacteroidia; order Flavobacteriales; family Flavobacteriaceae; genus Christiangramia; species Christiangramia jeungdoensis. Next base: position 440,659 of record NZ_JAMSCK010000001.1, read on the forward strand.
ATGTGGTGATCCCAACCCACGATTTTGATCATGTTGAATACCAGATAAGGGCTATAGATTTTGACCAGCAATGTTATGAAGGTAAACTGAAGGTATACCAACCTCAATTCTTCAAGGAAAATTACAAAATGGTAAAGCTTGTCTCTGAAAAGCTTGAAGAGTCATCCATCGAGCAATACCGTAAAGAGGAACGCTCTCTCCTGGCAAAAAGGATGATCAACACCAAAAGCAGGTATAAGGAGCTTATAAGATGTATGATCAATGACCACGTTTCTACCAAAGAAAATGTAAAGGAATTGCGCACCGATCTTTATGCCTTTTCTAAGGATATGAAATTCAAACGCGCCAGCACCATGGGGCAGATTCTAAGAACGGCGCTGGATTTTGTAAAGCGCAACTATGAGAATGTGAATATGCAGCGAATGCTGGAGTAGTTTTAAGCCTTTCCAGATAGTCACTGCGAACATAGTGAAGCAGTCTCAAGGTGAGATTCCTTCGCTTCGCTCGGAATGACGGTTCGAATGAGCTTAAAGCTTAAAACTTATAGCTTATAACTATTTCTTTTCTTCCTTATTGAAATAAACCAGGTAGTAATACATCTGCTTTTCTTCGTCCCAGCCTTTTTCCACGAACTTATCGGCTGACTCGGCATTCACAAAGTCCATTTTGATCTGGATATTGGTGTCTAGAGTGATCACGTTTTTGATCTTTTTCCTGGCATCGGTCACCGCCTTGTTGGCGATGGGGAAATTGGTAAGATCTTCAACCTTATATTTTGGAGCCTTTTCAGTTTTGTAATTCTGAAACTCAGGGATCAAAGCCGGATTGTCAATCACCGAATTGATATAGTTCGATTCCTCGAAATCATCATTCTTGGCAAAGTAATCCATACTTCGGTTCATGAAAAGAACTTCCTGCTTTTTGTCTTCTGCCGGAAGAACCACATCTTTTGCGAAGTTCTTGGCAAAATTCAGATAATTCTTGGTGAAGTAGTTCTCGTCGGCCAGTACATCTACACCCAGGAAGTTTTCCAGCCAGTATTTTGCATCATAGCGATTGGAATCTACCGATAAAATCTTGTAACCTTCAGCACGGTTCATGTTAAAAATGATCGCTCCCTTATCCAGTTTGTTTAGATTCACTCCTTGCTGAACGATCATTTCAAGGTTACTGGCTTTTTGTTCAAACTGAAGGAAGTCATGTTTCAATTCCGATTTAAAGATCCCAATAGCAGAAACCTTTTCATTGTCTATCTGCATATTTTCAAAGTAAACCACATAGACTTCCCCGCTTTTTATATGAGGATGGCTTGATTGCTCATAAAGTACAGTGGCTATCCTCTTGGAATACTCATGAGTGTTCAGCGGATCATCAAAAATTGAATTCGAAAGATTATAAAACTCATGAAATTCAAGATCAGACTCATGCTGAAAGCGATAATAAGACTCTTCCTTTTCACGGAAGGGCTTAAGAAAATATTCCTTGATCAAAGGTTTTATCTCATCATTTAGATGAAAGGTAGAGGCCGAAAGAAAAATGTTCTCACCACGGCTTTTGTTTCCAACACGGTGAATGGAAAGGGATTCAATTTGAGCGTTATAAAGATTGATCATTTATATCCTGTATTTTGGCTAAATAAAGCAGAAAAAAATTAATTCTGAAAGTGCTTTTCAGAAGAAAAATTAGAAAAATGAATTTGGGAAATTAATTCCAGTGATCGTCAAAAGACATATTGTCCAGATCATCCGGATCGTAATCGTCGTCATAATCTCCGTTAAGAAATCCGTCATCCTCACCTTTAAACTCCTTATCGGGTGCATTCTCAGGGATCTGACCATGGACGAACATAAGATTTGGATAATCGCGTCCTTCTTCGATTTCGGCTATTTGTGCCAGCTCAACGAAGAATGTCCACATTTTCAGAAAGTCGTAAACATAGATAAGTTTGGTCTGGGATTCAGAAAGTACACTATCCAGCGTGGTCTCATTCATCAGTTTGATGGAAGTATCATGACCGCTCATATCGAACTGGTGGATCTCTTCACCCTGGTTCCATTCGTCGTCGCTAATATAAAAAGAGGCCATTTCGGTTCCATCGAAACCAAAAGACTGCACAATGGTATTGTGAAGATCTTCCAGGGTACTTTCCTGAAGCATCTCTATATCCCTGAACACATCTTCATCTGCATCGAGAATTACTCTGAATCTATAGACCATAACAATTAAATTTGGACTACAAAGATACGTTTTTAGATGGGAAATTGAAGTTATTTGCTAAATCTGTGCAGCGTGTAGGTCATCCCTGCCAGCAGCATAAATGCACCTACCTGGTGCAATACACCAAGCCAGATTGGAACCGCATAAATAAGGGTGAAAACTCCTAAAATGAATTGCACAAATACCATAGCCAGAAGGAAATTAATTCCGTTCTTCTGTAAATGTGTAAGCTGTATACTTCTGGATCTATACCAGATATATCCAATCACAGCTACTACAATATAGGCCAGATATCGGTGAACGAATTGCACCCCGCTTTTACCTTCAATAAAATTACGCCATACAGGACTCTGCTCGGTGTAAACGGTTTCATGGATAAGCTTGCCTTCGGTCATCATAGGCCAGAAATTATGGATAAAACCGGCATCAAGACCAGCGACAAAGGCACCCCAGATAATCTGGATGAGCAAGATCCCCATTCCTAATCTTAGAAGATTCCTGAAACCGAAATCGATATTCTTCTTTTCAGGATAAATTATATCCAGCGCCACCCATAGGGCATAAGCAAAAGTGATAAAGGCAGTTGTAAGATGCATGGCAAGTCTGTAATGGCTCACCCAGGGCATATCTACCAGGCCGCTCTTCACCATATACCAACCCAGAAAGCCCTGGAAGGCTCCAAGTCCCAGAAGGATTAAAGACTTTTTTATGGTGGAACGCGAAAGTTGTTTTTTGATAAGAAAATACAGAAATGGAATTATAAAAACCACCCCGATAAACCTTCCAATCACTCTATGTAACCATTCCCAGAAATAAATGTCCTTAAATTCCTCAAGGCCAAAATGATAATGCAATTTCTGATATTCAGGATATTGTTTGTAAAGCTCAAAAGCTTCCTGCCATTCCTGTTCGTTCATGGGAGGGATGGTTCCGCTTATAAGTTTGTAATTCGAGATAGAGAGTCCGGAATTTGTAAGTCTTGTAATTCCGCCCACGATCACCATAAGAAAAATCAGTAAGCACCCGGTTAGCAGCCAGTAAACTACCTTTTTGTTGTCTTTCATTGAAATAATATTAAGTATAAAAAACTCAAAATCATCTTATTTGGTGGTTGGGTTGTTTGGGACACTTAGGCCCAGTTCTTTTCCTTTTTTCAGCATAAAATCACGGGCCGGTCCATATTCATTCGGAATATCTCCTTCCAGGATCGCTTCTTTTATAGCATCTTTAATCAGTCCGACCTCACGACTTGGCTTTATATCGAAGGTTTCCATGATCTCTTCACCGCTAACCGGAGGCTGAAAATTACGGATATGGTCCCGTTCTTCCACCTCTTCTATTTTATTCCTGACCTTTTGAAAGTTATTATGGTATTTCTTGAAGCGTTTTGGATTCTTTGTGGTGATATCAGCCTCACAAAGCGTCATCAAATCTTCGATATTATCTCCAGCATCGAACACTAGTCTTCTGACGGCTGAATCGGTTACGTTTTCATCGGCAATGGCTATAGGTCTTGAGCTAAGCAATACCATCTTCTGAACGAATTTCATCTTTTCATTAAGCGGTAGTCTTAGCCTTTTAAAAAGTTTATAAACCATTTTGGCGCCCACAAATTCATGGCCGTGAAAGGTCCAGCCGATCTTTTTATGGAACTTCTTGGTCGGGGCTTTTCCAATATCATGAAGCAGGGCGGCCCATCTCAACCAAAGGTCATCTGTGTTTTCTGAAATATTATCTACTACCTCGAGGGTGTGCCAGAAATTATCCTTGTGTTTCTGGCCTTCCACTTCATCAATTCCCTGCAGGGCCGTAAGTTCCGGAAGGATCTTCTTCAATAGGCCGGTCTTATAAAGCAGGGCAAAACCCTTCGAAGGTTTTTCGCTAAGAAGGATCTTATTGAGCTCATCTACTATACGCTCTTTTGAAATGATCTTTATCCGGTCGCGATTCCTTTTAATGGCCTTTAGGGATTCTGCTTCAATGATGAAATTAAGCTGTGTTGCAAACCTAATGGCGCGGTACATTCTTAAAGGATCGTCAGAATAGGTAATGTCGGGATCCAGGGGTGTCCTGATGACCTTTTTATTAAGATCCTCATAACCATTGAAGGGATCTAACAGATCACCAAAGCCGTCTTTATTCAGTTTAAGAGCAAGGGCATTTATGGTGAAATCCCTTCGGTTTTGATCGTCTTCCAGTGTGCCATCTTCAACTATAGGTTTCCTGCTGTCTTTGCGATAGCTTTCTTTTCTTGCTCCAACAAATTCTATTTCATGATCATCTGCCCGCAGCATTGCAGTTCCAAAATTCTTGAATACCTGAACCTTGGGTTTGTTTGGAAGTTTTTCAGAAACCTTTTTAGCCAATTCGATACCGCTGCCAACTGCGACAATATCGATATCTTTAGGCTCCCCTCTTTCCAGAATATGATCGCGAACATAGCCCCCAATCACATAGGCATCCACAGAAAGTTCATCCGCAGCTTCTGAAATAACATTGAAAATCTGGTGGTGTAAAGCTTTACTGTAATTGTGGTATTTCGGCATCTGTCTATTTGCGTATCACTTTCACCTGGCCATCGTTACTCAATTTGATGATTGCCGATGGTTGAGGTGTTTTTTTTGAACGCTGCAAATTTACTACATAGTCCACACCTTTTAAAATTTGAGGCGAGATTTGATCGAAGGATTGTGGAGTAGGCTGACCGCTTATATTTGCCGAAGTAGAAACGAGCGGTCTTCGCATTTTTTTAATGAGTTCAGAACAGAATTTATCCCTAACTACCCTTATGCCCAGTGTATCATCTTCACCAACAAGATTTTCTGCAATGCGTATGGGTTTATCATAGATCACAGTGGTTGGTTTTTTTGCATATTTCAGGATATCATAGGCCATTTCGGGAACGTCCTCTACATACTGCTCTAGCATCTTGAAATTGGAAACCAGGCAGATCAGTGCTTTAGACTCTTCTCTTTTTTTAAGTTTGTAGACCTTATCAATAGCTTCTGCATTGGTGGCATCACAGCCAATTCCCCATACAGTGTCTGTAGGGTAGAGGATAATGCCTCCTTTTTTTATTACTTCCAGACAATTTCTTATCTCCTGATCAATTCTTTCCATAGAGCACATTTTTATATTCAAACAGGGTTCTTTCGGCCATTACGCTAGTTGTAAAGTTCTCTTCAAGTATTTTATATGACTTTTCTGCAAACTTTTGCTGTAATTCCCTGTCCCGCGACAAAGCTATCAATTTATCTGCTAAACTCTCTATTTCGTATGGATTGGTTAACAAACCATTTTCAGAATCTTTAATGACCTCCGGGATACCTCCAACATTGGTGCTTACCACCGGAACCTTATGATAGAAACTTTCATAGATAAACTGGGGTAAACCTTCACTCTGGGAAGTGAGTAAAGAAATATCGAATTGTGGGATAAAATCAGAGCCATTTGGCAGGAAACCCATGAAGTTTATAGCGTTTTCCAGTCCTTTCTCTTTGATCATTTCAGTGTAGATCTTCGTTCTTTTGGTAAAACTACCTATCTGAATAAAATGAAAATGTTTCTGTTCCTTTATATTGATAAGGTGATCTATCAGCTTAACCCATGTTTCCAGGTTCTTAGCGCGAATATGGTTAGCTACAGTCCCAACGATGATCTTATCTGAAGGAATATTGAGTTTTTCTCTTAGCCTGAAAGGAGCGGTCCCCGGTTTATTGTTCGTTGTACCGTGATAGATGGTCACTAACTTTGAGCCATCTTTGATCCCTTCGCTGGTTATCCTTTTTGTTTCTTCAGATACACAAAGAACTTTTTTTATGTTTTGGTGATTGTATTTATATAAAGTTCTTTTCCTGTTTTTTATAGGGAAGGAAGTTTTCTTACTTAAGATAAAAGGCGGAAGTTTTGCCAGTTTTGTTGCTGAAACGGCCAGCGTAAGAGCTGTAGGATCGTGAATATGGATAAGATCTATTTTTTCCTTTTTGCAGATGCTGATGATCTTAATAGAATATCGGAGGTCAAATTTTATGCTCAGCGGAGCTCTGATATGTCTAATATCATGATCCTTTAGAACATTAGAAAAAGTAGAGTTTTTCACCGTTAATATGAAATTCTCAACTCCTGAAAAATCACTCATTTCTCTGCAAAGGTTAAGGATATGATTCTCCCCGCCTCCAAAGGTTTTTACAGCAGATAAATGCAGAACTTTCATATTAACAATATCATTAATGTGATCACGAAGTTAAGAAGAGCAAAAGTAAGCCAATATCAGAAATTAAAGAATTTCGTCTTTTCCTGATTTTCAGTAAAAACATCTATGATCATAATTATTCTTAATTTTGGCTGAGTTTAGAACTTGTACCACTATCTCACATATGATTGAAAAACAGGGATGACTGTAGCCTTATTGATTTCTACTTATAACTGGCCCGAAGCGCTTGATCTTGTTCTCAGGAGCGTGAAAAATCAGTCTGTAATGCCTAATGAAATTTTAATCGCCGATGATGGTTCTACCGAAATAACAAAAAAGCTTATTGAGAAGTTTCAAGAGGAGGGACTTCCAATAAAACATTTCTGGCAGGAAGATAAAGGATTCAGGAAATCTCAAATCCTGAACAAGGCTATAGCTGGTGCCAAATCAGATTATATAATTCAGGTTGACGGAGACTGTATACTTCACCGGAACTTTGTAGAAGATCATAAGCAAAATGCAGAAATAGGGAATTTTCTGTTTGGGAGTAGGGTGAATATTAAAGAGGATGCTATTGAAAAGGTCTTACCTAAAAGAAAAATAAAATTCAGCTTCTTTTCAGGGAAAATATCGAAAAGAACCAGGAATCTTCGTGTTCCATTTCTAAGCTCGTTTTATAAGGAAACTGATATTCTTAGCAAAAAAGTAAGAGGCTGTAATATTTCCTACTGGAGGTCAGATTTTATTGCCATTAATGGTTATAACGAAGCTATGACCGGCTGGGGGAAAGAAGATTCTGAAATGGTGGTAAGACTTTTGAATAATGGGATAAATGGTCGACGACTTCGATATGCCGGAATAGTCTATCATATCTGGCATATCGAAAAATCACGGGAAAGAGAAGTGATAAATTCCGGCATCCAGGCCAAAGCCATAGAGAATAAATTAACCCGGTGCGAAAATGGAATAGATCAATATCTGTCTGCTCCAAAATAACATTCTTAATTCAGAAAATCCCTTATAGCCTTTGCAGCCCTTTCGGATGCTGTACTGCCCTTTTCTGAATAAAAATTCTCAGCGGTCATTTTTTCCTGAATCGGCTTATATTCTTTAAAGTTATGTTGTGTGTTCTTTAAGGCCTGGTCAAGTTTTTCTGCTCCACTTATAACTTCTCCTAATTTCCAGAATCTGAAAGAAATATCATTTTTGTAATCAAAATTGTTAGGATTGAGGAATATGCAGGGCCTTGGCTCGATAATAAATTCGAATACCTGGCTGGAGACATCACCTAAATAGATATCTGCGTACCTGGTATAGGCCATATTTACACTATCAACGCTGCCAGGATCGATCAGAATGTGATCGGCTTTAAAGTATTTTTCGGGGATTTCACTTAATTTTCGGTTTCCCTTTAATTCCTGGAACAGATTCAAATGAGGTGCAAAGATCAGGTTGTAACGATCCTGATTGTAGAAGTATTCGAGCACTTTTAGTCCTTCCTTATCCCAGGAAGTGTATTCAGGATCAAAATGGGGATTGTAGATCACCGTTGGTTTTTGATTGCTGAAATACTCCTTTTTTTCATCTTTTTCCACAACATCAATTTTGGGATATCCAATGGTCATAGGTTTCGGTCCCAGTATTCCCATCTCCTCAAACTGGTCATAATTAAATTGCCCGTATAGTAATTGAGCGTCAAAATCCAACAGGTCTTTATTGTAACTATAGGCCCTTCCGGGAGGACCATGGCCAAATTTGATAAGTTTGGGATAAGCTCCGGTTCTCCATTTTAATAGATAGTGATGAAAATAATCGGTAAAGATCAGCGCATCGAAATTTTCCAGCAGGTATTTCTTATGTTTCTTTATCCAGAAGCCTTTTCTTGGCAAGTCCCTGTTTTTTAGCTTGTCAGTAAATCTTCTGAAGCGTTTGGTTTCCAGCCGCCTTACCTTAATATTTGTATCTCCTAACTTTTCAATGCTTTCAAATAACAGGTCATCGCATCGGGGATGGGTCAGGATTTCTACATCTTCCGTCTTGGCCAATTCAGCAGCAACACTTATAAAATGAAAAAGATGATGTATTTCATCCAGGTACAAAAAACCGATTCTTTTCTTTTTTTGCTGCATATATTAAGTCTCAAATTTTGTGATTTTACAAAATTAATTTGGAAGAAATAATCTTTGTAAACACTTTCTTTTATTTCTTTTTACAATTAAACTTTCCATAATTCCATTTATAGTAGATTTGCAGTATGAAAGCTAAGTGGAATCAGGCTTACGAGTCTCAGAAAGAGAGGATTTTACAGTGTGTTGAAAACTTCCATTCAGAAGGTGAGATCCTTTATGATGGGAGAAATATGATCAAAACCTTTGAGGTTAATGGTATCAAAATCAATATTAAATCTTTCAGGATTCCCAACCTTGTCAATAAGATAGCCTACCGCTTTTTCAGGAAATCCAAGGCCGAAAGATCATTTATATATGCCAGTATTTTAAAGGAAAAAGGAATAGGGACCCCAGATCCCATAGCCTATTTTGAAGAAACTTCAGCTTTGGCATTTAAAAGGAGCTTTTATGTAAGCCAACAGGTAGACTACGATCTGACTTTTCGTGAACTGGTAGACGATCCTGATTTGCCCGAGCACGAAGAAATACTTCGTGCCTTTACACGCTTCACGTATTCGTTGCACGAAAATGATATTCTATTTCTGGATCATTCGCCCGGGAATACCCTTGTCCGGCGAAATAATGGCGATTATGACTTCTATCTGGTGGACCTGAATCGAATGGTTTTCAAAGAACTTACCGATACTGAACGATATCTGAATTTTTCCCGGCTTACACCAAAGCGTGAAATGGTGGAGGTAATGGCCGATGAATATGCTAAGCTTATCGAGAGGCCATCTTCGGAGGTTTTCGCGAAAATGTGGTTTTTTACAGACAGGTTTCAGAAAAAATACTGGAAGAAACAGAAGATAAAAAGCTTATTAAAGCCTGGAAAGAGCTAGGTCTTTAGATGAGTTTTTAAAAACTCTGAGAGTGCGGGGATTATGAGTTCGGGAGTGAACTGCCTGTATAATTCAAAAGTTTCTTTTTTAATTTCTGAAGCAGACTTGTTCTCGAACGCTTCCGCCCTGAAGTCTTTCAAATGCAAAGAAATATTATTCACTCCATCCTCAAAAGTAGCCCATCCTTTTTTATCGATCCATGGAGAGAATAGAATGAACGATGGTTTACCCAGAGCTTTCGCCATATTGATCGCACCTCCATCATTGCCAATTATCATATCGCACTGGTTCATAATGGCGATGAATTCCCGAAGACTTTTACCTAGAACATCAAAATATACCTTTTCCCTAGTACTTTCTTTGCACATGGATAGAAGTTGCTTTGCCTGCTCTTTCTGGGAAGGGATATAATTAAAGAGAAGATTCATTTCTCCCTTGCTCGCAATATGATCTATTAATTGCGACATATACTCAAAAGGGTAGGTCTTCGTATCCATACTACCAATTATGCTAAGCATAATGGTCATTTTGGAATTGTCTATTCCATTTTTCTTAAACAATTCCCTGGCATAGTTTTTTTCCTCTTCCGTAACCTGAAGTTTTGGCCTGGTTTCAAGTTCTACATTAAGATTGAGAGGTTTAAGTAAAGCAAGCCTATGTTCAATAATCAAACCAATTTCTGAATCGGGATTATCTTCCCTTTCAACCGTATCGGTATATAAAATATCGGTGATAGTCTTTTTATAAGTGATCCTTTTTCCAGCTCCGGAAAATGTACTGATAAGATAACTTTCCAGTTTCGCATAAGCATCAATAACTACATCATAATTTTCTTTTCTGATAGCTTTCAGTAGTCTGAAAAAAGCCATTTTATTTTTGCGATGTTCTGGTTTAAAAAGTATCAGATTGTCAAAATCCTTATTTCCCTGAAGCACAGGAGTAGTGGATTCATAAACCATATAATCGATCTGTGCGTTTGGATATGCTTGTCGAAGATTGCTAACAAGAATGCTGCTTACAAGGACATCGCCTATCATTTTCTGTTGTATTACCAGTATCTTCAAGATTTCATGATTTTTGATAATTCACAGATCGTTTGCTAAGCCAGGTGTTATTGCTTATCACATTAGAATAATAAGCAAAAAGTTTTTTTAAGATGAAAAAGTTCAGTTTTGCCTTTGATGGAACAAATAAGAGAAGTAAAATCGATAATATGATCTTTTCAGATAATACCCCGAGGATCAAAAGCAGATGTAATAGTGCACCTTTAATTCCTGAAAAATGATTGGAAATATAGACATGTTTTGAGATGATTACTTCCCCCTTTGTAATGGCCTTCGTCCTGTAATTGGTCCTGGAGGCACCACCGTGTTTATGAAAAATGGTGGCTTCGGTAGTTACGGCCACTTGCCCTCCAAAAGAGACCGCTTTTTTACAGAGATCAACATCTTCAAGATACATCCAGTAATCTTCGTTCCACCCATTTATCTTTTCAAACCATTCTTTTGAGATAAAAACAACGGCTCCCGTTACCCAATCCGGATAAAAAATGTTTTTCTTCAATTCGAACTTTTTCTCGATAGCTTTTTTGTTGAACAGCCGGTAAGCTGCTCTTGTCAGTCCAAAGAATCTGGAGAAAGAAGGAAATGAGTTCTTCTGTTTATAGTAATTACCGACTTCATTTACCTGCAAACAGGAGAGGATGGCTATTTCAGGATTGTCTATATAAGTAAGGTGTAATTCCTGTAATACTCCTTCTTCAATCTTTGTGTCAGGATTCAGGAAAAGGAAGAAGCTTCCCTTTGCATGGGAAGCTCCCGTATTACATCCATTGGCAAAACCATTGTTGCCAGAATTCTTTATGAAGTTTACTTCCGGATATTTACTTTCAAAATCTTCCAGCTTTCCATCAGCTGAATCATTGTCAACTACTATTATTTCAAAGGAATAGCTTTTAGCATCAATTTCCTTGAAGGAGTCTAAACATTCCTTTAAAGAATCCCATGATCTGTAGTTGACTATTATGACTGATATATCCAAAGAGACCGATCTCGTTTTTAAACAGCTACATTATATTCGCGTAGCGCATCGTTCAATGATGTCTTCTTGTTAGTGCTTTCCTTACGTTTACCTATGATCAGGGCACAGGGAACCTGAAATTCTCCTGCAGGGAATTTTTTGGTATAGCTTCCTGGGATAACCACCGATCGCGATGGGACATAACCCTTAAATTCTTTAGGTTCATCACCTGTCACATCAATGATCTTGGTAGATGCGGTAAGCACTACATTTGCTCCCAAGACAGCTTCTTTTTCTACCCTGATTCCTTCAACCACGATACTTCTGGATCCCAGAAACGCATTGTCTTCAATGATTACAGGTGCCGCCTGTAGAGGTTCAAGTACGCCGCCAATTCCAACACCTCCACTTAAATGTACATTTTTACCGATCTGCGCGCAGCTTCCCACGGTTGCCCAGGTATCTACCATGGTACCTTCGTTAACATAGGCACCAATATTTACATAACTCGGCATCATGATCACGCCAGAAGAGATATAAGCACCATGTCGCGCAACGGCATTTGGCACTACACGAATTCCTTTCTCCTTATATCCTTTCTTTAAAGGGATCTTATCATGATACTCAAAAATTCCGGCTTCCAGCGTTTCCATTTTCTGAATGGGGAAATAAAGTACTACCGCTTTCTTAACCCATTCGTTCACCTGCCAGCCATCCGCAGTTGGTTCAGCGACGCGCAATTCACCTTTATCAAGAAGGTCGATCACTTTTCTGATAGCATCGGTGGTTTCTGAATCTTTTAATAAGTCCCTGTTCTCCCAGGCATTTTCAATTTTCGCTTGTAATTGGTCCATTTTCAATTTTTTTTCAAATATAACAGCTATAAGACAATATTTATGGACAAACCGATATAAACCTTACCTTTGCGTAAATTTTTGAAATGGCCAGGATTCTAGCACTGGATTACGGAACAAAGAGAACGGGAATCGCCGTTACCGATGAGCTCAAAATGATCGCATCGGGGCTTACTACTGTTCAAACCCCTGAGCTTATAAGTTTCCTGGAAGATTATTTTAAAAATGAAAAAGTGGAACGTGTTTTGGTCGGTGAACCAAAGAGAATGGACGATTCACCTTCCCGGAGTGAATCATATATCCAGGAATTTTTAAAGAAGTTTTCTGAAAAATTTCCTGGTATGCCTGTGGAAAGGGTGGATGAGCGTTTTACAAGTAAAATGGCCGTTCAGAGTATGATCGATAGCGGTCTAAAAAAGAAAAAAAGAAGAGATAAAGCCCTGGTTGATGAGATTAGTGCAACAATAATATTGCAAACCTGGCTTTACGAGTAATAAAAAGCTTTAAGCTTAATGCTTTAAGCTGAAAACTGATATAAAATGATTTTACCAATTGTAGCATATGGAGATCCGGTGCTGAAGAAAAAGGCAAAAGAGATAGATAAGGATTATCCCAAACTTGAGGAATTGATAGACAATATGTGGGATACAATGTACAATGCTTATGGTGTCGGACTGGCTGCCCCTCAGGTTGGATTACCAATCAGGTTGTTTCTTATAGATCCCGCACCTTTTGCTGAAGATGAAGAGATGGATGAAAAAGAACAGGAAGAGTTAAAAAATATGCGAAAGGTTTTCATCAATCCTCAGATCATTGAAGAAGAAGGTGAAGAATGGGCATTTAGTGAAGGTTGCCTGAGTATCCCGGAGATCAGGGAAGATGTATTCCGTCAGCCTGATATCACCATAGAGTATTATGATGAAAATTTCGAAAAGCACACCGAAAAATATTCAGGACTGGCAGCAAGGGTAATTCAGCATGAATATGACCATATTGAAGGTATTCTCTTCACCGATAAACTTTCAAGCCTGAAAAAGAGACTTATAAAAAGCAAGCTGGCAAATATTTCTAAAGGCAAAGTCCAGGTAGATTATAAAATGCGTTTTCCTCTGGCAAAAAAAGCTCGTTAAGGGTTTTGATAATTAATTCAGGGAAATGATATTTGCCAATCTAAATAAAAAAATACTATGGGATTAGATAAAATTCTGGCTATTTCGGGAAAACCCGGTTTATATGAGCTTACTGCACAAACAAGAGGTGGGTTTATTGCTAAATCTTTACTTGACGGAAAGAAGATCGCGGTGAATATGCGTCACAATGTGAGTATCCTGAGTGAAATTGCTATATATACCTATACCGAAGAGATTCCTCTGGGCGAAGTTTTTGAAAAAATTAAGGAGAAGGAGAATGGAGAGGAGACTATAAGTCATAAATCTTCCAAGAAAGAGCTTGAAGATTTCTTCTCTGAGATACTGCCAGATTATGATGAAGACAGGGTTTATGCCAGCGATATGAAGAAAATCGTACAGTGGTATAATATCTTGATCAAGAACGGTTTTACTGATTTTTCGAAAGAAGAAAAAGAAGACTCTAAGAAGGAAGAGGAATAGTGAGCTCCTCAAAACGAAAAATATAAAAGCCGAAATTTTGATTTCGGCTTTTTTTATTCTAGAATTTGAGTCCGAAGATAAAAGCACCTTCCCGTTCTCCGCCAAATTCTGAAACCACATAATCAAGTCTCAATATCCTGTATTTGCCAAAGCCAAGATTGTCTATTCCTATTGAATATTCTGAATATGGATTTCTTCCTTCAGAAGTAAGCCTGTGAGCTCCAAGAATAAGGTTGAAATTAAGTTTGTTGATCAATGGCAGTTTTCCCAAAACCCAGCCCTGGAAGTCGTGTTCGGCATGCAGCTCGGCATAATTCTGATTGGTGCTGAAGCTGTAATAGGGCATTAAATTGAACTTTCCTACATAACTGCCAAAACCTATCCTGGTTTGGTTGGCATCAAAATGCCGGTAGTCTACCAGGCTTATATCTTCAGCGTTGGAAAAGATCCCACCATTTATGAGATACCTGAATTCCCCTTTGTTGCCAAGTCCTAAGGTCTGACTTATTTCAGCCTTAAACTGGTCGAAATTGTATTTTTCATCACTGCCTCCAAATCCTTTTTCCAGGCCTAATTTAAGATTGGGAAATTTTGATTCATAAACCCGGTAGCGACCATTTGGATAGCTCATATATTTTTGGCCAAAGGTGATATCCGCAACAAAGCCGAATTTTGCCAGGGAATGTTCTTCAAATGGGAGGCTCCCGAAATTCTGTGGTTCTAATGGATTGTTAGAAGTGTAGGTTCTATCGCCCCATTCAACAAAAACATGATCGGTGTGGTTTATCAGTGCCTGCCTGTTTTCCCAGCTAAATTTACCAAATAAACGCAGGCCGTTAAGCACCTCCTGTCCGTAACCAATAGAAGCATAGCTTTTTTCGTATAACTTCAGATAGTTCCTTTCAAAGAAAATGGTGGTAATATCATTTAGGATCGTAGAAATAGGTTCCCGGTTATTTATTTGTTCTGCTGCGATCCCACCTTCTATCCTAAGATATGGCCGTGTGAAATTGTTGAATTTCTTTTCGAAACCTCCACTTAACCTGAAACGTTCTTCACTAAAACCATAGTTGAGGTTGGAGTAGAACTTCCAGTAATTCTCCTGGTCGTCACCGGTTCGTTGAGTGTAGTCAACATCCAGGTCGATATTCCATCCCTGCACCGTATTAAATGCTACCCCTGTGATGGGTGCACTGATGCTAAAGCTTCGGTCTTTCCATGAATTTCGGTAAGTATATCCAAACAGGATATCTGTCAACTCAAATTTATTGTTTGCGGCATCTACCGAATCCTGGTATTTTTTAGTGTTTCTAACCTGCTGAATACTATCTTTTCTAATATAATCCCTAATCTCTTCCGTAGTAAGCGGTACTGGTCTTACTTCTTCCCAGTATAAAGAATCCTTTTTGTTGGCCTCGCTGGCAAAACTCAGGATCTCAGGGCCAAATGTGCCTCTGTCAAAATTAGGATTGAAATTGTAATTACTGTACACCGCCGTGAATCTTCCGTCGCCACCAAAGCCAAATATCTTAAAACTGAAATCAACGCTTTGGGAGATCTGGATATAGCGATCGTTTTCTTCAGAATATTTATAATTCTGCTTAAATATTAATTCTTCTATCGGGGGGACCTGAACGGCCTGGCCAGTAGTGGTAAGCTCAATGCCATAGATCTGCCAGAGGTCTTCAACTATATAGATATAACCAGAAAACACCCGGTCGTTCTCTCTTTTTGGGGTTACCATAATCTTGTTGATCATTTTGCCCTTATCGTCAAAAAAACTGCCTTCCAGATTATAGCGGTAGTAGTTAAAGGCATAATCGGCAATAGGGGAGATGATCTCGCTGTTAATATCCAGGGTGTTTTCGTAAAAAGAAAAATAAGCTTCCTGAGCCGAATTCAGGCTAAAACCATTATCATCTCCACTTACTTTTGAGGCGATAATTTTTTCTTTAAAGTCATCCGGTTTTTGATAAGCGATCTTCGAGATTGTTTCACTAAGATAAACAATCCCACTTCTGGTAGAGTCCAGTCCGCCTCCAAGGTCCCCCACGTCCTGGCCAAGTATCTTTTCGGGAGCATTTTTAATACGCCAGAGACCGCGAGAGTAGAAATCGGCAGTAAAAGATTCAAGTTTTTCGGAATTAGCCTGCCGGTTCTCAATTACATTCCTTATGATCCTGTTGGCTGGATTTTCACCACTATTTACACTCACTTCATCCAGTGTAGTACTTTCAGGGATAAGGCTAATATCAATTTTCAGAGGAGAGCCTATGAACTCTACCCTTTTCCTTTGAGTTTTATATCCCAGGAACTGATAGACCAGGGTATAAGTGCCTTCCTGGTTGATTTTCAGTTCATAGATTCCTTCTTCGTTAGTAGTGGTGCCGGTAGATCCCGATTCGGTATAAATATTCACATAGGGAAGGGGAGTACCGTTCTCATCCTTTACCAGGCCAGATATTTGGGAATGCACCTGGAAAACCGCAAAAAAGAGAATCAGGCTAAGTAGCTTTTTTAGCATTCAATCAGGGGTTTAGAATGAACGAAAAGATAAGGTAAATTATCGATAATCCTTTTGGATACGATCTAAACGGCGCTTGTTTTCCCGGTCTTTAATGGTTTCCCTTTTATCGTATAACTTTTTACCCTTGGCAAGGGCTATCTGTAGTTTCGCAAGTCCGCGGTCATTGATGAACAATCTAAGCGGAATAATGGTTAAACCTGAATTCGTTACTTCTTTTTCAAGTTTTCTAAGCTCCCTGCGCTGTAGCAAAAGTTTTCGCTCGCTCTTGGGGTCATGGTTAAAGTGTGTGGCGTGGGAATATTCTTCAACATGCATATTTATCACAAAAAGCTCATGATTATTGAATTCACAAAAGCTTTCAGCAATACTAGCCTTTCCTTCCCGTATGGCCTTTATCTCGGTCCCTGCCAGTTTAATTCCGGCAACGTACTTGTCCAGGAATTCATAATTGAACTTTGCCTTACGGTTTTTAATGTTGATAGAATTCTTCATATAGCACAAAAATACAAGCTTTAAGCTAATTTCATACTAAAGCGATTTTAAAATTAGGCCTGTGTAATTTCTGAGCAAATAATTATATTTGTACGCCTTTAAAATCGCCTCTTATGAAATATGTTATAATATTATTATTTGCATTTCTGTTAGTCTCCTGTGCTGATAACAGTGGAGACCTTACGGCAGATGAAATAGTGGATAAGGCAATTGAAAATGCCGGGGGGGATCGCTATAATAATGCTGAAATCGATTTTGTTTTCAGGAAAAGAAAGTACCGGAGCAAACGTGAAGGAGGAAAGTTTCAACTTGAAAGGATCATGACCGACTCTACCGGAAATGAGATTCGTGATATTCTGGATAATGAAGGACTTGAACGATATGTAAATGATTCTGCTATACAACTTCCCGATTCCTTAAAGACACCTATTGGAAATTCGGTGAACTCTGTTCATTATTTTGTTCATCTTCCTTTTGGCCTTAATGCTCCTGCAGCGAATAAAAAGCTTGTTGGTAAGGACAGCATAGGAGAAAGGGAATATTACGAAGTAAAGGTGACCTTTTCGCAAAATGGAGGTGGAACCGATCACGAGGATGAATATCTATACTGGATAGATACACAAACCTTTAAGGTAGATTACCTGGCCTATAATTTTGAGACCAATGATGGAGGGATAAGGTTTAGAAAAGCTTATAATCCTCGTATCATAAAGGGGATCAGGTTTGTGGATTATCAAAACTACAAATATGAAGATCTTTCCACCCCATTGTCAGAGCTGGATAGTTTATTTGAAGCACGGGAACTGGAGCTTCTTTCTGTGATCGAGACCGAAGATGTTGAGGTTACTTTAGGTTCCTGATCTTTTAGTTGATATAAAGAACCTGGCAGGTAGCCGATCCGTCTGGTTGTACCTGAACGATGAATAAAGCTCCATTTTCTTTATCGTCGATATCCTGGTATCTTTTTTCTCCCAGGATGGCATTTGCAAAATGAGGTGTGGTGTTACTGTGACCCACCACAAGCACGGTTTTTCCTGAAGTAGCCTTTTTAAAATCCTCATTGTATAAATTCCTTGGATCGTAATTGAGAACTTCAAGCTCTTTAAGCTTTGCCAGCGGTTTTGCAGTTTCTATGGTTCTTTTGTAATTCGTGCTGTAAATGGCATCAAAATCTACATCTTTCATTACTTCTGCCCATTTCTGAGCCCTTTTCTGGCCTTGCTCATTTAATAGGGGATCACGGTTACCTGCCTGTGTCCTGTCTTTTTCAGCATGCCTTATAAGATAATAAGTAGTGACTTTATTTTCCTGTAGCTTTTCTTTCATTTTTGCTGAAGGATTACCAATACTTAAAATTAAGGAAGTAAAAAGAATTAGGATATTTGCCATGATCTGTATATTTTTAGTTTGACGTCATTTTTGCTGAAGTGTTACAGACCACTATTTTTTGAAGTCTATCGCCAGCAAAATGAACTGGTTGAGCTGTTTTACATAAGTATTAAAATTATTATCTGCCACCAGGATAAGAGACTTCTTTCCATTACTTAATTCCGGTCCAAAGCACATGCCTTCTATATTGTCTATGATCTCATCAGTCAGCTGATCTTCTACCGATTTAAAATTGAAGATCAGACTTTTCTTAACCTTCTGATAATCTGCTTTTTTAAGGTTTTCAAAATTCAGAGTATTGGTCGCTTTTGAAGCGTCGACATCAAAGATCTTTACTGTATTGCCATGAGAGCCATATCCGGCAGAAAAAGCTCTTTCAAGCACGAGGAACCTGTCTGGGGCATATTCAAGAATTTCAGTTACTCCATTTACCGCAAAATAATTGATAGGTAGCTTTGAAATACCATCGAGTTTATAGGCGTATTGTTTAATGGGCTCTCCTGTATGTTTATCGAATTTGGTGAGCCTGATATGGGACCTTGTTGGATATATTTTAGGTTTTGCGCCGTCTCGTTCCAGAGGTAGCTCAGTCGCTACCCAAAATCCTGACTTGTCGAAAGTTTCGGTTAAACCTTCGAAGACTCCATTATGCCTTGGTTTTTGTTCTCCGCTAGCCTGGAAATACTCCGGAATACTGAAAGATTCCAGTATTTTTCCGTTCTCATTAAGACGAAAAATACCCGGGTCTCTTTTTTCATCAATACTCCCTTCACTGGTAACGAGTATCTCGTTACTTTGGGAATCTAGCCGAATCGCTTCCAGGTCCAGTACGATCTCTGAAAACTCTTTTGTCTTATCGATCTTTAAAAGGTCCTCTATATAAATGGTATCAAATGAATTGTTCTGAATTTCGATCTTCGTTTTGTAGATCCTTGGATTTGAAGCCTGATCACTGACGAGGAAATAATATCCATTTTTGAAATCAATCCCGGAAATTCCACCTATTTCAGTGTCTTTAAATTGAAGGTTTTTGTCCAGTACATATTCGTCCAGAAAAGCAACTTCAATATTCTGGTTTTCGATCTTTCTGCTTACCGCACAACTGGTTAAAATGAATGAACTAAGGCTTAGGAGAAGGAATTTCTTCATTGGGTGATTTTAGGTGGTCAAAAATAACAAATGTTTAAGATAAAAATGTGAGTTTATTAGGAGGGTAAAAAATGTTTAATAAATATCTTTAAACTATTAACACCTAAAACCAATATATTATGAATGAGGATCAGTTAGAAGGAAAATGGAAACAGATCAGAGGAGAGTTTAAGCAGAAGTATGGAAGACTAACCGATGATGATGTGACCTTTTCAGAAGGCAAATTTGACGAAATGCTTGGTCGTTTGCAGGAGAAAACCGGAAGATCCAAAGAAGAATTAAAAGCAGAAATAGATAGATGGTGATGATTGATGAATTAGAGAATGAAAAAGGCGGTAGATCACTCTACCGCCTTTTTTATTGGTTATTACTTTTCGTCGTCCTTTCCGGCGAGTTCTTCCTGATTCCTAAAGACCAGTTGTCCATCAAATTCATCAAGCAAAATTATACTGTCTGTACTTATCTTACCTGCAAGAATTTCTTTGGAAAGTTTATTCAATACCTCTCTTTGTACAACCCTTTTTACGGGTCTGGCACCATACTGAGGATCAAAACCTTTCTCTCCAAGATAGCTGATAGCTTCTTCCGTGGCATCCAAAACGATATTCTGTTTACTAAGCATTTTCTTAACTCCTTTTAGTTGAAGTCCTACAATCTGCCTGATATCTTTCTGAGTCAACGGACTAAACATTACAATATCATCTATCCTGTTCAGGAATTCCGGTCTTACACTTTGTTTTAGCAAGCCGAGAACTTCTGTCTTAGCGGCTTCCATGGCTGTATCCAGATCCTTGATATTCTCAAATTTCTCCTGAATGATATGGCTTCCCATATTGGAGGTCATAATAATGATGGTGTTCTTGAAATCGGCAAGACGTCCCTTATTATCTGTAAGTCTACCTTCGTCCAGTACCTGTAAAAGAATATTAAATGTATCGGGATGCGCTTTTTCAATCTCATCCAGCAAGACTACAGAATATGGTTTCCTCCTGACTGCTTCGGTTAACTGTCCTCCTTCGTCATAACCCACATATCCCGGAGGTGCTCCTACAAGTCGGCTTACCGAATGCCTTTCCTGGTATTCACTCATATCGATACGCGTCATGGCCGATTCGTCATCGAAAAGATACTCTGCCAGGGCCTTTGCTAATTCCGTCTTACCAACTCCGGTAGTACCTAGGAACAGGAATGATCCAACAGGCCTGTTCTGATCCTGAAGTCCGGCACGGCTTCTACGAATAGCGTCACTTACGGCAACAATTGCTTCATCCTGGCCGACCACACGTTTATGAATATCATCTTCCAGTTTAAGCAGTTTTTCACGCTCACTTTGAAGCATTTTGGTAACAGGAATTCCCGTCCATTTCGCTACCACTTCCGCAATATCTTCATTGGTAACCTCTTCCTGAATCAGCGATTTTTCATTCTGGTTTTCGGTTACTTTCTGCTGAAGTTTTTCCAGTCTTTCCTGAGCTTCCTTAATTTTTCCGTACCGGATTTCAGCTACTTTTCCGTAGTCGCCCTCTCGTTCGGCTCTTTCAGCTTCCAGTTTGTAATCCTCAATTTCGGATTTCAGGTTCTGAATATTATCCACGATCTCTTTCTCGCTCATCCATCTTGCATGAAGATCGTTACGTTCTTCTTTTAGATTTGCAAGGTCTGCTCTAAGTGATTTGAGCTTAGCTTCATCTTTTTCTCTTTTAATGGCCTCGATCTCAATTTCCAGCTGCATGATTTTCCTGTCCAGAACATCCAGTTCTTCAGGTTTGGAGTTGATCTCCATTCTTAGTTTAGACGCGGCTTCATCCATAAGGTCGATAGCCTTATCTGGTAGGAAACGGTTGGTTATATATCGCTGAGATAATTCTACAGCAGCGATAATTGCCTCATCCTTAATCCTTACCTTATGGTGGGTTTCATATTTCTCCTTGATCCCACGAAGGATGGAAATCGCACTTTCGGTATCCGGTTCCTCTACGTTTACCTTTTGAAATCTACGTTCCAGGGCTTTATCCTTTTCAAAGTATTTCTGGTATTCATCGAGAGTGGTGGCTCCTATTGCTCTTAGTTCACCGCGGGCAAGGGCAGGTTTTAAAATGTTGGCTGCATCCATGGCACCCTGGCCACCTCCGGCACCCACAAGTGTGTGGATCTCATCAATGAAAAGGACAATATTTCCGTCACTGGAAGTAACTTCCTTGATCACCGCTTTAAGTCTTTCTTCGAATTCACCTTTATATTTAGCTCCCGCGATTAGAGCACCCATATCAAGAGAATAGATGCGCTTATCCTTAAGGTTTTCAGGAACATCACCATCAACTATACGATGCGCCAGGCCTTCGGCAATTGCGGTTTTACCTGTACCCGGTTCACCTACCAGCATCGGGTTGTTTTTGGTTCTGCGGGAAAGGATCTGAAGTATTCTTCTAATTTCTTCATCCCGTCCAATAACCGGATCCAGCTTGCCTTCTTCGGCAAGCCTGTTCAGGTTCCTGGAATATTTTTCAAGTGAATTATAGGTGTCTTCCTGGCTCTGTGAAGTTACACGGTCTCCCTGCCGTAGTTCTTCAATGGCTGCTTTAAGGCCTTTTTCGGTTGCTCCCTGATCCTTGAGCATCTGGGCGACCTTGCTGGAAGATTTGAATATGGCAAGAACAAGATGTTCTATAGAGACATATTCATCATTCATTTTTTTAGCAATGGAAGAAGCTTCGTTCACCATTTTTCCTGCCTCGCGGGAAAGCATAATATCGCCTCCGCTTACTTTGGGAAAACTTTCGAGACTTTTATCGAGTATCTGTGTAAACAGATTAACGTTAATGTTCAGTTTTTTCAGCAAAAAGGGAGTCACATTTTCGTCTACCATCATTATGGCTTTGAAAATATGTTCGTTCTCAATTTGCTGATGGCCCATTTCCTGGGCAAGCTGCTGAGCCTGCTGAATGGCCTCCTGGGATTTTATGGTAAAATTATTAAAGTTCATCTCTTCTTATTTTTTGAGATTCATATGTCAATAGATGTACCATTAAAAATAAGCGTCAAAATGACATGTATTGATGAAAAAATAAAGACAAAACGGCAGTTATACTAGGGTGTTTTAAAAATTTATTTCTTATTTTCTCTATTAAAGTTACTTAGAATTACTTTTGCACAAAAGCATGTTATGGGAATATTGAATAAATTATTTACTTCAGATAAGAAGGAAACAAAAAAGCAAGAATCTAAAACGCCCTGGATCGACCTAAATACGATGGAGCAGCTGGATAAGATCGAGGAAAGCTCTGAGGAAAAGACGGTGGCCATTCTGAAGCATTCAACAAGATGTGGTGTAAGCCGGATGGTTCTAAGAATGTTTGAATCTGATTATGAGCTTGAGGAAAATGAACCTATAGATCTTTATTTCCTGGATCTGATCAACTACAGGGAAATCTCTAATGAGATCGCTGAGCGGTTTAACGTAAGACATGAAAGTCCGCAATTGATAGTATTAAAGAACAGGGAAGTGGTGCATCATTCTTCTCATCAGGGAATTTCTGCTAACAAATTAAAGGAGTTGGTAAATTAATACCGGTTTATCAACTTTTTAAGGACTGCTGTTAAACTCTATTAAGAGCCTTAATTTTTTACCCGATCTTTTTTAATTTTTGTTCGAAATAAAAATGCAGTAATTATGAAGTTGAATGATAAAGAGAAAGAAGAATTAAAAAAGGATATCCAAAATTCTGATCCTAAAAGACAAAAGAGAGAATTTATGGATATGGAACAAAAAGAGAAGAATAAAAAGAATAATTCCTCAGAAAAAGAAAAGCACAATTAGCGTTGTAAGAATATAAATAAGAATTTGAAATAATTAAAAAGCCCCTTGCTCTAAGGGGCTTTTTATAGTTTGGAACAGTTTATTTCTTTTTTGGTTTATAGACAGGAAGGAGTTTTGATCTTACCTCTCCAAAACCAATCCTGGAATTTCCGTTCTGGCAAAATCCTCTCATGATCACCGTATCATTATCCTCAATGAACTTACGTTCAGATCCATCTTTTAACTTAATAGGCTTGCTGCCGCCCCAGGTGAGTTCGAGCATTGAGCCAAAAGAGTCTTCGGAAGAGCCAGAGATCGTTCCGGAAGCCATCATGTCCCCAGAATTTACCGGGCAACCATTCACGGTGTGGTGAGCCAGTTGCTGACTCATGTTCCAGTATAGATATTTGAAGTTTGATTTTGAAAGTGAGTTTTCTTCACCTCCTTCAGGCTGAAGGAATACCTCCAGATTAATATCAAAACTCTTATCTCCTGAATATTTTAAATAAGGAAGTAATTCTTTTTCTGGTTTCGGACTTGCCGTTCTAAATGGTTCTAAAGCATCCATGGTTACTATCCATGGAGAGATGGAAGAAGCAAAGTTCTTAGCCAGGAATGGGCCTAAAGGTACATATTCCCATTTTTGAATATCGCGGGCACTCCAGTCATTGAACAGGACCATACCAAATATATAATCTTCAGCTTCATCTACCGGGATTGGCTCCCCAAGATGATTAGCGTCTGTGGTTATAAAGGCCATTTCCAGCTCAAAATCAACTCTTTGGGAAGGCCCAAAAACAGGGGTGTCAGAATCTGCCGGTTTTGTTTGACCTTGTGGTCGGTGAACCGGAATTCCGGACGGAATTATAGAAGAGCTTCTACCGTGGTATCCCACAGGAATATGAAGCCAGTTTGGTAACAAGGCATTATCAGGATCCCTGAACATAGTTCCAATATTGGTCGCATGCTCTTTGGATGAATAGAAATCGGTATAGTCTCCCACCTGTACCGGCATTTGCATCTCGATCTCATCAAGAGTGAAAAGTACTGTATTTCGATGGTCCTGATTGTCCTTTAATTTGGTATTGTTGGCATCAAAGATCTCGGCGATCCTGTTCCTTACCAGGCGCCAGGTCTTTTTGCCATCAGAAATAAAATCATTTAAAGTATCCTGTAAGAAAATATCGTCAGTTAAAGGGATCCCTTGAAAATAACCGAGTTGGTGTAAGGCTCCAAGGTCTATCGCATAATCTCCTATTCTGGTCCCGATGGTAATCACATCGTCTCGGGTAAGAAATACCCCGAAGGGGATATTCTGAATAGGAAAATCGGTATCCTTAGGGATATCCAGCCAGGTTTTTCTTTTTGGATCGTTAGCACTAATTGACATAAAAAGTGTTGGTTTTTTGTTAAAATCTAGTGATTCAAATATATTATTTTCCTGTAATTAACCGAATGTATTTGTTACTTTTACCGAATATTTAACGTAAAAAATTGTGATGCAACGAGACACCCAACTATTTGATTTAATAGCAAAAGAAAAAGAGCGACAGTTAAACGGTTTGGAACTTATTGCAAGTGAAAATTTTGTAAGTGATGCAGTGCTGGAAGCAGCAGGATCTGTTCTTACAAATAAATATGCTGAAGGATACCCCGGGAAAAGATACTATGGTGGATGTGAGGTGGTAGACCAGGTTGAGCAGCTTGCGATAGACCGCCTGAAGGAATTATTCAATGCCGAGTATGCCAACGTGCAGCCTCATTCCGGTTCCCAGGCCAATACGGCCGTGTATGCCTCTTGTATGAAACCGGGAGATAAATTCCTTGGTTTTGACCTTGCCCATGGTGGACATTTAACTCATGGTTCCCCTGTGAACTTTTCAGGTAAACTTTATCAACCGGTATTTTATGGTGTTGATAAGGAAACCGGAAGAATAGATTATGATGAAGTGGCGAAAATTGCGGAGAAGGAAAAGCCTAAAATGATCATCGCCGGAGCTTCGGCCTATTCAAGGGAGATCGATTATAAAAGATTCAGAGAAATAGCCGATAGCGTTGGTGCTATTTTATTCGCTGATATTGCACATCCGGCTGGACTAATTGCCAAGGGATTGATAAGCGATCCTGTTCCTCACTGTCATATTGTGACCTCAACAACGCATAAGACCCTGAGAGGTCCACGTGGAGGGATTATTATTATGGGTAAAGATTTTGATAATCCATTTGGTGAGAAACTTAAGAATGGAAAATTGAAGAAAATGTCAGCTATGCTTAATTCAGGAATTTTCCCTGGTAACCAGGGTGGGCCTTTGGAGCATATTATCGCTGCTAAGGCGGTAGCCTTTGGTGAAGCACTGACCGATGATTTCCTTCATTACATGGTAAGAGTGAAGAAGAATGCCGAGAAAATGGCCGAAGCATTTGTAAGTAAAGGCTATGGAGTAATATCCGGAGGAACCGATAACCATATGATGCTTATAGATCTTAGAAATAAGGATGTAAGCGGAAAGGATGCAGAAGAAGCTCTTGGAAAAGCCGATATTACCGTTAATAAGAACATGGTTCCGTTTGATGATAAGTCGCCATTTGTGACTTCAGGAATAAGAATTGGAACTCCGGCCGTTACCACCCGTGGTCTTGAAGAGAAAGATATGGCGAAGATCGTGGAGTTGATAGATCGCGTAATTACTAATATTGATAATGATTCTGAAATTGAAGCGGTAAGAAAAGAGGTGAATTCCATGATGCATGGCTTGCCACTTTTCAAGGCGTAATCAGGATTTGTGAAAAATAAAAAAAGCCATTCGAGAGAATGGCTTTTTTTATTTTAATCATCTACATGTTCTATAGTTCCTTCAAAATGTGTCTTCTTTTCCTCCTCGCTTAGGCGAAGAAATCTGGCGGCATTATTATATAGAATATCTCTTTTTTGTTCTTCAGTTAAAAAATCAGCATTTTCTATTGACTCTATCCCCCGGCCAATTGCATCTGGCCAAACCATCTGATCTGAACCGAACATCACTCTTTTTCCGAATCCAGCATCCACAATGCGTTTTAGGTAATAATGAAACTCTTTACGTGGAATTGCGTAATTGATTACCCCAATCCCAACATAAACCTGCGGGTAGCTGTATAACAGGGCTATCATGTCATCTATTAACGGCCATCCGGCGTGCATGATGTAAACACGAAGGTTGGGATGTTTGATTAAGAGATCTTCAATGAGCAGTGGGCTGTCAAGTTTTGCCCTGTAACCTGCAAAGGGTGGAAGATAGCCTGCTCCCGGTGGGCCAGGTCCCATGTGAATCCCTACCGGAATATCCAGTTCTTCGGCAATTGCCGCATAGGGCTCAAATTCCGGGTCACTGGGAGAGATTCCCTTGTACTGAATAATGACTTCACCCAGAACTCTGTATTTTCCGGAAGATAATTCATCTCTCACTGTTTCCGGAGTGATGCCGTCCTTGATCTCAAAAAAAAGTGAAGGGATTATCCGGTCACTGCTTAAGTAGCTTTCAAGGAAAGGGCCACTGGTGATGCCATATATATTATGTTCCTTTAATGCACTGAGCGTCTGGTTGATTAGTTCTTCATTTGTTTCCGGACTCCATATAGCATTGTCACAGTTGGGTTGTTTTGCTCCTCCTATGAAAGTTTCTCCCCAGGATTTTCTCTGATCCCAAACAGGCATTTCTATTGGGGGCGCGCAGATAGCAACCGGAGGAGGTCCATTCATATCTACTGGGATGGCATGTAAGTGCATGTCTATTACCGGAAGTCGTAGGGATTTTTCCTGTGAATAGGAGGGGAGTTGAACTAAAAAAGAAATAAATAATAATAGGATTGAAACCGAGTAATTTTTCATAATAATGGTTTTACCCGAAATTTTCAGGCTGGTTGGTTTAAATTATGAATTTGATTTACTCTAATTTAATAAAATATACTGAAAATCAGTATGTTGTATTTTTGAAGTAAATAAGGGTATAGGGTTTGGATTAAACTGTAAGGTGACTTATCGCTGAAAAATACTTTTTAAATCATCGGAGATTTTGGCAGGACGTTTAGTGACTTTGTCCAGAAGACACCAGGTGGTCTTTGCTTCAGCAAGTAATTTGCCTGTATCAGCATTCTTGATGATTACATGTCTTATTGAAGTTACATGCGTGCTCTTTCCAACATAGGTCTGCAAAGAGATATTGTCACCTAAAAAAGCCTCTCTTTTATAATTAACCTCATGTCTCACGACTATCCAGATATATTTTTTCTGATCTTCAAGAGGTGCTCTCTTTTCCCAGTGTTCTTCGGCAACATCCTGGACCCACTGCACATACTGCACATTGTTCACGTGCTTTTGCCTGTCAAGATGATTTTTTTCTACAACAAGCTTTTTCTCGTAGATCTCAGGATTTAATTCCATTACTTTTTGACGATTTTCACTTCGAAGATTTTGTCCCAGTTCTTGCCGGTTACATAAAGTTTGTCGGTTTCTGAATTGTAGGCAATACCATTGAGGACATCCAGTTTATCATGCTGTGTAACCTTGTCTCTAAGTCCGCTAAAATTGATAATGCCTTCTATCGCTCCATTTTCAGGATTTATGATCGCAACACCATCCTTTTGATAGGTGTTCGCGTAGATCTTCCCATTCACCCATTCCAGTTCATTAAGTTTGGTAGAAATGGATTTATGATGAGTTGGCTGGATAAAACTTTTTTCGGCAAGTGTTTCAGGATCGAGGATCCAGATCTTTTCGGTTCCATCACTTTTAAAGATCTTTTGACCATTGTTACATAGGCCCCATCCTTCTTTACTTTGATTATATCCAAAACTTCCGGTCTTTTCGAAACTTTCCAGGTCATATATTAAACCTTCACCTTCCTGCCAGGTGAGCTGATAGATCTTATTATCGAGTATGGTTAGTCCCTCTGCAAAATATTGATCATCAAGTTCTATTTCTTGAAGTACTTCTCCAGATTCAAGTTCCAGTTTTCGCAGTTTGGATTTTCCATATTGGCCGGCACTTTCATATAAAATACCATCATGAAATTCAAGTCCCTGAGTATAGGAAGTCATATCATGAGGGTAGGAATTAATAATTTGATACGTATAAACTACAGGTGGCTCACTGTTAAGAACCTTAATGTTTTTGGTAAGCGTGTCAGTTTTATCTTCACTATAAACAATGGCTTTTAGGGTTTGATTTCCTAAAAGGACATCCTTAAGATCTAACTGAAGATTGGTTCCGTCCTTAGAACTTTTTAAATACTGGTCGCCAAAATAGAAGGAGACGGAATCTATACTTCTGTTTTTGCTGTTCACAACAGAAGCCTGGAGCTCTTCATTTATACTGAATTCAGACTTATTATTTGGGATCTGTATTGAAAAATCCGATTTTTTTTTGCCATTATTGCTTCCGCAGGAAAAAATCAAAAAACTTAATACAAAGACTAACAGTAAGTTAAATTTATTCATCGTTAAACAGGCTTAAATGCTGAGCTAAATTAACCAATTCACATTAAAAAAAGCTTGCCAAAAGTTACAAAGATTGTATATTTGCACCGGCAAGTCCCACACAACCAGCTCCTGCTGAATCCCCCAGGGCGGGAACGCAGCAAGGGTAGGCGGTCGTAGCGGTGTGATGTGGGTCGCTTGCCATTTTTTGTTTCTACAAATTCCTAAAATTATTGCATCTTTGTGCGATATGAAAAAAGAGGAATCTTCAGAAAAAGTGGTGCTCATCACCGGCGCTTCTTCCGGTATTGGAAGGTCTACCGCAACCTATTTAAGCGATAAAGGTTTTAAGGTTTATGGAACCAGCAGGAAACCCCAGGATTCTTCCCCTTATAATTTCAGTTTTGTCAAGCTTGATGTTACCGATAAACAAAGCGTGGAGGAGGCTGTTTATGAAGTTTATGAGAAAGAAGGCCGTATAGACATCCTTATGAATAATGCAGGAATGGGAATTACCGGACCTGTTGAGGAGATTCCAGAAGAGGAGATGAAGAGGGTTTTTGAAACCAATTATTTTGGGCCTCTTCATATGATCAAGACTGTACTTCCCGTGATGCGTAGACAAAAATCGGGTTTAATCATAAATATTACTTCAATTGCTGGTTATATGGGGCTGCCTTACCGCGGAATCTATTCAGCGACCAAAGGTGCTTTAGAGATCACAGCTGAAGCCTACAGAATGGAACTGAAACAGTTTGGTATAAAAATGACCAATGTAGCTCCGGGAGATTTCGCAACAAATATCGCTTCTGGAAGATATCATGCTCCTGTAATAAAAGGCTCCCCTTATGAGGAAGTTTATGGAAATACCCTGAAACTAATGGATGAGCATGTAGATGCTGGAAAAGATCCGGAATCGATTGCGAAGAAAATTTATGAGATCATAAATACGCCAGAGCCTAATGTTCACTATAAAGTGGGGGAGAGACTTCAGAAGATGTCGGTTAAGCTAAAAGCCTTATTACCAGATAAACTTTATGAGAAAATGCTGATGAAGCATTATAAATTGTAATTTTAGGGACCAGAAAAAAAATAGATTCGCATAATCTTGTTAGTATAAATTTTAATTAACACACAACTATGAAATTTTTTATTGATACCGCCAATCTTGACCAGATAAAAGAAGCCCAGGATCTTGGTGTACTGGATGGGGTAACTACAAACCCTTCGTTGATGGCCAAGGAGGGAATTACAGGAAAAGATAATATATTCAAGCATTATAAAAAGATCTGTGACCTGGTAGATGGGGACGTGAGTGCCGAGGTTATCGCTACAGATTTTGATGGGATAATTAGAGAAGGAGAGGAGCTAGCTGAATTGCATGACCAGATCGTGGTTAAAGTACCGATGATCAAAGACGGGGTGAAGGCTTTAAAGTATTTTAGTGATAAAGGAATCAAAACCAACTGTACTCTTGTGTTTTCAGCAGGACAGGCGATCCTTGCCGCAAAGGCCGGAGCTACATACGTTTCTCCTTTTATAGGAAGATTGGATGATATTTCTACCAACGGTCTTGATCTTATAGCCGATATAAGATTGATATATGACAATTACGGTTTTGAAACTGAAATTCTTGCTGCCTCGGTTAGGCATACAATGCATGTTCTTGAATGTGCTAAGATAGGTGCTGATGTAATGACAGGGCCTCTTTCATCGATTGAAGGTTTGCTTAAGCACCCTTTAACCGATATCGGACTGGAAAAATTCCTTGCTGATTATAGGAAAGGAAATCAGTAAAATGATATTATAAATAATAAAAAAGGGCTGTTTTTCACAGCCCTTTTTTATTTGTTTAAAAACTCAAGAATATCTTCTTCAAATTCGGGACTTCCCAGTTGTACATCTCCACGTACGATTGTACCGTCAGGGGAAACAAAAAGAACTTTGTTTAAATATTTCTTATATGTTTCTTTGCTTGCTTTTCGCCTGGCAATCTGGTACTCATCATCCTTATCATAACCATAAGTTTCCAAAGTTCTAAGCCATTCTTCTCTTTCTCCGAGATCTATATTGACTCCAAGAAAGTCCAGTTCCGGATATTTTTTCTTTAGATTTTTAATGACATTATGCTGCCATCTGTGATGTGCAGGGTTGTAGAGTGACCAGGCATAGGTAATGGTAGGCCTACTAATTACATCACCATACCTTATTATTTCTCCCTGAGTATTTTCAGCCATTACATCTTTTATGGTATTCCCAACGAAATAATCTTTTTGGATGTCGGCCAGATGGCGTGCACTTTCAATATGGCTGTAATCAATTTTGTTGAGTAGGTCGAGTATAGAATCTATACGGCCCTCGTTTTCTGCCATGGTGATCGCCTGGGCAGCCAGCCTGTCAATAAACTCATTCTTTAATGATTCTATATCTGAAAGCGAATCTATAAGTACGATTCTTCTTTGGATATTCTGAAAACTATTGATGTTATAGCATTTTCTTTTATCCTCATGATTTTCCTTACAATGCTCAATAGATTTTGTTCTTAGATAATCGTCAATAAGATTAGTGTAGACATAATAATCCTGCATCTCTTCATTGCTGAAGTCAATATCCTCACGGTAATCTGTAAAATCTTCGGGCATTATTCTGGCGAATTCTCTGTTATATTTTTTCACCAAAAAGGCATAGCGCTCCCTGAGGTCATAAAATTCATAGTTTATACTAGCCCTGGCAATTTCCAGAAATTCCTCAGAGAATTCATTCCGGTCTGTAAGACCTTCGAGTTTTTGAAGCCGTTGTTGTCTGATAGAATCGGTGAGTTTAGCGAATCGCTCTGGCTCTATATTGTAATTACTAATAACATAATCGTTATTCTTCTGGTTTTTCAGAAACATTTCCAGAAGAAAATTACTCTTTTCGGCTCCTTCTCCGCTAAAGTTGAGCGATTCATCAAAAGAAAGTGTGTTAAGCCAGATGATAATGCTGTCTCCCGGTTCAATGTACATGATCTGGCTTTCGGGAGGATGTCTGAAGGTGTAAATTCCGCTTTCAAGATTCTGATAATCCTTACCGAATTGGTTTTCCTCGTCGAGATACAGGGTGTCTATGGTTTCATTTTCTTTGGAAAGTACCACATAATCGGTTTCCGGATTATTGATCTGCCCACCAAGAAATATATCGCTGGAATTTACGGAATTGTCTTTGCAACCCGTGAACAGTAGTACACAGCATAAAAAAAAGCTAAATAGAATCTTCATTCGGTATATTGGGCCTTAAGGGCCTCTAAATTGCCCCAATTTTTAACAAATATAGAGGCTCCCATATGTCGGCGATGTTAAGCAGGCGTTAAATCAAATATTTAAAACGTTAATCTTTCTTAGTAATGTTGATTATAACTACTTTTGCAAAAAATTAATTCGATCAGTTTATGCTTTCAGTATCAAACCTTTCTGTACAGTTTGGAAAACGTGTTTTGTTTGATGAGGTTAATACAACCTTTACCCAGGGGAATTGCTATGGGATTATTGGCGCAAATGGTGCCGGTAAATCCACATTCCTGAAGATCCTTTCAGGGAAATCAGATCCTACTTCGGGTCATGTTCATCTTGAACCCGGTAAACGTATGTCTGTACTTGAACAGAACCACAATTTATATGATGATTACCCCGTGTTGGAAACCGTTATGAGAGGTAATAAGCCCATGTTTGAGGTGAAAACTGAAATTGATGCACTTTATGCCGATTATTCTGATGAAAATGCCGAGCGTATAGGTGAACTTCAAACCGCTTTTGAAGAGATGGATGGGTGGAATGCCGAAAGTAATGCTGCAGCCCTTCTTTCAAACCTCGGGATCAAGGAGGAGCTTCACTATACACAGATGAAAGACCTTGATGGTAAGCAAAAAGTGAGAGTGCTTCTTGCCCAGGCATTGTTTGGAAATCCTGACGTTCTTATCATGGATGAGCCTACTAACGACCTGGATTATGAAACTATCGGCTGGCTGGAGAATTTCCTTGCCAATTATGAAAATACTGTGATCGTGGTTTCTCACGACCGTCACTTCCTTGATGCGGTATGTACACATATTTCAGATATAGATTTCGGAAAGATCAATCACTACAGTGGTAACTATACTTTCTGGTATGAGTCTTCACAGCTTGCAGCAAGACAGCGAGCACAGCAGAATAAGAAGGCTGAAGAAAAGAAGAAAGAGCTTCAGGAATTCATTCAGCGATTCAGTGCTAACGTGGCTAAAAGTAAACAGGCTACTTCCAGAAAAAAGATGATCGAGAAGCTGAATATCGATGAGATCAAACCTTCAAGCAGAAGGTATCCTGCTATTATTTTTGAAAGAGAGCGTGAAGCGGGTGACCAGATACTTAATGTTGAAAAACTTGAGGCGAGTATAGAAGGGGAAACCCTTTTCAGAAATGTGGATATCAACCTGGCCAAAGGAGATAAGGTTGTTGTTTTCTCAAAAGATTCCAGAGCGACCACCGCTTTTTATGAGATCATAAATGGAAAGCAGGAACCTGTAAATGGCAAATATTCCTGGGGTGTTACTACCTCACAATCTTACTTGCCTGCAGATAACTCTGATTATTTTGATAATGATCTAACACTTGTTGACTGGTTACGCCAGTGGGCAAAGACCGAAGAGGAGAGAGAAGAGGTTTATATTCGCGGGTTCCTTGGTAAGATGCTTTTTAGTGGAGAGGAAGCTTTGAAAACCTGTAGGGTTCTTTCTGGAGGTGAAAAAGTTCGTTGTATGCTAAGTAGAATGATGATGATAAGGGCTAATGTTCTTATGCTTGATGAGCCTACCAACCACCTGGATCTTGAATCTATTACTGCTTTCAACAACTCTCTGAAGAATTTTAAAGGAACCGTTCTTTTCACAACTCACGATCATGAATTTGCTCAAACCGTAGCGAACCGCGTAATCGAACTTACTCCGGGCGGAGTAATAGATCGTTACTTAAGTTTTGACGAGTATATGAACGATAAGAGTATAAAAGCGCAAAGAGAAAAAATGTATGCTGTAGAAGCATAATTAATTTTTGAAATAATATTGAAAAAGCCCCATGCTTTAAGCTTGGGGCTTTTTACTGGCTATCAAACAAATCTTTTAGAATATTCCACCGCCGCCAGACTCATTGTCGTCGCGGTTCTTGCGCTTAAAAGCTCTGTTTTTTCCTCCTCCGAATCTGTAAGAGAATCCGAGATATACGGTTTGTGTTTCTCCTTTAAATCGTCCTTCTTGTTTAAAAGGTCTTCCGTCATAAACACTGAATTCCTGAGTATTGAACACATCGTTGAAGTTCAGGCTCAATGTTGCTTTGTTGTCTTTCAGGAATGAATACCTGGCTCCAAGGTTCATAAAATACATTGGATCCATATCGAGCTGAAGATCACGGTTCTTGCTTCGGTAAAATCCGAATAATGAAAAGCTTAGTGACTCTGTTGCTTTGAAGTTATGATTGGTTCTGAAAGTGAACGCCTTATTATCAACCTCAATGAATTCAGAACCTGCTACTCCTGTTAAGGTTTGCCCGTAAAGCTCCAGCGCGGTGTTTGTGCTCCACCAGTCGGTGAACTTATAATTGGTAGAGAATTCAACACCATATGAATCATTGGTATCGAAGTTGGCGAAGGTTAGTAGTAACGATCCGGGCTCGCCTTCAACGGCATTGAATACCTGATTGATCTGGTCTACGGTTCTTCGGAAGAATACTCCGGCCGTGGCGCTACCTTTTTTCTTAAAGTTGCGGGTATAGTTTAATTCAAAAGAATTAGTGAACTGCGGATCCAGTTCAGGATTCCCGGCAACGGTAAGTCTCGGGGAGCTAACTTCTCTTATTGGGTTTACCTGGTTAAATCCTGGCCGGTCTACTCTGCGACTATAACTAAACTGGTAGGAGTTTTTCTCACTTGGGTTATAACTAAGAAACCCTGAAGGATAAATAGTAAAGTAGTCATCTTCATATACCTTTTCACCATTATAGGTGGCGTCTACATTGTAGTTTTCCAGTCGGGCACCCAGCTGATAGGACCATTTTTCAAAATTCTGCCCAAAAGTTGTATAAAAGCTGTAGATATCACGGTTGTACTGATAGTTTGAATCTTCAAAATCAGGATTGGTGGAAGAGTATGAGTTATCAGTATCCAGTAATCTGGCCTCTGCACCCAATTCCAGTTTTGATTTATCGCTTAATGGATTCACATAATCTATATTGGCTGAAATATTATCCCGTGATTCTTTTACCATGTCCTGGTAAGGATCAAAATCGAGTTCGGTGTCTCTGAAGCTTATAAAGCTATTTTCGTCTTCATCAAAGGTGTTATAGTCTAATTCGAACTGGATATCATGACCATCCTTTTCAAAATCGTGATCGTAAAGAAAGTTATAAGTAGAATTAGTGTTGTCGAAATTTAAATCCAGCAATTGGGTTAGATCTCTTGACGGATCGTTTTCGTCCATCACGGCAATGTAACCGTTAGGTCCACCTTCAAAATTATTCTGGTTAGTGTAGATCGAGAATGTGTTTTTTTCGTTCAGATAGAAGTCTACACCTATCTTATATAAGTAAGATTCCCTGTCGTTAATGACTTCAAATTCCTGCCTGGTATTCTGTTCCGGGAGATAAATCTTTCCTCCGAAGCCGTTCTTTCCGAAATTGGTTCCCAGGTTTGTGAAAAAATTGAATTTTCCGGTACGGTAGTTCATGTCAAGCGAACCATTGAACCTGGTATTTTCACCCTGAGTAAGGCCTGTATTCAGGTTTCCATTAAAACCCTGATTGGCATTTTTATGTAATACGATATTGATGATCCCACTCATTCCTTCCGGATTGTATTTCGCAGAAGGATTGGTGATCAATTCGATACTTTTAATTGAAGTGGAAGGGATCTGCTTAAGTAACTGAGCCGGGTCCATATTGGTGGGTTTCCCGTCTACCAGGATGCGCACATTGGAATTACCTCGCATGGAAATGTTCCCCTCCTGGTCTACATTAACCGAGGGAATGTTCACCATGATCTCTGAAGCACTGGCCCCGGTGGTCATAAGGTCCTTCCCAACATTAATAACCTTTCGGTCTACACGTTGTTCGATGGTGGTCCTTTCGGCAACCACCACAGTTTCATCCAGCATGGCTACATCGGGTTCAAGTTTGATAATTCCGAAGTCTACATTGAAATTATTTTTGTCTATGTGAACCTCCTTTGAAAAAGTCTTGTAACCGATGAACTGGACTTTAAAAATATAGTCACCGGCCTTAATGTTAGAAATAATAAAGCTGCCATCTTCGCTTGAAGTGATCCCTGTAACCAGGTTACCTTCCATATCGTTGATTATTACCGTAGCATAGGGGATGGGTTCATTGAGTTCCTGGTCTATGACCGCTCCTGATATTTTCCCCACGGGATCTGTAAAAGCCATACTTAGGGCCGAAGTGAATACAAGAAAACTTAAGATTAACTGTTTCATTTTTTGATTGATTTGATGATTATTGTGTTAAACAAAATACTTTGTAATGCATAATAGATGAAAACATGAAGGCGCAAAAATGAAAGACCTTCTACTATAAAGACGACCAAAAACTACTTTCGTTACACTATTTTTAAAAAAGCCTGCATTTCGGTGAGGAAATGCAGGCATGGCAAAATCATCGGTATTAACACTAACCATCAAATTTTAATAGGATGATTCTGCAAGGGCCGGTCCTCATTCTAAAGACTATTGGACTTTAAGAATGTTACACTTTATTTTGTTTAACTTTGAAATATGAAGAAAAAAACTCTTGTTCTGGGAGCTTCTCTAAATCCCGCCCGGTATTCAAATCTTGCCATTAACCGCCTTGTAAAACACGGGCAACCTACGGTTGCAATAGGCTTAAGGAAGGGTAGTGTAGATGGTGTGGACATAGAGACTGAGAAACTTCCTTTTGAAGGTGTAGATACCATTACCCTTTATCTTAATGCGAAACGGCAAAAAGAGTATTACGATTACATTCTTTCCCTGAAACCGGAAAGAGTGATCTTCAATCCGGGAACCGAGAATCCTGAATTGTATGATCTACTTAGAAACAACGGAATTCATTTCGAGAATGCCTGTACTCTAGTCATGCTTTCTTCTCAGCAGTATTAGGCCTAAAAAGGTTAGGAAGCCGTTAAGGATAAGGATAAAGAAACCAAATTCAAATCCGAACCATACCAGGCTATTTAAACTTATTATATAAGAAAGTACCGGAGCTGCAATGGCAATGACGGGAACGAGTTTGTCTCTAACTTTCCAATTGGTAAATAACCCAAACGCATAAAGTCCTAATAAAGGACCATAAGTATAGCCTGCGAACTGGAATAGTTTATTGATCACACTTTTATCTGCAATAGCGTATTTAAAAGCTAGCATCACCAGAACCAGCAATACTGAAATCGCCACGTGAATTTGTTTTCTGATCCTTACCTGTTTCTTTTCGTCATATTTCTTTTCAATATCAAGTATATCGATACTAAAGGAGGTAGTAAGTGAGGTCAAGGCACTATCTGCACTGGAGTATGCTGCCGCGATTAATCCCAGGATAAAGAATACGGCTACGGCAAACCCAAGGTCGCCGCTGGTTGCAATGGCTGGAAAAAGATCGTCCTTCTGCTCTGTGACCCCGTTCAAATCGGCATAATCGGTAAGCAGTACTCCCAGGGCAAGAAAAAGGAAATTCACAAAGACAAGAACTATGGTAAACCAGAACATGTTCTTTTGTGCATCTTTAAGGCTTCGACAGGTAAGGTTCTTCTGCATCATATCCTGGTCCAGACCTGTCATGACAATTGCTATGAACGCTCCTGAAAGAAATTGTTTTACAAAATGATCCTTGCTTTTCCAGTCTTCAAAAAAGAAGATTTGTGAATGTTCACTTTCCGAGAGATATCCCATCAGGTTGCTCAATGAGAATCCAAGATCTTCAGAAATGAAATAAATCGTTATCCCCAGCGCCAGCAGCATAAAAAAGGTCTGGAGCGTATCGGTCCAGACTATGGTCTTTATTCCACTTTTAAAGGTGTAGAGCCAGATGAGTAAAATAGTGATGGATACAGTTACATAATAAGGCACACCCAT
The DNA here is from genome assembly GCF_023805255.1 of Gramella jeungdoensis. Taxonomy (GTDB): domain Bacteria; phylum Bacteroidota; class Bacteroidia; order Flavobacteriales; family Flavobacteriaceae; genus Christiangramia; species Christiangramia jeungdoensis. The sequence continues at coordinate 478,483 of NZ_JAMSCK010000001.1, forward strand.
AGAATCAAATACCACTAACTGAAGTACATTCGCCACAAGGAATAGCCTGAAACTGGCTCCCACCACTCTTGATAGTAGGAAAAAAGATGCTCCTGTTTTGTATGAGGAATTCCCGAACCTAGTGTCAAGATAGGTGTAGATAGAGGTCAGGTTCATTTTATAATAGAGAGGCAGTAAAACCTGTCCAATCACAGCGTAACCAAGTGTATATCCCAAAACCACCTGGAAATAACTAAAGGAGTCGGCTTCCACGGTTCCGGGGATAGAAATAAAAGTGATCCCGCTTAAGGAGGCCCCAATCATTCCAAAGGCTACTAGGTACCATGGTGCCTGTTGGTTCGCCTTAAAGAATTCTGCATTGCTGCCGCCACGGCCGGTAAAATATGATATAAGAATAAGTACTGCGAAGTAGGCAGCAACAAGAATGAGGACTTGGTATGGTTGCATAGATTGGTATTGTGCCCGGCAATTTACAAATTAAGCTTTAAGTAATCTCATCAGTCAAAAAAATCATAAATTCGCATATGGATTTTTCTTCAAAATTACTGGAGCAGGCCGTAGATGAAATGTCGCAATTACCGGGGATAGGAAAGCGAACTGCCCTTCGATTGGTATTGCATTTGTTGAAACAACCTGAAGAACAAACGCTCCGACTATCTGATGCACTTACAAAGCTTCGCAAGGATATTAAACTTTGCAGGAATTGTTTTAACATAAGTGATACTGAACTTTGTGAGATATGCGCAAATCCCTCAAGATCTGCTGAAATTGTATGCGTGGTTGAAGATATCCGCGATGTGATGGCTATTGAGAATACGGGTCAGTACCGGGGTCATTATCACGTGTTGGGAGGAAAGATAAGCCCGATGGATGGTATAGGTCCTTCTCAGCTAACTATTAAACCACTTATTGAAAAGGTGGCCGAAGGAAAAATTGAAGAGATCATATTCGCTTTAAGCAGCACCCTGGAAGGAGATACCACCAATTTTTATATTTTCAAACAGCTGGAAGGTACTAATGTTAAGACTTCTACCATCGCCCGGGGAATTTCTGTTGGGGACGAGCTGGAATATGCCGATGAGGTCACCCTGGGTCGAAGCATCACTAACAGGATACCTTTTGAGAATTCGATGAAGGGATAATTTTTTTCACTTTTAAAAACCTCCTTTTCTTTTAAAAAGCTGGAAACTTTTTCAATTCCGTGGTTGAAATCGTAATTTTAGCGTGAATTAAAAATGGTTTTCTGGGTAGAAAAAAATCAGAATAAATCAATTTTATTGATTTTTTAATATTTATTAAGCGGTATTTTAATTAAATTCGCAACTGAAATAACTAATATCACATCTGATTTAAAGATATGGCAAAATTCGAACTAAAGTTGCCCAAGATGGGCGAAAGTGTTGCAGAAGCGACAATTACTAGTTGGTTAAAAGAAGTTGGTGATACAATAGAGATGGATGAACCGGTGCTTGAGATCGCTACCGATAAGGTAGATAGCGAAGTGCCAAGTGAAGTAGACGGGAAGCTTGTAGAAAAACTTTTTGAAGCCGATGATGTGGTTCAGGTAGGACAAACCATTGCCATAATTGAAACGGATGCTGAGGTAGAGGAGACTGCCGATATTGACACAGAAGATGAACCAGCAGAAGCGGCTGAAGTGGAAGAAACAGTAGAGCAGGCTAAAGCGACAGCATCACCTTCTACTGAAGAAGATTATTCTGATTCTTCCCGATTTTACTCTCCTTTAGTAAAGAATATTGCTAAAGAAGAAGGTATTTCACTTGAAGAACTTGAGAAAATAGAAGGTACAGGCAAGGAAGGACGTGTGACCAAGAATGATATCCTTGATTATGTACAAAATAGAGGTAAACAGGAAAAGGCTGCTTCAACTACCGGTAAATCTATAGATACTAGTGGTCTTGAATCTAAAGTTTCTCAACAGCCGAAAGCTGTTGCAAGTGGAGAAGATCAGATCATTGAGATGAGCAGGATGGGTAAAATGATCGCTCATCATATGGTGCAGAGCGTGCAAACCTCTGCTCATGTTCAGTCATTTATTGAAGTTGATGTTACCAATATCTGGAACTGGAGAAATAAACATAAAGATGCTTTTCAAAAGCAGGAGGGAGAGAAACTAACATTTACACCGATCTTTATGGAAGCGGTCGCCAAAGCGATACGAGATTTTCCAATGATCAATATTTCGGTGAACGAAGATGCTACCAAGGTGATCAAAAAGAAGAATATCAATCTTGGAATGGCTGCAGCTCTCCCTGATGGAAATTTAATAGTTCCTGTTATTAAGAATGCAGATAGATTAAACCTTGTAGGTATGGCGAAGGCTGTGAACGACCTAGCCGCCCGTGCAAGACAGAATAAATTAAAACCTGATGAGATCCAGGGGGGGACCTATACCGTTACCAATGTGGGAACCTTCGGAAGTATTATGGGGACTCCTATTATTAATCAGCCGCAGGTAGGTATCCTCGCTCTTGGAGCGATAAGAAAGATGCCATCGGTAATCGAAACCTCTGAAGGTGATTTTATAGGAATACGTTATAAAATGATACTTTCGCACAGTTATGATCACAGGGTGGTAAATGGTGCTCTAGGCGGTCAGTTTGTGCAACGTGTGGCTCAATACCTGGAAGGTTTTGATAAAGACAGGGAGATTTAATCTTTTTTAATAATATTCTGGAAAGCCACGTCTATCGTGGCTTTTTTAGTTTTTGGCCATAAAAAAACTAAATGAAAACCTGATTCAGGTCATATCCGGACTATTAAATTATGCTAACTTTACAGAAATTTTTTAAAAATGGACCTCAAGCTTACCAAGCCAATTTGTTTTTTTGATCTTGAAACTACCGGAACCAATATTACCAACGACAGGATCGTTGAGATTGCAATTCTGAAAGTATTTCCGAATGGTAATAAAGAAAGTCATACCTGGCTGGTGAATCCTGAAAGAGAAATTCCGGCCGAAGTAGTGGCTATTCACGGGATTTCTAACGAGAAGGTTGCAGATGAACCCACTTTTAAAGAACTGGCAGCTAAGGTCCATGATCTTATAAAAGGTTGTGACCTCGCCGGTTATAACTCTAACCGCTTCGATATTCCCCTTTTAGTGGAGGAGCTGCTAAGGGCCGGGATCGATTTTGAGATGAAGAATGTGGTCGCTGTAGATGTTCAAACCATATTTCATAAGAAGGAGCAGAGGACTCTCTCTGCGGCCTACCAGTTCTACTGTGGTAAAAACCTGGAGGATGCTCACAGCGCTCAGGCAGATACCGAAGCTACTTACGAGGTGCTTAAATCACAGCTGGATAAATATGAAGATCTTGAAAATGATATGAAATGGCTTTCCAATTTCAGCTCCAGGAAGAAATCGGCTGATTTTGCCGGATTCATTGCTTTTGACAAAAAAGGGAAAGAGGTTTTTACTTTCGGGAAGTATAAAGGAAAGCATGTTGAGAAAGTGCTGGAAGAAGAGCCGGGCTATTTCGGGTGGATTCAGAATGCGGATTTTCCCCTTTATACAAAAAAGGTGCTTACCGCGATCAAACTTCGTAAACTTAACAATAAACTTTCCTGATGAAGATCATTTGTGTTGGCAGGAATTATACCGATCATATTGAGGAGCTTAAGAATGAAAAACCCGAAGATCCGGTACTTTTTCAGAAACCTGATACCTCGATCCTGTTAAAGAAACAACCCTTTTTTATTCCCGATTTTTCTGATGATATCCACTATGAGGTGGAGGTTCTGGTGAAGATCAAAAAGATAGGGAAACATATTCAGGAAAAATTCGCCCATAAATATTATGACGAAATTGGGCTTGGAATAGACTTTACTGCGAGGGACCTTCAGCAAAAATTAAAAGAAAAAGGCCTGCCATGGGAAAAAGCCAAGGCTTTTGATGGTGCTGCGGTTGTAAGTAATAAGTGGCTGGATAAGAAAGAACTGGGTAATGTAGATGATCTTAATTTTAGACTGGAAATGAATGATGAAATTGTTCAACAGGCCAGTACCTCCCATATGCTATGGAAAATTGACGAATTAATTGCGTATATTTCGACGTATTTCACCTTAAAAATAGGGGATATCATATTTACTGGTACACCGGCGGGTGTGGGAAAAGTTTCTCCCGACGATCGTCTAACCGGTTACCTGGAAGGGGAAAAAATGTTTTCAATTAAAGTAAAATAATATTTAATGAGCAGCTACAATCTAGACGAAGTCAGAGAAATGGCAGGCGGTGATGATGAATTCATGCTTGTCGTGGTACAAACTTTCCTTGAAGAGATTCCGCCAGATGTAGCGGCCATGAATGAGGCCATAGGAAATGATAATGCCAGTCTTGCATATCAGTATGCACATAAGATGAAGCCAAACCTGCAACTTTTTGGTTTGGAGCTTATGGACCAGATAAGGGTCATTGAAGCCTGGTCCAAACAGGGTAAAAGAAAGGACGAAGTGCCCGACGCAGCCGAAAAGATCACCCAAAAAGTGGATGTTGCGGCTGCTGAACTTAAGCAGGACTTCAACCTGTAATTTATGAAGGCTGAAATTATTACAATTGGTGATGAGATTCTCATTGGTCAGATTGTAGATACCAATTCGGCATTTATTTCCAAAGAACTTAATAAGATAGGTATAAGCGTTCATCAGATCACTTCAATCCAGGATGAGCGCGAACATATATTACAAAGCCTAAAAGAAGCAAAAGAAAGGGTAGATATTGTTATTATCACCGGAGGACTGGGGCCTACCAAAGACGATATCACTAAAAAATGCCTTTGTGAATTCTTTGGCGATAAACTGGTGAGGAATAATGAGGTCTTGAAGCATATTGAAGAACTCTTTGAGAAATATATAGACACCCCTATTTCAGATCTTAACCGCGACCAGGCATTAATACCTTCTAAAGCTACTGTTCTTCCCAATAAATATGGTACTGCGGCTGGAATGTGGTTTGAGGAAGATGGAAAAGTGTTTATTTCGATGCCCGGGGTTCCTTACGAAATGAAGGAACTTACCAAAGATGAGTTGATTCCCAGGCTGATGAAGAACTTTTCAAGACCCGTGATTTTACATAAGACGGTTATAACCTATGGGCTGGGAGAAAGTGCCCTGGCCGATAAGATCGAAAGCTGGGAAGATAATCTGCCTAAAGAGATCAAACTGGCTTACTTGCCTAATCTTGGAAAAGTTAGATTAAGGCTTACCGCCCGGGGTAACGATGAAGAGTATTTAAAGAACCTTATTGACGGCCAGATAACTGATTTGCATGAAATCATAGGCGATGTTATTTATGGGTATGAAGATGACGATCTGGTTGAGGTTTTAATCGCAAGAATGCTTGCTGAAAAAGGATGGACATTATCTACTGCCGAAAGCTGTTCCGGCGGAAGGCTGGCAGTGAAATTTACCCGGGCTCCGGGTTCTTCTGCTACCTTTAAGGGAAGTATTGTGAGTTATGCTACGGAAGTAAAGAAAGAACTTTTGGGGGTTTCTGAAGAGCTTATAGAACAGAGATCGGTGGTTAGTGCTGAAGTAGCTGAAGCAATGGCAGTGAACGCCAGGAAGAAATTCCATACAGATTTCGCCATATCTACTACGGGTAATGCTGGCCCTACAAAGGGAGATAGCGATGCCGAAATAGGAACTGTGTTTATCGCTATCGCAACACCAAATGGAGTGACTTCCGAAAAATTCATGTTTGGCAATCACCGGGAAAAGGTAATCGGTAAAACTGTAAATAAGGCAATGGAATTGCTTCAGCAAGCGGTAATTAAGTGCCGGGATAGTTCCTGAACATGAAATTGATCTGATTTTGCATCAATTAGTTTCGATTTAGGAAAAACTAAAATCGGCTAAATTTTCTATCAGGCCTTTTATAGTCTGCATTTTCACAGGACGTAATCAGAGTTGAAATCCCTAAAATATTTTTTTTGAATTAGTTGTCTGTTAGGTAAAAAAATCGTTAATTTGCAGCCTGTTTTGAAATAACGAGAAAAGTATAGAGCAATGTCAAGAGTTTGTGAACTTACCGGGAAAAGAGCAATGGTTGGGAATAATGTTTCTCACGCCATGAATAAGACGAAGCGTAAATTTAACGCTAACCTAGTTAAAAAACGTTTCTTTATCCCTGAAGAAGACAGATGGATCACTCTTAAAGTGAGCACTTCTGCATTAAAAGATATCAACAAGAAAGGAATCTCTGCCGTAATTAAAGAGGCCAGAGCAAAAGGGTTTCTTAAGAAATAATCCGATAAAAAACATTCACAATGGCAAAGAAAGGTAACAGAGTTCAGGTAATCCTAGAATGTACAGAACATAAAGCATCTGGTCAACCAGGTACTTCAAGATATATTACTACTAAAAACAAAAAAAATACACCGGATAGAATTGAGTTGAAAAAATTCAACCCTATTCTTAAGAAAATGACGGTGCATAAAGAAATAAAATAATTTGAGTCATGGCAAAGAAATCAGTAGCATCTATTCAAACAGGATCTAAAAGATTAACCAAAGCAATAAAAATGGTTAAATCTGAGAAAACCGGTGCCTATACTTTTGTAGAACAAATCATGGCTCCGGAAGACGTAAACGACTTTTTGAAGAAGTAAGAAGCTTCACAAACGATATTATTTTTTAAAGAAGCCGTTCAGAATAATTCTGGACGGCTTTTTCTTTTTATGTATATTTATTGCCGCAATTCTAGAGGGTTTTAACCTTCTTTTATTTTTTAAAACCTGCCAAACAAAATGAGTTTATTTAAAAAGATATTTTCACAGGAGAAAAAGGAAAATCTTGATAAAGGACTGGAGAAATCCAAGACCAGTTTCTTTAATAAGATGAGCAAGGCTGTGGCCGGAAAATCCAAAGTTGATGATGAGGTACTGGATGATCTGGAAGAAGTACTTGTAAGCAGTGATGTTGGAGTGGCTACCACTATCAAGATCATCAATAGGATTGAAGAGCGTGTGGCTCGCGATAAATACCTGGGAACCGATGAGCTGAACAAGATCCTTCGGGAAGAAATAGCGGCTTTACTGTCTGAAACGAATACCGGCGAATATTCAGACCTGAATATTCCAGCCGATAAAAAACCTTACGTAATTATGGTGGTTGGTGTAAACGGAGTTGGAAAGACCACCACCATTGGGAAACTGGCTCACCAGTTCAAGAAAAAGGGAAAAAAGGTGGTACTTGGTGCCGCTGATACCTTTCGCGCTGCTGCGATAGACCAGTTGCAGATCTGGGCCGACAGGACCGAAGTACCTATCATAAAACAAAAAATGGGAAGTGATCCTGCTTCTGTAGCTTTTGATACCATTCAGCATGCCGTGAAGATGGACGCCGATGTGGTTTTGATCGATACCGCAGGTCGACTGCATAACAAGGTGAACCTGATGAAGGAGCTTTCCAAAGTAAAGAGAGTGATGCAGAAAACGGTTGCCGATGCCCCCCACGAAGTACTTCTCGTACTGGATGGATCAACAGGGCAAAACGCCTTTGAACAGGCCAAACAGTTTACTGCTGCAACGGAAGTAACTTCGCTGGCGGTTACCAAACTGGATGGTACTGCTAAGGGAGGAGTAGTGATCGGTATCAGCGATCAGTTTAAAATACCTGTAAAATATATAGGTGTGGGAGAAGGAGTGGAAGATCTACAGGTGTTCAATAAATTTGAATTTGTAGATTCCTTCTTTAAATAAACCTATGAAAAAACAATTACTTCTTCTTGCCCTGATTGCAGTTTTTAGCTGTAAGAATGATAAAGCTGAAAATGATCTGAATGAAGATCAGCTTCAAGCCAATTCTACCGATACAGTAGAAGAAATGGAATTCAAAGTAGTGGATTCTAAATTCATCGATAATGATGAATTATGGTCGCCTTTTGAATCTGAACTTTCCAAATTTTCAGGAGAGGTATATGAAGAAGTAAAAGCTCTGGTTTTTGAAAAATCAATCCCTCAAATCCAGCAGGCGATAGATGAAGGAAAGCTAACTTATGAAGAGTTAGCTCTTTTCTATCTTTCCAGAATCAAGGAATATGACAGAGACAACGAACTTTCTTTAAACTCTGTTATTTCACTGAATCCCGATATTATAAAAGAAGCCAGAAAGAAAGATGAATTAAAGAGCAGTGCTAAAAACCATCATCCAATCTTTGGAATTCCCGTTCTCTTAAAGGATAATATCAACACCGCTGGCATACCTACAACTGCAGGAGCGGCGGCGCTTCAGAATAATAATACTGAAGATGCTTTTATTGTTCAGCGTTTAAAGGAAAATGGTGCCATAATACTTGGAAAGGCAAACCTTAGCGAATGGGCCTATTTTTTCTGCGGAGAATGTCCCAGTGGTTATTCGGCTGTAGGAGGACAGACCCTTAATCCTTATGGCAGAAAGATACTTGATACCGGTGGTTCAAGTTCTGGAAGCGGAGTGGCTGTGTCGGCCAATCTTGCACCGGTAGCGATAGGCTCTGAGACTTCTGGCTCTATACTTTCACCATCCAGTCAGAATTCAATTGTGGGTTTAAAGCCAACAATAGGCTTGCTTAGCAGGGGAGGTATTGTGCCGATTTCCAGTACCCTGGATACTCCTGGACCCATGACGCGATCTGTGATAGATAATGCTATCCTGTTATCAGCCATGAGCGGAACCGATCCAAAAGACCCGGCGTCCAAATCAGCAGGGAGGGAGGAGCAGAATTTTTATGCAGATCTTAAAGCAACAGATCTTAAGGGTAAAAGGTTTGGTGCTATCAAATCTTTAATGGAAGATACCTTATACGTAAGAGCTGTAAATGATCTTAAAAATGCGGGTGCCGAAATAGTAGAATATGAGGCTGAAGAGATCAACCTTCCAAACTTCGTAAGATTGCTTAACCTGGATATGAAGAAGGACCTGCCTGAATATTTTAAAAATTATGGTGGAGAAGTGGAATTTGAGAATGTTAAGGATGTTGTAGATTATAACTCAAAAGACACACTGTCTCGTGCACCATATGGCCAGGCTTTATTCCTTGGGATCGTGAAGGATTCTGCAACAGCCGATGAATTTGCCGCTATAAAAGATACCTTAAATAGAAATGGGACCCGCTTCTTTGAAAAGCCAATGAAAGAGCATAACCTGGATGCGGTGCTTTCTATCAATAATTATCATGCCGGTTTTGCGGCGGTCGCTAAATATCCAGCCATAACAGTGCCTATGGGTTATACCTCTAATAACGCTCCTCGAGGTCTCACTTTTATAGGTAAACCTTTTACTGAGCAGCAATTACTGCAGTGGGCTTATGCCTTTGAACAAACCACGAACCGACGAAAAACCCCGGAAAACTATAATGAGTAAGACTTCCCAGAGATACCTTGTTCTAATCTCAAAGATCATTTTCTTTTACAGCATCTTCTATGTAATTATGAAGATACTGGCCATTTTCCAGGGAGCCTGGCTGATTCCTAATCTTATTCTTAGCCTTCCATATGTGGTTTTTGCCGTCATAGGTGGTTTCATGGTAAAAAGAAATTCTTATCACTGGGCATATGTTATCGCCGGGGCAATTGTTATAAGTGCGATACGTTATTATGAACAGGAGTGGATGGTCCAGTTACATAATTATTTCAACTAAGTGCAGGCAGCAGGCGTTCATAATAAAAAGACATATCCGGAAATAGTCTGGTTCAACGGCGAGTGGATGAAATATAACGAAGCTAAGATCTCGGTATTTGATCGTGGATTTATGCTTGGGGATGGTGTCTATGAAGTGACTCCTTTTTATGAAGGCAAAGCTTTCGGACTTAAAGAGCACCTGGCCCGACTTCAGTATTCCCTAAATGAGATTATAGTAGATTTGGATGCATACGGTCTAAAACCGCTTATGTTTGAAGCTATCTCTAAGGCTGGATTATCTCAAAAGGATGCGGCAGTCTATGTACAGGTTTCCAGGGGAGTTGCACCAAGAACTCATTATTTTCCGGATAATATAGAGCCAACCGTATTGATATATGCTTTCCCTGCCTCTCTCAAAGGCTTTGAAAATAAACAGTGGAGTGTGCTGGTCTCTGAAGATCTCAGGTGGCACCGATGTGATATCAAATCTACTTCACTATTGGCAAATATTAAGTCAAATACTCAATCTCACAGCTTGGGACTGGATGAGAATCTATTGGTTCGCGATGGTCTTTTTACGGAAGGCTCGCATTCCACAATCTTTTTTATTAAGGATAATATTATCTATACGCATCCGGAAGGACCTCAGATTCTTTCTGGGATCACCCGAAAATTCGTAATAGCTATTTGTGCTGAATTGAATATCGAGGTAAAAGAGGAAGCTTTTCCTTTGTCTGAATTAGAAAGAGTTGATGAAGTTTTCCTAACAGGAACCACTACACAGGTAATGGCTGTAAAAGAAATGTATTCTGAAGGAAATAACATCTATGATAAGCCTGAAATTGGTCCGGTAACCCGCAAAATACAGCAGGTATTCATTCAGAAAACGCGAAGCCTTTAGAAAGGGATTATTTCTTTATCACATTGTATTTTTTTAATATAGGTATAACCTTTTCCAAAGGCAGCGCCTTAATGCTTCTACCTTTAAAACCGGTCATGGTTTCGGCCATGAATAATGAATTCAGAATAGCCTCTTCGGTAGCTTCGATGGCTCCCATAAAGATAGGTGACATCAGCTCATTTGGTACTACCGTATTTTCCAGCAGATCAGATTCAATTTTATATGGCACCCTGTTTTCTTCCGCGGAAGAAAACGCGATCACATAATCTCCACTTCCGTTGGATGCAATACCACCGGTCTTCGCGAGGCCAAGAATGGCTCTTTTTGCCAGTCGTTTTAAATTCCGGCTATCCAGAGGCGCATCTGTAGCTACCACGATCATACAGGAACCATCGGCACTATCCATTATCCTGTCCCTAAAACTGAATTGTTCCAGCTCTTCCCCAACCGGGGCTCCATCTATCTGCAGGTTACCTCCAAAATTGGTCTGAACAAGTACTCCAATGGTGTATCCGCCAAGACTTTCAGGTAGTTTCCTGGAAGATGTTCCAATTCCCCCTTTGAATCCAAAACAGATAGTTCCCGTGCCGGCACCTACGTTTCCTTCTTTTACATCTGAATCTGCATTTTTGATAGCAGCGATCACATGGTCTGCTTTTACATGCTGTCCGCGAATATCATTCAGGTAACCATCATTGGTTTCACCAACCACGGCATTCACCGATCTTACATCTTCATTGCCTTTCTGATTCAGTGTATATTTTATTACCGCGTTCATTCCGGTAGCTACGTTCAGCGTATTAGTGAGTATTATAGGAGTTTCAATATTTCCCAATTCCTCAATTTGCGTGCTCCCGGCAAGCTTTCCGAAGGCGTTACCAACAAAAACCGCGGCCGGTACTTTCTGCTGAAAAATGTTTCCCTCATGTGGTAGTATCGCCGTAACTCCTGTTCTTATGGAATCTCCTTTCATAAGGGTGGTGTGCCCGACTTTTAATCCCTTAACGTCGGTGATCGAATTTTTTGGGCCTGTAGGCAGAACTCCGGGTTGGATACCCAGGTCGCGTATTCGCTGTTGGGAAAAAGCATTAAAATTTAAAAGAAAAATGCATAGCAGGAGTGCAAGGAAGTGTTTCATTCAAACGGATTTTTGAAATTTGAAGATACAAAACCAATTGTAAGTTTTACGAAGACTTTAAGTCTTAAGACCTAAGCTTCTGGAATTCTAATTTTAGATTGTATCTTTGCACCCGCCAGAAATTTAGGTTCCAGATAAGACCTCACAGGTTTTCAAAACCTGTGAGGTCTGGTAAGGAAGTAAAAATGGAAATTGTATGAGGACGAAGTCATTAAAGAAGAACAGGATAAATGTGGTTACCCTTGGTTGTAGCAAGAATGTCTACGACTCAGAGGTATTGATGGGGCAGTTAAAAGCCAATAAGAAAGACGTTGTCCATGAAGAAGACGGGAATATTGTTGTTATAAATACCTGTGGGTTTATCGATAACGCTAAAGAGCAATCGGTAAACACCATTCTGGAATATGTTCAGAAAAAGGAAGAAGGGGAAGTAGATAAAGTATTCGTAACCGGTTGTTTAAGTGAAAGATACAAGCCGGATCTTCAAAAGGAAATGCCTAATGTAGATCAGTATTTCGGAACAACTGAGCTGCCCGGACTTTTAAAGGCTCTTGAAGCTGATTATAAACATGAACTGATAGGAGAACGACTTACTACTACTCCAAAGAATTATGCTTATTTAAAGATCGCTGAAGGTTGTGATCGTCCATGCTCATTCTGTGCGATCCCGTTAATGCGTGGCGGACACAAATCTACTCCTATAGAGAATCTTGTAAAAGAAGCTGAGAAACTTGCGGCCAATGGAGTAAAGGAACTTATTCTTATCGCCCAGGATCTTACTTATTACGGGCTCGACCTTTATAAGAAGCGTAATCTTGCAGAATTGCTTGAGAATCTTGTAAAAGTTGAAGGTATTGAATGGATAAGACTGCATTATGCATTCCCAACCGGATTCCCAATGGATGTACTTGATGTAATGAAACGTGAGCCTAAGATCTGTAATTATTTGGATATTCCGCTTCAGCATATTTCGGATGATCTTCTGAAATCGATGAGACGCGGAACCACTCATGAAAAGACTACAAAGCTTCTGAATGAATTCAGGAAAACTGTTCCCGAAATGGCCATCAGGACCACGCTTATCGTTGGGTATCCTGGTGAGACTGAAGAGCATTTTCAGGAATTGAAAGAATGGGTGAAGGAGATGCGTTTTGAACGCCTTGGCTGTTTTACCTATTCCCATGAAGAGAATACTCATGCTTATAACCTGGAAGACGATGTACCACAGGATATCAAGCAGGAGCGAGCGAATGAGATCATGGAGATTCAATCTCAGATTTCCTGGGAGCTTAACCAGGGAAAAATAGGTCAGACCTTTAAAGTAGTGATAGACCGTAAGGAAGGAAATTATTTTGTGGGCCGTACCGAATTTGATTCACCCGATGTTGATAATGAGGTACTGATAGATGCAACTTCGGTTTATCTTAAAACAGGCGATTACTACGAAGTTAAGATCACCGATGCAGCCGATTTTGATCTTTATGGACTTCCGCTAAACGTAAAAACTGAAAAACCCGGAAGGAAGGAAATCAAAGTGAAAGTTGGGTAAGATTAGTTAAACGTTTGATTTACTGATCGTTATATTGTTTGTGTTGATGTTTTTTTTAAATTTGAGAAACACTTATCAACATAATTTCATCTGTGCGGTCTCTTATATTCATCTTATGTATCATTTTCTCTCAAGCCTTATTTGCGCAGGATGAGGATTATAAGATCGTTTCTAATTTTGCCCTTGCCGAAAAGATCTATCTTCAGCTTGATAAGGATGTTTATATCGCAAATGAAGATATATGGTTCAAGGCAATTCTTACCCATGCTTCAACCAATATACCAAGTAATCTTAGTGGTGTTCTTCATGTAGAACTTATTGGGCCGGATTCACATTTGGTTGAAAAAAAGCTTATTAAAATTGAAAAGGGTATAGGTAATAACTTTTTTCATCTTTCGCCCGAATATCAGGAGGGTAAGTATTTGTTAAGAGCCTATACACAATGGAATCGGAATTTTGGTCCTGAATTTACCTTTAGAACATATATAGACGTTTTTAGGTCTTCAGAAGAAGGAGAAAAAATTATTGAAAATTTAAACCTAATAAAGGAAACCAATGTTTCGCGATTACAAGCCAGGTTAAGGCCATATTTATTAGATAGCCTGCATGAAAATAAATTATCAGTGTACCTTCATTTTAATAATCAAAAAGACACCCTATTCTTAAAACCTGAAAGAGATGATAGTTTTCTTATAGATCATAAACTTCCTGAAGGGACCAGTGTAGTTACCCTTACCATGGAAACTAGTAATTCTTACCGTTATACTAAAAGTTTTGCATTAAAGAATAAATTATTAGATGTTCATTTTTTTCCGGAAGGAGGAGAGATCTTGCATGGATTAATGAATAGGGTGGGGGTCAAGGTGTTTAACCATGCAGGAAAAGGAGTGGCTATTCACGGTGAAATATTAAATAGTAACCATGAAGTAGTAGAAAATTTTGAAAGTAACGCCCTGGGTTTGGGTGTGTTTTCTTTGTTGGCTACGTCAGAATCTTACTATGCAAAGATTTATTTCTCTGCTAGTGATAATGATCCGGAAATATATGTTCTACCCAGGGTTATAAAAAAAGGAAGTGGCCTATTAGTAGATAAGGGAAAGGATATTGTACGATTAATTGCGACTTCAAACCATCTCATTAACGATAGTATTTCAATAGAAATTAGTTCCAGAGGTGTACTATATTATATGATTAGAGGTAAACTTAAAAATGGCAATTTTTATACAACACTCTCTTCCAGGATATTTCCAAATGGGATCATTGGTTTAAAGCTTTTAGACAAGGATGAAAATACTATATCAAGGCGAATTTTTTTTAATGAAAGGCCTGAGGATCTTTTAGATATTCAATTAGCCATAGATAGGTCTGTTTACAATACTAGGGATAAAACGAATCTTGAGATCAGCATTACCAATAATGAAGGTATAGGAGCAAAGGCCAATTTGTCAATTTTAGTTCTTAATAAAGAGCAGCTGGGAGCACGAAGAACCCGGGCAAATAATATACTATCTTATTTTTTGCTGGATTCGGAATTAAAAGCGGCCGTGCAGGATCCCGGATCTTATTTTAGAGTTCGTAATAAATTCTCTGAGAGCGCCCTTGATTTACTGCTTTTAGCCGAGGGTATAAAAAACTATAATTACTGGGAATCTCCAGAGAAATCAATTTTTTTTCCAGCGGAAAAAGGGCTAAATATAAGCGGTTATCTTAAAGGAGTGCTTCCTGGAAAAGATGAGGAAGATAAAGTATCATTGAATATGATGACATTCGGTGAAAAGAAGACCATATATAATCAAATAACTAATAGTCATGGTGGATTTAATTTTGTACTAGACGATGAGTTTGGTAGAAATATAAATGTATTGTTCCAAAGTAATTCAAAGAACAGGAAGAATAAGTATTATGAAGTGATAGTTGATAGGAAGAAAGAACCTGAAATCTTTTATGATCATAATCAAGCTATAGTACCAGTAGATAGTGAGGTTTCTGAAATAGTGGGAAAGCAAAGAGAAAGAAAGGTTTTTAATGATTCCTTTAAAGTGCTTTCTGGTGTAACCGAACTGGAGCAGGTGGATATTGAAGTTACTGGTATGACACCACAACGAAAAAAAGTGTTGGAAAGATTTGGAAAAGCTGAAACTATTATTTCAGGTGAGTCAATTCAACGAAAAGAAAAGGATTGGTCTTATGGACTTTATAGTGTTTTACTCTTTAATTTTAGAGATAAAATTCGAATAGAACGTGATAGTAATGGTGAATTACGGGCAAAGGCTTTTAACAGATTGCCATGTCTGGTGGTTGTTGATGGGATACCCGTAATGGGGTATAGTTATGATTTTATTCCCAATATTCTGCCCAGTGAAGTTAAGAGTGTGGAAATTATTGAAAACGCCAGGAATTTCTCGAAGTTGTACAGTGAAGTTTATCCAGAGGTCTCTATGGCCAATAGTCCAATGCAGGGTAACGTCATTGCTATCTATACAAAATCTGGGGGTGGTTTGTTTGGATTGAACCAAACCCCAGGATTGCTGGAAACCTCTATACCGGTTTTTGCTCCTAAGAAAGATTTTGAGCAGCCAGAATATGAGGATTTAGCGATAAAAAATAGCAAAAAACCCGATTTGCGTTCAGTGATCGAATGGGAACCTGAGATAATTACAGACCCATCAGGAAAAGCTTCAGCTTCATTTTATAATGCAGATATATCGGGTGACATGCTCATTATAGTTGAAGCAATTGCTGAAGATGGTAAAATAGGCTACCAAACACTTTCCTACCACGTAGAAGATAAATAAACCCATTTAGGCAATAGTGATTTCATCTTCAAGATAGACCTGCTGCACACTGTTCAGGATTTCCACTCCTTCTTTTAACGGCCGCTGAAAGGCTTTCCTGCCCATGATAAGTCCGGCACCTCCAGCACGCTTATTGATTATAGCCGTTCTTATAGCCTCCTTAACGTCTGATTCCCCTTTGGAACCTCCACCGGAATTAATAAGGCCTATTTTTCCCATATAACAATTTGCAACCTGTAATCTGCAGAGGTCGATGGGATGGTCGGTAGTCAAACTTTCATACATCTCATCATTGTACTTTCCAAAATTGATATCTCTAAAGCCATAATTGGTTTCCGGTAATTTCTGTTTGATCACATCTGCTTTTATGGTGACGCCAAGGTGATTGGCTTGTCCGGTAAGATCGGCAGCCGAGTGATAATCCTTGTCGCCAGTTTTGAAACTGGAATTCCGGGTATAACACCATAAGATGGTACCCATTCCCAGCTGATGGGCTTCTTCAAAGGCTTGGGCGATCTCTATGATCTGCCGGTTGCTTTCCTTGGAGCCGAAATAGATGGTAGCGCCTATGGCGACCGCTCCCAGGTTCCAGGCTTCTCTAACCGTTCCATAGGGTATCTGGTCATATTTATTAGGATAGGTGAGTAACTCATTGTGATTTATCTTGACCACAAATGGGATCTTATGTGCATACTTTCGGGCATGAAGCCCAAGAACCCCAAATGTAGAGGCAACTCCGTTGCAGCCGGCTTCGATGGCCAGTTTTATAATATTCTCTGGATCAAAATAATCCTTGTTCTTATAAAATGAAAAAGCTGCCGAATGCTCTATGCCCTGGTCTATGGGGAGTATGTTCAGGTAGCCGGTACCTCCAAGATTTCCGTGGTTATAGAGTTGGGCAAGGCTTCTTAAGGTTTGAATATTTCTATCACTTTTAATAAAACTTTCTATAGGTCCCGGTCCTAGAACTTTAATCCTGTCAGCAGGAATTTTTTCACAGCTATGCTCCAGGTAATATTTGGCATCCTTTTCTCCGAGAATTTCTCTTATTTGTTCGATATATTCCATTACTGAAATTTTTGGTTGGTTATTAGATACCGAAAGGAAATGTATCAGGGGTAAAATTTCCTTGAGGTCTGAATTTCAAAGGGTGCAATGCCTGGGTCTGATCTAAATAAAGAAATGCGTCATATCTTTCAACCATATCGGAAGGGACATAATTACCACTGTCCCGTTCGGGATCATAAACCACCCCGACAGCCCGATGGCCAAGGTCTTCAGAAAATGCATTGGTGATCTCAGGATGTTCATCAAAAATGAGTAGTTTATTGGTTCCGTCAAATTGATGCATTTTTTCTTCAAAACTACTTTCCCTTGCAGGCGGCAGATACATTTCCTGCATGGGTGCTCCCCATGCATTTCCGGCAATGACAGAGCCCTCATAAGACCCAAAGCCTACGAGAACGGTATTCTTATATCCCTTTTCTTGGCGTACCAATTGTCCCAGGTTTACCAGTCCGGCATGGGCCATATTGGTAGCACGAGCATCACCAATATGCGTATTGTGTTCCCAAATAATCACCTTTGCCTGATCCCCGTGGTAATCCATAATTCTATTCAGGGTCTCCATCATATGCCGGTCGCGTACATTCCAGGAGCTACTGCCGAATTCTGACATGGCCTTATAATATTTTTCGGCATTTGCCATTACCAGCGAGTTGATCTCTGCATTTAGATCGGCTTCCAGCTCACTGTCGTAATTATGGGATCGTTGTCTTACCTCCTTTAATAACCTGATTACTTCTTCCTGGCATCCTGGTTTTGAGCGGCTGAACACCGATCCGTAAGAGTCATTTTCTTTGAAAGGTTCAAAACACATCATGGCCTGCCTTGCCAGTTCTGCAGTTTCAGGATCTTCTTTTTCAAGATAACTTACTATAATTTCCATGCTTTCCCAAAGGCTGTAAACATCAAGCCCATAGAATCCAACCCGGTTATCTCTTGAATGATGCTGGTTGTAGTCCTTAAGCCAGTCTGCAAATGCAGCGATCTCCCAGTTAGCCCACATCCAGGTAGGCCACCTGTTAAATTCATGAAGCACCTCCTGTATATCCTTAGTTTCTCCATTCTTTATCCATTTATTGATCTTGAAACAATCGGGCCAGTCGCCTTCCACTGCTATGATTGAAAATCCTTTTTCTTCAATAAGTCTTTTGGATATCTGTGCACGCCAGGTATAGTATTCGTGAGTGCCATGGCTGGCTTCTCCTAATAATACATATTGAGCATCTCCAATCCTTTCTAACAATGGGTCCAGATCATTCCTGGAATGGAGGGGATGAAAGAAATCTGAAACTTTCCTGGGACTTGAAGTGCTCATAATTCAGGCCTAATGGTTATTTATCTGAATTTAAGTGTTTTATGGTGAAAAATGACTTAAAAAATTGATAAAAATGCTAAGAATGCTGCCAGAACAGGGGCCAGGCAAAAGGAGTCCAGAGGCATGATCTTAAGCCTGAATATTTTAATGCATTATTTGCCCATGAATTGCAGGTTCTGAATGCATGAAAAGAAGATTTTGAAGCATAGAACACATCATTGCTGGAGTAATGAAAATTTAGAGGCCTCAGGCTTTTGTCCGACTCAAATTGAAAATGCTTTAAAAAATATTCCGTAAGCTTTTTATACTGTTCAACGTTAACTTCGATCTCAACGATCTTTTCAGAATCAATTTTGCTAAGGCGCCTTATATGTAAAGCCGAAGGAGTATTCAGGAATAAGGAGTTAAAGGCCGTTTTAAGCTTAAGGTCTTCCCAATAGGGAGTTGTACGGTAGAATTCGCGGTCTCCCCATCCAAATGAATAATATTTCGCATTTTTAATATTGGCAGGAAAATGTTCAGGCAGGATGATGTTTTCCCAGTTGAAAGTCTCATTCTGGATCGGGACAATAATATCGGAATGTGAACCATTCTGTACCAGGTAAATTTTTATAGGGCCATGCTGAACTGAAGTTCTATTAACTGTTATAAGCCCACCAATCAATACCAGTATAGAATAGATCAGGGGTGGAACCATGATAATGATCAGTACTTTTCGAAGATATTTGGCCAGGACTCTCATTTGATCATTATTAGTCAGTCTTCCTGGATTGCTTTTTTCGCCTTCGGTGATCTATATAAACATAAACAGCATAAATCAGAATTCCGGCACCTCCTATCCAGTAAAGACCATTTTTGAGTTCATGGGTGTCCCTTCCAAAATACGCGATGGCAAATGACAATGGGATTATCCCTGTTAGGGTTGCAATAATGAACTTTCGGTATTTCATCCCGAGCATACCGGCAATAATGCTTATAGCATCATTCGATAAAAACGGAGAGATCCTGAAAATCGTTATCGTCCAGAAACCATAATTTGAAACCCAGTATTGTACCTTCTTGTTCTTTGAGCTACCGATCATTTTCTGCAGATGTTCTTCTCCCAGCCATTTTCCTATATAGAATGCGATTGTAGACGCACAAAACACGCCGGCTATAGAAATAAAGGCTCCTCCCCAGAATCCGTATGCGAGAACTGCCACGATCATTGGTAGCCATGAAGGAAATACTACAAGGAATATCTGGAGTATCATTACGATAATAATTGCGATTGGCCCCATATTCCGAAACTTTCAAAATGTGAACTGATCCTATCCTCGTCATTGCTCCATAAAATTTTCCAGGTTTCATTGATAAAATCCTGAAATGGAGAATAGGAAAAATACAGAATTATTAGCCCGGCAATAATACTCCCTGTAAGTATATAGGATGCTTTTTTAGACAATGCTGGTTTTTTTGGTTGTTGGGAAAGCCATAGCTTCCGAATCAAAAAGATATAAAAAAGGCGGAAATGTTAATTCCCGCCCTGCCTTAAAACTTTTATAAAGTTTTAATTTTCTTCTGAATCTGGATTGAGCAATACAGGTTTTCCATAACCCAGTTCTTCCAGTTTATCCAGCTGAGTCTCTGCATCTCCTACTATTAGATAATACATTTTATCGGGGTTAATATATTTTCGCGCAAGATCCTGAATGTCTAATACACTCAGATCTTCAACCACCTTCTCACGGTCTTTGATATAATCGTACTCGTATCCGTAATCATTTATTTCCTTTAGCATATTGAGCTTTGCTCCAAGAGTTTCAAAACGCCGGGCATTGCTCTTGATCATATAACTTTTGGTTACATCAAGATCTTCCTGTGTGAATGTTGAAGGATATTCATTTATGATATCACGTACAAGCTCGGCAGCTTCATAAGTGATATTCGTCCTTACACCACTTTTAATTAGAAAGGGACCTATATAAGACCTATCCAGAAATCGGGAGCGGATCCCATATGTATAACCTTTTCCTTCTCTGAGTTCTTGAGTTAACCTGGAAGCAAAGCCTCCACCACCCAGTTTGTAATTCATTACCTCTGCCGGATAGAAATCTTTGGAGATCGCCGAGAGAGCAGGAGCGCCAAATGCGAAAACAGATTGTTTAGCTCCTGGAACATCATAGAAATAGATCCTGGATTTTGCCGGAGGCTGAAATTCGGGAATTTCGGGCAGATCGATACTGGTAGGAGGCCAGTTCGCAGAAATCCCCCTAACCGGGGTGAGGGCCTCATTTTTTTCTATCGCACCTACCACCAGAAAGCTAGAAGCCATAGGCGAAAGCTTCTCTTCGTAGAAGTTCTTTATATCTTCCAGGCTTATGTTATTTACGGATTCTGTTGTCCCCAGCTTATTATAAGACAGGATGCTATTTTCACCGTAGATAAGCTTTTTGAATTCATTTTCGGCAATACTGTTGGGATCTCCCTTTTCCTGTTGAATCCTGCTAAGGGTTTGTTGCTTTATAAGTTCAAATTCCTTTTCATCCCATCTTGGTTCCAGAAGGATCTCCTTTACAAGTTCCAGGGTCTCAGTATAGTTCTTGGCAAGAGTATTTCCAGAGATCGATATTTTTTCCTCCTCGGCGTTAACCGAGATCGATGCGCCCAGCAGTTCAATGGCTTCTTCCAGTTCTGCAGGAGTTCTTTTTGCTGTCCCTTTGGTCAGCATTTCTGCAAGTATATGAGAAATACCGGCATTGACCGGCTTTTCAAGTAATTGTCCTCCTTTGATCTCAAGGCTGAACCGGACCAGAGGAACCTCTTTATTGGTGATGCCTAAAACCTTCATTCCTGAAGGCATATTAGCTTCCCATATCTCAGGGATCTTAAGTTCTGGTTTTCCGTGATATGGAGGTTCAATACTTCTGTCAAAACTTGAAGGTGTCTTTTCGTAGGAAGCCTGTTGATTGGGATCTACTTCTTCTTCAGCTCCTTCAACGATTTTTTCTTCCACCACCTCTGCTTTTTGGGAATTTTCCAGGGCCAAGCCTGCCTCCCCTTTCGGTACAAAGCTGGTTGCTATGTAGTTATTGTTTTTGATGTATTTATTAAAAACACGCATTACATCCTGCGATGTGACGGCAAGTAATTTTTCAACCTCCTTGTTTATATAATTAGGATCGTTGGCGAAGATCTGGTATTGAGCGAGCTGAAAGCCCTTCCCGAGAACGCTGGAAATCGAATTGTAAAAACTGGTTTCAAGTCCGGATTTTATTCGTTTAAGATCTTTTTCAGGAATTCCATTTTTTTCAAAGTCCTTAAACGTTTCTTCTATAGCAGCTTTTACAGAATCCAGGTCCTTCCCGTCATAAGCCCTTACCTGAAGCATTAGCTGGCCTGCAAGTTCTGAGGTATAATTGAACATATCAACTTCACCTGTTAATTGTTCTTCTTCTACCAGCTTTTTATATAATGGGGCATTCTTTCCATAGGCCAGATAATTTGAAAGTATTTCCAGTGCGTATGAGTCTTCATGATAGGAATAAACCGATGGCCAGGTAAGGGTGAGTTCTGGCAATTTTGCAAAATTGTCTTCGTGATAAAGCTTTTTTGTTTCATCTAGCGAGACCATTTGTTTTTCAAGCCGATCTATTTTCTCTCCTCGAGGGATCTCATCAAAATATTTATGTACCCATTCCTTTGCCTGTTCCTTATCAAAGTCTCCTGAAATGGTGAGGATCACATTGTTTGGAACATACCACTTATTATAAAAATCTTTTACATCCTGCAATGTGGCATTCTGCAGGTCTTCCAGACTGCCGATTACCTGCCAGTGATATGGATGTCCTTCAGGATACAGGTTACGGTCTATCACATAAAGCGTGTGACCATACGGACGGTTATCGTAGGTCTGACGTTTTTCATTTTTCACTACCTGCTTTTCCTTAGCCAGAACAGGTTCGGTTACAGTATTTATAAAAAAGCCAAGCTTATCGGCTTCGGCCCATATCATTTTCTCCAGTGCATCATTGGGTACCGTTTGGAAATAATTGGTCCTGTCCCTGCTTGTTGAACCGTTCGCTCCTGAACCTCCGATCCTTGCACTAAGCCTGTCGAGTCCACCTTTTCCCAGGTTTTCTGACTCAAGGAAAAGCAGGTGCTCAAAAAGATGCGCAAAGCCGGTTCTACCTTCTTTTTCTCTTGCCGATCCCACATGAGCCGTAAGCGCAACAGCCACTACGGGATCAGATTTATCCTGATGCAGTATAACCTGTAACCCATTTTCGAGGCTGAAGGTTTCAAAATCTACAGTAAAGGTTTTGTTTTTTTCCTGTGCGAAAGAACTCGTTCCAATACTTAGAATTAAAAGGTAGTAAGTAAGCTTTTTAAAATTCATTGGATCAAAAATTATAGGTCGGCAACCGAGTTATTTGCAAAGAAAATGGCATTTACAAAGAAAAGCTTTCCGTTTTCCCAGAAGGCCCTGAACAGTGGATTATCAACCATATAAATCACACTTCCCTGTCCCATAGGCACTTCTCCGAATACCAGCGAATTATTCAGTTTTTTAACTGCTTCACTTCCTGCAAATCCTGAAACCACTTCCGGATTTTTAATATAAGCAACATTGTATCCATCACTAAGCAAGGAGTAACTATCACTGCTCAGTTTAAGAGTGAAGTAATTTTTGTCATATCCAAATGCCATGGGATGAGTGTTGTCCACATTTGTTTTTATGATACTGCCGGTGATAAGGTTCTTAATACTTTCACGTTCTCGCTGTGCATAAGGAGTAAGATTGGGCTTCGCTGCGGTAGAGTCTTTTTGAGTTTGTTTATTCTCTTTTATTCCAAACCCATTCTTGCCTGCGAAACTTCCTACTGCATTGCCAATGGCGATAAGTTTTCCTCCACTCTTCACCCATGAAGTGATCTTTTTCTCCATTTCCTCATCGAGCCATTCGCTGTACCAGCCTGAAGGCATTATTAAAACATCAAATTCGTCCAGATCTACCCTTTTTAAATAATCGGTTCCCAGTGGTGTTACGGGATAATTGAGTTCCTGCTCAAAGAAATACCATACCTCGCCAAAGTTTAGGGAAGACACTTCATTACCTCTTAACAGCCCTACTTTCTGCTCATTGATGATCTTGATCTCTGATGAACCAAAATCGGGACCGCTACCGGCAAAACTTGTCTCGGCCGTCAATAATTGTCGTTGGTACGCATTCGCGATCTCTATAAGTGTATTATCAAAATTCAGAACATCCTGGTTGTCACTTTTTGTGATCACAAGGCTTCCCGGAGCGAATTTCTGGCCATTACTTTCAAATGGCACTTCACTGAAACGTACCTTAATGCCGGTCTTTATAAGTTGAGCAAGGAATGTCGCATCCTGCATACTGTTCCATTTTGTGATATATCCGGCACCCTCAGGATCAGCCGTATTCTGCACATCAGAGCTTTCAGGTTTTGCATTTCCCTGGATGCTCCTGTTGCTTGCCACTGCATCGAGTCCGTATGCATAGGGCAGACTCCAGGCAGTAATATCATAGGTAAGTGAATCGGCTAATTTGGTCTTTGGTTCAAATAGTACCTTGACCATTTTTCCTTTGGGCTGATCGGTAGAAACAATAAGCGTATTTTCATCGGTGTTCAAATTCCCGTTTCCGTTCTGATTATAGTTGTATCCGCTTACACGATCGGAATTTCCATAAGAATATTTGATCTTATGCCTGTCAAGAAGTTCTGTAAGTGATTTGATCCTGTCCGGATTTCCTTTAAGCGCATAGCTTTTATAATTAAAATCGGAATCACTAAAGTAATTCTGAAATTCTTTATTTAATTCTCCGGCATTTTTTGAGGCTACTTCAACCGTTGAAATTCCTGTAGTAAAGTGGTGCTCCAGCCTGTCTTTCAGGGTAAGCACAGAGGCCTCATCTGTTTGGATGCCAAGTCCCGCTCTGCCATGTCCGGCCTGCTCATAGGTCATTCCTATGGATCCCATATAGGTGGGATAAGTATCACCATAACTGGGATATAAAAGGTCAAAACGCTCTCCCGTGAAATATAACCAGCCCTCCTTATCAAAATATTTCGCATGATTTTTTCCTATTCTCGTCTGAAAATCTCTCTGAAAAGGAGTGATGATCTCATGAAAAGGTTCGGCAGCCGGGGCGAAATAATAAGGTTCGTTAATACCCTGTTCATGGAAGTCTACATGAACATGAGGCAGCCACAGGTTGTAGACCTTTAGACGCTGCTGGGTTTCTACCTGTGTTGCCCAGGCCCAGTCACGATTTAAATCAAAAAGATAATGATTTGGCCTTCCTCCGGGCCATGGTTCATGATGCTCGGCCGCTTCCTGGGAAATATTGTAGGGTTCGGCCTTTACCTGATTGTACCAGTTGGCGTAACGATCCCTTCCATCAGGATTTATACAGGGATCTATAATGACTACCGTATTTTTTAACCAGTCCTGTTTTTCGGTGATAAGATTATAGAGAGTTTTCATAGACGCTTCGGTGCTGGAAGCCTCATTTCCATGAACGTTATAACTAAGCCATACAATAGCGATATCTGATGCTCCCGATCCATTACCGATACCTGCATTTTTCAGATGATCAGCTCTTATCTGTTCTAGATTTGCCAGGTTTTCTTCCGAAGAAATAATGGCATAGGTGAGTGGTCGGCGCTCGTTTGTTTTTCCGTAGTTGTGATATTGAACCATCGGAGAATTTTCGGCAACATGACTGAAATAATCCACCACATCTGCATGTCGTGAAAACTGGCTTCCAAGTTCATAACCAAGAAATTCGGAAGGTGTTTTAAGTTGCTGGGCAATAGTTATTTGTATTGCTAAAAATGAAAGAATAAGAAAGCTAAACTGTTTTTTCATCAGATTTTGTTTATTCAAAAGCCGAGTAAAGATAGTATGTAAGCTTGAATTAACTAAAATTTACATAATAAAATCCCTATCTTCGGTATCTTTGCAAACACAATTGAAATTTATGCCAACCGATTGTATTTCGTATCCCGAATCCAATTACTTCTCTTCTTTAATTCTCGATTACCTGTCTGAAAAAAGTGATCTGGAGGATTTCTATAATCGTTTTCCCAAACCTGAGAATTTTGGTGATCAGATAAAGGAAAAGAAGAGTTCTTACGACCATGGTATAAGAATGGACCTGGTGAATGTCCTGAAAAAGCAATATTCTGGTCTGGATCCTTCTGAAAGTGTTGAGCGTAATATTGAACTTCTGGAGTTAGAAAATACCTTTACGGTGGTAACTGGACATCAACTGAATCTTTTTACCGGCCCCCTGTATTTTCTTTACAAGATAATTTCGACCATAAATCTTACAAAGCAATTAAAGGAGAAGCACCCCGATCATGATTTCGTGCCAATCTATTGGATGGCAACTGAAGATCATGATTTTGAGGAGATCAACTTCTTTAACCTGCATGGAAAGAAGTTCAAATGGAATGAAGCTGATGAGCGGGCAGGAAAAACCGCGGTAGGTTATCTTTCAACTAAAGGGCTGGATGAAGTCTTTAAGCTATTTTCGGCTGAAATAGGAGGAGGGGAGAGCGCAGAATTTCTAAAATCGCTTTTTGAAGAGGCGTATTTAAAACACACTAATCTTACCCAGGCGACAAGATATATAGCCGACAAGATCTTTGGGAAATATGGCCTGGTGGTACTAGATGCCCAGGATGCTGAACTTAAAAAGCATTTTATTTCCTATGCTAAAAATGAACTTATAGATCAGATTTCATATAGAAAAACCTCTGAAGTTGTTGAAAGGATCAATTCACTGGGCTATAATATTCAGGTGAATCCACGCGAGATCAATTTGTTTTACTTAACCGAAGAGATGAGGGAAAGAATCATAGAGAGGGATGGTAAATTCTTTGTGCATGAAACCCAGATATCCTGGAGCAGGGAAGAGATCTTGGAAGAGCTTAGGGAACATCCGGAAAGATTTAGTCCAAATGTAATGCTCAGGCCTTTGTATCAGGAGGTGATCCTGCCCAATCTCTGTTATATCGGAGGAGGAGGGGAGCTTGCATACTGGCTGGAATTAAGATCTTATTTTGAAGCCGAAAATGTGACTTTCCCTATGTTGCTGTTGCGGAATTCGGCTTTGCTTCAAACGGCCAAACAGAATAAAAAAAGAGAAAGACTAAATATTACTTTACAAGAGCTATTTCTGAAGCAACATGAACTGATCAATCGTAAGGTTCGGAAGATATCCAATATAGATATAGACTTTTCTCCTCAAAAACAACATCTCGTTGAGCAGTTTCAGGAAATGTATAAGCTGGCTGAGCAAACCGATAAGTCCTTTCTGGGAGCAGTGAAAGCCCAGGAAGTAAAACAACTTAAAGGCCTTGACAATCTTGAGAAGCGATTGCTGAAAGCTCAGAAGCGTAAGCTGAAAGATGAAGTTGAGCGAATCGCTGAGCTTCAGAATGAGCTTTTCCCGAATAAAAGCCTTCAGGAGAGACAGACGAATTTCTCCGAATTTTATGTGGAATATGGTGAACAACTCGTCACCGAACTTATGGAAAATTTAGATCCACTGGAGTCTAATTTTAAAATATTGACCTTTGGAAAAGAATAGAATGCACACCATAGATATGGATCTGGTAGAAATGACACTTGATGTCATGAAATATACCATAGACCGTATCTCTAATGTAACCCCTGAACTGGGATCACCTAAAAAAGAAGAAGATCTTTTGCGTATAGTTGGAGAGACGATCACGCCCGAAGGCATAGGCGGTGAGAACGCATTCAAATTATTCCGTGATGTGCTGGTTAAGGCAACGGTGCCCATAGACCATCCCCGTCATCTGGCATTCGTTCCCGCGGCGCCTACAAGAGCTGCCATTATGTTTGACCTTGTTACTTCGGCTTCAAGTATTCATGGTGCTTACTGGATGGAGGGAGCAGGAGGCATATTCTGTGAAAACCAGGCAATGAAATGGCTGGTTTCTCTTACAAAACTACCTGAAGGAGCTTTTGGTGTATTTACAAGTGGGGGCACTGCCGCCAACCTTTCTGCACTGGTTACCGCCAGGGAAGAATGGCGCGAAAATAAACCCGAATATGCCCGGGAAAGAGCTCTTTTACTCACTTCTAATGGAGCTCATAGTTCCATTAAATCCATGGCAAAGGTGATGGATGCCGATGTAATTCTGATCGATTCTGAAGATGAATACCTCTCTGGTGAAGACCTTAAAAAGACAATTGATGGTTTAAGCCCAGAGGACAGGGACCGGCTTTTTGCTGTAGTGGCAACCGGAGGCACTACCAATGCGGGTATTATAGATGATTTAAAGACAATTGCCGATATATGTGAGCAGGAGAAGATATGGTTCCATGTAGATTGTGCTTATGGCGGTGGCGCTCTGGCAGCCACTTCAGTCAGGCATCTTTTTAAAGGTATAGAAAAGGCTGACAGTATTACTATAGATCCACATAAATGGCTCTTTTCTCCTTACGATTGCGGGGCGGTTATCTATAAGAATCTGGAACTGGCCAAAAAAGCTCATTCTCAAAAGGGAGCCTACCTTGAGATCTTTAAAGATGAAGGAGCCCAGGGATTCAATCCGGCAGATTACCAGATACAGCTTACGCGCCGACTTCGAGGTCTTCCACTTTGGTTTTCCCTTGCGATGCACGGGACAGATAAATATAAAAAGGCGATTGAACGGGGAATTGAGCTCGCACAAATAGCCGCAGCTAAAATACAGGATAATGATAATCTTGAACTTGTAAGACCTGCCAGTTTATCGGTGGTGCTTTTTAAAAGAAAGGGCTGGAATGCTGAAGATTACCGGGACTGGACCTATAAGAATCACAGGGAAGGCTTTGCGCTCGTTACTCCTTCTCTTTGGAAAGATGAAAGTGTAATAAGGTTTTGTTTTATTAATCCTGATACTACCGAAGAGGATATAGATAAAATCCTGGAAACATTGAAGTAAGAGAATTCATATCTTGCTGATATTGAGTGTTGAATATAATTTTCGTATATTCAATTTCCATTAATGAACAATTCCTAAA
Organism: Gramella jeungdoensis; assembly: GCF_023805255.1. Taxonomy (GTDB): domain Bacteria; phylum Bacteroidota; class Bacteroidia; order Flavobacteriales; family Flavobacteriaceae; genus Christiangramia; species Christiangramia jeungdoensis. The sequence continues at coordinate 506,919 of NZ_JAMSCK010000001.1, forward strand.
AGGAAGATACTCTACTGTTCATATTGATGCCCCCATCCATCACTTTTACTTAATGGCTATTATTACTAACCAATATTTATTTTATTATGAAAAAACAATTTATGCTATTGATTGCAGCCATTTTTATTGGCTTTACAGGTTTTGCTCAAAAATCTACTTCAGCCCGGGAAATAGTTCAAAACAATTCCAGGATGATGGAAAAAGCCATGGCAAATGGTGATTTTGAAACTTTCGGATCATATTTTACTGAGGACGCCATGTTTAAAATATCCAACCATAATCCTCTTAGTGGCAGAGAGGCAATTACAGAGGCTCACAAAGATATGAAAGGGATTCAGCTTTCAATTGAAACCGAAGAGGTACTGGATTTTGGAGATTATATACATGAAATAGGTAGCTATGAATTGAATACTCCCGATGGAAAAAAAATGGATCATGGATATTATTCAACTTTATGGAAAAAAGTTGATGGAAATTGGAAGATATACAGGGATGTTATAAGCTCGTCCACACCTATGCCGGCACCTCCCTCAAATTAATAATATTACTAACCAACCAGCGACAGGGCCCTAAAGAATTTTCTTTAGGGCTTTGTTTTTATATAAATTAAAAAATCCCCTAAAAGAGGATTTTAAGTGTAGGGCAAAAAAAGTATATTAGAATCTATAATAATAAGATTGTAGAAGTAATTACCAGGATAAATACTAAAGCATAAATTAAAACGGTCTCCCATGTTCTATGGGGATTTAGAAGCCAAACGGTTCTTTCGTATTTTTCTTTCTCATTCCGGGGGGCTTATCCATAGTTTTTACTTTTAAGACGCGGTAAAGATATTTTGACAGTTCTAAATAAAAAATTAAAAAATTAGAATTAAGTATTAAAAAAGGCTGATTCTCTGTTAAATAGATGCAGAAAATTTAAAAATTCAGTGTTTGATGAGTCTAAAATCTTCTCCTATGCTTGTTTTTTTAAAAACCATATTTGAAGGAAATTAAATAGGGAGTTATTATTTTATTTTTATCTCAAATTCCTATTTTTGCGCATGCAAAACAACGTACTCATCCTAGACTTTGGCTCGCAGTACACCCAGCTTATTGCAAGAAGAGTAAGAGAGCTGAATATTTACTGCGAAATTTATCCTTATCACAAAATACCAGACGATTTATCAGGCTTTAAAGCAGTAATTCTTTCAGGAAGTCCATTTTCTGTAAGAGCTGAAGATGCTCCGCATCCCGATCTTTCTCAGATCCGTGGGAAACTGCCTATCCTGGCGGTATGTTATGGAGCCCAGTATCTGGCTCATTTTTCTGGAGGAAAGGTTGAACCATCCGATACCAGGGAATATGGTAGAGCCAACCTGTCTGTTATCAAAGATGCCGAACCTTTATTTAAGGATATCAAAGAGAATTCACAGGTATGGATGAGTCATAGTGATTCTATTATTGAATTACCGGAAAATGGTGTAAGGCTTGCAAGCACCACCGATGTATTGAATGCAGCCTATAGAATTGAAGGTGAAGAGACCTATGCTATACAATTCCATCCTGAAGTATATCATTCTACCGATGGAAAACAGTTACTTGAAAATTTCCTTGTGGGAATTGCCGGGACCAAACAAACCTGGACGCCGGGAGCCTTCGTAGATCTTACAGTTTCGGAACTAAAGGAAAAGATAGGGGATGATAAAGTAGTACTGGGGTTAAGTGGAGGAGTTGACTCCACTGTAGCTGCAGTTCTTCTAAATAAAGCTATAGGAGATAACCTGTATTGTATTTTCGTAAATAACGGGCTTTTGAGAAAGAATGAGTTTGAAAGCGTTCTTGATCAGTATAAACACATGGGGCTAAACGTAAAAGGAGTGGATGCTTCGGCACGTTTTTTGGACGCCCTGAAAGGTCTCAGTGATCCGGAAGCTAAGCGAAAGGCCATTGGGAATACGTTCATAGAGGTATTTGACGATGAAGCCCATCATATTCAGGATGTGGTATTCCTAGCCCAGGGAACCATTTATCCCGATGTTATAGAATCGGTCTCAGTAAATGGGCCTTCTGTCACGATAAAATCCCATCACAATGTAGGTGGTCTGCCAGATTTCATGAAACTGAAAGTGGTAGAGCCGCTACGCATGTTGTTTAAAGATGAGGTGAGAAGAGTGGGAAAAGAGCTTGGAATCGCCAAAGAGTTACTAGGAAGACATCCATTCCCGGGACCGGGACTTGCGATAAGGATTCTTGGAGATATAACGGCTGAAAAAGTCCGTATCCTTCAGGAAGTAGATCATATTTTTATCCAGGGATTAAAAGACTGGATGCTTTATGATAAGGTATGGCAGGCGGGTGCGATCCTGTTACCGGTACAATCGGTAGGCGTAATGGGAGATGAAAGGACCTATGAGCAGGTGGTTGCCCTACGGGCAGTTGAATCTACCGATGGAATGACCGCAGATTGGGTGAATTTACCTTATGAATTTTTACAAAAGACATCCAATACAATAATTAACAGGGTTAAAGGCGTTAATAGAGTGGTGTACGATATAAGTTCAAAACCACCAGCCACTATTGAATGGGAATAATCAGAACCATTTTTACCTAAATCGATCATAATGAAGTACTTATTTGTAATATGTTTTCTTTTTCAGTTTTATACGATCTCGGCGAATGCCCAGGCATATAAATATCATACTGTAAAAAAGGGGGAAACCGTTTTCAGCATTTCCCAGTCTTATGATATTGATGAGGAAGATATTTACAAATATAATCCAGATGCGAAGCAGGGAATCCAGGTAAATGAAAAGCTGGTGATTCCTGTTAATGCTTCCCGTGATTCTAAACCCAAAGCAAATACTTCTCAGTTTAAAGAGCATAAGGTTGAAAAGAAAGAGACCTTATACAGCCTGTCTAAGCAATACAACGTAAGTATTGATGCGATCAAACGCTATAATAAACACCTTTATTCGGAAGAGCTTCAAACAGGGGAAACCATAAGGATTCCTGTGAATGCGGAAGGGGAGGATATTGTAACGAGAAATACCCCAAAACCGGCCCCTGCTGAATCAAAACCTGAGCAGATCACGAAGACCCGTGAACATATTGTTCTGCCAAAAGAGACCAAATATGGGATCGCCAGAAAATATGGGATGACGGTAAAGGAACTTGAGGCGTTAAACCCAAGGGTGCAGGTTCTTCAGCCGGGAATGATGATCAGGGTAGGCACCGATGTTCTTGAAGATGAACCGGTAATTATTACAGATGAACGTTTTAGGTTTTACGAGGTTAAGCCTAAGGAAACATTATTCAGTCTTTCTCAGCGTTTTGGAGTGGGGCTTGATTCTTTAAGACGTTTAAATCCTGCGCTTAAGGACGGTTTGAAATTTGGAATGGTACTTAAAGTTCCAGATAAAGAGGGTATTGAGAATATAGAGGATGACAGCTATGCCGGAATTGAGAATGCCAATACTAAGGTAGATCTTACCAGTTCCATTAGTAATTTTAGTAGGAAAGAGATCGTGTTAATGCTGCCTTATCATCTTCAGAAGATAGATGAGGATTCCATAGAAACCTATCGCCATTCTATTATGAATGAAAGAGTGGTCAGGATATCCCTCGATTTCTACAGCGGGGTTCTAATGGCTGTAGATAAGGCTAAATCACTTGGCATTTCTACTAATTTAAGGGTATACGATACTAAACAGAACGCTTCGGAAGTAGCCAATATCATTAATACTAATAATTTCAGTAGTGTAGATGCAGTTATTGGTCCGCTTATCCAGACGACCACAGAGGCGGCGGCGTCAAGGCTGGAAAACAGAAGTGTTCCTGTGATAAATCCACTTTCAAACCGTGAGATGCGAGGTTATGAAAATCTTTTTCAATCCAGGCCTACTGATGAGATACTTAGAAATGAGATGCTGGACTACATCTCAAGGAATTCCTCAGGAAAGAATATTGTTATAGTCGCTGATGGAAGGTCCTACCAGATTAAGAACCAGCTAGGGAATATTTTGCCAATGGCAAGATTTGTGAATCCGACCGACAATTTTGTGGAAGAGGCGAAACTGGCTGAAATGATGACGGAAGGAAAAAACTGGGTGATCCTCGAATCTGAAAATATCAATCTTGTGAGCAGTGTGACTTCTGCCCTTAATCGTTTGGCCAGAAACCATGATATTACTCTCCTTACCACAAATAAGAACAACACTTACGAGAATGATATTATTTCCAATAATCATCTGGGAAAGCTAAAGTTCCACTATCCGTCGGTAGATAAAGAATATGATACTGCAGAGACTGAAGAGTTTATGGCCGATTATGAAGAGAGATTTGGAATTGCACCGAACCAGTATGCCTTGAGAGGTTATGATCTTACTCTGGATATACTTTTAAGGCTTGCAACCGCAGAGAACCTGTATGAGTCTTTTGAAAGATATCCTGGATACACCGAATATTACGAAAGTAAATTCCATTATATGCCAAGAACTGGCGGTGGTTATACTAACGACGCAATATATATCCTTAAACTGAATGAGGACCTGACCATAAGCGAGGCAAATGACTTCTAAAGTAATATATCTTGGTGGGTTAAGAACTGAGTCGGAACATCTGCAAAGTGGTTCAAAAATGATCACAGATGCTCCTGTAGATAATCATGGTAAAGGAGAGGCATTTTCTCCAACAGATACTGTGGCGAATGCCCTGGCTACCTGCATGCTTACCGTTATGGGAATTAAAGCTGAAGGTCTTGGTTTGGATATGGAGGGTGCTTCTGCAGAGGTGACAAAAACAATGGTGGCAGACCCCAGGAGAATATCTAAGATAGAAGTGACTATTTCTTTTCCTTCTACATATGGTGATAAGGAAACAAAGGTATTGGAACACACAGCAAGAACCTGCCCGGTACTTCAAAGTTTGCATCCCGATATTGACAAGAAAATCTCTTTCCAATATTCATGAGATCTTTAGTCGCAATACTATTTTTTGCTATTGCCTGTAATCTTAATTCTTTTTCTCAGGATAAGAAAGAGAAAATCAGGTGGCAGGAAGACAGGCCTTTAACCTTGGAAGATTTTAAGGCAGAGCCGGATGAATCACTCTCTTATTCGGCCAATACTAATTCCGGGATTGGATATAGTTGGGATTACAGTACCGCATCTGGCACACCGGTTCTTAAGCATGAAGTAACAAGCAATTTTTATCCGGAACTTTCCTGGGTAAAGGAGGTGGATGATTTGGAATATCTTCTGGCCCATGAGCAACTGCATTTCGATATTTCTGAATTACATGCTAGAAAATTGCGAAAAGCGCTGACTGAATATGAGATTGGCCGAAATATCCGCTTGGATCTCAAAAGAATTTACAATAAGATCGAAACAGAAAGGTCTTTGATGCAAAAGAGCTTTGATAAGGAAACCTCTCATAGTGAAAACTATGAAGCCGAGATGCGCTGGCGAAAGTTCGTGGCTAATGAACTGGAAAAGATGAAGAAATACTCAAGTTAGAACTGAGCTACTTCCTTTTTAGCAGCTTCAAATTCAGAGATCATTTCATTTACAATTTCAGCGGCGGGTTTTATGTCGTGAATAAGCCCTGATATCTGGCCTATTTCCAGTTCGCCCTCATCCAGTTTTCCTTCGAACATACCTCTTTTTGCCCTGGCTCTTCCAAGTAACTCTATTAGCTCCTCTTTAGTGGGGGCTTTTTTATAAAGTTCCTGGATTTCTTCATAAAACTTGTTTTTAAGCATACGCACTGGCGCCAGTTCTTTTAACGTCAGTACCGTGTCTCCTTCCTGAGCATTTACCACCATATTCTTGAAATTAGGATGCGAAGAGGCTTCAGGGGTAGCGACAAACCGGCTTCCAACCTGCACGGCATCGGCTCCCAGGACCATGGCGGCAAGCATACCTCTTCCTGTTGCAATGCCTCCGGCGGCGATCAGGGGAATCGAGATCTTTTCCTTTACCATAGGGATAAGCGTAAAGGTGGTGGTCTCGTCACGGCCATTATGCCCACCCGCTTCAAAACCTTCAGCCACAACCGCGTCTACTCCCGCTTCTTCCGATTTCATGGCAAACTTCACACTGCTAACCACGTGAACTACCTTAATTCCATTATCCTGAAGGTGTTTCGTCCATGTTTTGGGGTTCCCTGCTGAAGTAAAGACTATCTCAACACCTTCCTCAATAATGATCTCCATGATTTTCTCAATATCAGGGTATAGCATCGGTACATTTACCGCGAAAGGTTTATTGGTGGCCTTTTTGCATTTCTGAATATGCTCTCTCAGAACTTCCGGATACATGGAACCTGAACCAATAATTCCTAAACCGCCTGAATTGGATACTGCGCTGGCAAGTTTCCAGCCACTGGCCCAGATCATTCCGGCCTGAATTAAAGGGTATTTTATATTTAGCAGTTGGGTGATTCTATTGTTACCAGTCATTATTTTTTAATGATAAGAAAGGATTTTCTAAAATTATTTTGTTCAAACATAGCAATATAAATTCCTCTGGAAAAACCGGACAGGTCTATTTCATTCTGAACATTTTCTTTTTCCAGGATTTTCTGTCCCTGGAGATCGAATAATGTTACATTATAATTCTGAGATCCTGGTTTCCGGAATTTGAGAATATCGGTTACAGGATTTGGGGAAATGGCAAATTCTGAATCGGTATTTTCTATGATGAGTGAAGAATAGGCCTTTTCAAAGTCGGGAATACCATAGCCAAACCTGAAATTGGGATTATCAAAAAGGCTCGAACTTTCTCTCACCAGCTGCATTATTTCCAGATTGGTACGGGATGGGTTTTTTTGCCATAAGCTAGCAATAGAACCGGCCATAATTGGTGAAGAAAAAGAGGTGCCGCTCACACTTACCAGGTTGTTTTCTTCATCTGCTGCTACTACTGCCAGTCCCTGGGACATCACATCGGGTTTTATTCTTCCATCGGCTGTGGGGCCTATTGAGCTGAACGGCACATAGTTTCGATCTTTATCCACGGCTCCAACCGTTAGCACATTGGCATCGGCAGGGGCGCCAACTTTTGGAAAGGTTTCACTTTGCCCGCTATTTCCTGCTGATACCACTACCAGAATTCCCTTTTCTGTCGCAATATTGGCTCCACGGGATACAAAAGCTGTTTCTCCGTCCATATCATCCATTGAATAACTGTAGTCCGGGTTGTCAAATATCGCATAGGATAATGAAGAATTTATAATATCCACTCCAAGGCTGTCTGCTCGCTCGGCGGCCTCAACCCAGTAACTTTCCTCAACGGGTGTTTCCGATGCTCCTACCTCGGTCCTGAAGAGATAATAAGAGGCATCGGGAGCCGTCCCGATAAGCTGTTGTTCCAGAAAAGCTGCCATGGTAGATAATACCAGCGTTCCGTGGTTACTTAAACCGGGATTGGTGAAGAAATCAGATCGGTTATGGAAATCATAGCCTCCCAGCAGTCTGTTTTCAGACCTCAGTTTCTCAAATGCTACCAGGTTTTCAATATTGGGAAAACCAGCATCCAGAACAGCGATTACCATTCCTTTTCCTGTAAGATCGTTCTCATGAAGAAAATCGGTGCCCAGTATGGTCACCTGATTTTCAGAATAGCCGTAATCATAATCAATGTGAGAATCCAGTTTGGAAACCATTTTCTCCTCTTCGTTTAGCGATCTATCTTGCAGGTTTTTATTCGCGAATTCGATCTTTTCCACGAATTCCAGAGTGTTGAGGTTGCTTATAGCGTCAAGCTCCCCAATCACGTGAGCACAATTAAACCACTTTGATTTTGCCATTACCTGTATTCCTTCCTGTTCTTTCAGGGAAGATATATAGGCTTCGTTTACGGGAACATCCCTTTCATCTATAGGAGTATTATGAAGCGCTTTACGTTGAATAGCTTCCTCACTAAGAATTAGAGAAGGGTCTGCAAGGGAGGCTTCTACATTGGGCTTATCTTTGAAGTAGATCCATGCATGTTCCTGTTGGGAATAGGACAAACAGGAGATGAACAGGAAAATAAATAAAAGTCTTTTCATGGGAGAGGCCTAATGGCTTCAATTTACGAAATAACTCCTGAACCAAGTAATTCGTCCTGGTTATACCATGCAACGAACTGTCCTTCGGTAATGGAAGCCTGTGGTTCTTCAAATACCACATACATGCCGTTTCCAGTTTGATAAAGGGTGGCATCCTGAAGTGGTTGGCGATATCTGATCCTTGCCTTTACTTTTTTTTCCTCATCGGTCTTGATGGCCAGATCCCTGCGTATCCAGTGTACCTCATCCTGATCAATGAAAAGTGCCTTTCGGTAAATACCCGGATGATCCTTACCCTGGCCGGTATAGATTATATTTTCATTTACATCGGTATCTATAACAAATAAAGGCTCCGGAGTTCCTCCCACGGCAAGGCCTTTTCGCTGACCTTTGGTAAAATAATGTGCTCCCTGGTGTTTGCCTACTACCTTACCATCATCCAGCTGGTACTGGTATTTTTTAGAAAGATATTTTAACTCCTCAATTTTGGAATTGAAGTCTTTTTCTTCTTCGGAATACACTTCCTTATCAGCCGGAACTTCTACAATGACGCCTTCTTTTGGTCTAAGTTTTTGCTGAAGAAAATCGGGAAGTCTAACCTTTCCTATAAAACATAGTCCCTGTGAATCTTTCTTTTCGGCTGTTACAAGATTTTGCTCTGCCGCGATCTTTCTAACTTCCGATTTCTGGAGTTCCCCTATAGGGAATAAGGTTTTTGAAAGCTGTTCCTGCGTAAGCTGGCAAAGAAAATAAGACTGATCTTTATTGTTGTCTTTTCCAGATAACAATCTGTATATAGTCTCTCCGTCCTTTTCAATTTCAGCTTTGCGGCAATAGTGACCTGTGGCTACATAATCGGCTCCAAGAGAAAGCGCGATCTTCATGAAGACATCGAACTTTATCTCACGGTTGCACAGTACATCAGGGTTAGGCGTTCTTCCTCTTTCATATTCATTGAACATATAATCTACTATACGTTCTTTATATTGTTCACTCAGGTCTACCGTTTGAAAAGGGATGCCCAGTTTATCGGCTACCATCATCGCATCGTTGCTGTCGTCCAGCCACGGACATTCATCGGATATGGTAACGGAATCGTCGTGCCAGTTCTTCATAAACAAGCCTATTACCTCATAACCCTGTTCCTTTAAAAGATAAGCTGCTACACTGGAATCTACACCTCCTGATAAACCAACAACGACTTTTTTCATTCTTTTACTCTTTTTAATTTGAATAAACCGCTTAGAGAGTCGGTTTAAACGCTGCAAAATTACGAAATAAAAAAAGGTGGCGAAAGCCACCTTTTAAAGTCAATTATATTCTGAATTATTGTTTTTCGAATACCAGCGAGGAAGTTGGCAGATCATCTGGTCTAAAAGTAAATCTGGTCTCACTGCTAAAAGTGACTGTTCCGGTCACGGTTCCTAGCTGAGGTACATTAAATGTATATTTGGAGTCTGTTTTACTCCAGGCCCCCGCATCTGTGGAAGAAACACATTCATCATTATTATTCTTTCCATAAAAAGTGGAAGAAGCTGTGTTATCTGCCATAAAGGTTATGGTTGATTGCCCTGAACATTCATCCACCTGGAAACCAGGTACATTATTGGCTTCCACTAAAACCCAGGTTCCTACAATGCTTTCACCATTATCAGATGGTGAATCATCATCGCTACATGCTGCGAATAGGCTAAGTGATAAAAATAGAATTAAGATCTTTTTCATAATTACATTGTTTAGTTATATAAATATATTCAAATTAAATTTTAATAGTCTTCTTCCCTGTCTAATTTTCCATCGGTATAATATTTCCATGTACCCGATTTTTTACCTTCGGTATACCAGCCTTCCATGATTTTTTCTCCTTTAGGATCATAGTAGATCGCTTTTCCATGTAACTCTCCGTTCTGATAGTTGAGATGTTTGGTGACCTGACCTTTTTTAGTATATATTAAGCTTTCGCCTTGTTTTAGTCCGTCTTTATAGTTGGTTTTTTCTGCAATCTGACCATTCGGAAAAAAGGTTTTTTGAAGTCCATTAAGCTTATCATTTTTATACATTTCGATCATCATAAGGCTATCTGACTTTTGGTGGTAATAGACCCATTTACCTTCACGTTTGCGGTCCACAACTTTTCCTTCACTAATGGCTTTGCCTTTCTGGGTGTAATAGGTAACCTGAACGGAATCTTTACCTTCTTCAAAATTCATAATGGCCGAAGGATGGTCATAAAAGCCCTTTTTATAGAATTTAAATATTCCTCTTTCTTCACCATGTTCAAAATTTCCTTCGAATTTAGGATCTGAAGTCCCTTCAAAATTGACTTTCCAATAACCATGACGCCTACCCTGTGCGTCCAATTGATTTGCTTGAGAAAAGCAAAATACTGGAAATGAGAATATTATTATTAAAAACTTTAACCTCTGTTTAATCATAATTAACAAACATTAAACAAAATTAGATTAGTTTTGGTTCTACATTTACAAAAAAGATCAAGAACAATACTAAAACTTCGAATTATGAATTTTATTTTAAGAAATGCAAAGTTTGGCCTTATTATTCTTCTTTCGGCATTTGTTTTTGTAGCCTGTGACAAAGATGATGATTTCAACCCGGGAGGAGAAGTTAATGCAACTCCAAACCCTGAACCAGATCCGGATCCAACCGATGATGGTAGCGCAGAAACAAATTCCATTGTAGATTTTGCAAGTGCCAACGGGTTCACTTCTCTTGGTGCGGCAGTAGAAGCAGCAGGTTTGACCGCTACCTTAAGCGGAGACACTGAATATACCGTTTTTGCGCCTACCAATGATGCTTTTGACGCTTTCCTTTCAGATAATGGTTTTGAATCTTTAGATGAGGTGCCTGAAGATGTGTTAACGCTTATACTTATGAACCATGTTCAGGCGGGAAGCATAATGTCTTCAGATCTGTCAACTGGTTATATACAAAGTATGGCTGAAGCAGGTCCCGACGGTGAGAACCTGAGCCTTTACATTAATGTGGATGATGGAGTAGTTATTAACGGAGTAAGCACTGTTACATCTGCAGATAATGAAGTAGATAATGGTGTAGTACATGCAGTAGACGCTGTGATAGGTCTTCCTGATGTCACAACATTCGCCATGGCCGATCCTAGTTTTGAAACTCTGGTAGCAGCATTAACAAGGGAAGATTCTTTTACATTCGTTGAAACTCTTCAGTCTACTGAAGATCCTGCGCCTTTTACCGTGTTTGCACCTACTAATGATGCATTTGCAAATTTACTGGCAGAACTTGAATTGAGCGGCCTGGCCGATCTTGATGCTGCGACTCTACAGGCAGCACTCCTTTATCATGTTGTGGGAGGAGCAAATGTCACATCTGATGAACTTACAGACGGAATGGAGGTAAACACGCTTCAGGAAGAATCCTTTACAGTGAATCTTGGCGATGATGTTGTAATTACAGATGTAAATGAAAGAACTTCAACAGTTATAGCTGCCGATGTGCAGGCCGTGAACGGAGTTATACACGTAATTGATACTGTGCTTTTACCAACACTATAAAAATCCGGTGTTTTGTTTTTTAATTTGAATTAAAAAAGCCCGGTGACAACCGGGCTTTTTTTGTTATTTACGTTTTTGTTTCTTCTGCTGCTCTTCAGCCTGCTCCATCATTTCCTGGAACTTTCTGGTAAACCTGTTCTGCTTCTTAGGTTTTTTCTTATTCTCCTGGATCTTCGCATGTATCTTATCTTCATCGATGATCACATACTTGATTACTAACATAATACCTATCGTAATCAGGTTAGAGGTAAAGTAATAAAGCGACAGTCCACTGGCATAGTTATTAAAGAAGAATAACATGATAAGTGGCGACAGGTACATTAAGAATTTCATATTTGGCATTCCAGGTTGCTGGGTTGCCTGCATATTCTGTCCGGTAGTCATCATCATATAAATGAAAATCGCTACCGACGCCAGAATAGGGAAGAGGCTCACATGATCTCCATAAAAAGGTATATGGAATGGCAATTCTGCTATCGTATCATAACTGGAAAGGTCATCTGCCCAAAGGAAACTTTTCTGCCTTAGCTGGAAAGCACTTGGGAAGAACTGGAACAATGCATAGAAAACAGGAATCTGCATCAGTGCAGGTAAACATCCACTCATAGGACTGGCTCCCGCCTTGCTATACAGCTTCATGGTTTCCTGCTGCTTTTTCATGGCATTATCCTTATACTTCTCATTGATCTCATTTATCTCAGGCCTTAAAATTTTCATTTTTGCCTGGGATAGATAAGATTTATAGGTGACCGGAGATAAAAGGATCCTTACTACTATTGTCATTGCAATAATTGCAAGTCCGTAGCTTGGAAGGAAACTGGCCAGAAATGCAAAGAACGGAATGAATAGATATTTATTTATCCATCCAAAAATTCCCCATCCAAGAGGAACAATTTCATCCAGGTTACGCTCGTAGTCATTCAGGATCTTGTAATCTGTAGGACCATAATACCAGTTCATATTATAATTCAGTTCGCCCGCTTTTAATTCAAGTGGGATCGTAGAAGCAAATTCTTTGGTATAAACGGTGTCTACTTCCTCATCTTCAACAAGGTTCTTTGATCTAAACTGTGTAGTTGAAAAAGGTGTATCGGTTAGTAGAATTGAAGTAAAGAAGTGTTGCTTGTATGCAATGTAACTAATGTTATTTTCTTCTTCCTCTTCGGCACTTCCCTGGCCAAGATTATCATCATCGCCACCATCATACTCATAAATAAGGTCGGTATAACGGTTCTCGTAGGAGATACTTTTAGCGTGCCTGTAGCCCTTAAGATTCCAGGTAAGTACTGGTTTCTGAGAAGTGTTTAAAACATTTGTAAGCCCCTGTGAGCGTATGCTGAAATCGAGCATATATTCCCCGGGTCTCATGGCATAACGATATTCAAGATATTCCTCTTCCGAAACCTTCAATTTCATTGAAAGAATCTGGTTGCCGTTATTCTCAGTAAGTTCTGGTTCAAAATAAAGATTTTCGGTATTTAAAGACCTGCCATCTGTAGTGGTAAAGTTCATATTCAAGGAAGCATTCCCATCCTTTACAAGATAAACCGGTATTGAATCGTAGGTTTTGAAATTTTTTAGTCGGGCTTCTTCTATGTAACCACCTTTATTGGAAATTTTCAATTCCAGAAGCTCATTTTCGATGGTTGTGGTCCCGCCTTCGGCAGAGGCCAGGGTTTCAGAATAACCAAAAGCTCCTAATCTTCGCTGAGCATCTGCAAGGGCAGTGGAGTCGTCCTGAACCGTTCGTGTTTCAGGTTCCTGTTCAGCAACTGCAGGTTGTTCAGAAGTATCTTCTACCTGTTCGGTTTTCGTTTCTTCAACCGCTGCTTCTTCCGGGGTATTATTGTAGAGCATCCAGATAAGAATAGCTCCGATGAGTAAAAATCCAATTATGGATTGAACGTCTATTTTCTTTTCTTCCATTATCTAATTTTGCTTATGCTTCTTTGGTCAAAAAAATGGCCAATTCTTATTTCTGTGCCATCTTGGCATTCTTATGTTGTATGGAATGCTCGTGCGCAGCCTTTACAAAAGAAACAAAAAGTGGATGTGGACTGGCCACAGTGCTTTTATATTCGGGATGATATTGTACTCCTACAAACCAGGGATGATCTTTTAATTCTATGATCTCTACCAGGCTTGTTTCAGGGTTGATTCCGGTACTGGCCATTCCGGCGTTTTCAAGTTGTTCCTTGTATTTGTTGTTGTATTCATACCTGTGACGATGGCGTTCCTTGATCATATCGGTGTTATAAACATCATGGATAATGGAATCTTTACTCAATTTACAATCCCATGCTCCCAAACGCATGGTACCACCTTTGTGAGTTATTTCCTTTTGAGCTTCCATAAGGTCTATAACCGGATGTTTAGTATCCGGATCCATTTCGGTAGAATTGGCACCTTTTAACTGAAGCACGTTACGTGCAAATTCAATTACCGCCATTTGCATTCCAAGACAGATCCCCAGGAATGGTAATCCATTCTCACGGGCATAGCGTACCGCGTCTATTTTTCCTTCAATTCCCCTTTCTCCAAAGCCTGGAGCAACAAGCACCCCGTCAAGATGGCTTATTTTATTGTGGATTGTACTGTCGTTAATGAATTCGGAATGTATATATTCAACATTCACATATACTTCATTCTCGGCCCCTGCATGAATGAATGATTCCAGAATTGATTTATAACTATCCTGCAATTCCACATACTTTCCTATCAAACCAATGTGAACTTCGGCTTTCGGGTTTTTATGTCTTTGAAGGAACTGGTTCCATCTCTCAAGATTAGGAGTGGTATCATCTGGCAATGCCAGTTTCTTTAAGGTCACCGTATCCAGGCCTTCCTTGAGCATCATATTAGGTACATCGTAGATCGTTGGTGCATCGATACTCTGGATCACTGCTTCCTGGCGAACATTACAGAAAATAGCGAGTTTTCTTCGAATGTCGTCTGAAAGCTCATGCTCTGTACGGCAAACAAGAATATCGGCTTTAATTCCGCTTTCCATCAGTGTTTTTACACTGTGCTGAGTTGGTTTTGTTTTTAATTCCCCTGCTGCGGAAAGATAAGGTACAAGAGTAAGATGAATTACAAGAGCGTTATCATCTCCAAGTTCCCACTTTAACTGTCTTACAGCTTCTATATATGGTAGGGATTCGATATCACCAACGGTTCCGCCGATCTCGGTGATTACGATATCATAATCGCCGTTCTGACCAAGTATCTGTATTCTTTCTTTTATTTCATTGGTAATATGAGGTACTACCTGAACGGTCTTCCCAAGAAATTCACCCCGGCGTTCCTTTTCAATTACACTTTGATAGATCCTTCCGGTGGTTACGTTGTTCGCTTGCGAAGTGTTCACATTCAAAAAACGTTCATAATGGCCAAGATCAAGATCGGTCTCCGCTCCATCTTCGGTCACGTAACATTCACCGTGTTCATATGGGTTAAGTGTTCCGGGATCTACATTTATATAAGGATCAAGTTTCTGAATAGTAGTTTTAAAACCACGCGCCTGCAACAACTTTGCTAACGAAGCTGCGATAATTCCCTTTCCAAGGGAAGAAGACACACCTCCGGTTACAAATATATACTTGGTATCGGCCATTTTATTTTGTTTGTTGTGTTGTTTTATTCAGGGCGCTAAATTACAAAGAAGAATAGAAAAACTTGCTAATTTGTAGGCCTAATCTTAAGTCTTATTTAACAGTGGGTATTTACTGCTTTAAGGTCTTGGGTACCTTTTTCTTATCTGTCTCAGAAGCCCTTCAAGGCTGTTGACTTTCAATTCAAATACCTGTTGCATTTGATCGCCCAGTTTTCCTGAAGGAAAACCTTTTTGCCTGAACCATACAAAATAAGGTTCAGGAATATCTGAAAGATAGTAGTCTTTATATTTGCCGAAATGCATTTTTGCATAGGCCAGTTCGAGTAGTTTTTCTGAATCAGGAGTTATCTTCAACTTTAACTTTTATTAATCCTGTAATTTCAGCGAATTTTTTCTTATTCATTGGTTTAACCATGTATTTAATTACACAGGGATATTCCCCGGCCTTATCTCGGTCAACTTTACTAGTACTGGAGGTAAGTACAATTATGTTATGATGAACCTGCCGACTTTTCAGTTCATCTAAAAACTCCCAGCCGTTCATACCGGGCATATTTAGATCAAGGAAGATCAGGGAATCCTTATCTTCTTTTATCTGCTCAAGGGCTTCAAGAGGATCAGTGAATTCTTCGATGATGCCGCTAAAACCTTCCAGTTCGAGAAGTTTTCTGGTAATAAAGTTAGCAATGGGCTGATCATCTACTAAATAGACCTTGTTCATATCTTTTCTGCTTTAAGTTTTGAAAGCTCCCTGGAAGCCATTTCAATCACTTCCTGTAAAACATTGTCCATTTCTTCAGCTGAACTTTTAAGTTTTGGGATCAGTTCTTTTTTACAGGTTTCATCGTCAAGAACATCAAAAAGCTGAATTATTCCCTGGATTCGAGAAAGGGGCTCACGAACGTTATGAGAATTCAGAACAGAGATATGAAGTAGCTTTTTATTCTTTTCACTAATCTCTCTTACTCCATCTTTTATAGTCTTCTTTTGATTTTCTACTATGTTCTGAATCTCCTGATTTTTTAATTTAATTGTATGATAAGCTTCAGATAAATTCCTGTTTTGTATCGCCAGTTGACGTTTTAGATAAATCTCGTTGAATTTAGCCTGGATACAATCTACCGCCAGTTTTAATATTTCAATATCACCACTGGAAAAAGGTTTTTCCTCATCGGCGAGCAAAGATACGATAACTTTCCTGTCATATTTATCAAAATTCCATGCCCATAGTTTAGGTTCCACTAACTGCTCGAGGTCCGGTTTATTCTCCCACAGCTTCGAGGGTATTTTAGAAGTATATACTGGAATACCATTTTTAAGAAGGTCATTCTCATAGGCATACAATGAAGATTCGTTCTTGAAATCATACTGGATATTACTTCCTGAAAGTTCAAAAAATACGAATTTATTGTTCTCCTCCATTACCATCCTTATAAGCTTAAAATTCAGAAGGTATTTTAGGTGTGTTATACAGACTTCACTAACCTCTTTCAGGGTAAGACAACGGTTTATGCCGTTGGCAAATTTTGAATATGCTTCATAGGTCATCCTAAAAAGCTGGGACTGATTATTGGTTATGCTCATTTTACGCCTTAAGCAGGTTTATTCAGGGGTTTCCAGTAATTCATTATCTATTTTGATCCCTGAAACATCAGCGATGGTATTGAGCATATTAACAAGATCGGCCTGGGCCATCAGTTCCTGAATTTCTAAATGGCTAAATCCCGCTTTTTCCAATTCAGCGAAATCGTCATCAGAGATATCTGAGTGGTATAAGGCAGCTTTAGTCACCACCTTTACGGCCATTTTGTAGCTTGTTGGCATGGAGGGTGAATTCATTTGCTCAGTAGCTTTGAAACCATCTTCCTCTGAGATCATAGAACTCATACTATCGGCAAAAATACCATGTGCATGAGCACAATACTGGCAGCCTCTTTCTTTGGAAACATTATAGATAATAAGTTGTTTTAACACATTAGGAACTTTTCCCTCCATCAGAGTGTGTTTCAGTTTACTCCAGTTTCCTTTTAATAAAGTGGCGTTTTCACCCTGGCATTTGAACCAGTTCAAAACAAAGGGGAGTTGTAAGGTCTTTTTTGTGTCATCGTAGATCTCCTTTACCTCAGGAGATGCTGCTTCATAGGGTATCATTTTATACCTGGACTTTGTCTGGGATGCAGTTTGCATGGCACTTGGGTTTTGAGTGTATCAGCAGAAATTACATTAATTTTCCTTTTCTTAACAATTTCAACCCGACTTTAACGAAAAGTAAACTTATTCATACATTCTATAAACAATGAATGTAGGAGTTTTTTCACACTCTATAGTCGTTAAATATATGGTAATCCCCGTGAGTCTTTAAAGATGTCTTTTTAGTTTTAAGCCTTGAAAAATGAAACTGAAAAAATGGCGATATTCGGATCTATCATAAAAAGTCTTATTGATCTAAAAGAAAGTCTCACTCCCGAAGGTGAAGCAAATAAGGATCAGGAAGAAGTACTAAGAGGACTCCTAAAAAAAGGAAAGAATACAGTTTTTGGCAAATACTACAAGTTTGAAGAAATACTAAAATCTGATGATATCAGGAAAAGCTTCGCCGAGCAGGTCCCGTATTTTGATTATAACAGGATAGATAAAGAATGGTGGCATAAATACCATGAAGGAGAAGAGAATGTTACATGGCCGGGCAAACCGCCATATTTTGCATTAAGTTCCGGGACCACAGGAAAAAGTAGTAAAAGGATCCCGGTCACCGATGATATGCTTGAATCGATTAGAAAGGCAGGGATTAAGCAAGTTAGTGCTTTAAGCAATTTTGATCTGCCACCTGATTTTTTTGAAAAGGAGATCATGATGCTTGGAAGTTCCACCGATCTTCAAAGAGAAGGGGATCATAAGGAAGGAGAGATAAGCGGGATTAGCGCCAGTAATATACCTTTCTGGTTTAGAGGGTACTATAAGCCCGGCGAAGAGATATCAAAAATCGATGAATGGGATGAACGTGTTCAGAAAATTGCTGAGAATGCTGGTAACTGGGATATAGGTGCCTTAAGCGGTATTCCTTCATGGATGGAACTAATGTTAAAAAAGGTTATCGAGCATAATAAGCTTGATAACATTCATGAGATCTGGCCTAATCTACAGGTATATGCTTCAGGGGGGGTAGCATTCGAACCTTATGAAAAGAGTTTCGAGAAGTTATGGGGGAAACCCGTTCAGGTGATCGATACTTATCTGGCTTCAGAAGGTTTTCTGGCGATTCAGAACCGACCCCAAACTCATGCGATGAAACTGATCATGGATAACGGAGTCTATTTTGAATTTGTGCCTTTTAAACCTGAATATATAAATCAGGATGGTTCAATAACCAACGATGCACCAGTGATACCTTTGGCAGAAGTCAATGAGAAAGAAGAATACGTTCTGCTTATTTCCACCGTTAGCGGAGCGTGGAGATATATTATTGGCGATACTATAAAGTTTACAGATAAAGAAAAATACGAGATAAGGATAACCGGAAGAACGAAGTTCTTTTTGAACGTGGTGGGCTCCCAGCTTTCAGTAAATAAGATGAACGATGCCGTAAAAGACCTGGAAGATCGTTTTGATATCAGTATTCCGGAATTTGTGGTGGCTGCGAAAAGAGGAGAGGATGGTGAATATTATCACTTCTGGTACCTTGGTACTGAAGATGACAGGAATGCAGAGGAGCTGGCCGAAGCTCTCGACGATTCCCTGATGCAGGCCAATAAGAATTATAAAGTGGCCAGATCAAAAGCGCTTAAAGGTGTGAAGGTGAATTTGGTAGCTCCGGATATGTTCCACGAATGGAATGCGGTGAATAAGAAAAAAGGAGGCCAGGTAAAAATGGAAAAAGTGATGAATGAGGAAAAATTTGAGGAGTGGGAGGTGTTCGTTAAGGAGAATTCAGGCAATAATTAATTCGTTTCCTCATGAAATTCATCAATCATTACCATTATTTCATCAGGAGAGAGATAGAGGTCTTCGATTCTTGCCTTGTAGGTATCTGAAAGCCTTGTGTGGTTCAGGATAAAATCTTTGGTTGCAATGATTTGTTCGCCAAGGCCATGGTTTACGGCATAAGTATCGGCGGCCCGCTCAGCTTCCCGGATGTAATTTTTTGAAGTGAGGTATTTAAGTCCAAACCAGATGAGGTTTACTCCCGATCTTTCCCGGTAATCCATAATATGGCCCAGTTCATGGCCTATCCAGCCCACAAGGACTTCAGAAGGAACCATACTGATATCAAATTTTTCGTCCTCTATGCGAAATTCTTCGTTTATAAAAATAAGATAACTCCTATTATTTCTTTTCTTAAACAATCCGCCAATCTTTGGCTGGGCCTGCATAAAAGATCTTTTGATATTCTTTTTAAACCTGAATTCTATGGGAGTATCCTTTAATTCAGGATAATGTGAGAGGGCCACATATGCTTCACGCCAAATGACATCTGGCACAATTTTGTTATTAAATTGGAGGCTGTCTTTTTGTTGCATGGATGATTGCTGGGCATAACAAGCGGGGAGCATCAAAAAAAATGAGACTAATAAAAATGCTTTTCTTAAGGTGCCTGTCATGTGTTTCTGTTGTTTTCTAAATTACAACAAAATTGATGCCTTGAAAAGTCTCAAATTTTAAAATAGACTTAAAATATGATTCGGCTGAAATTAAAAAAAGCAGGTTGACCAACCTGCTTTTTTTAATGTTAATTCTTTTAATTCTAGCCTTGCATGATCGCCTGAAGCCTTTGTTGCAATTGAGGATCGGTTCTCAGTGCCATAGCGAGCTGCTGATATCTTTCCATACTAAGATCGCTTTCCTTTATAAGGTCTTCTATTCTTTGCTGGAATTTTGGCTGCATGCTTTCAAGTTCGGCAACTACCACTTTATACTTCTTTTCTTCTTTTTCAGTAGTTTCGACTTCCTTTTCAGGATCCATTTTAGCCTGGTGGATTTCGTTGAATCTTTGCAATTCAAAATCCTCTTCCTGAACAACCTGAATCATCTTCTGCTGAGCTTCCTGGTTCACCATTCTCATTTTCTGGAATACCTGGGCGAATTCGGTAAGTTCGGCATCGCTCACTTCAATCTTTTTCTGTTGCGGTGGCATTGTTGGAGTTTGTGCAATTACTGAAGCACTTCCCATTATGAACACCAAAAGCAAACTGCTGAATAACTTCGTCAATTTCATATTTTCTCTTTTCAATTTTGAAGCGCGTAAGCTATACTTATGCGCTCCCAAATCCAAAGCTTTATGAAACAGTGTTGGTTTATTAAGAAAAAATTAACACAACAGGATGAGGCATGTTAATAGTTCCAGATGCTTAAGCCAGGACTCTTATGATCTCACCATTCAATTTTCCGAGGACCGATTTTTTATACCCGTCTACTACCTTGTTCATAGGGACCGGGGTATGCCCTGGAAAATAATCCTCATATTTATCTTTTGCATCCTCAACGAGATCGGCGGAAACTGCATTTATACGGATGCCATCTTCAAGCTCCAGCGAAACGGCCTTTACAAAACTATGAATCCCTCCGTTTACCATCGCAGCGCTGGTAGTTTTATCTACAGGATGATCGGCAAGTATGCCGGTGGTTAGGGTAAAAGAACCACCCTGATTCAAATAATCCCTGCCTATTCTCACCAGGTTTACCTGTCCCATCAGTTTGCTTTTTATACCTATGTAAAAATCTTCTTCCGCAAGATTCTCAAAATCATCCCATTTGGCTTCCCCAGCTATACAAACTATGGCATCCACTTTTCCTGATTTTTCGAACATTTCTTTTATCGAAGAGGAATCAGCGATATCTACCTGAAGATCACCGCTTGTTTTTCCAACTTTTATGATCTCATTCTTTTTTGACAGTTCTTCAGTAACTTTGCGGCCAATCGTTCCATTGGCCCCAATTATCAAAATTCTCATTAAAATTTATTTTTCATTAATTAATCTGTAAATAAGTATTGCCGTTCGTTTGGTTAGAGCTTCAAAGGTGTTAAGATTTACAGTCTCTTCCGGGGTATGTGCTCCTGAACCCATAGTTCCCAGTCCATCCAGACCATCAACGTATTCAGCTATAAAGGATATATCGGCCGCTCCTCTTTTGGCAGGGTCGTAAGCTTCTACCTTACCCTGACCCAGATCAAGGCTTACCTGGTTGAGTTTCTGAAGTAATTTCATATTCCCATCTGTTGGTCCCATGGCGGGGTAGCTGTCGGTGAAACTAATACTCGCACTGGTTTGCGGTAAATTATTTGCAACGATTTCTCTCATTTTTGCACGTGCATTTTCTTTTTGTTCTTCTGAAATAAAACGCAGTCCACCCTCAACCATTGCGGTTTGAGAGACCACATTTGTCTTTCCAAAAGCGGTACCCTTGCTTTTCTTTTCATCATATTCCACGAAGGTGCCGCCAAGGAATACACCCGGATTAAATGTGAGAAACTCTTCGCCTTTAACCTTCATATAGAATTCATTGAGGATTCGTGACATTTCAAAGATCGCTCCGGCACCAGTATTTTCTGAAAATACTCCCGAGGAATGAGCTCTCTTGCCAGTGGTCTCTAATTTCCATCCCGAAGCACCTCTTCTGGCAATGGTTGCATAATTGAAGCCTGTTGAGGTTTCAAATCCCAGGGCTATATCGCTTCGCTTTGCGGCTTCTATAAGATCCTTCCTACTTACAGAAAGAGGTTTCCCAGTGCTTTCTTCGTCGCCGGTAAAAGCAACGATGATTTGCGAATCTTCAAGCAGGTCATTTTCCTTCAGGGCTTTTAGTGCATATAAAATGATCACATTTCCACCTTTCATATCATTGCCTCCTGGTGCATGGGCAAGACTGTCATTTATCTTTTTAAAGGTTTGAAATGGACTGTCTTCTTCAAAAACAGTATCCAAATGGCCGATCAATAAAAGTTTTTTGCCTTTATCACCTTCGGTTGAAGCGAATAGATGGCCTGCACGGTTCATTTCCTCCGGCATTTCTATCCACCGGGTTTCCATCCCGATATTATCAAAAGCCTCCTTAAAAGCCATTCCAGTCTCCTTAACTCCTTCTAAGTTTAAAGTTCCGCTATTTATATTCACAACTTTCTCAAGGAATTGAATGGCCTCTTGATTATTATTTTCTACCGACTTCACGATCTTGCGTTCAGCTCTTGATAATTTCTGGGCAAGAAAAAGCTGTGGGGTAAAACAAAAAATAAATAAAAAAGCTACGGCGATTGAGTTTTTTATCATGGTAGTTTGGTTAAGGTAAATAAAAATGTTTTTTTGAAATTACTTTTCCGCATTCGGGATAGGGGGTGGGCCATCTGGAATGATAGATTCATACTCGGCATCTCCTTTTCTCTCTTTATACTCGGCTTTCACCTTTTCAACTAATTCCGGATTTTGAAATAGGTCTAGCATGGTCATAGACATAGCTTTCCCGGCGTATAACATTCCTTTGTGACCGATACTCATTCCACCGCAGGCAACTACAGCCCAGGAATGCCATGGAGTATCCTTGGGTGCCACGGTCACGCTAAGATTGATATTAGGTACATTCCAGCTTACGTCTCCCACATCGGTAGAGCCTCCTCCAGGATGTTCTTTTGTTTCTTCCAGAGGTCTTATTTCTGCATCCATCCCTACCATTTCCTTATCTGTTGCTTCCTGGATCTTCTTTCCAAATTCTGTTTCTTCTTCGGTATATTCAATAGGGCCAAGTAACTCCAGGTTTTTCTGCATGATCTTTCCACCCTCGCGATTCACCAATGTTTCATAAATCCCCGAGATAAGGGAAACCTTATAATCTACATTCGCCATGATGGCTGCACCTTCAGCCATTTTTTTAGCATGCTCATAAACAGGCATCAACCCGTCCCGTTTAGTATCCCGAACACGCATCCATAAAAGGGAGTAATCGGGAACCACATTTACCACCTGTCCGCCGTCCTGTATATGATAATGCATTCTAACTGTTGGTTTTACATGTTCCCGGTAATAGTTTACTCCGGTGGTATAAAGTTCCAGGGCGTCTGACGCACTTCTACCGTTCCATGGATCGGCTGAAGCGTGTGCCGCCTGCCCGAAGAATTCAATTTTAAAGTCGACAAGTGCCAATGAACTTTGAACATCTGCTTCAGTTTTGGCTCCAGGATGCCAGCTTATATTCACATCTACATCATCCCATAAACCTGCGTCTACCATCCATATTTTTCCAAAATATTTTTCTTCGCTGGGGGTACCAAAGAATTTAACGGTTCCCTGTATCTCCCCTTTTTCTATCATATCTTTAATAGCGATAGCAGCGGCAAGGCTTCCAACACCAAAAAGGTTATGCCCGCATCCATGTCCTGCGGCACCTTCTTTCAAAGGTTCTTTGGTTGGTTTTGCCTTCTGAGAAATACCCGGCAACGCATCAAACTCTCCAAGTACGCTAATCACTGGTGAACCACTACCATAGGTAGCGACAAAAGCAGTTGGAATTTCAGCAGCCCCTCTTTCCACTTTAAAACCTTCTTTTTCGGCAAAATCGGCCAGAAGTTTAGCTGATTCGTTTTCCTCGAAGGCAGTTTCGGCGAGTGCCCATATCTTATCACTTAAATCAATAAGTTCGCTTTTACGGGATTCTATTGAATTGATAAGCTGTTTCTTTTCTGATGGAATCTGCTCCTGAGCATATCCAATTCCGATAAAAAGAAGTAGTAACGGCAGTAAAGTTTTTTTCATTAGAGAAATTTTAGTTGGATGGTTTAATTTTCTCTAAAATATGAAAAATTAACCTAAAGATTTCTTCCTAAAAGCAATCTGCAAAAACTACCTTTTGGTATTGGTCTCATATAGGTCTATCCACTCCTGAGTAGTCATTTTTGAGGCCAGTTCACCAATAAGATCAAAGGGAATCTCATCTGTTTTTTTGAACCGTATGCAGCTTTTACCCATATCAGGCTTTTTGCCAATCTGCTTTTTGTATTGGTTCACAAACCATTTTTGCAGATCGGGGCTGGCATAGATGCCGGAGTGGTAAACTGCAATATAGTTTTTCTGGGAGGCCAGGTTAATAAAAGGTAACGGCAGTTTCGGATCACAATGATATCCTTCTGGATAAAGGGAATGTGGGACTATATAACCTATCATACCATAGCTAATGGTTTCTTCAAAACCTGTGGGCAAATTATCCTTGATCACCGATCTTAATTTAGAAAATGACTCTTTTCTTTCTTCAGGAATTTTATCGATATATTCTTCTGGTGAACTGGCTTCGATCTTCATTTCTGGATTATATAGTGGTCTATACTAATTTAATCCTTTATTAAAAGAAAATTGGATTATATACGAATATATTCGTATTGGTAACAGTCATAACATTCATCGAAGAGGATAAGGTTTCCTTCTTGAAATTCAAAAGACTGTTTTTTACCGGTTTCATAGATTATAAGAGGGACCTCTTCGGTACTCCTAATAGATTCACCAAGTGTTATGTGGTATTTACTTTTTTCTATTTCTTCTCCATTCTTTGTGCTAATAAACTCATTATCCCTGAATTCTATGATAAACCTGTCGTCATTTTCTCCATATTCGATGATATTTCCGGCAATCCCCCCTGAGGCTTGTACAAGCTTCCATTTTCCAGAAATATTTTCATCTGAAGTCTTATATTCTGGAGAAGCATTCTCAATTGAACAGGAGGAAAAAATGATCAAAAAAACTAAAATGCTAACAATATTTTTCATGTAATTAATTATTTAATTCTGTAAATGAGAGATGCTTTCTAACCCAAAAGGTTGCTTAAGATTTCGTGATAATCCATGAATTTTTTCCTGATGAAAATTGCTTGTTTCTGAAGATCAGTGCTTTATTAATTATGTTTTTCTAAATAATGAGATCAACCCAAGTATTGGGCCTAAAGCAAGGATGATATACAGGAAAACGGGGTTCAGTTGTGTTGATAGCAGATTAAGCAATTGAATGCTAACAATGGTAATAGAAAAACCTACACAATTCACTATTGTGAGTGCAGTTCCTCTGGATTCCGGTGGAGTATTCTGTGCTACAAGGGTAGAGAAGAGGGGGGAATCGGCAACCACCACAAGTCCCCAGAAAATAAGAAAGGCAATTAGCAGGATCTGTGAATTCATTATGAATACCAGGGGAGAAATAAGACAGCATAAGCCTGATAGAAATAGGGCAGAACCGGCTGTGTTTTTGGTTCCGAAGCTTTCGGAAATATAACCTCCGATCATACATGCCAGACCTCCCAAACCGATTATAAGAAATGAGATTAGGGAGATACTGAATTCTGCTTCTGCGTGAATTGTTTTAAAATAAGTTAGGATCACGGGGACAAATGCCCAGAAAGCATATAATTCCCACATATGCCCGAAATATCCAAATGCGGCTGATCGAAAATCACTATTTCGAAAGACCTTATAAGCCAGGCTTAGATCGGGTTTGTGTCTTTTAGTTCGATAAGGCCCATCGGGTACCAATGATAAAATGAGTAAGCCTCCTAATCCTGCCAGTAAGGATGTGAAAATGATGACCGACCTCCATTCCAGCCGAATGCTTCCTGAAATCTCTTTCAATAAATGCGGAAAGGCAGTGCCTATAACGAGTGCGCCAACCAAATAACCAAGAGATCTTCCAAGACCTTTATCGAAATAGTCTGCAGCTATCTTCATTCCTACGGGGTAGATCCCTGCCAGAGAAAAACCGGTTAGAAAACGAAAAATAATTAAGGTGATCAGATCGTTGCTTTCCAGTAATATTCCAAGGTTAAAAAATGCACCAAATAATGCACATACCAAGAATACTTTTGAGGGGGAGAACCTGTCTGAAATAGTAAGAAAAGCAAAGCTTAACGTGCCGCTAATAAATCCGAACTGAACTGCAGAGGTAAGATGCCCCAGAGCTTGAGCTTTGAGATCAAAACTGAGCAGAAGATCGTTCATAACCCCATTCCCCGCAAACCAGAGGGAAGTGCAGCAGAATTGTGCAAATACTATTACAGGTAATATAGATCTTCTATCAGCCAATTGATTTAAATACGGTCTAATTTTTTACGTGAAAGGCTATGTTCAATTCCTCCGGTGTGTTTGGTAGAAGCAGGCTCAAAAAGCATCACGTGAACTTCCTCTTCTGCAATGGGTTTGTGATCAACTCCACGGGGAACGATAAAGAATTCATTCTCATTTAATTCAACCAACCGGTCGCGGAATTCTATTTTCAATTTTCCTTTCACGATGAAGAACATTTCGTCTTCATCTTCGTGAGAATGCCAGATGAATTCACCTTTAAGTTTTGCCAGTTTTACCTGCTGACCATTTAATTCCCCTACTATTCTGGGGTTCCAGTGATCGGTGAATTTCTTCAATTTCTCAGCTATATTGACTTTTTCCATGTCTCTATTCCGGATTTTGATGATCGTAGCTCAATACTCTTTTCAGTATCCATTCATCATTTTCGAGTAACCATACATGGGTGAATTTTGCCTTGCTGGTCATATAAAGCTCTTTGTTAGGCTCTTTGATAAAAAAGTCATGAGTTCCTTTCTGGATGGCACCATAAAGCTTTCCGTTGTGGTAAAGCGGAAATACCTTCAGGCTTCCTTTGCGAAGTTTACGTATAGGTTTCTTGTCCGGGTTTCCACAAATATTATTTCTCACGGCCGTAAGAAAATCCTCTTTATTAGTACTTAAACCACCCTGGTCGTGATAAAACTCGAGGTCTTCGCTAATAAAATCTTCGAATTCTGAAATTCTGCATTTATCAAAACCTTCTTTAAAAAGAAGGCTGTCTTTCCTTTGTAGTTCTTTATAAAGATCAGATTCCACTGGCACCTGAGAAAAATTAGGTGTGTAACTAGCAAGAAGTAAAATAAAAATGATAATCTTTTTCATCGGTGAATTGAAATTTTAGCCAGGAAAAACATCAGATCTTTTAAAGGTCTTTTTCTGGGAATGAATTTTATCGGAAATACCTGTAAGTATTAATTCGGAATCATTTACTTCTACATGCCATCTTTCCAATGCTTTATTAGAATCTTCCGGAATAAAAGTTAACTCGGGTTTGTGCGCATTAATCTGCCAGATGCCGGAAGTCATAATACCATTTACATCACTTAATCTATATTCACGATCCCAACGAATAAATATCGAAGTTTTATTCCCGATCGGAACGACTTGGTCGTTAATTGAAGTTAACTTCCAGGCACCATATAATTTATCAAATGTCGCCATAGGTTTTTCTGTTATTCTTTTTAATAGAACAGTAACCATAGCTCCCTCTTCGTTTCTTTCCCACCGCATCATTTCATCTTCAAATTTAATCCTGAAGGGGCCAAAAGGGTTTTTCAATCCATTTGTTTCGAGAGGAAGAAATTCACCTGCCTCAGCGTTATAATGCCAGGTTCCTGCTGAATTAGTAATTCCGCCATTTCCAGAAGTATAAGTGTTATCCTTTCCTATATGGAACCATTTGGCTATCGGAGTCATTTGTTGCTCCCCTACATTTACACTTGTAACTTGCCAAAGACCCGAAATTTCCTGTGATTTTGATGAAAAGGAGAATAATATTAAAAAAGTGAAAATGAATAATTTACTGTTCATAAAATTAATAATTGATTTAAAAGATTTACTTCATTAACCAGATAAAGGTTTCGGGGAAATTCCTACTCCACATGGCTTCATTATGTTCCCCGCCGGGGACAAGCTTTAATTGATATTTTTCAGGCTTTAGATCTTTCATTTTTAGGATATCGATCATTTTATTAAGGTCAGGAACCATCTCTTCAGATTCTTTATCTCCAACCAGGAAATAAAACTTTGTTTGATCATTGATTTGCGCTTCTTTAGAAAATTCATAAATCTGGTCGCTAAACCAAAAGGAAGGGGAATAGACTCCAGCTTTGCCAAATGTTTCAGGATGTTTCAGTGCAGCATAGAATGAAATAAGTCCACCCAGAGAGGAGCCAAATATTGCTGTGTTCTTTTGGTCAGGTATAGTTCTAAAGGTTTTATCTATATGAGGTTTTAAGGTCGAAATTATAAAGTCTACATAATCAGCTCCTTCGCCTCCTCCATATTTCTCATTTGGAAAGGGGGTAAGTTCGGCTAGTCTTTTGTCACCACCATGCTCGATCCCCACAATGATGGATTCCGGATTTGAGATGCTGTCAAGGGCTTCGTCCACTTTCCATTCCCCGGCAAAAGAAGTTTCCTTATCAAAAAGATTCTGTGCGTCATGCATATAGATAACAGGATATCTATTATCAGAATTTTCATATGATTTTGGGAGATAGATCCAGATCTTTTTGATCGTGTCCAGCTGTGGGGCTTCGATCTCGAAGGTTTTTACCTGAGGGGAAGCCGTGCTTTGCGCATATCCGGATGAAATAAATAGCAAAAATATATTTAACAGCAGATATTTATTTTTCATGAACAGAATTTGAATATGATCTCAAATTTAATAATAGCCTGATCTAATAGAGTGATTTTTTTAAAAAACTATTAATAGTTTTATTTTCAAAGAGTTTTATTAAAAATAAAGACAGCCGGAAATGTCCGGCTGTCTATTTTAAAATAACTTGAGTTATTCAGATCTAAAACTGGTAATTCAGTCCTATGCTGAAGTTGGTACCTAACTGACCCATTTGCTGTACTTCAGAAGAATATAAGAATCTTCCTCCGGCACCGGCAGTATTTGTTGAAGGCAGGGTGATATCCGGGTACACATCAAAAATGTTGTTGATCATACCATTAATACTCAGCCTGTCAGTAAAATTATAAGCTGCTCTTAAATCGGTAACAATTTTAGCATCAAGTTCCTGGTCTGTTCCTCCAGATTCCGGAGCTGTTACAGTTACAGTTCCAAAACGTGTATTGTTCAACTCAAGGTCCCATTTACCAACTTCCTGGGATAATCCTAGGATGATCTTTGATTTTGGTCTTGAATTGGTGATCAAACCTCTTTCTTCACGGGCAAAAATATTATACCCGTTCTGTGCTAAAGGTCCTGGTGTGGAGATAGCGTTAATTTCAGTTTCATTGAAATTCGCTCCTAAAGTGGCTTTAAAACCCTCAAAGGTATCATAGTTCAAAACGATATCGGCACCTCTTGTCCTCGTATCACCTGCATTTATAAAGAACTGTACTGCCACGACATTATTATCCTCAAGGATCTGTTCAACAGAATTGGTTGTGGTAGGATCTCCATCTTCACCAATTTGCGAAGAGAAAAGGATCCTGTCATCAACATTTATCTGATAGAAATCAACGGAACCATAAAAGTGTCTTGAGAATTTGTAAGTGATACCAGCCGAAAAGTTTTGAGAAGTTTCGGCAAACAGGTTTGGTACACCCAGGGCCTGTACAGCCGGGCTGTTATTGGCCAAAGTTCCCTGTAATAATGGTTCGCTTGAACCTGCAACAATTATGTACTGGCTGTTTGTTAAGTGCCTCTGGTGTAAGGTAGGTGCCCTGAAACCGGTGCTGTAAGAACCACGAATAGCTCCATTTTGTCCTATTTTAAAACGGCCGTTCACTTTCCATGAAAAGTTATCTCCAAAATCCGAGAAATCTTCATATCTACCAGCAACACCTAAAAGTAAAGCTTCGGTAATATCGTAATCTAACTGGGCATATGCCGCAAAGTTATTCCTATCCCAGCTTCCGGCCTCGGCAGGTTTAATACCGGCGAAAGAATCTGAACCTCCTTTATAGTAAGATCGTTTATCTCCTTCATAAGCGTCGAAATATTCCTTTTTGTATTCCAGTCCCATTGCTACGTTAATGTTTTCGGCAAGAATTCCGTTAATGTCAAGGTTTCCTATGACATTTTGAAGGCGATAACCCCCAGGATGGAATGTGGTTGGTGAAGTGCCATTATCAGCCAAATAATCTCTGTTCACTGAATTATTTACAGTATAAAAAACAGAGTTTGCCCCATATGTCGCACTTATATCTGCACCCCAGGTGTCTCCTAAGGCATATTCAAGACCTAACGCATTAATATGGTCATCAATTTCAGTTTCAAAGGTAGGCTGATAGCCTAGAAAGTCTTCGGGTCTGGTTAGAAAACCTGCATCTGCCACGCCTCTCCGCCAGTAAGGAGCTCTGTAATATGCAAAACTACGACCTGTTCTGGTAGTATATCCATGGAAAGAATAAAGTTTGCCATTTTCTCCAACAGGATGTCCAAGGTTAACAAAAAGATCTTTTTTCTCCATATCGGGCTGTCCCACCTTCATTCCAAGATCAGGATTGTCCATGGCCCACTGTACTTCATTTGGACGTGCATCTGGAGGCAGATCATCCGTTCCAGGGGTGCCTGCTCTGTTCGTTAATTTTTGGTTGTAGTATCCCAGGGTAAGATTTGCATATCCGTTGTTTCCAAAATTGAAGGCCGTATTAAGGTCTGAAGAGAAATTAAAACCATCTCCTTCAGAAGTGATGCCGGTATTGGCATTGAAAGTTGAGTATTGTACATCTTCTTTTAGAACCATGTTGATAACACCAGCGATCGCATCTGAACCATACTGAGCGGAGGCACCGTCTCTTAATACTTCCACGTTCGCTATTGCAGCCGTCGGGATACTTTTTAAATCAACTCCAACTTCTCCTTTTCCTGGAGTACGGTTCAGATATACCTGGGCACTCTGATTTTTTCTTTTACCGTTTACAAGTACCAGGGTTCTACTTGGGCCTAAACCTCTTAAATCGGCAGGATCATAATGTGCGGTGGCATCTGATATGGCCTGGTTCTGAGCATTAAAAGAAGGAACCTTAAAGGTTAACATTCTCTCTATTGTAGGTTTTCCACTAGCTGTTATCTCTTCTGCCGTAAAATTATCTATGGCATTTGCAGATTCCAGGATAGTTCTTGGTTTGGTTCGGTTACCGGTAACTACTACTTCATCGAGCCCAAACCCGGATTCTACAAGAGTAATTACAATTTCCTGATCTGAAGAAGTAACGGTTTGCTCCTTCTTTTCATAACCAACATACGAAGCGATCAGGGTAGCCGGAAGCTCTGTAACTTCGAATTCGAAATTTCCGGTTTCATCGGTTGTGGTTCCATTAGCAGTTCCTTTTTCCTGAATGGTTGCAAAGGGAATCCCTTCGCCTTTTTCATTCAGTAATTTTCCCGAGATCGGCTCTTGTGCCCATGTAGTTAAGGGGATGAGCATGAGCAAAGTGAGGAATTTTAAATTAGTGATTTTTGTTAACATATGAATTGATTTGTTTTAGTTAGTTTAACAATATTAGGTAAACTTTATGAAAAATGGATTTTTTGGACTATTGTTTTATTAAAAATATAATTGAAGGAATTGTTTATAACTTTGAGTTTGAAAACCTTCGGTCTTGTATAATTTTTAACCGGGATTAATAGGTAATGATCAAATTATTGTCTCTAACCTGCTATATTTAGCCTTGATTATTAAAATTTCAGCTTTTATGTTACGAACTACTTTTACAATTTTTCTTCTCCTTATGGTAGCCAGCAGTTATTCCCAGGTTCAAAAGGATTTCGAATACCTTGATGTCTTTCAGTTGGAATATGCCGCAGATCCACAGATATCACCAAATGGTGATTATGTGGTATACCGGCGAACCGGTTTTGATATAATGAAAGACAGATCAAAAGGAAACCTTTGGATTGTGGGGATTGATAATCCTAAAATTCATCATAAGCTAAGTACCCGGGAAGTAAATGAAAGCAATGCTCGCTGGTCCCCATCTGGCGATCGTATCGCTTTTGTAAGCAGTACCGATGAGGGCAGTGAGATCTATCTTTACTGGACAGAAACTGGAGCGATGGCCCGTCTCACCCAAATAGAAAATGCCCCTTCTTCTCTAGAATGGTCTCCTGATGGAAAATCAATTGCCTTTACCATGAAGGTAAATGCAAAGGCACCTGTGATTGCTAAAATGCCTGAAAAACCCGAAAAAGCAGAATGGGCCAAGGCCCCAAGGATCACTGACCGTCTGAAACATGAAGCCGATGGGAGCGGTTATATCAAACCCGGTTTTACTCATATTTTCACCATTCCTGCTGAAGGTGGGACAGCAAGACAACTTACGAGTGGTGATTTTAACCATTCAGGAAATCTTTCCTGGTCATCAGATGGCAGTAAAATATTCTTTTCTGCGAATCGAAATAAAGACTGGGAATACGATTTCAGGAACAGCGAAATATATTCTGTAGATGTCCAGAATGGAAACATAGATCAATTAACTGAGAGAAACGGTCCAGATTATTCTCCTGTAGTTTCTCCGAACGGTAAACATATAGCCTATCTTGGTTTTGAAGATAAGGTACAGACATATCAGACAGATAAATTACAGTTAATGAATATTGACGGGAGTGGGAAAAAGGTGATTTCTGTTGGTTTAGATCGCAGCATAAGTGACCCTGTCTGGGATGCCAAAAGCAAAGGACTTTATTTTAAATACAATGACCTGGGGGTTACCAAGATCGCCTATATGGGTCTTAATGGGAAAGTGACCGATATCACCGCAGATGTAGGGGGAACGAGTCTTGGAAGACCTTATGCAAGTGGAAGTTACAGTGTTTCCCGGGATGGAGAGATAGCTTATACGCTTAGCAGGTCAGACCGGCCCGCTGACGTTGCGGTCACTGAAAAAGGAGATAATAATACTCAGATTCTTACCGGCCTGAATGAAGACCTTTTAGCACACAGAAATCTGGGAAAAGTGGAGGAGATCTGGTATAAATCATCAGTAGATCAAAGAGATATCCAGGGTTGGATAGTCTATCCGCCGAACTTCGATGAAAATAAAACATATCCTTTACTGGTTGAAAATCATGGTGGGCCTATACTGAATTACGGACCTCATTTTTCGGCTGAGATCCAGTTATATGCTTCACAAGGCTATGTAGTGTTCTATCCAAACCCACGAGGAAGCACAAGCTATGGGGAGGAATTCGGAAATTTATTATACAACAATTACCCTGGAGAGGATTATAATGATGTGATGGACGGGGTAGATGCGGTGATCGAAAAAGGCTTTATAGATACAAATGAACTGTTTGTAACTGGTGGTAGTGCCGGAGGAATTATGACGGCATGGATAATTGGAAAAACCAATCGCTTTGCGGCCGCTGTTGTTGCGAAACCGGTAGTAAACTGGATAAGTAAGACCCTAGTAGCCGATAATTATTTTGGATATGCCGAATCCCGTTATCCGGGACAGCCGTGGGAAAATTTTGAAGGTTACTGGAAATTCTCTCCTTTATCTCTGGTAGGCAATGTAGAAACGCCTACAATGGTCATGGTGGGAATGGATGATCTAAGAACGCCTCCCAGTGAAGCTAAGCAGCTATATCATGCATTGAAACTAAGGAAAGTTGAAACGGTATTGGTAGAGATCCCGGAAGCCTCCCATGGAATTGCGGCAAGACCAAGCAATCTCATCACTAAGGTTGCGCACACCCTGGCATGGTTTGAAAAGTATAGGTCTGGGAGTAATCAGGATTGATCTTTACTGCTGCATTCAAAACATCCAAGTAAGGCATTGTTAAGCTTAAGCTCTTCAGATCCTTTCAGGGGTTTGGAGAGCTTTCCTTTTCTCTGAATAATCTCATAGAAGTTCCTGGCGTATTCCTGCAGGTGTTTTCTCCGGTTTTTAATCTTGGATGTTATTTCTTCCTTATCTAGCTTTGAGATTGCTTCAGCCCAGACATGGAACGCTTGGTCTATCTTCTCATCGCTCATAACTGTTTGGAGCTCTTTAGCCTGTTCGACAAAAACTTCTTCAGGAGTCTTAAGCAAAAAATAACGATCAAATGGATAAACGAGGCCGGGCATATAATCCACTTCCTCTTCAAAGGGTCTTACCAGGGGTTCAATATTCTTATTGGTCAGGATTTCCGAGATTACCCCGCTAAGGTTGAAAAAAGCGTTATCCCGGTCTCCGGCGATGGGAATTGCTGTCATTTTATTATTTTTTTCCTGAATAGCCCAGCCCCATTGTTCGGCATGTCTGTCCCAGTCACCAATCATGATATCGAACAACCTAAGCCTTACCAGGGCCTTCCTGTCTATATTCAGCTTTTCTCCATATTCCAGTTTTAATTCCTGTAAATCATCAGTTTCTATGATCTCTTTTATGTTATTTAATGAAGTCCAGTTCTTTTCACCTTCGGTTTCATATTCTAGAAGATATAGCCTATTGCCATATTTATCATTGAATTCGCCGAATATTTTTTGTTTGGGTACAAACACGAGCTTTGGATGGGTATGAAGAACTCCGGCAATATCAGACAGTTCTGCCGCGAGAAGTGCTCCGTAAGGATGTTGAGCCGAGATCCCGTCTACAATGATATTTTCAAGGCCCAGAGTTTCCGCTATCTCAGGGATCAGCTTTTGTGGATCTTTGGTTACACTTCTCAAACTATATAGAATACCATCGTCGCTTTTAAGTCTTATAGAATGGGTTTGTTTTCCACCTCCTTCCTTTACGATCTTCATTCCCCCTTTAAGGGTGTCAAGAAAAACAATGGGAACCTGAACTGGGGTAGACCAGGCTTCACGATAATTCTCTCCCTGCATGAATTTTTTTATGGCATCACCTTCATAAAGACTGTTTGCTGCGACTAGGACCGAATCATGTTCTCTGAAATCTACTTTATCCAGATCTTCAAAGCTCTCAATTGTGCAGGTTTCAAATTCTTTATCGGTACTGGAGATCGACCAGTAAATAAGTGAAATGAATAGTATTAAGAGAATTGCGACTAAGGCAAATATCTTTTTCATTTAAGATCTGTTTAATGATTTCCGGATCTTAAAGCTATGATTTTGTAAAAGAATATTTGTTTTTAAAAAGTTATAATATTCAAAAAATAAGAGCAAAAAAATAATGGGGTTTATTAATCCATTTGTAGTTCGCTTCTTTTATTCCTAAGGTCCGGCCCACCCTGAATTATAGATTTTAGATTGAGCATATAAAATGTCCAGCCGGTCTTGCAGCCAGTATAAAAGTTCATTCGAGATTCTTCATCTGTGGGAATATTTTCCTGTACCAGCCTAAGTATGGTCTGGCCATTTTCTTTTACTATACGAACTCCTACATTTCCTGCCTTACCAAAAACAAATCTTAAAAACTCCCCTAATTCGGGTTTTAATAATTCTCCATGTTCCTCCACACTTTCTGGCCAGCCATACCACTGCCATTTGTATGAATCGCCTGGTTGTATCCTTTCTGTTTCTCCTCTTTTATTTCCTTCTGAAGAAGTGAATTCCGCCAGTTTTAGGAACCATTTTTCAAGCTTTTCCTGGCTTAACCAATAATCCATTATTTCTTCCTCTGGTTGATCTATCGGAATGTTTACTGTGAAAGTGCTCCAGTCCAATTTTTTCTTTTCTTCCATGATCTTAAGCTTTGAATAACCGGTTTACCCCGATTAATGAATGTTTTATAAATTTAAAGAAAAAACTAATGTCTGGAAATTACAAAGTGCCTGAGGAAACCAGAATTGGTCATGTTCACCTTAAGGTTTCGAATATTGAAAAAGCCCTTGAGTTTTACAGAGACTTGCTTGGCTTTGAGGTTACCGAAAGAATTGGAAATAGTGCAGTATTTCTATCTGCAGGAGGATACCATCATCATATTGGTTTGAATACCTGGCATAGTGAAGGTGGATCTAAAGCAACAAAATCGGGAGTAGGGCTTTTTCATGCTGCTATTTTATATCCCACCCGTAAGGATCTGGCTTTTGTGGTCAAGCGTTTGTTTGAAAAAGGCTATCCTTTAGAGGGAGCTGCCGATCATGGGGTCTCTGAGGCTATCTATCTCGACGATCCCGATGGAAATGGAATTGAATTGTATTGGGATAAACCAAGAGAGGAGTGGCCTGAAGATGAAAATGGGGGACTAAAGATGTTTACCCATAGACTGGATATTAAATCTTTGCTTGAGTTGGTTTAACATGCTAGATCTTCATGATTTAGTAGGGTTTTAACTAATGTGAATTGATTTTTTTAAGGCCTAATTTTATTTGATAAAATTTAAAATTAAGGTCATGAAAATGTTAGTTAAAATCATCTGCCCCATAGAACCTTTTAACTCAATGGTTAAAGATGGCTCGGCAGGTAAGGTCCTGGGTCGAATTATAGATGAGATCAAACCCGAAAGTATTCATTTTACAGAAATAGAGGGTTGTCGTGGAGCCATTATGGTAGTTGAGGTTGGAGGAGCCGGAGACATTCCTGCAATAGCTGAGCCCTGGTTCCTTAATTTTGAAGCTATCTGCGAATTCAGGATCGCAATGACACCTGATGATCTTATGAAAGCAGATCTTGAAAATCTAGGTAAAAAGTGGAGTTAGCCAGGTAATTCCGGTAAAAGCTTTTTGATCAAACACCCGAAATACCCGGATAGTATTTTCTCTTTAACCAGAAAGAAACTTTAACAAGGAGAATAAGGGCAGGGACTTCTACCAGTGGTCCTATTACCCCCGCGAAAGCCTGACCGCTATTCAATCCAAAAACGGCGATAGCTACTGCTATTGCCAGTTCAAAATTATTGCCGGCAGCGGTAAATGAGATAGAAGCGTTCTTATCGTAAGAGGCACCCATGGCCTTGCTTAAAAAGAATCCAATAATGAACATAAGGCTGAAATAAATAAGCAGTGGTATAGCAATTCTCACCACATCCATAGGGATCTCTACTATAAGCTCCCCTTTTAATGAGAACATCAGGACAATGGTAAACAAAAGGGCGATAAGGGTCATAGGGGAGACCGCAGGAATAAATTTATTTTCATACCAGTTTTCACCTTTTAGATTTACGAGTACGAGACGGCTTAGGATTCCTAGAGCAAATGGGATACCCAGGTAGATTGCTACGCTTTCGGCAATGGTAGCAATGGAAATGTCAACAATAGCCCCTTCAAAACCTAATAATGGAGGGAGTTTAGTAATAAAGAGCCAGGCATAAAAACTATATGCGAATACCTGGAAAATACTGTTAAGAGCTACCAGTCCGGCGCCATATTCACTGCTACCTTCAGCCAGATCGTTCCATACGAGAACCATCGCAATACACCTCGCCAGTCCGATAAGGATAAGTCCTACCATATACTCCGGGTGGTCCTGTAAAAATATAATGGCCAGTAAGAACATAAGTAGTGGTCCTATGATCCAGTTAAGGATAAGCGAGATGCTGAGGATCCTTACATTTTTAAAAACTTTTGGCAACAGCCTGTATTTTACCTTGGCCAGCGGAGGATACATCATTAAAATAAGACCTATCGCAATAGGTATATTAGTGGTTCCTCGATTATAGGAGTTTATATGTTCCGGGATTCCGGGGAATAAATAGCCTAATCCAACCCCAATTCCCATTGCTAGAAAGATCCATAAGGTGAGATTCTTATCCAGAAAGTTTAATTTCTTTGCCATCTTATTTTATGTTTTTAAACACATAGATCATTTCCGAAGCGATCTGGTCGCTACGCTCGTCATATTTTTCATTTACCTGTGCTGTACCGTCGTATGCTTTAGGATCCTTATAATCTAAGGCAATCCGTGTTTCTGCTCCGGGAATAAACGGACAGTTCTCATCAGCATGAGAACAGGTCATTACCGCCGCAAATCCGTGAGATGGATTTTCCTCTGAATCATATACCTTGGAATAGCAAATAAATGGTTTTTCGCTTTTAGCGAAGTGTACTTTGAAATGAGGATTTTTCCCATTTTCCTCTTCAATCTGAAACCCGGCCCTTTTGAGGGCATCAATTGCATTCTGATGGAAAGCCGTTTCCTCGGTTCCCCCTGAAAAGCATTCTGTGTCTATCCCGAAATAAGCCGAAATTGCCTTTGCCCAGATCTGACCCAACTGACTTCTTCTTGAGTTATGGGTACAAATAAAATTAAGGGGAACAGGGCGGCCTTCATCCTTTTTTTTTTGAATGAATGAAATAAGGGGCTTTAGAACCTCCTTTCGATCTTCTGGAACCTTAAGATCTTTTAGCTCCTCAATTTTTTCCTGTAGTTCTGGAAGTAGATTTAACCGGGACATAGATATATTTTTTAGCAGCAACCCGAATCAGGGGTGCAGCATGCATTTTGTAATTCGGATAATCTTACTTTGGGTTTTTGTGACGGAACACCACATTTGTCTTTAGCAAGACAATCGGTTTTGGTATTGTGCATGAGGAAATTCTCGCCATCAAAATCAACTTCATATTTTTCTATGCTTGTGCCCTGGTATTCGATCTCAATTTCAGAATCGGATAGATTCAGTTTATCCTTGGCGAGTTCGATTATTCCAACCAGTTTTTCTGGATGAAGACGGTGGTTGTAATCATTGGCTTCCCAGAGCTGGAAAGAGATTTTTTCCTCATTTCTAATTGTTCCTCCACAATCTATAAATTGTTTTTTGATCTTTCCTATTTCGGTAATATGAAAGTGCCTGGGTACCAGATCGCCCGAAGGAAGTTCGAATACTATCTTTTTTAATCCTGATAGATGATCGGTAAATTCTGATAGTTTCATAATATTATTTTTTAACAACAGTCGCCAGGATCACAATTCACAAGCCTGTCAAACATTCCATTGAAAAGACTCCGTACAGTTCCCCATTTTTCGGGGTTTATGCAATAGCTCATGGATACACCTTCAATATTTCCCTGTATAAGTCCGACATTCTTGAGTTCCTTTAAGTGTTGACTTATAGTTGCCTGGGCTAGTTTCAGTTCGTTTACCAAATCCCCGTTGATGCATTTATTTGACTTAAGCAAATACTGAAGTATGGCAATACGAGCAGGGTGCGCAAAAGCTTTCGCCAGACTGGCAAGTTCATTTTGCTCTTTGGTAAACAAATTTGTTTTGGTAATTCCCATTACTGAATTATATATTGCAATATTACGATGAATAATTTGTAATTGCAAAAGTTTGAATAGGAAACTACAGAGATAATCTTTTACCTTCAAGTGCCGCCGACTCGTTGATCTTTTCTACTATGGCAATATCCCTTAATCCTTCCTCTCCGGGAACAAGAACGGGTTTATCATTGATTATGGCCAGAGCATCATCGTCCATTTGTACTGCCTGCTGATTTTTCCCCATTGGAGCTAATATTTTACCATCACTTGTTCGGCCTCTAACTCCGGAATAGGATTGCATGGGCCGCAGATAGTACCAGCCGTTTTTGCAGGTCACTTCCAGATTATTGAGATTTTCTCCAAAACTCGTCTTTCCGTCCACCATTATCCCATCCGGGAATTCAAGTTGAAAGTTCGTTGTTTCGTCAACCTCGGTAAAGATCTCCGGTCGTTTGGTAGATTGAGTGGCCGAAACTGCAATTGGTTCCAGGCCCGTGGAATATCTTGCCGCATTGATAGGGTATACTCCCATATCGTAGATGGCACCGCCACCCATTTCTTTTTTAAGTTTCCATGGATTGATAGTGCCGCCATTATAACCTGCTTCGGAGATCACATGTTGGATTTCACCATAAGGATTTGTTTCAGCCCATTTCATAATGGTCTGGGTATTGGTCTCATGCTGCATCCTGTAACCAATAGAAAGTTTAACTTTATTCTTTTCGCAGGCTTCTATGATCTGCCGGCATTCTTCAGCGGTTCTGGCCATGGGTTTTTCACACCAGACATGTTTACCGGTATTTGCAGCAATTATTGCATATTTCGCATGTAAACCCGTTGGGAGTACAATATAGATCACATCAATATCATTATTATTTGCAATCTGGTGCATGTTTGCATAATTATAAACATTGGAATCCTTGATTCCGTAACGTCGTTGCCATACCGGGATCTTTTCGGGGCTTCCTGTTACGATTCCCCTTAATTCACAATGTTGGGTTTGTTGTAGGGCAGGAGCGAGCAGATCGGTGCTGTAGTATCCAAGTCCTACAAGTGCTACTCCAAGTTTTTTATATGAATTTGAAGAAATACATGCAGGAAAAGGTAACATTGCTGCGGTTAGAAATAGTCCCGATTTTTTTAGAAAATCCCTTCTGTTATTCATAGGTGATTGCTTTCCTGTAAATTAAGAATTATATATGTAATAAGCCATCGATAAACGAATATGAGCATATACATGCATCTGCTAATTAAAGTTTTAGTTAATTTTTCAGAAAATTTTAAGCTAAACAAAAAGGCTCCAATCTTAAAAAGGGTTAATTATCATAAAGTCAACAAAGCCTTAACGCTTTGTTGGGACAGGCCAGGGTGATCACTGATTAATTTCATATCACGAAACAAAAACTATTACATGATGAAACGCTTTGATAGATTAGGAAACATTGCTTTGTTTTTCATAATTGGGCTTACTCTTTTATCTTGTAATTCCAATACCCAGTTAGCCGATTCTTCAGCCGAAGAATCAGTTTCTGCGATGAAGAATCCAATAATTAAGAAGGAACCCAAAACTTTTAGATATGAGGTGAATTATAAACTGGATTCACTTAATTCTACCGTTGCTGTAGACAGCCTTTTTAAAAGCTACAATGAAGACCAGTTGAAAACTATCCTTGCTCTTAATAGAATGGAAAAAAGACGCTTGAGGCCCGAAAAACCTATTGTAATACCTGAGTGTGCCTCTGCCGATTTTAATACTTACAGTCCTTTTCCAAAAGATCTTTATTTTTTGAAGTGTATCCCTAAAACCGTGCTGATATCACAGAGAGTACAGGCCTTTGGGCTTTATGAAAATGGGGAGTTGATTAAATGGGGACCGGTGAGTACCGGAAAACGTTCTACCAGGACTCCCAACGGACTAAATTATGGAAATTATAAGGCTAAGCGTAAGATTAGTACCGTGGATGAATCATGGATATTGCCTTACTATTTTAATTTTATGAATTTTGAAGGGATAGGAGTGCATCAGTACGCTTTACCGGGATATCCGGCAAGTCATGGTTGTGTAAGGTTATATATGGATGATGCCAGATTTATTTTTGACTGGGCTGATATGTGGCAGGTCAAGAATGCACGAATTACCAGAAACGGAACACCATTTATGGTCTTTGGGGAATATGACTATAATGCAAAAAAACCATGGCATAATCTTACACAAAATATGGAGGCGAATGATCTAACAGACGAGGAAATAGGTACTTTGAAAAAGTATGTGGAACAATATCAGACAGATCCAAGAAATTTCTCAGATACTAATTCCGAAATTGCCAGCAATGATCTTCTAAAAGCCTAAGTGAGTAAATTTTGCTTAATTTGGTCGGTAAAATTTAAATTATGAATAATTTCAATTACCGCCAGATACTGATGTTTTTAATCTTTTTGATCGTCTCGATCAATCTGATGGCACAGGGTACAAATGTTATGATAAGAGCCAAGGCCAAAGACGCAAAATTCATTGGGTCTTCAATTGGAGGAGCGAAGATACTTGTGAAAGATGCTGTGACCGGAAAGATCCTTTCTGAAGGCCTCACTACTGGTAGTACTGGAAATACCGATAAAATAATGAATCAGGACTGGAAGCGTAACCAGCCGCTTTCAGATGAGAACACCGCTGGTTTTAACGCTGTTCTGGATATTGAAGAACCTGTTTTTGTGACTATCGAAGCTTATGCTCCCTGGAATAAAAAGCAGGCTACCGTGATGAGCAGCACTCAACTCTGGGTGATTCCCGGGAAGGATATTACCGGTGATGGCGTAGTACTTGAAGTCCCCGGTTTTGTGGTTGATATTCTTTCTCCTCAAACGCATGAACGCATTAGTGCGACAAATGAGATTGAAATTAAAGCCAATATAGTGATGATGTGCGGATGCCCTATAGCTAAGGATGGAATATGGGATGCCAGTCAATATGAAGTTAAAGCCCTGATCACCAGTGATAAGGGAGAAACATCTGAAATAAAACTGAATCAGGCCGATAAGGTTAGTACCTTTTCTGCTAAAACGAATCTGGATAAAGGCTTATATGAAATACTTATCTATGCTTATGATCCCGTAACGGGAAATACCGGGGTAGATAAGACCAATATTATAATCAATTAAGTACTGAGCAATCCAAGCGACTCAATCGTTCGGAGAACCCCATTGTCATTGTTATCATGACTGGTCACAAAGTTGCTCGCCTGGATGATTTCCGGGTGAGCATTCTTCATTGCATAACTATGCCTGGCAACCTGCATCATTTCGAGATCATTCAGATAATCTCCAAAAACAAGGGTTTCTTCAGGAGAAATTCCCAATTCCTTCTGGATACCTTTTATAGCGTTTCCTTTATTCGCATCTAAAGCAGTAATATCAATAAAGACCTTCGCTGCTATTGCTACTTTATATCTATCGGTGTAATCAACAAAGTGCGGAAAGGTGTTGTCTTCAACACCATTGAAATTACATAGGGTTACTTTCAGATATGTATCTTCCACTTTAGAGAGATCGTCAACTACCTGCAGCCTTTCATAGAATTTAGAAATTTCATTAAAGAATTGACGGTCATTTGTCTCGATATAAGCAGATTGTTTCCCGCAGAGTACCAGATTGGTATGCTCCAGGTTTCTTCCCATTTCTATAAATTCTATAGCCGCAGATTTCTCAATAGGATTTACATACAATTCCCTGCCCTTGTGAGAAACGTAGGTTCCGTTTTCAGCAAAGAACATGGTACGGTCTTTAATTCTTTCAAACTTAGATTCCAGATTATAGAACTGGCGGCCACTAGCAATAGAAAACAAAATACCTTTCTGGGTAAGTTGTTCCTCTACTTTCCAGAAATCGGGATGTAACTCATGATTATCATTTAACAAAGTTCCGTCAACATCGGTTACAATAAGCTTGATCATAGAATTGATTTTATGAATGGCAAAAATAGGCAAGAGAAATCTCCTTGGTTTAAAATTCAGATTAAATTTTTATGTGAAGGTATAAATCAATCCTATTAAAACATATTTGTAAGCCTCTGTCGTCCAATTTCTTCTAATTTTTTATTTAAAATAATTCTAAATAATTTTTTGTTTTAAAGTTTTGAACTATAGTTTTGCATTTCTATTTAAAAACAGTCTAAATAAAAACAATTAACCAATGAGCCAAAAAATAGTTCTCTTCTGTCTCTTCCTGATAAGTCTTCAGATGGGGTTTTCTCAAGATTCGGGAAGCCTGAAGGGAAAAGTAGCCAACATTAATGGCGAGATGATTTCTGAAGTGAATATAGAAATCCAGGGTACCGGTATAGGAACAAAAACTAATGATAATGGTAGTTTTATGATAGATAAAGTACCTACTGGAAATTATTTATTAAGGGTTTCCTATGTTGGTTTTGCCTCAAAAGAAATAGCATTTTCGATAAAACCTGCGGAGACAACAACTCTTCCCTTGATTATTCTCAATTCCAAAGAAGAACAATTGAGTGAGGTTGTTGTAAGAGGAAATGGTAATTCTAATATTTACAACAGAAAGAAAAGTCAGTATGTAGCCAAATTACCTTTAGAGCAGATAGAGAATCCCCAGGTTTATGATAATATTACGGCCGAACTTTTGAAACAGCAGATTGTCACCAATTTTGATGATGCAATAAGAAACAGTTCCGGGATTACGAAACTCTGGGAATCTACCGGTCGTGGTGGAGACGGAGCCGGATATTACTCCCTTAGGGGCTTCCCTGTGCAGCCCACGCTTATTAACGGACTTCCCGGTCTCACCAATTCCAGTCCAGATCCGGCAAATATTGAAACCATAGAAGTAATTAAAGGACCTTCAGGTACCCTATATGGCAGTAGTCTGATATCTTATGGTGGATTAATCAATATAATAACTAAACGGCCTTATGATTATTTTGGCGGTAATATTTCCTACACTTCGGGAAGCTTTGGGCTTAATAGGGTAGCTGCCGATATTAATACCCCTCTTGATGAAGATGGGGATGTGGCTTTAAGATTGAATACGGCATACCAGACTAAG
This sequence comes from Gramella jeungdoensis, assembly GCF_023805255.1. Taxonomy (GTDB): domain Bacteria; phylum Bacteroidota; class Bacteroidia; order Flavobacteriales; family Flavobacteriaceae; genus Christiangramia; species Christiangramia jeungdoensis. Next base: position 551,026 of record NZ_JAMSCK010000001.1, read on the forward strand.
AACTCCTTTCAAGATGCCGGCTTCTCCAAAACTATTTTTGTGGCCCCATCTCTTAGCTATAGGGTTAACGATCGCTTATCTTTCTTTGTTAATACCGAATTCTTCAGGGGAGAATCTACTAATCCAACCATGTTGTTTGTAGACAGAGGAGCGCCTTTAAGAGTGACCAGTATTGAAGAGCTGGGCTATGATACTAATCGTTCTTATACCAGCAACGACCTTAGTCTGGAAAACCCAAATTTCAGCCTTCAGGCTATGATGAACTATGAACTGTCTGATTCCTGGACCTCTCAAACAGTTGTTTCCAGAGGAAGTTCAACCTCAAAAGGATATTACTCTTATTTGTATGAAACCACCCGTTTCTATCAGGGGAGGGAAGAGGTAGATGGTGAAGTTACAAATCTTGATGAAGGAGTTGTGTTTACACGGTATATGAATAATCAGAATTCAACCACTCTAACTACTGATGTTCAGCAGAATTTTATTGGAGATTTTGAGATCGCCGGGATGAGAAACAGAATGGTAGCTGGTCTGGATTATTTCCAAAGAATTATAACAGATAATGGAACCGGATACAGGGCAAATGGGAATGTTTATATAGGCAATGCCAGTTTGCAGAATGTAAATGAAAGTGTGTATGGTATCTATAATCCCGATATTTATATCACTGATGGAGACAGCGGAATCCTTTCTACTGCGGCCGTAGATGGCATCCTGGAAAATGTAGACAGGAATAATCGAAATATACAGGAAGATATCTACAGCGCATATGTTTCAAACGTATTGAATATCACCTCCGGTCTTTCGGCGATGGCCAGTTTAAGAATAGATCAGTTTGAGAGTGAAACCAACAGTCAGACTGCCTTCTCCCCGAAATTTGGTGTTGTGTATCAGCCATTAGTTGATAGAGTATCGCTATTTGCCAATTACATGAATGGCTTTAGCAATGTAGCACCTTCAGAAGTTATAGACCAGGGAACGGGAGAAACCAGTAGAATTGTATTCGATCCTGAGCATGCTACCCAGTTCGAAGTTGGAACCAAACTGAATCTTTTAAATGACCGCCTCTTTGCTACGCTAAGTTATTATGATATACAGGTTGATAATATTGTATTAGGGAGTGGTTTCGAAGCAACTCAGGATGGAGAAAAGTATAGCCGTGGATTTGAAATAAGGATCACTGCCCATCCTGTAGATGGTCTTAATATCATAGCCGGTTTTAGTCATAATAACAGTAAGGTTACTAGAGCGGCAGAAAATGACGATTTTCTAGGAAAAAGACCGGAATCTGCTGGACCTGAAAACCTGGCCAACCTTTGGGCAAGTTATAGATTCACTCAGGGAAAAATTGAAGGATTCGGTTTTGGTTTTGGAGGGAATTATGCCAGTGAGAACAGGATCTTTAACCGCAACCTCGGAGGAACTTTCACCCTGCCTTCATATACAGTTTTGAACGCAGCTGTTTTCTATGACGTAGATAAGTTTTCTGTGAATCTAAAACTGAATAACCTGAGCAATGAGGATTATTTTAACGGGTGGTCTACCATCAATCCTCAGGCTCCGCGAAATTTTGCGGCGGCTCTAACCTATAAATTCTAAGATTTGAATTAGCCAGGGATCGCCTCTGCAGGCGATCCCTTATTTTTATGAAGAACAGAAAGAAACATAGTATAAAAAAGTGGGCAGGTCGTTTACATCTATGGCTTGGGCTCATAACTGGTTTGGTGGTTTTTATAGTGGCCATCACCGGCTGTATTTATGTTTTTCAAGATGAGATCAAAGACCTTGTACATGATTGGCGAAAAGTCGAGCCAGAGAAAAGGTCTTTTATAGAACCTTCCCAACTGCGAATAGCCGTAAAGGAGCATTATCCGGATGCGAGCAATAATTTTGTGATCTATGCTGGAAGAGACCGCCCGGCGGCGGTATATAGTGCGGATGGGGAAAAGCAATATTACTTTCATTTTAATCCATATTCGGGAGAATTTTTACATGCTCAGGATTTTGATACTGATTTTTTTGACATAATCAGAAACCTACACATGTATTTGCTACTTCCCGAGAAGCTGGGACGACAGGTAGTCGGGATATCTACGATTATCTTCCTCCTAATGCTCATTACCGGTATCATTCTCTGGTGGCCAAGAAAGTTGAAAAATCTGAAGAATGCTCTGAAAGTTAAGTGGAATGCCAGGTGGAGAAGACTTAATTATGATCTACATAACGTGAGTGGGTTTGACATTCACCTTCTGGCAATAATAATCGCAGTAACGGGCCTTTATTTTTCCTATGAGTGGGTAAGTGATGGTTTGTATGAACTTGGTAACCTGGGGAAGGATTATAAGTCTGATAAAGTAGTAACAAAGGTTCTGCCCAGAACGAAAGTTTCGGGGAATCCAATTGATCTTGCCTTTTATGAAAGTATGGAATTATTACCTGGACAGGACATGTATTTTGTATGGGATAATGGAGAAAAAGCACCAATAACTACAGGAGCTTACCCGGAGTCACTGGACTTTGATCATCAGACTAACTTTTATTTTCATCCTCAGACTGCAGAATTATTACAAACCCACTTTTATTCAGAAAAAAGTCCGGGAATGAAGCTTCAGGAAATGAGTTATGGTTTACATACAGGTCAGTATCTTGGATTAGCAGGCAAAATTCTGGCATTCATAGCGAGCCTTTTCATAGCCTCGCTTCCTGTGACTGGTTTTCTTGTATGGTGGGGAAGAAAAAACCGTATGGAACATCTCACAAGGTAAGAATCAGAAAATGATCGCATCCGTAATTCCGGCGGCGATGGCAATAATTACAGCTAGCCAGGAAGATGTCCAGAAATTTCGTGTCCTGAAATCATCGCTAATTTTTTTTGCAACCTGAATTATAATTGTGAAAGCTATGATACGCGTAATAAAACCAATACTTAAAAAATAAAAGATACCAAGATCAGCAAGTACCAGAACAGCATTAAGGGACCAGCTGAGAAAAAAACTGAAAATCCCTATAATACAGGCAATCACTGTGGCAGTACTGGAACTTTCTACTTCTATCCCGCTCATCAATCTGGCTGCTAGAAGCAGAATGATAGGATCTACCAACAAATGGATTACCCATTGAAACATATTTTTTGGTTTTGAGGTTAGCTGTGCCTCTAATATAGGAAAAAAGCTTTTTAGAAAATTAGTTAAGGCGTGCTTCCAGGGTTCGCGGTTTCTTTTTAAGCAGAACTTCCCAAAGTGCTTTGAAATTGGCCAGTTTTTCTCTCTGTTTTAACCGGTATTCTGTTTGATAATGCCTTTGATCTGCCACAAAGCCTTGATAGTCAAATCCCAGATTTTTTGCTATGAAAAGGGTTCTGGGAAGGTGGAATGCCTGGGTCACGACCGTAGCGCTTTTAATATCGAATAACTTACCGGCCCTGTACATGCTATCATAGGTGTCTAGTCCTGCATGGTCTGAAGTAATAAGACTTTTATCAATTCCTTTTTCTTCAAGATAACTAACCATGGCAGCTACCTCATTATAATCATCACTTCTGTGATCACCGGTAACCAGAAAGTTATTTACCCTACCATTTTCGTATAATCTTATCGCCGTATCAACCCTATCCTGAAGAATCGGTGATAGTTTTCCATTGGCATGTACGCTGGCTCCAAGAATAATTACCGTTTCGGAAGCCGGCACTCTGGAGATGTCTTTGTAAATAAGCCCTGCGGTTTGTCTTTGAAAGATAGCTTCAACGCCTAAAACAACAAATATGATCAGTACTAAACCGATGACAGAAGCAAGAATTATTTTTTTTACACGCTTCATTACTGACGGATGATTATATAACCGAAGATAACCATAATAATTGGATGTATCAGATTAATTTATGCGCTAACGCCTATACAAGTATAGACATTGTGTACATTTGTAAAATATTATCTTAGTATACTATGAGTAATATAAAAGCTTTAAACTGGCGTTACGCGACCAAGAAATTTGATACTTCCCGTATTCTGACTGAAGATAAGATCGATGTGCTGAAACAGGCCTTTAATCTTACCGCAACTTCATACGGTTTACAACCTCTTAAAATGATAATTATTTCCAATAAGGAACTTCAGAAAAAATTAAGAGCGTATTCCTGGGATCAGAAACAGGTGGACACCGCTTCACACGTAATGGTTATATGCATAGAGAATGAAGTAGACGAGAAGTTCATTACCGATTACTTCAGAAGGGTAAAACATGTAAGGGAAACTCCAGATGAGATCCTTGAGCCTTTTCAGAACTCCCTGGTAAACGATTTTAAGACTAAGGCCCAGGAAGAGATCGAGGCGTGGGCTGTAAATCAGGCATATCTTGCTTTAGGGACGCTGCTTACGGTTTGTGCTGCGGAGGAAATAGATGCATGCCCTATGGAAGGTTTTGAACCAGCCAAATACGACGAAGCTCTTAATCTGCATGATAAGAATCTAAAATCGGTGCTGGTGTTACCGGTTGGTTACAGGGCTGAAGATGATATGTTCTCGAAGTTCAAAAAGGTAAGAAGGCCTCTTGATGAGGTAATCATAGAGATCGATTAGTAATTCACATATTCTGTGATCTCCAGGCCATAACCTATCATTCCTACACGTTTGGTTTGCTGACTGTTAGAAAGCAGCCGTATTTTATGGATCTCAAGATCATGTAAAATCTGTGCTCCAATTCCAAAATCTTTATTATCCATTCTTACTGGCGGAGCCTTAACTTCCCCACGCTTCTGACCTTCTTTAAGTTCGGCCAGACGGCTTAAAAGATTTAGCCTTTGGGTTGCCGGATTTATGAAGACAATGGCGCCGCGGCCCTCATCATTTATAGCCTTGAACATATTGTCAAGTTTCTTATCTGCATCATTTGTTAAGGTACCCAGAATATCGTTATTAACCAGAGTGGAATTTACTCTCACCATAATCTCCTCATTCGGTTTCCAATGACCTTTGGTAAGGGCAATATGTACCTGAGAATTGGTAGTTTGTTTATAAGCCCTTAATCTGAATTTCCCAAATTTGGTCTCCAGATCAAAATCTTCTTTCTTTTCTATAAGAGAGTCATGTTGCATTCTGTAAGCAACCAGGTCTTCAATAGAGACGATTTTAAGGTCAAATTTTTTAGCTACTTCGAGTAGCTGAGGCAGGCGTGCCATGGTACCATCCTCATTCATTATCTCTACAATAACACCCGCCGGTTCAAAACCAGCAAGTCGTGCGAAATCGATCGCGGCTTCGGTATGTCCTGTACGTCTTAAAACGCCGCCCTCCTTGGCTTTAAGCGGAAAAATATGCCCAGGCCTGTTAAGATCGTGAGGTTTAATCTCTGGATCTATAAGCGATTTAATGGTCTTCGCCCTGTCGGCAGCTGATATTCCAGTTGTAACTCCTTTTCCTTTAAGGTCAACCGAAATGGTGAAAGCTGTTTCCATTGGGTCGGTATTATTACCAACCATCATGTCCAGCTTAAGTTCTTTACAGCGATGTTCGGTAATGGGAGCGCAAATTAGTCCTCGGCCGTGAGTAGCCATGAAATTGATCATTTCCGGAGTGACTTTTTCGGCAGCTGCCAAAAAATCACCTTCATTTTCACGGTCAATATCATCTACCACGATGATCACTTTTCCATCCCGGATATCGTCAATGGCTTCCTGAATACTGTCTAGTTTCACCGAATACTGATTATTTTCAACCTGCGCCATAAGATCAATTTTGTGGCTGCAAAGATATTTATTCTGTTTTACTTTTATCCTTGATAAGCCCCGCTTTTTTGAAGAGTTTTTTAATAGGTTCGATGAAGTTGTCGAATACGAACAATCCCTGATCGGTTGTTGCCCTATAGGTTAGATAGATACCGAGAGGCAGCATGATCCAGGTAGATAGCCAGGTGGCAACAAAGGCGCTCACACTGCCGTCTTCGGCCGAATTTTTCGCAAAAATCCCTATAAAGTGATAAGTGAGAAATAAAAGTATGGCAACCACTATTGGTAGACCAATACCTCCTTTTCTGATTATAGCACCCAAAGGAGCACCCACAAAGAAAAGCACGATACAGGCTACAGCCAGTACATATTTCTCATGTAAAGCGATCTCAAACTTATTGATCTGTTTTATATTCACCTTGAATTCCTGTTTTTTCATGCCCAGGTGGGCCACAGCGGAGTTGATGGTTCCCAGAGCCAGGTTGGTGATCTGAGCCGCATCATAAGTATTGTAATGTGCGAGAAGACCTTCATTGATAGCAACGGTAGTGTCTTTAGGTTTGTAATTAAGGTTTAGTGTTGATACTCCAGACCTGCGGTACATATCTTTTCTAAACTGATCCATCCGGGTGTTGTAGGATACCGAAAATGAATCTATACTTTCGTCAAGTTCTGATATTTTGAGCATGCCGTGATAAGAGGTTGTGCTTTCATCTTCAAGATCAACATTATTAAAATCAGAAAGATCAATATTGATCACATATTCGTCAAAGTAGCTCTTCATGAAAGGCTTTCTCTTTTTTTTCTCATAATCACTGGGCTGTATCTCATCATAGTAGTTTCCTTCTTTCAGGATGAGGGATAGTACATCAGAATCTGTACTGCCCACCAGTTCGCCTTCCTTAGCTTTAATCACCGTGTAATTCCCTCCGTTGGTATTTTTTTGGTGAATTATAACATCGGTAAGGTACTGGTCGTTTTCACCACTTTTCTCATCCACTTTAATATTGAATGTTCCAATATCGTTAAAGACACCCTCTGTGATCGCCATGGCTGGCTTAAGCTGAGCAATATTCTTTCGAAGATTAATGGATTTGAATTCGGCAGCTGGAATGACGTTATTGGCAAAAAAGAATGCGACAAGGCTTACCAGAAGTATGAAAAAGGTAAGGCTACGCATGGCCCTTTGTAATGAGATTCCCGAAGACTTCATCGCAGCAAACTCATAATTTTCGGCAAAGGTACCAAAGGTCATTATGGAAGTTAGCAGGATAGTGAGCGGTAATACAAGAGGCACCAGTTTAGGGGAGAAGTAAAGAAGGAATTTCATGATTACTTCCACATCCAGGTCTTTACCAGCAAGTTCACCTATGTACAGCCAGATCGTCTGGAGTACAAAGATGAACATGAGAATGATAAAGACCGAAAAAAAAGTTTTTAGAAAACTGGTTAGTATGTACCGGTCAAGTATTTTCAATTTAGTCTATTCGGTTGATGTAATAATCGCTGTAACGATCCTCGTCAAAGGTAAACAGATTTTTCGCGAGGGGCTGATCTGTCTTAAAGCTTTTTACGGTAATCGTAATCTTAGTACCGTTGTCCTGAGTTTGTATAAGATTATAGATATGCTTGGTTTGCTTATCTATTCCCAACAGTATGTTCTTAATCTCGGCATTACTGTCTTTAGGCGTTAACTTCACATATTGAATCTCACGACCTTTCACGTTCTGGGTAATATCCATCTGGTAATTATACCCATCTTCATAAAAACTGAACATCTTCGAGGGAGTGATGCTATTACTGTCTTCTTCTACATAACTTGATATATTGATCTCTTCATCCTCTGGGATGATAGTATATATCTTCTTTCCGTCAAACATCTGAGTAGTACCCATAAGGTTCAAAACATACTTTTCACCATCGATACTAACATCACCTCTTGCTTCCTGACTTACATTTTCTGCAGTGTTCTCCAAAGCGTACTTGAATTCTATCACCATATTGTCATAAGACTTCACCTTAGATGATACTTCATTCAATAACTTTTCAGCTTTCTGAGAGCTTTGAGCCTGAACATTCAAAGACAGAATTGCGGCCAGGATGAATACTAATTTTTTCATTTTGATTTTTTAATTGTTTGGTTCTTCATTTAAAAGTTGCTCTAAAGCCGCGAGATCTGTGACTAAAACCTGTCTTGCCTTGCTTCCCTCAAATGGACCAACGATGCCTGCGGCTTCCAGTTGATCTATTATTCTACCTGCGCGGTTATACCCAAGTTTCAATTTTCTTTGAAGTAATGAGGCCGAGCCCTGCTGGGCTGTAACTATCACTTCTGCGGCTTCGCGGAACAGTTTGTCCCTCTCGCTCACATCTATATCAACTCCTGTGCCACTTTCCTCACTTTCATAGGCAGGTAACTGATGTGCATCGGGATAGGCTTTCTGTGATCCGATAAATTCAGTGATCTTATCCACTTCAGGGGTGTCTACAAAGGCACACTGAAGCCTTTTCAATTCGTTCCCCTGGGTGAAAAGCATATCTCCGCGACCAATAAGCTGATCGGCTCCCTGGTTGTCAAGTATCGTCCTGGAATCAATTTTTGAAGTAACCCTGAAAGCTATACGAGCCGGGAAGTTGGCCTTGATGATCCCGGTGATCACATTTACCGAAGGTCTCTGGGTGGCAATAATAAGGTGAATTCCAATGGCACGTGCAAGCTGAGCCAGACGTGCTATGGGTGTTTCAACTTCTTTACCTGCCGTCATGATGAGGTCGGCAAACTCATCTACAACCAGTACAATATAGGGCAGGAATTTATGGCCGTCATTCGGGTTAAGCTTCCTGGCCTTGAACTTCGTGTTATATTCTTTAATGTTACGGCACATTGCATCCTTGAGCAGTTCGTAACGATTGTCCATCTCGATACACAACGAGTTAAGCGTGTTTATCACCTTGGTATTGTCGGTAATGATGGCTTCATCGGTATCGGGTAATTTAGCCAGGTAATGCCTTTCTATCTTATTAAAAAGTGTAAGCTCAACCTTCTTAGGGTCAACCAGCACAAATTTTACTTCAGCGGGATGTTTGCAGTAGAGCAGGGAGGTTAAAATGGCATTTAAACCAACCGATTTACCCTGACCTGTAGCACCGGCCATCAGCAGGTGAGGCATCCTGGCAAGATCCACTACAAAAGTTTCATTGGAAATGGTCTTTCCGAGTGCCATAGGTAGCTCCATTTCGGCATTCTGAAACTTGGGTGAAGAGATCACCGAACGCATGGAAACAATACTGGCATTTTTATTAGGTACTTCAATACCTATGGTTCCCCGACCGGGGATAGGAGCAATGATTCTGATCCCGAGAGCTGAAAGAGAAAGCGCGATATCATCTTCAAGATTCTTAATTTTCGAAATCCTGATTCCTGCTTCGGGCACGATCTCATATAAAGTTACCGTTGGCCCAACAGTTGCCTTTATCTGGGCGATATCGATCTTGTAGTTTTTCAGGGTATCTACAATTCGATTTTTGTTTTCCTCTAATTCCTCCTGATTTATTGTAATACCTCCCCCATAATCTTTGAGAAGGTCTATAGTTGGAAATTTATAATTCTTGAGTTCAAGCGTAGGATCGAATTCTCCAAAATCACGAACCAGTTTCTGACTTAGATTATCTTCTTCCTCTTCTTCAGGAGCTGCCTCAACCTCCATTGAAACATCGTCTTCTTCATTTGAAACCTCTATTTTTTTAGGGGCTGGCTCTAGTTCTTCTTCTTCTTTTTCTGAATCAGAAAGGTCTATACTCTGTGGTTTTTCTTCCTGTGGTTTTGTGACGGTTTCCTTTTTCCAGTCTATTTCTTCTTCAGTTTCAGAAATATTTGACCGGTTCTCATCAAAAGCTTCTTCAAGTTCTTTTTTTCCGTTTTTGAAATATGATCCTATCATTTCAGGAGTCACTTTTAAACGGATAGCCAGATAGGCAATGAACAGGAACAACATAAGCAGGGCAGTCCCGAAGAAACCAAGATAGTCCTGAAGAAAATCGTTCATTTCAAAACCAATTCTTCCCCCTAAAAGTGCATTGCTTTCGGTGAAAAAACCAAAGAATATGGAAAGCCATATCATCACCAGGATTCCCCAAAACCAGAATTTTCGCAGATTTGAACTCTTAAAACCAAAGAAAAGATGAATCCCGCTTAAGAAAATAAGGAATGCGATGGTGAATGATGCAATTCCAAAACCCTTATAGATAAAAAAGTCACTTACAGCTGCACCAAATTTACTTAGCCAGTTCCTTGCTTCGGCCTGCCTGTTCGCAAATTCGTTAAGAATGCTTTGGTCTGCGCGCCAGTTAAATAGAAAGGAGACAAATGCTACAATAAGTGCAAGACCAAAGAGCATCAGAAAACTACCTAAAACCACTTTTTGCTGTCGGTTCAGTTTAAGTGAGAAATTCCGGGATTTTTTTGTGGTTTTCTTGGTCTTAGCTTTCTTTTTAGCCATATGCAGGTTAAAGGATTTCGGCAAAAATACAAATTAGCCTTTTCCAAATTAAGGAAAAAAAACTTCAATTTTAAAAGTTGGCAGTATTTCTAGAAGTACTGCGCTAAATGAAAACCTTAAAATAAATAAATTATTGCAAAGAGATATATTAGAAAATATACGGTAGATAAATAAACCCGGCTATGATCACGGCTATAAGCGCAGCTATGAAGACTGAACCTGCCGCCACATCTTTAATATGGCCTATTTTACTGTGGAAATCGGGATGAACAAAGTCGGCCATCGCTTCTATGGCTGTGTTAAGACCTTCACTTGCCATTACCAGGCCAATCGCGAAGAACTGAAGGATCCATTCTGTCCTGGTGATCTCAAAATACCAGCCTGCGATGCATACAAGAATTGAAATTACGAACTGTACCTGGATACTTTGTTCATGCTTCAGTAATAACCAGGCTCCTTTTATTGCATAACCACCTCCTCTTATTCTTTTTCCGAGGAAACTGTTCTTCATTATAATAGTGTTTTCAATGCGGCAAGATAATCGGGTTCGTCATCTATATTTGGAACCTGCTGGGAGTGGATCACATGCCCGTTTTGGTCAAGAACAAGAACTGCCCTTGAAAGCAGACCTTCCCATGGACCGTCAATCATCTCAACTCCGTAATCCTTGCCAAAGTTTCTTTCTCTAAAGTCGGACAAATTAACGACATTTTCCAGGTTTTCATTATTGGCGAATCTTTGCTGGGCAAAAGGAAGGTCCCGGGAGATGCATAAAACGGTAACATTATCAAGCTCACTGGCTTTTTTGTTGAAATTGCGAACAGAAGTAGCGCATACACCGGTATCTATGCTAGGGAATATATTCATAATAATACGTCTGCCTTTAAAGTCATCCAGAGTTGCAATAGAAAGGTCTGATTTCAGAAGTTCAAAATGTGGTGCTTTTTCATCAAGAACCGGAAGACTGCCATAAGTAGTTACTTTTTCATCTCCAAAATCTATTCTCGCCATAACAGTTAATTTATCAGAATTATAAATTTAGAAGATTGTTAATGGCTTATTACTAAAATTTTCATAAAAACTAAAAAGGGCTGTTTCCTTCTGAAAACAGCCCTTTTGAAATGATTTGCAAAGAAATCTACTTATCTATAGAACCAAGTACTTTCTTCACGAAATTATTGGCGGCATCCTTTTCGGGAACACCATCCTGTATCATTTTGTGTACTTCTACAGCTCCACAGAGATTGGTAAGCAATTCGCCAATCACATCCATTTCTTCTTCAGAAACCGAGCGATGTTCGGTGAAATTCTCAAGCACCTCTATGGTATGCTCAAGTTTTTCAACCTCGTTGTTCTTCTGCAGATGTCTAATTACTGGTAACTTCATCAACTAAGTTTTTTAACTGGTCAAACTTGTTTGTTTGAACCTGATTTTTAAAACTTCCATTTTTGAAAGTTGCGAAGGTTGGCAGGTTATCTACCTTGGCCAGTTTTCTTGATTCCGGGAATTTCTCGGCATCTACCAACACGAATTGCGCATTCTCATGCTCCGAAGCCAGTTTTTTGAACTTGGGCTTCATAAGTCGGCAGTTCCCGCACCATCCGGCCATGTACTGAACCACAACGGTATCGTTGCTGCTTACAACTTCGCTTAAGTTATCCTGATCTAATTCCTTAATCATAGCAATTTATTTTAGTTTAAACTTAGGTAGTTAGCAACACCTTCTCTGTCGGCGTTCATTGCTTCCTTACCTTCTTCCCAGTTAGCAGGACAAACTTCTCCTTTTTCCTGCACGTGGGTGTAAGCATCGATAAGTCTAAGGAATTCATTTACATTTCTTCCAAGTGGCATATGGTTCACACTTTCGTGGAAGATAGTCCCTTCCTCATCGATAAGGTAAGTTGCACGGAAAGTTACATTATCGCCTTCCACAGTAAGAGCTCCGGTTTCCTCATCATAAGATTCATTCATGATATCAAGGATATCAAGTCTTGAACTTAGATTACGGTTAGAGTCTGCAAGGATAGGATAAGTAACACCTTCAATACCGCCATTATCTTTTGGTGTATTTAACCATGCGAAATGAACCTCAGGGGTGTCGCAAGACGCTCCGATCACCATAACATTTCTTTTTTCAAACTCTTCCAGAGCTTTCTGAAAGGCATGAAGTTCGGTAGGGCAAACAAAGGTGAAATCTTTAGGGTACCAGAAAAGCAATACTTTTTTATTGTCCTTCTGAGCTTCTTCCAAAACATTAATTTTGAAAGTATCTCCCATTTCGTTCATAGCGTCTACGCTAAGGTTTGGAAATTTTTTTCCGACTAAAGCCATATTGTTAGATTGTTTTTAAATTAAACTTTTCTCTTTTTTCTTCACGTGCAAAATTATAAACTTAAGCCGTTTATAAAAGACCTGAAAATTCTAAAATTTTATCACCTAATAGGATTTAGTTATACCAAAAGCCATATTCAATAAGATGATTCTATAATTGTCAAATTATCAGGATTTTAACCGAATAAATTCAAAATTGACAGTATTATTTACCGGCCAGTTTTTTGATCTTTATTCCCAAGGCTGCGAAAAACAAAGTCATGAATGGGCTCAGGTAATTAAAGAAAGCGTATCCCGCATAGGAAAGAACCGGAACTCCCAATACACCACTGTGGTATGCTCCACAGGTGTTCCATGGAACCAATACAGAAGTTACTGTTCCTGAATCTTCTAAACTCCGGCTTAGATTTTCTGGAGCTAGGCCTTTATCTTTAAATGCTTTGGCAAACATTTTTCCCGGTACCACAATAGCCAGGTACTGGTCTGATGCAGTAACGTTAAGCGCAAGACAGCTAAAAACAGTACTGGCAAATAAGCCGAAAGTTGTATGGAAAAGATTCAGTAAAGCCTTACTAATCCTGGAAAGAGCACCAATAGCTTCCATGATTCCTCCAAAAACCATGGCGCAAAGGATTAGCCATATGGTACCGAGCATACCGGCCATACCACTGGAGGCAAAAAGATCATTCAGCGCTTCAGAATCGGTCTCGACTGCAGTATCTACAGTTATGGCATTCATGATTCCTTTATAGCCACTTATAAAATTGAGCTTATCCATTCCGCTTACGGCTAAAACAATATCTGGCTGAGCAATTAAAGCTGCAAAGGCGCCTAGTAAGGTACCTATTAAAAGTGCTATTAATGGTGATGTTTTTTTAACTATCAGAAAAATTACTATTACCGGAACCAGGAACAACCAGGGACTAATGTTGAAAGAAGCATCAATCGAATTTAAAATGGAAGTAGTATCTGTAGCTCCTTCGGTATTGAGATTCAGGCCAATGATAACAAAGGCCAGAATAGTTATTGTGATCGTGGGCACAGTGGTAAGTGCCATATATCGGATATGTGTAAAAAGATCGGTTCCTGCCATGGCTGGTGCAAGATTGGTGGTGTCACTAAGCGGAGACATCTTATCACCAAAATAAGCGCCCGAAAGTATGGCACCAGCGGTCATCCCAAGGGAAATATCCAATGCATCCGCAATTCCAACCAGGGCGATCCCAACGGTTGCAGAGGTGGTCCAGCTACTTCCTGTTGCCAGGGATATAACCGAACAGATTATCACACAAGCCGCCAGGAAAATAGTCGGATTCAAAATTTGAAGTCCGTAATAGATCATAGTGGGTATGATGCCACTTATCATCCAGGTTCCCGCGAGGGCACCTACCATTAAAAGTATTAGTATTGCTCCTGCCGTGCTTTGAATGTTTTTAGCAACCTCATCAATCATGTAGTCGAACTTTACTTTATTGAATAGTCCAACAATGGCTGCAACTCCACCTCCCAGAAGAAGAATGAACTGGTTTGAACCACTTAAAGCATCATCGCCGTATACAAATACGTTGAAAGCGAGCATTCCAATAAGAGCGATAACCGGGATAAGCGCTTCCCAGATATTCAGTTCCCTGTTTTCAATGATAGGTTCATTTTCAGGATTGGCAGTAGAGTTTTCCATGCAGTAATTTTAAAAAAATGAAACCTCACAGGTTCGGAAACCTGTGAGGTCTTTTTATTTTTAATATAATGTGTTTTCCATTTTAGTCGCGTAATTTTACGACTTTCGGATTAATCCTGCAAAATTTTAGACCATTTCGGTATCTAGCACTCCAACTTCTATCATACATTCCTTCATCATTTCGTAGGTTCTTTCAATATCATTGTCGAGACCTATTGAGAAGCGGATGAGTCCATCACTTAATCCCATTTCCTTTTGTTCTTCCTCCGGAATCTCTGAAGATGTTGAAGTTCCCGGCGCACTGAACAGGGTTTTATAGAATCCAAGACTTACAGCCAGGTATCCCAGATTACGCTCCTGCATTAATTCCATTAGTTCATTGGCCTTATCAAGGGAACCTACATCTATAGTAAGCATTCCCCCGAAACCATAAGTCTCATTCATCATTTTCTTAAAAATCTCATGTCCCGGATGTGATTGCAGTCCAGGGTATACGGTTTTGAATCCGTCTTCCTGGAATTTTTTGGCAAGGAACATCGCGTTATGGCTGTGCTGCTTCATACGAATATGGAGCGTTCTTAAGTTCTTCAATATCGAAGCAGCCCTTAAGCTGTCCATCGTAGGACCTAACAACATAGCCGCTCCGTCATTCACATTCCTAAGGTCATTTATGAATTCCTTTGTGCCACATACAACCCCGCCTACGGTATCGCTGCTGCCATTGATGAATTTTGTAAGACTATGTATCACCACATCGGCTCCCAGTTTAGCAGGACTAATGGAAAGTGGAGAGAATGTATTATCTACCACCAGCTTAAGATCGTGTGATTTTGAAATTCTGGATAGAGCTTCCAGGTCGGCGATTTCTAATAAGGGATTGCTCACTGTCTCGCAATAAAGCACTTTAGTGTTATTTTGAACAGCAGCCTCAACAAGCTCAGGTTTTGTGATATCCACAAAAGTTGTATTGATCCCGAACTGGGGAGCGAAATTCTTCAGAAAAGCATAGGTTCCTCCGTAGACAGTCCTGCTACATACGATATGATCTCCGGCTTTGCAGAGTTGCATTAATACTGAAGTGATTGCTCCCATTCCTGAGGCCGAAACATTTGCTGTTTCGGTACCTTCCATTGCGGCAAGTGCTTCGCCAAGATAAAGGTTGGAAGGGGAGGAGTGTCTGGAATACAAATAACAACCTTCAGCATTTCCTTCAAAGGTGTCGAACATGGTCTTTGCCGAAAGGAAGGTGTAAGTTGATGAGTCTGAAATTGATGGATTCACTCCACCAAATTCTCCAAAATATTGTAGATCCTGAATGCGATCTGCTGGCTTATATTTCATGACGAGTAGTTTTAGAGATCAAATTTGAAGTGAATTAGTTTTAAAACCAATGATATTTATCATTTGTAGTAAATAAATCCATGTTAAATTGAATTTTTAGAATTTAAATCTATATTTACCTTAAAAACTCCATATTTAATGAAAATTGATCAGCTTGATAAAAGAATCCTGAAGCATATCCAGGAGGACAGTAAAAAGACCAATAAGGAGATCTCGAACGATCTTGGACTTTCAGTCACTGCAGTTTATGAAAGAATAAGAAAAATGGAAAGGGAAGGGGTGATTTCCAAATATGTGGCGCTGCTGGATCCTGAAAAGATAGAAAAGGCTTTTATGGTGCTTTGTCAGATAAAACTCATCCAGCACAAAAAGGACTTTTTAACCCGTTTTGAAAAAGAGGTTACCAGTCTCCCTGAAGTAGTGGAATGCCTGCACGTAAGTGGAGATTACGATTATATTTTAAAAGTTCTGGTTAAGGATATGAATGCTTACCGGGAATTCATGGTTACCAAACTCACCAATCTGGATCATATTGGTAGTACAAAAAGTATTTTTACCATTAATAAAGTGAAACAAACTACCATGATAGATTTATAATTCTTAAAAGTTTAAGATGTCTGGTACAGTGCATTGCGCATTGCAGCGAATAGTCGTATTTTTAATGAAATGATTTTCAAACGATCAAATATTACAATACCAGGGTTGGAGTGCTTGCTTTTATCGTTAAAGGGTAAAGGATTCCAAAGTTTATTCTAAAGGTCTGTATATCAATAAAAAGCAAGTCGGGTCTCGCTTAGTTGTCCCGAGATTAAAAAGAAAATATAATTCATTATTCCTTTGAAAATTAAAACACTTATAATAATCATTTTGGCCGCTATAATAGGTGAGATTGTTTTAGTGCTTCTAACCACTGTTGCGCAGGAAATTCTGGTGGATGGTGTTCATTTTGGAATTTCTTCAAATAAAGATTTGATAATTGGTGGTTTGGCGACCCTTATAGCTGGGATATTAACAGGGTTCGTTACATCATTCCTTGGGGGTGGTAGCAAATGGCCAGTGAGTATTATCTCTTTTTTAATAGTTCTAGAAACCTTTCTCCTGATATATTTTCAGAAAATAAATAATCCGGTCTGGTTTTCCATTCTTTCTTCACTTTCCCTTATAGCTTCTGTTTGGGTTGGATTCTACATACATAATAAAAATAAAAACCGATTAAAAATTCGTTTCAGCTAACACCTGTCTTCCATAAAACATTTGTATTTTTACGGTCAATTTGTTAAAAAAATCAGTAAAAAGAAAAATTATGAGTACATATGATGTTGCAGTTATAGGATCGGGTCCCGGTGGTTATGTAGCTGCTATTCGCTGCGCACAATTGGGAATGAAAACTGCAATCATAGAAAAATATTCAACTCTTGGAGGAACCTGTCTTAATGTAGGATGTATCCCTAGTAAAGCACTTCTTGATTCTTCTCACCATTATCATGATGCGATCAAGCATTTTGAAGATCATGGTATCGAAATTCCCGGGGAAGTAAAACTAAACCTCGAAAAAATGATGGAACGCAAAGCTTCTGTTGTAAGCCAGACCTGCGATGGAGTAAAGTTCCTGATGGATAAGAATAAGATTGATGTATTTGAAGGTTTAGGCTCCTTTAAGGATAAAACTCATATCAACATAGATAAAGATGGTGAAACTCAAACCATCGAGGCAAAAAAGACCATTATTGCAACAGGTTCCAAGCCATCTAATCTTCCATTTATCGAACTGGATAAGGAAAGAGTGATCACTTCAACTGAGGCTTTAAAGCTAAAGGAAGTGCCAAAGCATATGATCGTGATTGGTGGTGGTGTGATCGGGCTTGAACTTGGTCAGGTTTACCGCCGTCTTGGAGCTGAAGTGACTGTGGTTGAATTCCTGGATAGAATTATCCCAACAATGGATAGCGCACTTTCTAAAGAGCTTCAGAAGGTGTTGAAAAAACAGGGAATGAAGTTCCATACCAGCACCAAAGTAAAATCTGTTGAAAGAATTGGAGACGAGATCACTATCAAAGCCGATGATAAAAAAGGCAAGGAGATTGAATTAAAAGGAGATTACTGTCTGGTTTCTGTTGGACGCCGTCCGTACACTGACGGACTGAATGCAGAAGCTGCCGGAGTAAAGGTTGATGATAAGGGAAGAGTGGAAGTGAACGATCATCTTCAAACAAACATTGAGAATATCTACGCGATTGGTGATGTGGTTCGCGGAGCCATGCTTGCTCATAAAGCTGAAGAAGAAGGAACGATGGTTGCTGAATTAATTGCTGGCCAGAAACCACATATCGATTATAACCTGATTCCAGGTGTTGTATATACCTGGCCTGAAGTTGCTGCGGTTGGTAAAACTGAAGAGCAATTGAAGGAAGAAGGAGTAAAATATAAAGAAGGGAAATTCCCTATGCGTGCACTTGGGCGTTCAAGAGCAAGTGGAGATATTGATGGACTTGTTAAGATTCTTGCTGATGAAAAGACCGATGAGGTACTTGGAATTCATATGATCGGAGCCAGAACAGCAGATCTAATTGCCGAAGCGGTTACAGCGATGGAATTCAGAGCATCGGCTGAAGATATCTCACGCATGAGCCATGCTCACCCAACCTATGCTGAGGCGGTAAAAGAAGCCGCACTTGCTGCTACAGAGAACAGACCTTTACATATTTAATCTTATTTTGATCTCTCGACTAAGTTCGAGCGGACAATAAAAAACCATCCAATTTGGGTGGTTTTTTTATTTGGTAAGCTGAGTGGTTTCATATGTCACGCTGAGCGGAGTCGAAGCGTCTAAAAAGATCTATTTTATCCTCGATGAATTTATCTCAATATCAGCTCCCTTCCAGCTTTTGGAGATAAGCTGGTCCATCCTTTTTACATTCTCCTGATCATTGAGATTTTCATAAGCCAGCCTCATACCATGTTGCGCCCATCCGTTTTTAGGAAGTCTTCTTAGATCTTCTTCATAAGTGGCAATAGCATCTTTATATTTACCTGCTTCAATCTGAACAGCTCCAAGGTGATGTCTTACTGAAAAGAACCAGTCTGGTGGTTCATCATAGTTGAGGGAATCTTCGATCTCTACGGCTTCTTTCAGTAAAGCTATGCTTTCATCATATTTTTCCTGGTTTGCCAGGATCTCAGCCTTTAAAACCCGTTTAGCGATCTGCATTAAAGTGGAAACCGAATTGATCTCCCAGATTGTCACATCTTCCAGGCTTTCATCTTCCGAAAGATTTTCAAGATTCTTCAGCTTAATACTGGCGTTTTCAAGGTCATTATTAGCCATATAGGCCATACCCTGGGCGTATTCCTTTACCGCTTTTAAATAGGGCAGGTCATAAGTGTTAAATTCAGAATTGATCAATTCATTCCAGCGTCCCAGTTTTACCTCTACATATAATGGTATGGAATAGTAATGTTGAAGAGTTCCCCATCCGGGTTCTTTCATTAGGTCGGGATGCACATGTTCAGATAATTTATTGGCGCCGATCATCGCCCATTCACTATTGCCTTCCAGTGTTGCAGTTGCAGCAAGAAAATGGTAATTATGTGGGTAATAGGCCAGGGGATAGGCTCCCTGGGCATGACAGGCACTTACATAAATACTGTCAACCTCTACAGCCCTGATATTTGCAACTGTACCCTTATGATATTCCCCGGTTCTTATATAAACATGGGAAGGCATATGTACCAGGTGGCCTGAGCCGGAAACGAGTCCGTCATCAAAGGCCTTTGCTGCCGCATTGGCTCTGTCAGGGGTGTTGGAAGCTTCCACCGCATGTATATAGAAATGATTGGCACCGGGATGTTTGGGATTCTTTTTTAGAATGTTTTCCAGCAGTCCAACGATCTCGGGAGTCCATTCTTTAGGCTTTCCCTGCTTATCAAATAGATCCCATGGATGTAGATTCATAATGGATTCGGCATAGATGGAAGCAATATTTTCATCATCCGGATATTGTTGATAGACTTTTTTCATCGCCTGGCTATAGGCTATATCAAGATCGCTTCGGTCTTCCACCGGTTCTTTTACATAACGCTGTGCCATGGCATTGATGAGTGCTCTTTCTTTTTCGGAATCTGATCCTATTTCCTTTGCTTTCTGAATGGCCTCATAGGCTCGCTGGTAATTGTCATCTTCCATTCCAGCGTTGTAATTAGGTCCCAGCACATAGGCATATCCCCAGTAGCACATTGCACATTCAGGGTCCACCCTGGTTGCGTAGTAAAAGGACCTGGCTGCTTCGGCATGATTAAAACCATAAGCCAATACCAGACCCTGGTTGAAATATTTCTGAGCTTCTGCACTCTCCGTTTGAATAGGATACTTAACAGCATCCAGACCATCAAATAATGGAGCCTTATTATCAGATTTATACCAGTCTGCATCTGTAACTTGTGGCGCACAGCCATATTTACTTTCTGGTGGTTCCTTTATGCTTACCTCTTCCGATTCTTTTTCAGAATTCTTACAGGCAAGGATTAAAAAGAGAAGAACCATGAATACTTTTACCTTCATGATCGAATATTTTGGTTAGAAAAAATCCGGGGAGGTTCTTATAAAAGTACAAAATGCAGAGGAAAAATTTATGATTTTCGAATCAGAACATTCACTACCTTTAATAGGTTAATTCTAAATTTTAGAAATCATGGGAAAAGATAAATCTCCCTCAAAGAACACGGCTAAGAAGGAGCCGACGATGAGTTTAAAGGAAAAACGTGCGGCCAAAGCAGCAAAAAGAAAGAACAGAACTTAAACTAATTACCAGCAAACTATGCCAGATTTATTGAATAACTGGCATTAAATTCTTTAGCAGGCATCAGTTGAATGATGCCTTCTTTATTTTTTAGCTTTTGATCTGTTTTTTCAACATCAGCAATTCCTAGCCATGGCTCAATGCATACATAGTGAGCCCCGGGCTTGGCCCAGATGCCAAGGTTGGTGAAATCTTTGTATTCTACCGATAGTATTTTTCCGTTTTTCCGGCTCAACAAGTCTGCTTTCTTTGATGGAATGTCTTTAAAGATTAGAGCATCATTATTAAAGGTCTTTTTTGTTAGCCGGATCTTTCGATCCTTATTCAGAACAGGTTCGGTCTTGTGACTTACCAGTCCTTCATTGTTAAGGATGAATTTTTCAAGATCCATATTCTGGTCAAATTCGATCAAATAATCGCTGATCTCTTCACCTTCAAAAAGACAAATATTGAATGCCGGATGCCCGCCCAGGGAAAAATAAATTGGTTTCGAGTCCAGGTTAATAACTTTATGATCTATTTCCAGGGATTTGGCAGTAAGTTTAAAACTGATCCTGAAGTCGAATTTAAACGGGTAGATTTTCAGACTTTCCTCTGAATAAATAAGTTCAAAAACGAGCTGGTCTTCAGCTTTTTCTTTGAGCCTTACGTTTTCATTATAGCGCACAAAGCCATGTTTTGGCATTTCATATTCACGGCCTTCATATTTATATTTACCTTCTTTAAGGACTCCAATTACCGGAAAAAGGTTAGGAGCGTGGCTTGGCCAAACTTTAGGATCGGCCTGCCATATATGTTCCATACCTGTTTCTTTATTTACCAGGCTGCACAGTTCGGCCCCGGTTTCCTGGACTGTGATCTTTAAAAATTCATTTTCGGCAGAATACTTCTTCAAAATAATTCTATTTTTTTTCTAAAGTTACAATTCTATCAGCGAGCTGAAAACCCTGACAAATGCAACTTCAAATTTTTAGGTATTTTAGACAAAAATTCTGTGTAAATGAAAAATATCCTGGCTTTTGCAGGTTCTAATAGCAGCGTATCTATTAATCAGCAGCTTCTGGAAAATATAGTAGGCCGTATTCAGGGGCATAATATCAAATTGATAAAACTTACAGATTATCCTTTGCCGATTTATAGTAGGGATATTGAAGTGAATGATGGAATTCCTGATAATGTGAAGAAAATAAAAGAACTTATAGATTCGCATGATGCCCTTGTGGTGGCTGTGAACGAGCACAATGGGGCTTCTTCAGCTTTTTTCAAAAATAATATAGACTGGTTGTCTCGACTAAAACGAAATTTTCTGGACGGAAAGCAGATCCTGCTTTTTAGTACTTCGCCTGGAAAAAGGGGGGCAAAATCATCTCTGGAATATACCAGACACATTTTTGCCCGTTTTGGCGGACAGGTAATTGAAAGTTTTAGTTTCCCTTCGTTCAAGGATAATTTTGAAGATGGAAAGGTAATTAACGAAGTACTAGATATGGGAATTGAGGATGTGCTTACTACCTTTGCACATCAAATCGAGAATTAAGTGCGCACTTCCAGAATTTTTCCTTTAAATAATCCTGCTAAATTCAAAGAACAACTACTTACTTGGGGAAGCCGGTTCTCTGAGGTCGCTTGGCTGGATAGTAATGAATATGAGCTGGAAACTGGGGAGTATGAGGCTGTTCTTGCCGTGGAAGCTTTTACGGCTATAAAGACAGATTATCAGAATGCCTTTGATAAACTGAGAGAATACCAGGAAACCACCGCCGACTGGATCTTTGGTTATATGAGCTATGATCTGAAAAATGATGTGGAAGACCTTCATTCATCTAATTTTGATGGACTTCATTTCCCGGAGCTTTATTTTTTTCAGCCACAGAAACTGGTCTTTCTTAAAGAAGGAAAGATAGAATTCCAGTATCTGCGCATGGTGGATGATGAGATTGAAGAAGATTATAATGAGATATGTAGATTAGAAAATCTGTCTGTTGCGGGTAGAAAACCTGTTGAGGTATCCCCACGAATTTCTAAAGAGGAATATAAAAATAGAGTGGAGGCTATGTTGAGACATATTCATAGGGGAGATATTTACGAAGCTAATTTTTGCCAGGAATTTTATGCCGAGAATGTAAAAATTGATGCTCTTGATATCTACAGATCCCTCAACCAAATATCAACGCCGCCTTTTGCTGTTTATCTGAAGCTTGAAAATTTCAATCTTATATCGGCCTCACCTGAGCGTTATCTCAAGAAGAAGGGAAGAGATTTATTATCTCAGCCAATCAAGGGAACAGCCCGACGTGCCGCCAACGTGGAGGAAGATCTCAGGATTGCAGCCGAACTGGCCATTGATCCCAAGGAACAATCTGAAAATGTGATGATCGTAGACCTTGTAAGGAACGATCTTTCGAGAATCGCTGAAAAGGGTAGTGTGCAGGTAGACGAATTATGCAAAGTTTATACCTTCAGGCAGGTACACCAGCTTATTTCGAGCGTCACCGCGAGGCTTGCCGAAGGCATTCCGCCGGTTGAAGCCATCCGGAGTAGTTTTCCCATGGGAAGCATGACCGGCGCACCAAAGATTTCGGCCATGAAGATCATAGAGGAGCTTGAAGAATCCAAACGCGGACTTTACAGCGGGGCTGTAGGTTATTTTACTCCACAGGGCGATTTTGATTTCAACGTGGTGATAAGGAGTATACTTTATAACTCACAAAACAGATATTTGTCATTTTCGGTAGGTGGCGCGATCACCGCGAAATCTGACCCTGAAAAGGAATATGAGGAATGCTTGCTCAAGGCAAGAGCGATGCGCGAAGTGCTGACCAACCTATAGCCATTTAAAACTGCAATTTTAATTTCCTGGATAGACACAAAAAAAGTCCGTCCCCACAGAGGGGATTTAGAAGTGCACTTTTGTATATTTGGTAAGCGATGGAAAAAGCCTTTAAGAATCTGGTGAAATCTGAATTTCCGTATCTGTGCGGAAGTAAATTATTGCTGGCGGTAAGTGGTGGAGTAGACAGCGTGGTACTCGCCCACTTATGTCACGATTCAAAGCTTGATTTTTCCATCGCCCATTGTAACTTCAATCTAAGGGGAGAGGAAAGCGACGGAGATGAAAGTTTTGTAGTGGACCTTGCAGACTCCCTTGAAGTGGAGGTCTATACCCAAAGTTTCGATACTCAGAAATATGCAGAATCTAAGGGGGTCTCTATACAGATGGCCGCCAGGGAGCTACGTTATGAGTGGTTCGAGGAACTTAGTGGCTCCGTTCATTTCGATTATACCCTTACGGCACATCACGCCAATGATAATCTGGAAACCTTTCTTATTAATCTTATCCGGGGAACGGGCCCCGAAGGTCTTACCGGGATCAAGAGGGAAAATAACGAGGTGATAAGACCATTATTGAATTTCAGCCGGGAAGAAATTGAAAATTTTGCAAGAGAGAAGCATTTCAAGTGGCGGGAAGACAGCACCAATGCTTCCGATAAATATATGCGAAACAAGATCAGGCACCAGATAGTTCCGGTGATGCAGGAGATCAATCCGCAGTTGCTTGAGGGATTTGCAAAAACACAGGAGCATCTTCGGGAAAGTCTTGACCTGGTTGAGGATTATATAAGCCTGTTATATCCAAAGATCGTAGAAAAGGACCTTTACGGTTATTCGATCGATGTGGAGTTTCTTAAAAAAGTTCCCAATCCTAAGCAGATCCTGTATCAGTTGCTAAAATCCTTCGGTTTTAACGAATGGAACGATGTATATGACCTGTTAAAGGCTCAAAGTGGTAAGGTGGTATATTCAGATTCACACCGATTAATAAAGGATCGCAAAAAACTATTGCTTACTGAGAGAAAAGAAAAATCTCTCAATAAGGAGTATCATATTGAAGAAGATGAGAGTCTTGTGATGATCCCAAATCTGGGAACCCTTCATATAACTGAGGTAGAAAAAATGGGACGTTTTTCCAGGAGGTGCATCTATGTTCCTAAACAAAAAATTAAATATCCTCTGGTTATCAGAAAATGGAAGAAAGGTGATTTCTTTTATCCTTTTGGAATGAATGGTAAGAAGAAACTTAGCGATTTTTTTAAGGACGAAAAGTTTTCCCTTCCCCAGAAAGAAAATACCTGGATACTATGTTCGGGTAAGGATATTTTATGGATTATAGATCATAGAGCCGATAATCGCTTCGCTGTAAAATCTTCAGATTCAAAGATCATTAAGATCTGTGTGGGTTAGATTCCGTACCTGAAAATTCCCGAAAACAATGTATTTACCTTAAAAGGCAATTTTCTTTTAGCTTTAAAGGGCTAATTTCTATCTTTAGGAACTTTAAAAAATAGCCCTTGATGAAAATTTTCAAAATCCCCCTGATTACTGTCTTTATATTTTTAGTTTTTGCACCGGCAATTGCTCAGAAAAAAGCAGATTATGAGGTAAAAGATCATTATAATAAAATGGAAGTGGATATCCCGATGAGGGATGGCGTAAAGCTTCACACTACCATATATTCTCCAAAGGATACTTCGAAAGAATATCCAATATTAATGCAAAGAACGCCATATAGTTCCAGGCCTTATGGAGAAGATCAGTTCAGGTCTAAAATAGGGCCTAATGAGATTCTTATGAAAGAAGGAAACATCATAGTATACCAGGATGTTCGGGGAAGATGGATGAGCGAAGGAAAATATGATAATATGCGGGCTTATATTCCTAATAAAGAAGGTGACCAGGTAGATGAAGCGAGTGATACTTACGATACCATTGAATGGCTTGTTAACAATGTTGAGAACAATAATGGAAGAGTTGGAACCTGGGGGATTTCCTATCCGGGATTCTATTCTACCTATTCATTGCTTAGCGGTCATCCGGCGCTAAAAGCGGCCTCGCCACAGGCAAGTATCGGTGATTTCTTTTTTGACGATTTTCACCATAACGGGGCTTATTTGTTAAGCTACTGGAGGGCTACCTCGGTTTTCGGCTATCAAAAAGAAACACCTGTAGATACCGCATGGTATGAATTTCCTGACCTGGGGACTGAAGATCAGTACCAGTTCTTCCTGGATGCAGGACCACTTAGCAATCTTGATGAATATTATAAGGAAGACAATGAATTCTGGCAACAGCTGAAAGAACATCCTAATTATGATGAATTCTGGCAGTCGCGTGGCATCGTTCAGCATATGAAAGATGTGAAGCCGGCAGTGATGATCGTGGGCGGATTGTTTGATGCAGAGGATCTTTACGGCCCATTCGCGATCTACAAGAATATCGAAGAAAGCGGTGATAACTTCAGCAGTATTGTTTTTGGTCCATGGAGTCATGGTGACTGGGCCAGGGAGACCGGAAGGCAGTCTGTTGGAAACGTGTATTTTGGAGATAGTATTTCAACACATTTTCAGCGTGATTATGAAACTAAATTCTTCAATCATTTTCTGAAAGGAAGTGGTGAAGGAAAACCAGATCTGCCGGAGGCACATATTTACGACACAGGCTTAAGACAGTGGAATAACTATACTGAATGGCCGCCGAAGAATACTTCTTCAAAGACCCTTTATCTCGGAGATAATCAGAAATTTACCGATCAGCCTACAGATAATAAGGAAGAATTCATCAGCGATCCTGAAAAACCTGTTTCCTATAACAACGAGATCAAAATGGTGTTTACTCCGCGGGAATACATGACCGGAGACCAGCGTTTTGCAGCCAGAAGGCCTGATGTACTGGTATTCGAGACAGAAGTGCTGGAAGAGGATATGAAACTGGTGGGACCAATAGAAGCCATGCTAAAAGTTGCGACCACGGGAACAGCGGCCGATTGGGTGGTAAAAGTCATAGATGTATATCCACCCGATGCCGAGAATTATGAAGAAACCATGCCGCATCTTAAGATGAGCAATTACCATATGATGGTGCGCAGCGAAGTGATGCGAGGCCGGTTTAGAAATGGATTTGAGGATCCGGAGCCATTTGAACCAAATAAAAAGACCGAAGTGAATATTAAGCTGCAGGGTATCAATCATACCTTTAAAAAAGGGCATAAACTTCAGATCCAGGTTCAGAGTACTTGGTTTCCTTTGATAGATATTAATCCTCAAACTTATGTAGATAATATATTTGAGGCTGAAGAAGAAGATTTTCAGAAGCAAACCCATACTGTCTATGGAGATTCGGCCATAAAATTTTCGATATTAGAAGAGTAGAGTTATGAGAATCAATTATAAAGTATTATTGATACTACCCGCACTGATATTTTTATCGTGTGGGCAGGAGAAAGAAAGGAAAGACTATACGCAGGCTGAAATAGAAAAAGCTTCAGCGGAACTTAACGAATTCTTTGAGACCGAGTTTCAGAAAGAGGTCGAAGAATCACCCATGACACAAACCCGAAGGGGAATGAAAACCGATTATGGAAAATGGGATGATTTTTCCAGCCTCAAATATACCGAAGACCTTGAGCAGGCAAAAAAGCGTATGGAATACCTGGAAAAGGTAGATACAGCGGCTCTCAATGAAGAAGCCAAATTAAGCTACAGGCTGTATCGAAGACAGGTTAAGAATGAAATTGACGATTATAAATATCGTTTCTATGATTACCCCATAAACCAGATGCATGGTTATCATGCAGAATTACCAGCTTTTCTGATTAATATGCATCGAATAGATTCAGTTCCCGATGCAGAGGCTTATATCTCAAGGCTGGTGGGTATGGAGAAGGCTATGAACGATATTATTGAGCAGCTTAAACTACGTGAACAGAATGGTATAGTGCCTCCCAAATTTGTTTATGACCGCACTCTTGATGCTTCCAGAAATATTATAAAAGGTAAGCCATTTACCAAGTCTGCAGATGCCAGTACTTTGATGGGCGATTTCAAATCAAAGATCGAAAAGCTGGAGATATCAGAAGAGGAGGAAACCCGGCTGGTAAGTGAGGCTGAAAATGCCCTGGTAGACCATGTGCAGCCGGCCTATGAGAGCCTTATAGAATTCCTCGAAAATCAGCAGCAAAGAGCTACCGAAGAGGCAGGGGTATGGAAATTTCCTAAAGGAGGTGAGTTTTATGATAATGCCCTTAAACGCGTTACAACCACCAGCCTTACCGCAGATGAAATTCATGAGATAGGTTTGAATGAAGTGGCCCGGATTCATGGTGAAATGGAAAAGATCATGGAAGAGGTAGGTTTTGAAGGCTCATTGCAGGATTTCTTCGAATTTATGAAGACTGATGAACAGTTTTACTATGAAAACTCCGATCAGGGTAAAGAAGCCTACCTGAAAAAAGCAAAAAATATAATAAATACTATGAAGGATAGACTTCCGGAGTTATTCAATACGATGCCGGAAGCAGATATAGTTGTAAAAGCAGTTGAACCTTTCAGGGAGAAGAGCGCCGGAAAGGCCTTTTACCAGGAGCCTGCACTTGATGGTTCCCGGCCGGGAACTTATTATGCTAATTTATACGATATGGAGGCCATGCCTAAATATGAAATGGAAGCGCTGGCCTATCACGAAGGTATTCCCGGTCATCATATGCAGATCGCTATTGCCCAGGAACTGGATAGTATTCCTGAATTCAGAAAGTTCAGCTTTTTCACTGCTTATGTTGAAGGATGGGGACTTTACAGCGAGTACATCCCTAAGGAAATTGGTTTCTATAAAGATCCGTATTCCGATTTTGGAAGATTGGCGATGGAATTATGGCGTTCGTGCAGACTGGTTGTAGATACCGGGATTCATGCAAAGAAATGGACCAGGCAGGAAGGAATAGACTATTACAAAAAAAACACTCCTGCAGCCGAAAGTGCCTGTGTGAAAATGGTGGAGCGACATATTGTAATGCCTGGCCAGGCAACAGCATATAAAATAGGAATGAATAGGATCCTGGAATTAAGAGAAGATGCCAGGGAGCAGCTAGGCGATAAGTTCGATATCAAGGAATTTCATGATGTGGTACTTACCAATGGAGCACTTCCATTAAATATTTTAGAATCACAGGTAGAATCCTGGATCACATCAAAAACTGAATAAAATTGAGCGAATCCCAAAAATCTGACCTTAAGCTTATAGAGCTTGTAAATGGAAAAAAGAGCCGTTTGCAGATACTTAATTATGGAGCCAGTATCTTCAGTTTCAAAATGTACAATAATAAGCAGGAACTCATAGATCTTGTGGTTGGACCCCAGGTACCTGAAGATTATATTACCGGAGAATACCATGATCAGAATAAATGTTTTGGAGCCACCGTGGGCAGGTTTGCGGGGCGAATCTCTGATGGGAAGTTCAAAATAGGAGAGGAGGAATACCGGCTTTTTGAAGAAGATGGAGTACATCTGCATGGAGGAGAGTATGGTTTTCAGTATAAATTATGGGATATTGAAAAAGTAGAACAGGAGAAGAATCCTTCGGTTATACTTTCATACACCAGTGACCATCTGGAAGAAGGATATCCCGGACGTTTAAAAGTTTGGGCTAAATTCACTCTTACTGAGGAAAATGAGATCAAGGTTTCCTATTCAGCAAAAACCGATAAAGAAACCATTGTAAATATCACGAATCATTCGTATTTCAACCTTAACGGAGGAGGAAGTGTGAGTGATCATTTTATGCAGATAAATGCATCCAAGATCCTGGAGCTGGACGAGAAGAACTTACCCACGGGTAATCTTATAAAATTGAAGAAAAACCCTAAGGATTACCGGGAGAATAGATTATTAGGAAACAGAGAACTGGACGATGTATATGTGTTGGACGTGATGGAAAATGAAATGCATGCTCAGCTTTTCGCTCCCTTAAGTGGAATTAAAATGAAGGTGAATAGTAATCAGCCCGTACTGGTTATCTATTCACCGGAAAAATTACCGGATAACTGGACGTATTTGAGTAAGATAGATAGAAAATACCCGGCTGTGGCCATAGAAGCACAAAATTACCCGGATGCGCCTAACTTTCGTAATTTTCCCTCCAGTTCACTGAAACCAGGGGAGTTATATGAAAATAATATCGTTTTTGCCTTTTCTGTTAATAAAAGCGGATAAATTTTAAAGGTGGCTTTTAGGTTTCAGGATTATAATTCTATATTTAACCGGAATTTTAAGAAAACCTTATGATTGAAGTTTTTCTCCAAATCAGATGCTTGAAGAGAATTATAAAATTTTTGCACGAAGTATATATTTAACAATTTAAACTAATCATTAATATGGAATTTGAATTACTGGACCTGATAGTCTTCATTGCCTATGCTCTGGTTATTATAAGCGTAGGACTCTGGGTATCCAGAGGAAAAGGAAACACTTCAGAAGATTATTTCTTAGCAAGTAAATCACTGCCCTGGTGGGCCATTGGTGCTTCTCTTATTGCTGCAAACATCTCTGCTGAACAGTTCATTGGAATGTCCGGTTCCGGATTTGCCCTGGGACTTGCGATCGCTTCTTATGAATGGATGGCGGCTTTAACGCTGATCATTGTTGGTAAATACTTCTTGCCGATCTTTATTGAAAAGAAACTTTATACGATTCCCGAATTTATCGAGGTGCGATATAGTGAGAATCTGAAGACCATCCTTGCAGTCTTCTGGATCTGCCTTTTTATCTTCGTAAACCTTACTTCTGTACTCTATTTGGGAGCAACCGCATTAGATACTATAATCGGTACTGGTGACGGATCTATTTTTATGGAAAGTATCATAGGGCTGGCTCTTTTTGCAGCCGCTTACTCTTTGTATGGAGGTCTATCGGCAGTAGCCTGGACAGATGTTGTGCAGGTAGTATTGCTTGTGGCCGGCGGTTTGATTACCACGATTATTGCTCTTGGTCATGTCTCAGACGATGGAAATATCATTAACGGAATGGTTCAGATATATGAAGAAGTACCCGAAAAATTCTCAATGATACTTGATAAGGGCGAGATCATTACACCTAATGGAAAAGATGCCTGGTGGGATCTTCCCGGCCTCGCGGTACTAATAGGAGGAATGTGGGTAGCGAACCTTTATTACTGGGGCTTTAACCAGTATATCATCCAAAGAACCCTTGCTGCCAAAAGTTTAAGGGAATCTCAAAGAGGTATTGTTCTGGCAGGTTTTCTAAAACTTCTAATTCCTTTGATCACAGTGGTTCCTGGTATTATCGCGTTTGTAATGAATAGTGATATAGATGGAAATATTGTTGCCGGAGTGACCGATGCATCTTTCTTTGGTGCCAACGGGTTCGTCATTAATGATAATGCTGCACCATGGCTTATTAAAGAGTTTGTACCAGCCGGATTAAAAGGCCTGGTACTTGCTGCGCTGGCTGCTGCCATCGTTTCTTCCCTTGCATCTATGCTTAACTCAACGGCAACCATCTTTACGATGGATATTTATAAACCATACTTCTTTAAAAAAGGACATTCAGAGAGAAGGCTGGTAAATGTTGGTAGGGTAACTGCCAGTATTGCCTTGATTATTGCGATTATTCTTGCTCCACAGTTGAAGAATCTTGGGCAGGTATTCCAGTATATTCAGGAGTATACCGGAGTTGTGAGTCCGGGTATCCTGGCGGTATTCATGCTCGGATTGTTCTGGAGAAAAACAACCAACAAGGCCGCTATCTGGGGGGTTCTTGTTTCCATACCTATAGCGCTTTACTTTAAAGTTGCGCCTAATGGATGGAGTGATTCAGTATTCTTTATCAACTGGCCTTTCATGCATCAGATGATGGCTACATGGATCTTAACCATGTTGATAATGGTACTTATCAGTTACCTGGAAACAGGTGGAAAGATCCAGGAAAAATCTATCAAGCTTACCAAAGGTCTTTTCAAAACAGGACCAGTGTTCAATATTTGCAGTTTTGCGATCATATTGATACTTGTAATGCTATATGCAATGTTCTGGTAAGAAAGGCTGGATATTATAAAATAGAAATCCCGAAGTTTTACTTCGGGATTTTTTTATTCACTATTTTAAAGAGATAGGAAACTATTTCAATCGGCTAAATCATATAATTTCTGCCTGGTCGAATTTCGGTGTATAATTGAAGTCTCCAGCTTATATTCAATAGGTTCTGCAGGCAGCTTACCTTCAATGCGGTCTACCATGGTCTCCAGAGCAAGTTTACCCTGTTCTTCAGCATGTTGGTCTACCGTGCTAAGCGATGGCCTGAAGTGTTCACTCATCTGGCCATTAGTAAAGCCTATAACCGAAAGGTCTTCCGGAATCCGGAAGCCTGCATTTAAAGCAGATTTCATTACCAGAATAGCGCCCAGTTCATCTGAAGCCAGAATCCCATCCACCTTTTTATTCTCTATAAGGTCTAATAATTTTTTATCAGGGAAGTTTTTTGGATCAAAATTGACCACCTTTCTCGACGCACCAAGAATTTTCACCGCATCAAGATATCCTTTCTTTCGTTCGTCATCTACACTGGTATCCGAAATTCCCGAGAAGTATGCTATCTTTTTACATCCCGAATTTAAAAGGGCCATAGTAGCCTGTTCAGCTTGCAGGGAATCGTTTATGTGAATTTTGTCACATTGAATCTGCTTTAAAACACGATCAAATAAGACCAATGGAACTTTGTGACTGAATAAAGGCTGTAAATGATCTATTTCCATTTTGGCCTGGGTTTCCTGGGATAAAGACATTATTAGCCCATCTACCTGTCCTTTTATAAGCGTTTGTACACTCTCTGCTTCCTTTTTTAGAGATTCGTTTGAAATGCAGATGATTATGCGGTAGCCAAGCTCGCTAGCCTTTGTTTCGATACCGTGAAGGGCTTCTGCGAAAAAATGTGGAAGTATAGCAGGTATAATAACGCCTATGGTTTTTGTATGCCTCGTCTTAAGGTTCTGGGCCAGCATATTTGGAACGTAATGGTTCAAAGCAGCCAGCTCCTTCACTCTTTTCTGGGTTTGAGGACTGATCTCTGGGCTATCGTTCAAGGCTTTTGAAACGGTGCTGATTGAAACATTCAGTAGCTTAGCCAGCTCTTTAAGCGTTATTCTATTTTCCATAATTCTATCATTCTTTTTTCAGGTAATGAGTACCTGAAAGTTCATTCAGTCGTTTTGCTGCCTGCTCAGCTGTAATATCCCTCTGTGGGCCGGCGAACATTTCATATCCTACCATGAATTTTTTTACCGTTGCCGATCTTAACAGGGGCGGATAAAAGCTCATATGAAAATGCCACTCCGGATACTCCTTCCCGTTTGTGGGAATTTGGTGAATTCCTGAAGAGTAAGGAAAACTAGTCTCAAAAAGATTATCATATTTTATTGTCAGTTTTTTCAGGATCCGGGCATAAGCCTTTTCTTCTTCTGAATTTAACTGACCAATATGCTGAAGATGTCTTTTGGGAACGATCATCGCTTCAAAAGGCCACACAGCCCAGTAGGGTACCAAAGCAACAAAATGTTCATTTTCTTCAAGTATTCTTTCTCCGGCTTTCAGTTCCTGCTCCAGGTAATCTCCTAAGAGGCTGGTTCCGTTCTCTTCCCAGTACTCCTTAAATTTTGCTGATTTTTTCAGTATTTCTGTTGGGATCGAAGATTGTGACCAGATCTGCCCGTGTGGATGCGGATTGCTGCATCCCATGATCGCTCCCTTATTCTCGAAGATCTGAACGTAATTGATTCCGTCATTAGCTCCTAATTCTTCATATTCTTTCTTCCACATTTGTATCACCTTTGTGATATCTTCCTCTTCCATCAAAGGTAATGTGAGTGAATGATCGGGGGAAAAGCATACTACTTTACAAATACCTTTTTCACTTTCAGCCTTAAGTAAGCCTTTCTCAAAGTTAATCTCAGTAGAATCGGGCAGCAGGGATGAAAAATCATTTACAAAAGTAAAAGGTTCCTTATAATCAGGATTTGTATCTCCACTTGCGCGAGTGTTGCCAGGACAGAGATAACACGAGGGATCATACTTTTCCTTTTTTTCTGTTTTACTGTCTTCGGTCTTTCCCTGCCATGGTCGCTTAGTACGATGAGGAGATACAAGTATCCATTCACCGGTTAGAATGTTATAGCGTCTATGTGGGGTATTATTTAGTTCGGTATTCATTGGTGTATCGTTTTTGTGATTTGAGTACCTGCATGTGGGGAAACACTTATTGCATCCAGTTTGATATTGAACTTTTCAAAGTAAGCCGCAGAAACTTCCTTAACATAGGATTCAATTTTGTCCTTTTCAATAAGGTTTAATGTGCAACCTCCGAAGCCACCGCCCATCATTCTAGAGCCGTAAATGAAGTCCTTATCCCTGGAGTAGTCTACAAGGAAGTCAAGTTCAGGACAGCTAACCTCATACTTATGCTGAAGGCCTTCATGAGAAGCGTACATTAATTCGCCAAACTTTTTAAGCTCTCCTGCCTTGAGTGTACTGGCAGCCTTGAGCACTCGCTTATTTTCTTCCAGAACATATAAACATCTCTCATAAATTGTTTGTGTTAACTTATCCTTATACTGCTCCAGAGTTGTAAAGTCAACATCTCTTAGTGAAGTTACCTTGGGATGATCCTGCTGGATCTTTTTAACGGCAGTCTCGCATTCTTCACGCCTGGTATTGTATTCGCTGTCGGCGAGATTATGGGAAACATTCGTATTCAGTAATAACAACTTGCAATCGTCAAAATCAGCAGGGATATATTCGGCATCCAGATTGTCGCAATCCAGCATGATCAAATGATCCTTCCTGCTCATTACAGAAGAATACTGGTCCATAATTCCGCAATTATTACCTACGAATTCATTTTCTGCCTTCTGGGAAAGCTTCACGATTTCAAGAGGGCTTAAACCTAGATCGAAAAGTTCATTCAATCCACTGGCGATACCACATTCCAGGGCGGCAGAAGAACTAATCCCCGCTCCAACAGGCAGTTTGCTATCAATTATACATTCAAAACCCTCAAGTTTCTTACCCATTTTCTGGATTTGATCTACCACCCCAAGCACATAATTTTCCCAGCCTTCACCTTTGGAAAAATCTTTGTCCAGCTGGAATTCGAAACCGGTCTTAAAAGTTTCACTGTAAAGGCGGCAGAAATTTTCGGTATCATTTTTACGGAATTCCATGTAAATGTACTTATCAATCGCGCTGGGAAGTACAAATCCGCCATTATAATCGGTATGTTCACCAATAAGGTTTATTCTTCCAGGCGATTGAATAGATACTTCAGATTTAAAATTCTCGTAAAGATCGGGTCGGTTTTTAAAGCTTCTAATATTCGTCAATTTTTAATTCTTTTAGTTTTCAAATATAATAAACGTAAAAATTACATTAATTTTTAAGTTCATAAAATTTTAATAAAGGGTGAAGATTATTAGATATTCACTCCCTTTTGTATGTTGGGTTCTATTTTTTTTCATGTCCATATGTGCATGGCCGCTTTGGGATCCTTAATTAATGTCTAATACAGAGTTAAGATTTTATTAGACTGGAGATTAGTAGGTAAGTAGAATTCCGTAGTAGTAATAGTGTAAAAGTGGTCCAGAAGAAAAATTATAAACAATAATGCTACCTATTTGGATATATATACAGACTTTCAGTTGATATCAGGACATATTTTTAGACAAATAAGTCCAAATTAAATTAAATATGTCCATGAAATCATTATTAAAACTGTTTGTTTTTATATTCCTTTTTGCTTCCTGTAAAGAGAATAAAGAAAGTGATACTAACCAGGAACCGGCAGATACTTTAAAAGACCAATACGGAACAGTAGACGTTGAAGATCCTGAAACCCAGATTCCAGAAGATGTAAAACCCCTTTTTGACCACTGGTTAAGGGATACTTATATAAACCTTGGAAATGATGGTTATTATTATATGACTGGAACTACCGGTTTGGAGGGTAGGGAAACTGCCCGTGATCTTAGCCCGGGTATTCGTTTATGGAGATCGAAGAACCTTAAGGATTGGGAAGATATGGGTTATGTATGGACCTTCGAGGAAGATGGTACCTGGCAAAGAGATTTTGAAATCATCAAAGACGGACCTAAAGAAGATCTTAACCATAATAAAATAGGTGAAAAAAGACGTACCCTGTGGGCTCCCGAAATTCATTACATAGAAAGTCAGGATAATTATTTTATAGTGGGATGTACGCCTGAAAATCCACACGGGAGAGGATCTTATATCTTAAGAAGTACCTCTGGAAAGGCAACCGGGCCTTATGAGAACATAGAAGGAAATAGTGATGGACCTATCTTCTCCCAGATAGACGGTAGTTTGTTTGAAGATGAAGATGGCACCGTTTATTTTATTGGGCATAGTCATCAGATTGCGAGAATGAAGGATGATATGAGTGGTTTTGCAGAACCTCTACGAGAATTCAAAGAGCAGTCTTATGAGAATGAACCATACATAGAAGGAGCATATGTAGTGAAGGAAGGTGGAAAGTATCACCTGATGCAGGCTATATGGAGCATTAAACAGCCAGATGGGTCTTATTCTTATTCAGGAAAGAATCCTTATGATTCTATTGAAGAGCGCGAGGCTAATCTGTATTCTTATGATGTGGTGATCGCTTCAGCCGATAACATCTACGGACCTTATTCGGAAAGGTATACTGCAGTTACCGGTGGAGGTCATAATAATTTCTTTAAAGATAAAGAAGGACAGTGGTGGAGTACCATGTTTGGAAATCCACGAGGAGACTTGCTGGACAGACCTTTTCTTGCCAGACCGGCTATAGTGCCAGTTAAATATGAGAATGGAAAATTTAAAGTAGATCAGGAAAGAGATCTTAAATACCTATATGAGTAAATAGCAGAGTAATTTTCTAGAGTAGTTTTAGTTGGAATAGGCTCCGGTTCTTAGATCGGGGCTTATTTTTTGCATTGAATGGAGTAATGGTCATTTGGCATGAGTACTTTTTAATCGCAATGCCAGATTGTGAGAAAACCTTCCTCTTCCGGTAAGAAATAAAAAAGCAGCGTTGCTAAACGCTGCTTTTAATATTTAATTTATTTCTATTGTTTATTCGGTCTTGTTTATAATTTCCTGTGTCCTTTCTTCATACTGATTCACAAGGTCGGGATTTTCTTCTGCCAGGTTGTTCTGTTCTGCTTTATCTTCTTCAAGATTATATAGTTGAGGCTTTTCAGAAAGGCCAGATTCAATATCCTTATTAGCCATCCAGTCTGGAATACTACCAGTAAAAGGTTGTATATATTTCCATTTTCCGTCTCTCAGAGCCAGGGTGAAACCTTCTTCCAGCATCTCTTCCCTTCCGTTTTTAGTCTCTCCAAGCCATGCATCCATATGGTCTTCACTATCTATTACATCTTCCGGTAATGGCTGATTTACAAGCGAAGCGAATGAAGCGTAAAGGTCGAGCTGATTCATAAGGGCATCAGATTCAACAGGCTTTACCTTTCCTGGCCAGTAAACAATGGTAGGCACTCTCGTTCCTGCCTCATAGATACTGTATTTCCCTCCTCTGAAGGGTCCGGAAGGATTATGCTCGCCAACCATTTCTTCAGCTTTATCGTCATAACCATCATCTAGAACAGGACCATTATCACTGGTGAAAACAATGATCGTATTATCTGCTATATTCAGTTCCTCAAGCTCTTTCATTATTTCGCCAACTACGAAATCAACCTGGGCAATAGCGTCTCCTCTGGCTCCCATACTGCTTTTCCCCTGGAATCTTGCATTAGGAACTCTTGGAACGTGAATGTCATGAAATGAGTAGTATAAAAAGAATGGATTCTCCTTATTTCTCTTCATGAATTCCTTGGCTTTTCTGTTGAAGTCGAAAGGGAAATTCTCATCCACCCATTCAGCATCTTTACCTCCAGCCATATATCCAATACGGCTAACACCATTCACAATGGTATTGCTATGCTGTAGATCGGCTTTGAATTTTAGCTGGCCAGGATTTTCAGTACCCGTTGGCCTGTTACCTACTTTTTCATCATAGCTAACGGTAATTGGATCGTTTTTATCCAGGTTGACAACTTCTCCGTCTTCCACAAAAACGGTTGGAACACGGTCGCCTGTAGCCGGCAGTAGGAAGCTATAATCGAACCCTACTTCATTGGCCCCAGGTGAGATTTCCTTATTCCAGTTTACCTTTCCAATCCCCAGGCCTAAATGCCATTTTCCAACAACGCCGGTAGTATATCCGGCCTTTTTAAGCATTTTAGGTAAGGTTACCTGGCTGGTATCGATTAAAAGAGGCGCATCACCGGGCAGAATTGCAGCTTTATTTCTAAAGGCATAATTACCTGTTAAAAGAGAATACCTTGAAGGTGTACAGGTTGCCGCTGAACTATGGGCATCCGTAAATTTCACTCCGTTTGCAGCCATCCTGTCAATATTTGGAGTTTCCACACCTTTGGCTCCATAAGAACCTACATCGGCATAGCCCAAATCATCGACATACAGGATAACTATGTTGGGTTTTTCGGAGTTTTGATCATTATTTTCTGCGTTGTCTTTTTGTGCCTGTTGATTGTCCTTACAGGAGAAAAACAGGCAAATAACGAAAGGGATAATTAATTTTTTCATACTCAAATATAGATGCGTAAAGACTTCAGCAGGTGGAAAATTGTTTAATAATGGTGTAAAAATGTTGAATTTGTTTACACTTAACTTAACATGCTAATATTTAGACAATATGACTACTCGGTAAGTATTGATATATTATATTTTTAGGCTAAACACTATAAATAAATGAAATCAACAAATCTAATTATTACGGGAATTATGATATTATGCATCTTCTCCTGCAAGGATAAAAAAGAGGATCAGAAGTCTGAAGGCCATTCAGAGGATAAGATGGTTAGCCATATTCAGATTGATGAAGAAAAATTCAAATCTGAAATTGATGGTAAAAAGACCAGTTTCTATACTATTTCCAATGAAAATGGTATTGAGGCAAGCTTTACGAATTACGGTCAGAGACTTATTTCCTTATGGGTACCCGATAGAAATGGAAGTTTTGAAGATATAGTACTTGGTTTTTCCAGCCTGGAAGAATATCAAAATGCTAAAGAAAAATACTTCGGTGCTACCATTGGCCGATATGGAAACCGTATTTCTAAAGGGAAATTTGAAATAGATGGGAAGGGGTATGACCTGGTTACCAACAATGGAGAGAATCATTTACATGGAGGTATAAAAGGATTTCACAATGTGGTTTGGGATGCTGAACAAACAGCCAGTAATAAACTTATCTTCACAAGATCCTCCCCGCATATGGAAGAGGGCTATCCCGGGAATCTTGAGGTGAAAGTAGAATATACCCTAACTGATCAAAATGAACTTAAAATTGAATATTTCGCCACTACCGATAAAAAAACTGTAGTGAACCTTACTCATCATTCTTTTTTCAACCTTGAGGGGGCCGGAAGCGGCAGTATAAATGATCATTTATTAATGATCAATGCTGATAGGTTTACTCCCGTAGACCAGGGGCTTATTCCTACCGGTGAATTAAGGAGTGTAGAAGGCACACCTTTTGATTTTACTTCGCTAAAACCAATTGGGCGTGATATCGAACAAGAGAACAGGCAATTGGAATACGGTCATGGTTACGATCATAATTTCGTTTTGAATGCGGAACCAACAAATGAAGAAGGCCTAAGGCTTGCAGCAAAAGTTATAGAGCCAGATAGCGGTCGCAAAATGGAGGTGTATACCAATGAACCTGGCCTTCAGTTCTATGGGGGGAATTTTCTGGACGGTAAAACCAAAGGTAAAGATGGAAAGGCGTACGATTACAGGGGTGCCTTCTGTTTAGAGACCCAGCATTTTCCCAATTCTCCAAATCAACCCGATTTTCCAGAGACCTTGCTTGAACCGGGCGAAGAGTATCACTCGGTTTGTGTGTACAAGTTTGGAACTGAAGAGGAGAATTAAAGCATTTGATTATTTATAATTACTGGGGGAAACCCTATACTCTTTTTTAAACACCCTACTGAAATAATTTGGATCGCTATACCCTACATTATAAGCGACCTCAGAGATGGTTTTCCCCTGTTTTATAAGCTCCTCGGCCTTTTTTAATCTTATTTTTTTAAGGTAATCGGAAGCACTGGTTCCGGCGGCCTTTTTCATTTTGATATGCAATAGTGACCTGCTTATACCCATTTGGGAAGCCAGGTTCTCTATCGTGAATTTTGGGTCGTTATAATTCTCTTTTACAATATCATTTATCTTCTTCAGGAACTCGCGATTCTGATTGGTTTCTGGAGCCTTTTCAAAGTTTTCTACCTCCTTACCTGGGAAACGTTTTGCTCTATTCTGGTTGGTTTCCAGCAGGTTTTTAACTAACAGATCAAGTTCATTAATGCTAAAGGGTTTATTGATAAATGCATTTGCACCAACTCTGAGCCCTTCCATTTTGTATGATTTATCAGTTTTACCGGTTAACAATAAAAAAGGAATATGATTGGTTTCAGGATTGTTTTTTACTTTTTTGCATAGACTAATCCCATCCATTTCAGGCATTATGAGGTCTGATATTATAATATCAGGAATATAATTATTTAGTTTTTCAAGGGCGTGGACTCCATTCTTAGCAGTGATTACTTTAAATCGCGTAGAGAAATGTTCTTTAAGGAATTTTATGATCTGCCTGTTATCTTCCACTATCAATAAAGTCATTCCCTTAGGCAGGTCATCAATCACAACTTCTTCAAATTTTGTTGGTTCATCCATCAGAATATGAGGATCAATATTGAGAGATTTATTCCCTTCAATAGTGTTAATTGCTTGCTCCTCTTCTTCAATCTTTAACCTTAGTGGGAGTTCTATCCTTATTGTGGTTCCCTCATCTTTTTCTGAATCTACCTCAATATAACCTTCCAGCAAATCTGTTAGGTTTTTAACGAGTGCCAGCCCGATCCCAGAACCAGGCTGCCACTGATTAGAATTTTTCTCTCCAGCTTTAAAAAATGGATTGAATACCTTTGAAATCTCATCAGAATTCATGCCTATGCCCGAATCTTCCACTTCCAGGCTAAGTTTGCTTCGGTGTTGTTCATCAAGTTTATTACTTATGGCGATGCTAAAATTGATCTCACCCTGTTCCGGGGTATTTTTTATAGCGTTTGAGATCAGGTTTGTGGCGATCATTTCGAGTTTATCCGGATCGAAGTAACAAACATATTCAGAGATATTGCTCTTCAAATTATAGGTGAGCTCTTTTTCTTCCATCAGTAATGCAAAAGCATTGAAAGTATCTTTGAGAAAGAGAATTACATCACCTTTCTTTAGATTCTGCTCTACGTGCGAGGTTTCAATTTTCCTAAATTCCATCAGTTGCTGAATAAGATGCTGAAGTTTGCCAGCACTCTTTTTAATAGACGCTAATTCATCAGACTGACTTAGGTTTACTGCGTGTCCTTTAATATACTTATCTATGGAGGCAATAATTAGAGTAAGAGGGGTTTTAAATTCATGTGAAATGAAAGTGAAGAAATTTAATTTATGCTGATTAACTTCTTTGATCTTTTCCTTTTCAACCTTCTCTAATTGTACTGCCAGCTTTTGATTATGAATAAACCTTACAAATCTCCAGTAAGCGTAAATCCCTGCCAGAAGTAAAATGAAATATATCGTATACGCCCATTTTGTTTGCCAGAAAGGGGGTAAGATGGTTAGATGTATGCTCTTTTCCGGTGAACTGTTGAGAGGCAGCGTTTGTACCCTGAAAGTATAATCTCCCGGTGACAGGTTTGTATAGGTAGCCGTACGTTTATCACCAACTTTATTCCAGTTATCCTCAAAACCTTCAAGGTAATAGGCATAATTATTTCCGGGCTGGTAATTGAGTGCTGCGAATTCAAAAGTGATTACATTTTGATGATGTTTCAGGCTAATGGAATCGGTGAAGCTTATACTATTCTTTAAAATACTTTTCTGGCCTACAGGAACCTCTTTATTAAAAAGCTGAAAACCCGTTATCTGAATTTCAGAAGATGGGAGATTTGTTTTCAGGCTATCCGGATGGAAATAGGTTAAACCGTTTATAGTACCAAAATACAGCCATCCCTTATCGTCTTTATATCCCGATTTGAAGTTAAACTGGTTAGAGGTTAGCCCATCTTTATTGGTGAAGGTTATTGCCGTATCCAGTTCTGGCTCATACTTTACAAGTCCTTTGTTGGTAGTTAGCCAAAGCTCTTTTTTGGGGCCTTCAACAATTTCATAAACATTGTTGTTGGGTAAAAAATCGTATTCTGTATAATTTTCAAAGGAACCATTAGATTCCTCCCATTTAAGTAAACCCCCGCTTAGCGTACCAAACCATATATCTCCGTCGCTTGTTTCAGAAACACTTACGATCTGATCACTGTTTATATCTTTTCCTGAATAATGCTCAATTATATCTTTTGATGATCTGTATCTATAAATTCCATTAAATCTGGTGCATATCCAAAGATCGCCTGTTTCGTCTTGGAGCATATCGTATATAAATTTATTTCCAAATGTTTCAGGTTTGAAAAGAATAAAATTGCCCGAAGCAGGATTATAGATATTCAATCCGTACTGAGTTCCAACCCAAAGCCGATCATCTTTATCCTGCATAATAGAATACACATAGTTATTGGATATGGAGGTAGGATCGTTATTGCGATGCTTAAAATGGGTTATTTCACCGGTAGTCTTATCATAACGGTTCAATCCTCCTAAAAATGTTCCTATCCAGATATATCCATTATTATCTTCATATAGAGAATGAATGTTATTGCTGCTAAGTCCATTTTTGGTATTTAAATAGGAGAAGCTGTTTTTTTTCCGGTTCAGGATACTTATTCCCCCATCCTCTGTTGCGATCCAAATATTGTCTTTGTTATCTGAAATGATCTGGCTAACGGCTTTTCCATGAAGCGAAGAGTTGCTATCTCCAGGAAGAAGTTTTTGAAAGCCTTTGTTTTGAGGGGCGGTGTAATTAACTCCTCCAAAGTAAGTTCCTATCCAGGTGATGCCTTCATCACTCTGATACAGGGAATAAATAGATTTGTCTGTAAGTGAGCCTGGCTCTTTTTCGAATGAGTGTTTATAATGTTCTGAGGTTCCAGTTTTTAGATCATAAAGAAAAATTCCCGATTCTGTGCCTACCCATAAGCGCCCATCATTTCCCTCGGAAATTGTTCGAATAACATTGGCTTCTATTTCATGGTTTTTATCTATTTCATGAAATTCAAAGCTATCTTTATTTTCGTTAAACAAATACAAGCCCTTAGAGGTTCCCAACCATATATTATTTTCTTTATCCTTAAATAATATATTAATATTGAAACTGGTTCCGCTATCAGTTATCTCTGGGGTTAAAGTATATTTTTTTATTACCTCTCCTGAATCATTTATCATCCACACCTGGGTGTTTAAACCCATCCAGTGAACATTTGTCTTGTAGTTGCAGAGGGCTCTTACCGTTACATTGTTTACCAGTTTTTCAATCTGATGGTCATTATTTAGTATATAAAGTCCGTTTGATGTTCCTATAAAAATCCTGTTATTGCCTGTTTCAAATAATACTCTTACCGATTCACTTATCTGGGTTCCAGAAAACTCACTTGTAAATTTGTCTAATTCCGGTTCATATCTATTTAATCCATTTCGGGTTCCAATTAAAAGTCCTTGAGATGAACTCAATAAATAATTGATCTGGTTGTCCAATAGTCCCGAATCAGCAGTATCACTTTTCTGGCTATAATAAGTCTCTACCTCATAACCGTCATACCGATTAAGTCCCTCTCTGGTTCCGAACCACATAAAACCATTTTTGTCTTCGGTAATTGAATAGACAGTACTATGGGATAGGCCCTGTACTGAATTTATATTCCTGAATTCCTGTTTCTGGCCTAGCAGACCATTAGAAATTGAACAGCAAACAAGTAAACAGGATAGAACCCATTTCTTAATTAATGATGACTTATTAACGACAGAAAAATTCATTTAAAATTAGTTAGGAAGAAGATCTATAAGCACATTCAACTTTATAATCTCTATAATTTTCAAGATTTGCGCAATATAAACAAAAGTGCTATCAAATTAAACAAAAATATAGGTTAGGGCCTTAGTATTGTTTTAACATTACAATGAATTATTTGATAAATAATCATTTTTATCTATTGTAAAATGGGATATGCATAAAATAATAGGTTAAAAATTACTCAAATAATTCTTGAAGAATAAGTGAGGCCAAAATAGCAGCTCAATTAATAATATTATGATAATAAATACTGAAAAGACAAATTTCCCTGTACAGAAAAGTGGTGTTTTTGCCATTTTAAGTCTTCTCATTTTTTTGAGCAGCTGCCAGCAAAAGGAATCTTCCCCAGAAAATAATGTGGAAGATGAGCGTCCTAATATTGTAATAATAATGGCGGACGATATGGGGTTTTCAGACCTGGGAAGTTATGGAGGTGAAATTAACACTCCAAACATTGATAGGCTTGCAGGAAATGGGCTGAGATTCAATTCTTTTTATAATACTGCCAGATGTTGCCCCTCCAGAGCGTCTTTACTAACAGGGTTGTATCCTCATCAGGCGGGAATTGGTCGGATGACGCGAGATGCCGGTTTACCTGGCTATCAGGGAACCCTTGATTCGGCGACGGTGACAATAGCTGAGGTTTTGAAGAGTGCAGG
Source organism: Gramella jeungdoensis (assembly GCF_023805255.1). Classification (GTDB taxonomy): domain Bacteria; phylum Bacteroidota; class Bacteroidia; order Flavobacteriales; family Flavobacteriaceae; genus Christiangramia; species Christiangramia jeungdoensis. Next base: position 594,990 of record NZ_JAMSCK010000001.1, read on the forward strand.
TTACCAAACCGGGATGACTGGTAAGTGGCATGTTTCGCCTACTAACCCACTGGAAAAGGAAAAACAACTTAAATGGTTATCTCATCAGGAGGATTACGGGCATTTTTCTGATACTACCACCTATCCCACATCAAGGGGCTTCGATAGATATTATGGAAATATCTGGGGAGTGGTAGATTACTTTGACCCCTTCAGTCTGGTTAATAATAAAGAGATAGTCCCAGATGTCCCAGATGAATTTTATTATACCGATGCCATTGGAGATACCGCAGTAGCCTACGTAGAAGACTTTTCAAAAAATGAAGAACCTTTCTTTCTGTATGTTGCTCACTGCGCTCCTCACTGGCCCCTGCAGGCACCGGAAGAAGAGATAGCAAAATATGAGGATACTTATAAGGAGGGTTGGAGGGCCATTCGTGAAAAGCGATATAAAGAGCTGATCGATAAAGGAGTTCTCCAGGGAGATATTGCGAGTCTTTCCAATTTCATGTTTCCTAATAAAAACTGGGAAAATAATCCGGATAAGGAATGGGATTCACGGGCCATGGCTGTTCATGCGGCGATGATAGACAGGATGGATCAAAATATTGGAAATCTTATCGATAAACTCGAAGAAACAGGCGAGCTGGATAATACAATAATCTTCTTTTTATCAGATAATGGAGCCAGTTCCGAAAGACCATCACGGTATGGGCCTGGTTTTGACAGGGCAGGATCTACAAGGGATGGGCGTGAAGTAGTATTTCCTGTGGAAAAAGATTCTCTTCCAGGTTCTCAAACTGTGGTGTCAGGAATTGGTCCTGTATGGGCAAATGTATCAAATACACCTTTCAGATACTGGAAATCCAGAGTATACGAGGGTGGAATTACTACCCCCTTTATAGTGCACTGGCCTGAAAAACTTAAGAATAAAGGGACCGTAAAAAATGAAGCGGCTCATATCATTGATTTAATGGCCACCTGTATAGATGTGGCGGGCACGAATTATCCCGAAAGTTTTAATGGGAATAAGATTACTCCAATGCAGGGTAATTCTATGCTGCCCATTATTACGGGAGAGTCTCATGAAAACACCCATGAAACATTTTTCTGGGAACATTTCGGATCTGCCGCATTAAGGGAAGGTGACTGGAAACTGGTTCAGTTGAAACCAGAATCGGAATGGGAACTCTACAATCTGGCTAAAGATCGTACTGAGACCAATAATCTTGCGAAAGAGTACCCTGAGAAATTGGAGGAATTAAAGAACAAGTGGAACGAAATGGCGCATGAACTGGATGTTTATCCATCGCCAACCCCAATAAAAAAATAAAATTGAAGATGAGATTAAATTTACTAAGCCTGGTATTTATTTTTTGCTCCATCGTCCTTTCTGCACAGGAAAAGAAGGAGGACGTACTTAAGTTTTCTATGGATACCAAATGGACAGATGAGGTAGACGAGGATATGCCTTGGAATAAATATCCCCGTCCTCAAATGAAACGTGAAAACTGGACCAATTTGAATGGTCTTTGGGAATACGCCATTAGGCCTGTGGAAGATAAAATGCCAGCTGAATTTGATGGAAAAATCCTGGTTCCCTTTCCGGTTGAATCGGCTTTGAGTAAGGTTAAGAAACTGGTGAATGAAGATAATTACTTATGGTATCGCACCCGTTTTGAAACCGAAGATCTAAATAATGACGAAAAGCTGCATTTGAACTTTGGAGCCATAGACTGGGAAGCCGTTATTTATATTAACGGAAAGGCTGTGGGCGGTCATAAAGGAGGGTACACTCCGTTTAGCCTGGATATCACCCCGTACCTTAAAGATGGAGAGCAGGAGTTAATAGTGAGGGTTTGGGATCCAACAGACAAAGGTACCCAGGCCAGGGGTAAACAGGTACAGGACCCTAAAGGGATCTGGTATACTCCTGTAACAGGAATATGGCAAACCGTCTGGTTGGAAAAAACTTCAAATGACCATATAAGCCTTGTAAAGAATACACCAGATATCGATAATAATTCACTGAATGTTGAAGTAAGGACTTCTTCATTGTCTCAGGACTTGAAATTAAAGGTTGAGGTTCTAAAAGATGACGAGAAAATATCTGAAGTAGAACGGACGCTCTCTCCTGCAACAAATTTTGCAGGATTCGAAATCGATATAGCCGAACCTGTACTTTGGTCTCCGGAGAATCCTTTCTTATACGACCTTGTAATATCCCTGGAAACTAAAGAAGGTGAAAAGATAGATGAGGTAGAAAGTTATTTCGGGATGCGAAAGATCTCGCTTGGGAAAGGTCCTAATGGATACACAAGAATAATGCTAAACAATAAAGCTTTATTCCAGTTTGGATTGCTTGATCAGGGCTGGTGGCCAGATGGACTTTATACTGCTCCTACCGAGGAAGCCATGATGTATGATGTGGAAATGACCAAAAAAATGGGCTTCAATATGCTTAGAAAGCATGTAAAAGTTGAGCCGGCCAGATTCTATTATAACTGTGATAAAATGGGAATGCTGGTTTGGCAGGATATGCCTAATGGAAATTATTTTCGCGATCTAAGGATACAGGCCTGGGAAGAGGAGGATGCTATTCGTCCCTTTGATTCCTCAATTCAGTTTGAAACAGAATTGATGGAAATGATGGATCAGTTTCACTCATTCCCTTCTATAGTTGTTTGGGTTCCTTTTAATGAAGGTTGGGGCCAGTATGATACGAAAAGAGTAACCAAATGGGTGTCCGCTTACGATACGAGCAGGCTTATTGATTCCCCTAGTGGCTGGACAGACCGCGGTGTGGGGGATCTTGTAGATGTTCACTTATACCCGGGACCTGGCATGGAAATGCCTGAAGAAGACAGGGCCTCTGTATTAGGAGAATTCGGCGGACTGGGTCTTACCGTGGATGGTCACATGTGGTGGGACAAAAAGAACTGGGGCTACCTAACCTATAGTGATAAAGAGGAATATCTGGACAGGTTTGAAGCATTGATCAAAGACCTCGTTGGATTAAAGAGTTTCGGACTTTCAGGAGCCATCTATACTCAAACTACCGATGTGGAAGGCGAGGTTAATGGTCTTATAACATATGACCGGGAAGTCGTCAAGATAAATCCGGAAAGAACCAGAGAATTATTTGCCCCTCTTTATAAAGAACCCGAAAAATTCAAAACTATCGTGGCAGATTCGGAAGAAAAACCGAACCATTGGATGGTCGCCTACGATGTCAAAAAAGACTGGTATAAGAGTATGAATAAGGCTGATTCCTGGAAACAGCGCCAGGCTCCTTTCAGTACCTATGATAATTTTTTCCTGCCGGAAGGCACTTCATGGGATAAGAATGAAGACCTCTATTTAATTAAAGAGTTCACGATAGACGAAATTCCAGAATCCTTGATTTTAAGATACTATCTCGATAAATCCAGTATGGAGGTTTATATGAACGGAAAGCTGCTAACCAAAGAAAAACATGAAGGCGGTAGGAAGCGACACTATAGAAATCAGTTAATAGATAATGCTTCCGATTACCTGAAAAAAGGAAAAAACATCATTGCTATTTCAGTAAAAGGAGAGTCTGATGATCGTTCTTTCGATCTGGGTATATACACCGCCGGAGTTAAGGATAAAAAAGAAGTTGCTAACACCGCTTTTTCAGAGACTAATAAAAAGTAAAGATTGTATGAGATTGATAAGTAGAAATTTAACTATAAACATTTTAGCAGCAGTCATTTTTGTGCTGTTAGGGGCCTCCTGCTCCTCAGATGATGGGGCAGTAGATTCAACAGATGATGTGACTCAAACCGATGACGGGCCAATAGACAATCCGGATGATGGCTCTACTGACACAGGTGTTCTGGATGATTCCAAGAACCTGGGAGTAAACTTCAATGAACAGCTAAACTATATAGATAATGACAGGCTGCTCGCATTGAAAACAACATGGGTTAGGGGTTTTCTTGATTACTTCAGGTACTATGAGGATCCGTCCTTGCTTAATACTGATGACAAAATAACCAAGTATCTAACGCTCCATACCTATGGTTTTAAAACGGTATTGAATATTAAATTCCTGTACAGAAATAGGGATTATCCAGAACAGAATTCAGCAGAAATGCAGAATCAGATGGATTTCCTGGAAGATCTTCTGGACAGGGTTTGGGATAAGACAGATATTATAGTAGTAGGTAATGAGCCTATTATCGAAACCGACCCGGAAGATAGAAACGATTCAATGTTCAATTATTATGTTGAAGCGGCAAATACGGTCAAGAACTATGCAGATGCAAATGGCGATAAACCAATCTTTTTTGGAGCCTTTGATAATATGTATCAGTCTAACAGGCAGGATCTTCAGGTGGTGAACGATCTGCTTACTTTTTCAAGTACAACTCCTTGGATCGCTGGGGTAGATATGCATATACACCATTCTTCAACAGAGCAGATGGTTGATGCTCTCGATTATGTAAATGCAAGAATAAGGAGTGACCAGAAGATAATGGTAACCGAATTCTCTCTTAAGAAGCATTTTAAGAATCAGCTAACGGGAATCATTCCTGAAGCTTTTGCCTCAGAATATGGATTCTCGGCAGACCTTCAGAATTATGAGTATATAGATTATGCTTTAAAGAATCAGGTAGAGAGAGAACAGTGGGTTGACTTCTTAAGTCAGAGTCCCTGGTTTGAAAACAGAAAGAATTATTTGAGCAATAGCTTTTATGATGTTTTTTCAACCTATGATAAATTTTTCATGGCGGCCTACGCTTTCAGGCAGAGTTTTCCATTCAATGCCAATTTCACGGCAAATACCGATCCGTGGATCCTGAATGGGATGTATGCCAATCGAACAGTGGAACCAGATCCTGATACCGGGCAGTTTCAGTTCAATTATGCCTGGCCAGAGGATTTTATTTCCATACAGAACAATGCTAATTAAAACCAAAACTTAATAAATCTAAAAACAATTAATTATGACAAAAGATAAATACAGGCAACGTGCTTTACGGCACCTATTTCTGCTCTCTTTCCTGGTGATAGGTTTCACTGCGGCGGGACAGAACATAAGTGTATCGGGGACTGTCACAACTTTTGAAGACGGCCAGCCTCTTCCGGGGGTTAATGTAATCGTAAAAGGCACCAATAATGGGGCGCAAACCGATTTCGATGGAAATTATACTCTTAATAGTGTTTCCGGGGATGCTACACTTGTATTTAGTTATGTAGGATTTATAACTCAGGAAGTACCTATAGATAATCGTACTACCATAAATGTGGCTTTAAAGACAGATCAGGAGGCCCTCGATGAAGTAGTGGTTATTGGTTATGGTACCGTTAAGAAAAGTGATCTTACCGGAGCCGTTTCTTCTATCAAAGCCGAGGAATTGAATCCCGGAGCTAATGCCTCTGTAGAGCAGGCTTTGCAGGGTCGTGTTGCGGGTGTTCAAATAAGTCAGAAAAGTAATGAGCCTGGTGGTGGACTAAGTGTGAACATTCGTGGTGCAGGTTCTATCAACGCGGGAACTGAACCTCTTTATGTAATCGACGGTGTAATTGTAAACAACGGTTCAATAGCTGCTACAGGAGGTGCGGGTTTTACCGGAAATTCCAACCCAAGAAACCCTCTTAATACTCTTAACCCTGATGATATTCAGTCTATAGAGGTTCTGAAAGATGCTTCCAGCACCGCTATCTATGGTTCCAGAGGTTCTAACGGGGTTGTTCTAATTACCACCAAGAAAGGTAAAACTGGAAAACTGCGTGTTAACTATGATGCTTATTACGGAGTTCAGGAGGCAGCTGAGACTTTGGATCTGTTATCTCCAACCGAATATCGTGATGTGCTGAACGCGATTATTGAAGATGGTGGAGGAGATCCAGGGCAAACAATCAATGAGATTGGAGGTGACGGGACAGACTGGATGGACCTTATCCTTCATAATGCTCCAACTCAGAACCATAATATTTCATTTTCCGGAGCTACAGAAAACCTGAATTATTATTCCTCATTAAATTATTATAACCAGGAAGGTTTGGTAAAAGGATCTGGAATGGAGAGATATAATGTGAGATTGAACCTTGGTTCTAATTCTGAGGAGAATTATAACTACGGTGTGAATATGAACGCTTCTTATATCAAAGATGATTTTGCCTCAACAGGTACGGGTATCAATGAGAATGGAGGAGCGATTTATTCAGCAATAAATTACGATCCTACTATCCAGCCATATAATGAAGATGGTAGTTATAAGTTATCCCAGTTCATCACAATAGACAACCCTCTTTCTATCCTTAATGGAGAAAAAGCAAAGGGAGAAACCTTCAGGTTTTATGGAAATACATTCTTTGAGTATTTCGTAATGCCATCATTATCGGCTAAGGTTCAGATAGGTGGTGATGTTCAGGAAGTAAGAAGGGATATCTTTATTCAGCCTTATACTTTGGCCGGAGCGGGAACCGGAGGAATCGCTACGATCCAGACCGGTAGAAAGGATTATGTATCTGTGGAAGGAACTCTGAATTACAATAAGAGTTTTGGAGATGATAACCTTACGGCATTACTTGGTTCTACTTACGAATACTTCCAGACTAAATCGTTTTCGGGAAATGCCAGAGGATTTGCCCTGCCAGACCTGGGAACGAATGCGATTGGATCTGGAGATCCTGAATTGAATAATATAGGAAGTGGACGTAATCAGGCAAGATTCATATCTTATCTTGGGAGAGTAAATTACTCACTTAACAATAAGTACCTTTTTACAGGATCTATCAGGGCCGATGGTTCTTCAAGATTCGGAGATAATAATAAATTCGGATACTTTCCTTCCGGAGCTGTTGCATGGAAGATGCATGAGGAAGATTTTCTTCAGGATAATTCATGGATCAATCAGTTAAAACTTAGAGCGAGTGTTGGTAGTACAGGAAATGCGAATATTGGGAACTCCCTTACCTTCCAAACATTCTCAGCAGGTCAGGATCTTTTATTCGGAGATAGCTTTTACAATACTATATTCCCAACCCGAATTGCGAATCCAGACCTTACCTGGGAGAAAGCAGTACAGTATGATTTTGGGGTAGACTTTGGATTCTTCAAAAACAGAATAAGCGGTTCTTTGGATTACTTCAGCAAAGAAACAACCGATCTTCTATTGGTTGTACCTCAGGCTTTGAACACTGGTTTTGGAGGCCAGACCCAGAACCTTGGAGGTGTTCGTAATCAGGGTGTGGAATTAGCCTTAAATGTTGACGTAATAAGGGGAGATGATTTTATCTGGGATGTATCGGCTAACCTTGCGACACTTGATAATGAAGTTTTGGATATTGGTGAAAGAGGAGATATCATCAGAGGAGGACAATCTCAGATCCCTGACTTCTCAATTGTTACACCGGGGCAGACACTTGATTCATACTATGGGTTCATAGTTGATGGGGTATGGCAGGAAGATGATAACTTCAGCGTTACTGAACCTCAGGTTCAACCAGGAGATCTTAAGTATCGTGATGTTAATGGTGATGGAACTATCAATGCAGATGACCGTGTGATCCTCGGTAACACGATCCCTGATTTAACCTGGGGACTTACCAATAACCTGAAGTTTAAAGATCTAACCCTGGATATTCTTCTGCAAGGAGTTGAAGGTGTGGAGAGATTGAACGGTAACCTGATAAATACTTATTCTCCAAATAACTTTAGAAGAAACAGGATTGCAGAGCCATTATTGAACAGATGGACTCCGGAAAATCCTACGAATGAATATCCATCATTTGTTAACCCAACATCACAGGGGGGAGCCAATGCGCTTATCAATAGTAAAACAGTAGAAGACGCATCTTACGTAAGACTTCAATCAGTTAGGCTTGGATATGACCTGCCAGTAGATAACATAGGTCTTTTCAATAGATTTTCGGTTTATGTGACAGGTCAGAATCTATACACCTTTACAGATTATAGTGGGGTGGATCCTGCAGCCAATGCAAGTGGAAGAAATACCACTGCACTGGATTTCAATGCATATCCATTGCCAAGAACCTATTTGGTTGGACTTAATGTAGAATTTTAAAAAAGAATTAATATGAAAACTATAAGTATAAAACACATATCAAGATTGCTGGTGCTTTGCTTCATTTTTACGTCCTGTGAAGCGGAACTGGATCTGCCTCCGGTTGATGAGTTCTCACCACAGAATGTTTTGCAATCTCGCGAAGGACTGGAAGCATTACTCTTTTCTGCTTATCAATATGATAATATTGAGCAGAGTGTGAAAGATGAGATCCTGATTAATGAAGTTACTACAGATGTAGGTTTTGTTAGGATTGGAGCAGTTGAACGTGAGATGAAACCTTATCTTAACTTTAACTGGGATCCTTCCGATCCTAAATTTCAAGGCGTATTTTGGGCTCCCCGATACAGGGCTATTAGGGATGCCAATACTGTGTTGGAAAATATAGGATCCTCTTCCGTGGACGAGGAAACCAAGGCATTGATTACAGCAGAAGCAAGATATCTGCGTGCCGCCCAGTATGTTTATATGTACAGGTATTTTGGAGTGGTTCCGTTAAGAACTACCACGAATCTGGACGAACAGCCTCAGGAACTGCCTTTACCCTCTGAGGAAGAGTTTTCCACATTTGTGGAAACAGAATTAAGAGAAGCAGCAAACAATTTGCTTCATCCATCAGAACAGACTCAGAGAGGACGGGCTACCAAGGGCCATGCTTTGGCAGTATTAACCAAGTTCTTAATGCAAACAAAGCAATGGGCAAAAGTGGTTGATGTGACTCAGCAAATAATGGATCTAAACTATTATGAACTTTTCCCAGATTACAGAGCTACTTTCTTCGTGGAAAATGAAGGGAATAAGGAGATTATAGTTACCTGGTCTTTGACTAACGAACAAGGTTTTGGTAATAACTATCAAAATGGCGCGTTCCCTCCTGGTTTTATGCATTCAGAAAGTGTTCCTGAATTTACCTGGACCACAGAAATGGCTAACTGGGCAACTCAGTTTAGTATGAGAGATGGTTTTTATGACTCCTTTGATGAGGAAGACGATCGTAAAGCTACAATTATCGAGACATATACCAACCTGGGAGGTAATACGGTAAACCTAAGAGGAACTGCTGATAATACCCGAAGCCTTAAATTCTTTGATAATAACCAGATAGGAAACTTCTCTGGAGCTGATCATCCATATATAAGATACGCTGATATTCTTTTAAGCCGTGCTGAAGCCTTGAACGAGATCAATGGTCCTACCCAGGAATCTGTTGATCTTGTTAACCAGGTAAGAACGAGATCTATTGATGATCCATATACGCTGGCCGAAGTGGGAGGAAAAGATAGCTTTAATGATATCATACTCCAGGAGAGAGGATGGGAATTCTTCTCTGAAGGAAAAAGAAGGGAAGATCTAATTCGTCATGACAAGTTCATTGAATATGCTCAGGAAAGAGGTCTAAATGCCCAGCCTCATCAGATTTATTTCCCTTATCCGCAGGCCGAGATCAATGCGAATCCGGCTCTTGAACAGAGAAGTGGATACTAAAATAATTTGCGGGCTTTGCCCTTGTAAAGCCCGCATTAATAATCAGGAATTTTGAGAAAATCAATTCTACATATCGTTCTGGGAGCATTTCTTTTTTCCAATGTTCTGATTGCACAGGAACTAGGGTCTAACTTCAATCATAATCCTGAAATTATGGATTTTGATTACCTGGAGAAGGCTGAGGTTGACTGGGTAAGAACCACTCCAAGAATTATGGATTATGCAGATGGGACATTAAGTATTGAAAATGATCCCGGTCTCTCAAAGGTAGTGGAAGCTGGAAAGAGAGGTTATAAAGTTGCTTTTGGATTCCGGTGGGATTTTGCTAAAAACGACTGGCGAATCCCTGAGCCCAAATCCAAGAGGGAAAAAGAGCTTTTTGAGACTGCCACGCAGATTCTCGAAAAAGTGGGGCCCTATGTTGACATTTTCAAACTGGGAAATGAACCCAATCTTGAAACCCTCCCCATTGATATGGTGAAAGATGAGAATGGGGAAATTCCTTTGGTGGAGTTTACTGATAGATTGCTCTATAAAGTGGTATTGCCATTTTTCAGAAATCAGGATCCTGAGAATATACCCGATATCTATATAGGGTCTTTTCCAGCTCTCTTTGAAAAAAGATTTCAGGAGAACCCCGGCGTAAATTCCCTGCTTAAGTATACCAACGATAATGATGATATTACCGGGCTTTCCCTTCATTTGCATATTGAAGATACTCTTGAGATTGACCAGTCTTTTCAATATGCACGCAGTATAGTAAAGGATAAACCTATTATTGTACCTGAATTTTCATTGCATCGGTTATACAGAAAGAAAATAACCGAACCACTCAATATAAATGAAGCAGGAGAGGCCTTTGCTAGGAAATATGGCCGTGATCCGGAGTGGAAATTATATCAGTGGTATGGATATGTAAACACCAACAGGGTAAGTCCCGAAGAATGGGATGCCATGTTTGCCACCAGGGAGTGGTTCCCACAGCATTACCTGCAAATATACTTTGACAGGTTTGAAAAGTATGGGGTAGTCCTGGCTACATATCCTCTTTTTCAGCAAAGCTGTCCGGAAAATATGACTCCTAATTCACCAGCCTGGTTTATCAACCCGATATTTTGTCAAAAATCACTGGAACTTCAACCTGACGGAGCTTTTTCACCTAATCCGTTGTGCTTTGAAGATTTTGTGACCCTGGTAAAAGAAAATAGAAATACAGAAAACTAAATATTAATTTTATGAAAACAATTTACACTAAATTGGGTGTCGTCATGCTACTATTCATAGCTGTTCTTGCATGTACTGAAGATGACGCCATTCCCAGCAATCCAATAATAAAGATAACCGGAACATCACTGAGTTTTGGCGATGTTGATGTTACCGAATCTTCACAGGTAAGGTCCTATACTATCGCTGCTGAAGATCTAACTTCAGAAGTTACAGCAAGTGTAGAGGCGCCTTTTTATTTGTCTCTTAATGCAAATGGCGAATTTTCCAATTCGGTAAGCCTCTCACCTGACGATTTTGGAAATGATGCTATTCCTGTATTTGTTCAGTTCCAGCCGGGAGCTTCAGATGAAGGTATGTATGAAGATAAGATTGTTCATACCAGTGCCGAAAGGGAAGAGATAGCTACGATAAAAGTTTCCGGGATTGCAACAGTTCCTGGTGAACCTACCCTGGTATCTAATGAAAGCAGTCTCGATTTTGGAAATGTGGTTGTAGATCAAACCTCTGAAGTAAAAAGTTATACGCTGGCCGGTTCAGATCTTGAAGAAGATGTGAATCTTGAAGTTACAGGGCCATTTGGTATCTCTTTGACACAGGATGGTGAGTTTACGAGCTCTATTACCATAGATGCTAATGATGCAATGGATGATCAGAGCGTTTATGTGCGTTTTGAACCTACTGCCGAAGGGGAGGCTACGGGAGCTATCGTTCATAGTTCTTCCGAACTTGAATCGGATGTTGAGGTTGCCTTAACCGGTACCGGTGATCCGATTCCTGATGTATCGGTAATTGTAGATCCTACTACACTAGATCTTGGATCGGTGCCATTAAATCAAGTTTCAGGAGCTGCTTCTTATACTCTAACCGGAAGCGGACTTACTTCCGATGTTACCGTTACAGGTTCAGCCTTGTTCAAGGTTTCACGATCTTCAGATGGAACATTTACCGAAAGTCTTAGCATTCCTGCGGCTGATTTTGAAACTGGAGATGTAGAGATATTTGTTCAGTTTAACTCAACCGGAGAGATTGGAGAGAAAACAGGGGAGATCACTCATACTTCAGATGAAGTTGAAATAGAGAGCGTAGTAGTTGTAGCCAGCTCGATTTCTGCTACAACCAAGTTGTTCCTGGATAATTTCGATTATACCGCGGGAGAAGCTATTCCTTCAACCGATAGAACCGGAAGTGGTACAGATAATGAAGTAATGGACGGATGGCTTAAGGTTAGAACCGGAAATGCTGATATCCTTGTAGCCGACCAGAACCTGACTTATAACGGATATCCTGAATCTACTGGAAATGCGGCATTGTTAGATCTTGAAGGATCAAGTAATGTATATGCTCACAATCTTTCTGAACAACAAACAGTAGATTTTGTAGGTGCATACTACAGCTCATTCCTTTTAAAGATCGAAGCGCTTCCAACAGGCGGATTCAGTCGTCCGGTGATGTTTGTAGACTGGAATCCGAATGGTACTGTTAAGTTCCTGACTTCTATAAGTATCGAGTCTAATGGAGGTGATCCAAAATTCGGAATCCGAATGGAAGGAAATGTTGAAAATTCAGATATTACTCCAGAAGAAGGTAAGACCTATCTGGTAGTTATCAAACATACAGTACCTGATGCCGACCAGGGCAATAACAACAATTCAGGTCAGTTATTTGTTTTCGATGCTGAAGATATACCAGCAACAGAACCAGCGACAGCAGATGCCAGTATCACAACAGGCACAAGTCCTGGTGATGGCCGTCTGGTAAAAGCAATCACTTTGGTAAACGATAATAACCCTGATGCAAGATATATAGTTGACGGATTAAAAGTTACTACTCAATGGAGTGATTTATTTGAATAGTGGTTTTGTGTTAGTGAATGAAAAGCCCCATGTTAAAGCATGGGGCTTTTTCTTTTTCATAAGTTCCAATAATTAACCAATCGAGGCAGGGAAGTTTTAACGACTACATTAATAGTATTAATTACATTTATTACTATTTTTAAGAAAATTATATTCTCATATTAGTTAAAATGAACAGACGAAACTTACTGAAAAACCTAGGGCTAGGTGCAGGAATCGTTAGCCTTGCCGGAGTTCCAAAAATATTTGCTTCAGAAATAAAGGAAAATGAAAACGGAATCAATCCACCTCATAAATCTAAAATAAATCATTCTGTTTGCAGATGGTGTTACCAGGATATTCCATTAGAAAAATTTGCAAAGATCTGCGCTGAAATTGGCTTAAAAGGGATAGACCTTTTAAAACCTTCAGAATGGGAGATAGTTGAAAAAGAAGGTTTAGTCTGTTCCATGGCGACCGATTCCTTTGCCAGTATCACTGATGGGTTTAATGACCCTTCAAACCATGCTAAGCTTCAGGAGCAGTACAAGGGACTTATTAAAAAAGCTTCAGAACACAAGATCAAAAATGTGATCTGTTTTTCGGGGAACCGAAATGGAATGGATGATGAAACAGGTCTTCAAAATTGCGTTACCGGGCTTACACCTCTTCTGGATTATGCGGAGGAACTTAATGTGAATCTTGTAATGGAGCTTCTAAACAGTAAGGTGGATCATGATGATTATATGTGTGACCATACAGAATGGGGAGTAGCTTTAGCAAAGGCTCTGGACAAACCTAACTTTAAACTCCTATACGATATCTACCACATGCAGATCATGGAAGGAGATGTGATAAGGACAATTCGTGATAATCATAAATATATCAATCATTATCATACCGGTGGAGTGCCTGGAAGAAATGAGATAAACGATTCCCAGGAGCTTAATTATCCAGCTATTATGGAGGCGATCTATGAAACCGGATTCGATGGATTTGTAGCCCAGGAATTCATTCCTACCTATGATGATAAAATTGCGGCACTAAGAGAAGGAGTAGGTATCTGCGACATTTAAAGCTGAAAATGTAATGAACGCAAAAGAACTAAAATTCAATTTTAGCCTGATCCTAATTGTCCTCAGTCTGGTAATTACTTCTCTTAATGCGCAAAACAAGGAAAAGGGAGATGTAATTGTAGATGAAAACGGAATAATGCGCTGGGGGCATAATAATGAAGTAGTACATGGTTTTGGAGTCAACTATTCTGCTCCTTTTGCACATGCGTACCGATCGGCAAAAAAGAAAGGCCTTGATATTAAAGCCGAAATAGATAAGGATGTATATCACTTCACTAGGCTAGGTTTTGACCTTTACAGGCTGCATGTTTGGGATACTGAGATAAGTGATGAGCAGGGCAATCTACTGGAAAATGAACATCTTGAAACCTTCGATTATCTGCTAAAGCAATTAAAGGATCGCGGGATCAATTTTGTGATAACTCCAATTGCTTACTGGGGAAATGGCTGGCCTGAACCTGATGAAGATACTCCCGGTTTTTCTGATAAATATGGAAAAGACAAGAGTCTTACCGATTCTGAAGCTATCAAAGCCCAGCAAAATTATCTTGCTCAATTCTTAGATCATGTGAATCCTTATACTGGTGTGGCTTACAAGAATGAACCAAACCTTATCGCTTTTGAGATAAGTAACGAGCCTCACCATCGTGGAACTCCTCAGGAAGTAAAGGCTTTTATCAATAAGATGGTTTCGGCAATGCGAAGTACGGGAACCAAAAAACCGATATTTTATAATGTAAGCCATAGCATACACATGGCGGAGACTTATTTTGATTCTGATATTCAGGGTGGGACATTTCAGTGGTATCCTACTGGGCTTGGCTTTCAGCAGGAACTTGAAGGCAATCTTTTACCAAATGTAAATGACTATAATATTCCCTTTAATGAGGTTATAAAAGAAAATCACGCGGCCAAACTTGTCTATGAATTTGATGCTGCCGATGTGAATAAAGCTTATATGTATCCAGCCATGGCGCGCAGTTTCAGGGAAGCAGGAATACAATTAGCCACGCATTTCGCATATGATCCCACTTTTCTTGCTTATGCGAACACCGAGTATAACACTCATTATATGAATTTGAACTATACTCCACATAAAGCACTGGCCTTAATGATAGCTTCAGAAATATTTCATGAAGTAGAGCTTGGAAAGGATCTGGGGACTTATCCCGAGAATCTTGAATTCGGCGATTTTAAGATCAGCTATAAAGGAGATCTCGCCAGTTATAATTCTGATGAAAAATTCATTTATACCAATTCGAATACTCAAAAACCGAAGAATATCTCTAAGCTGGAACATATTGCCGGACATGGTGATTCTGAGATTGTAAAATATAAGGGAAAAGGTGCCTATTTTCTTGATAAACTGAAGGAAGGAGTATGGAGACTTGAAGTTATGCCTGATCCGGTCCTGATAAAAAATCCTTTCGGAAGCAATAGCCTTGCTAAAACCGTTTCAGTGATTAGTTGGAAAGCCAATCAAATGAAATTGAATCTCGACGACCTGGGGAACGATTTTCAAATCACAGGGCTTAACGAAGACAATAATTTCAGAGAAAATTCCAGTACGGGTGAATTTGAAGTTTCACCGGGAACATATCTTCTGACTTCTGTCGGAAAGAGTTTTAATGTGTCTGAATTTGAAAGTGATCTTAATTTTGATCTTCATGGATTTGAAGCTGTAAAAAATACAGTGGATAAGACATATCTGGTTCATGAGCCGTTAAAAAGAGTGGAGGCCGGAGATGTATTTGAGATCAAGGCAACTGTTGTGTCCAATGAAGAAATAGAGAAAATTGAAGCCTGGTTGAGGAATGGGAGTATATATGAGGCTATAGAATTATCAGCTAAGAATAATTACGATTATTCGGCTACAGTTCCTGAGAAATTGCTGGAAAATGGCTTTCTGAACTATAGGATCATAGTTTCAACGAATTCTGAAAAATATACATTTCCCGGTGGAGTAAAGGGGAGCCCGGCTGACTGGGATTTTCATTCTTCAGAAGAGTTCACCACCCGGATCGAGGGAAAGGACAGCCCGGTTTATCTTTTCGATGCGACAACCGATTCAGACAATGTGGTTAGAAAATGGTCACCCGGTAATAATTTGGTTCCGGTGAACGGAAATGAAACTGAATTTCAGATAAGGATAGATAAACTGTTTGAAGAGGATATTGAAAATAAAAATGCCGAACCGATATATGATTATTCTTTCCGCTATAATTTTCAGGAAAGGATAGGGGAGCGTTCTCTAAAAAATAAAAATAAACTTGTACTGGAAGTTCGAACTCTGAACGGACAGCATGAAAAATTACAGGTAGCACTGGTGATGGATAATGCCGCTTCTTTTGGGAAAGTCATCGAGCTGACTCCCGAACTGCAGGAAATATCGGTAAACCTGAATGAGCTACGGCCCGTAAGGACAGTAACTCTGCCAAGACCTTATCCCGGTTTTCTTCCATATTATTTTGATCATAACTACAAAGGAGAATTGAATATGGAAAATATTGAAAGTGTTCAGTTTTCAATTGGCCCAGGCATAGAGGAAGAGCATCTCCAGGAATCCCATGAGATTGGAATTAGAAGTTTAAGGCTGGAATAGAGTCATTCCGAATGGAGTTGAGGAATCTAAATTCATATTATTTATTAGCTTCATAAAACAAAAAAGGTCCCGTTTTAGCGGGACCTTTTTTGCAGTTATAACAGAAATTAACCACATTTCGAAGAACCGCAGTCCTTACAGGTTAAGCAACCTTCCTGGTATATCAGATTTGAGGAGTTACAATTATTACATTTCTCTTTCTTCGCTACCGTGCCATCGGCGATATAGCGTTTAAGAGCTCTCACCACACCATTCTTCCAGGTGTTAATAGATTCGCTATCCAGTTGCAGACTATTGATCAGGTCTACCACCTTGTCTATAGACATTCCGTGGCGAAGAGTACTTGAGATAAGTTTCGCGTAGTTCCAGTATTCCGGGTTGAACTTATGAGAAAGCCCTTCGATTGTGGTCTTATAACCTCTTTTGTTCTCGTACTGGAAATCATATCTTGAAGTTCCGTCTTCATCTCGGTTTTTGATGATCAATCCTTCATTTACCCAGCGAGGAAGCAAGATTCCTTCTTCATCATCGGCAAAACCGGTGAAGATCTCATATGGCCTTCCATCAACAAGACCAATAAAGGCGATCCATTTGTCTTTGTTGTTCTGGAACCTAACCACATCTGCAGTAAGCGTTTGAGGCCTTTTAAGTGGGAAAGCACCAACGGCCTCTTCAGCCTCTTCTTCTTTTTTCTCTTCGTTGGAGATAAGAACTCCAGATCTTGAGCCATCACGATAAACCGTAACGCCTTTACAGCCGGCTTCCCAGGCTTCCATATAAAGTTTTCCTACAAGATCTTCATCAACATCATTCGGTAGGTTGATGGTTACACTAATGGAGTGATCTATCCACTTCTGAACAGCTCCCTGCATTTTTACCTTGCTTAGCCAGTCAACATCATTTGAAGTTGCCTGGTAGTAAGGAGACATTTTAACCAGTTTGTCAAGTTCTTCCTGGGTATAGTTCTTTTCGGTATCATGACCATTAACTTTCATCCATTCCTTGAATCGATGGTGGAACACCACATATTCTTCCCAGGAATCTCCAACTTCGTCCACAAAATCTACTCTGGCATCCTTATCATTAGGATTTACCTTTCTTCTTCTTTTGTAAACCGGTAGGAAAACGGGCTCTATCCCAGAAGTTGTTTGTGTCATTAAACTGGTAGTTCCCGTAGGAGCGATGGTAAGAAGTGCGATATTTCTTCTACCATGTTCCATCATATCATAATAAAGCTTTTCGTCGGCTTCTTTTATTCTGTTGATAAGTGGATTATCTTTTTCCCTGTCAGAATCATAGATAGAGAATGCACCTCTTTCCTTGGCAGTTTCGACTGAAGCACGATAAGCTGCAAGTGTGATATTCTTATGAACATCTACTGAAAAATCGATCCCTTCCTTGCTTCCGTATTTGATACCAAGACCCGCAAGCATATCACCTTCGGCAGTGATACCAATACCAGTTCTACGACCTTCATAAGCTTTTTTGCGGATATTAAGCCAAAGATTCTTTTCAACAGATTTTATTTCTTCACTTTCCGGATCGGCATCGATCTTTGCAAGAATATTATCGATCTTCTCCAGTTCAAGATCAATGATATCATCCATGATCCTTTGGGCTGCTCCAATATGCTTTTTGAATAGCTCGTAGTTGAATTTGGCCTTTTTAGTGAATGGATCCTCTACATATGAATAAAGGTTAATAGCCAGTAAACGGCAGGAATCGTATGGGCATAGCGGAATCTCACCACAAGGGTTGGTAGATACCGTTTTATAACCAAGATCTGCATAACAATCTGGCACCGATTCGTTGATCACGGTATCCCAGAACAGAATCCCCGGCTCGGCAGACTGCCACGCATTGTGTACGATCTTTTTCCATAATTTTTCGGCCTGTATCTCCTTAGAGAATTTTGGATTTTGACTAAAAACAGGATATTTCTGAGTATAATCACTGTTATTCTTAACAGCTTTCATAAATTCATCATCGATTCTAACCGAAACATTAGCGCCTGTAACCTTACCTTGTTCCATTTTCGCATCGATAAAGTCTTCTGCATCTGGATGATTTATAGATACCGAAAGCATAAGCGCTCCACGGCGGCCATCCTGAGCAACCTCCCGGGTAGAATTTGAATAACGCTCCATAAAAGGAACGATTCCCGTAGAAGTAAGGGCAGAGTTTTTAACAGCCGATCCTTTAGGGCGAATATGGGAAAGGTCATGACCCACGCCACCACGGCGTTTCATCAATTGCACCTGTTCCTGGTCTATCTTCATTACGCCTCCATAAGAATCTGAATCACCATCGTTACCTATTACAAAGCAATTTGAAAGTGAACCTACCTGGTAAGGGTTTCCAATACCGGCCATGGGACTTCCCTGGGGAACGATATATTTAAAGTTTTTGATAAGATCGAAAACTTCATTCTCGCTCATCGGGTTTGGATATTTCTTTTCGACTCTGGCAATTTCTTTCGCGATACGTCTATGCATATCGTCCGGTGTAAGTTCATAGATATTCCCTTTGGAATCTTTAAGGGCATATTTATTCACCCAAACCCTTGCAGCAAGATCATCTCCTTTAAAATATTTAAGTGATGCTTCATAAGCCTGCTCCTGGGTATAGATTTTTGGAACGACTGGTTTTTCTTGTACAGGCATATAAATGAGATTTTTAGGTTAGAAATTCGTTATTCGAGTAGTGTAAATCTAATCAAAGATATGAGACAATTAACAAATCGTTTGGAAAAAGTTATCAAGAAAAAATTGTTAATTAACTGATATTTAGAGTTATAAAAAATTACTAACAATAAAAAGTTGACAAATAATAAAAACTAATATTTTTTTATTTGAATCGATCTTTTTGAGATTGTAATGGGAAATAATTGTAGGAATACCAAGTGTGTTTCGGGAATTTTCTCAAAAAAAGTGGAGATATTGGATGAAATTGAAGAAAAAAAAGAGGCTCCGCAAACTGCGGAGCCTTCTTTGAATTAACACCTATGAAAATTCAAAAATAAAAGCGTTTATTCTGTTATAGACCATATCGCATATCCATTTGCAGGTGCTTCTATGGTCACCGCCCCATTTTCATCGGAGGTAGGGTTATATGTTGAGTTACCACTATAATCCATAAGGGTAACATTATTCCAGTTTGAACTTACAGTCCTTCTCTTAGTACTGTTTGAAATGCTAATATATAGAATTAATCCGGGATTTGTATCGGTACCAGATCTTTTCATAACATATTCATCATCATCAACATACAGTACCTCTGTTTCTCCCACTGCAATGCTGTTGTGAATTTCTATAAGGCTTTTTATTTCCTCCTGAAAATCAGGGTTTTCGTAGTCAGAATAAAAAATTGTTGGATAACCAGGATGTGTAAGAATGAAGGCATAGGCTTTCATCTTATTTGAAGATTTTATGTAATTATCTTCGTTAGAATCCTTTTCAGTATCATGATTGGCGGTGAAAGTAACGGCCTTTTCCGGGTGTGTTTTCCAAAGCATATCATCATTGAGCCTGTTAAGATCTTCATGTCTGTCTAATCCCTCTTCTAATTTATAAAAGGTAGCGAAATCGAAAGCGCCACTTCCAGTTTCATTCACATAATCCCTAAGTACAGACGCACGGCCATCCCAAAGTTCCGCTACTGAAAATCCGCCAACTTCATCCAGCCATGCTTTGACCACCCAGGGTTCAAATCCAAGTACATAATCAAAACGCCAGCCATCAAAGCCCATTACGTTCTGGTAATATTTGGCCACTGAATTATCTTTTTTCCACAGCCACTCCTGGACATAATCCCTGTGATGGTCGAGGTTCGTTTCTTCATAGAACAAACTTCCGGGGTCATACTCACTCACACTGTTAGGATAAAAATATTCATAATTCCTATTGAACATGCCCGAAGCATTCCCGTGTTCTTCATCAAAAAGGGTGTAGGTCTCTTTTTCCCTGTATGGGTTATATTCGAGTCCGCCTCCCGAGTTGTGGTTGATAACAATATCAGCGATCACCTCCACATTATTATCGTGTGCAGTAGTGATAAGGTTTTCCAGTTCTTCCCTGGAACCAAAACGGGTCTCCACAGTACCATGCTGTTCATAGTTACCAAAATCATAATAATCTGAAACATCATAACCCATTGAATAACCACCCGATTGACCTTTGGTTGCCACCGGCAGCCACATGCGATCGATACCGGCATCTGCCCAGCCAGGTACTTTATCTGAAAGATTATCCCACCATCCAAAACGGGGTTCCACGTCCCAGTAAAATGCCTGCATCATCACCCCATTTCCATTATCATAAGCCGAAAGGTCTATAGGCTGAGGTTCTGGCTGAGGCTGTGGTGTGGGTTCGCTTATATCATCGGTAGGATCTACAGGTTCTCCTGAATCATCGGTTGAACAAGCTGATAAACCAAGGATAATACTTAAAACCCATATAATCAGCAATCTATTTCTTTTCATATTTCGATATTTAGGATAAAAAAGGCTGCATGAGGCAGCCTTTTTTATCATTTCTGGATTTCTTATTCTTCAATAACTGGGATCAGAATATATCTTCCGGTAAGGTCATTGAACCAGATGTTATAAACACCTTCCGAAACGGGGATATTGGCTCCATCCTGAACAGCTTCACCGCTTAGTTCGGTTCCTGCTCCCCAGTTTACAGCCCAGTCATCGGCCGCACGGAATTTCATTTCTCCATCTGCAAGAGAAACTTCACTGGCATACCAGATATGAGAATTGAAAGAAGATTGCGTCATATCAGTATCAGCATCCCAACCACCCGGAGTGGCGTTTCCTATATAGCCAATTGTGCTATATGTAGTAGCTCCACTGGCATCGTAAGAATCCATAGAGAAGCTTAGATCATCTACATTTACAGTTATAGTGTAATATCCTGCTGAAGCCACCTCTATTGAAGCGGGATCCGGATCTGCTTCTGTAGGTCGGTATACCAGAGTAGATCCATCATAACCATACATTGGAGCCCAGGCCTGACCTTCAAGGAATTTATAATAACCTGCTGCAAAATATCCTGTGAAATAGAAGATATTTTCGTTGTCAGGATCTCTGAATAATGGAGTATTGTTATTGTCTGGGTTCCATCCTGCGGCAGTGGCATCACCTACCAGGTAGAGGTTTAATTTAGTTTCTTCCTCTTCGCCTACTTCAGGTAGGGTAACTTGAAGGGAAACCGGATTTGAGATAGTATCCAGTCCGGTCTCATTACCTGATCCCAGGTATCCTCGAACCCTAAAATGTATCAGTCCTGAATTGTCCAGGTCGGTGTTAGGATCATTATCCAAACCGGCATCTTCAGCAAGGTCCATCATTTGCCCTATGGTAACACCAAGATTGGTTTCAGTAGTTGTTCCAATCACATCAAAACTGGAGAAATCAGCGTTTGCCGAGCCCTGAAGTTCATATGTTACCGGGGTGGGAGCGTCAAAATCTACCTCATTCCATACGAACCTTTCTGCAAGGTTGTCTTTTACGGCAGAGGTTAGAGTGTAATTTGACGAAAATGAGTTAACGAAAATAAGTTCTTCAGCGGCTGGCTGAGCAGTAAAGACAATATCATCATCATGTTCACAGGAGGTAAATCCCGCAAGCGCAATTATGGTTAATAGTAAAATAGAAAACTTTTTCATTTTGAGTCTGTTATAATATTAATATCCTGTGTTTTGGGTTAAGTTGGTGTTTACACCTAAGTCTGATGCCGGAATTGGCATAAGATCTCTGAAAGCTTCGGTCGTGGAACCCTGAGGCACACCTCCTTTAAACGGCCAAACTCCGTTTTCAGAGAATAGATTGAAACGAATTAGATCGGTTCTTCTATGAGCTTCCCAGTATAATTCCCTGGCTCTTTCATTTATGATAAGCTCCAGAGTAAGGTCTGATTCATCTATGTTGGCACTGTCATCGCCGTAGGCACGCTCCCGTAACTCATTTATATAAGATACCGCTTTGGCTTCACTACCGCCGCCGTCTCTAATGACAGCCTCAGCATACATTAGATACACATCTGCGAGACGGAACATTGGGAAATCAGTGTCCGGGAAATCCCCGGTTGGATCTGAACCAGGATTACCCTGGGTATCAACATTCTTGAATTTAGTAATGGCATAACCATCATTGAAACTTGAAATATCACTTATTTCTTTAGACTGGCCTTCAGTAAAGAACATGGCTCTTTCATCCTGAACATCTTCAATAGGATCGTCATTATCATCAAGGAATTTGTTAACCAAAGCTGAAGTAGTCCTAAGTCCGGCCCATCCACCGTTTATTCCAAAGTCATCAGGTTCCATATCGCCTCCAACGGCTGCATGGATAATAAAGGTCATTCCGCCATAAGCCTGAGTATTCATTCCGTCAAAAGTGATAGGAAAGATGATCTCGTTCTGGGCGCCATTCGTATTATTATCGGCAAGGAATAGCTTCTGATAATCATCTACCAGACTATACCCAGATTCAATGATCTTTGTTGTATATTCGATAACTTCAGCACTACGATCTGTACCGGTATATACTTTAGAATTCTGATAAAGTTTCGCCAGTAACACCCAAACGGCAGCCTGATCGGCTCTTCCGTATTCATTCTGATTTGCTGCTACGATAGAACTTTCTATATCCAGAAGTTCTCCTTCCAGATAAGAGAAAAGTTCTGGTCTCTGTATCTGTTCTGGAAGGAAGGCTCCAATGGGATCCTCTTCGGTCACAAATGGTGGTTTTCCAAAAAGATCCAGTGCATGCCAATAGCTAAGAGCTCTTAAGAACCTTGCTTCCGCACGAAATTTTTCAATGTCAGATCTTAAGGCTGAATCCACACCACGAGCATCAAGTTTTTCAGGAGTCGTTTGCCTTAGAAATTCATTGGCCTGAGCTACCTGATACATGATCCTGGAATACATTGTTCTTATGAATTCATTACCTGAAGTCCAGGTTTGAGAATGAAGGTCCTTAATCGTACCATCGTTCCATCCAATCACTGCTTCATCTGTTGTTAGTTCTTGCATTTTCCAGTATAGCCTTAGATACTGTGAAAAACCTTCATCCAGGCCAACAAGATCTGGATTTCCGGCAGGACCATCCTGCCCGCTTATTGCTAAACCGGCATATAATTTTGCAAGAAACTGCTTGTATGAGTCGGGATCCTGGAAGGTAGCTTCCGCAGAACTTCTGTTGTCCTCTGGCTGCAAATCTAAATCCTTCTCACAAGACCAAAGCATAGTGATACTTGCAAAAATTATTAGAATTGATTTAAGTCTATTAAACATAACTTTTATGTGTTATTAAGTTTTTTAAAATGTTAGATTTAATCCCAGCACAAAGTTTCTTGAGCGAGGGTAGAAATTATTATCTATACCATTGAAAATTTCTGGATCCAGTCCTTCATAATTAGTAATGGTAAGCACGTTGGTTGCTGTGAATGAAGCTCTGAAATCCACTTCTTCAAATGGGAAATTATAGCCTATACTAAGGTTGTCCAGTTTTACGAAATCTGCAGGCTGTATATAGTAATCTGAGAAATACTGGCTATCTACAAAATTCGATTCGAGAACATTGGTATTCACATTTGCGTAATAATCATCTGGAGTCACTGTTACAGCTTCAATAAAAGCGTTGGACTGGGTATTGTTATACACATAGTTTCCAAAACTTCCTCTAAAAGTGAAGCTTAGATCCAGGTTCTTATAATTTAAGGTATTCGTTAATCCCATGAAGTAATCTGGAGATGCTTTTTTATAAGGCTGTCTGTCTGCCTCGGTTATAGCATTATCTCCATTCACATCTACATATGCTCCTTCAATAGGATTTCCATCCTGGTCATACACCTGTCTGAAAACAAAGAAGGTGTAAGGATCATAACCTGTTTTCCATAGCTGGATGGTGTTACCTACAGCACCTCCGATTCCTCCCTGAGGAATAAAGAACTCCGGATCATCTCCCAGTGATAGGGCAGTGATCTCATTCTCCTGGAAAGTGATGTTGTAATTCAGGCTCCAGTTAAAGTCTTCAGAGCGTGCAAGGTCTCCACCAAGTCCAACTTCAATACCACGACTAACTGTTTCTCCAACATTCGTTACAAGCTGGTCGGTAAGGTTGGCACCTGCAGGTACGGGAACCTGGGCTAGAAGGTCTGAGGTCTGACGGTAATATGCATCTACAGAACCACTGATCCTGTTATTAAAGAACCCGAAATCTATCCCCGCATTATAGTTTTTAAGGGCTTCCCATTTAATATCCTCATCAAATTCCTCCGGTCTTAAAGTAGGGTAGAACTGATTTCCGAACTGGTAAGAAGCACCTGTCACACTAGGAGTGTAGATCCCAAGATACCCATAATTGGGGCCAATCTCCTGGTTTCCTGTTTCTCCGTACCCACCTCTTATTTTTAATTTTGAGATGACACCGGAATTAACAAGAAACTCTTCATTATGTAGCTTCCAACCAATAGAGGCTGCCGGGAAACCACTCCATCTGTTATCTTCAGAAAATCTCGAAGAACCATCAAACCTGTAACTTGCCGAGATAAGATATTTGTCATCTATATCAAAGCTGGCCCGGGCAAAATAAGACTCCAGTGCATTCCTGTTAATCGAAGGCTCTCTTTCTTCAATTTCATTAGGGTTAGTAAATCTCCCAGTAAAGTACTGGAAGAATTCCTGGTAAGAATGTCCCGCCGTGAAATCTAAATCTGTATTTATTGGAGTAATATTGGTCTTATAATTAAAATAGGTATCTAAAAGGAGGTTTCTGTTAATATTGAAATATTCTTCGAACTGTTCCCTTTCGGCAGCAACTATGGCTGAAGTGATAGGTCTTGAGTTTCTACCTTCATTTTCTGCATAATCAAATCCGGCATTTACATTAAATTCCAACCCTTCGATGAAAGGTAGTTCGTAAACAGCTTTAAGGTTAGTAATGTTCCTTTTTACCCTTCCTCTGTTGTAATACTGCTCCAGGGTGGCCAGTGGGTTCCTGGTTGCAAGTCTCATCTCATCGTTGGTGGTATTTCCATCACGGAATTCGAAATAACCATCAAACGGACTGGTAGGGTCGTATACCGGCTGAGTAGGATCAAAAGCTATAGCACCTCCTATAGCACCCTGATCTGCAAAGCTATTATCCTCGAGAATTCCCTTTGAAGTCAAAGTCAGTTTTAAGGAGTTATCGAAAAGGTCCTGATTAAGGGCAATATTCAGGGAGTTTCTTCCGTAGTAATCGGTCTTTAGAACACCTGTTTGCTCGGTATTACTAAAGTTAATACGATACCTGAAATTCTCGAACCCCTGTGTAGCCGTTAAGTTATGAATGGCTCCTACCGAGGTTTTATAAATAACATCCTGCCAGTCAGTATCGGCATCTCCTAAAAGAGAAGGATCGGTATTAGATCGGCTTGTTACAAGATTTCTGAATTGTTCAGCATTTAGAACATCAACCTTATCGGTTATATTTCCAATTGAAGCCTTAACATCATAGGTGAACTGGAAAGGGGAATCTTTTTTACCTTTTTTCGTAGTAATAAGGATCACACCATTTGATGCTCTCGAACCATAAATTGAAGTTGCAGCAGCATCTTTAAGAACCACAAAATCTTCAATTTCATTCGGGTTTATGGTGTTCAGGGCATTTCTGGTACCAGATACCCCTCTTTGATCTAATGGAACACCGTCTACAACTACAAGGGGTGAGTTATTAGCCGAAAGAGATGAACCACCTCTAATACGAATTGTAGCACCTTCACCTGGAGCACCTCCCGGAGGAGTGATTTGTACCCCGGCAGATTTTCCTGCTATCAATTGTTCAGGGGAGATTACCGCTCCCTTGTTGAACTCTTCAGCAGAAATCTTTTCAACGGCTCCAGTGGCATCCTGTTCCGAAGTAGCACCGTATCCAATAAGGACTACTTCATCTAAAGTGGCCTGATCTTCATCCAGCGCAATATCAATGGTAGATTGTCCCTCATAAGGAACTTCCTGGGTTGCGAACCCGAGAAATGAATATACCAGGATATCTTCATCAGAAACATCGCTGATGGTGTAGTTACCATCAAAATCGGTAGTGGTACCGTTGCTGGTACCTTTAATAATGACGTTCACCCCTGGAACGGGCAAACCTGTGGCACTTTCGGTGACAGTTCCGCTAACCGTGTTTTGGGCAAAAAAGCTCATCGGCAGCATAAACAGCAAAAGCAACGAGCTTTTAAATAAAGTTCTCATAAATTTTCTATTGGTTTTTAATAAAAATTGACCTCATATTTTTACTTCCTGTGTGAAATTTATGTAAAATTTTGTGCAATTTTCGTGGAAGCCGCGCCAGCAAAGGCACGAAATCGTTTTCGTGTTGAAAACTTTCTGAAATTATGAGCTTGACAAATTAAATATGGTAACTTTATGGAGTTAAAAATTGTACCTTCTTTATTTAAGAATTTGAAAATTATATGAGACCCAAAATCACCCTGAAACAAATTGCCAAAGAATTAGATGTCTCAATTTCGACAGTTTCAAAAGCCTTGCGGGATAGCCCCGAAATTGGTGAAGACACCAAGGAGAAGATCAAGGCTTTCGCTAAATTCTATAATTACAAGCCTAACAATATTGCTTTAAGCCTTAAAAACAGGAAAACCAAGACCATCGGTATCATTATTCCTGAGATTGTGCACCATTTCTTTACTACTGTCATAAGTGGAGTGGAAAAAGTTGCGAACGAGCTTGGCTATAACGTTCTGGTATGCCTTTCAGATAACTCCTTCGATAAGGAGGTCCTTAATATGGAAATGTTGGCAAACGGAAGCACTGACGGATTTATAATGTCACTGGCAAAAGAGACCATGCAAAAAGGTGATTATCATCACCTGGTCGAAGCTATTAACCAGGGAATGCCTTTGGTACTGTTTGACAGGGTTATTGATGAAATCACCTGTGATAAAGTGATCATAGATGATGTAAATGGAGCTAAGAAGGCTGTACAGCATTTAATAGATATAGGTTGCAAAAAAATAGCCTTGATATCTACAGTTGATTATGTAAGTGTGGGTAAACTGAGAACCAAAGGTTATAAAACCGCTCTTAAGGATAATTTCTTTAATGTTGATGAAAGCCTTATACTTAAGATTGAAGAAATGGATGAAAGCGAAGCCGAAATCGAGAGATTTCTTAAGGACAAGGATATTGACGGGGTATTTGCGGTGAATGAGCATTTTGCAATTTCAGCGATCAAGGCAATTCAGGAAAATGGGAAGAAAGTGCCAGATGATGTTTCGGTAATAGGATTCACAGATGGAGAACTTTCAAAAAGATTTATTCCGAGTCTTACTACCGTAAGCCAACATGGTACGCGTATGGGAGAAGAGGCTGCCAGGATGCTGATAGAAAAACTGGAAAATACACCGGCTGAAGATGAGAAGTATAAGACTATTATAGTTGAGACGGGATTGGTTACCAGAAATTCAACAAAATCGTAAATAAACTACGTTCATTTTAAAAAATCTCTATATTTGCCATAATTGAAATTTATCAAGACTTATATTTTTACTTCCTATATTTATTAAGTTTTGATAAGTCATAGTGCTTATCGTAATTAAAAAACTTACGATATGCGTAAAAGAACGTTAAGTTTCTGGGAGATCTGGAACATGAGTTTCGGGTTTCTTGGAATCCAGTTTGGTTTTGCCCTGCAAAATGCCAATACCTCAAGAATTTTTGAAACCCTTGGTGCGAGTGTAGAAGAGATTCCTATACTCTGGATCGCCGCTCCTGTTACCGGGCTGGTGGTACAGCCAATTATAGGTTATTTCAGTGATCGTACCTGGACCAGATTAGGTCGTAGACGACCTTATTTTCTTATAGGTGCTATTTTATCCTCCATCGCTTTATTCATAATGCCTAATTCGCCAACTCTTTGGGTTGCGGCTGGTACTTTATGGATCATGGATGCTTCCATTAATATTTCAATGGAACCGTTTCGGGCATTTGTAGGAGATAATCTGCCCGACAGGCAACGAACCCTGGGCTTTGCAATGCAAAGCTTTTTTATTGGGGTTGGAGCCGTTGTGGGTTCACTGCTTCCTTACATGTTCACTAACTGGTTCGGGATTAGTAATACGGCACCTGAAGGGATTATTCCAGATTCTGTAAAATGGTCCTTCTATGTAGGAGGTATTGTTTTCTTTTTAGCTGTTATGTGGACAGTGATACGTTCCAGGGAATATTCGCCGGAAGAGCTTGAAGCTTTTGAAAAAGAAAAGATTAAGGCTAAACCGGAAAGAGTTGAGGTTATTGACAAATCCAAAAATATCAGTAGTCAGTTCTTATCAGGAGTTGTAATGGCCGTGATAGGGGGAATAGTAACTTTCCTTATTTATACCAATGAACTTACTAAAGAATTATATATTCTTTTTGTAGGTCTTATCATAGCCGGGGTTCTCTTTATGGTGGTTTCACAGCTTAGAAAGAATGAGGTGCGAAATGGCTTCACTATCATAATTACCGATATGTTGAATATGCCTCCTGCCATGAAACAACTGGCCTGGGTGCAGTTCTTTTCCTGGTTCGCCCTTTTCTCTATGTGGATCTATACAACGCCGGCTGTAACCGGTCATGTTTTTGGAACCAACGATACCACTTCTGAGCTTTATAATGATGCTGCCGACTGGGTGACGGTGATGTTCACAGTTTATAATGGTGTGGCGGCGGCTGTAGCTTTTCTACTGCCGGTGCTGGCCAGAAGAACCAGCAATAAAGTAACCCATTTGCTTGCGCTAACCTTTGGAGGAATAGGATTGATCTCAGTTTACTTCTTAAGTGATAAAGTGGGCTTGCTACTGGCGATGATTGGAGTTGGAATTGCCTGGGCAAGTATTCTGTCTATTCCTTATGCGATGCTTTCAGGAGCTTTGCCTTCAGCTAAAATGGGATATTATATGGGTGTTTTTAATTTCTTTATTGTTATACCTCAGATCGTCGCTGCAACAATTTTAGGTTTTCTGGTTAAGGAATTATTTAATGGTGAACCAATCTATGCACTAATCGTGGGCGGATGTTCCATGATCTTATCAGGACTTTTAACACTAAGAGTTCAAACACATAAAAGAATTAATATAGATGATCAATCATAAGGCATTCATCTTTGACCTTGATGGAGTAATTGTAGATACAGCGAAATTCCATTTCCTGGCCTGGCGTAAACTGGCTAACGATCTTGGATTCGACTTTACAGAAGAACAGAACGAACAGTTAAAAGGAGTAAGCAGGGTAGAATCGCTTAAGAAGATATTGAAATGGGGAAATAAGGAACTTTCTGAGGAGGAATTCAACAGGCAGATGGCCATCAAAAATGAGAACTATCTCTCTTATGTTGATGAAATGGATAAGAGTGAGATACTTCCCGGAGTGCCTAAGGTCCTTGATTATCTTGAGGAACATGATATTCCTTTTGCGCTGGGATCTGCCAGTAAGAACGCCCGAACCATTCTGAAAAAAATAGACCTGTATAAGCGGTTTGATGCAATCGTTGATGGCACCGATGTAAGCAAGGCAAAGCCAGATCCCGAGGTATTTCTTATCGCGGCAAAAAAACTGAACGCAAGGCCTGAGAATTGCGTGGTATTTGAAGATTCTGTAGCAGGGATTCAGGCGGCTAATATAGGAGAAATGACAAGTATTGGAATCGGGGATAAGAAAGTCTTACAGGAAGCCGATCATGTTTTTGCCGATTTCACCGAAATAGAAATAGATTTTATTGAAAAATTACTGAGAAACAAAGAAAAATGAATCAAGATTATATAAAACCCGACGCGTGGTCAATAATAGAAGAGGGATTCGATAAAGGAAGAGTGAAGTCTTCAGAAAGCCTTTTTAGTATAGGTAATGGAGCGATGGGACAGCGAGCTAATTTTGAAGAGCAGTATTCCGGCCCCAGTTTCCAGGGAAGTTATATTGGAGGGGTTTATTATCCCGATAAGACCAAAGTGGGATGGTGGAAAAATGGCTATCCGGAATATTTCGCGAAAGTGCTGAATGCACCTAACTGGATTGGGATCAATGTTTTTGTTGACGGCGAAACTCTTGATCTTAATACCTGCAGGGAGGTAAGAAATTTCAGGAGGGAACTCAATATGAAGGAAGGCTATCTGGCCCGAAGCTTCGAAGCGGTTTTACCGAACGGGATCGAGGTTGAAGTCAAAGCCTTAAGATTCCTGTCTATAGAAGATGATGAACTAGGTGCGATACGTTTTGAGATTACTCCTATTAGTACAGATGCTGAAATTCGATTTGAGCCTTACCTGGACGGAAGTATCACCAATACCGATGCAAATTGGGAAGAACGTTTCTGGGAAACACTGGAGGTGAAGACCAAAAGTGAAAAAGGCTTTGTGGTTTCAAAAACCCTGAAAACCGGATTTCATGTAGGCACTTATATGCAGTCTGAAATTCAACTGGAGGGTAAAGAGGTTTCCCAGAAGCCGGAGATAAAAACCGGCGAGGATAGCGTTTCGTTTTCTTATTCGGTAGCAGTGCAAAAAGGGAAAACGACCGCTATAATTAAATATGCAGGTTATGTAACCGATATGAATCATAAGGAATCGGAACTTATTCAGGCAGCTTCCGGTGTTCTGGATAAAGCTGTAGATAAAGGTTTTGAGAAGTTAAAAGAAGATCAGAAGAAGGCCTGGGCAAAAATCTGGGAGATGGCAGATATTACCATAGATGGAGATGTCATGGCCCAGCAGGGAATTCGCTTCAACATTTTCCAGCTAAATCAAACTTACCTGGGGAAAGATGCCAGACTTAATATTGGGCCAAAAGGTTTCACCGGGGAAAAATATGGGGGAAGTACTTACTGGGATACCGAAGCCTATTGTATCCCTTTCTACATGGCCACGAAAGATCAGCAGGTAGCGCGAAACCTTCTTACATACAGGTACAATCACCTGGAAAAGGCGAAGGAAAATGCATCTAAACTTGGATTTAGTAATGGTGCGGCCCTTTATCCAATGGTTACAATGAACGGAGAAGAAAGTCATAATGAGTGGGAGATCACCTTTGAGGAGATTCATCGTAATGGTGCCATGGTTTTTGCTATTTATAATTATGTGCGCTTTACAGGCGATTTTGATTATATCCCTGAAAAAGGCCTGGAGGTGATGATCGCCATTGCAAGGTTCTGGCACCAGCGGGCTAATTTCAGCAAGGAAAAGAACAAGTATGTAATCCTGGGTGTGACAGGGCCAAATGAATATGAGAATAATGTTCATAATAACTGGTACACAAATTATATAGGTAAATGGTGTATAGAGTATTGCCTGGAGATGATTGATAAGGTGAAGGACGGATTTGAAGATGATTATCATCGCATCATGGGACTTACCTCGCTAAATGAGGGTGAGATGGCCGAATGGAAAGAGGTGGCTGAGGAAATGTACTTCCCATATTCTGAAGAGTATGGTGTATTCCTTCAACAGGATGGATTCCTGGATAAAGAGATTATTCCGGTAGCTGAACTTGATAAAACTCAAAGGCCTATTAACCAGAAATGGAGTTGGGACCGAATTCTACGATCCTGCTATATTAAACAGGCCGATGTGCTTCAGGGCTTCTATTTCTTTGAAGACCATTTTAGTAAGGAGGAACTTGAAAAGCATTTTGATTTTTACGAACCCCTTACTGTACATGAATCTTCTCTGTCTCCCTGTGTTCACAGTATTCAGGCTGCCTTACTAGGCAGAATGAAACAGGCCTATGAATTTTATTTAAGAACCTCCAGGTTAGACCTTGATGATTATAATAAGGAAGTGGAGCAGGGATGCCATATTACCAGTATGGCCGGAACCTGGATGAGTATAGTAGAAGGTTTTGGAGGAATGAGGATTGAAGATGATAAGCTTAGCTTTAACCTGCAAATCCCTCAGCAGTGGAACGCTTATTCCTTTAAAATCAATTTTAGAGATAGGATCCTAAAAATTAATGTAACAAACGAGAAGTCTGAATTTTCACTTGAAGGTGAAGCTTCACTTGAGATTATCGTCAATGGAAAAAATGTAGAGCTACATCCCAACAATACTGTAAGTGTTTAAATAACCGAAGGCCTGTTCCATAGAGGGCGGGCTTTTTAATTAGTTTTAGAATGAAAAGATTAATATATCTCCTCGCTTTAATTATGAGTTCGAATTCTTTTGGTCAAATTGAAAAAATAGAGCCTCCATTCTGGTGGAGCGATATGCACCTGGAAGAATTACAAATAATGGTATATGGGAAAAATATAAGTGAGTATCGTGTAAGTGCAAAGGCTCCGATGGTGATCAATAATATACGCAGAACGGAAAACCCTAATTACCTTTTTATAACTGTTAATTCGCGAGAACTGAAGCCTGGAAAGTATACCCTTGATTTTAGTATGGAAGGGGGAGAGTCTTTTCAGCAAACCTATGAGTTAAAAGGACGAGAGGAAAATTCAGCCGATAGAAAAGGCTTTGATGCTTCAGATGTGATTTATTTGATTATGCCAGACAGGTTTGCAAACGGCAATCCGGAAAATAATTCTCATCCTGAAATGCAGGAAAAAGCTAACAGGCAAGAGCAGGGAGGTCGGCATGGAGGTGATATCCAGGGGGTAATAGATCATCTCGACTATTTAAATGATCTTGGGGTTACTGCTCTTTGGAGTACACCGTTGCTTGCCGATGACGACCCATCATATTCTTACCATACCTATGCCCAGAGCGATGTATATAAAATAGACCCTCGTTATGGCACCAACGAGGATTATCGCAGGCTGGCCGATGAGATGCATAAGCGGGATATGAAGCTTATTATGGATTATGTAACCAATCATTGGGGTGCAGAGCACTGGATGATCAAGGATCTTCCTACTTACGACTGGCTTAATCAATTCCCGGGGTATGAGAATTCCAACTATAGAATGACCACTCAATACGATCCTCACAGGTCTGGCAGGGATTTCAAATATTGCGTAGACGGATGGTTCACTGGAACCATGCCAGATCTTAATCAGGGAAATCCGCTTGTGCTTAACTATTTAATTCAAAATGCTATATGGTGGATTGAGTATGCAGGACTGGACGGTTTCAGGGTGGACACCTATTCATACAATGATAAAGAAGGAATCGCCAAATGGACCAAAGCCATAATGGACGAATATCCCAGTTTTAATATCGTGGGAGAAGTGTGGATGCACGATCAGGCTCAGATAGCCTACTGGCAAAAGGATAGTGAAATTGGTGCTATTCAAAGCTATAATTCTCATCTGCCATCTGTGATGGATTTTACCCTTCACGATGCGATTTCAGTTATGTTCAATGAAAATGAAGCTTCCTGGGATCGTGGGATGATCAAGGCATACGAGAATTTTGTAAATGATTTTCTTTATCCGGATATCAATAATATTCTCGTTTTCGCTGAGAATCATGATACAAATCGTCTAAGTGAAATTTATGACGGGGATATAGCTAAATATAAGCTCGCTATGACCCTGATACTTACTACCAGAGGAATTCCACAATTATATTATGGAAGTGAAATTGGGATGAGAGGTAATAAAAGCAAGGGTGATGGGGATATTAGAAGGGATTTCCCAGGTGGGTGGCCGGGAGATGCAAATAATGCTTTTACCGCTGAAGGAAGAACCAAACTTCAAAATGCTTATCATTCTTTCACCAGGAAATTATTGAAATACAGGAAGAACAGCGAAGTATTACATTTTGGTAAACTACTTCAGTACCTACCAGATAATAATGTATATGTATACTTCCGATATAATGAAAAAGGTCGGGTGATGGTTGTAATCAACAATAGCGAGGAAAGGCAGGAGCTTAATCTTTCCAGGTATTCGGAAGGTTTAAAATCACATATTTCGGGGACCGAAATTCTTTCCGGCAAAACACTGGAGTTGAAGGATGCACTTCCTATAGAAGGACAAACTTCGATGGTGATCGAATTGCAATAGGTAAATCCAAATAATTAATATTAAAAAAAATAAATAATGAAAAAATTATTCTTTGCGCTTTTAAGCGTTCTGCTTTTTATCTCCTGTAAAGATGACCCCAAGAAAGATCATTTGGCAGAAGAGAATCAAGATAGTGTAAGCCTGGCTCCTGTAAGTGACGAAATGATGGAAACCGCCATTATCTATGAAGCAAATATTCGCCAGTATTCACCTGAAGGTACCTTTGATGCGTTTACAAAGGATATCCCTCAGTTAAAGGAGTTGGGTGTTAAGATCATCTGGCTTATGCCGATCCATCCTATCTCTATGAAGAACCGTAAGGCGACCGGAGGAAAGGATGTTGCTGATATAGAAGATCCGGAAGAACGAAAAAAATATCTGGGCAGCTATTATTCCATTTCTGATTACACTGCGGTGAATGAAGAGCACGGGAATATGGAAGATTTTGATGAGCTGGTTGAAACCGCTCATGAGAATGGAATGTATGTTATTCTTGATTGGGTAGCCAATCATACCGGTTGGGATCATCAATGGCTTGAGGATCATCCAGACTGGTATACCCAGAATGAAAAGGGAGAGCCTATAGACCCTATCAATCCAGACACAGGGGAATCATGGGGTTGGACCGATGTCGCCGATCTTAATTTCGATAATCAGGAATTGAGAAAGCAAATGATCCAGGATATGATCTTCTGGGTTAAGGAGCATGACATAGATGGTTATCGTGCCGATGCGGCCCATTCAGTACCCACAGATTTCTGGGAAACAGCGGCTGATTCTTTGAAAAAATATAAGCCGGTATTTATGCTGGCCGAGGCCGAAAGTCCTAAGGATCTTTTTTATAATGCCTTTGATATGGGATATAACTGGGAAGGACATCATGTGATGAATGAGATCGCCCAGGGCAAGAAGACAGCCAAAGATTGGGATAATTATATGAAGAAGATAGACACTACTTTTCAGGATGACGATTTCCTTATGAATTTTATTACCAATCATGATGAGAATTCCTGGGCAGGAACGGTAAAGGAACGTATGGGGGATGCTTCGGAAGCTATGCTCGCCATGTCTTATACTATACCCGGCATGCCTTTGATTTACAGTGGGCAGGAATATGATATGGATAAAAGACTGAAATTCTTCGAAAAAGATACCATCCCAAAACAAAAAGGGAAAGTTTATCCTGTACTGGAAAAGTTAGGTGAGCTGAAAGTAAGTAATCCTGCACTTAATGGAGGAAAGAATGCTGCTTCATACACAGATGTAACCAGCTCCCAGGATGATAAGATTCTTGCCTTTAAAAGAGAAAAGAATGGCGAGGAATTATACTATATCGCAAATATGAGTGAAAACCCTGTTTCCTTCACCATCGACTTAGAAGGGAATTTCAGGGATTATATGAACCAATCTGAAATGAAAATTTCTGCTGACAAATCC
Source organism: Gramella jeungdoensis (assembly GCF_023805255.1). GTDB lineage: Bacteria > Bacteroidota > Bacteroidia > Flavobacteriales > Flavobacteriaceae > Christiangramia > Christiangramia jeungdoensis. The sequence continues at coordinate 630,677 of NZ_JAMSCK010000001.1, forward strand.
ATTGAATTTGGTCCCTGGGAATATAAGATCCTGTTAGGAACAGAAGAATAAACCAGCTTTTGCTGTAGTTAAAAAAGCCATTTTTGAATGGCTTTTTTTATGCTCTGTTCTTTTGAAGACGATGTTTAAGTTATATCAAAATTAAAACCTGAAAACATAATCTTTAAGGTTTAATTTCGTTGAATATGGATGGTTAATGTTCTGATTGTAAGTTTTTTATATCGATAATGTTAAATTCCGAAAAAAAGTGTAACTATTGACTAATTGCCTCGTCATTTATATAGAACCTGTTATCTAATGAAGATGAAAAGAATTCACTTTCTCCTGGTATCTGTTATTTTTCTGTCTGTGGCGGCCAAGGTTTCAGTCGCTCCGGAGGAGATACAATATCCAGCTATATCATCAGAGCAAAATGATCAAAAAGCAGATCGCTTCTTTAAATATAGGGTCAATTACATTCAGTCATACGATAATAGTAAGATTACAAGGTGCAAGATGAGGTCTACCAGTTGTTGCCAGGTTTAAAGTGAGATCCAGATATATGCGAAAATTGGAGGAATGAAATATCTGTTAGGTTTAACTTTTAGATTTCCTTTTAAATAATTTTAATCAGATATAACAAAACATTTAGATATTATTATTGTTAAATAAATGTATTTTGTTTAATTTAAATTATAATTTAATGAAAATACTTAAAGCTGTCTCTTTGTAAAAATATTTGCGTTGAAATACTGTTAAATTTGAATTAGCCAAATACAAAATTTTCTAGTCTTCGCATTAAAATTTCAAGAGGCAGCTTTATTCTTCTTTATTTTTCAGGATACCAGTCCATTAATTCTACTTCTATATTGCTGTCTCCTTCATTTACTAACTTTTTAAATTTCTCAGTGTCTGAAAAACCATTCTTTCCTCGATAGTGATAAGGGATCACTTTTTTAGGTTTAAACGCAAGTACTCCTTCTGCCGCCTGATCAACGGGCATCGTATAAGGGAGATTCATAGAAACGATTGCCACATCTATGTCCTTTAGATTTCGCATTTCGGGAATATCTTCAGTATCCCCAGAGATATATAATCTTTTTCCATTTTTCTCGAGCACATAACCGTTACCTCGTCCTTTTACATGCATGGCATCCATGCTTTGAGGTAAATTATACATGGGAATTGCTTTTATGCTGAATCCCATATGATTCTTCGTTTCTCCATTATTTATGGTCACCAGGTTGTTTTGGAGCTCATCAGGTAATTTTTCCTGAACAGCTTTGGGAACGAAGATCTTTTTATCGCCTATTTCTAATGACTGTAGGGTTTCCGCATTCATATGATCTCCATGAATGTCGGTAATTAGTATAAAATCTGGAGTAGGTTGTCCTTCAAAGACTTCTGAACCGCCAACAGGATCGGTATAAAAGATGGTTTTACCCCATTTAAAGACTCCAGTAGCATGTGAGATCGGTGTAATCTGGATAGTAGTAGAATCTGATTGAGTCTGTCCTTCTTTTTCGGTCATTCTTTCGGCTGTCTCTTCTGAAGAGCCTTTGTCTCTGGAATCTTTTTCATTTTTGCAGCCAATCAGGATGAGACTTAAAGCGAGTAAAGTAATTATTTTCTTCATAGTAAGAATTTTACTATAAAGGTAAAGAACCGGGAAGGGCCCGTAAATTCAATTAATAAAGATTTAAGAAAGGTTTAGCTGCATTTTTATATCTCCGCGGGAATAAGGACCATTCTCTTCAATTGGGATTTCCTTAAAACCATATTTTTTATAAAGATGGATGGCATTTTCCAGTTTGCGGTTGGAATAAATTATCAATCTATCCCATTTCATTTCTTTTGCGAATTCAAGGGTATGCTGCATAAGTTTCTGGCCTATTTTTTTTCCTCGATGTTTTGGTTTTACCGCCATCTTGGTGAGTTCAAAAACTTTATTCTCCATTCTCATTAGGGCAACACAGCCCAGTATTTCGGAACCCTCTTTTACTAAAAAAATATTTCCACCAGGTTTGATGATATATTTTTCTGGATTTCCCAACACTTCTTCATCGTGAGGTTCCACCCAGAAAAACTCCTCCAGCCACTGGAGATTCATATTTTTGAATTCTTCGGAATATTCCGGCTTCCAGGATATAATTTGCATCATCTATTTTTTAAGTAAAATTAGAAAATCCGCTCAATTAAAGCTTACTTGAAGCAGAATTCTAAATTCACTTATATTTATGAATCTTTAAATCTTCATCCTATGAAAAAAGAAATCCTGTTTAAGTTAACTCACCTTTTCCTTATACTGTTATTCCTTTCCTGTAAAATAGGTCCTGAACCAGATCAGGAAATAAAGGCACTGGAAGAAGAGGTGGAGATACTGCCACCAGATGAGCTTTATGGAGACCTTTTTTTTGATACCCAAACTAAAGAAGTTTTTAAAGACAGTAAAACCTTTGTAGATGTAGTGCCTCAATATAATGTGGGACTTATAAGGCAAAGGTACAATATGCTTGATGATACCACGAGCGAATCTATTTTTGAATTCATAGACCAGCATTTTAAGGTTCCCGCAAATGATTTTGAGTTTAAAACCGACTCCTCATCAATAAAACTTCATATCAGGAAGTTATGGGATGTGTTAAAGAGACCGTCAGATGAAAGAGTTTCGGGAACCCTTATTCCACTTCCGAATCCATATATAGTTCCTGGAGGACGATTCCGTGAGATATATTATTGGGATAGCTATTTTACAATGCTGGGTTTACTTGAAGATGGAGAAACTAAAACCATTAGAAATATGGTGGATAATTTCGCTTATCTCATTAATGAATACGGTTTTATTCCCAACGGGAACCGCACCTATTATCTCGGACGTTCCCAGCCACCATTTTTTGCAATGATGGTAAAGGTTCTGGCTGAAGCTGAGGGAGAAGATGTAATGGCTGAATACCTTCCGGAACTTGAACGAGAATATAGTTTCTGGATGGATGGGATTTCGGAAATAAATGATGGAAAGGCTTCCAGAAGAATAGTAAAGATGGAAGGCGGAGAGATCCTTAACAGATATTGGGACGACAATGATACTCCGAGACCTGAAAGTTACAGGGAAGACATAAAAACTGCTGAAAGAGCAGTGGCTAAAGATCCGGAACTAACAAAAGAGGAGGTATACAGAAACCTTAGAGCTGGAGCCGAATCTGGCTGGGATTTCTCCAGCCGATGGCTTAATAAGGATGAAAATGGAGAGTTTGATCTTTCAACGATCCATACAATAGATATCGTGCCAGTAGACCTTAATTCGCTGTTATACAATTTGGAGGTTACTATTTCAAGGGCTGCAGAACTTTCGGGTAAGGAAGAAAAAGCAAAAGAATTCAGCCAAAAAGCAGAAGCCCGGAAAAAGGCAATTCTCAAATATCACTGGAATGAAGAAGCAGGTTATTTTATGGACTATGATTTTAAGAAAAGGGAGAGAACAGAGCGTTATTCTCTTGCCGGAGTCTATCCATTGTTCTTTGAGCTGGCTACAAAGGATCAGGCAGAAAGGGTAGCGGCAAAAGTTGAAGAGGTCTTTCTCAAGCCTGGAGGAGTGGTCACCACTCCTTATCTAACGGGTGAGCAATGGGATGCACCGAATGGCTGGGCACCTTTACAATGGATAACCATTCAGGGTCTTGAAAATTACGAGCAGAACGAACTGGCTTCGGAAATTAAATCCCGATGGCTGGAACTGAACAAAGATGTTTATCAGCGTACCTATAAAATGCTTGAAAAATATAACGTTGAAGACCTGTCTAAAGAAAGTGGCGGAGGTGAATACCCTACCCAGGATGGATTTGGCTGGACTAATGGAGTTTATCAGAAACTTTCTTCTGAAGAAAATTAAATTATGGAAAACATCGAAGTATATATAAGTTATACGGCTAAATTCATTGAAGTGGCAGGTGTGCTAACCATAGTTTTAGGTACAGTGCTAGTCCTCGCCAGGTATCTTCTTTCGAAACAGAAAAGTGAAGGCCGATCTTATAAATTGTTAAGACAGGAACTGGGAAAAGCTATTTTATTAGGACTTGAAATACTGGTTGCTGGTGATATCATTGCTACTGTGGTAACCGAACCTACCATGGATAAGGTCCTTACTTTGGGAGTTATTGTTCTAATACGGACTTTTCTCAGTATTTCAATTGAAATGGAAATAGAAGGTCGGTTTCCCTGGCAAAGAAACCCGGAAGAGAACAGATTGGATCACAAATCCTGACTTATTCAGCTATAAAATCACTCACAAAATAGGAAAGGGTTTTTCCTACCTGTCCGGTACTCATTTCATCAGGTGCTGCTTCACAAATATGAAAATAAGCACAGTTCTCATTTTTAGAAATCATATTTATAAAATTCCTTATCTGATTTATGCTAAAGCCTGAGGGGGATTTTGCACTGCTTGGGAAATCTGCAATCGCATCGCAGTCAAGTTCGAAACCAAATTTTGAATCATCAATATTCTCGATGCATTTCTGAAACCTTCTGTTAAGCTCATCAGGAAATTGAAGAAGTTCTTCCGCGAGCAAAAACTCCAGGTTTTCAGAGAAATCCATTTCTTTAAAAATATATTCTGGAGTATAATTCTTGTGAAGCCCAAAAACCGAATACTTGCATAAGAACTGTCCTTCTATAGCATAACTAAAGCCATTTCCGCTATGGCGATGTTCGAGTTGTCTTAAATCAGTATGCGCATCAATATTGATAATATTAATCGGGGCGTTGGTCGCCTTTGCAGCTCCCTTGATATTTCCGTATGCATTATTATGCCCGCCTCCGATAATGATCGGGATCTTTCCTGCAGAAATTATTATCTCTATTAATTCTGCAACCATTTGGTCGATCTCCTTTACCAGGTCTCCCAGTTTCAGAAGATAATTTGGATCTGTAGTATCAATATTGGCTGCTTTTTGCATGAACCCTTTACATTCCAGTTCGCCTAAAAGCAAAAGCTTATTGGGATCATTAAAACGGTTCACCTGGATATTTATCAGGGCTCCCAGCAGACTTTTCCAGGCTTTTGAAGTTCCCGGCTTTCCATGATTGGCCCTAACTCCAATATCTTCCGGAATTCCTAAAAGCACATATTGAGCAGAAGTGTTTTTAAGTTCATCCAGGCTACTTACAAACTGGACCTTTTCTCCGAATTTAACCTCTCCCTTTCTTTTTGAGATCAGTTTTTCAATATCTGCCGGTTTATAGATCTTTAATGCTTCCATCTTAAACCAGTTTACCATTTACATAAACCGACTCTATGGAATTCGTTCCGAAAGCATAGGGGAGGTAGGTGTAGGATGGAATTTCCTTAGTCAAAATGAAATTCGCCTGTTTCCCCTTGGAAATACTACCATGGGTTTCGCTAAGTTCCATCGCATATGCTCCATTGATGGTAGCGGCGTTAATTGCCTCTTCAGGAGTCATCTTCATTTTTATGCATGCCAGGGAGACAACCAGATTCATATTTCCGCTTGGTGTACTTCCCGGGTTGAAGTCGGTAGCAAGGGCCAAAGGTAGCCCGGCATCGAGAATTCTTCTCGCCGGCGTGTAAGGAATGCTTAGAAAAAGAGAACAGGAGGGAAGTGCAACCGGCATGGTCTCTGAGTTTTTCAAAACGTCAATGTCTTCATCATTCATTACTTCTAGGTGATCCACGCTAAGGGCGTTATGTTCAACTCCGGCTTTTACGCCTCCAATAGCATTGAACTGATTTACATGAATCTTGGGTTTTAACCCATACTCTTTAGCTGCACTAAGCAGTTTGTGAGTGTCTTCAACTGTGAAATACCCTTTTTCACAAAAAATATCGATATATTCTGCGAGATCCTGTTCTGCAACCTTAGGCAAGATCTCCTTTATCACAAGATCCATATATTCCCCTGGTCGTTCTTTATAATCTTTCGGAATGGCATGGGCTCCAAGGAAAGTCGATTTTATGGGTAGATCATAATTCTCTCTTAGCTTTTTGATCACCCGAAGCATTTTTAACTCAGCTTCTTCAGTAAGTCCATAACCGGATTTGATCTCAACGGCACCGGTACCAAGTTTAATGACTTCTTCCAGTCGTTTTGCAGACTGTTTATAAACTTCTTCCTCCGGGGTTTCCTGAAGGGTTTTGGCGCTGTTCAATATTCCTCCACCACGATTTGCGATCTCTTCATAGCTGAGGCCATTTATTCGGTCGGCAAATTCCTGTTCCCTGTTTCCCGCATAAACAATATGTGTATGGGAATCGCACCAGGTTGGGAGAATAATCTTTCCGGAAGCATCTATTTTTTCATCAACTTCGATATCCGGCGGATTATCCATGGAGCCATAGGCTTCAATTTTATCATCTTCAATCAGCAGCCAGGCATTTTTTATCGAAGGCAGCTTCTTCATATCGGCACCTGAGACCTTTAATATTGTTTCTTCTCTTACCTGTAAAAGTTCTTTTATATTGGAAAATAGAAGTTTCATTTAAGTTTGATTTTTTGATCGGTTTGCTAAGATAGAAAAGTCATTCTGGAAGCTTTGTAATTGGACTGGATTTCTGCATTAAAGTGTGAATTGTGCGAGTATCTTCTGTACCTCATAAATATCCACTTTCTTATTAAAACGCTTGGAAATAGAAGGGGTTTGCTCTCCCGAAATCCATATTTTGAGTTCGGCGTCCAGGTCAAAACTTCCCGCAGTTTCAACACTAAAACGGGTAATGCTCTTATATAACACCGAAAAATATTCGATCTTATTTCCGGTGATTCCCTGAACATCAACCAGGATAAGGCGTTTATTGGTAAAGATGAATGTATCGCGAATTATTTTGAACCCAGCTTCGATCTCTTCTGAAGGGATGAGAAGTTTTCCATATTTCTCCTGAAGCTTTTCTTTTTCAATGGCTCCCGCATTTCCTAAAAGTGAAGAAAGTATACCCATATAAATGTGCTTTTAATGTTTAGTTTAAAGTTAAGTAAAAAAGCATGGCTCAAAGTTTCTTTCAACATAGCTTTAACGAAAACAGACTCTTTTGTAAACCGGCCATTTTCCCGTAATTCTTAGTACATTTAAGCCTTAAATTTTTCAAGTTATATTTTATGGCTAAATCAAAAGGGATCAATACCATTTGCACACATGTTGGAGAATTAGAAGATAAAGAATTCAGGGGAGCGGTTTCCCCTCTTTATATGTCCACTTCTTATGCTTTTGAAGATGTGGAAACCAAAAGATACCCCAGGTATTTTAATACTCCAAATCAGGTGGCCCTGGCAAAGAAGATGGCTGCCCTTGAACATGGTGAAGCCTCGCTGATATTTGGCAGTGGAATGGCGGCTGTTAGTACTTCGCTGATGGCTTTTTTGAGGTCTGGAGATCATGTGGTATTTCAGGATTCTTTATATGGAGGCACCAGTAATCTGGTGACCGAAGAATTTGACAAATTCGGGATTGAATATAGTTTTGCCAAAGATGCCAAGATCGATTCACTAGCTGCAGAAATAAGGGAAAACACGAAACTTCTCTATATTGAAACTCCCTCAAATCCATTATTGAAGATTACCGATATGGAAGGCGTTGCCCGCCTGGCAAAGGAAAATGGACTTGTGAGCATGATAGATAATACCTTTGCATCTCCTGTAAACCAGAACCCGATAGATTTTGGGATCGATGTGGTGATACATTCTGCAACCAAGTATATGGGAGGTCATAGTGATATTCTTGCTGGCACAGTGATATCTTCAGAAGAAAATATCAGTCGAATCTTCCATATGGCCAAAAATCTTGGTGGAAGTCTGAGTGATTATACCGTATGGCTGCTGGAGAGGAGTTTGAAGACCATGGGACTTCGAGTGAAAGCCCAGAATGAGAATGCTATGAAACTGGCTGAATTTTTAAACTCACATGCTGAAGTAACCCAGGTGTATTATCCGGGATTGAAGGATCATCCAGATCATGAACTTGCCACTCGACAAATGAATGGATACGGAGGAATGCTTTCTTTTGAATTGAAAGAAAGTACTGATGCTTCCGAGTTTATGAAAGCTCTGGATCTTATAAAGCCTTCTATGAGCCTTGCAGGTGTTGAAAGCACTATCCTTTTGCCTTCGAAGACCTCACACGGATTGTTAAGCCCTGAGGAAAGACATAAGCAGGGTATAAAAGATAACCTGTTGAGGTTTTCGGTAGGGATCGAGGAAACCGAAGATCTTATTGCAGATCTGGAACAGGCCATTAAAAAAGTAATCAAAAATTAGAAATATAATTTTATGAAATTAGATATACTGGCAGTGGGATCACATCCCGATGATGTAGAATTAAGCTGTTCAGGCACCATCGCCAAGGAGGTGGATCGCGGAAAAAAAGTGGGGATTCTTGATCTTACACGCGGAGAACTTGGAACTAGGGGAACTGCGGAAATCAGGGATAAAGAAGCGAAAGCCGCTGCTGAGATACTCGGAGTTTCGGTGCGCGAAAACCTCGAATTCAGTGATGCTTTTTTTGAGAATAATAAAGCCCATAAACTGGAAGTGGTTAAGATGATCAGGAAATATCGGCCGGAGATCGTGCTCTGTAATGCGGTTGAAGACCGGCATATAGACCATGGGAAAGGAGCGAAGCTGGTTAGTGAGGCTTGTTTTCTTAGTGGGCTAATAAAGATAGAAACCAACCTTGACGGCGAGAAACAGGAAGCCTGGAGACCAAAACATGTATTTCATTATATACAGTGGAAAAACCTGAAACCCGATTTTGTGGTGGATATTTCAGGTTATATCGATAAAAAACTGGAATCGGTTCTGGCTTATTCATCCCAGTTCTATGACGAGAACAGCAAGGAGCCTGAAACCCCGATTTCCAGCAGTAACTTTCTGGATAGCATTACTTACCGGGCAAGAGACATGGGCAGGCTTATCAATACAGAACACGCTGAAGGCTTTAATGTAGAAAGAATGGTGGCTGTTGATTCGGTATTTGACCTTATTTAATTGAAATTTTTTCTTTGCGAAATTGTTCAAATAACTTACATTTGCAACCGCTAATCAAATGGTGGTTGTAGCTCAGCTGGTTAGAGCGCCGGATTGTGGTTCCGGAGGTCGTGGGTTCGAAACCCATCATCCACCCAAAAGTAAAGTCCTTCAGCAATGAAGGACTTTTTTTGTTGGAAATAATCCTGTTTTCCATCTGCTAAGTTTTATTTTTACCAAAATCAAAATACAGCTATGAATTCCAGAGAAGATCAGCTTAAAGCCTTTGACAGATTATTGACCATCATGGACGAACTCAGGGAACAGTGTCCCTGGGACAGGAAACAGACCATGGAGTCTTTAAGACATCTTACAATTGAGGAGACCTATGAACTTGGAGATGCGATCCTGGACAAGGATATGGATGAGATCAAAAAGGAGTTGGGAGATGTGTTGCTTCACCTCGTTTTCTATGCAAAAATAGGAAGCGAAACCAACGATTTTGATATAGCTGATGTTGCTAACAGTATTTGTGATAAGCTAGTAGATCGCCACCCCCATATTTACGGAGATATTGAGGTTGCTGATGAAGAGGAGGTGAAGAAGAACTGGGAAAATTTAAAATTGAAAGAAGGTAAGAAAAGCGTGCTGGAAGGAGTGCCACGATCTTTACCGGCGATGGTTAAAGCAAATCGAATACAGGATAAAGTGGCCGGTGTTGGCTTCGACTGGGAAGAACCTCAGCAGGTCTTTGAAAAACTAAAAGAGGAACTGGAAGAACTTCAGCATGAGGTAAAGACTGATAACAGGGACGAAATAGAAGCTGAATTTGGAGATGTTCTGTTCTCAATGATCAATTATGCCAGATTCCTGAAAGTGAATCCTGAAAATGCTCTGGAGCGAACCAATAAGAAATTCATCAAACGGTTCCAATATCTCGAGGACAAAGCCAAGGAAAGTAATAAAGATTTAAAGGATATGAGCCTCGCAGAAATGGATGTTTTCTGGAATGAAGCAAAGAAGCTGTGATCATTTGGTGAAAACCATCAATTCCTCATAAATATCTACCGAAGAAAATTGAAGGTTTTCCTTTATCCATAAAATGCTTTCACGATTATAGAAAATAACGTGAGTGAGATCATTCTTATAATGCCATCCCTGAAAATCAATAGCATCATTCCAAACTTCGGTTTTGCAGTAGAGTTTTCCGCCAGTTCTTAGAAGAGATCTCAATAAGTTGAATTCTTCAAACGGTTTTTGAAAATGTTCCATCACCTCGCAACAGATAATAAAATCATACTGTTTTTTCAGCAGTTTCTGGTTGGGTTGAAAATAAGGATCATACAATTGAATGTCGTATCCTGATTTTTCAAGTTCAGAAGCTATTACGGGACCTGTGCCACAGCCAAAATCGAGGCCAATTGAATCTGGAGAAATATCAGATTTGATTTTGTTAATAACAGGACTTACAAACTCAATGTAACCTGGATCATTAATATCGTTGTTGTGAAGGCGATACCTGAATTTTTCTTCCTGAGGGCTTAGATACGATTCCGGAGAAAGTAAAACAGCCTTGCAGTTTATACATTGGTGGTACTCCCGTTCATTAATGACTTCAAAATTTCGGGTAGTGCCGTTGCATAAACTGCAAAGCATATTTATGGTTTTAGTAAAGCGATTTGATCTTTCTGAGCTTTTCTTCCCAGACCTCAAGATCGGCCTTATGATTCTCAATATTCTTGTGTACTTCCTGAACCAGAGGATTGTCATCCTCTACATTAGAGAAAAACTGAAGGTTGTTCTCCAGCTGTCTGATTTCAGCCTTGGTTTCCTCAATTTTCTTGGTAAGGAAGTAATGCTCGTTCCTGATCTTATTATCATCATCTGCATCATCCAGGGCCTGAACCTTGTTCTCATACTTCATCATCTCGGCCTTGGTATTATCGATATCCATTTTTTTGAATAACTGATCCAGTGCTTTATTGAATTTACCTTCTATGAAGCGCTTGTTATGAGGTACTTTCCCAATTTCTTTCCAGGCGTTGATCTGTTCTTTGATCTTGGCCAGGTCTTCTTTTTTCTTTCCTGAAAGTTCTATGCTTTTTAACTTATCAAGAATTTCTTTTTTCTTGTCAAAGGCTTCCAGTTCTTCTTTATTGTCTTCATTACGCTGGGCGTGGAGACGGTCAAAATAATGATTACATGCTTTTTTGAACTGTTTCCAGACCTTGTCGCTATCCTTTCTAGGAACGTGACCTATCTTTTTCCAGTCGGCCTGTATCTTTTTCATCAAAGGAGTGACAGTTTTGAAATCTTCACTGTCTTTATTGTCTTCCGCGATTTGAATAAGTTCCTTTTTCTTTTCAAGATTCTCGTATTGCTGCTTTTTAAGGTTCTTATAGAAAGCATTCTTTTTACGGTTGAATCGGCGAACATTTTCCTTAAAGGCATTCCAGGTTTCCTGGTTCTTGCTTCTTGGTACCTTGCCGGCATTGAAGAATTCCTCTCTTAAAGCTTCGATCTCCTTGATCTTTTGCTGCCATTTATTATGACTGTCAAAATCCTGATCGGCTATTTCCCTGATTTTTTCAATGATCTCCTGCTTCTTCTCCCAGTTCTTTTCATACTGCTCATCAAGCTGATCAAAATATTCCTGTCTTTTGTCGTGGATCCTTTTTGTAGCCGTACTGAATCTGTCCCATATATCTTCCCGATATTCTTTGGCTACAGGTCCCAGCTCTTCTTTCCACATCTTGTGCAGCATCTGTAGTTCACGGAAAGCGCGGCTTACATCTTTCTCCTGCAGCAATTCTTCTGCGCGATCTATTACCTTTAACTTCTGCTCCAGGTTATGTTTGAAATCCATATCCCTGAACTCCCTGTTAAGATGTAGGAAGTCATAAAAATTCTCTACGTGGTGATGGTAGGTATTCCATACGTTATTGTATTTATCTCGCGGAATTGGGCCTGCCGTACGCCATTTGTCCTGGATCTCCTTGAAATGATTGTAAGTAGTATTGATATTCTCTTCTACATCAATAAGACCTTTTAGCTCTTCAATTATCTCCAGTCTCTTCTGAAGGTTTTCGTTAAGATCCTTTTTAAGACGTTTATAGTAATTATTTCTCTTTTCTTTATAATCGAAATAAAGGGAATTGAAACGTTTCTTAAGAGGAGTAGAGTAGTGGAAGTCTATAATATTTCCGCCATCGGCCAGAAACTCTTCCTTTTTTTCCTCCATTTCCTCGTCGAACTTGGCATTGAATTCAGCCCTTATCTCGGCAACGTGCTCTTTTATAGCCTGAACCTTTTCTTTTTTTAGAAGTCTTTCCAGTTCGTCGGCAAGGGCTTCCTTGCTCATGGAATGATAATCTTTCTTCTCTATATCATGGCGTTCGTTGGCGCTTTCATCTTCACTGTCTTCAGCTACCGCACTATCCATATCTTCTTCGTGGTTTCCAGAAGATTTTTTGTTCTCCCCAACTACCGCATCACCAATATCGCTATCCAGGTCATCATCGTCATCATCATCTTCTTTCTTGCTTTTACGGCCCGTCTCCGATTCGGAAACAATGGCATCCTCATGATCTGTAGATTCGGATACCTTTTTCTTTGCCTTTGGCTTTTCTTCCTTCTTTACCTCTTCTGAAATTTCAGGTTCTTTGAAAAACGGATTTTCAGCATCTTCTTTTTCCTCCAAATGGGTATAAGGATCTGAATCGGGATCTTTCTTTTCCCGAGCCTTTTGATCAGAAGTGGCCTTGCCTGCCGCCGATTCATCTAACATGGCATCTTCGTGATCGGTAGATTCCTCTTCAGTTTTTGCAGTGGTTGATTTATCGGAATTATCTGAAGTATTCTCTATGCTCTTTTTTGTTTGGTCATCAACAGACTCCGCCGCCATTTTTTCATCACTTTCTTCAGAAGTTTTCTTTGCCTTTTCAGCCTTATTCACCTCTTCTTCCGAAAGTCCTTTTTTCTTATTTTCATTTTCTTGTTGAGACATATCTTTCAATGTTAGGGTTCTTCATAGTCAATTAAAGTTGAAAGATAACAACTCCCCTAAAATTGGGCAAGCGATTGGTTTTATTTGTGGGCCTGAAAGCGGCTATTTATTGATATGAATTAAGAATTCCATATCTCCCAGGCCTTTTCTGCCTGAAGTTCCAGCATCCTTAATCCGTTAAGGCATGTGGCTCCTTTTTCCCTGCCAAGCTGCATGAGTTTTGTTTCTGAAGGATTGTAAACAAGATCAAAGATGAGATGGTCTTTGGAGAAATATTCAACGGGAATCGCGGGGTATTGATCTACTTTCGGAAAGGTCCCGAGAGGTGTACAGTTTATAACAATGGTATAGGTTTCCATGATCTCCCGGTTAAGCTCATCGTAAGAAAATATGTTAGCGGCCTTTTTTCTGGACACAAACTTATATTCGATCTCTAAAAGCTCTAATGCGTAGGCGATAGCTTTGGAAGCTCCACCGGTACCAAGGATGAGCGCTTTTTTATGATAAGGTTTTAAAAAAGGTTCCAGTGATCCCATAAAACCCCAGTAATCGGTGTTGTAGCCACAAAGACTGCCGTCCTTTTCAAATTTGATGGTATTTACAGCCTTTATCTGCCTGGAATGTAGATCTAAATAATCCAAAAAAGGAATAACCTCCTCTTTATAGGGTATAGTGACATTAAGTCCTGAAATGATATTGTTTTTAAGAACTGCAGGTAATTCGTCAATAGAAGCCAGATCGAAATTTTTATACTCGGCATCTATATTTTCCTTCTCAAATTTTTCTGAAAAATATTTTCTGGAAAAGGAATAGTCTATGTTTCTGCCAAGAAGTCCGAAGGTTCTCATTTACGATGATTTTTGTTTTCATACCAGGCAAGGCCTAATACCATGAATATTCCAATAACAATAAAAAATATAGCAAGCCAGGTTTGTGAAATGTCAAATTCAGGCCAGTACCTGTCATAATTATCAATTATTTTATTGCCTTCCCGGTCTATTAGAACCTCACCAAGCTCATTAGTCTTGAATATCTTTTCTTTCCATGGCCAGACGACTCCAAGGGAACCGGTTATAAAACCTATTATGGTGGCGAAGGTTTCCTTTTTATATTTTTTAAGCACATATCCCAGGAGATGGGAAAGCGAAACAAGGCCGGCGAGAGATCCGGCGGCGAATACCACTAGTACTTGCAGCATTCTTAGTCTCTCTTCATCGGCCATAAAACTAAAATCCCACAGAAGAATTTCGGCGATGGTGTCGTAAAGAGCATTAACCGAATCTACCAGTAGAAGCACATAATTTCCTAAAAGAATAAGAATAAAACTTCCGGAGAGTCCGGGGAGCGTCATACCCGATACGCTGATCATTCCACATACAAATACAAACCAAAGATTATCATTCTCTCTGGCAGGTTCCAGGAAGCTTATAGCCATTCCGCCAATAATTCCAAGGATAGCGAAGATTAGTGAATTCCTGTCCCAATCATCAAAATCCTTACTGATATAATAAATAGAACCGATGATCATTCCAAAGAAAGCCGACCACACGTATAATTCGTAATGAATAATCAGATAATCGAGGAGTTTTGAAACGCTGAAATAACTAATGAGCATCCCAAGGATTAACAATCCAAGGAACTTGCCGTTTAGATACTGATACAGACTCCTAAACCTACCCGCAGTGAGGAGTTTCAGGGCTTTAAGATTTACTTTTTGCAGAGAATATATGAACTCCTCATAAAACCCGGCCACAAAGGCCACTACACCACCAGAAACTCCGGGAACTTTGTTCGCGGCGCCCATAGCGAGGCCCTTTAATACAAGGAGGATCTTATCAGTTATGGTTCTAGTCTGCTGCATCGGCCGAATCAGGTTTGTTAGAGGCAAGCATTTCAAGAATGATGATCAGGAAGAAACCAGCGAGCATAAGTAATACCGCATAGGTTGTTTGCGGATCACCATTGAAGTTCCACGGAAGAACGGACGCCTCCCTTAGAACGACTTCCTTATCACCATATATGGCTGTTTCCAGTACTACTTTCCAGGGCCATATCTTGTTCAGGGAACCGGCAATAAAGCCTGTTAATACGGCAAGGGTGATACTGCTATAATGGACAAAAAGCCATTTTAAGATTCGGGAAAAGGTAAGTAAACCGAAAATTGCTCCAATCCCCACGGTTGCCAGGGTTTTAATATCAAAATCGTGAGCAGCTTCGGTCACAGATTTGTAGGCTCCTAAAAGAACAAGTATAAAAGCCCCGGAAATTCCTGGTAAAATCATTGCGCAAACAGCTATGGCACCGGCGAAAAATAGAAACAGGTAGCTCGAATTTGCTGAAAGGGGAGGTAAACTCACTATATAATAAGCCGTAGCCGCACCAATGGATAGGGCTAGAATAATCTTATAGTTCCATTTAGGGATCTGTTTTGCAACGAACCAGATGCTGGCGAGTACAAGGCCGAAGAAAAACGACCATATGAGTACAGGGTGGGTGTCCAGCAGGTAATTTGCCAGCCGCATCAGGCTAAAAAGGCTTATCAGGATCCCACAAAAAAGAGCAAGGATAAAGTTTCCGTTTAGTTCTTTCCACATAGCTCTAAAACCCTCTTCCTTCCAGATGGAAAACAGGGAAGGTTTCACGCCACTAATGGTAGAAATAAGTTCTTCGTAAATTCCTGAAATGAAGGCTATGGTTCCTCCCGATACTCCCGGGACAACATCGGCTGCCCCCATGGCCATTCCCTTAAGAGTGACCGTAAGGTAGTCCAAAAAACTTCGCTGCATCTTCTCTTTTTATGATTTCGCCCAAAGGTAGCAAAATTACTAAGAGAGCTTTACGAAGGAATTTATAATTTGTTTGACGCTTTTTCTGTTAAAAATATTCGGAAACAGTTCTTCGATAATGATATAATATTCCGAGTCAATTTTCAGGGCGTTGTTCAGGTGAAAATATCCTTTTTCTCCATTATTTGTAGAGAAAAATAACCCGGCAAGACGGTATTCGATCTCTGCGGTGTCGGGATAGAATTCAAGAGCCTGCAGCATACTGCTAATGGCAGTTTCATATTCCCCGAGTCCGATAAGGATATCGCAACGTCTTATCCAGGTCTCCAACTCATAATTGCCTAATTCAAGGCTCTTTTTATAGCCATGCTCGGCTTCCTCAAAGAAATTAAGCCTGTTGTTGATCTTGGCATATCGTTTCCAGTAAAGTACGTTCTCTTCATCAATATTGATGGCTTTATTGATATAATAAAGAGCTTTCTGAAAATTCAGTTTCTTGATATAAAAATCGGTAATGGCAATCCAGCCTTTATCAAGCAAGGGATCCTCATGCACCGTTTGTTTGTAATTTTTTAAAGCAAGTTCATCACAGCCAAGCTTTTCAAAGCATTTTCCTATCCTTAAATAAGCAAAAGACGTCGGATCTTCCAGTTCAAGTGTGATATTATAATTTTCTATAGCCTCGTTATAGCGCTTCAGTTTCTCTAGTACCTTCCCTTTTTCAAGATAAGCACCCACAAACCTGTCGTCACTAATAATGGCAAAATCAAATGCAGCAAGGGCTTTGTTGTATTCTTTCAGGTCAAAATATTGCTTTCCTACCTGATGCCATGCAACTTCACAATAAGGAAATTTGTTTAGATACATGTTAAGGTATTCAATGGCTTCTGTCTTCTGATCAAGAAAATCGAAACAGTACATCACATTGTATAATGCAGAATAGTCCTCTTCATCGGCTTCAAGGCATTTCATGAAGCTATATTTGGCATTTTCAAAATCCTCAAGAAAAAGATATTCCATTCCTATAAGGGAGAATATTTCAGCATCTTCCAAAGTGATCTCCAATGCGGCCTCCAGCATTTTTATGGCTTCCTGATGCATATCCCTTTTAGAGTATATCTGTGCTTTCTGGATATAGATCTCTTCATTGGAAGCTTCCAGGTCTTTTAATTCGTTCAAAATTCCATCAGCGAGATCCAGTTTATCCTCAAAAACAAGGATCTCCACTTTGAACAACTTTAAGTTTACAGAAGTGGGATGCTGGGCAAGGCCCATTTTTACGGCTTTCTTGGCTAGTGAAATCTTTCCGTTCTCCAGGTAATGATGTATTATATTCTCAAATTCGTTGGAATCAAAGAACAAAACATCGTTGGTTTTCAGCATAGATTCGAAGCGGGCAAGTGAGAAATTATCTTCTTCGTTATGGCTTAACTGCATAAGAGACGGATTTAGGGATTTCTACTGAACTAAAGTTATAAATGATTGAAAGCGATTTGGGAAAAGTGTTATATTGTTGTTAACAAATTAATTAACACCCGGCCATCTCCTCTTTTATATTATCCAGTATGTCAATAATAATGCCACAACCTTTCACTATTTCTTCGTCAGAAATGATTAGTGGCGGAGTGATGCGCACAGCCCGTTTTTCGTATAATAACCAGAAGAGGATGAGCTGATTCTCTTTGGCTTCAAGGACCAGACGGTCGGCAATTTCTGCAGATTTTAGAATGATAGCCAGCATAAGTCCTTTCCCACGGACTTCTTCTATTAAAGAATGATGTAAGAGTTTTCTGAATAATTTTTCCTTCTGGAGGGATTCCTGCATCAGGTTTGTTTCGGTGATCTCCTGAAGTGTAGCCATGGCACCGGCGGCTATAAGCGGATTTCCACCAAAAGTGGTAATATGGCCAAGTTTAGGATTGTCCGTCAAAAGGTCCATAAGTTCTTCTGAAGCTGAAAATGCTCCGATTGGCAGGCCTCCCCCCATACCTTTGCCCATCGCTACTATATCAGGGACTACATCAAAATTCTCAAAACCGAATAGTTTACCTGTTCTTCCAAAGCCTGGTTGGATCTCATCAAGTATAAGCAATGCTCCAACCTCTTCACATCGGGCCTTTACTTTTTTTAAATAATCATTTTCAGGCATGATAAAACCTGCTCCTCCCTGAATGGTTTCCAGCACTACGGCTGCAGTCCTGTCAGTGATTTTTGAAAGATCCCCTTCGTTGTTGAATTCAATGAAAGAAATATCTCCCAGCAGGGGGCGGAATGGTTTTACTCTTTCCTCATAGTCCATAAGGCTCAAGGATCCCATGGTATTTCCATGATATGCCTTTTTTGCCGCAATGATCTCAGTTCTTCCAGTCGCCCTTCTGGCAAGTTTCATAGAGCCTTCAATGGCTTCGGTTCCCGAATTTACCAGGTAGGTCTTGTTTAGTGGGTCTGGTAATTTTTCAGCCAGCAACTTTGTCAGGTCTACCGCCGGTTTTTGTGCGTATTCGCCGTAAACCATCACGTGCAGGTACTTTTCAGCCTGTTCCCTGATAGCTTTAACCACTCTTGGATGGGAGTGGCCCAGGCTGCATGCCGAAACTCCCGCAACAAAATCCATATGCTTTTTTCCGTCGGTAGTAATAACATAACATCCTTTTGCATGTGAAACTTCCAGGGCCAGGGGGTGAGGAGTGGTTTGAGCCTGATATTTTAAAAAATCTTCCTTCAAATTATTGATCCTTCTTTTTGGTATTTCCGGCTTCCTTTAATTCCTGAATATCCTTTTTCAGGCTATCCTTGCTTTTCTCCGGTTTCAGGCTGTCCCTGATCTTTTCAGTTTTGAATTTCAGACTGTCGGCATCCCGGTTCTTCAATATATCTGGTTTAAGCCTGGAATTTTCATTGAGTAGTAAGTCATCCTCTTCTCTTTCTTCAAAGAATTCATCAGGTTCATCCGGCAGCGGTATTCCCTGGATCTTAATTAGTTCAGGTTCCGGCTGGCCTTCAAACAGTCCCTCTTTACTCGTAATTCGTTCTTCGCCCCGCCAGTTAAAGCCTTTCAATTCCCGGGCATTGGGAGGGAAGTCGGCTTCAGGAGTGAGTTTTCCGTCTATCTGGTTATAATAATAGATGTCCTGTATCTCTCTATCCTGGAATAATATCCTGATAGAACTGGCAAGTGCTTTATTGATGCCTATAAGGTCATCATTATCATTTCGCATGTAATTGAGCGTTTCGGTATTCTTATCTATGATGACTTCGTATAGCTCATTGTCGCGAAAATATCCCGTCAGAATTTTTCCTTTTACCTGGTTAAAGCCTTCAATACTGTCTTTTTGAATAAGAAAAGCATTGTCAAAAACCAGTAAAGAATCCAGCTGTTCAGTTTTGGTATTACTCATCAGGTGAATACTGTCTCCGGTCATCTGATTTTCGCCCGACCATAACACCGGCTTCTTTTGTCCTCCGTCCTGATTGAGATTGATAAGTTTAGTAAGCCCTGATTCCTGATTTGAATAAATGGAATCACTACGTCCGCTCATATTGCTCTTGAAGATCCTCACATCATAAAAGCCTCTGATAACGCGCTTATCGGGTTTCCCGGTAATCATAATGGTATCGCTATGAATGAAAAGGGAATCTTTATCCTGAAGGCTGGCGGCCAGTGCTCTTTTGGTTATAAATACTGAATCTTTATCTCTGAAGACTTCCGCATAATGACCGGTTACCCGGCTATCGTTAATCGTGTCTATTACCCTGATGTTATTCGTGGCTGAAGCAAAACTGTTCTCTCGATTAAAATAAAGACTGTCTCCCTTAAGGATACGGTTGTCATAATTTATCTGTGAATTCTTAACAAAATAGCCATTATCGGCACGGGTATCGTAGAATCCCCGCTCACAATAGACCGTACTGGTTTCACTTTTTATGGTAGAAGGCCCATAAAGATAGGCGTGGCCCGATTCTGAATAAAAGTCCAGCTGTTCAGAATTGATGGTATATTCAGGGTTGGTCACTACCACATCATTGATAAAGCTGTATTTATCCTCTTCCATAAAATAGCGCCCAATCTGGCTGGTAAGCACACTGGCGGTATCGGTAACTTTTCCTCCGCTTCTGTAATAGGCCTGCTGTTTTATTCGGTCAAAGAACAGACTGTCGGTTTCGAGAGTGGTTTGAGGCCGTTTCATAGAAACATTTCCGCTGGCAAAGGCAAATTCAGTGTTTCCGTTGTATTCAGCATAATTACTGGTCATACTTACACTGTCACCCTGCTTCATCCTGATATTTCCGTAAGCCTTGAAGAAATTAGCCTCTTTATAGAAAACGGCATTGTCACACCATACCTCTATACCATCGTGATCAAAATACACCTGATTATCCACTTTACTCAGAATAAGGGCTCCGGGATAGCGTTCCTCATTTTTGAGGGTCCTGTCAGAATCGTAATTGATCTCCTGTGATTCCTGAGCGAATGTCATTAAAGGAAAGGCGAAGACAAAAATAAATAAAGGAAAATACTGTTTAAACAAGCTTATTTTTTTTCAAAAGTACACAAAAATCCATTGATCTGATCAGGTGTTTCGAGCCGAATAGACCTTAAGAACTCAAAAAATTCATCTTAAATAAAAATTAATTATTGTCTGTAATGCCTAAAGCTTTCCCAATATCACTGGCTTTAAGATAAGCTTAACTATTGTTAAAAAACCAGAACCTCTTCTCGTCCGTATGTTTCTATGAAACTAAAATCTTAGATTATGAAAAAACCCTTAGTGAAGGTTGATGTGGTTGAAGCATCTTCCAAAAATTCAAAAATGAATTCCCGAAGGAAATTCTTAAAGCTCGGTGGACTGGGATTGGCCGGTTCAGGTTTTTTACTGTATTCATGTAGTGAAGATGATTTGTTTAATCCAGGAGGAGAAGTAGGGGGAGAAAATCCTATGCCAGATCCCGATCCAGATTCAGAAGTATTTGACCTTGGAAGCGGAGATGTAGGAATCCTTAATTATGCTTATGCCCTTGAACAGCTGGAAGCAGCCTTCTATACCCAGGTGCGAGCTGGAGCTTATTATTCGGGAGCATCTGATGAAGAAAAACAAATCTTCGACGATTTATATAACCATGAAGTAATTCATAGGGATTTCTTTAAGGCCGCAATTACTGCCGCTGCTGGAGAAGAAAATACTCTGCCAGATCTTGAATTCGATGTTTCCTCCATAGATTTTGATGACAGGACATCGGTTCTTGAAACAGCAAAATTGCTGGAAGATACCGGAGTGGGTGCATACAATGGCGCCGGAGACCGAATTGCAAGTGCCACCTATCTTACCCTTGCTGGTAAGATTGTTTCTGTAGAGGCCAGACACGCTTCAGCGATCAGATCTTTGATTAATCCTGAATCGGCTGATTTTGCCGGGGATGATGTAATAGATGAAAACGGATTGGACCTGGCTTACGATCCGGGTACGGTGCTTTCCGATGCAGGTGGATTCATTACTACCGAATTTACTGCTAACAATCTACCGGAACCAATGACAGGATCCTAATCTATATCTATTAACCTGAAAAAAATATATTATGAGTATTATAAAATTATTGGATGATTTTACATCCGAAAAATTAACCACTAAATCTACTTCCAGACGGGAAATGTTTAATACCCTTTCCTCTTTTGGAAAAAAAGCTGCGATGGCTGCCGTACCTTTTGGTCTGGCTTCTAATAAGATGAATGCAGCGACCATGTTCCAGGAAAACTCTGCAGTAGATGCTTTACAACTTGCGCTGACACTGGAGTATCTGGAAGCTGAATTTTACATTAAGGCATTAGACTCAGGAGTATTGAGTGGATATTCCAGAGCAGAGACAGCCTACATGCAAATTTCCAAACATGAATCTGCACATGTTGATTTTCTTAAAGCAGGTTTAGAGGGAGCCGGGGTTACTCCGGTTGAAAAACCAACATTTGATTTCACTGCCGATGGAGCTTTTGATCCGTTCAATGAAAATGGAATAGGTCAGGAGACCGCTTATGCCCAATTGCTGGCTTTAGCCCAGGCTTTTGAAGATACAGGAGTTAGAGCTTATAAAGGACAGGCCGGAAATCTTATGAACACGCCATTTCTGGAACCAGCCCTTCAGATCCATTCTGTAGAGGCACGTCATGCTTCAGAAATAAGAAGAATACGCGGACTTGATGGCTGGATCACCGGAAGTATGCGAGGCGATGGTATGCCCGAAGCAACTCAGGCCGTATATAATGGCGAAGAGAATGTGACCCAGGGAGGAGTGGACCTTACAGGTTTAACTTATGCTAATGATATTGTAGGTGACCTAAATGCAGCAGTCACACAGGCTTTTGATGAGCCCATTACGGCTGAAACAGCAGTTGCTATCGCAAGTCTCTTTATTGTAGAAGATAGCAGTATGTAGGATATTATTGAAAAAGAGAAGTTATCCTAATGAAAAAAGCCCCACGCTACATCGTGGGGCTTTTTAATTTTATCTTTCGATAGTCTGTTTTCTATCGGGTCCTACCGAAACCATCCTGATAGGAACTTCAAGTTCTTTCTCGAGGAAATCAACATAATCATTGAATTCCTTTGGAAGATCTGATGAGTCCGTGAGTTTGGTCAGATCTTCTTTCCAGCCTTTTACTTCGGTATAGACAGGTTCAACGTTTTCGGGCTCGATATTATAAGGTAAATGCGTTATTTTTTCTCCTTTGTATTTATAGGCAGTACAAACTTTCAGGGTTTCAAATCCGCTTAAAACATCACCCTTCATCATAATAAGCTGGGTAATACCATTCACCTGAACCGCATACTTAAGGGCAACAAGGTCCAGCCAGCCACAACGTCTTTTTCTTCCGGTGGTGGCACCAAATTCATTTCCAACACGTCCCATGGTTTCTCCAACTTCGTCAAACAACTCGGTAGGGAAGGGGCCGCTACCAACTCTGGTAGTGTATGCCTTGAAAATACCAAATGCCTCGCCTATCTGTCTTGGAGCTACTCCCAGACCCGTACAGGCTCCTGCTGCAGTAGTGTTGGAAGAAGTTACAAAAGGATATGTTCCGAAATCTATATCAAGTAGTGATCCCTGTGCTCCTTCAGCAAGGATAGTCTTGCCCGATTTTATTGATTGCTGAAGGTATTCTTCACTATCAATAAAAGTAAGTTCCTTTAAGGTTTCAACGGCCTTACAGAATTCTTTTTCAAGTTCCTTAAGGTCATACTGAACGTCCACATCATAAAAAGCGATCATCTTTTCATGTTTGTCGGCCAGGGTACGATACCTGTCTTTCCAGTCTTCAAGTTCAAGGTCACCAACACGTAAACCGTTTCTTCCGGTCTTATCCATATAAGTAGGCCCAATACCTTTAAGGGTGGATCCTATCTTTGCCTTACCCTTGGATGCTTCAGAAGCTGCATCAAGAAGGCGGTGAGTTGGAAGTATAAGGTGTGCTTTTCTGGAAATAATAAGTTTAGACTTGTAATCTATATTGTGCTTTGCGAGATTATCCAGTTCTTTCTTAAAGATCACCGGGTCTATTACCACCCCGTTTCCTACGAGGTTGATACTGTCATCGTGAAAAATCCCGGATGGAATGGTGTGCAATACATGCTTTTGACCGTCGAATTCCAAAGTATGCCCTGCATTGGGACCTCCCTGAAAGCGTGCAATAATATCGTATTTTGAGGTAAGTACGTCGACTATTTTGCCTTTTCCTTCATCACCCCATTGAAGACCTAGTAGTAAATCTACTGCCATGAAATTTTAAACTTAATTGGTTGATTTTTTGTTGCCGTAAAAGTATAAAGAATGCTTTTTAATCTCAATATCAAAAACCTCTTCAATAGTTTGTTTTATGCTCTGGATCCTGGGATCGCAAAACTCAATCACTTCTCCGGTATCGGTAAGTATAATATGATCGTGCTGGCGGTCAAAATATGATTTCTCATACTGGGCCTGATTTTGCCCGAACTGATGTTTACGCACTAGTCCGCATTCCAGTAATAACTCTATGGTGTTATACAAGGTTGCCCGACTCACACGGTATTTTTTGTTCTTCATTTTGATATAAAGAGACTCTATATCAAAGTGATCATCAGAGTTGTAGATCTCCTGAAGAATAGCAAAGCGTTCCGGGGTTTTCCGGTGGCCTTTTTCTTCAAGATATTTAGTGAAAACGTTTTTAACGACCGCCTGATCGTTTTTATTTACGACTTTTTTGCTCATAATTTGCTCTGCAAAGGTAAAAGTTTATTCACGGCTAACCTTGTCTATCCCGTTAATTTTTTTCAGCCTTTGGATGATGGTATTCAGGATATTATTATTCTTAACTACCAGGGTTATCCGTCCGCTGAAGATGCCATCTGAACTGTCAAAATTCAGATTCTTCATGTTCACGTGCATATTACTGGAAATTTCCTGGGTTACTTCGCTCACGAGCCCAATATTGTCTATTCCCTGTAATTTGATTACCGCTACAAAATCCTGTTGTGAGCTGTCTATCCATTTAGCCTGGATGATCCTGTAGGCATAATTGCTCTGCAACTGTAAGGCATTGGGACAATCCTTTTTATGAACTTTAATTCCGTCATTTACCGAAATGAATCCAAACACATTATCACCCGGGATAGGATTACAACAATTTGACAGCTTGTATTCCAGTTTTTCCTCTTCCTTTCCAAACACCAGCTGATCGTATTTGGCCGTGATCTCTTCTTTATTAAGGTCAGATGAAACGGATGGCTTCTTGATCTTGTTCTTAAAATAGCTTACAAAGGCATTGCTTCTTGACGAGGCAAAGTCTTTTAGCATCTGGTTATCTATTTTACCAATACCCACCCGATAGAAAAGATCGAGACTGGTCTTTAAATTGAAGAATACTACAAGCTCATTGATGGTTTTCTCATTGAACTGTATCTTCTGTGCTTTAAGTTTTCTGGCAAGTACAGCTTTTCCTTCCTCGGCGATCTCCTTTTTCTCTTCTTTAAGTGATGACTTTATCTTGGCCCTGGCCCTGGCCGTATTGGCATAATCCAGCCAGTTGATATTTGGCTTCGCACTATCTGAAGTGATTATTTCTACCTGGTCTCCACTTTTTAGTTCATGGCTTAAAGGCACAAGTTTTTGGTTTACCCTTGCACCACGTGTATGAAGACCAATTTCTGTATGAATACTGAAAGCAAAATCCAATGGGGTAGAACCTTTAGGTAGGGATTTCAGGTCTCCCTGTGGAGTGAATACAAAGATTTCCTTGGAATACAGGTTAAGTTTGAACTGCTCTACAAAATCCACGGCATTTATATCCGGATTTTCCAGCGCCTCCTGTAAACGGGTTACCCATTCTTCAAAACCTCTTTCTTCCTTACTGCTTCCCTGTTTGTACTTATAATGAGCCGCATAACCTTTTTCAGCGATCTCGTTCATTCGCTCACTCCTTATCTGAACTTCTACCCATCGGCCTTTAGGTCCCATCACAGTAATGTGAAGAGCTTCATAACCTGTCGATTTTGGTGAAGAAATCCAATCCCTCAAACGTGTAGGGTTGGGGCGGAAGTGATCGGTAACTATTGAATATATCTTCCAGGCAAGGAATTTTTCCTGGGCGGGATCACTCTTGTAAATGATCCTGATGGCGAACTTATCGTATACTTCGTCAAAACTAATGTTCTGAGCCTTGATTTTTCTGTTTATGGAATAAATAGATTTTGGCCTCCCTTTTATCTCATATTCAAGATCCTCCTTGTCCAGTGAATCCTGTATCACCTTGCTGAATTCCCGTATGTACGCATCCTGCTCTTCCTTACTTTCCTTGATCTTGGTAAGGATATCCTGGTAAACTTCAGGTTCAGTATATTTTAAACCTAGATCTTCAAGTTCGGTCTTGATATTATAGAGTCCTATTCTGTGGGCAAGCGGAGCGTAGATGTAAAGTGTTTCTGAAGCTATCTTCACCTGCTTGTCGGCCCTCATCACATCCATGGTCTGCATATTGTGCAGCCTGTCGGCGATCTTGATAATGATAACCCTAACGTCATCATTCAGTGTAAGCAGCATTTTTCTGAAGTTCTCAGCCTGCAGGGAAACGTCTTTGTCCTTTTTAAGATTGGAAATTTTGGTTAGGCCATCCACGATCTTGGCAACAGCCTCGCCAAACATTTCTCTCAGGTCCTCCAATGTATACCTGGTGTCTTCAACTACATCATGAAGAAGAGCGGCAGCAATGGAAGTTGCGTCCAGGCCAATTTCCGAAGCGACGATCTTGGCAACGGCAATGGGATGAAAAATATAGGCTTCCCCCGATTTTCTTCGCTGATCCTTATGTGCATCCACAGCAGTATCAAACGCCTTCCTGATGAGCTTTTTATCCTCTTCAGTAAGGGTTTGATAGCTTATCCTGAGCAGCTCTTTATACTGCCTTGCTATCTGCTTGTTCTCTTTTGCTATAGCTGCCTCTGTCATAGGTTAAAAATACAATTAAGATGGAAATGACACAACTAAAAACCGGTCTTCAGGTTGCGGTAACGCTGCAACAGACTGGGGTGGGAGTAATGTACAAAAATATAGGCCTTGTGAGGTGTTAAATTGCTCAAAGTATTCCTGGATAATTTCTTCAGGCTGGAAATGAGAGAGTCAGCATTGTAAGTGGATTTCGCATAATTGTCGGCCTGATATTCAAATTTTCGTGAAATGTAATTCATTATAAGGCCAGTGATCTCAGAGATCGGACTGTATAATATTCCGAAGGCGACAAGGCCAATATGAAAACTTGGCTGGGAAACTCCCAGTGCTTCGGAAAGAACAGGGTTCCCCACAAAAAGTGATAACAGCCAAAGGGTAAAACCAGTGGTAATTACCGATGCAACCAGGTTCACGATTATGTGATTTTTCTTGTAATGCCCAACTTCATGCGCCAAAACCGCTACAATTTCTTCCTCTTCCAAATCGTTGATGAGCGTATCGTAAAGTGTAATTCTTTTCTCCCTTCCAAATCCTGAGAAATAAGCATTGGCTTTGGTGCTTCTTTTGGAGCCATCTATCACAAAGATATTATCCAGTTTAAATCCAACACTTCTGGCGTACTGTTCAATTTTAGTCCTTAGAGAACCTTCTTCCAGTGGGGTTTGTTTATTGAAAAGAGGCACTATAAGTTTAGCGTAAAACATATTCATAAATACTGAAAATACCGCGATTAGTATCCACGCGTACCACCAGAAATTGTCACCGGCGATCTGGTAGAACCATACGATTAGCGCTAAAATTCCACCGCCAATTATTGCTGTCATTGCCAGGCCTTTAAGTTTATCAAGAAAGAAAGTGCCTTTAGTGGTCTTATTGAAACCATATTTCTCTTCTATAACAAAGGTGCTGTACCAGGAAAATGGTGTCATTAGGATATCGCTTCCCAGCATGATGATTCCAAAAAAGATAAGGGCAATAAGTATTGAATTATCACTTATACTTCTCGCTATCTGATCTACCCAGGCAAATCCGTCAAAGATTAAGAATCCCAGTGTGAGTAATACCGAGAAGGTTGAGGTAAGCAGTCCGAATTTGAACCTTTCTTTTTTATAGCGCTGGGATTTTTCATATTCCTCTTTATCATAAACATCTGAGAGTTCCTCAGGAACAGGGTCGTTGAAGTGTTTTGCATTTAGAGCATCAAGGATCTTATCGATCACAAAGTCGATAACTATTATTGTGATTATGATATAGAATAGTGTTTCGGGTGTCAAATTCTGTTTTTTTATTTAAGATCAACAATTCGTTGTCGTTTCGCCTCAAAAATAAGAATTCCGGCGGCCACAGAAACATTCATTGAATCTATTTCTCCATGCATGGGAATTATGACGTTCTGTGTAGAGTTTTCCAGCCATTCCTCACTTAATCCGGTAGCCTCGGTTCCCATAACAATGGCCGATGCCATATTGAAATCTATCTGATGATAGGGGACCGAAGCCTGTAAGGCTGCAGCATATATTTTAATATTATGGCTTTGAAGGAAGTCAATGATCTCTGAAGTAGTACCTGTAGCTATCTGGTTGGTGAACACGCAGCCCACACTGCTTCTGATGATATTTGGATTGTAAAGATCGGTCTTTGGATTCGCGATGATCACGGCATCTACGGCTGCTGCATCGGCCGTTCTCAGGATCGCTCCAATATTCCCCGGTTTTTCGGGAGCTTCAGCAACAAGGATTAACGGACTGGAATTTTTAAACCCTATCTCATCAAGTTCATGTGATCTTGATTTAAAGACGGCAATGAGTCCTTCGGTGCTTCCTCGATATGCTGATTTTTCATAAACCTCCTTACTTATCTCAATTATCTCGGCAGGTTCTTCATGGCCGGACCGTGCAATTTCCAGCACATCCTGAAATTCTATAAGTTCAGGGGTAAAATATAGTTGAAGAGGTTGATATTTTCCTTTTACTGCCAGTGAAATCTCCCTTTGTCCTTCAACGATAAATACATTTTCCTTTCTGCGATTACGGGATTTTTCCTGTAAGTGCAGTAATCGTTTTATTTCCTTGTTTTGCGAACTGGTGATCTTTTTGAGCATGGCGATAAAAATACGTAGATATTAGGCATAAAAAAAGCCCCTGAAAGTTCAGGGGCTTATAATTTTAGAAAGTTCTATTCACTTTCATTCTTTTCCTGATCTTCATACTTCTTTGAGTAACGTTTCCAGAGTTCTGTTTGATGAGACTCCAGGCTTATCTCCCTTCCGTCAATGAAAGCTCGGGATAACCTGTTGGTTCTCATATCAAGGGCGTCTCCTTCAGAAATGAAGAGAGTGGCCGACTTTCCTTTTTCCAGACTTCCGTAGTTATCATCGATACCTAGGATCTTCGCTGTGTTCAGGGTGATTAGCTGAAGCGCCTTTTCCTTTTCCATTCCGAATGCTGCCACAGTTCCGGCGTAGAAAGGCAGGTTTCTGGTGTTCATCCTCTCCATTTGTCCGCTGCTTTCAATTGCCACGAGCACTCCTTCATCCTGAAGAAGCTTTGCTAATTTATAAGGATAATCATAGTCTTCATAGGCCATTTCGGGGGTGCTGTGCGGGCGGTTAACCAATACAGGGACATTATTTTCCTTAAGCTCTTTAGCGATTCCCAGGGAATTGTAACCTCCAATGATCACCAGGCCGTTCAGTTTCTGATCTTTTTTGAACTGAATAACGTCAAGTATCTCCTTCTCACCATCAACATGAAAAAACACCTTTTTCTCCCCGCTAAATACCGGCTTCATAGCTTCATACGGCAGATTGGTGTAATCCTGATCTCCGGCAAGATAAGCCCTGGCTTCTCCAAAGAAATCTGAAAGTTTCTGGATCTGCTCGTTATATTCTTTGTTTGGCTTCAAATTCGGGTCCTCACCTCTCCACCAGCGTCCTCTGCTAAATGCCTCAGGCCAGTTAATATGAAGGCCATCATCTTCTTTTACAACCGCATCTTCCCAGTTCCATGCATCAAATTGAACTACAGAGGAGGTCCCTGAAACAAGTCCACCTCTTGGAACGATCTGTCCCAGAAGCACTCCATTAGGTCTCATGGATTCTACAATTTTACTCTCGGCGTTGTAGGCGATCAAACTTCTTACGTTTGGAAGTATCTCTCCAATTTCATCCTCATCCTTTGTTGGCCTTACAGCGGCTATCTCCACTAATCCTAAAGTAGAATTTGGAGCAATAAAGCCCGGGTAAACATGTTTTCCCTTGGCTTCAATGATCTCACCCCGGTATTGCATTTTAGTGGCTGTGGCATCTAATACTTGTGTGAGCTTACCATCTTCAAAGATGATAAGACTGTTCTCAATTACCTCTCCGTTTCCAAGATGAGCTGTAGCGCCTACTATGGTAACTGCTTCACTCTGTTCGGGTGCCGGAGTTTGTTGCGCAAAACTGTTTCCTGAAATTATCAGGAATGCGATTAAAATATAATTGTATACTGATTTCATTTTTGTCAATTTTTTATTGAACCTTCTCTAAAAGATCACAGTGAACTCTTTGTTTTTCTTTCTTGGTCACAGGCTGTGTTTTAACGCCGTTGTTTTTGGCCTTAAGCATTTGCCCAATAAGCTCATTGCGTTCTTTTTTGATCTCTTCACGCATTTTCTGGTCGCGATCAATATCAAAATAGAAGACACCTTCTACCATGGTTTTTTCAGGCTTGGCGTAGATGGAAAGGGGGTGATCGTTCCAAAGTACAAGATCGGCCTGCTTGCCAGTCTTTATACTTCCCACAAGATTATCAACATGTAATAATTTAGCAGGATTGATGGTCACCATCTTCCAGGCATCTTCTTCACTCATCCCGCCATATTTCACGCTTTTGGCCGCTTCCTGGTTCAACCTTCTACTCATTTCACTGTCGTCACTATTGATGGCTACGGTAAGTCCCACTTCGTTCATGATAGAAGCGTTGTATGGGATCGCATCGTTCACCTCATACTTATATGCCCACCAGTCAGAGAAGGTTGAAGCGCCAACGCCGTGCTCTTTCATTTTGTCGGCTACCTTATACCCCTCAAGAATGTGTGTGAATGTGTTGATATTGAAATCGAATGCCTCAGCAACCTTCATAAGCATGTTGATCTCACTTTGAATATAAGAGTGAGAAGTCACAAAACGTTCTCCATTGAGTATCTCAACAAGGGTTTCCATTTCCAGATCCTTACGGAAATCTTCACCGCTTTTTTTCTGACTTTCATAAGCTCTGGCACGGCTGAAATAATCGGTAAATACCTGCTCAACTCCCATCCTGGTTTGAGGGAATCTTACTGTGCTTCCCCAGTTAGACTGCTTAACGTTCTCACCAAGTGCAAATTTGATAAAAGGAGGTGCCTGCTCAAAGATCATGTCCTCGGCAGATGCTCCCCATTTTAGTTTCATAATGGCAGACTGTCCGCCGATGGGGTTGGCAGAACCGTGTAACAGCTGAATGGTAGTGACACCTCCAGCAAGATTTCGGTAGATGTTAATGTCTGTAGGATCTATCACATCTTCCATTTGAACTTCGGCTGATGAGTTATGTCCGGCTTCATTGATATCTGATGCCGCAATATGTGAATGTTCATCCACGATACCAGCGGTAAGATGTTTTCCTGTAGCATCAATAACTTTTGCGCCACCGGCGTTGAGATCCTGACCTATACGAACTATCTCACCGTTCTTTACCAGTACATCGGTATTTTCTAGTACACCTTCATCTTCACTGGTCCAAACAGTGGCATTCTTGAAAAGTACATTCTCCTGTTTTGGTTTTTCGGTGAATCCGTAAGCTATGTTAGGATAGGTGACAGGAACTACCTTATGGGTTTTGTCTTCTTTGTCTTTATCGTCTTTCTTTTCGGCATCGCCTTTTCTCGATGCAGTGAAAGTAGTTTCATTTCCATTAGGAAGAATGGCCTTTCCTGAGATCATATCTGTCTTTTCAGGCACATTTGCTGAAAGTCTGATGAATTCTGTTTTTGTAGTATCTGGAGATGATAATAGAAGGTTCATCCAGTTATCTTCAAAACTGAGCTTTGAACCTATCTTGGTTTCACCCATCTTAACTTCAGCCTTAGGCTTTGAGGGTTCCCCGGTAATGCTAAGCTCGTAGTTTTTTCCATTGACTTTCAGATCATATTTACCAGTGATATTGGTAACATCCATATCTTCAATGATCGTCTTGGTCCCCTGTACCCAGTTTTCAAAAAGAGTGGTTTCCTTATCAAAATAGTCGCCCGAGGTGATAATGAAATTAGCCCAGGCTCCTTCTTTTATAACACCAATCTTTTCTTCCTTGCCTATGGTCTTTGCCGGAACCGTAGTTAAGGCCGCGAGTGCAGCTTCTTTGCTTAGTCCGTATTCAATAGCTTTTAGAAGGTTTGATTTGAAATCCTTTTCAGCATCTATGGAATGAGCTGTTAGAGTGAAAGGAACTTTATTTTCTGAAAGCATTTTCAGGTTCGCCGGAGCCTGGTTCCATTCTCTCATCTCTTCCAGGCTTAACTGATTAGCCAGATATGGATTCTCCACATCGTAAGCTTCCGGAAATTTTAAAGGAACTATATAAGTAGCATTAGAAGCTTTTATCTTATCCAGTCTCTGGTATTCCTTTCCGCTTCCTACTATCACATACTGGATGCCAAATTCGTCACCAACCTTATCGGCTCTAAGCTCATTCAGGAGATTATCGGTAGCGAAGATCTGTACCAGATCTTTATTCTTATTAAGGGCTTCCAGGGCAAGGTCTTTATTATCGGCATTTCCGCCGGCATACCATTCGGCATCGAGGTATGCCTGACGTATCAAAGCCATTGTTCCCATAATGGAAGTAGGGTAAGATTGTCTTGACTGAACGCTTTTGTCGAATGAAAGATATTGTGAAGACCTGCTGTTAAGAATTCTGTCACCTTCGCTTGCTTCAGGCGTAAGGGCTACCAGCATTCCTGTTCCCCTTATGATTCCGTCTGGGACATGGGTATTCACTACTCCAAATCCTGCCTTATGGAATTTTTCAGCTTCCTTTGAATCGAAGCTGAAATTAGCAACCGCCTCGGTGTCGGGTCTTATATGGTCATTCCAGTAATAACCTTCACGACCAGCATCATATTGTGGCTGACTGCCATTTTCGGCTCTTTTTGGTTTGGGGATGCCGAAATCACTATACAGGTCTATAAAAGATGGGTAGACTTCATTTCCTTTGAGGTCTACTACTGTGCTGTTTGCAGGAACGTCTATTGATTTTCCAACCGCAGTGATTTTTCCCTCTTTTATCGCAAACATTCCGTTATCGATCACTGTTTGAGGGTCTACATGTATCCTGGCATTTTTAAAAACGGTGTAGTTAGTGTTACGGGTCTTAACACCATCATTTTTGGGAAAGTACTCCTGTGAATTAGCGCTTAGGACGCCAAGGAATACTCCAAGGATCAGTAATTTTAATTTCATGAAATTTAAGGGTTTTAATAAAAAAAGATTTTCTAATAATTAAAAAGAGCCTTAAAGTACTAAATTTTCAATAATCTGAAAGCTTCGCTAGAAGGCATTTCTGGAATCATCAAAATAATTAACAAGTAAAGCGACCACGTAGCTATAGCTTTTCATTCCGTCTGACTGATTGTTAACTATAAGGTAGCGGTTATAGGTAGCCTGAAAAATTGGCTCAAAGGGATTGGTGTGCCTTAGCCAGAAATCATCGACCTCCCTGTAGTTTTTGAGAATTCCCGGATTCATCTTTGCGGTCATTTTCTTGACAGTTTCAGGCTCTCTGCGATAGATTTCGGAGAGGCAATAGCTTAAAGCGAATGTGAATCCCGAATACCTGAAATAAGGATCGGGATGATTCATGGTAGCCAGGCAGGCTATAAAGTTAGCCTCGTTCTCTTTTGCAAACCCAAGCTGGTGGCCTATTTCGTGACTGGCAGTTGTGGGGATCTTATAGGGGACAATAATGGTATTCACCTGGGCCTCATTAGTGAGTGGGTTGAGATATCCGTTGAAGCCCATATAGGTGAGAGGCAGGCTGTATAAGGAGCGTTTTAAAGCTTCACCGTTATAACTTAACTCAGGAAAATCCTTTTGAAGATTTTCATAGCCCTGAAGGGTACGATCGAAAAGTTCTTTTTTTGAAAAATCGTATTTCACTTTTACCGTATCATTTTCAGCAAGTTGAGAATGGAGCTTGTTTGATTGCTGGATAAGCGTTTCTGTAAGTTTAATAAGCTTTTCGGTGGTGTAGTTATCTTCAATCTCCAGGCTTTTATGTAGAGGTAAGCGGTAATAATTGAAGCCCCAGAAAAGATGAAAGCAAAAGTAAATCACTGAAAGTGTTGCCAGGGTATCCGGTAACCATATTTTAGGATTTTTGAATTTCTGACTTACCCTTCTCACAATCCATGCGATAAGCAGGATTATTAGGACTGCATAAAGTAAATCACCCAGGGAAAAAGGCACAATTCCCAGGCTATATCTCATTATTTTTGAAATGATGGGGTAAAGCCCATGGGAATAATATTCTTCGATAAAATAGGGGTAGCCCTTAAGTATATTGATGCCAATAATCTGGACCGGGAATAAGATGGCAAGTATCAGTACAGATTTTCTCTTCACGGCTTAAAAGTACAAATAATTAGGTAGCGTCAAATTTCAGAAATCGATCAAATCGAATACCTTTGTGAAGATACCAAAAAATACAGGAATGAATGAAGAAATAAGGGCGCTGGAGCCCAAAGTCTTATGGAATAAATTTGCAGATCTTAATGCGGTTCCGCGGCCATCGAAAAAAGAGGAGCGGATTATAGAATTCATAAAAAACTTTGGAAATAATCTTGGTCTGAAAACCCAGGTAGATGAAGTGGGAAATGTGGTGATAAAAAAGCCTGCGACCAAAGGAATGGAGAACAGGAAAAAAATCATTTTACAGGCTCACCTGGATATGGTTCATCAAAAGAACAATGATACCGAATTCGATTTTGATAATCAGGGTATCGAGATGTATGTTGATGGAGACTGGGTGAGGGCCAAAGGCACCACTCTTGGAGCCGATAATGGTCTTGGCGTTGCAACCATGATGGCGATCCTTGAAAGTGATTCTATTGAACATCCGGAGCTGGAAGCTCTTTTTACAATAGACGAGGAGACGGGGATGACTGGTGCTAAAGGACTAAGCCCGGAAATACTTGAAGGAGATATTCTGCTTAATCTGGATACCGAAGAAGATGATGAGATAGGGATTGGGTGTGCCGGTGGTGTAGACATCACTGCAACCAAATCTTATGAAGAAGAGAAAATGCCTGAAAGTTACCGTTCTTATTCCGTAAAGGTAAAGGGACTTATGGGGGGGCATTCCGGAATGGATATTATCAAAGGTCTTGGTAATGCCAATAAACTTATGAACCGCTTATTGGTTAATACCGCCGAAGATTTCAAATTGAGAATATCGGAAATCGATGGTGGCGGATTAAGAAATGCTATTCCTCGTGAGAGTGAAGCTATTATTGCACTTCCCGAAACCGAGGAAGAAAGTTTTAAAAAGGAATTTGAAAGCAGGGTAAGAGATATAAAAAGTGAATACGCTTCTCTGGAGCCAAATCTTTCTATAGAACTTAACAAGATAGCTTCTCAAACTAAGGTGATGGATCTTAACTCACAACGCGAGATAGTACTTGCGATTGCTGGTGCTCATAATGGTGTTTACAGGATGAGTCCTGAAATCGAAGGTCTCGTAGAGGCATCAAACAATATCGCCAATGTCACTCTTAAGGATGGGGAAGTACATATTAAATGTTTAACCAGAAGTTCAGTGGATTCTACTAAAGATGATCTTGCGAATTCCATAAGATCGGTATTTGAACTCGCCGGGTTCAAAGTAGAATTATCGGGTGAATATCCTGGCTGGGCACCAAACAGCGATTCAGCCATCCTGAAAACTCTTGATGAGATCTATCAGCGAATGAATGGAGAAAAAGCTCATATTGCCGCCTGCCATGCGGGGCTTGAGTGCGGTATCATTGGAAGCCATTATCCCGGGATGGATATGATTTCCTTTGGTCCTACCATCAAAGGAGCGCATTCTCCCGATGAGAGAGCCAGTATAAAATCGGCGCAGAAATACTGGGATTTCTTGCTTGAAGTACTGAAGAATATTCCTGAGAATTAATCGTTTTTACCTATTTAAACCCTGAGCTTGTTTCAGGGAGGGAAAATAAAAAGCCCCGTGCAAGTGCACGGGGCTTTTTTAGTATTCTCAAAAATTGCTTATTCAGCAATTCCGGTAATTTCCATTATAAATATCAGATCGGTGTTTGGAGGAATAACTCCACCGGCACCTCTTTCTCCATATCCAAGATGACTTGGGATCCAGATAACGGCCTTGTCGCCAACCTGCATCTGCTGTAGTCCCTCTTTAAATCCAGGGATCATTGGGGCATCAGGTCCGTATTGCATTGGCATTGCACCATAACCTCCCTGAGCAGCTCTTTGTTCATTATAAATACCTGCTTCTTTTGCTACTTCTTCCTTATTCGTGTCGAAAAGGGTTCCGTCAGCAAAATATCCTTCGTAGATTACATTTACTTTCTGGCCGTTCTTCGGCTTTTCACCATCACCTTTATTCTCGAAATAGACCT
Source organism: Gramella jeungdoensis (assembly GCF_023805255.1). Lineage (GTDB taxonomy): Bacteria > Bacteroidota > Bacteroidia > Flavobacteriales > Flavobacteriaceae > Christiangramia > Christiangramia jeungdoensis. The sequence continues at coordinate 666,544 of NZ_JAMSCK010000001.1, forward strand.
TTAATCCGCTTTCCAGTGAATCAGCTTTTTCTTCAAGGGAAGCAAATTCTTTAGATTTTTCGGCTTTTATTTCTGCCATTTTTTCGGCCTGGGCTTCTTTTTCGGCTTCCATTTCAGCAAGCTGACCTTCAAAAACCTTTGGCGCGTCAAAATTCTTGGCGGCTTTTCCTTTTCGAATGATGTTCACCTCGTTCATTACAATATCCTTGGTAGGACGGTCACGCGGTCCTGTCTCAACTTTTCCTATGGCTTCAACCACATCAAGTCCTTTTACAACCTTGCCAAATACCGTATGTCTTGGGTCCAGCTGCTGAACCGGCGCAAGAGTGATAAAGAACTGGCTTCCGTTAGTGCCCGGACCTGCATTGGCCATAGAAAGGATACCTTTCTCATCATGGCTTAAGGTGTCTACAAATTCATCCGGGAACTTGTAACCAGGGCCACCGCTTCCCGTTCCAGTTGGGTCACCACCCTGGATCACGAATCCGTCTATCACTCTGTGAAAGATAAGCCCGTCATAATATTTTTTATCCTTATAGGTGCTGTCAACAATTTTGCTATTACCCTCGGCAAGAGATACAAAGCTGGCCACCGTCATTGGGGTTTCTTCAAAATATAGTTCGGCAACTATTGGTCCCATCGAAGTTTTGAATTCTACGTACATCCCGTCTTCCAGTTCAGGGTATTCCTCATTACATGAGAACAGGGATAGTGCAATTGTTAACAGTAAAAAGATACTTTTAGTTTTCATTGTTGGTTTCGTTATTTATTTCTTCTTTTTTGATACTGTGCAATGTAACTTTAGCTGTAATAGGGACATTGCTTCCTATTTTATTTTTATCGCCATAATAACCAAAGGCTTTATGAGATGGGAATAGAAAAGTTACCGTTTCACCTTCTTTCATAAGTTTGAGTCCCTGCCTGAGGCCGGTGAATAATTTCTCTTTGTCTATCGCATATTCGCGTGTAGCTTTCTCTCCCTCGCCATAAATCGGGTCGCCTTCTATGGTGGAAATTGAATAATCAAAAACTACAACATCACCAAATTCGGGAGTTCTGTTATTCAGACTATCAGTCGACTTTTTATTATAATAATACCAGAAACCATCGGCCGAGGTGAGATATTCCGTATCTGGATTCTTTCCCATCACCTGTTTGATGTAGTCTTCTTCTTCGGCGATCATCTCTTTGTTCCTTTCAACAGATTCATCGATATAAGAACCGCTGTTCTGTGACACAGGATACCTGGCTTCGGGTGATTTACATGCCGAAAAGAACAAAAACAATAATATTATTGATGCTATCTTCATTTTGTGAGCTCTTCCTTGTATTCGGGTAAGATACGGTTGAATTTTACGATAGTGTCATTCAATGACAGATCACTTCTTCCCCCCGCTGCATTTATATGTCCACCGCCATCAAAATGAGCCCTCGCGAATTTATTCACATCAAAATCTCCTTTAGACCTGAAAGAGATTTTCACCATATCTTCATTTTCCTTTTCTATAAAAATCACCGCGAAAATTATACCTTCCAGAGAAAGTCCGTAATTCACAAAACCTTCGGTATCTCCCTTTTTAAAGTTATGCTGGTCCAACTCTTCCTGTGAAAGGCTAATATATGCGGTTCTCAGATCCTTGTTCACTCTCAGATTCTTAAGAGCGGTTCCCAGTAACTGTAGTTTATTTTGTGAATTGGTATCGAAAATATTGTTGTGTATCTGGTCGTTCTTCGCGCCTTTATCAATTAGATCGGCAATCACCCTGTGGGTGTCACTAGAGGTGGAGGCGAATCGAAAAGATCCTGTATCGGTCATTATCCCGGTGTAGAGACAGGTCGCTATTTGCGGAGTGATCTTCTTACCAGCCCTTAATTTATCGATGAATCTATATACCATCTCACAGGTCGAGCTCATTTTAGCATCACTGTAAGTATAGTCGGCATAATCTGAAGGTTCCTGATGATGGTCTATCATCACAAAAACAGCTTCTGAAGTCATAAGTGAATCCTGCATAAGTCCGCATCGGGACAAATGATTAAAATCCAGGGTGAACACTACGTCGGCCTCGCTAATAAGTTTATCGGCTTTTTCTTTTTCAGATTCATAGATGATCACCTCTTCATTGCCGGGAAGCCATTTCAAAAAATGGGGATAATCGTTGGGGGATATTACATGTACCGTATGACCTTTATCTTTAAGAAAATGATAAAGCCCAAGGGAAGATCCCATCGCATCTCCATCGGGACCTTTATGGGGCACTATTACTATATTTTCGGCCGTATCAAGTTCGGCGGTAATTTCCAGTATTCTTGTATCTATCATATTCGGGGCTAAATATACAATTTAATAGGACTTCAGGAATACCACATGCTTTAAAATTATTGGTGGCGGTTAAGTGTGTATGTAGAATTGACGCCTAATTCTTTCAATTCTAATGCCTGGTAGACGCTTAAGCCAACATAAAAGTCTAAAGACCTTGTTTATGGGAAGGAATTATTTATTTTTGCACCAAATTTAAAAACCATACAATGGCAGGAAACAGAACATTCACCATGATTAAGCCTGATGCAGTTGAAGACGGGCACATTGGTGCAATACTAGAACAGATCACAGCTTCAGGATTCAGAATTGTGGCAATGAAGCTTACTCAAATGACTCAGAGAGACGCAGAGACGTTTTATGCGATCCATAAAGAACGTCCATTCTTTGGTGAACTGGTTGAATTCATGACACGTGGACCTATTGTTGCGGCTATTCTTGAAAAAGATAATGCAGTAGAAGACTTTAGAACCCTTATTGGAGCTACAAATCCAGAGGATGCTGCTGAAGGAACTATCAGAAAGAAATATGCCAAGAACGTAGGGGAGAATGCCGTTCACGGAAGTGACAGCGATGAGAATGCTGCTATTGAAGGAGCTTTCCATTTTGCAGGAAGAGAAATGTTCTAAGAAGATATTTCAGAAAATTATACAAAAGCCGGTTTTTAAAATCCGGCTTTTCTTATGCTCTTTTTGGAATGCCCAGAAAGACTTCAGGGTGGCTGCAGGCAATTAAGCTGGCCGCCAGGGAAACCGAATTGATGTCAAGATGTTCTTTCCAGGTTGGTGATTTCTGATTTTCGGGATCCAGCCAGAAATTTTCAATCTCATTGGCAAGAAGCTCATAACATTGCATTTGAGCATTTGAAATACTTTGAATCCCGAGTTTTTCTTTCATTCCTTTAAGGATTCTTATACCCAGAGAAAGGCCACATTCCCTGAAAGCAAGCCTTTGACCGGCCCCTGCTTTTAGGTCTTGTTTCTGGTAATCATTAAGGCTGTTAATGCTTTCCTGGAGAAGGGATTCTGCATTGAGATCAACTGGAGCGTCTTCTTTTTCCAGTATTATAGCCCTGATACTATCTGTTAAAAGACCTCCAATCGCCAGCGGATCTGATGTTGTCCATGTTTGTTGGCTACATATACTTTCGAAGGATCTTAGCATATAATTGAACTGTGAGGTTCTGTCAGGAAATCTTCTAAGAATATTTACGGTACAAATAAGGCCTTCAAGAGGATCATGAGCTCCCATACCTGACACCAGGGGGCGGGAGAGTCCCGTGTCCATTTTCCAGTACATTTTTGGGTCCTGGGTTCCATTAACAATAAATGCGGAGGTTGCGGCAAGTAGTTCTGCCGCCCATCGGGCATACTGGTCATTTTCAGTTTCTGTATCTGCTTGTAACAGGCCGTTTATCCATTTAGTAAGATAATGAAAATACTGGCCATCCCTTTCCCATTCCAGGCGTTGGTCAAGAGCTTCATCTTCTTTTCTTTCCGGAAGTCTTTTTCCAATTCTAAGTCCCCCAACTGTGGGATGAAATTCAGCTTTTTCATCTGTAAGGCCACTGATCCAGCCTTTTCTTTTGTCATCCGGATGATATTTACCTAAATGCTCATGCACAAGTTCGATAAGCTGATAAGCCTTTTCATGGTATTGATTGCTCCCTGTGATGTGGAATAATCCGAAAAGGCAATTTAAGGCGAAAGCATCCGTCCATAAATAACGTTGGCCCGGATCTCCCTTTCCCTGGACAAGTGCTGTCCTTTCAGCAAATTTGCGAATTAATTCTTCCGCTTCTTTTGTCTTTATTTCAATTACCTCGGTTTTCATAACAGAATTCCTATTTTTCAGCTTCTCCCTTCATGGGAACAAAACTCACGAGTATCAGGCTTTCTTCACTAAAGTCTTCCTCGCTTTTCCTTGTAATAAGTATAAGTCGCTGGTTAAACATTCCCACCGGGGCCATTAGCCTGCCGCCAATTTTAAGTTGTTGTTTCAACGGAAAGGGAATAAAAGGGGGAGCGGCGGTAAGCATGATACCATCAAAGGGAGCTATTTCAGGCCAGCCTTCATAACCATCGCCTTGTTTTATGCTTACATTCTTTACACTGGCCTTTTTCAAATTTGCTGAAGCGGTTTCAGCCAGCCATTCAATGATCTCTATACTGTAAACATGTTTTGCCAGCTGGGCCAGAACGGCTGCATTATATCCACAACCGGTTCCGATCTCAAGAACAATATCTTCCGGCGTAATATCAAGGGCTTCGGCCATATACGCAACAATATATGGCTGACTAATGGTTTGTCCCTGTCCAATGGGCAATGGTCCATCGTCATATGTATGTGGTTTGACATCTTCAGGAATAAACAAAGACCGGTCTACTTTCCACATCGCATCCAGCACCTTGGGATCTTTTATCCCACGGCCCTTCAGGTGATTCTCCATCATTTCTTCCTTGGTGCTGTACATGATCTTAAATCAAAGGGAGTAATCTTTAAATTTAAGAAATCTTTATTCTATTTGGAAGATAATCAGTTGGTTATGTGTATTGTGTGTAAGTAAGAAATGAATTTTTGTTAGAAAGCTGACGGTCAGAATAACGCTATTCCATAAAGTTAGTCTGCTATCTTAGTACAAGTTTAGTTATGATTTCTTCTCCCATTTCCTCATTCAGTATTCTGATGATCTTTTCCTTTCCATAGCTTAGCTCCTCTCGTAGAACAGAGGAGCTTAACTGAACATACAGAACTTCATTTTTCAATTTTATTCCGGTGGTATATTTTTCTATGGCAGGCCCCATCTGGCCGTTCCAAACATCCCTGATCTTGACCTGATTAAGGCCTTTTTCCAGTTTATTTTCGTCTACGAAGCTCTTCAGCAGGTCGCTGAGCTTCATTTCTTCATTCTTTCTCTTTTTCATCATTTTCGGTTAAGATGGGCGTGTATTTTCGGTAATGGTAGATCTTCTCATCCTTGTTTTTAACAACCAGTTCCTCACCATTGGCTTTGAGTACTTCCTCTTTCCAGTTATCAAAAGGAGTCGAATAGTGAAGAATCAGCTTATTATTCTCAATTGAGGCTGTTATTTTTTCGGCAGTATTAGTCTCAATATATCCGCCTCCGAATTTAGGTTGTAATTTCTTTCGGAATCCTGTAGAGTCTTTGATCTCGATATAATCGATGTATTGACTCATTCCATACTCCATCACCGAATCCTTCTCCAGTTCAACCTTTCTGATCTCCCAGTAACCATTGAGATTTTCCAGTTGAGCGATTGGGTCATTCTTTCCACAAGAAAGAAGCATTATAACGGATAATAGGATGAGGATTCTTTTCACAACTTGAAGATTTTATATGACTGATTACTGTTTTTTACCACTTTTTCGGTTCTGTCGGCATGGGTGTCGCTTAGGAATATCTGCCCAAGTTCGTTGGTGGCTACCAGCGCAACGATATGTGCCACCCTGTTTTCATCCAGTTTGTCAAAGATATCATCCAGCAATAAGATAGGATTAACCTCACTTATTTGCTTAATAAAATCAAATTGAGCTAATTTCAGGGCGATCAAAAAAGATTTTTGCTGTCCCTGGGAGCCAAACTTCTTAATAGGGTGTTCTTCTATTTCAAAACTTAAGTCATCCTTATGTGTCCCAACTGAAGTATACTGCAGGGCCATATCTTTCTGAAGGTTTTCTTCAAGCAATGTAGAAAGCGAATTATCAAAAAGCTGACTCTTATAATTAATATGTACCTCTTCTTTATTATTGGTAATATCAGAGTATCTTTTATTGAAAATGGGGATGAAATTCTTTAAGAATTCTTTTCTTTTTTCAAACAATTCCTGGCCCAGGCTGCTCATTTGCAAATTATAAACCTCCAGGGTATCACTTTCAAAAGTGTTGTTGGCTGCAAAATATTTTAAAAGGGAATTGCGCTGAGACACCAGTTTGGTATACTGCAGTAGTTTTTCGAGATATATATGGTCGCTCTGGGAGATAACCCCGTCCATGAACTTTCGGCGGGTTTCAGAACCTTCCAGGATTAGGTCCCTGTCTGCCGGCGAAATGATCACTGTAGGAATAAAACCAATATGGTCACTTACTTTATCGTAGGCCTTGTTATTTCTTTTAATGATCTTTTTCTGGCCCTTTTTGGCACTCACCAGGATCTTTTCTGATTTCTCATTTTTAATGAACTCACCATCGACCACAAAAAAATCAGAATCGTGATTTATATTCTGTGAGGTTACCGGGTTGAAATAGCTTTTTCCAAAGGAAAGGTGATAAATACTGTCTAAAACATTCGTTTTACCTACCCCGTTATTTCCAACCAGGCAGTTGATCTTTTCATCAAAATCAAATTCAGCTGTCTTCAGGTTCTTATAATTAAGCAGACTAAGATTTTTTAAATGCATAAATCGCTGTGTTTCAGCTGAAAATTATTATTCTGTTTAAAGCAGGATTGAGCTCCAAAAGGACCCGAAATTATTGAAAAAATACAAATAATTTCCCTTTTAATTTTCACAAAAAATTATATTTTTGCCACGCATTAACAATTTTTTATGGCAACGTATAAGAAAAGAGGATACAAGCCTTCCAATAAGGAAGAGCGAAAGAAATCGGCAGAGGAAGAATCTACAACTGCAGAGGTTTTTAACACTTTAGATGAGAGTGCAAGTAAAACCGAAACCTGGGTAGCCGATAATCAAAAGTATATCTACATTATAGTGGGAGTCGCTATTGTTGCTGTATTGGGATATTTAGGTTATAACCGCTTTATCTATGAGCCTAAGCAGACTGAAGCTGCTAATGAAATGGCACAGGCTCAGGATTATATGTCTTCAGCTTTAAGAGCAAGCGGAGCACAAAGTGATTCTTTATATAATCTTGCCCTTAACGGGGGAGAAGGCAAATATGGATTTCTGGATATTATCGAGAACTATGGTGGGACCGATGCTGCTAACCTGGCACATTATAATGCCGGATTCGCTTATCTAAGAACCGGAAAATATCAGGAAGCCATTGAGCAACTTGAGGATTTTAATAGTGACGATGAGATTTTCGCTGCCCTTGCAACCGGAGGAATTGGTGATGCTTTCATGCAGCTGGATCAGCCGGAAGAAGCTTTAGGTTACTATGAAAAAGCTGCTGAAATGAGATCTAACTCATTCACTACTCCAAGATTTTTATTAAAAGCGGCCATCACGGCTATTAAACTGGGAGACGCAGATACTGCAGAGGAATATTTACTTCAGATAGAAGATGAATATTCTGATTCTCCTGAAGCCGAGAAGGTACCGATTTACCTCGGGCAGGCTCGTGCTATGAAATAAAAGATTATGGCTACAGAAGGTAAAGACCTTTCACAATACGATAAAGACAAGATCCCAAACGCGAAAGACTTTCGGTTTGGGATTGTTGTTTCAGAGTGGAATGATGAGATCACCGAAGGGCTCTTCCAGGGAGCTTTCGATGCTTTTATAGAAAATGGCGTCCAAAAGGAAAACATCGTGAGATGGAATGTCCCCGGAAGTTTTGAACTTATCTACGGCTGCAAGAAAATGCAGGAAAGCTTTGACATGCTTGATGCTATTATTGCCGTAGGTAGTGTGATACAAGGTGAGACCAAGCATTTCGATTTTGTTTGTGAGGGGGTTACCCAGGGAATCAAAGATCTGAACGTACAAAACGATATTCCTGTAATATTTTGTGTGCTTACCGATAATAATATAGAGCAGTCCAGAGCCCGAAGTGGTGGTAAACATGGAAACAAGGGTACCGAAGCGGCTATCGCCGCCATCAAAATGGCACAGCTTAGAAAGGATGCTAAATTCTACAAAGGCTAAACTTCATTTTTCACAGCCTTTCAAAACGGCATTGTTATTGTTTCTTTATTAACACTCCAGGACTTCGGAATTTTGAAGCATTTTGAGTAAATTTGGATCAGCAAACAGTCTACAGTTTTGAAAATCAGTTTTAACAAAATCAGGAAAAACGCCAGGTATAACTATACCCCTCGTTATTATAAGGGGAAGGATACCGGGAATATCTATGATTTTGATTCCAAATTCAATAAATACAAGGAAGCCACTAATGCGATAGATTTTGGTTCCCACTGGGCTCAGGCTCGCAAGGATAGCCGTACCAGGGGAAACCGAAGCATTAATAGGCGTGTTATTTATATCATTATAATCTTACTTTTCATTTGCCTGTGGATTTTAGATTTTGATTTGTCCATTTTCTCGAACCCCCGTTAAATGAGTAACGTAATTCAATTGTTGCCCGATCATGTTGCCAACCAGATCGCTGCGGGTGAAGTGGTGCAACGTCCGGCCTCTGTAATAAAAGAACTTCTCGAAAATTCAATAGACGCAAAAGCTAGCCGTATCCAGGTGGTTATCAAGGATGCCGGTAAAACTCTTATTCAGGTAGTTGATGATGGTGTTGGAATGGGACTTACCGATGCCCGGATGAGTTTTGAACGCCATGCGACCTCCAAGATAAAGCTTGCCGATGATCTTTTTAGCCTTAAAACTAAAGGCTTCCGCGGGGAGGCTTTGGCTTCAATAGCTGCGATCGCACATGTTGAGTTAAAGACCAAAACCGAAGAAGACGAAGTAGGTACCTGTATAAAAGTGGAAGGTAGTCAGGTGGTTTCACAGGATCCCTGCGTGACACCCAAAGGAACAAGTATTAGCGTTAAGAATCTCTTTTATAATATTCCGGCACGGCGTAATTTCCTTAAGTCAGATAATGTTGAAACCCGCCATATTATTGATGAGTTTCAGCGGGTAGCGCTTGCTCATCCCGATATCAGTTTTACATTAACCCACAACGGAAATGAGTTGTTTCAGTTGCCTCCTACTAATTTCCGCCAGCGTATAACCAATATCCTTGGAGGAAAGACCAATGAGAAACTCGTTCCGGTGGAAGAGGATACCGAAATTGTGAAAATTTCCGGTTTTGTTGGTAAGCCTGAATTCGCTAAAAAGAGCAGGGGAGAGCAGTTCTTCTTTGTAAATAACCGGTTCATCAAAAGTCCTTATCTGAATCACGCGGTGGTGGCATCGTTCGAAGGCCTTTTGAAGGAGAAAAGTTACCCTACTTATTTTCTGTACCTGGAAGTAGATCCAAAGTCTATAGATATAAACATTCATCCCACCAAGACAGAGATCAAGTTTGATGATGAGCATGCCTTATATGCTATCCTTAAAAGTGCGATCAAACACAGCCTTGGTCAGTTCAATGTAGCTCCCATGCTGGACTTCGAAAGGGATTCTGAGCTGGATACACCTTATGATTATAAGAATAAAGAGGTGAACACTCCACAGATAGAAGTAGACCGCAATTTTAACCCATTTCAGAATGAGAGCAGCTCAAAATCTCAGTTTTCGGGAGGGAGTAGTTTTAGAAGAGAGAAACCGGCAGAATGGGAAAGCCTTTATTCAGGGATGCAACAGGAAACTGAAACAGATGTTGATGTCAGGCAGATAGAATTTGAGAGTGAAGAAGTTACCGGGAATCTTTTTGGGGCCAGGGAGGAGGAGCCTGAAAAATCCACTTTTCAGCTACATAAAAAATATATAGTTTCAACACTTAAAAGTGGAATTCTTGTAATTGATCAGCACAGGGCACATACCCGTGTACTTTATGAAGAATTACTGAAAAATATAACAGTTTCGGCGGCAGTTAGTCAGCAACTTTTATTTCCTTTAAGGCTTCAATTCAACAATCATGAAATTGAAATGCTGAAGGAATTAAAGGAATCACTGGAGCAGACGGGCTTTATCTTTTCTCAGATCGATAAAGATGAGGTAGAGATCACGGGGATTCCTACCCTTATTTCAGAAAGCGAAATACAGATATTGCTTGAGCAGTTACTGGCCGATTTTGAAAAGGATGTGCCGCAGGACGGCTTTTCGCAAACCGATCTATTGGCCAAATCACTGGCTAAATCCATGGCTGTAAGATCTGGAACATTGCTGAACTCGGCCGAACAGCAACATATTGTAAACCGGTTGTTTGCGTGTAAGGAACCGGCCCTGAACCCTTTTAATAAAACAGTGTTCATAACCCTGTCGGTTGATGAACTGGATAAAAAATTTGCCTGATGGGAAGAATGACAGAGACCGTAAAGGTTCTATTGATCATAAATGTAATTTTCTTTATTGGTAGTCAGCTAATTGGTGATGTTGCATACGAGTATTTCGCGCTCTGGTTCGTGAAAAACCCCAATTTCCATTTCTGGCAAATACTTACCCACATGTTCATGCATGGTGGATTCATGCATATACTTTTTAATATGTATGCACTATGGGCTTTTGGAAGCCCAATAGAGCAAATGCTGGGTCAGAAAAGATTCTTATTTTTCTACTTTTCGGCGGGTATTGGTGCCGCCCTTCTGCATACCCTTGTTAATTACTATGCCTATCAGAAAGGATTTAACGGCTTACTGGAACTTGGCTGGACCCCGCCTGAAGTGATGAACTATATACAGGAAGCCTATGCTTCGAACAGGTTCAGGATTCCTGAAGGAATGGATGAAGGGACACTTCGTTCAATGTTACAGGCATTCTCTAACCCCGCGGTTGGAGCCTCAGGAGCAATATACGGGATACTGGTGGCGTTTGGAATGATGTTCCCAAATGTTCAGTTATTTCTTTTGTTTGTTCCCGTACCAATTAAAGCCAAATATTTTATTCCCGGATTAATTGCCTTAGATTTGTTTTCAGGCTTTACCGGTTATTCGATATTTGGTGGGTCTATCGCGCACTTTGCACACGTGGGAGGAGCCTTATTTGGCTTTATAATGATGTATTACTGGAAAAAGAATCAGTTTAATAACAATCGCTGGTACTGATGAGATCCTCAGATAAGATCAGATATAAGATACAGACCGCTACGGTCACCGAAAAGCTCATTGCGATCAATGTGCTGGTCTTTATATTGTTCTTTCTGTTCAGAACACTGGCTTACCTGTTTCAGCTGCCTTCAGATTTTTTACTGGAATGGTTCGTTTTTCCTAAAGATCCGGCGGAGTTTATCCTGAAGCCGTGGTCTATAATCACTTATTCATTTCTGCATAGTGGTATCTGGCATATTTTATCCAATATGCTGATCCTTTATTTTTCAGGGATATATTTTCTAAACTATTTTTCTCCAAAGAGATTATTGAATTATTACTTCCTGGGAGTGATAATAGGCGCTTTGGTGTATATGCTGAGCTATAATCTTTTTCCTGCTTTTCAGGGGACCGGTCGCTCATATCTGATGGGAGCTTCAGCCGGAGTTATGGCTGTTCTAATTGGTATCGCTTCTCATATTCCGAATATGAGGGTGAGACTTATGTTAATTGGCAGTATTAAATTCTGGTGGATTGCGGCATTCCTTGTGGTGATCGATATCATTCAGATCCCGATGGGCAACGCAGGCGGACACCTGGCCCACCTTGGAGGAGCGGCTTTGGGGTATCTATATACCAATCAGCTTCAAAAAGGCAACGATATTGGAAAGTGGTTTGAAAATCTAATGGATGGGATAGCCTCCCTTTTTAAGCCAAGGGAGAAAAAGGCGAAAATGAAGACCGTTCATCGTTCTGGTAAAACTACCAAATCCCCTTCAAGGCAATCAAAGACCATGGATAAGGATGACAAGCAGAAAAAGGTAGATGCCATTCTGGATAAGATCAGTAAAAGTGGTTATGATAGTCTGAGCAAGGCTGAAAAAGACTTTTTATTCCAGGCAGGAAAAGAGGATTAGATGAAGAAGCTGAGCATCTTTGACAAATTCATTTTTATACTGAATTCGCTTGCGGCAACCGCCCTTTTATTTTCTTATTTACTGCCTCATATACCTCCAAAATCATTTCCATTACTTTCTGTATTGAGCCTTGGCGTTCCGGTTCTAATTATTCTTAACACCTTCTTTTTGCTTTACTGGATACTTCGGTTGAAAAGGCAATTACTGCTATCGCTTATAGTTTTGTTACTTGGTTATAATTACGTGACCAGCTTTGTGAAATTCTCGGAGGCTGAATCTGATAATGAAAAATCTTCAGATTTCTCGATAATGAGTTATAATGTAAGGATGTTCAATGCTTATGAATGGTCCAACCGAAAGGATATTCCGGAGAAGATCACAGAATTCATCAAAGAAAAGAACCCGGATATCCTGTGCGTTCAGGAACATTATATAGGTGCGGCAGAGCTTTCTGAGCTATACCCTTATGAGTATATCAAGCTCAAGGGGAAAAATTCTGAATTCGGATCAGCGATCTTTTCTAAATTTCCTATTATTAAAAAGCATTCGGTAGATTTCCCTCATGATGGTAATAATAATGCCATTTATACTGATGTTTTAATAAATAATAAGGATACCCTCAGGGTATTCAATGTTCATTTTCAGTCCCTCAATATTAAACCGGGGATTGATGATCTTCAGAAAGAGGATTCAAAAAAACTGCTCGGCCGTATTGGTTACGGATTTTCACTTCAGCAGGAGCAGGCAGAGATGATGATGGAGGAGGTTAAAAAGTCGCCTTATCAAACTCTTATCGCCGGTGATTTCAATAATACAAGCTTCTCTTATATTTATGACCTGGTAAAGCAGGAGGGAAGGTTCAAGGATGCTTTCCTGGAAGCTGGAAGCGGGTTCGGAAAAAGTTTCAAACTCAACTACTTTCCTTTAAGGATAGATTTTTTTCTGGTGGAAGAGGATCTTAAAATAACTGAATTTCAGAAATTCGAGATCGATTATTCCGATCATTACCCCATTTTAACCAAAATAGGACTCTAGGTCCTGAGCTTCCAGATAACCTAGCGAAGCATTCCCTTCATTAAAGATGAGGTCTAGAATAGAGAGATCTGGCAGGAAACCTTTTTTGGAATCAAATACCTGGGTGTAGGGCTTGTTCTGAAAAACCTGTTTTGATTTTGCATTTACCAGACTCCTGAGGTTCGTAAGTCCTGTTGGTTCAAGGATGAATTCATCTGTCTTTTCAAATTCCCAGTCTACCTGAAGGCAATCGGCGACGAATTCCATACAGTGATAATTGAAGTCCATCAGATATTTGAATTCCTTTTCATAAAGAGGGTAAAGCTCATCTTCATAGAACTCAAAGAAAGGAGAAGTCTGGTATGAGGCTTTGAACGCTCTCCAGTGCTGAAGCTGCCAGTCGAAACTATTTTCTATCTGAACATCCTTATATTTCTGTCTGCCGTTAGTGTTCAGGCCTAAAGCAGAACTGTGTTTTATGGGAATGTTAAGTGTCAACCTTCCGTTGGCATCATAGATATACATCCGGTTACGGTAGGTCTGTTTCTGGTAATTGTCTTCATTCTCGAAAATGACCTTTTCTGCCTTTGCAAATGCTACCCATTGGCTTACAGGCCCAAAATAGGTAGGATGTAACAATACCGTTTCCATTTATTATGCTTCTCTGCGCTTTTTAAAATATCTCCATCCGAAGAAGATCACGAGCACTATAAGGAAATATGGGAGAAATGAGGTTGGTTCGCCATCACCTTTAACAGTGGTGAAGACCCTGTCCCATCTTATTTTATCAAATCCGCTGGCATTGGAATCCCAGCTCATCCAGATAAATACGGGTTTCCCCACGATATGGTTTTCCGGAACATATCCCCAGGTACGACTGTCTTCCGAATTATTTCGGTTATCACCCATCATCCAGTAATAATTCTGCTTGAAGGTATAGGAGTCTATAGGCTGACCGTTAAGAAGTACCTGAGTACCATTTACACTAAGTTTGTTGCTAATTCCCATTTCTTCGCCTTCATAGGTCTCGATGATCTCTTTATAGAAAGGCATGCTTTCAGGAGTTATATCCACTGTTTTGCCAGCCTCCGGAATATATACCGGGCCAAAGTTGTCGTTGTTCCAGTTTCGTTTCCCATCATTAGGGAAAAGCGATGGGTTCTTAACCCCGGCCGAATCTACATATCTTCTGATCGATGCTACATTGGGATGATTCTTAAAACGCTCAAAATTTTCTTCAGACAGAGCCCTGATCACAAAGAAATTATTGTTCGGGTTATAGGAATAGCCATCGGTAATATCATATAGCTTGTAAAGGCTTTGCGGATTAAAAGGCTGCCCTTTGGTGGTTCCCACATAAGAGAACTGAGGCTTGGCCCTTTCTGGTAACTCAAGCTGCTCTCCGTTGATATGAACATATCCGTCAACCACAGAAAGCGAGTCGCCGGGTACCCCAACGGCCCTCTTTACATAATTCGATTTTTTATCTACAGGTTTTTTATAATGTTTTCCTGAGCGGTCAAAGAATTTGCGAACGGTATCCACAGGCCAGTTAAAGACCACAATATCGTTACGTTCCACATTTTCAAAACCGGGAAACCTGAAATAAGGGATTTGAGGTTTATTCAGATAAGATTTTACTCCAAGTATCGGAATAGTGTCATGTACCATTGGAAAAGCTACAGCCGTTTGAGGCACTCTTGCACCATAATGAAATTTACTTACGAACAGGAAATCTCCAACCAGTAAGGTCTTTTCCAGAGAAGAAGTAGGAATGGTAAAGGGCTGCATGATATAGGTATGCACTATAGTGGCCGCTATCACCGCAAAAAGAATGGAGCTAATCCATTCTCCGGCCTCTGTTCCTGGTTTAAGGTCCCGGTCTTCTATATACGCATCTTTAGTAGCGTAGTTCACATAATAGATATAGAAACCGAGCGTGAGAATCACCAGGAAGGTTTCAGTGGTAGAGTTCCTTCCAAAACTTCTAATGGTTTCAACCCATACCACCGGGAATATAATGAGATTAACAATTGGGATGAACATTAGGACAACCCACCACCAGGGGCGGTTTATAATCTTCATTAATATTACTGCATTATAAACGGGTACGGCTGCCTCCCAGGCTTTTCTACCTGCTCTCTGATAAAGTTTCCAGGTTCCGAGAAAATGTATAACCTGAACAAACAGGAAGAATAGAAACCATTCGGTAAATGTCATATTTTATAATCTTTACAGTATAAGGCCAATTTTACCTTTAAATGTTACAATTAATTTTCAAAAAGATCGGCAAGCACATCTTTCATGGTAAAGATGCCTGTCTTGTCCTTTAAATATTCGGCTGCCACCACCGCTCCAAGGGCAAAGCCCTGTCTTGATTTAGCAGTGTGCACTATTTCTATCTTATCTATTGAAGAATCATAAGTGACGGTATGAGTGCCTGGAACATCCTCAACTCTTTTCGCGTAGATAGGAATCTCATCCTTTTCGGCATCATCAAGTTGCCAGCCGTCAACTCGTGGATTCTTGTCTATGATCTGTTCGGCCAGCGTAATTGCCGTTCCACTGGGAGCATCCAGCTTCTGAACATGATGTATCTCTTCGATCTCTACTGAATAGTCTTCCAGGCCTTTCATCATATTAGCCAGTTTCTGGTTGAGTTCAAAAAATACGTTTACACCCAGGCTAAAATTAGAAGCATAAATGAATGCCGAATTATTTTCCTCGCAGATCTTTTTAGCTTTTTCATAATCTTCCAGCCAGCCGGTGGTTCCACAAACAACTGGAATTCCGTGCTTAAAACAGGTGGTGATATTCTTAAAGGCCGCTTTTGGAACACTGAAATCGATAGCAACATCTGTTTTTGAGCTATCAAGATCATAGTTTTCAATGTCTTCTTCAACCTTTAAAACAATGCTATGTCCTCTTTTTTTTGCAATTTCCTCGATGGCCTTTCCCATCTTTCCGTAACCTAATAGTGCAATATTCATATGTAGATAACTATTGTTTTTTAATGGTCATATGCAATTCGCATATCTTTATTTGTGTTTGTATAAAATTCCAATTTATGCTCATTTCATCTTAAAAATTGAAATTTAGTGTAAGTCCGTAATTTGTTTTTCCAGATAAGGCGTCAAAATCCATATTGGGCCTTAGGCTAAGGTCTTCATCAACGTTGAATTGGCGCAAATGTGCTTCAACATTGGCATCCACAATATTTAGTATATAAACTCCAACTGTTACCAGGATGGAGATCTCTTTATTCTTTTGATAGAATTCCTGTGCACGCCTTAATCCGTCGTCAGAGATGCGTCCCTGGAACTCATCAGTTCTACCCGCCAGACGGTCTTTATAGGCATCCCGGTACCGGTCATATTGTTTATCATTTTCCAGGTAGAAGTAGATCCCGGTCGCTAGCCCCCCATAAGCAATAGGTATTTTCCAGTAACTGCCATTGTATGCCTGGCCAAGACCGGGTAGTATTGCAGAGTAAAAAGCTGCTTTTGAAGGAGCTAAAGCGTTGTAGGGTTCATAATCCTTTTCCTGTTCTTTAACGATCTTTTCGGTTTTGACCGAAAGCGTATCCTGCTGGGCATTACTTACTGAAACGGCAAGCAGAAAAAAAAAGAGGAAAAAGAGCTGATTATTCTTCACCCCGGATTAATTTTTTGATTCTTTCGAAGTCTTCTTCTGAAGAGAAAGGAATGCTAAGCTTTCCGCTTCCTTTTTTGGTCACCTTCACATCTACTTTGGTGCCGAGATATTCTGAGAATTCCTTGATCCCTTTTTTATAGGTCTTTGGAACCGAAGCCTTTTTCTTTGGTGGAGCTTCCTTTCCATTGTTGTTAAGGTCGCGTACAAGTTGCTCTGTCTCTCTAACCGAAAGTGATTTCTGAAGGATCTTCTCATAGATATCCAGCTGCTTCTGGGTATCGTCTATGTTGATAAGCGCCCTTCCGTGGCCCATGCTTAAAAAGCCATCACGCATTCCAGTCTGGATGATCGGGTCTAGCTTTAAAAGTCTCAGGTAATTGGCGATCGTAGAACGGTTTTTCCCGATTCTTTCGCTCAACTGCTCCTGGGTAAGGTTGATCTCGTCTATCAAGCGCTGATAAGATAAAGCGATCTCAATAGGGTCAAGATCCTGACGCTGGATATTTTCTACCAGGGCCATTTCCAGAGATTCCTGGTCGTTGGCTATTCTGATGTATGCCGGAATGGTTTCCAGTCCTACCAGTTTGGAGGCTCTGAAACGCCTTTCTCCCGAAACAAGCTGGTATTTATTAAAATCAAGCTTTCTTACCGTGATAGGCTGAATAACGCCGAGTTCACGAATCGAAGAAGCTAACTCCTTTAAAGATTCTTCGTTAAAGCTTGTCCTTGGCTGGAATGGATTGACTTCAATGGAAGACATCTCCAGTTCCACAATATGGCCAACCAGTTTGTCGGCATTCTTATCTTCTGCAGATTTTATATCATTATCCGGATCTTTCAGCAATGCTGAAAGTCCTCTCCCCAACGCTTGTTTTCTGGTAGCCTTCGCCATTTTTACTAGTTTTTCTTGATAATTTCATTTGCCAGACTCAGATAATTGCTGGCTCCTTTGCTTGAAGCATCATAATTAATAATGCTTTCTCCATAACTCGGCGCCTCACTTAAACGCACATTTCGCTGGATGATTGTTTCAAAGACCATCTCATCAAAATGTTTCTTAACCTCTTCAACCACCTGGTTTGAAAGTCTTAACCTTGAGTCGTACATGGTTAATAGCAGGCCTTCTATATCCAGTTTGTTGTTATGGATCTTCTGTACACTTTTAATGGTATTCAATAACTTGCCCAGACCTTCAAGAGCAAAGTATTCGCACTGTATCGGGATAATAACAGAGTCTGAAGCCGTAAGAGCATTCAGCGTTAAAAGTCCCAGGGAAGGGGCGCAGTCTATGAGTATAAAATCATAAAGATCACGCAATGGCTCTATTGCTTTCTTAAGCATGGACTCCCTTTTTTCCTGATCTACGAGTTCTATTTCGATCGCGACGAGATCAATATGAGCAGGGATAATGTCCAGGTTAGGCGAACTGGTCTTCTGGATTGCATCTTCAGCTTTTATGGAATGTTCTAAAAGCTGATAAGTGCCATTTTCAACTTCTTCAACATCTATTCCCAGGCCCGAGGTAGCATTGGCCTGAGGATCGGCGTCAATCAATAATATCTTTTTTTCCAGAACCCCTAATGAAGCAGCCAGGTTCACAGATGTGGTGGTTTTACCCACGCCTCCCTTCTGGTTGGCAATAGCAATGATTTTACCCATTAAATGTGTATGATTTTTGAAAGGTAAAAATACAATTTATTATATGTTTAGAAAATGAAATTGTTAACAGCTTCTAAAGAAAAAACCCGGTCAAAACCTAATAAAACCGGGCTTTTCTCTGATTTTTAGATTTTTTTCAGGATTTTTTGTTGAAAACTGAAGAATGAAAGGGCGCTATTTATTCTTTTTTGCCTTGATCATATTCTCCAGCATATCCCACATTTCTTCAGGAACTGCTTCCAGTAAATTGAACTGTCCGGCACCTTTTAACCATTCTCCTCCATCTATGGTAATTACTTCACCGTTAACGTAGGCTGAAAAATCTGAAACCAGGTAAGCAGCCAGATTTGCCAGTTCCTGGTGATCTCCAACGCGTTTTAGCGGTACCTTTTTAGCAAGATCGAATTTCTCTTTGAGATCTCCCGGTAAAAGCCTGTCCCACGCACCTTTAGTAGGGAAGGGTCCGGGAGCGATCGCGTTGGACCTTATTCCGTATTTTGCCCATTCGACTGCGAGGGATCTGGTCATGGCTAAAACCCCTGCTTTAGCTGTGGCGCTTGGCACCACATATGCTGAACCTGTCCAGGCATAGGTAGTCACAATATTTAAAATCGTCTTGTTTTCTTCTTTTTTGTCAATCCAGTGTTTCCCCAGAGCAAGTGTACAGTTCTTGCTTCCTTTTAGCACGATATCAATGATAGTATCAAAAGCATTGGCGCTAAGTCTTTCGGTAGGAGAGATAAAGTTCCCGGCGGCATTGTTCAGCAGGATGTCTACAGAGCCAAACTCATCGATCACCGCATCACGCATAGCTTCTACCTGATCATAATGTCTTACATCACATTGAACGGCGAAACATTTTCCTCCGGTCTCGTTTTCCAGTTCTTTTGCTGTATTCTGAAGTTTCTCCAGGTTTCTGGAAGTAATGGCGACATTAGCACCGAGTTCCAGAAAATAACTGGTCATCGATTTTCCGAGTCCGCTACCTCCTCCGGTAACGATGATGTTCTTCCCTTCAAGAGCATCGTCCCGAAGCATTTTTTTCTTTAGATCCATATTTTCAATATTCCGCCAATTTAAGCTGAAAGCTCTAAGCAATAAGCCTTAAGCTGTTTGGTTTATCGTTAATAATCTTCCGTTTCTAATCTGGGTCTCTTTTCTCTTCTCTATTTTCTAATGAATTCAAAATTCAGCATTCAAAATTCAAAATAAACCACTTCAATCACCTGCAACTGAGACTGCCCACTGGATTATTCGTCAATCAAAATTTCCAGCAATTGAATAGCCGCATCACTTATCTTGGTTCCAGGACCAAATACCGCAACCGCTCCTGCATCAAATAGGAACTGATAATCCTGTGAAGGGATCACCCCACCAACGATCACCATAATGTCTTCTCTGCCTAGTTTCTTTAATTCCTCAATTACCTGTGGAACTAGCGTTTTATGTCCTGCAGCCAGGGAAGAAACTCCCAGGATATGGACGTCATTTTCAACGGCTTGTTGGGCAGCTTCGGCCGGAGTCTGGAAAAGTGGACCTATATCCACATCGAATCCAAGATCGGCATATCCTGTTGCCACAACTTTTGCACCACGATCGTGACCATCCTGTCCCATTTTGGCTACCATAATTCTTGGTCTTCGGCCATCCATTTCGGCGAATTTATCTGCAAGCTCTCTTGCTTTATTAAATGAGCTATTATCTTTCATTTCTTTTGAATATACTCCGCTAAAGGATTGAATTTTTGCCTTGTATCTGCCGTACACGTCTTCCAAAGCATCGCTTATTTCACCCAGACTTGCTCTTTCCCTGGCGGCTTCGACAGCCAGCGCCAGCAAATTAGCATTTTCTTCTTTAGCAGCCTTTCTTAAGTTTTCGAGTGCCTGTTGAACTTTCTCTTCGTTCCTTTCAGCCCGGATCTTTTCAAGCCTTGAAATCTGCTGTTTTCTTACGGTCTGGTTATCTACCTCAAGAGTAACGAGCTCATCTTCTTTTTCCAGGCGATATTTATTCACACCTACGATCACATCGGTCTCGCTATCTATTCTTGCCTGTTTCCTCGCTGCGGCCTCTTCAATTCTCATTTTCGGAATTCCGGCCTCAATAGCTTTGGTCATTCCGCCAAGCTCTTCAACTTCTTCAATCAGTTTCCAGGCTTTTTCAGCGATCTGTTCCGTTAGTTTTTCCACGTAAAAACTTCCTGCCCATGGATCGACAGTTTTGGTGATATTGGTTTCCTGCTGAAGGTATAACTGTGTGTTTCTGGCGATTCTTGCTGAAAAATCGGTTGGCAACGCAATAGCTTCATCGAGCGCATTCGTATGCAGACTCTGAGTTCCACCGAAAGCCGCTGCTGCCGCTTCAATACAGGTTCTTGCTACATTATTAAAAGGATCCTGTTCCGTTAAACTCCACCCGCTGGTTTGTGAATGTGTTCTAAGAGATAATGACTTTGGATTTTTGGGATTGAACTGCTTGACGAGTTTTGCCCATAATATTCTCCCTGCTCTCATTTTAGCGATCTCCATAAAGTGATTCATCCCGATGGCCCAGAAAAATGAGAGTCTCGGGGCAAAACTATCAATATCCATTCCTGCTTCCAGACCTTTCCTAATGTATTCCAGTCCGTCTGCAAGTGTATAAGCCAGCTCTATATCACAGGTAGCACCAGCTTCCTGCATGTGGTATCCAGAGATACTAATACTATTGAACTTCGGCATATTTTGAGAAGTATACTCAAAGATGTCTGAAATGATCTTCATAGAAGGAGTGGGAGGGTAGATGTAAGTATTTCGCACCATGAATTCCTTTAGAATATCATTCTGAATAGTTCCTGAAAGTTGTTCAGGTTTTACACCCTGTTCTTCGGCTGCCACTATATAAAAAGCCATGATTGGTAGCACGGCCCCGTTCATGGTCATTGAAACAGACATCTTATCCAGCGGGATCTGGTCGAACAATATTTTCATATCTTCAACCGAATCTATAGCAACACCCGCTTTACCAACATCTCCAACTACCCGGTCATGGTCTGAATCATAACCACGATGCGTAGGAAGATCAAAGGCTACAGAAAGGCCTTTCTGGCCGGCAGCCAGGTTCCTCCTGTAAAAAGCATTGCTTTCTTCGGCAGTTGAAAACCCTGCATACTGGCGGATGGTCCACGGCCTGCTAACATACATGGTGCTGTATGGTCCACGTAAATAGGGTGGGATGCCGGCAGCGAAATTCAAGTGCTCAGCATCTGAAATATCTGCCTTCGAGTATGAGTTTTTGATCTCTATTTCCTCGGGTGTGGTAAAAGTCTCCTTTTTGGCGTCAGGTACCCGGGTTACCAGGCCCTTATCATCAAGCTTAATATTTTGAAGATCTTTGCGTTGCATAAATCTTAATTTTATTGGGTTGGCTGGCTTTGTTTTTCTTCTTCAAGTCGCTTCATCTCAGACTCTTCACTCAGCCTTCTTTCAAGTATTGGTTCAATAAGGGTCTTTCTGGGATTTTTCTTCAGGAATGGATACAATTCTATATCATCTTTCATCCTGTCCTGGGGATTCTCATATTTATTCGTCCCGATAAGCACCAGGTCTCCATTATCGAATTTTTCCTGTTCTTCTGCGGCACTTTCCTTAATCTTTCTTTGAATCACACCTGCTTTTAGTTCTTTCAGGAACCCACCGCCTTTTTCGATCTCTTTAAAGATTTCAAGAGCCTGTTCAGCCAGTTGCCTGGTTATAGTTTCTATATAATATGTGCCTTCAGCCACATTGCCTACTTTATCCAGGTAACTCTCATTTCTCATGATGAGAAGCTGGTTCCTGGCTATACGGTCTCCAAATTCATTGTCCTTATGATAGATAGCATCGTAAGGCATGTTACAAATGGCATTGGCACCACCCAGAATGGCACTCATACTCTCGGTAGTGGTGCGTAACATATTCACATTAAAATCATAAAGCGTTTTGGTTCTTCTGGTGGGTTGTGCCAGTACATGACATTCTGTATTGAAGCCAAATTCTTTAGCGATAGTGGTATTTAGCCACCGCAGGGCCCTGAGCTTTGAGATCTCGAAAAAATAATCTGAGCCTGCCGCGACCTGAAACTGAAATCTAAAGTTTTTCTTTTCCTCTTCTGAAAGGATCTCTGAAAAATGGTTCAGGTATTCGCTAAGTTGTGCCATAGAATAGGCAAGCTGCTGAGTAATATTCGCCCCGGCATTCTGGTATAGTGAAAGATTGATACTTATTGTAGATTCGAAATTTCTTGAATTCTGAACGATCTGTTCTAATTGGGCGTGATCAGATTTCAGGTTATCGAACCAGTTCCCGGTCCTGGCCAGTTTTCCTATGATATCTGTTTGTAGATATACTTTATAAGGTTTTCCCTTAAGGAAATCGTTAAGCTTTTTCACGTATTCCGCATCGAGGAAATGAAGCTCCATGTAGATATCTATATCCTCCTGAAGATTATTCAATAGTTCTTCGAAAACGATTTCTTTAGAAGGCAAAATAAACCATATAGCTTCGGTACCTCGCCGAAGTTTTTCATGAGCCTTTTTGTTAGCTTCCGCGGCTGAAGTTACATATACTTTTTCACAGATATGCCAATGAGCAGGATTAGAGACTTTCAGCGTTTCTTCAACATCTTCTGCCGAATAGAAAGGTTTTATATCAATGCCGTGAAGCGTCTTGGTAACCAGCTTTTCGTTATAGTCGGCACCCTTAAGATCGGCCTGGATCTTTTGTTTCCATTGTTTTGCAGAAACTTCTTGAAATTCCTGAAATAACAATTGTTTCATTATCTAATTGATTTTGATTGGAAAGTATCGCGAAAAGATCAATCTACGGTATCGTATTCTATGATGTAAATATCTTCATCAGGTCGCTTCATATAATATTTCTGCCTGGCGAACTTCTCAAGTTCCACAGAATCCTGAAGCTTTTCTATTACCGCTTTATCTTTCGCAATTTCGTTTTGATAATATTCTTTATTGTCCTGCAGCTCCTGTATTTCCTGATCCAATTCATGATGTATAAACCAGGAATTAGTATCGAGGAAGATCATCCACCCCGCAAAAACGAGACTTATCAACACATATTTATTGCTGATAAACCTGAACCAGGGCTTTTTACGCAGGTCTTTAAATTTCATAGGCTTTAAAGATACAAAATTAGGTTAAGCGATCTTTGATTATGGTCTGGACGATATCAACAGCAACGGTATTAATTCGGTTTGTGGGAATAATAATATCGGCAAACTCCTTTGTGGGTTCAATAAATTGCTGATGCATAGGTTTTAAAGTGGTCTGGTAACGCCACAATACCTCTTCCAGATCACGACCACGTTCGGCGATATCTCTTTTCAATCTCCTTATCAGTCTTTCGTCACTATCGGCATGCACATACATCTTGATATCAAAAAGCTCACGTATCTCCGGGTGGGTAAGGATAAGGATGCCCTCAACAATTATCACCTTTCGGGGCTGTATCTCTACGGTTTCTCCCGTGCGGTTATGTTCTTTAAATGAATAAACAGGTTGCTGGATGGTTTGCCCATTTTTAAGCAGTTTCAGGTGTTCAGCCATAAGCTCAAAATCTATCGATTTTGGATGATCAAAATTGATGCTTTTTCGCTCTTCGAAGGAGAGGTGAGAGGTGTCCTGGTAGTATGAATCCTGTGAGATTACATCTACCTCTTCATGTTTTAATTCTTCAATGATCTGATTTACCACGGTGGTCTTCCCGCTTCCCGTTCCACCGGCAATACCAATAATTAGCATATAACTGAAATTTGCGCAAAGGTAATTATTAGTTTTATAAAATCGGTTTTAAGGAATTCCGCAGCCTCCGGGAAAGTCCATAAAAAAGAAAACCGGCCTGAAATTCAGCCGGTTTCCAATTTGTTAAATATAATCCTGATTATTCTTCTTTTTTCTGAACTTTTGCGACTTCTTCTGGAGTTACCATGTTGTCATTTTTGTTAGACCAGGAGTTCATTACATAATTCAGTGCATCTGCCACTTCCTGATCGCTAAGCCCCATCGGTGTCATGATATTATCATATTTTTCGCCATTTACTTCAATTGGCCCCTGCATACCATATTTCACACCTCTTATGCTTTCTTCTCTTTTCTCGGTTAACCAGTTAGAGCCATCGAGGGGAGGGTAGGTGCCCGGAATTCCCTTTCCGGTTGGTAAATGACAGGTTACACAAAGGTCCTGGTAAATTTCTTTCCCTCTTTTAACACTGGCGGTAAGTGGAGAAGACTCACTCGATTTTTCGGAAGACGGGATCACATAAGATTCTTCTTCCTGATCTTTTTCTTTTTTGTCAGATTTGCAGGCAACAAAGGCCACAAGGCCTAATACAATAAGCAGTTTTTTCATGATTTGTTAGTTGTTATGAGTAAGTTTTGCGATTCCTTTTCCTTCCACGGCTACATAGATATTACCATCTGGCCCCTGGATTACATCTCTTAGCCGGCCAATATCCTGTAGCAACCTGGTGCGTTTGGTTATTGTTTTACCATCAAGTTCCAGGTGTTCCAGGTATTTAAATTTTAGGGAGCCCACCAGAAGGTCTCCTTTTAATTCCGGGAATTTATCTGATGTTACATAGGCAAATCCACTGGGCGCAATAGAAGGCAGCCAGTAAAAGATTGGATCTTCCATACCGGGTCTGGATCTTTCATCGGTGATTGGAGTTCCGTCGTAATTCTCTCCATAAGTCACTACTGGCCATCCATAATTGGCACCTTTCTTCACTACGTTAATTTCGTCCCCGCCCTTTGGGCCATGTTCATGAACCCATATTTCACCGGTCTCAGGATTAAGGATCATTCCCTGTGGATTACGGTGACCATAAGAGTAAATAGCCTCAACGGCATTTTCTTCTCCTACAAAAGGATTGTCTGAAGGGACGCTTCCGTCATCGTTCAAACGGTAAACTTTCCCATTATCACGAGTGATATCCTGGGGGTTCTCATCTCTCGCTCCACGATCCCCCGAGGTAAAATACAGATAACCATTTTTGTCAAAGGAAATACGGGAGCCAAAGTGCTGACCTTTGGTGGTATTAGGGCTTGCCTTATAAAGGACTTCTTTATCAGTAAGCTGGTTTCCATTAAGTTTAGCACGCATTAAAGCGGTATTTCCGCCTTCTCCTTCACCTTCTTTTGATGAATAAGTCAAGTATAACCAGCCGTTACTTGCATAATTAGGATGCAGGGCAACATCTAGCAGACCACCCTGGCCACGATTGTATACTTCGGGACCTCCTTCGATTTTTATTTTCTGACCATCCTTAAAATGAATGATCTCACCACTTTTCTCTGTTATGATGATACTGCCGTCTGGTAGGAATTCGAAGCCCCATGGAATCTTAAGACCTTCAACCACCATTTCATAAGAATATTCCTCAGAGCTATCAGCTGGAATGGGGTCGGGCACTTCTCCTGGTTCCGACTGTTCTTCGGAGATCTGTTCGGTATTTTCTTCAGCCTGAGCGGAATCGGAAGATTTTCCATTTTCCCCACAGGAATACAGGCTAAAAACAAATGTGAACAGCAATAATATTTTTTTCATAGCATTATAATTTTTACTTGGATAAATTATAAGTAAACTAAGATATAAAAAATTAAAACTTTTCATTGTGAGAGGTGAATAATTATTATATTTGCCGCCCAATTATGGTTGAAAGACCATTTCGGGGTGTAGCGTAGCCCGGTTATCGCGCCTGCTTTGGGAGCAGGAGGCCGCAGGTTCGAATCCTGCCACCCCGACAAAGAAAGCCTGCTGAATTTCAGCGGGCTTTTTTATTTTCCCCTGGAAATTTAGAAATTCATCTTTTTATAGATGATAATATAAAAGAGATATTTCAAATCATATAAAATAACTTTCCTTTTACCAATTAAAATAAACAAACCTTATCTCCAGCCACCTCCAAGACTGCCTTACGTACTTACCCTGCTAAGGGAATGATTCTTGTGGTTTCTGCCAGTTTTCTAGATATGTTAAAATACTTCCAGATAATCTGCTCTGGCAGACCTGAATAATTATAGGCAATTGATAGACTTCCTAAACACTCTACCTATCCTTCATTAAGTTTATAACCCTTTTTCAGGTTTTCGATCTTTGATAATTCATTCTTCGTCTACATATATTTATTCAGAATGGTCTTCTAGTGCTTTGGTATCGGGTCTTGTCGCTGCCAATTCAGTTCTCCTTATATCGGGATGTTTTTCCAGGAGTTGGGATGGGATACCGGTATAAATGGTATCGATGTTTTTTTCCAGAAAATTAAATATTAGGGGATTTAAAATTTGGTGTTTAACAAATTCAGTATTTATTATAATCAATTATTTTTCATTCTTTTGTAGGCCTTTAGGATTTAAATTTTAGAGAATTCTAGAGCAGTTCTATTTTTAAAGCCCCATTACCTGAACCATGAGATCCGAAAAATCAAAACTGCTGAGAAGACTTAAAAACTCCAGCTGTCTTTTTGCAAGCCTATCCCTTATTTACCTGGGATTTCTTTTCCTGTCAGATTTAGTGGAGATAGGTCTGGGTATGTTAAATCATTCTGTGAACCAAAGTTTTATAAGCCTTTTGGGGTGGAGCTTTTTGGAGGATCTTAAGTTCTACTTATTCTGGCTCTTACCCGCATACCTTATCTTTTTGCCATTTCATTTTCTGCTTCCGAGAGTTGCAAAAGGTTTTTTTATCACAGCTTTTATAATCTTTTTTGTGATCCAGTTTCTGTTGATATTCTATTTCAATACAACTTTACTGATGCTGGGGAGTGATCTTTTTGGGTATTCTATTCAGGAAATCATACAAACCGTGGGAGCCTCAGATAGTTTGAGCCTGGCGCAAGTTCTGATCTTTATCATTGTAATTTCGGCAATGATCTATTCACTTCTTGTCATACCGAAAAAATCAAATCTCAACTGGCAGTATTCAATAATGCTTCCCGTTTTGTCACTGCTATTCTTAATTTTTGGTTCTGGATTCAGTGCAGATACTTCCAATCTATCTTCAGAATTTGAAAACAACCTGGTCAGGAACAAGTCTGCCCATTTTTATGGTGACGCTTATGCTTATTTTAACCCGGAAGTATATGAAATTGATATATATGCCGAAAGTTATTTAAGAGATCTTTCTAATGGATATGCCGGTTTGGAATATATCGATGAGACGAATTATCCATTTTTTCACAAACAGGTGGATCAGGATGTGCTTTCTCCCTTTTTTGAAACAAAAGAAAAAGCTCCCAACATTGTAATTATACTGGTTGAAGGTCTTGGAAGGGCTTTTACCAATAAGGGAGCTTACCTGGGTAACTTTACGCCATTTCTTGATTCTCTTTCTAACCAAAGCCTTTACTGGCCGAACTTTCTAAGCAATGGTGGCCGTACCTTTGCGGTATTACCATCACTTTTAGGCTCATTGCCTTTCGCTGAGAATGGTTTTATGGAAATGGAAGGAGATATGCCGACTCAATTATCTCTTCTGAACCTTTTGAAGAACAACGGCTATGAAACCAGCTTTTATTATGGAGGTAATTCTGAGTTCGATCAAATGGGTGGCTATCTCAGGAAGAACAATATCGATCATATAATTGACGAGGACGATTTTCCAGAGAGTTACCAGAAAATACCGGCTGCACTCAGTGGTTTTACCTGGGGATATGCAGATAAGGAACTTTATGGTAACTTTCTCAGAAATAAGGAGTTGGAAACTTCAGACTCTCCAAAACTGGATGTATTGCTTACCATTAGTACCCATGATCCTTTCCTGACTGACGAACCTGAGAAATATGATCGATTGTTTGAAGAAAGAATGGAGCAACTTGAGTTCCATGAAGAAAAAAAGAGGGATTATAGAAAATATCAAAAGCAATATACCAGCATCCTGTATGCTGATGACGCCTTGCAGGATCTTATAAGTTCATATAAAGAAAGAACTGATTTTGAAAATACTGTTTTTATTATCACAGGAGATCACAGGATCCCGGAGATCCCTATGGCTTCTAAAATAGACAGATATCACGTACCACTGATCATTTATTCTCCCTTGTTGAAGCGTAGTGCCGAATTCAGGTCCATTTCATCACATTTTGATATTGCGCCCAGCCTGATTTCCTTTCTTAAAAATAATTATCAGATAAAAGCGCCTGAAGTGAATGCTTTCCTGGGACAGGGACTGGACACAATAAGACGCTTTCAGAATGAACACTATATTCCTCTAAAGCAGACCAAAACAGAATTGCGGGATTTTGTAATGGGGGAATACCACCTCAATGGGGATGATTTATATAAATTAGGTCCGAATATGGAAGAGGAGCTGGTTACCGATATGTCAGAAAAAGAAGAACTGCAGTATGCTTTTGAACAGTTCAAAAGAAAGAATGCGGAATTCATAAAGGCTAAAAAGATCATTCCCGATTCCATAACTAGCAAATATCTTTCCCAATAGTTTTTACTTGGTCGAGCTGTGTTCGTCCAGGATATTAGTAAGGAGAGGTTTATAATATTTCCAGAAGAAACTGCCTCGTTCCATGATATTCCTTTCGTCATAGAACAGGCCTTTAAAGAACCCGATTCCCTTAAAATAAGAGCTTTCCAGGCTGACAGGATTATCGGCAAAGTCTCCAGAAAAGTAGAAGAAATCATAGTCGTTTCCTGAATGTTTTATAACAGCAGGAAAACTTGCAGGAATTCCAAAATCCTTTAGTAGAGAAAGCCCATTCTCATTAGTATTTATCTGAAATATGGAAACCGCATCATTGATCTTTTCATCTGGTATTATCACATCAAACCAGAAAGGATATTTGATACTTTCAGGTATTGAGAATTCCTTTGTGTAGTTTTCATCGGTAATAATATGAGGCATGGATTCGGTTAAATGAGTGTCCTGTTCCAGGATCACCACTTCATCTTTATTATTTACAAATGCGATTCCCGATTTCTTAAAAGGCCACCCACCTCCATGAGTTTTCTTATAATTTCTGATAAGCCAGGCAGGGATCTCTTGATTTTCCCTGATGTTTAGATTGTCAAAATATCGTGCCGTCCAGCCTGTCCATTTCATTTTGAACATCTCTTCAAACTCCCGTCTGTTCTGGTAAGCGGTTGGGGAGCCAATAGTATTGAACTCGGCAATAATGAGTTTGTTTTTCTCCTTCATCTGCTTTAGAAGGTAGATGTCCTTATCACTGAGTCCACCATACAAAATCCCTGAACGTTCATTGGTGTCACCATTTTTAAACCATTCATTATTGTATATTCCATAAGTGTCGGTGAAATAAACTATATCGGCATCATTACTTAGCTGGTCCAGTTTGGAATAGGAGAATCTTTCAAGCCCTTTGAGCTGGAAATTCTCATTCTCTTCAGGGAAGAATCCAAAATAATCCCTGCTTACTTCATAAGCTTTACTGGAGGTTTTGGTGTATTTTTCATGATTTAATACCCAGTTGAGAGAGATATGTTCCTGTCCCTTCTTGTTCAGCACGGTCTTGTCTACTATTGCCATTACCAGTTTGGTATTGGGTGTTAGCAGCCAGCCCAGCCACATAAGAAAAGGGACACTGATGAGAATGATTAAAATTCCCCAAAAAAGCTTCTTCCGCATTTCAGAACTTTTTGAAATATCCTACGCCCACAGTGAACTGGTTGCCACGTGTATCTCTTGCATATTCCTGGTCTTCAAGACTCGTATTGATAAAAAAGACATTGGTGCTTTTTATGGAAACCCGGTAGCCTAAAGTGATATTATTGGATTTAAGCTTGTAATTATTTTCGTTATCGTAAAGAATGTTATTGGTTTCATTATCGGGAGAAATTCCGGTCCCAATTCCAAGACTGAGGTAATCATCCTCGCCTCCCAGATAATACCTGACATTCAGTGAATAAGATTGGGAAACATTTTCATTGTCAGGAGTAAGATAGGTACGGGCGTTTATCCAGAAATTACTGATATATTTTCCTACTGAAGCTGTATAGATCCAGGTTTCATCATCAAAACTCAGCATTCTGAATCCCAATTCTCCTTCGAATGCTGCGGGTAAATTAGCGAATAGAGAAGCGCCTGCACGATATTCAGGAAAAATGCTTCCGCTGCTGGCTATTCCGCCACTTAGGTAAGCATAAAAGGTATCCGAAATACTCGTATAGGCATCAATAACTACCTGTGTTCCATTCGAGTTGAATCGATTGGCATAATTAAACCTACCTATTATGGAACCGATTTTAGTACTTCTGGAATAATCCACACTGACCAGGTGCCAGGGATCATCAAAACGTTTGTCAAAATAAACATATTGATAATCTGCGCCGATCTCATTTTTAGACGAAACATTTTTAATGGATTCACCTAAAGAGCGGGCTTCGGTGAGTTTAGGATTAACTTTTAGCAACTGGTTAAGGGTGGTGCTGGCTTCAGCATAAAGCTTAAGATCTTTCTGGATCTTAGCTTTAAGCAATAGAAGGCTTTCAGAATTCGTATGCTTTTCCAGGCCATTATTGACTATAACCAGGGCCTTTTCAGAATTATCATTCCAGTATTCCAGGTTTCCGTATGCCAGAGAACCATCTTCATGTCCCGGATTTTCTTCCAAAACTCTTTCAAACTCCACTCTTGCACTATCCACCTTATCTGTCCAGGTGTAAAGTCTGCCTAGAAAAATCCTCACATCGGCATAATCAGGGCTTTTCTCTAGTGCTCTTTTTGTAAGCTTAAATGCTTTTGGATAATTATCTTCTTCAAAGGCGGCATTTCTGGCCTTAGAGAATAATTCATCCGTAGTAAGCTCTTCCTGGGCCTGTATCTGTATGCTTGCAAAGAATATGAGAAAAAAAGACAGGGGGCCGGTAATTTTAAGTCTCATGTTTAGGGCTTGTTACATTTTATCATATGAATTCATTTTTTTCATATGATCTAAAGTGCTCGCAATATAACAGCTTTAAGGCGAATGTATATGAAAATATAATAAATTTTAGTTGTGTGAAAATCAGTAAATAAATAAGCCGGCACAGTAGTTTTTATGTAAATCTGAAGTTAGCCTGGTTAGCGATGAAATTAATTTCACAGGATAAATAGAAAGATTTTTCCTACTGATTAATATAAATTTGAAGGATAAATTACCTGAGTAGCCGTTAAAGGGGTTGGTTTTCAGGGATATT
The DNA here is from genome assembly GCF_023805255.1 of Gramella jeungdoensis. Lineage (GTDB taxonomy): Bacteria > Bacteroidota > Bacteroidia > Flavobacteriales > Flavobacteriaceae > Christiangramia > Christiangramia jeungdoensis. Next base: position 698,133 of record NZ_JAMSCK010000001.1, read on the forward strand.
TATTATCTTTCGCCTGTAAAAAAAATCGGATGAAGAAGGTCTTGGTGATCCAGGAAGACATTATAATTCTGAAGATTCTGGAAAGACTGGTTAGTCTGAATAATTTTGAATGTAAGGCGATAAGGTCGCTGGATGAACTTAGTATAGAGGATCAGGAGACCAACTTCGACTTTATTATTACAGATATTCTATTTGAAGGTATCGCTCCTCTTGAATTCGTAGCTCAGGTTCAGGAGGTGCTGCTACATAAGAACCTACTTATTGTAACTAATATGGGACAGGACAAAATTAAACAGGAAATCTTTGCTTTAAGAGGTATTACCGGTTTTTATGCTGTGCCCATAGATCTCGATGAAATCGAAGCTATTATACAGGCCTACTGATGAATGAAGAATCTATACTTTTATTCATAAAGATCGTTTTTGCAGTCCTGGTGGTTTACTGGGTATCCATAGCCGTTAGTCTTATTTATCGAAAGATAAGGAGAGCAAGGTTGAAAAAGATCGAAACAACCTTTGCAGATATCGTGAGTCGTTATTTGTATAATGACCCTAAAGATCCACTAACATTTGATGAGATAAAAAAAAGGCTGGTAAAAGTGGGCATTAGGCAACGCAATAAGAATAATATACAGTTTCTTATCAGACTGATGATACGCACACAGCGCACTATTTTAGGACGTAACTTCAGTAAGCTTCAAAAACTTTATACCGAGATCCCCCCTTATGGAGTTTCGATAAAAAAAATTTCCAGCTGGAGCTGGTACAAAAAAGCGCGGGGGATAAGAGAAATTTATGAAATGAATCAGTCCCAGTATTTTGATGAGATCTTTAAATACAGGGACGATAAGAATATCTATGTAAGACGTGAGGCCCAGATAGCTCTGGTCGTATTCCTGGGTTGGGAAAGTCTTAGATTTTTACCTTATCTTAAGCAGAATATGACGCTATGGCAACAGATCAAGATCGTTGAGAAATTATATGACCATTATCCCAAGCCTGAATTAAAATGGCTACATAAGGCTTATGAGACTGAGAAGCTTTTCGGGAAGAAGTTGCTCATGCGTATTATCAGGAAATATGAATTACATGCCGAGATAGGGTATATCATAGATAACCTGAATCATGAAGATTACGAAGTTCGTGAAACTGCCATATATTGCCTTCAAACCTTCGCGGTAGCTTCTTCAACCATGGAGTATATAAAGCAGCTTTATGATGATATCCCCAATACCACGCAGCAGGGTCAACTCTTGAATTATATCTATGAGAATTCAGATATTGACCTGGATTTTTATCTGAAACAATTATACGGCGATAACGAAGAGCTTAAATTGAGTATAGCAGAGATCCTATGGAATAATGGTTATAAGGAGAAGGTGCAGGAATTCTATTATCAGCAATACCCAAAAGCTACGCTGAATGTGGGATAGTGGGGAAGGTTTTTTTGGTAGCTACTACATCTACTGGATAAGTGTATTACTGTTTATTGGTTATGGTGCCAGCCTTATAACACTTTATTTGGCAGGTATTATCCTGGCCAGAAGATCTATAAAACGAACCAAACAGAGATCAATTTTTCTAAGGACCGAAGATGTAGTAAGCGCAACCGATATTCCTTCGGTCACTATCATCGCACCTGCCTACAATGAAGGGCTTACCATTATTGAGAATGTTAAATCCCTGCTTTCAATTCAGTATCCTTATTATGAACTTATCCTGGTAAATGATGGAAGTAAGGATGACTCTCTGAAAAAACTGATCAAGGAGTTCGATCTGGAAAGACAGGACGCTACCTTTATTACTCAGCCTATACCTACAGCATCGGTAAAATATATCTATAGAAGTCGGCAAACAAAATATACCCATCTTACGGTAATCGATAAAAATAATGGGGGAAAGGCCGATGCTATAAATGCGGGGGTGAATTTCGCCAATACTGAACTGGTAATCTTTACCGATGTGGATTGCATCATTGAGCAGGATGCGATCCTCAAGATGGTAAGGCCTTATCTGGAAGAAGATGATAAAGAGATCATTGGTTGTGGTGGTGGAATAGGTATCGCTAATAATTCTATTATTAAGGATGGAATTTTAAGCGAGTTACGGCTCCCTTCCAGGCTTATTCCAATGCATCAGGTGGTGGAATACATCCGGGCATTTTTGCTTGGTAGAATGGCATGGAGTGAGATCAACGGATTGATGCTTATTTCCGGAGCCTTCGGAATGTATCCGAGAAAAAGAGTTATCGAGGTAGGAGGATTTAATCCCAAAACGGTAGGAGAAGATCTTGAACTTTGTATAAGGCTGCGGATGCATATGGAAGAGAAGAAGATTCCCTATAAGGTAGTGTACCTTCCAGAGACCTTATGCTGGACGGAAGCTCCTTCAGATTATAATATCCTTATTAGGCAGAGGGACAGATGGGCAAGGGGACTATGGGAAACCATAAGCCTTCACAAAAAACTTTTCCTGAACCCGAAATACGGGAAAATGGGCTTGCTATACTATCCCTACTGGCTCATTTTTGAATTTGGGGCTCCGGTTGTCGAATTTTTAGGAATTATCTGTATGATCGCATTTGGTATTTTTGGCTGGATAGACTGGCCTTTTGCAATACTTCTTTTTTTTGCTGCTTACCTGGTTGGATGTGTATTCTCTACCATTGCTATATTTATGTATGTAAAGAGTTTTGATCATTATACCAAACCAAAGCAGGTTGTGGAATTATTACTGGCGGCATATCTGGAACCATTCCTGTATCATCCATTTTTATTATTTGGCCAGATAAAGGGGTACTATAAAAAACTTTTTGATATTACCTCGGGCTGGGGCAACATGACCCGTAAAGGTTTTAAGGTTGTAAAGAAATAGTCATATTCTTTATCAGAATTTTGTTTGATCCCAAAGCATAAAAAAGCCCTGCACAGTAAGACCGGCAAGGCTTAATCACCTGAAAACATCAGGATCCGTCCGAAGAGAGAACTTAATTTTTTATCCAATATTGTGGAGGCGTATCTTCACTTTTCTGATTCCAGTAATCAGCGGTTACTTTATGCCCGTCGAACGTCTTTAATTTCCTTTCATAGATCCAGATCACGGGATTAAAGACCATATCGTTAACGGCAACGGTGTATAGTTGGGGTTCCTCTTCACTTTTACGCTTTTCTTCTTCTATGATCACTTCAAACCCATTATGTTCCAGCAAATCTTTAAGAAAATCTTTACGGGATTCATCTACCTTTTTCTCAATAAAGGTGACTCTTGTGTCTCCAATGCTTCCAAAGCTATGTCTTCCTTCTATTGCCATAATTCCTTATTTAAAAGCAGCGCTTAGTTGATATATATAGTCGTAGAGCGGACTGTAAAGTCCTAATATTAATATTCCCAATACCGTTATGATCAGGCCAAGTCTCATATAAAGTTTGTTCTTAAAGAAGGGGATAGGGTCTGTTCCTTTTCTTAGGAATATCGCCCTTATCACCAAAAGGTAATAATAGAGTGAGATGGTAACATTCACTACCGCAAGGAATACCAACAGATAATAGCCTTTACTGGCCGCAGCGGTAAAGAGGAAGAATTTTCCAAAGAATCCTGCCACGGGAGGGATACCTGCAAGTGAGAAAAGAGCAAGCATCATCACAAGGCTTAATTTAGGATTGGTTCGATAAAGACCTTCATAATCACTCAAATTCTCTTTCCCGGTTTTTAAAGAAATTGCCTGAACCACCCCAAATGCGGCAAGGTTGGAAAAGATATAGATCAACACGAAATAGACCACTGTGGTAGTTCCTAACTGGGTGCCCGTGATAAGGCCTAACAGTATAAAACCAGCCTGAGCGATCGAAGAAAATGCCAGGAAGCGTTTCATATTTTGCTGGCGCAGTGCAAACAGGTTTCCGGTAAACATGGTCGCCAGCGCTATTCCGTAGACCAGATTCTCCCAGATATGCATAAGAGGTTTAAGGACACTGAACAGCAGGATCATCAGAATGAATACCGCAGCCCCCTTGGAAATTACAGAAAGGTAGGAGGCGATGCTTATTGGAGCTCCCTCATAAACATCGGCGGTCCAGAAATGGAAAGGAACCAGTGATATCTTGAATGCCAGTCCTGTAAAGAAGAGGACGAATCCAAGTATGCTTAAATTAGTTTCGGTTAAACCCAGAACGATCTGATCAAAATATATTGAGCCGGTGGTGGCATATAGCATAGATATCCCAAAAAGTGAAACCCCTGAGGCAAGTGCGGCAGAAAGTATAAGTTTAATTCCCGCTTCACTGGATTTTCTTTGCATAATTTCAAAAGCAGCCAGCGCAGCAACGGGTAAGGTTGAAAGTTCGAGACCAATATAGAACATCAGGAAGTCACCGGCCGAGATCATAAAATACATACCCAGCAAAGAAGCGAACAGAAGAATAAAGAATTCTGTACTTCGGTCATTCTCGACCACCTTTTCCTTTATCCAGTCGGCCGCCTGAAGCAACAGAATGAAAACACCTAAATTAAGTACGCTCTTGAAGAAGTGGATAAGATCATTGCTTCTAAACATTCCACCAAAGAGACTGCTTTCCTGCAAGGGGAAAAAACCCGAAAGGGTATGTATACCGAACAGTAACAAGGCCAGGTTTACAATGCTGCTCTTTTTACTGTCAGCAACGATGATTTCTGCAACTATCAGGAGGAGTATGATTCCCAGCAGGATCATCTCGTGGCGCATCAGGAAAAAACTATTTAAATCCATTTCAGTACAACTTTAATTTTATAATACTCCCTGAATAAAAGGTTCAAGGCTTTCCAGGATCATATTGCTCAGCCAGAGTGGAGCTACCCCTATCCCAATAATGGGAATAAGCAATAACAGAACTCCCGTTTTTTCATACCAGGTGGCTTTGGGCAGGTTGAGGTATGCTTCATTCTTTACCGGCCCCATCAGCATTATACCCACCACTCTTAATACATAGACTGCTGTGACCACGATCGCTGAAATGGAAACAATGGTCACTATCCGGTAGAACATATCATCGTGCAGGAATGCCCCCATAAAGATGTTCATTTCGGCTACAAATCCACTGAATCCGGGGAGTCCAAGCAGTGCCAGGCCGGCCACCACATAGATCACCGAGATAAACGGAATAACTTTGAGCAGTCCTCCCAGCTTCGTGATATCCCTGGTATGTGTTCTGCCATAGACCATTCCTATAAGTGCGAAGAAGAGAGCAGTCATAAATCCGTGTGAGAGGGATTGCAAAATTGCCCCGTTCCAGGCAGTCTTGTTTAGCATTAAAAGCGCAAAACTTACCATTCCCAGGTGGCTAACCGAAGCATAGGCGTTTATATATTTAAGGTCGGTTTGTCTTAATGCAGCAAAAGCTCCATAGATCACTCCGATAGCCGAGAGAATTATAAAGAACCAGGACCATTCCAGGGCCCCTTCGGGTAGAAGGTACATTGCAACCCTGAAAATACCGTAACCACCAAGTTTCATCAATACACCGGCGTGCAGCATCGACACGGCGGTAGGAGCAGAGGCATGTCCATCGGGCGACCAGGTATGGAAAGGGAAAAGGGCTCCCAGCACGGCAAATCCTATAAAGGTCATCGGGAAGAACAGTTTCTGGGCTTCAAAAGGAATGTTCACCTTTGCGATCTCCAGGATGTTGAAGGTTAATGCTCCGCCATCGGCATTTGAATTAAAATAGATTCCCAGGATACCAACAAGAAGTACCGCAGAGGCACCCATCAGCATCAGGGTAAGTTTCATTGCGGAGTATTCTTTGGGGCCTGAACCCCATATGCCAATAAGCAGGTACATCGGGATCACTGCTATTTCATAAAAAACGAACATCGTAAACAGGTCCAGGGAGATAAAGAAACCATATACTCCGGTTGAAAGTACTATAAGGGAAACGAAAAACTCCTTGGGTAGATCGTCAATTTTCCAGGATATAAAGACCCCGGCTAGTACGACTATGGATGTAAGGGTGATAAGTGCCACAGAGATCCCATCCACTCCTATACTGTAGTGGATGTTGAGTTGTTCGAACCATGGCAGGTCACGGGTAAATAACATGATCTCTTTGCTCACCTCTCTTTCCTTTATATAGGCGAAGATGAGGTTCAGGGCCATGCCCAACTGGATGATTCCCCCGCACATAGCTATCATCCGGGCCTGTTTCAGGCCTTTGGAAAAGACCAATGCCAGGATCACCAGTACCGGAACTATAACAAAAAGTGATAAGATATCCATAATACTCAATTAGTTAGTCCATAAATAAATAAACATGAAAGCGATCACTACGAAGCCCGCAATGAGGCCAAAAGCATAGTCCTGTAGTTTTCCGGATTGGATGCCTTTGATTTTTTCTGAAATCACCACTGTTTTGTTGCCAATTCCTTCCATGGTCCCGTCTACAAATTTCTTATCGAACCAGGCAATGGGAGCAGCCACATTCTTGAAGAAAATGGTTCGGGCCATAAAAAGGTAGATCTCATCGAAATAAAACTTCCTGCTGGTACATTTGTAAAACACCCCAAAAGCATTGGCAAATCTGGAAGCCAGGTCATTTTCTTTTTTATAGAATATCCAGGCCATCAAAATTCCAACAGCACCGGCTCCTGTCGCTATAACGGCGAGCGGCACATTTATATGGGTATCAAAGCCTGCTTTGTCAGCCGAAATGAATTCACTAAAAGGAACAAATCCGGCAACCATGCTTAAAACAGCAAGGACGACAAGCGGTATTACCATCGAACCAGGTGATTCGTGTGGAGAATGTTTGTAGCTGGTGTCCTTTCCCCAGAAAATTCCGAAGTAGATCCTGAAAATATAGAAGGCGGTAAGTCCGGCTACAAAAACTCCAATAAGGTAAAGGAACTGGTTGTTCTCATATGCGGCCACTAGGATCTCATCCTTACTCCAGAAACCTGCCAAAGGCGGAACTCCTGCTATGGCTAAAGCAGCAATTAAGAAAGTGATATTGGTAACAGGCATATATTTCCTTAATCCGCCCATATCTTGTAAAAGATTACTATGAACTGCGTGGATCACAGAACCTGCACCAAGGAATAAAAGGGCTTTGAACATCGCGTGGGTGAAGAGGTGGAACATAGAAGCCATAAAGCCAACTCCTTCGTGCCCATCATAACCTGAGAGCCCTAGAGCCATCATCATATAGCCCAATTGAGACATTGTAGAGAACGCCAGTACTCTTTTAATATCTGTTTGAGTGATCGCAATGATTGCTGCAAACAGGGCAGAAAAAGCCCCGACATAGGCCACGATATGGAGAACAAATCCCTCTTCCACTATGTAGAACATCGGGAATAAACGAGCTACCAGATATACGCCTGCAACTACCATCGTAGCGGCGTGTATGAGTGCTGATACAGGGGTTGGTCCTTCCATAGCATCGGGCAGCCAGATATGTAGCGGGAACATTGCCGATTTTCCGGCGCCACCCATAAAGATGAGGATGAGTGCCCAGGCCAGTACCGATAATCCCATAAAGGAAGTGGAAGCCCAGCTGGTCAAAATACTACCTTCAGGATCATTTAAAGTCTGAAAATCGAAGGTATTGGTATAATATCCAATGATGAATATTCCTATCAGAAATCCGAAATCGGCAAACCTGGTCACTATGAAGGCTTTCTTAGCCGCTGCAATAGCTGAGGTTTTGGTGTAATAATAACCTATCAACAGAAAAGACGACACTCCTACCAGTTCCCAGAAGATATAGATCTGGAACAGGTTAGTGGCCAGTACCAGTCCATACATGGAGAAGGTAAATAAAGACAGATAGGCGAAGAATCTCGTAAAGCCATCGTCGCCTTTCATATAACCCCTGCTGTAAATGTTTACCATGAGAGAAACGGTTGATACAACAACCAGCATCATGACAGAGATTGGATCTATAAGAACCCCCATATCTATATGCAGGCTTTCGGTGAAATGAATCCAGACTGTCTTTTCGGTAAAGGTCTGGTAAACCCCATTTAGTTTTCCCTCAACCATAAAGTACTGCCAGGCCGCAAAGTAGGATAGGATTGTTGAAATGGCGATACCCAGAACCCCAATATAACCTGATATTCCGGCTTTTATTTTTTGGCTGAAGATCCCGAGAACCAGAAAAACGATCAGTGGAATTAATGGGATCAAAAAGATATAATTTAGGTTCATAGTTGTTGAGATTTAATACTTCATCGTTTCGGTTTCTTTTATATCCACAGAGCTCGTTTTTCTGTAGAGATTTATAATAATGGCCACTGCCAGGGCTGTTTCTGCCGCAGCAACTGCGATTATAAAGATCCCGTAGATCATTCCTTCCAGGATATCGGGAAAGAGGTATTTATTGATCACTACAAAATTTATTACAGTAGAGTTAAGAATAAGTTCTACCGAGATAAGAATTGAGATGAGGTTCTTTCGGGTAATGAATCCATAAACTCCTATAAAGAACAGGATAGAGCTCAGAACTAAAATTTCATGTATGCTTACTCCGGGAATCATATTTTCAATGTTTGGGGTCTGCAGACCCTGAGTTAATTAATTGGTTGTCTGTTATAAAGGGATCTCCTCTTCAAGGATCTCCACTTTCATGGATTCAATTTCTTTTATCTCTTTCTGTGGTTTGGTTTTATTTGGAGTTATTTTTTTCTCTTCTTTATGGCTTCCCCGGGCCACTACGATTGCTCCAATCATTGCTGAAAGGAGTAAGACGCTAATCACCTCAAAAGGAAGGATGAATCCACCGGCACCATAGCTTAGAAGTTTTTCACCTATCTGGGCTGTAGTTGTTGTGGTAGCATTTAAACTAACATTAAAATCATAGGAATAGATCGAGGTAATGAAAATTCCCAATCCTGCCAGGCAAAGCAATGCACTGATCAACCTCCGGAGAGGACGGGCAGTTTCCAGTTCCATTTCTATGTGATGTACAAGAAGTACAGAGAAGATCATTAAAACTATTATTCCTCCCGCATACACCGTTAGCTGGATAGCAGCCAGGAAATTATAATCAAACAGGAAATAAAGGCCCGCAATCCCTATCAGTACAAATAACAGGTATATCACAGAACGCAACATTTTGCGACTGCTAACCGAAGCGATTGCGAACGCGATCATAATTACTGCCAGGATATAAAATATTATTCTTTCCATATTTTTTATTCTTCTACACCGGCTCTAACCTTAGAACCGGGTTGGTTTAAAACTCTGGTAAGCTGGGTTCTGTCATATACTGAATTTTCGAAATTCTGGGCCCATTTAATTGCATCGCTTGGGCAGGCATCTACACACAACCCACACTGGGTGCACATTCCGAAATGGTAGATATGCTGGTCAATGATCTTTTTCTTTTTACCGGTGTTTTCATCTATCACCCTGTCCCAGATGATCTCTATGCTTCCATTGGGGCAGGCCAGTTCACATTTCTGGCAACCGGTACAACTATGTTCATTGTTTTCATCGTGAGGCATTACCACCTCTCCGCGAAAGCGTTCGAACATTTTCAGGGTATCCCTATTATCAGGATACTGCTGGGTAATAGCTCCTTTCCGGGAATTCAGAAAATATTTTCCTGTCACGCTCATCCCTGTGAGCAGTGTCTTAATTCCGTTATATATATCAGAGAGATAGCTCATAATTTCTAAAATTGAATACTAAGATTTAGCCATACTATTACTGCCATAATTACTATGTTCACCAGGTTTATAGGTAACAGGTATTTCCATTCCAGGGTGAGTAACTGGTCTACCCTAAGTCTTGGGAAGGTCCAGCGGAACCACATCATTAAGAAAACCAGTATGAATGTTTTGGCCAGGAACCAGAAAACTCCAAGCCAGGGTATAGACTCAGTAACCCCAAAAGGTGAGAGCCAGCCGCCAAAGAATACCGTGGTAGCTATAGCCGCGATTATGAACATATTTATGAACTCAGCAAGGAAGAAGTAAGCAAACTTCATCCCCGAATATTCGGTGTGAAATCCTGCACCTAATTCAGATTCTGCCTCGACCATATCAAAGGGAGCCCGGTTGGTTTCCGCGGTTCCGGCTATCATAAAAACCATAAAGGCAATAATTGCTGGGATATGTCCCTGTACAATTAGCCATCCGTTCTTTTGAACTTCCACGATCTCTGATAGCTGAAGACTTTGGGTTAGCAGAACCATGGTTAACAATGATAGGCCTACTGAAAGTTCATAGCTTATGGTTTGTACTCCGCTTCGCATGGCACCTATGAGAGAGAACTTGTTATTACTACTCCAGCCTCCAAGAAGAATTCCAATAACACCTATAGAGGAGATCGCAATAAGAAAAAAGAGGCCAATATTAAGATCATAAGCCTGAAGCTTTTGGGTAAAAGGAAATATCCCAAGGGCCATTAATGATGTAATGATCACAAAATAGGGGGCAAGATTGTAAAGAAATTTATCGGCTTTAACCGTACCGGTAAGTTCCTTGGAAACCAGCTTCAGGGCATCGGCCATTGTTTGTAGCAGGCCGTGGTAACCCACCCGGTTTGGGCCTAACCTTAGCTGGAACCAGGCGGCAACCTTTCTTTCCAGTAATACCAGATAGAGACCAAGGACAGCAAAGATCCCCAGGTAAATAAGAGCGATCATAGCCATTTTAGGAAGCCCGGTAATTTCAGCAGGAATAATGCTTAAAAAAAGATTGTTTATGTTGATCAATGTATTCATATCACATAATTTATCGGTCAATATCAGGTACAACAATATCTATGGTTGCCATAGTAGCCACCAGGTCACCAATCTTTCCGCCCACGGCAATATGATTCAGTAGAGACAAATTGGATAATCCCGGAGAACGGAACTTTACCCGGTATGGATTCTTTGTTCCAGTACTAATAATATATACTCCAAGTTCTCCTCTGGCAGTTTCCACTTTTTGATAATATTCGCCCTTTGGAAGTTTGATCACCGCATTAGTGGGTACTTTAAAATCACCCTCCGGAATATTGTCAATTAATTGTTCGATGATGGAGATCGATTCCCACATTTCCTGTATCCTAACCCGGTAGCGTGCAAATGAATCTCCTTCAGTGGCCAGTGCTTCCTTAAAATCTACCCTATCCAGTGCGCTGTAGGGATGATGCTTCCTTACATCACATGAATAACCCGAAGCCCGCCCAACAGGACCGGATGCTCCATAGGAAATAGCATCCTCTTTTGTTAACAAACCAACACCTATGGTTCTCTTTTGGAAGATTACATTTCCTGTTAAAAGGCGGTTGTATTCGGGTATTTTTGTTTTGAAATGGGCAATAAATTCTTTTACTCTTTTTACAAAATTGGGATGTATGTCCTGCATTAGCCCTCCCGGAATATTGTAATTCATGGTTAACCGGGCTCCGCAGGTTTCCTCAAATATATCGTTGATCATTTCTCGATCCCTGAAGCCATAGAAGTAAGTGGTAAGGGCACCCACATCCATTCCCATTACTCCCCACCAGAGGCAGTGGGAAGAAATTCGGGTAAGTTCATCAAGAATGGTCCTTATTACTTTTACCCTTTCAGGAATTTCCAGTTGAAGCGCATTTTCCACACAAAGACACACCGCTTCGTTGTTAATATGAGAGGAGAGATAGTCCATCCTGTCTGTTAGGTGAACTATTTGCTGGTAGCTGTCCTTCTCGCACATCTTTTCTATAGAGCGGTGAATATAGCCCAGATCAGGTTCTACTTTTTTGATGATCTCCCCGTCAATAGTCAGTAAAAGCCTTAGAACTCCATGAGTTGCCGGATGCTGAGGCCCCATATTGATGAAGTATTCTTCAGACTTAAAGTTGTTATTTATTGTTGCGGTGCTCATAAGCTTTTATTTAACAACCATATTTACTTCGTCTACATAATCCTTGCGAAGGGGGAATCCTTCCCAGTCCTCGGCAAGAAAGAGTCTTTTCATATTCGGATGATTTTTGAATCTTATTCCGAAGAAATCGTAAACCTCGCGTTCATGAAAATTGGCAGTAGGCCAGATATCCTGTACAGAATCTATAACAGGCGTCTCACGATCACTGGTTTTTGTTCTCACCACCAGGCTATGCCTGTGTTCTGTAGATTCCAGGTGGTATACCACCTCGAGCTCTTTTTCCCAGTCTATTCCGGTAAGGCAATAGAGATAATCAAAATCTGTATCTCTGTTCAGTTTGAGGTAATACATAGTTTCGTGGAGATAATCAGGATGTATGCTAAGGTTAAGAAACTGGGATCCTTCTTCACTAAATTCAAGTTGAACTGCTTCTGGTATTGCAAACCAACCGGTAATTAAATCTTTTAGTTCTTGATTTGTCATGGCTTCCAATTTTAAAGTCCTTCATCAAAACCTTCTATAGGATTCTTCTGTTTCTGCCTGCTTTCAGTTTTAATTTTTTCCTGAAGCAGGATCATTCCCTTGAGTAAGGCTTCCGGGCGGGGAGGACAGCCGGGGACATAGACATCTACTGGGATCACATGGTCGGCACCTTTTACCACCGAATAAGAATTGTAAAAGAAGGGGCCACCAGAGATTGCACAAGCTCCCATCGCGATCACGTATTTAGGTTCTGCCATCTGGTCGTAAAGCCTGCGTAATACCGGTGCCATTTTATTCGTAATGGTACCTGCAATTATGATCAGATCCGCCTGCCGGGGGGAAGGTCTTGCCACCTCAAAGCCAAAACGGGAATAATCGTGACGAGCAGCTCCTGTTTGCATCATTTCTATGGCACAACAACTGGTGCCAAAATAGAGTGACCAAAGAGAATTTGCACGTCCCCAGTTAATGATCTTATCGAGAGAAGTAACTACTATGTTTGCGCCGTTTCCTGCCGGTAAAACTTTACCGGGGAAATCTGCCGGAATCTGATGGTTATTATTTATTCCCATTTTAATGCTCCTTTTTTCCAGGCATAAGCCAGTCCCAGTCCCAGGATAACCAGGAAGATGAGTATTTCAATAAGGGCTACGCTTCCAATTTTGCCAAATACCACGGCCCAGGGTACTAAAAAAGCTATCTCTACATCGAATATCAGGAAGAGAATAGCAAAGAGATAATAGCCTACTTTAAACTGGACCCAGGTTGGCCCAATGGTGGTCATCCCACTTTCGTAGGGTTCCCGCTTTTGCGGATTATCAGATTTTGGTGATATTAATTTTGAAAGAAAGTTCGCGCCGGCTACTAGAATCACCCCGGCAATTAAGAATACTATTATCGCTTCTGAACCCATTTTTACAGGCTTTAGTGGTTAATAAAATTAATAGTATTTAGGTGGGCAGGAACTGATAAAAATCAGTATTCCTGCTATTTTACTTCATAAGTTTCACCGGAAAAGAAAAGGTCGTCTGTGCATTTAAAATGAGACTGTGCCTTGATCTGTTCGGTAAGTGCATTTTCCCTTTCTTCGAAGGTGACATCGTCTACACTTCGTATGATTCCGGTGACCAAAGGATACTCAAGTCTAACCAGCATTTGGTGTAAGGTTGGATCCTTTTCTTTTGCATCATGTACTAGAATATCTTCTTCTGTTATTCCATTCTCCCCAATGCTAACTACTTCCAGTTTAAGACCATTCAGAATGAGACCTTTGCTTCGGTCTTTTCCGAAGATCATTGGTTTGCCATGCTCCACATATAGCTGTTTATCTTCACGTACATTCTTATCAGTATACTTCAGGTAGCATCCGTCATTGAATATCACACAGTTTTGAAGTACTTCTATCAGGGAGGTACCCTTGAATTTTTCAGCTTCTATAAAAGTTTCGGTCATCTCTTTTGGAGTATTCCCCGAAATCCTGGCAAAGAACCTTGCATGTGCTCCAATTGCCAGTTCTCCAGGGGAGAATGGTGGCTGGGTATTCCCGTAGGGAGAAGATTTCGTCTTCTGCCCAACCAGGGAAGTTGGAGAAAACTGTCCCTTGGTAAGTCCATAGATCTCATTGTTAAAAAGGATAATATTAAGGTCTATGTTCCTTCTCAAAACATGTATAAAATGATTGCCTCCAATAGCCATACTGTCTCCGTCACCCGTGATTACCCATACGCTAAGCTCCGGATTTGCAAGTTTGACCCCTGAAGCAATTGCAGGAGCCCTTCCATGAATACCATGCATTCCATAGGTTCCCATATAGTAAGGGAAACGGGAAGAACAGCCGATACCTGAGATAAAAACCACATCTTCCTTCTTTACGCCCATTTCAGGCAGTGCTTTTTGTACCGAGCGTAGGATCACATAGTCATCACAACCCGGGCACCATCGAACCTCCTGGTCGTTGGCGAAATCTTTATATGTATATTTAGTTGCAGTTGTTTCCATGGCTAGCTTAGTGATTTTTTGAATTTTTCAATCAGTTCGGAGTTCGAGAAAGGAAGGCCTTGTATTTTATTGAATTGATGGAATTCAATCCCGTTGAAATTCATTCTCAACACAGATGCGAATTGCCCGTTATTGAGTTCGCACACTACGATCTTTTTAAAGCGTTTAAGCAAATCCCCAGTATTCTTTGGTAGGGGATTGATATAGTTGAAGTGAGCGTACCCTATATTGGTATGACCTTCTTCATAAAGTTGTTTTACGGCGGTATGCAGGGCTCCGTAAGTTCCTCCCCAGCCAATCACAAGAAGGTCTCCGCTGTCCGTGAATTCGGGCACGATTGAGGGAATATAATTCTCAACCCGTTTTACCTTTTCGGCACGGGTTATCGTCATTATTTCGTGATTTTCGGGTACATAGGAAACATTACCGGTCACCCGGTCTTTTTCAAGTCCGCCAACACGATGTTCAAGGCCCGGAGTGCCTGGGATAGCCCAGTTTCTTGCCAGCGTTTCCGGATCCCTGTCATATGGATGCCAGTTTTCCCTGGCTTCCCTGATCTTATGATTCCTGATATCGGGCATCTCATCGATACTTTTGATTTTCCATGGCGCTGAGCCGTTAGCTATGTATCCATCAGTTAACAATATCACAGGAGTCATATGCTCTAATGCCAGTTTAGCTGCCTGGTACGCGTAATTAAAACAATTGGCCGGTGTACTCGCGGCGATCACTATCACCGGGCTTTCTCCGTTACGACCGTATAAGGCCTGCAAAAGATCAGATTGTTCGGTTTTGGTAGGAAGGCCAGTCGATGGTCCTCCTCGCTGAACGTTCACTACTACAAGCGGTAATTCTACCATCATTGCAAGACCCAGAGCTTCCCCTTTAAGAGCTAATCCCGGGCCGGAAGTTGTAGTAATGGCAAGGTCACCGGCAAACGAAGCTCCAATTGCTGATGTGATTCCGGCGATCTCATCCTCAGCCTGAAATGCCTTCACTCCAAAATGCTTATGCTTCACAAGTTCGTGTAAAATATCTGTAGCGGGGGTGATAGGGTAGGAGCCTAAGAACAGTTCCAGCCCGGATTTTTCTGCAGCGGCAAGGAAGCCCCAGGCAGTAGCGGTATTTCCCATGATGATTCTATATTGACCGCCAGCCATTTTTGCGGGAGATATGCTATAGGAGTTAGGGATTAGTTCTATGGTTTCGGCATAGAAGTAACCTGAATTGAGCACCTTGGTGTTTGCTTCTATTAATTCAGGCTTGTTTTTAAATTTTTTATTGAAGAAATCTATGGTATGCTCGGGAGACCGGTTATACAGCCAGTAAACCATCCCAAGAGCGAACATATTCTTACTTCTGGTAATACTTTTATTGTCCAGCCCTTCAACTTCCTTAAGTGCTTCTTTTGTAAGTGAAGTCATTTGTACCTGTACCACCCTGTAATTCTCAAGGCTGCCATCTTCCAGCGGGTTCGAATCGTATTGTGCTTTCTCAAGGTTCTTTTTGGTAAAGGAATCGGTGTCTACTATAATAGTATGTCCTGGTTTTACAGCATACAGATTGGTTTTTAATCCGGCCGGGTTCATAGCAACCAGCAGATCCACATTATCTCCCGGAGTACTTATCTCTACACTTCCTATATGTACCTGGAATCCGGAAACGCCATAGAGGCTCCCCTGGGGAGCTCTTATTTCAGAAGGATAATTTGGGAAAGTGGCTACATCATTACCGAACATGGCCGAGGTGTCTGAAAACTGAGTTCCTGTTAGCTGCATTCCGTCTCCGGAGTCCCCAACAAAACGAATTACAACTGCTTCCAGAGCTTCGGCTTGTGTTTTTTTAGCTTGTGCGATCATATGAGTGGGCTATTAGTAACTGTTGGGATATTAACCCTTAGTTGTAGTATTTGAACCAAATTTAATTTTACTCATAAGCTTTAAATATGACTGATGTCATATAAACCTGATATTCAGAATCGGAAATTAATTTTTTGGGGATACCGAAATATGACATTTGTCATATTAATCGAGGATGCTACTGTCTAATTTTATTCGAAAGTTCAACCAAATAATTTAGCTATGTCTCTTATTATTACCGATGAGTGCATCAACTGCGATGCCTGTATTTCTGAATGTCCAAATAATGCTATCTACGAACCCGATCAGGAATGGTCTTATTCAGATGAGACTGTTTTAAGCGGAACCGTGACAACACCCAGTGGTAAGGAGGTAGATGCCGATGCCGAAAATGAACCTTTGTCTGACGAATTCTATTTTATTGTTAGTGACAAGTGTACAGAGTGTAAAGGATTTCATGATGAACCACAGTGCGCATCAGTATGTCCTGTAGACTGCTGTGTGCCCGATGATAATCACCAGGAATCTGAAGAAGAATTACTGGAGAAAAAAGCCTGGTTACACGGCGAATAAATTTATTTAAATACTTTCAAGATGGCTGCAAAACCCCCGAAGCTTATCTGCGATGCCAATGAGGCTGTCGCAAGAGTGGCTCATAAAACGAACGAAGTCTGCGCTATTTATCCAATTACACCAGCCTCGCCCATGGGCGAGCATGTAGACGTTTTTAGCTCAAAAGGTGAAAAGAATATCTGGAATAATGTTCCAAGAATTGTTGAAATGCAAAGTGAAGGGGGTGCTGCGGGTGCGGTTCATGGCTCTCTACAGGCCGGTGCACTCACCACCACCTTTACCGCATCACAGGGCCTGCTGCTCATGATTCCTAATATGTATAAAATCGCCGGGGAATTATTGCCCACCGTAATTCATGTGGCGGCAAGGACCATTGCCACTCATGCACTGTCTATCTTTGGAGATCATTCTGATGTAATGGCCGCGAGACAGACGGGATTTTCCATGTTATTTGGAGGATCTGTTCAGGAGGCGATGGACTTTGCCCTTATCTCCCAGGTAGCTACCTTACGGTCCCGCGTACCTTTTCTGAATATATTTGATGGTTTCAGGACCTCACACGAGATCTCTAAGATCGATGCGATACCAGACGAGGTGATAAAAGCCATGATGCCTGAAGATAAGATCATGGCTCATAAGAAACGAAGTCTTGATCCCGATAATCCCGTGATTAGAGGAACTTCTCAGAATCCCGATGTATTCTTCCAGGCTCGTGAAGCCGCTAACCTTCATTATGAAAAGGTACCGGCAATTGTTCAGTCGGTTATGGATGAATTCTATAAACATACCGGTCGCAAGTATAAGTTGTTCGATTATATAGGACACCCACAGGCTGAAAAGGTGATCATCATAATGGGTTCCGGAGAAGGAGCTGTAAGGGAAACTGTAGATACCCTGCTTAATTCAGATGAAAAAGTAGGGGTGCTACTGGTACGTCTTTTCAGACCATTCTCAATTGAACATTTTATCAATGAAATTCCTGAAAGCGTTAAGAAAATCGCAGTTCTGGATCGTACCAAAGAACCCGGAAGTACAGGAGAGCCTTTATACCTCGATGTTGTTACAGCCTTCAGTGAAAGTGACAGACCAAAACCGCTTATCATAGGTGGCCGTTACGGACTATCTTCCAAAGAGTTTAATCCGGCCATGGTTAAAGGGATCTTTGATGAGCTTTTAAAGGATAAACCTAAAAACCATTTTACCATTGGTATTAATGATGATGTAAGCTTTAAGAGCCTACTTTACAATCCGGTATTCAAGACCAAAAAATCCACCTTTAACTGTATGTTCTATGGCCTGGGGTCTGACGGGACAGTGGGCGCCAATAAGAACTCTATCAAGATCATTGGAGAAACTACCGATAATTATGTGCAGGGTTATTTTGTATATGACTCTAAAAAGGCCGGGGCCCAAACGGTGTCTCACCTGCGCTTTGGACCAGAGCCCATTTATTCAAGTTATCTTATAAATACTGCAGATTTTGTTGCCTGTCATCAGTTCAATTTTATACATAAGTATGACATTCTTAAAAAGATCAAAACCGGTGGAACATTCTTGTTAAACTCACCATTCTCAAAAGAAGATATCTGGGATGAACTTCCTAAGAAAATGCAGGAAGAGATCGTAGAAAAGGAACTGCAGTTTTATGTGGTAGATGCAACTAAAGTGGCACATGATACCAAACTGGGTAAAAGAACCAATACCGTATTGCAAACCTGCTTCTTTGCCATTTCAGGTGTACTCCCAAAAGAAGAAGCTATCCAGAAGATCAAGGACGCGATCGTGAAATCTTATTCTCATAAGGGTGATAAGATAGTGAACATGAATTTTAACGCGGTAGACAAGTCTCTTGAGTATCTTCAAAAGGTAGATTATCCTAAGAATATCACCAGTACCAGAGGCTTTAAGCCTATCATGACCGGGGATGCAGATCCTTTTGTGAAAGAAGTATTAGGTAAGATCCTGGCAGGAGAAGGCGATGAACTTCCAGTGAGCGCTTTCCCGATTGACGGAACTTTCCCTACAAGTACCACTCAGTATGAAAAACGCGGAATTGCCGATTTTATTCCAGTGTGGGAAGGAGAGGACCTATGTACCCAGTGTAATAAGTGTGTAGCTATCTGTCCGCATGCAGCGATCAGGGCTAAAGTTGTGCCCAATGAGGATCTGGCAGCTGCTCCTTCTTCGCTTAAAGCAGTTCCTGCAAAAGGAAGACCTTTTGCCAGTGATACCGAATCTTATGTGTTGCAGGTGTCTCCTGAAGACTGTACAGGATGTGATCTCTGTGTAGCTGTTTGTCCTGCCGAAAGCAAAGAAATAGAAAACTTCAAGGCAATAAATATGAGGAACAAACTCGATGTGACCGCTGAGGAGAATCAAAACTGGAACTATTTTACCACATTGCCTTATTATGACAGGACCGAACTTCAGATTACAAATGTAAAAGGATCTCAATTCCTTGAACCTTTATTTGAATTTTCCGGAGCCTGTTCGGGTTGTGGTGAAACACCATATATCAAGATGCTCACCCAGCTTTATGGAGACAGTATCCTTATAGCCAATGCTACCGGATGTTCGTCAATTTACGGAGGTAATTTACCTACCACGCCATATAAGAAGAACGATATGGGGCATGGTCCGGCCTGGGCTAACTCATTATTTGAAGACAATGCCGAATTCGGACTTGGAATGAGGCTGGCGCTGACAAAGAAACAGGAGATCGCCGTTGATCTGCTTAGATCCCTGGAAGACTATGTGGGTAAAGAGCTGGTAGAGGCTATTCTCAGCAATCCTGAAGAAAATGAAATTCAGAAAAAAGAAAAGCATAGCCAGATAGCTGAACTTAAACAGATCCTTTCAGGAATAGACGATGAAAAAGCAGTTAAGCTAAATGAACTGTCAGAATATCTCCGCAAAAAAGCGGTCTGGATACTTGGCGGGGACGGCTGGGCTTATGATATAGGTTACGGTGGCGTGGATCACGTCCTAGCATCGGGAGAGGATGTTAATATCCTGGTGATGGATACCGAAGTTTACTCCAATACCGGCGGACAAATGTCTAAAGCCACACCTCTTGGAGCCAGTGCAAAATTTGCAGTATCAGGAAAAAGGACTTCTAAGAAAAGTCTTGCCTTACAGGCGGTCTCTTATCAGAACGTTTATGTAGCACAGGTTGCGATAGGAGCCAAGGACCTGCAAACCCTTAAGGCTATTGAAGAGGCAACGGCTTATCCGGGACCTTCTATTATTATTGCTTATTCTCACTGCGGAGAGCACGGTTATGACCTCAAGTTTGGAGCCCGTCAGCAGGAGAAAGCCGTAGAATCGGGTTACTGGCCATTATTCAGGTTTGATCCTTTAAAACCAAAAGGTAAAAAATTCAAGCTTGATTCTAAGCCACCTCAGATTCCTGTTAAGGAGTTTATGTACAACGAAACGCGTTTCACAAGGGTAGCTAAAGAGAACCCTGAAACTGGAGCCGCTTTGCTTAAACAGGCTCAGGAAGAGGTGGAAACCAAATGGGAAAGACTTGAGCTCTTTAGAGATATGTAACAAGTAAATAACTAACTCAAATAAATAATACGTTTTTGGTTATGAAAAACTTTTAGAAGGGTTTAAATAGCTAAAAACGTATTTTTTTTAACCACCTAAATTAAAGATTATGGAAAATAACGTGATCAGGACCCTGGATCAGGCCATTAAAAAGCTTGATGAGGCAAGAGAAGAGCTGGGAAGACCCGAGGAAGATGTGGTATCGTTCCTTGTGTGTAAAAATGCCCAATTTGCAATAGAGAATCTTTTAAAAGCTTATCTGTTGAAGAACAATATTGATCCTGCAGAATATAAAACCGTAGATAGTCTTTATAAAAAATGCAGGTCTATCAATAAGAATTTTGAGCAGATAGACCTTTCCGGTTTTAATTGTAAGGCAACCGATATGAATAAGAGTTATTGTACCGATACTCCCACCGTGAGTAAATGTTACAGGATGGCCGATGAATTGAACTCTTTTCTGCGTAAAGAACAACTTTTTAGTTAGCTTTTGATATCAGTCTTAAATTATAATAGGGATTAAGAAAAGGTACTGCATTTAGGCCGGTGCTTTTTCTGAAATAGAATGGCATGTTCAAGAACGAGATATGCCGCCGTCACTAAATTGCGAATTTCAAAATATTCAGCACTAAAACAGTTTTTGTCAAATTCCTGTTTTATAAGACCTCTCATCAGTTTTAACTCTTTAAGAGCATTTTCTTTCTCAAAAGGAGTTGTGAGGTAGACAAGTTCATAGGTCATGAGGGCTTTAAGCCTGTCTTTTAATTTTTCGAGAGTTTTTCCTTTTTGATAAGCTATTCTGCTCCTGCTTTCCATCGATATTGAATTCGGTTGACGGCTTATTTTATCAAGGCGTGGCAACAGATATTTAACCGCCTGATGTGAAAATACAATAGCTTCAAGTAATGAATTGGAGGCCAGGCGATTTGAGCCATGAAGCCCCGTGCAACTACATTCACCTGATGCAAAGAGATTTTTAATAGAGGTCTGTGCATTTTTATCAACCTTTATACCTCCACACTGATAATGTGCTGCAGGGATCACTGGAATAGTATCTGTTTCTACATTTATTCCCTTTTTCCTGCAATATTCAACGATGGTAGGGAAATGATCGGCGAATTTTTTCTGGTCAAGATGTCTGCAATCGAGATACACACATTTCTCTCCTGAATCTGAAAGTTCCTTTAAAATACTGGCAGAAATAATATCCCTGGTAGCAAGTTCTCCTCTGGAATCATGTTGGAATAAAAACCGTTTCCCTTTATTATTTACCAGGTAGGCTCCATATCCCCTAACGGCTTCTGAAATGAGGAATAGAGGACCGTGGTTTTTTTCAAATAAAGCAGTGGGATGAAATTGTATAAAATTCATGTCGGCTATGTCAGCCCCGGCATTATATGCCATAGCAACCCCATCGGCTGTTGCCACAGGTGGATTGGTGGTATTATGGAAAAGCTTTCCGCTTCCTCCGGTAGCCAGAAGTGTTACTTTGCTCTTAATTTCGCTAAGTATATTTTTAGTGAGGTTAAGCGCCCTTATTCCTACACAAGTGTTAACTCCTTCGTTTGATTTTATGATAAGATCTGTTACAAAATAACGAGAGAAGAGTTTAATATTAGGATATGAGGCAGCTTTAGCAAGTAACTTGGTTTGGATCTCAAATCCCGTAAAATCCTGTTTATGGAGTATCCTGTTAAAAGAATGTCCGCCTTCCAGGCCCAGATCGAAATCGCCATTTTGGGAAAGATCAAAATTGCTTCCCCATTGCATCAGTTCCGTTAGTCTCTGGGGCGCCTGTTCCACTACCATCCTTACAACTTCAGGGTCGTTGAAGCCTTTTCCTGCTTTAATGGTATCTTCCAGGTGAGATTCAAAACTATCCTGTTCATTATTCAGAACCACCGCTATGCCACCCTGGGCTTTAATGGTGTTTCCAGATTCAGGATATTCTTTGGTGAAAATAGAAATATCCAGGTCTGGTCTTGCTTCTGCTAATTTTATGGCAAACGAAAGACCGGCAATTCCTGAGCCTACAATGGCTATGTCAGTTTGAAACAACATATCAATTCGATAATTCGAGCATTCGGTTAATTGGGAGTGCGGCTTTTTTCATTATATCTTGCTCCAGTATAATTTCAGGAGTTTCATGCTTCAGGCATGAGTAGAGTTTTTCAAGACTATTCATCTTCATATAGGCACATTCACTGCAGGCGCAACTGTTATTCTCTTTAGCAGGAGCAGGAATTATGGTTTTGTCGGGAAAATGCTTCTGCATATCGTAAAGAATACCGGCTTCTGTGGCGACGATAAATGTGTTCCAGTCACTTTCAGCAATATGTTGAATTAGTCCCGATGTTGAACCAATATAGGATGCGGCCCTTAAAATATGCCTTTCTGATTCCGGATGTGCAATGATCCTGGCCGAAGGGTATTTTTTATGCAGGTCCAGTAGCTTATCTATCGAAAAAGCTTCGTGAACCATACAGGAACCATCCCATAAAAGCATCTCACGGCCGGTCTTTTGGATGAGGTAATCTCCCAGGTTTTTATCGGGAGCGAAAATAATCTCTTTATCCATCGGGATGGAATTGATCACCTTTTCAGCATTTGATGAAGTACACACAAAATCACTCATCGTTTTTATCTCGGCCGAACAATTTATATAGGTTACTACCACATGTTCTGGATGCTGTTGAATAAACTTTTTAAAACTCTTAGGTTCACAACTATCGGCCAGTGAACACCCGGCATTCAGATCGGGTAAGAGTACCTTCCTTTGTGGGTTCAGGATCTTGGCGGTTTCGGCCATAAAATGAACTCCGGCGAAAACGATGATCTCTGCCTGGCTCTGAGCTGCTCTTTTCGCAAGTTCCAGGCTGTCTCCAACAAAGTCGGCCACTTGTTTTATCGCAGGTTCCTGATAATAATGAGCAAGGACCACAGCATTTTTTTCTTTTTTGAGTAGTTGTACTTTATCCTGTAATTTTTGAGTTTCAGAAGGAGTTAATTTCATTTATGGAAATTCTTAAAGAAGAGGCTGCTTTCAAGCCTTTTAATTCATCGGGTTACAAAATTAGAGCCTGCCTTCAGCTTAATTTATGACGAAAGTCATTTTTTGAGTAGAAACTGAATTTCAATCTCTATGTTTTTTACTAAAATTCTATGATAAAAGATCAATTTTATAACTTCGGAAATTCTGAAAGAAAATTCAGGAATTATAAAATTTAAAAAGGGAATGCAGATTAGTGATATCAATGGAAAGGTAAGGCTGAGAAATGGTGTTGAAATGCCATATCTTGGACTGGGAGTCTATAAAGCGAAAGATGGAGCAGAAGTTATTAATTCGGTTGGCCATGCCCTGGAGCATGGGTATCGTTTAATAGACACAGCCTCTTTCTATGAGAATGAAGCAGGGGTGGGAGAGGCAATAAAGAACTCAGGGATTCCCAGGAAAGAAATATTTGTCACTACAAAGATCTGGATTGATGATCAGGGAGAGGAGTCTACCCGGGAAGCCTTTGAAACTTCGCTTTATAAACTGGATATGGATTATGTGGACCTGTATCTTATTCACTGGCCTGTTCCAGGTAAATTTCTTGATACCTGGCAGATTATCCAGGAGTTATATGAGGAAGGAAAAGCGAGGGCAATAGGTGTAAGTAATTGTTTAATCCATCACCTGGAAAGTATAAAACAGTTTGGAGGTGTTGAGCCCATGGTCTTACAGAATGAATTTCATCCAAGACTCGTTCAACAGGAGATTCTGGAATATTGTGAAAACAATAATATCCTTTACCAGGCATGGTCTCCTTTAATGAGAGGTGAAATTTTAACCAATCCGGTCATTAAAGACCTGGCTAAAAGATATTCTAAAAGTCCGGCTCAGATCGTTATAAGGTGGGATCTTCAAAAAGGAGTTGCCTCCATACCTAAAAGCGTGCATAAGGAAAGAATTATAGAGAATTCCAAGGTATTCGATTTTGATTTGAGAGCTGAGGAAATAGCTTTGATAGACTCTCTTGAAAATGATACCCGTACAGGAGCTCACCCCGATCATTTTATGGAACATTTTCAGAAAAAACCATGAAAATTTTAAATTTCGATTTCCTTTTGATAATTAAAATAAAGCTGTTTAATTTGCAGTCCTGAATCGGGATGTGGCGCAGTCTGGTAGCGTATACGCATGGGGTGCGTGGGGTCGCTGGTTCGAATCCAGTCATCCCGACTTTTTCAATATTTCATTAAGAAATAAAACACAGGGTAATTACATGGTTTTTATGTAATTACCCTTTTTTAATTTGAATGGAATTTTTTTACTTTCTTCAATTTCAAATTGGATACAGAACAGAAATAAGTATTCTAAAGTTAAATAAATCTTGATAAAGATGTTCTTCTAGTTGATTCACGATGAATAATATCAGCTTGTATGATAAATTCAAGTCGTTCTAGAGATAACTTTCCATCAATCCGGTCTGCTATGGTATGCACGGCCATTTCTCCCTGTTCCCTGGCTTTTTGATCAATGGTGCTTATAGATGGTAAAAAGGTTTCTCCCATTATTCCATTTGTAAAACCTATAAGGGACACTTCTTCGGGTATTTTAAAACCTAAGTTTAGTAGTTGGCGCGCAGTTAGCACTGTTGTCAATTCATCAGAAGTCAGGATCCCATCTATTTTCTCTTTAATAAGCAGTCTTTTTAAATCTTTAAAGGGGTATTGTGTTGAGTTTACTTCCAGTTCTAAACATTTGTCTTCTAAATTGTATTTACTTAAAGCGTTTCTATATCCCTTATTTCTGTTTTCGCTTACACTGGTTTTGGTTATTCCAGAAATATATACGATTCGTGAGCATCCAGAGTTCAAAAGTTCCAGTGTGGCCAGTTCTGCTTCAAGCTTGTCATCAATAAAAATCTTATCAGCTTCTATTTCATTAAGAATTCTGTCAAACATCACCAGAGGAATATCAAATTTTCCAGGAAAATTTAGGTGCTCTATCTGTTTTGTGGCTTGTGTTTCTCTGGATGGTGAAATCAATATGCCATCAACTTGAGACCTAATGAGCATCTCTATTGCTTGCTTTTCTTTCTCAACAGATTCTTTAGAAATGCATATAATCACTTTATATCCTAATTCTGTCGCTTTCTCTTCAATTCCGTCAAGCACCATAGAGAAGAAATTTGGAAGAATGTCAGGAACTATTATTCCCAGGGTATTAGTTTTACTTGATTTTAGACCCTGGGCAAAACTGTTGGGAAAATAATTACTTATAGTAGCCAATTCTTTTACTCTGTTTTTTGTCTCCGTACTAATTTCAGAACTTCCGTTTAAGGCCTTTGAAACTGTACTTATAGAGAGATTAAGTTTGAAAGCCAGTTCCTTTAATGTCATTTTCTTGTTCATTCCTCAATTTTTATAATAAAAATGTATTTACTATTTATGGGTAATTGTTTTGGTTTCAATATAATAAGAAATTATGTTATCGATTACATTTTTATCTATATACCTGGAAAAACAGCTAATCTACTCATTACTGATTATTAATTTCCAAAAAACAGCGCTTAAAAAGTTATGTATTACGAAAAACCACCTTCTAAAAATAGGTAAATACAAAAATTTTGCTGAAAATATTTTGTTTTTGATATATAATAGATATATTTACGCAATCGATTGCATTGTTAAATTATTTAAGAATTGATTGATAATTCTAGAAATAACAGGCTTTTTTAGGTGAATATAACCGGTTTTGTTATTCTTAATTTAACATTTTTTGTAGTCAAAATAGGATTAACCACCAATAGAATTAAAGAAAACGGGTAGAGAAGCACTCACTATTAATTTAACTAGCTAATTTTATGAAACGTATTTTATCTCAAAGATTACTGTTTTTTCTGAAAGTCCCGAGAAAACAAATTAAGGGCAGGCTGCAAAAGGTTTTTTTTCTGTTTATCCTGTTTAGTGCAAATTTAATTTTTGCTCAAACTACAGAAGTTAGCGGAACCATAATTGCTTCAGATTCCGGTGCTCCTCTTCCGGGAGTTACTGTATTAGAGAAAGGAACTTCGAATGGTGTAATAACCGATTTTGATGGAAATTATTCAATTAATTTATCCGGAGAAAATGCGGTTCTAGTATTTTCATTTGTTGGATACGCCACTCAGGAGGTTTCAGTAAATGGCCAAAGTACTATAAATGTGACCATGCAAGTTGATATGGGGCAATTAGATGAAGTTGTAATTGTCGATTATGGTTATGGAAGAGTTAGAAAGGAAGATATGACAGGTTCTGTAGCCACTATAGGTAGCCAGGAACTTGCTAAAATACCTGTGGCCAGTGCTGCCGAAGCTCTTAGTGGCCGATTGCCGGGCGTAAATGTTACTACCGCAGACGGAGAGCCTGGCGCTGAAGTGCGTATCAGGGTTCGAGGAGGTGGCTCTGTGACTCAGTCAAATGAACCTTTATATGTAGTTGATGGATTTATCGTTGATGGGATTAGAGATATCCCTCCTACAGATATTGAGAGTATTAACGTATTGAAAGATGCTGCCGCTACCGCAGTTTATGGAGCACAGGCTGCTAACGGGGTGGTTGTTGTAACTACTAAAAACCCTGTTGCAGGTAAGACTACGGTGACTTATAATAACTTTTTCCAATTTAATACTCTGCCAGAAGATCGCAGATATGAGGTTTTGTCGCCCTACGAATATGTCCTTGCTAATTATGAATATGCAAGGCTTCAGTCGACAACCGCTTTGGAAAATTTTGAAAGATTTTTTGGAGTGTATGATGATATTGATATCTACAGAAGCAGGGAGGGTACTGACTGGCAGGAAGAGCTATTCGGTGATCCGCGTCTTTCGCAGTATCATAATTTAACCGTGGGAGGAGGTACCGATAGAACCAAAATGAATTTGAGTGTTACCCATAATGATGATGAAGGTCTTTTGGATAATTCTGGTTTTAAAAGAACGGCAATAAACTTTAAACTCAATCAACAAATTGTAGATGATAAACTGGATTTAGATATCTCTACCCGTATTGCCGATATGGTAACTGACGGAGCGGGGACTTCTACCAATGCGCAAATAAAAATTAAAGATGCAGTACAAACCAGGCCCGTGAGCGGGATTGCTGATGAAATTGAAGTTGACCTGAACCAGGTGAATACAGATGATGATTATCAGCAATTTCTTAGGAGTCTTGTGAGCCCTGTAGAACTGGCCGAACAGGACTGGCGAAAAAGAGAACAAAATAATTATGTTCTTAACGCAGGTCTTAACTGGTCTATAATAGAGCAATTACAATTTAGAAGTACCTTTACAACCGAAAAGAATTTTGATGAAAACAAAAGATTTTTTGGACCACTTACCAGTGAATCATTTAACAATGGAGGGAGTATGCCGCTGGGACAGAAAACTACATCAACAAGTTATTCTTATCGTTGGCTTAATACCTTAAATTTCCAGTACAGTGAATGGGAAGATCATAAACTGGATTTTCTTCTAGGTCAGGAGATATACTCCAATGGCGGAGAAAGCACCTTTGTGCGAGCGGAGCAGTTTCGTCTTTCTATTACGCCTGAAGAATTATTTGCTAACATGTCATTCGGAGAATTTGACAGGCTTCAGACTCAGGAGGCAACCGAAACTAATCGTTTATCAGGTTTTGGAAGACTGGATTACCAGTTCAAAAACAGGTATATGATCACTGCAACCTTTAGAGCTGATGCATCAAGTAGATTCTCAGAAGAAAACAGGTGGGGATTCTTTCCTGCCCTGGCACTGGGATGGAAAATTGCAGAGGAAGAATTTCTTCAGGATAGCGATTTTGTAGATGAACTTAAATTACGTTTGAGTTACGGTCAAACCGGTAACGACAGGATTGATCCTACCGCAACACAATTTTTGTTTAGCCCGAATACATTCCGTGGCCCAGGTTTTAACGACAGGGAACAGGTGTACTATTCACCTAGCAGCGATGTCTTGTATAACCCTGACGTAAAATGGGAAACCACAATAAACCGTAACCTGGGGCTTGATTTTGTCTTCCTGAATCGTCGTATTAATGGTAGTTTAGACTTGTATTATAACACCACGAAAGATCTTCTTCTTAGATCGGCTATTCCACCTACCTCTGGTTTCAGTACTCAATGGAACAATGTGGGAACTACTTCAAATAAGGGTGTTGAATTAGGTATAAATGCAGGTATTATTGAGAGTGCCGATTTTAATTTGTCTGCTAATTTCAATATTGGGCTAAACCGTGCCAAGATAGAGGAATTGGATGGTACTGACGAAAGATTCTTCCGGTCCAACTGGGCAAGTACCGATCTTAATAACATCAATGATTTTTACCTTAGGGTAGGAGGAACTATTGGAGATGTGTATGGTTATGTGACAGATGGATATTATACAACAGATGATTTTGCAAGCTATGATGAGGCTTCAGATGAATATATCCTCAGAGAGGGTGTTCCTAATTCCACTTCTGTGGTTGGTAATACCGATATAAGACCTGGATTCTTAAAACTAAAAGATCTTAATGAAGATGGAATTATAAATGCTGAAGACAGGAAAGTGATTGGAAATACTTTACCGGATTTCCAGGGAGGTTTAGGTTTTAATGCGAACTTTAAAGGATTTGACGCCTCTATTTTCTTTAACTTCCAGTATGGGAATGACGTTTATAATACCGGGAAAATACAGTTTAATCAGTTCAGAAGGATTACCTACGGGAACTTATTGACGACCATGAGTTCTGATAATCGGTTCACTTATATCGATGTAGATGGTGAATATACCGGAACTCCTGGCGCAGTTGTAACAGATCTTGATCAATTAGCAGATCTCAACTCAGATAAAAATATCTGGTCGCATGTTAGTCATGGAGTTGCCGGGGCGGTAGTACATTCCTGGGCTATAGAAGATGGTTCTTTTATACGTTTAAACAATTTAACCTTAGGATATAGTCTACCGAAGGATGTAATCTCCCAGGTTGGTTTGTCCAGGTTCAGGGTTTACGCCGCCGGAAGAAATCTTCATATATGGACTAATTATTCAGGATATGACCCTGAGGTTAACAGTACTAATAATGGCTTAACTCCTGGTGTGGATTTTTCTTCTTACCCAAGAAGCAGGTCGTACGCTATAGGTTTGAACCTTAGCTTTTAATTAAAAACGAAATGATAAAGAATATGAAAACGAGATTATTATTAACGGCCATTATGGCCTTCGTTCTAAGTTCTTGTGAAAAGGACTTTATGGAACCAAAATCCATTTCAACATTTGATATTGATTATATCTATTCCAATGTTGATGATGCCAGAAACGGAGTTAATGCCATCTACTCTCATTTTAATCAGGATGCATTTCGGTCTAGGCTATCAAATAACATGACAGGGAATACTGATATTGAACATCAGTCGGGATGGACTAGTAATGGTGACCGTTACCAGATCTGGGATTTACAAGCTAACCCGGCCAACCGGGATCTTCAGATTGTCTGGACCTATGCCTATCAGGCTATCAGGGATGCCAATATTGCTATTGAAGGTATCCAGAATTCAGGGAATCTTGACGCTTCTGACGATACGGTAAGCAGAACTTTTAATCATTTAATAGGGGAAGCTTATACCTTGCGTGCCTACTGGTATAGTATGCTTATCTATTACTTCGGGGATGTGCCTTATATTACAGAAGCGCCAAAAGCCGGTGCTGATCTTAATCAGCCTAAAACCGATCGTAATATGATCTTATCTGGAGTGATCCAGGATATGATCGATGCCGAGGAACATATGATGTGGGCCGACCAGCTTCCTTACGGAGCTGAACAGGTAAACCGAGAATTCACTCTCGGTATGATTGCGAGGCTTGCATTACAGCGAGGAGGATATTTTCTTACTCCCGACCTTACCATGCAAAGGGAAGGGGATTACCTTGATTACTATCAGATTGCAAAGGATTATACCCAGAAATTAATAGAATTAAAAGACAGACAATTACCAAGAGATTACAGGCAGATTTTCTTAAATCAACATAATTCCAGGTCTCCTGTTAATTCTGATGTGCTTTTTGAGATTCCATTCGGAGATGGTCAGGGTGATGTTGGATGGAATATAGGAATTACTGTAGAAGGTGGACCAACTGCAGCACACGATTACGGATCTGGAAATAACTATATGGAAGTTACGCCAACCTACTATTTATCTTTTGATTCTGAAGACAGGCGCCGTGAAGTTACTACTGGGCTATTTAAGATTAATCAGGAGTTTGAACAGGAATTTGTTGAAGGTCCTCTTAATATCTCTCAGGGGAAATGGAATCGAGCCTTACTGGACCCTCCACCAGGATCTTCATCAGCGAAAGGGACTGGTATAAACTGGCCAATGATGCGTTATTCAGACGTGTTACTGATGTTAGCCGAAGCAGAGAATGAACTTAACGGACCTACTGCTGAAGCGCAGGAAGCACTTAAGCGTGTAAGGAGAAGGGCTTTTGAACCTGAAGACTGGCCAGAGAAAGTAGACCAGTATGTTGGCAATGTTTCTGCTTCTAAAGAAAGTTTCTTTGAGGCCATAGTGGATGAGCGTGCCTGGGAATTTGGAGGCGAGATGATTAGAAAGTACGAACTTATTCGCTGGGGTATCTATTCAGAGAAAGTGGAGGAAACTGTAGAGGAACTGAAAAGACTGGCAGATGCAGCCTTTAACGGTACTACCAATGAGCCTATTTACATGTACTGGAAAACAGACGAAAATGGGAATTTCATGGTACTTAATCCTGATCAAAATGTAGTGGCTCCACCAGATGACACATGGAATCAGGTTCCATTCTTATTAGCACTTCATGACGATGAAAGCACCTATCAGGAATGGATCTTAAAAGATTGGGAAAACTATATAAATGGACCTCAGCCAGGTGTTGTAAGATACATATTCCCGATACCAAATGAAGCTATTGAGAATAGTCGCGGAGTATTGCAGAATGATGGTTATGGATTTTAATTTGAACCTTAACAATTTTTAAATTATGAAAAACAGTAAAAGTTATATAAAAACGCTACTTGTTATTTTTGCAGCTGTACTGATGTTCAGTGCCTGCGAAAAGGATGATGAAGCATTTCAGCGTACCCGGCTTTTCAGGCCGGTGCTAAGCCAGGAAGGCCTTACTTCTGAAAGGAACACTATTATTGTAAATCTTGCTTCATTTAAGGAAGCGGAATCTTATACCATAGAAGTGAGCCGTGATACTTTTCAAACAGTATTATATACTATTGAAACAGATACCAGTTATGTTGTGATAAATAAAGAACTGGTTGGGGAAGAACTATTATGGGATGCTATTTACCAGGTAAGGGCACAAGCTCATGCAGATGACCCGACATACGATAGCCGGGTGGCAGACCTGGGAAATGTAAGGACACAGCGCTTTCCTACTATTCTGGAAATACCAGCAAAATTTGATGTGATAGATACTGCAGCCAGGGTTACCTGGGTTACGGCAGGAGCTCCTGTTACAGGTATAAAAGTGTTTGCTGGAGATGATGACAGGCTAACTAACCCTCTTTTTGAAGAGAGGCCGGTTACTGAGGAAGAACGTTTAGCAGAAGAAGCTATAGTTACTGGCCTTGAGCCGGAAACGGAGTATCAGATCGCCCTTTACAGTGAAGGGGAGCTTAGAGGATGGGTTCGCTATACTACGAAGGTTAGGGATATTGATCCTACTGCACCAGGTGTAATTGATCTTAGAGGTGATGAAAATCCCGAGGCAGTTTCTAATGCGGTGTCGACTGCGCCTGATGGTGCAATTATCCTCATAAGCAGAGGCTCGTTCTATGAATTCCCTGATGATAACCTTAATAAATCCATAACTATAAGGGCTGCTTATGGCTTTGGAGAAGAAAAGGCCCAATTATATACCACGGGGAACTGGGATATTGATAATAATTCCACTATTGATCATATCCGCTTTATTGGCCTTGAGCTAAGAGGTGAAGATTATACCGGTGATTATGTGTTCAATCCAAACCGTGAAAACGTGTATGTGGGGGAGGTATTATTTGATGACTGCAATATAACAAACTTCAGAGGAATCATGAGAATTCGTACTTCTGTGGTGGTTGATGAATATAAGATTCACAACTCTCTTATAGATACTATAGGAGGTTACGGAATTATTACTACAGATACTGATTTTGCAGATGAAAATACCGCTCATGTAAACCATATCGAATTAATCAATAGTACCTTCAATTATATAGATACAGGAATTACATCTAGGATGGGCTCTGAATCTATCACAATTGAAAACTGTACTTTCAATAACTTCATAGTTAATGGAGGAAGATTCTTCCGTTACCGTGGAAGTGAAGGACATAACAATGTGACGAATGGAATTGCCATCCGAAACTCGATTTTCGGTCATTCGTGGGATATGTCAGGAGAAGGAAATTATGGTTGTATACAGGGAATAGGAGATGGATTAGAGAGTACTAATTTTGCGATAGACAATGTATGGGGTACTAGTAATTTTTGCTTAAGAGAAGGTTCAGAGATTCCCGGGTTTCCGAGCTTCACCTATAGCGGAACAGCCCAGGAACTTTGGATAGCACCTGATCAAATGGATTTCAATTTTAGGGATCGAAGTTTCGGAGGTCGTACCAATTCTGGCGATCCCCGCTGGAGAGATGAATTATAATGTTAAGATGTTAGTTTTAGTTTGAATTAGGTTAAAAAGGTGCGGTGAGAGCCGCACCTTTTTAATAATATCCAATAAAAATTAATGGTAAAAAATAGAATTAAAACGATGCTTTTACTATGTCTGTTCTTTTCTCTTGTGAATTGCAGTACTGAGGGCCAGACAACAGAGAATCCTGATAGTGAAGGAAAGATAGAGCCGGGGCCCACTCCTGTTGAAGAGGATGCCTTTGCATTCCCCGGGGCCGAAGGTTTTGGCCGGAATACATCCGGAGGGAGAGGAGGTAAAATCTTGTATGTAACCAATCTTGAAGATTCAGGACCGGGAAGTTTTAGACAGGCAGTGGAAACTTTTGGTCCCAGGTATATCCTCTTTAAAGTTTCGGGAACCATTGAACTTAAATCCAGGCTTATTATTAGGAACGATAATTTAACAATAGCCGGTCAAACCGCACCTGGAGATGGAATAACCATAAAAGATTATCCCGTGGTTATTGATGCAGATAACATCATTATTCGTTTTCTTAGATTCAGGTTGGGAGATGAAGCCAAACAGCAAGCCGATGCCCTGGAATCGCGATTTCATAAGAACATTATTATAGATCACTGTTCTATGAGCTGGTCCACAGACGAAACAGTTACTTTTTATGCAAATGAAAATACCACCGTACAATGGTGCTTTATAACGGAGAGTCTAAGAAACTCTGTGCATGAAAAAGGCGAACATGGTTATGGAGGTATCTGGGGTGGGAGATATGCTTCTTTTCATCACAATTTGCTTGCCCATCATGACAGCAGGAATCCTCGCTTGGGCGAAGAAGCAGGAAAAGCTTTTGCTCTTACCGATTTAGTAGACCTAAGAAACAACGTTATATATAACTGGCAGGGAAATAGTGCTTATGGCGGTGAGGCTATGAATGTGAATATTGTGAACTGCTATTATAAACCCGGGCCGGCAACTACCAAAAATGAGAGGATTATTTCTATAGATAAGAATAAAAATGAGGGTACCGAGGTATATGATACCTGGGGGAGGTTTTATATCAGTGGGAATTATGTAGAAGGCAGCACCCGCGCCACCGAAGATAACTGGACATATGGGGTCTTTAACCAGTTTCATCACAGTTATGGTACTGTTTCAGAAGAGGAGAAAGATGAAATGCGTATTGATGAACCGAATGATATTCGAGGGAACGTAACTACGCACTCAGCCCAGGTGGCTTATGAGCTGGTTCTGGATTACGGTGGTGCGTCTTATAAAAGAGATGCAGTTGATAAAAGGATTGTAGAGAACGTGAGAAATTCGTCTTATAGCCATGAGGGGTCAAATGGCAGTACTAATGGAATTATAGATTCCCAGAGTGATGTTGGTGGCTGGCCCCGACTTGAATCTACTGAAGCACCTGTAGATACGTCAGGAGATGGCATGCCAGATGACTGGAAAGTGGAGAAAAGTCTCGATCCTCAAAATTTCCAGGCTAATGGACATGACCTTAGTACAGGATATGAAAATATAGAAATGTACTTAAATTACCTGGTAAAGGATATTTATGAGCAACCATAGCTGCTGCCGGTAAGCAGTACACAACAGGATAGAAATGACTTAAATAATTTCTTCTTTTGATTTATGATCAAGAGTAGGGGTATTGATTGATTAATAATTTGATTGAAAAATTATGATAATTAATGTTTAAAAATTGTTGATACTGCTTTTTTACGAGAAAAAACAATACTATTCTTAAAGGTTAAAAAATTTTTACTATATTCGTGTAATCGATTGCATAATTAAAAAAATAGACTCAATGACGAATTCAGAATTTAGATATGCACATCACCCCAATGATGTTAAAAGATATACTACCGAAGAGCTAAGGGATCACTTTTTAATTCCTGAGTTATTTGTGAAAGATCAGATCTCACTCACCTATACCATGTACGATCGCTATATTGCTGGTGGTGCATTTCCGGTTACAAAATCTCTGAAGCTTGAAGCTATTGATGAATTGAAGGCTGAGAACTTCCTTGACCGCCGGGAACTTGGAGTAATCAACGTGGGCGGTAAAGGTAAAGTTACTGTTGATGGTGAAGTTTATGAAATAGGTCACAGGGAAGCTCTTTATGTTGGTAAAGGGAATAAAGAGGTGATCTTTGAAGCGACAGAAGAGCAACCATATTTTTATATAAACTCGGCTCCCGCCCATCAGGCTTATCCCACTAAAAAAGTTACTAAAAAGGAGGCGCAGATTGTGGAGCTGGGAGATTCAAAATATTCAAATAAACGGATAATTAACAAGCTTCTGGTTAATCAGGTAGTTGATACCTGTCAGTTGCAAATGGGTATGACCGAGCTACAGGAGGGAAATGTATGGAATACCATGCCTCCCCATACTCATGAACGAAGGATGGAAATTTATTTTTATTTCGATCTAGAAGAAGGGCAAACCGTGAGTCATTTTATGGGGCAGCCCCAGGAAACCAGACACATCTTTCTTCAAAATCATCAGGCTGTAATATCTCCGGAATGGTCTATACATGCTGGTGCCGGAACCTCTAACTATACTTTCATCTGGGGTATGGCCGGTGAAAATATGGATTATGGAGATATGGACGGGGTGGAACCGTATGAACTGAAGTAATATGGATAAATTATTCAAATTAGAAGGAAAAGTCGCGCTTGTTACTGGCTGTAAAAGAGGAATTGGTTTTGCAATGGCCGAAGCCCTAGCCGAGGCTGGAGCCGATATTCTTGGGGTTTCAGCAAGTCTGGAAACCTCAGGTTCAGAGATCGAAAAAACTATTATAGCAAAAGGAAGAAAATTCAAAGCTTATCAATGCGATTTCTCTGATAGAAAGTCTTTGTATGATTTCATAGAAAAAGTAAAATCTGAAAATCCTAGAATTGATATTCTTGTTAATAATGCCGGCACTATTTTACGCGCACCGGCTGCCGAACATTCCGATGAATACTGGGATAAGGTGATAGAAGTAAACCAAAATGCTCAATTCATCCTGTCCAGGGAGTTAGGAAAGGAAATGATAAAACGGGGTAGTGGCAAAGTGATTTTTACCGCCTCCTTATTAACTTTTCAGGGTGGAATTACCGTACCTGGATATGCCGCATCAAAGGGTGCGATAGGCCAGTTAACAATGGCTTTGTCTAACGAATGGGCTTCTAAAGGAGTACAGGTAAATGCGATTGCTCCTGGTTATATTGCTACAGACAATACAGAGGCCCTTAGAAATGATCCTGATAGAAGTGAAGCAATCCTTGCAAGAATTCCTGCGGGACGCTGGGGAAAACCTGAAGATTTTAAAGGTCCAATCGTTTTTCTAGCCTCAAAAGCCAGTGATTATATGAATGGTTCTATCCTCACAGTAGATGGTGGCTGGATGGGCCGATAAATAATGAAAAAATGAGTAAAAAGAGTTTTATAACCGATAATTTTTTGCTGGAGAATAAATATGCTGAAGCGCTCTATCACGATTACGCTTCAAAACAGCCAATAATAGATTATCACAATCATTTACCTCCGCAGCAAATAGCGGCAGATGTCAATTTTGATAATATTTCGAAAGTCTGGCTTAATGGCGATCATTATAAGTGGCGTGCCATGAGAACGATGGGGGTGAATGAAAAATATATTACGGGTGATGCCAGCGATCAGGAGAAATTCGAAGCTTGGGGGAAAGTGGTTCCGGCAACCTTGAGAAACCCGTTGTATCACTGGACACATCTGGAATTGAAGCGTTATTTCGGAATCGATGAATTGCTGAATGGTGATAATGCCACAGAAATTTATAAAGAAGTGAATTCCCAGCTTCAGCAGCCTGAAAATTCATGTAGAGGTCTGCTTGCCCAAATGAATGTAGATACGCTTTGTACAACGGAAGACCCAACCGATATGCTGGAACATCATCAGAGCCTGGCTAAGGATGATTTCGGAATTAAAGTGAGCACTGCTTTTAGACCGGATAAAGCGATCATGATCGATGCGGAGGGATTTTTAGACTATCTTTCAGAATTAGGCAAAGCAGCCGACGTTAATATTAGTGGTTATAGCGACCTGAAAGATGCGCTAAGAAAGCGAATAGAATATTTCCACCAAAATGGTTGCAGATTATGCGACCACGGATTGAATTCAATTTCTTTTGAAGAATATAAAGATGCTGAGGTGGATGCGATCTTCAGTAAAAAACAAAACGGAAGTGAGCTTACTTTTGCTGAAATTGAAAAGTTCAAGACAGCGATCACTACGTATTTGAGCGAAACCTACCATGAGTTTGGCTGGGTACAGCAATTTCACCTCGGAGCTTTAAGAAATAACAACAAGCGAATGCTTGCTAAACTTGGCCCTGATACCGGTTGGGATTCGATTGGTGATTTTAAACAGGCTGAAAATCTTTCTAAATTCTTTGATTCCCTGGATGGAAAAGATAAGCTTGCCAAAACCATTATTTATAACCTTAATCCTGCTGATAATGCGATTTTCGCTTCGATGATCGGTAACTTTAATGACGGTTCGGTAAAAGGAAAGATTCAGTTTGGTTCCGGATGGTGGTTCCTGGATCAGAAAGACGGGATTATTGAACAACTAAACGCATTATCCAATATGGGACTTGTGAGCTGCTTTATAGGAATGCTTACAGATTCTCGTAGTTTCCTGAGTTTTCCAAGGCATGAATATTTTAGAAGAGTATTATGTAACTTGTTCGGTCAAGAAATGCAATCGGGGGAATTGCCCGATGACATGGAGCTGGTAGGTAAAGTGATTGCAGATATCAGTTATAATAATGCAAAGGAATATTTTGATTTTTAATGGCAGACTCTAAAAAAAATACAGGAACTATAGTCACATTTGGAGAGGTCCTTATGCGCCTTTCACCTTCTGAAAACCGGAAGCTGGTACAGGCCGATACTATGGACTTTTATTTTGGGGGAACCGAGATGAATGTAGCCACCTCTCTTTCAAATTTCGGTCTTTCCACCAGGCATGTGACCAATGTTTCTGATGATCTTGTTGGTGATGCCGCGGTGGCAGCAATGCGAAAGTATGGCATAGATGTCTCTGCGGTAAACCGGGTGGACCATCCGTTGGGTCTGTATTTCCTGGAGGTAGGTGCTTCCATTAGACCCAGCAGAATTGCTTATAATCGATTACACGGTGCCTTTGCCAATATAGATCCGGATGTTGTGGATTGGGATAAGATTTTGGAAGGCTGTACTTATTTTCACTGGACCGGGATTACACCAGCCATTTCTGAGAATGCCTATAAAACGCTGAAGAATGCGCTCAACCTGGCAAAAAAGAAAGGTATTACCATAACTGCCGATCCCGCTTACCGAAGCAATCTGTGGAAATATGGCAAAGATGGTCACGAGATTTTAAAGGAGTTGGTTTCATCTTCCACGATCTTTATAGGTGGAGTAAATGAGATCAACGAGATCCTGGGAACTGATTATCCTTTTGAGGAAGATGGATTTATTGAAGCCAGTAAGAGACTGATTGAAGAATGTCCCTCTATTGAGAAGGTGTTTGATAAGGTGAGAACGGGTCTTAGCGCGTCGTGGCAGAAGATCTACGGCCGTGCCTGGACGGGTAAACAATATATTACAACCGAAGAAATTGAAGTCGCTTCGGTAGTGGACCGTATTGGAACGGGAGATGCTTATGCCGCAGGATTGATCTATGGACTTCAGCATTTTGATGACGAAAAAGCACTTCGCTTTGCCAACGCGGCATGCGGCTTAAAACATACAATTTTAGGAGATGTCAACCTGGCGAGTGTAGAAGAAGTTTTGGAAGTGATGGAAGGGAATACCGGAGGTAGAATAAAAAGATAAAAAAATGGCAAGATATTCAAGAATAGAGGTTGCTGAAACCATGAAGAATACGGGAATAGTTCCGGTATTTTATCATAAGGATCTTAGTGTTTGTAAAGAAGTACTCAAAGCCTGTTATGAGGGCGGCACCAGGGTGTTTGAATTTACCAATAGGGGTGATTATGCACACGAGGTTTTTGGAGAACTCAACAAATACTGTAACGAAACTTTTAACGATATGATGCTGGGGGTGGGCTCGGTGATTGATGCCGGCACTACCTCATTATACCTTCAGCTGGGAGCAAACTTTATTGTATCCCCGATAATAAACACCGAGATGGCTAAAACTTGCAATCGTAGAAAGGTGGCCTGGATGCCGGGTTGCGGATCGGTCACGGAGATTTCCTATGCAGAAGAGCTCGGTGCCGAGGTGGTTAAGATCTTCCCGGGAAGCCAGGTTGGAGGCCCCTCATTTGTGAAGGCAGTAAAGGGACCTTTTCCATGGAGCAGCATTATGCCCACCGGAGGAGTGAGTCCTACTGAGGAGAACCTCAAAGAATGGTTTGATGCCGGCGTTCACTGCGTTGGCATAGGTTCTAAGCTTTTTACTAAAAAACAGGATGGTGGTTATGACTATAACAGCATTACTAAAATTGTTAAGTCTTCCATTGAAATGGCCAAAAAGTTCAGAAAATGAGATTGGTAAAATCAAAGCATATCATTGTAAACCTTTTTCTGTCGGTTCTTATCCTGTTATTTTCGGGGTGTAGCGAAAAGTCCAATACCAAAATTATAAAATTGGGCCACGGCCTGGATACCAGTCACCCTGTTCACAAAGCAATGCTTTTTATGGGAGAGCGGTTGGCAGAAAAATCTGGGGGCAGCATGCGTATCGATATTTATCCTAATCAGCAACTAGGTTCAGAGCGGGAATGCCTGGAGCTTCTACAAATAGGTAGTCTTGGAATGACCAAGGTGTCTACTGGGGTTATGGAAAATTTTGCTACCGGCTTAAAGGTTTTTGGTCTTCCATTTTTATTCAGGGACCGCGAACATAGATTTAACGTTCTGGAGAGTGAGATAGGTGAGGATTTCCTTAATTCCAGTATCGACAAACGTTTAAAAGGTTTAACCTTTTATGATGCCGGCAGTCGTAGTTTTTATACAAAAAAACCAATTAAAACCCCTCAGGACCTTGAAGGCCTAAAGGTACGTGTAATGGAAAGTCAAACTGCAATTAATATGGTGAAAAACCTTGGAGGCTCGCCAACCCCTATCGCCTGGGGAGAGTTATACACTGCACTTCAACAGGGTATAGTAGACGGCGCAGAGAATAACCTGCCCAGTTTCCACCTATCCAGGCATTATGAGGTGTGTAAATACTTCCTGGTAGATGAGCATACGGCGCTTCCTGATGAACTGGTTATTGGAACACCAGTTTGGAACAAACTTACAAAGCAGCAACAAATATGGCTTAAGGAGGCAGCCATGGAGTCTTCCGAATATCAGAAAAAATTATGGCGTGAAGCTGAACTAAAGGCTTTGGAAGAGATAAAAGCAGCCGGGGTTACGGTGATCGAAGCCAATAAGGAGGAGTTTCGAGAAAAAGTACAGCCTATGTATGATGAATTCAGTGAAGATCCTGAAATGAAACAAATAATAGAAGATATTCAAGCAGTAGAATAATATGAAAAAGAGCTTAGATAGAATTTTAGGAGTGCTACTGGTAACCCTTATGACCATTATGGTAGTGGCAGTTTTATGGCAGGTCTTTTCAAGATATGTGATGCAATCTCCCAGTTCTGTAACTGAGGAACTGGCTAGATATCTGCTTATATGGATTGGAATCCTTGGTGCAGCTTACGCGGCCGGGCAGCAGGATCACCTGGCTATAAACCTGCTGGAGGAGAAATTGGATAAAAAAAACCGGAAAAAACTCAGAATAGGTATTGATGTTTTGATCATTTTTTTCTGTGTTACGGTATTGGTGATAGGAGGGGGCAACCTGGTTTATGTGAATTATGAACTGGGACAAAGTTCGGCTGCACTTGAGATCCCTTTGTATATAGTCTATATGGTAATTCCACTAAGTGGTTTTTTGATTATCACTTATAAAATAAATGAAATTATGAACCCCGAAAAATACCTGGTATGATATCTGAAATTTTAATCCTGGTTATTTCTTTTGTGGTTCTGCTTTCAATTGGGGTGCCTGTGGCTTGGTCTATTGGCTTATCCTGTCTTTTTACCATGCTGGCGAGTATAGATACCCTGGCAGCATTTACTACGGTATCACAGCGAATGGCAACGGGACTGGATAGTTTTTCACTGCTCGCTATTCCTTTCTTTATTCTCGCAGGACAGATCATGAACCAGGGAGGGATTGCCAACCGGCTTATCAACTTTGCCAAGGCTCTTATTGGCTCCCTGCCGGGTGGATTGGTGTATGTGAATGTGATCGCAGCGATGTTGTTTGGCGCTATTTCAGGTTCAGCCGTAGCGGCTGCATCTGCGATCGGCGGTATCCTTGGGCCACCCATGGAAAAAGAGAATTATTCAAAAGAATTTGGGGCCGCGATCAATGTTACCTCATCCACCACAGGGCTTGTTATTCCACCCTCAAATGTACTTATCGTATATTCACTTGCCAGTGGCGGGGTGTCCATTGCCTCCCTTTTCCTGGCTGGTTATCTGCCGGGGATTTTGATGGGACTTGCCCTTATGCTGGTCGCTGCCGTCTGGATAAAAAAGAAGAAATACCCCGCAGGGAATGCAACGAGTTTAGGATTGCTGGCCTCTACATTTCTTAAGGCTCTTCCAAGTTTATTGCTGCTTGTAGTAGTTATTGGTGGAATTGTTTCAGGAATATTTACAGCTACCGAGGCTTCGGGAATAGCCGTTCTCTATTGCCTTGTGCTTTCTTTTGTTTACCGGGAGCTCAACCGTGAAAAACTTTATAAGGTGTTTTTGAACTCGGTTGGCACTACGGCCATTGTGATGCTTCTTATTGCAACATCCATGAGTATGTCATGGGTGATGTCTTATGAAAATATTCCGCAATCAGTGAGTGATGCCCTACTGGCCTTGAGTGATAATAAATATGTGATCCTTCTTATCATTAATCTGTTATTGCTTTTTGTGGGAACCTTTATGGATATGACTCCTGCGGTACTGATCTTCACACCTATCTTTTTACCAGTGATGCAAAATTTGGGTGTAGACCCTGTGCACTTCGGGATTATTATGGTGATGAATCTCTGTGTGGGACTCTGTACCCCTCCGGTAGGCTCTGTCCTCTTTATCGGTGTCGGAGTGGCTAAGACCACTATTCAGAAAGTAATAAAACCTTTAATCCCTTTATATGTAGTAATGGCAATTGTGTTATTGTTGGTGACTTTTATTCCAGCTATCAGCCTGTGGTTGCCAGAAATTTTTGAATAAAATTATTGATCTTAACTATGGAAAATACACAACTTAAAAGATTAAACAGGAAGAATGCTGGGCTTACAAAAGAACTGCCAATTAAGGTCATTCAATATGGAGAGGGAAATTTCCTGAGAGCTTTTGTAGATTATATTATAGATAAGCTAAACAAGGAAACCGGCTTCAATGCTGGTGTGGCTGTGGTTCAGCCACTGGCAGGAGGGCTTATAGATGTACTTAATGAACAGGACGGTCTTTATAATCTCTTTATGAAAGGCGTAAAGAAAGGAAAAGAACTGCAGTTAAATGAAACAATTTCCTGTATTCAAAAAGGCATCAATCCGTATGACAAGTACGAGGATTATTTAAAACTGGCTGAAGAAGAGGAGTTGGAGTTCCTTATATCTAATACTACCGAAGCGGGAATCGCTTATGATGAGGCCGATACCCTGAATGAATATCCACATAAGAGTTTTCCGGCGAAAGTGACAGCTTTGCTTTATAAAAGGTTTAATCATTTTGAAGGAGACACCTCTAAAGGTCTTACCATAATTCCTTGTGAACTGATAAATTACAATGCCGATACTCTCAAAGAGATCATATTGAGGTATGCGGAAATATGGCAGCTGGAAGATGAATTTGTGAATTGGATTGAAAACAGCAATAGTTTTCATAATACCCTGGTAGACCGTATTGTTCCTGGATATCCTAAAGATGATATCGAGGCCTATCAGAATGAACTTGATTACGAGGATAAGCTTATTGTTTCTGCTGAAGTTTTTCTATTATGGGTTATAGAAGGTGACGAAAAGCTAAAGGCTAAAATTCCTTTTAGCAAGATCGATGAAAATGTGCTAATAGTAAAGGATATGCAGCCTTACCGTACGCGAAAGGTTAGAATACTTAATGGAGCGCATACTAGTATGGTGCCATTTTCTTTACTTTATGGCAATGAGACAGTGAAAGAAACAGTAGATGATGAATTTACTGGAAAGTTTATAAAAGAAGCTGTTTTTGAAGAAATCAATCCTACTTTATCTCTGCCTGAAGAAGAGTTGAATTCTTTTGCTTCGGAGGTGTTCGACAGGTTTAGAAATCCATTTATAAAACATCAGCTTTCCAGTATAGCCTTAAATAGTATTTCTAAGTTCAAGGTTCGGGTCCTACCCAGTCTTTTAGCTTTTCAGAAAAAATTCAATCGATTGCCCTTAAAGCTGACCTTTGCCTTTGCATGTCTTATAAGGTTCTATGATGCCAAATGGAAAGGAAAAAGTCTGCCTGTACAGGATGACGAGCAGGTAATGTCAAGTATGAAAAAGATTTGGGAACTGCACAGTTACAATGAAATTACAGAAAAGGTTTTAGGCAAAACAGAATTTTGGGGAGTCAACCTTAATGAAATTCCTGAATTGAAAGAGCATATAACTTTTGCTTTGGAGGTAATTGATAATAAAGGAGTGAGGAACGGCTACGAGGTTTATTCAGAAAAATTTTCGTAAGTCAAAAAAGATAAGTTATGAAAAACAAATTGATCAAGGTACACCCCGATGATAATGTAGCCATTGCGTTAATAGATCTTTGGCAGGGAGATAAAATTGAATTTGAAGGGGAAGAAGTGATAATCCTTTCTGATGTGAAGGCCAAGCATAAAATTACCATGGTTGACCTTGCTAAGGGGGATAAGATCTATATGTATGGTGTACTGGTGGGAAAGGCGACAGAAGAAATAAAAAGAGGTGATGTGCTTACGGTAAACAATATAAAGCATGAGGCCAGCCAGACTTTTCAAAAGTCAGAAGTCACCAAATGGCAGGCTCCTGATGTTTCCAAATGGAAAGATCGCACCTTTAATGGTTATCATCGCCCTGATGGGCAGGTGGGAACTGCCAATACCTGGTTATTCTTTCCTCTTGTATTCTGTGAGAACAGGAACATTGAATTACTTAAGGACGTTTTTGAAAAAGAGTTGTCCTTTCATAAATCACCAAAACAACGTCAGCTGTTGCGTAATCTTATCAGTGGAAAGGATGAAAATACCAGCGTCGAGTTTGAAGAGGAAGAGAGCGAAGTTTTTGACAATATTGAGGTAAAGTTTATAACCCACCAGGGAGGTTGTGGTGGGATCAGGCAGGATTCTGTAATGCTCTCAAAGTTGCTGGCCGGCTATGTGAATAATCCGAATGTTGCCGGTGCTACGGTTTTAAGTCTTGGTTGTCAAAACCTTCAAATCGATATTTTTA
Organism: Gramella jeungdoensis; assembly: GCF_023805255.1. Lineage (GTDB taxonomy): Bacteria > Bacteroidota > Bacteroidia > Flavobacteriales > Flavobacteriaceae > Christiangramia > Christiangramia jeungdoensis. The sequence continues at coordinate 742,604 of NZ_JAMSCK010000001.1, forward strand.
AGAATTCCCTGAAAGAAATTAATCCCGACATAAAAAAACCGGTTTTGATTTATGAACAACAACAGATGGGAACGGTGGACGAAATGATGAATACCATAATCAGGGAGTCTTTTGAAGAAATAAAAAAAGCCAATAATATACAGAGAAAACCTGCGCCACTATCCAGTTTAAAACTGGGTCTGGAATGTGGAGGTTCAGATGGATTTTCCGGGATTTCAGCAAATCCTACTTTAGGTTATGTTTCAGATGTTTTAGCGGCCCTGGGTGGCTCGCCAATACTTTCTGAATTTCCTGAATTATGTGGTGTTGAACAGGAATTAGTAAATCGTTGCGTAGATGATGAAACTGCCCAAAAGTTCATGGATTTGATGAAATCATATGAGAAGGCAGCTGAAGCTTCAGGCTCAGGCTTTGATATGAATCCTTCCCCTGGAAATATAAAGGACGGGCTTATTACCGATGCCATGAAATCGGCAGGAGCAGCTAAAAAAGGAGGTACATCTCCCATTCAGGCAGTATTGGATTATGGAGAATATGTCTCTAAACCAGGTCTTAATTTATTGTGTACCCCAGGGAATGATGTGGAAAGCACCACGGGAATGGTAGGGTCTGGAGCAAATGTGGTGGTTTTTACAACCGGTCTCGGTACTCCAACAGGCAATCCTATTGCTCCTATTATAAAACTATCATCTAATTCTATCCTTGCACAACGCATGCCCGATATAATAGATGTAGATGCAGGAGCCGTAATAAAAGGAGAAAAAACTATCCCGGAGATGGGAGAGGAATTACTTGAATATATCATAAAAGTAGCAAGCGGAGATATTAGTTCAAAGGCAGATCAGCTTAATCAGAACGATTTCATCCCCTGGAAAAGAGGCGTCTCATTGTAAAAAAACAATGGAAATGGTAGTCCAAAATATCAAAGTTGGAATTATAGGTTCAGGATTTGCCGCTAGATTTCATTGTGATGCCCTTAGAAGAGTTTATCGCGTAAATCTTGAAATAATCGGAGCCTATTCTCTTAATTTGGAAAACCTAAATGCCTTTTGTCAGGAAAAGAATCTTAAGCCTTTTGATAATCTGGATAGTTTGATTAATGAAGCAGATGTACTCCACCTGTGTACTCCTCCTGTAACCCATGAAGCTCTTAGTATAAAGATCCTAAGTAAGAATAAGTATGTGGTTGTGGAAAAACCTCTTACAGGTTATTTCGGGAAAGGAGAAGAAGACTTTTCTGGTGACACCTTTTCCAGAGAAGCAGGGCTTGAGGAGAGCTTAAAAAGCATTAGGAATATTCTGCTGGCAGAAGAGAATAGTAAGGGGAAGGTTCTGTATGCCGAGAATTGGATATATGCCCCGGCAATTCAGAAAGAAAGGGAAATTATTGAGAAGACTAAATCCCAGATTCTTTGTATCCAGGCTCAACAGTCTCATTCAGGGTCGCATTCTACGGCTTATGGAAAATGGGAATTGTCGGGAGGTGGCTCTCTTATGGGTAAAGGCTGTCATCCTATGGCAGCTGCCATCTATTTGAAGCATGTCGAAGGTAGATCTACAAATGGTAAACCTATACGACCTATGTCTGTTAGTTGTCGGGTTCATAGTATAACCCGCCTGCCGACTTATAAGAATCTGGAACATTTAAAAGATACATACACAGATGTTGAAGACTATGCTTTAACCCATATTATTTTTGAAGATGGTACCATCGCTGATATTACAGCCAGCGAAATTCTTCATGGAGGGGTAAAGAATTATTTGGAAGTACACGCCAATAACCATCGTACTATATGCAATCTTACTCCTACCAATGCCATGCAAACCTACAATCCAAAAGAGGAGTATTTTGAAGATATTTACGTAGTAGAGAAAACCGGAACAAAGCAGGGTTGGTCAAATATATCACCAGATGAAGCCTGGTTTAATGGATATCAGCACGAAATGGATAATTTTTATGATTCGATAGTCAAAGGAAGCGACCCTGAAAGTAACTCTGCCCTTGCGGCCGATGTGATCAGAAGTATTTATTCAGCCTACCTCTCAGCTGAAAATAAAGGTGCTGAAGTAAAGATTCCGTGGCTTTAAAACCCTTCCTCGAACCTAACTTACATCACTAAGTTTAAGCAATTTTCTGTTTGAAGAATCACGGATGATTAGCTCTGGAGGGAGCACCACCTTTTTTTCAACAGTATAGGCATTGGTCTCTTTTACCTGCTCAAGAAAAACCTGGGCGGCAATCTTACCCATCATAAGCGGGGTTTGATCCATAGAGGTGATAGGCAGTTCCATATATTTGGTAAAAGGCTCATTACTGAATCCAACCACACAAACTTCCTGAGGAATTTTGATCTTTCTGGCCCGTAATTCCTGCATGGCACCAAGTGCTGCGTAATCTCCGGCAGAGAAAATAGCATCGGGTTTTTCTTCAAGCTTCCATAAATCGTCTATGGCCTGCATTCCAGATTCTATTTTACTGTTTACCTGAATTACATACTCGGGATTAAAATCAATCTCATAATCTTTTAGAGCCTTTTTGTATCCCTCAAATCTGTTTCTATAGATTTCCAGGTTAATGTCACCAGAAAGATGTGCTATTCTGCTACAGCCTTCTTTTATCAGGTGTTCTGTGGCAATATATCCTGCCTTATAATCGTCCAGCACTACCGAGCTCACGCTTGGGATATCTATTTTTCTATCAAAAAATACCAGGGGCGTCTGTTCTTCAAGTACTTTTTTAATGTGATCTGTCTTCTGGGTGGTTTTGGAAACCGACATGAATATACCGTCAATTTGAGTATTTAAAAGGGCATTCAATTGCTCCGCTTCTATCTCAACTTCCTCATGAGATTGGCCTATAATGATATGGTAACCATGTGGAGTTAACTCTTCCTCAATACCTCTAATTACTGAAGAGAAAAAACTACGATTAATATAAGGAACGATCACTCCTACGTTATTGGTCCTACCTTGTTTCAAAGCCTGGGCCAGTCGGTTCTGCTTATAGTTCATCTCTCTGGCGGTTTTAACAACCAACTCCCGCGTCTTCTCGCTAATTTTAGGATTGTTATTTAATGCCCGTGAGACTGTAGCAGCACTGATATTTAATTTTTTGGAAATATCATAGATAGTAACCTTGTCTTTACTTTTCATGAAGGCGTTTTGTTTGGTAGAATAGTTATTTTAAGAATCTGAATTAGCCAATAATATTTCGGGTAAAATATGACTTTCTTCCTCCATAAAGCAACTCTTACATTATATATTTATTAAAAATAAAGAATTTTCTTAGTAAAAAAAGAAAATTAGCTTAATTTAAGCAATCGATTGCAAAAAATAATACAATATGCCTTTATCTTCGATTAAATTAAAATTCATTGCTTTTCTTCAAGTTCTTTTGATTTCATACACTGGGTGGGCATACCAACCAGCTAATGAAAATACTGGGGGGGAATATCATTTTGTTGTTGCCAAAGATGGAAGTGGAGACTTTCAATATGTACAGGAAGCCATCAATGCCATCCCGGATTTCAGAAAAGAAGAAACAAGGATACTCATAAAAGTTGGGATTTATAAAGAAAAACTTATACTTCCTACCTCCAAGACTAATGTAACTTTTATTGGTGAGAGCCGGGATAAAACCGTTTTGACCTATGATGATTATGCCCAGAAACTCAATAAATATGGTGAGGAAATAGGAACTACCGGATCAACTTCTTTTTTCATTTTTGGAGATGATTTTAAAGCATACAATCTTACTTTCGAAAACAGCGCAGGTCCTGTAGGGCAGGCAGTCGCCGTGAGGGTAGATGGGGATAGGGCTGTATTCGTAAACTGCAGATTCCTTGGAAATCAGGATACTTTGTACTTGCATGGAAGGAATAGCAGACAATATTATAAGGATTGCTATATCGAAGGAACCACCGATTTTATCTTTGGTTGGTCCACGGCGGTCTTTGAGGATTGTGAAATTTACTGTAAGGAAGGCGGCCATTATATTACGGCTGCTTCCACTGAAGAAAGCTCGAAATATGGGTTTGTCTTTATTAACTGTTCCATAACCGGTGATGCTCCAGAGGAAAGCTTTTATCTCGGACGCCCGTGGAGAGACCATGCCCAAACCGTTTTTATAAGTACCGAAATGGCATCTCTCATTAAACCCGAAGGATGGCATAACTGGAATAAGCCTCATGCTGAAGAAACTGTATTTTATGCGGAATATAACTCAAAAGGAGAAGGAGCTTCCAAAGAGAGGATTGAATGGGCAAAGTTACTTACTGCAGAGGAAGCAAAAAACTTCACAGTAAGAAAGATACTCGGAGGTACGGATAATTGGAATCCTGCTAAATCCATTAAGAATTAACCTGGTTCATTTATATTAAGGACTCATATTCCTTATTAAAAAAGCAGTGATTTTAATATTTTGATAAATTTTTGAATAAATATTATGTAAACTGACAAAGCTTTGCTATTTTAGTGCAATCGATTACAATAAATATGAAAAGAGAGACTATAGTTAACTTCGTGATCAATGCCGTGGTTTTTGGGTTGATTTTTATGCTGTGTTCATGCAAAGCTGGTGATCAGGACTTTAATTCAGATAAGGCCTGGGAGAGGGCAGAAAATATTATTCAAGATATTAAAGTCCCCCAATTTCCAGACCGTAGCTTTAATGTTACCGATTTCGGCGCAAAGGCAGATGGAGTCACTGATAATACTGAAGTTTTCAAAAAGGCCATAGATGCCTGTAATGCACAGGGAGGCGGAAAAGTTTTAGTGCCGGCGGGGAGATATGTTACCGGACCAATACATTTAAAATCCAATGTAAATTTTCATCTGGCTGAAGGTGCGGAGATCCTCTTCAGTAAGAATAAATCGGCTTATCTGCCCGTGGTTCATACCTCTTACGAAGGGATGGAACTGATGAACTATTCACCTTTGATCTATGCCTACGGCCAGAAGAACATTGCGGTAACCGGAAAGGGAGTTTTTAATGGGCAGGCAGACAATGATAACTGGTGGCCCTGGGCCGGGAAAGACGAATATGGATATAAGGAAGGCGATCCAAGACAACATGACGATAGTAATCTGCCTAGGTTAAGACAAATGGTGGCCGATGGCGTTCCTGTAACCGAAAGGGTTTTTGGGGAAGGTAATCAATTGCGTCCAACCTTTTTCGAACCATTTGAATGTGAAAATATACTTGTTGAAGGAGTTACCTTTACTAACGCTCCGTTCTGGATTATACATCCTATAAAAAGCAACAATATAACCGTAGATGGAGTGACAGTGCGTAGTCATGGTCCTAATAATGATGGATGCGATCCTGAGTATTCCAAAAATGTTCATATCAAAAATTCCATATTTGATACTGGTGATGACTGTATTGCCATAAAATCTGGCCGTAACAACGATGGTCGGCGTGTTAATATTCCCAGTGAGAATATTGTAGTTGAAAACTGCGAAATGGCTGATGGTCATGGTGGCGTGGTAATGGGAAGTGAGATCTCTGCCGGGGTTCGCAACGTTTTTGTGAGAAACTGCCGTATGGATAGTCCTAATCTTGACCGTGCAATCCGTATCAAGACCAATACCATTCGTGGTGGTTTTGTAGACGGAGTTTACGTAAAAGATCTTCAGGTGGGGCAGGTTAAGGAAGCTGTGCTTAAAATAAATACTTATTACGCTATATATGACAATCAGGAAGGGGACTATATTCCGGAGATCAGAAATATTTTCCTGGAAAATGTAGAGGTGGAAAATGGAGGTAAATATGGTTTACTCATAAAAGGAAGGGAACAATCACCTGTTCAGAATGTACAACTTAAAAATGTAAGCATTAAGAGTACTGAGGTTCCGCTTAATATCGAAAATTGCGAACCGGTAAAATTTATTAATACCACAATTAATGGAAAAGCATATTAAATAGAAGACTATGAAAAAACTAATATTACTTTTTTTAGCTACCCTGAGCATTGTTTCCTGTAATGACGGGAAGAAAGAAAAAGAAGCTACGGTAGAAACAAAGGAAGAAACTGAAACATTAATCTCGAACAAGACTTATGCTGAAATTTCAGTGAAGGAAGGCGGTAAATGGGAAGGTCGTGAATATAAGGGTGGAGAATTTAAAAATGTTGATAGTCTCTCCGTGCCCGAAAATCATACTGACCATTCATGGTTTATAAGGTATGAAGGTCCGGGTTGGGAGAACAAAAATGTTGGCTACAGGCTCTATCTGGACTGGAGAAATGCTATAGATATCTTCGGAAAAAAAGTGGATACCCTGGTTCTACCATATGTAGGGCAGGATGGATTTGATTCTTATCATGAGGAAGCCGATTGGGGTCTGGATATCCTGAAAGCCGGTAAATCCATGGGAATTGGAGGTTACGGCCGTTATATGAACGATACTGTGGCGCATTTCAGGAATGTAGGGAATACTATTGCGACTGTTATTAATACAGAAAGCAGATCTTCAGTAGAAATATTTTATGAAGACTGGGCTACAGGTAAAGACACCATAGATCTGGAAGCTAAACTTAGCATTTTTCCGGAAGGCAGGTATACCAAAGCCGAACTTACTCCTTCTGCAGAGATAGATGGTCTTACTACGGGAATTGTAAAACATGGCCCGCAATTGATCAAAAGACAAAGTGAGAACGGCAAGTGGGCCTATATAGCCACTTATGGTGCGCAGACGCTGGTGAATGAGAATGATAAACTGGGAATGGCCGTTTTCTATAATACCGATGAATTGGACAAACAAATTGAAGGGACCGATGATCATTTAGTAGTCTTTAAACCCACTACCGAAACAATTACCTATTATTTCCTTGGTGCCTGGGAACAGGAAAAAGATGGTATAACAACTAAAGAAGATTTCTTATCTCATTTAGATGAGTTATTGAAAGAATTGAATTCAAATAATACTTTAAACTAATTCTGATGAAAATTCTGAAAAACCGACTTCACTACTGTTTCATTTTTCTATTTGTTGGTGGGGCGTTTATAAGCTGCAAGGAGAATGGAGATAAGCAAAAGGAAGAAATGGCCTCTGTAGACCAGGAAAAAATAGTTCCTGAAGACCTGAAATGGTCTGAAAGAATGATGCTGTCAGAAATGCATCGTTTTCCTGAGGCTTCCAAACTGGACTTTCGCGATGAACCTAAATGGAGCTATACGAATGGCCTGGTTTTGAAAGCTGCAAAGGAGGTCTATCAGGAAACGGGAGATGAAAGATATTATCAGTATATCTACGATTACGCCGATACCATGGTCACCGACGAAGGTGATATTAGAACTTATAAGTTGAGCGATCAGAACCTTGATATGCTTAATTCAGGGAATGTGCTACTGTATCTATATCCTAAGACAAAGGAAGAACGATTTCTGGAGGCATTGAAATTGCTCAGAAGCCAGATTGACACTCAACCACGTACCAAGGAAGGTGGTTTCTGGCATAAAAAACGTTATACCCAGCAGATGTGGCTGGACGGGCTTTATATGGCGCATCCGTTTTATGCGCATTATACCCAAATGTTCAGCGAAGGTGAAGAAGCACAACAAGCTTATAATGATATTGTACATCAGTTCGATCTTATTCAGAAGTATGCGTATGATGAAGAAACTGGTCTGCTATACCACGGCTGGGATTCCAGTAAACAGCAAAAATGGGCCGACAAGGAAACCGGAACTTCTCCGAATTTTTGGTCACGTGCCATGGGTTGGTACGGAATGGCAATGGTAGATGTTCTGGATTACCTCCCTCAGGATCATGAAGGCCGCGAAAAAATCATAGGTTACCTGAACCAGTTTGCGGAGGCGGTAACTAAATATCAGGATGCAGAATCCGGTTTATGGTATCAGGTACTTGACCAGGGAGACCGTGAAGGAAATTACCTGGAAGCTTCAGGTTCTTCCATGTTCACTTACACTTTTGCAAAGGCGTCGAAAAAAGGATATCTGCCCAAAAAATATCTGGAAGTGGCCAAAAAAGGATACGAAGGCATCTTGAATAATCTTATCACTGTTGAAGATAATGGAGTGGTGAACCTGAACCAGGTTTGTGCAGTGGCCGGTCTGGGTGGAGATCCTTATCGCGATGCTTCTTATGAATACTACATTAGCGAGGAAGTTCGAAGCAATGATCCAAAGGGAACAGGACCTTTTATCCTGGCAAGCTTACAGTTTGACAGATAATCAAAAAATACAGAAATGCGCTTTTTACTTAGCCTTATTTTATTAATCTCTCTTATGGTTTCTGCGCAAAAGCAGGAGAATTATAAATCTGAAGTTTGGGTAAGCGATAATGAGGACGGTACCTATACCAATCCAATTCTTTACGCCGATTATTCGGATCCCGATGTAGTGCGGGTTGGAGATGATTATTATATGACGGCCTCAAGTTTTAATGCAGCCCCGGGATTGCCGATCTTGCATTCAAAAGATATGATCAACTGGAAACTGATCAATTATGCGCTCCCGGTGCAGGTGCCAGAAGAGACCTTTGCTGTTCCGCAACATGGGAATGGCGTCTGGGCGCCAAGTATTCGCTCTCATAATAATGAACTTTATATCTACTGGGGTGATCCAGATCACGGCATCTATATGGTAAAGACCGATGACCCGTTCGGGAACTGGGAAGAACCGGTGCTCGTTATGGAAGGAAAAGGACTTATAGATCCTTCTCCGCTATGGGATGACGACGGTAAAGCTTACCTGGTTCATGCCTATGCGGGAAGTCGTAGAGGGGTGAAGAGCCTGGTGACGGTTAATAAAATGAATGCTGAAGGAACCAAAGTTCTGGATGCCGGAAGACATGTTTTTGACGGGCATGATGATCATCCAACCGTGGAAGGCACCAAGTTTTACAAGCGCAACGGTTATTATTACATTTTTGCGCCTGCAGGGGGTGTTTCCACCGGTTGGCAGCTTGTTTTAAGATCGAAGAACATCTACGGTCCATACGAGGAAAAAGTAGTTCTTGAGCAGGGTAGTACAGATATAAACGGCCCGCATCAGGGAGCCTGGGTAGAAACGCCCGAAGGTGAGGACTGGTTCTATCATTTTCAGGATTTGGAAGCCTATGGCAGGATAGTTCATTTACAGCCTATGAGCTGGGAAAATGATTGGCCGGTTATGGGGGAGGATAAGGATGGAAACGGCATTGGAGAACCGGTGAAAACATATAAAAAACCGGATGTTGGTAAAGATTATCCGATTGTAACACCGGTTGAAAGTACCAAATTTGAAGGTGACAGTCTCGGACTTCAGTGGCAGTGGCATGCAAACCCGGACGTGGTGTGGCATGCTAAGCTTCCGGGAGATGACCATTTAAGGTTATTTTCCATCAAGACACAGGAAGATTATAAGAATCTATGGATGACTCCAAATCTTCTTCTGCAGAAATTTCCTGCTCCCAATTTTACCGCCACTACTAAACTGAGCCTTTTTCCTCAGGAGGCCGATAAAGGCAAAAGAACCGGGATCATCGTAATGGGAATGGATTATGCCACTCTTACTCTAACTCATGATAAGGATGGATTTATCATAAAACAAACCCAGGCTATCGCTGCGATCGATGGTGAAGAGGAAGTGACTGTTGAGGAAAAGCGAATCGATTCAAATGAAGCAGTTTTTCGCGTTGAGGTGAGCGCCCCTGATGCGATGTGCCAGTTCAGTTATAGTGAGAATGGTAAAAAATTCAGGAAGATTGGGGAACCATTCAAAGCTCAACCTGGAAAATGGATTGGCGCTAAGGTAGGTTTGTTCAGCGTGAGTACAAAGGAAGCCAAACGAGGTGGTTATGCCGATGTGGAATACTTCAGTATCACAGAATAATCACAGTTAAAAGAAAGGATATGAGATTAATTACAGGGATTATTGTTTTATTCTGTTCCATTGCCCTTACAGGAATTATGAGAGGTCAGCAAAGTTCCGGTTGGGATCCCGAGTCTCTGTATGAAGGTATTGAGTTTGAAATGCCTGAAGTGCAGGAGCCTGTGTTTCCTGATTTTCATGTAAGTATTAAGGATTTTGGAGCTGTGGGTGACGGACTAACTAAAAACACTGAAGCTTTTGAAAAAGCCATTTCTCATACTGCTTCCAAAGGAGGAGGGAAAGTAGTAGTGCCTAGGGGTATCTGGCTAACGGGGCCTATTCATTTTAAAAGCAATATTAATCTTCACCTGGAAGCAGGAGCACTTCTGGTTTTTAGTAAGGATTTTGATGATTATCCGTTGGTAAGAACCAGCTTTGAAGGTCTGAATACAGTTCGGAATACTTCTCCCATCACTGCAAAAGATGTAGAGAATATAGCAATTACCGGTAAAGGAATTATCGATGGAAGCGGAGGAGCCTGGCGGCCAGTGAAAAAAGGAAAAATGACAGGAAGGCAATGGGATGACCTTCTAGAAACGGGAGGTGTATTATCTGAAGATGGTAAAATGTGGTTCCCTTCTGAAAGCTCGAAAAGAGGTCATGAAAGTACCACTAATTTCAATGTGCCAGATAAGATTTCAGAGGAAGAACTACAGGCTGTAAAGGATTTTCTCAGACCGGTAATGGTGAGTATCGTAAAAAGTAAAAAGATCTTATTGGATGGTCCAACCTTTCAGAATTCACCGGCATGGAATATACATCCCTTGATGAGCGAGGATATTACTATTAGAAACCTTACGGTAAGAAATCCCTGGTATTCACAGAATGGTGATGGTGTGGATCTGGAATCATGTAAAAACGTTGTGATCTACAATAATACATTTGATGTGGGTGATGATGCCATTTGTTTTAAATCAGGTAAGAATGAAGATGGCCGTGATCGCGGCATACCTACAGAGAATGTGATAGTAAAGAACAATATAGTATATCATGGGCATGGTGGCTTTGTGATAGGTAGCGAAATGTCTGGCGGAGTTAAAAATGTGCATGTCTCAAACTGTACTTTTATAGGTACCGATGTAGGACTTCGTTTTAAAAGTACCCGAGGCAGGGGTGGGGTTGTTGAGAACATTCATATTTCCAATATCGATATGATCAATATTCCTACGGAAGCCATTCGTTTCAATCTTTTTTATGGCGGAAATTCACCAATCCTTGAAGGAGATCAGGATGCTGCCGATGAAAAGAGAGATGAGACTATGATGCCTGTAACCGAAGAAACTCCGTCTTTCAGAAATATCCAAATGAAAAATATCACAGCTACAGGGTCCAATACCGCTGCCTTTTTTATGGGATTACCTGAAATGAAATTGGAAAATGTGAGTCTGGAAAATGCAGTCCTGGAAGCTGAGAACGGGATCACGGTGATTGATGCCAATGATATAAAACTGAAGAATGTCCGGGTCCTGCAAAAGAAAGGTCCCTCGCTCGTACTTTATAACGCTAAGAATGTTGAGCTTGATAACTTTGAGTTCAATAGAGATTCAGAACCTTCTATTAGGATTCTCGGGGAGAGTAAGGAAATAGATTTCTCTAAGTCTGAAATTTCAGAAAAGGATATTCTAAAAAAGACTTCAGCTTCAGTTAATAAAAAAAAAACTAAAAACTTCATCGAAGTAAAGAATACCCAGGAACTTGTTACAGCTATTGATGATGCTAAACCAGGGGATTCCATTTTTGTTCATTCCGGAACTTATAAGCTCACAGAAAGAATCTATATTAATGATTCCGGTGAGCCTTCAGATAGAATTTATTTGATGGGCGATATTTCAGGTGAGCGCCCTCTACTTGATTTTTCTGCATTGGAAGAAGATTCCTCAAATCAGGGAATTGTTCTTAAAGCCGATAACTGGCATATCAAAGGGCTTCAGTTTTATAATGCCGGGGACAACGGCCTGCATATTCGAGGCAATAACAATCACGTGGAATTCTGCAGTTTTTTTGAATGTGCCGATACCGGACTTCAACTGGATGATGGGGCATCAAATAATACGATTCTTAACTGCGATTCCTTTTTCAATGCAGATTCAAAACTAGAAAATGCCGATGGATTTGCTGTAAAAATGGATGTGGGATCAGGAAACAAATTTATTGGATGTCGTGCCTGGAATAATCTGGATGATGGCTGGGATGGATATTTGAGGGAAGCCGATAATGTGAATACTACCTATGAGAACTGCTGGGCTTTTAATAATGGGTATCTTCAGAATGGCACCGCCGGAAAGGGTGATGGAAACGGGTTTAAAACCGGAGGTAGTGATGATAAGAACAGAAAACATAACGCCACTTATACACGTTGTTTAGCCGTAAACAATCTGAATGATGGTTTTGATCATAACAGCAATCGTGGAACGGTTTCCCTTATCAATTGCTCAGCTACTAAGAATGGACGTAATCTTGCTTTTGCCGAAAAGAACGGCCTGGAAAAGATAATTATTAAAAATACGCTTGTGTTCGGTAAGCTTGGAAAATACAATGCCGAAATTGAACAGGTTGAAAACAATAGCTGGCAGATGGAGTTTGAAGTTCAGGAAAGTGATTTTGTGTCTATGGATTTTTCAGAATTAACTGCACCGAGAAAAAATGATGGGAGTCTTCCCGATATTAGCTTTATGCGACCTGTCTCTTCAAGTAAACTGGTAGATGCAGGAATTAAACTGGAATTGAATTATAAAGGTGAGGCCCCCGAAATTGGAGCTTTAGAAGCCAGATAAATATAAAAATGATGAAAAAGGCAATTGCACTACTTTCTTTTTTGGCCCTGGGTTTATTAGCATTTACTTCCCAGCAGGAACCTGTAACCGTGTACCTGATCGGTGATTCCACGATGGCCGACTATTCTGGCGATTATGACCCCGGAAAGGATTATATGAAAACCCGGTATCCATTAATGGGCTGGGGACAGGTTTTTCAGCAGTTTATGATTTCAGACAGTCTGCCTAAAGTTAGAGGATTGATCAAGGCGGATAGTGTGGTAGTGGACAACAAGGCCAGAGGCGGGCGTAGTACCCGTACCTTTTTCCAGGAAGGTCGATGGCGATCGGTTTTTGAGAATCTGAAAGAAGATGACCTGGTATTGATGCAGTTTGGGCATAATGATGCTTCGGAAAGTAAGGCAGAGCGTTATGTGAATATTGAAGGTTATAAAGAATTTCTACGGTTGTACGTGAGTCAGGCGCGCCAGAAAGGAGCTCATCCCATTATACTTACTCCGGTGGCCCGTAATTATCCCTGGAAAGATGGTCATCTTCAGAATGTTCATGGCGAATACGACCAGGCTGCGAAAGATGTGGCTGAAGAAATGAATGTAATGTTGATTGACCTTAACCAGCGTTCTATGGATTACTTCTCCCAAAAAGGAAAGGATTATGTAAGTAAAAATTACTTTATGAATCTGCCGCCGGGAAAATATGAAGCCTATCCTGAGGGACAGGATGATAATACCCATTTTCAGCCCGCGGGAGCTAAGGCTGTGGCTCAGCTCGTTTTTGATGGAATGAAGGATCTAAAAATAATAGAAAAAGAATGAATATTAAATTAAATATGAACCTGAACAAGTATATATTATTTCTAACGTTTCTTGTCTGTTTCATTTTAAAAATTCAGGCGCAGGAACATGAAATAAAACCATATACCGTTGCCGGAACCTATGAAAAACTTAAAAAGGATTATCCTTTTATCAGACCCGTAGAACCATTAAAATCGGATAATATACTTGCGAAGGAAGACCTGGTTTATAAAAAGATAGGTGAGAGGGAGATCAAAGCCGATGTCTATATTCCGAATAACGGCGACAACAGGAAAAATCCGGCAGTATTGCTGATCCACGGTGGAGGCTGGCTTACCGGAAGTAAGGAAAACGAACGCGCAATGGCCCAGCATCTGGCCATGAATGGTTATACCGCAGTGACAGCTTCTTACAGACTGGGAACTGAAGCTATCTATCCAGCAGGGGTTTTAGATTTAAAAGACGCCGTAAAATGGATGCGTGAAAATGCCGAAGATTTCCAGATAAATAAAGATAAAATTGCAGTGCTGGGAGCCTCTGCTGGAGCACAACTGGCAACACTGTTAGGTGTCACCCCAAATTCCGAAATATTTAAAACTGAGAATAATAATATTTCAGATGAGGTCCAGGCGATCATAAATGTAGATGGGATCGTTTCTTTTGTTCATCCGGAAGCCGAGGAAGGCTGGATGGCCGCCACGTGGTTGGGAGGATCTAAAGCCGAGAAATTGGATAACTGGGTAGAAGCTTCCCCATTGGAATATGTGGATGCTGAAACTCCGCCTACATTGTTTATCAACAGTTCCTATCCGCGCTTTCACGCGGGAAGGGACGATATGACTGAAATATTATCTGAAAATGTTATTTATTACGAGGTTCATACCCTGGAGAATTCACCTCATTCTTTCTGGTTGATGCATCCATGGTTTGAAAGAACTCTCAATCTTACAGTAAATTTCCTGGATAAGATTTTTAAAGATTCTTCTTCAGCCAGAGATACTTATCGTGAAATTACAGTAGCTCAGGATGGTTCCGGAGATTATACTACGATTCAGGAAGCAATTAATTCTACGCGTGACCTGGGTCCGGGAGAAGTGAAGATTCATATTAAGAATGGAACTTATAACGAGAAACTGGAGATCCCTTCCTGGAAACATCAACTTACTTTGATAGGGGAGAGCCAGGAAAATACGATCATTACCAATGATGATTATTCCGGAAAAATGAATCCGCAGACCGGAAAGGAATTTTCGACTTTCAATTCGTATACAGTTCTGGTTCGGGGAGATGATATTAAAATTGAGAATCTAACGATCACAAATTCTTCCTGCGGCGAGGGCCAGGCGGTGGCCCTGCATGTGGAAGGAGATCGTTTTGTAATAAAGAACTCTAATATTCTGGGTTGCCAGGATACCATTTATACGGCAACTGAAGGCAGTCGGCAACTATATCTCAATTGCTATATTGAAGGAACTACAGATTTTATTTTTGGAGAAGCCACGGTAGTATTTAAAAATTGCGCTGTTCATAGTTTGAAAAATTCTTATGTAACTGCCGCTGCTACTCCTCAAAACCAGGAATTCGGATATGTTTTTATTGATTGTAAACTTACCGCTGCCGAAGATGTGGATGAGGTTTACCTGGGACGTCCCTGGAGGCCTTATGCTCAAACCGTTTTCATTAATACTGAAATGGGGTCTCATATCGTGCCTGAAGGCTGGGATCCATGGACAGGGGATAAAATGTTCCCCAATAAGGAGGAAACCACTTATTATGCTGAATACAATAGCAAAGGTGAGGGAGCTTCACCGGAAACTCGGGTTGAATGGTCGCACCAGCTTTCTAAAGAGGAAGCAAAAAAATATACGCTTGAAAATATTTTTAGTAATTCCACAGACTGGTACTGGGCTTCCAAGGCCATAAATAATTACGCTAATGATGAGAAATAATTCACGATTTTACTATCTGGGATTGATTTTGATTTCAGCTATCATTTTTTCCTGTGGTAGTGAAAGTATTGAAGAGGAGATAGATAACGGGACCCCCGACACTGGACAAAACCCTGATCCGGACCCAGACCCTGAGCCCGAAGAATCTTCAGTGATAATCGTTGAGACTCCATCAGAACTTTCTTTGGCTATTTCCAATGCTAAAGCAGGGGATTCCATAATAGTTAAAGCTGTGACATTTACACTGAACGGAAGAATAAGAATAACCACTTCCGGCCTTTCATCAGAAAAAATAGTTCTTATAGGAGAAGAATCGGAAAACAGGCCCAAATTCGATTTTTCAGGAATGAGTGAAAATTCATCAAATCAGGGAGTCATCCTTGCCGGGAATAACTGGCATGTGAAAGGAATCGACTTTGTTGGAGCCGGTGATAATGGAATGAAAATAGAGGGTAGTAATAACCTGATTGAGTTCTGTACTTTTTCAGAATGTGCCGACACCGGTTTGCAGATTGATAGCGGGGCTTCCAATAATACGATCCTCAATTGTGACTCCTATTTTAATGCTGATTCACGTATCGAAAATGCTGATGGTTTTGCCTGCAAACTTACGGCGGGAACCGGGAATAAGTTTATCGGGTGCAGGGCCTGGAACAATCTGGATGACGGCTGGGATGGATACCTTCGCGGTGCCGACAATATTACCACTACATACGAGAATTGCTGGGCCATCAGGAACGGTTATCTGCAAAATGGCGTCGCAGGCGGAGGGGACGGAAATGGTTTCAAGACAGGTGGTAGTGATGATAAAGCTCTAAAGCATAATGCAGTTTATACGAATTGTATCGCTGTTGGGAATCTGTTTGATGGTTTTGATCACAACAGCAATAGAGGAGAAGTAACTATTCTCAACTGTTCAGCCTATGATAACGGAACGAACTATAATTTCAGCAGTACCAATCCGCTTTCCAAATTAACAATCAAGAATAGTCTTGTTTTAGGAGAGAAAGGAAGGACAGAAGCTACTGAAACTGATATTTCGTATAATAGCTGGCAGCTGGGGGTTGAGGTTTCTGAAGCAGATTTTAAGAGCCTTGGAATAGAAGAATTGTTAGGTCCCAGAAAGGCTGACGGAAGTTTGCCTGATGTTAATTTTATGCATTTGGTAGCCGAAAGTGATCTTATAGATAAAGGAGTTGAAGTTGGATTAACCTATGAGGGTGAAGCACCCGACTTAGGTGCCTTCGAATTTAAAAATTAAAGCTTTGATATGAAGAATTTATTAATGTTCTGCCTGCTGTTTTTTACAGTAATTGTTTCAGCACATGAAAAACCCACGCTTTATTTAATTGGCGATTCCACCATGTCTGATAAAAAGGATCCCGGCAGGAATCCCGAACATGGCTGGGGCCAGATGCTCCCTGAACTCATGACTTCAGAAATCAATATTGAAAATCATGCAGTGAATGGCCGTAGTACAAGAAGTTTTATTTCTGAGGGGCGATGGGAAAAGGTTAAAAACAAGCTACAGCCGGGAGATTTTGTTTTTATCCAGTTCGGTCATAACGATCAGAAAATTCAGGATCCTGAAAGATATACCAACCCCTTTACTCAGTACAGGGCCAATCTTGAAAAATTCGTTAGGGAGACCAGGGAAAAAGGAGCTAACCCCATTTTGCTTAGTTCCATAGTACGCCGGAATTTTAACGAATCCGGGGTTCTGGTCGATACTCATGGGGAATATCCTCTGGTTACGAGAATGGTTGCTGAACATATGGACGTCCCATTCATAGATATGCAGTTATTAACAGAACAACTTGAAACAGCGTACGGACCTGAGGATTCCAAACAACTACATCTTCACCTTGAACCCGGCCAGAATAATTATGAACCGGAAGGAATGCAGGATGATACTCACTTATCTGAAAAAGGGGCGAGACTTGTTGCGAGTCTCGCGCTTCAGGAAATCTATAGAAAAGATCTTGAACTCAAAGAATACATCCAACCTGAAGTTCTGGAAAGGGATTTGTTTACAAAAGAATAAGAATTAAATGAAAAGATTGATGCAGAAAAGATGTTTGGAATACGGATTTGTACTATTAATATCTTTCTTGGTTTCAATTGGAGGACTAAAAGCTCAGGAAACTGAAAAGTTAAGTTGGCGGGAAGTTCAGCATAGATCCAGGCAATGGTATGCCGGGGAGGAAGCCCGACAAATTGCCGATAACGTATTGCTTTATCAGCATGATAATGGAGGTTGGCTTAAGAATATTAATATGGCCAGGGAGCTTTCTGAAGCAGAAATAGAAGAGCTTGAAATTGAAAAATACCAGGAGATAGGAACCACTATCGATAATGGAGCGACCCATACACAGCTAAGGTTTCTTGCCAGGGTATATAAGGCTACAGGAGAAAAAAAATATAAGGATGCCTTTCTTCGGGGAATGGATTTTTTACTCCAGGCACAGTACGAGAATGGCGGCTGGCCTCAGTTCTACCCTATCAGGAAAGGATATTACGACCATATCACATTTAATGACGGGGCCATGATGGGGGTAATGAATCTGTTACGGGATATTGCGAAACAAAAGTCCACTTATTCATTCGTAGATAAAAAAAGGGTTCAAAAGGCTCAAAATGCAATTGATAAGGGCTTGGATATTATATTAAAAACACAGGTAAAAGTTGATGGGGAACTCACTATCTGGTGTGCGCAACACGATAAGGATGACCTGAGCCCGGCCAAAGCCCGGGCTTATGAGCTGCCTTCTTTAAGCGGAAAAGAAAGTACAGAAATAGTGGAATATCTTATGAAGCTGGACAATCCTTCAAAAGAAGTAAAGCAATCCATTAGAAGTGCGGTTAAATGGTTTGAGGAGAATAAAGTAATGGGACTTAAAGTGAAATGGATAGACGATCCTGATGCGCCGGAAGGTAGGGATAGGATTGTAGTGAAGGATTCTAATGGTGGTCCGCTCTGGGGAAGATTTAATGAAATTGAAACCGGCCGGCCTATTTTTGTTGGACGGGATGGAAAGATAAAGTATCATCTAAATGAAATAGAAAGAGAACGACGGGTAAATTATAATTATATCGATAATTATGCAGAAGATCTCTTATACCGGAAATATCCTGAATGGGAAAAGACACATTAAAACTGGTAAGTGCCATTACCAGGTCTGGAGGCGGCGCCTTTAATAGACGTATTCAGCCTGATGAGAGAAGAATTACTTAAAAAAACAATATGAAAACAACAGTTTTGGGTTTTATCCTATTTCTTCTGACCTGTGCCTGTCTGGCACAGGAATATAAATCCATCTGGCCGGAGGGGAAAATGCCCAATTCCAGGGGTATGAAGCTGGAACTTCTTGAAAAAGGGGAGCGTATTACCCAGGTTGCTGAACCAGGATTGTACAGATTTTTACCTGCCAAAGAAGAAAATAAAGGAGCTGCGGTTTTGATCCTACCTTCGGGTGGTTATCAGCATCTTACCTATAACTGGGGAGGCTTTCAGGTAGCCAAATGGTTTAATAGCCTCGGGGTTTCCGCATTTGTGCTAATATATCGTTTACCCACTTCTCCAGATCTTAAAATCAGGCATAAGGGACCAATACAGGACGCTCAGCGGGCAATGAAGGTAATAAGGTCCAGTGCGGTACAATATGGGATCGATCCCGGAAAAATTGGTGTTTTTGCAACTTCAGCCGGGGGACATCTCGCCACTACTTTAGGAACACATACTGAAGATTTTTCAGTAATAAAGAATGATACCCTAAATGACTATTCTTTTAAACCCGATTTTCAGGTCCTCGTTTCTCCTGTAATCAGCTTCGGAAAATATGCTCACGGGGGAAGCAGGGAAAATTTCCTTGGTACATCTCCTTCTGAGGAAATGATAGAGAAATATTCTAATGAATTGCAGGTAAGCGGTGATACACCTCCCTCATTTCTTGTGCATGCGCAGAATGATAGGTCGGTAAGCCCAATAAATAGTATCTTGTTCTATGAAGCCATGCTAGAATATGGTGTAGAGGGAAGTCTACATATTTTTCCTGTAGGTAGTCATGGGGTTGGAATAAACAATAGTTCAGAGTTGACAGATATGTGGCCGGAATTATGCGAAAAATGGTTGAAAGAAATAGATGTATTAGATTAAAACTCAAAACTAAAGCCTTTTTCGGTTAATTTTTGATAAATTCTGTCATCGAATTTATAGAGCTTGGCAGCACGATGAGAAACATCTTTTTCTTTCTCTTTTAAATCGACCAGGAGTTTCATTTTTAAAAATTTACGTCTGAAATTAGGTTTGTCCATTTTTAAACCTAGAATTTCTTCATATAACTGCATGAGCTGAAGCAGAGTAAATTTTTCCGGTAAAAGGTTAAATCCAATAGGAGCATGCTTAACCCTGTGGCGTAACTTTTTCAGGCTGAAATTAAGAATCTCATTGTGATCGTAGATCAACTCTGGAATCTCTTCCAATTTGAACCAGCTAGCTTCAGAGGCGGTAAATCCGGCTTTTATATCATATTTTTCCTTATTTATAAGAGCATAATAGCCGATGGTGATAATTCTTCCTTCAGGAAATCTGTTTGGATCACCAAATGCTTTCAGTTGTTCAAGATAAATATCCCCTAAGCCAGTGAGTTCTTTCAATAATCTATTCGCGGCCAGGTCTATGCCTTCCTCCTTTTTTATCCATCCACCGGGCAGGCCCCATTCACCTTTTTTTATTCCTAACGCATGTTTTATCAGCAGAACTTCCAGTTTGCCATCTTGGAACCCGAATATAACACAGTCTATTGTGACCGATTTGATAACAGATTTATCCTCTAATTCTCCTGTTTCCTGATTGATTAACCTTCTCTTCATGGATGCAAATATACTTTTCGAAATTCAAATGGCTTTTCTTCACAATAAACCTTAATACTTTTAAAATTCAGGTATTTCATTAAAAAATATCGAATTCTCAGATAGAAACATTGAAAGTTGGACAAATTTTAGCTATACTTGTAGTCATATCTACTATAAGATTTGTCAAATATACCAAAACCGACCATTTCCTTTCAAATTTTAAAATTAAAAACCTTTAGCATATGCAAACGCTCGATACTCTAGACTGGATTTTTATTGGTTTTTACTTTCTCATCCTTGCCGGAATCGCTATTTGGGTAATTAGAAAAAAGAAAGAGAATACTGAAGATTATTTTCTCGCAGGGCGTAATGTAGGTTGGTTTGTGGTAGGTGCTTCGATCTTTGCGTCTAACATAGGCTCAGAACATGTAGTAGGACTCGCGGGGGCCGGGGCCGGGAATAAATTGCCCATGCTTATTTACGAGCTACATGCATGGGTGGTTCTTCTTTTAGGCTGGGTGTTCCTTCCATTTTATGCCAGAAGCGGGGTTTTTACCATGCCCGAATTTCTCGAAAAGCGTTTTGATGCCCGGTCCCGATGGGTACTGTCTGTTTTTTCCATCATAGCTTATGTGCTTACCAAAATATCTGTAACCATTTATGCCGGGGGGATCGTGGTATCTGCTTTGTTAGGCATAGATTTCTGGACAGGTGCCTTATCAACGGTTGTTTTAACCGGTTTATATACTGTTCTTGGAGGGATGAAAGCGGTGGTCTATACAGAAACCCTTCAGGCAATTGTACTTGTCCTTGGAGCGGCCACGCTTACTTTTGTGGGACTGGATGCTGTAGGTGGATGGGGAAGTATTCAGGAGACGGTAGGGCCGGAATACCTTGATATGTGGAGGTCAGCAAATGATCCTGAATTTCCCTGGCCTACCCTTTTGATCACCAGTAGTATTGTTGGGATCTGGTATTGGTGTACCGATCAATATATTGTTCAAAGAACTCTTACTGCGAGAAATATAAAGGAAGGAAGAAGGGGAACCATTTTTGGTGCGTTGCTCAAGTTATTACCAGTATTCCTTTTTCTTATTCCGGGGATCATAGCACTAACTTTGAAAATGAGAGGTGAGTTGCACTGGGATTCTCCAGATGAAGCTTTTCCAGTTCTTATGAGTAATCTTTTACCTTCTGGGATCAGAGGGCTTGTAGCTGCAGGATTACTAGCCGCTCTTATGAGCTCACTTGCATCGGTATTCAACTCCTGCTCTACCTTATTTACGGTTGACATTTATAAGAAGTTAAGACCTAATACCCCGGAGAAGAAGCTCGTTAGAACCGGACAGATTGCAACAGTGGTAGTGGTGATTATCGGAATTGTGTGGATACCTATTATGGCTAATATTTCTGGGGTACTATATGAATATCTGCAGAGTGTTCAATCCTACATTGCACCTCCTATCACTGCGGTATTTCTGTTGGGGATATCTTACCGTCGTATTAATGCCACAGCTGCTTTTGTAACCCTCGTAGTTGGTCTGATGGTGGGGACTATTAGAATATTTCTGGAAATAATAAAAGATTCTCTGAATCAGGACGGAATTTTATTCTATTTAGGGGATATGAATTTCCTTTCGTTTGGAGCATGGTTCTTCCTTTTCTGTATAATCTTACTGATTATTGTTAGTTTGTTAACCAAAGAACCTTCAGAAGAAAAAACACTTAACCTCACCTTTTCTACCATTACTGATGAAGAGAAGAAAAACAATAAAAGCAGTTATAACTGGAAAGATATACTCATTACCATTATTGTGCTGTTGATTGTCGCTGCCATTATGATATTCTTTAATGGTGATTAAATTGAATTGGAACAGAATAAAATAGATTTTATGTACTATCTGGGTATCGATTTAGGAAGTTCTTCGGTTAAACTCGCAGTTCTGAATGCGGAAACAGGGAAAACAGTAGCCTCCGTGGGGCTGCCTGAATCTGAAATGGAGATCATCGCCCCACAATTTGGCTGGGCAGAACAGGATCCTGAACTCTGGTGGCAATATGTGAAAGAAGGACTGAAGATCTTACAGAATAAACACCGGATAGAACTGAAAAAGATCAGGGCGATTGGAGTTGCTTACCAGATGCATGGTCTTGTGCTTACCGATGAGAACTTAAAGCCTTTACGAAGATCGATCATCTGGTGTGACAGTAGAGCTGCAGATATTGGAAACAATGCCTATAATGCTATTGGTGCTGAAAAATGTGAAGAGATAATCCTGGGGAGTCCGGGTAATTTTACGGCCTCAAAACTAAAGTGGGTAAAAACGAACGAACCGGAGATCTACGCTAAAGCAAGGCATATAATGCTCCCGGGGGATTTTATTGCATCAAAATTCTCAAAGGTGGCGCAGATCTCAACTTCCGGTCTTTCCGAAGCAGCTCTATGGAATTTTAAAGATCAAAAACTCGCTGATGAGATATTGGACGGGATGGGATTGTCAAAGGAACTTATCCCAGAGATTGTTCCCAATTTTGGTGATCAGGCGAAAATACATCCCGATGTTGCCCGTGAATTAGGTCTGCATCCAGAGCTGAAGATCACCTACAGGGCAGGAGATCAACCTAACAATGCTTTTTCGCTGAATGTGCTCCAGCCCGGAGAGATCGCCACTACTGCGGGAACTTCTGCGGTAGTTTATGCTGTAAGTAACCAGGATATTTATGATCCTCAAAGCAGGATCAATACATTTTTGCACGCGAACAATTCCGAAGAAAATAAAAGGAACGGTGTGATGCTTTGCATTAACGGATCGGGAATTTTATACCAGTGGCTGCGGAAAATGGTGTCGGTTGGAAATTCTGACCTGGTGAGTTATGAAGCGCTGAATACCCAGGCTGCCAGGGCAAAGCCGGGTAGTGAAAACCTTCGTTTTTATCCTTTCGGAAACGGGGTGGAAAGGATCTTCAAGAATAAAAAAGCAACTTCAGGGATAGAGAACCTGAATTTCAATATTCATAAACCGGAACATTTAATACGGTCCGCTTGTGAAGGGATTGTCTTTGCCATGAATTACGGTTTTGATATTATGAAATCGCTGGGAACCTCAGGAGACCTGGTGCGTGCAGGGAAAGCAAATCTTTTCTTAAGCCCCGTATTTCGCGAGATCTTTTGTAATACTACTCAAACCAGCCTGGAACTTTACAATACCTCAGGAGCCGAAGGTGCTGCACGGGGTGCCGCGATGGGCCATGGTTTTTATAATAATCAAAAAGAAGCCTTCAGCGACCTGGAGTGCCTGGAAAAAATTGAACCTAGAAGAGAATGGAGCCTGGCCTATGAAGAAATATATCAGGAATGGAAAGAACATATTAAAATAGAAGATTAGTTATGAGTTCAGAAAACAGATTTTTTAAGAATATCGAAAAGATCCAATTTGAAGGAAGGGATAGTAAGAATCCCATGGCCTTTAAATGGTATGATGAAAACCGCATGATTGGTGGAAAGACACTGAAGGAACATTTAAGGTTTGCCACGGCTTACTGGCACACTTTTAATAATACAGGAGCAGATCCTTTCGGTCCGGGTACCGAAACTTTTGAATGGGATAAAAGTAATGATCCAATTCAGCGGGCAAAGGATAAGATGGATGCAGCCTTTGAATTCATGACTAAACTGGGCACTCCATATTATTGTTTTCATGATGTTGACGTAGTGGATGAAGCTTCAGATCTGGCCGAATTCGAGAAGCGAATTCAAACTATGACCGAATATGCAAAGCAAAAACAACAGGAAACTGGAATAAAATTGCTGTGGGGAACTTCGAACCTTTTCAGCAATAAAAGATATATGAACGGGGCATCCACAAACCCGAATTTTGAAGTTCTGGCTTACGCCGGAGGCCAGGCGAAAATCGCCCTGGACGCAACTATGGCTTTAGATGGAGAAAATTATGTGTTCTGGGGAGGTCGTGAAGGTTATATGAGCCTTTTGAATACCGATATGAAGCGAGAGCAGGAGCATCTTGCAAAATTCCTTCATACCTGTAAGGATTATGCCCGAAAAAATGGCTTTAAAGGAACCTTTTTCATCGAGCCTAAGCCTATGGAACCCATGAAGCATCAGTATGATTTTGATGCGGCGACTTCTTTGGCGTTCATAAATAAATATGGATTACAGGATGATTTCAAACTAAATATAGAGGTGAACCACGCCACCTTGGCCGGTCATAATTTTCAGCATGAATTACAGGTGGCTGCTGATGCCGGCATGCTTGGAAGCATTGATGCCAACCGCGGAGATTACCAGAATGGCTGGGATACCGATCAATTCCCTATCGACCTTTATGAAGTTACTGAAGCCATGCTGGTATTACTGGAATCTGGTGGCCTGAAAGGCGGAGGAATCAATTTTGATGCGAAAGTCAGAAGAAATTCAACCGATCTGGAAGACAAGTTTATTGCTCATATCTCCGGGATGGACATATTTGCCCGCGGACTCATTTGTGCAAATGAGATTCTTGAGAACAGTGACTATAAAAATCTACGCGAAGAACGCTATTCTTCCTTTGATAGTGGAGAAGGTGCAAGGTTTGAAAAAGGAGAACTTTCGCTTGAGGATCTCAGTGATATAGCCAGAAAGAGCGGTGAGCCAAAACAGATAAGTGGCAAGCAGGAGCTTTTCGAGCAGATCATTGCCAATTCATTTTAATTAATTAAAAAAATGAACCAAAATGCTGGGAAGTACTACTAAGCCTGGTTGATTTTGTTAATGTTAAAATTTGAAAGACAAGCCTTCTGATTCCATTCTTTAAAAGTTACATAAAAAAAGGTATTTAAGGGAAATACGGCAATGATTTATTAATTAAGACCCTTGTTTTTGTCATGCAGGAATGATGATATTTTTAATGGAAAATAACTCAGGTATCTACAGGATGGAATCCAGCTAATAGATATGGAAATTGGACCTCAGTTTATTCTCTAAATAGATCAAGCATGAAAAATTACGTAATTGGGTTGGATTACGGTTCAGATTCGGTTCGCGCCGTTCTGGTGAACACTGAATCCGGAAAGGAAGAAGCCTCAGCGGTGCACTGGTATAAGAGATGGAAGGAGCAATTATATTGCAAAGCTTCTCAAAACCAGTTCAGGCAGCATCCCCTGGACCATGTGGAAGGGCTTGAAAATACTATTAAAGAAGTAATTTCCCGGGCAAAAGTAAAGGCTGAGGAAGTAAAAGGGATCTGTATAGACACCACCGGATCTTCTCCGGTACCCGTGACCAGAGAAGGAAAACCCCTTGCCTTTGAAAAGGGTTTTGAGGAGAACCCAAATGCCATGATGGTGCTTTGGAAAGACCATACTTCCATCAAAGAAGCTAATGAGATCAATGAACTCGCCAGGAGCTGGGGAGGCCCCGATTATACCAAATATGAAGGAGGAATTTATTCTTCGGAATGGTTCTGGGCCAAGATACTACATGTCACCAGGGAAGATGAAGCCGTAAAGAATGCTGCTTATTCCTGGATGGAGCACTGCGACCTGATGACCTTTATGCTAATAGATTCCGATCTTGAGAGCTTCAAACGCAGTCGTTGTGCAGCAGGACATAAAGCCATGTGGCACGAGGAATGGAATGGATTGCCATCGGAAGAATTCCTTGGGAAGCTGGATCCCTATCTGGCACAATTGAGAGATAAACTTTACCGGGATACCTACACTTCAGATGAGGTAGCGGGTAACCTGAATCAGGAATGGGCTGAAAAACTAGGCCTTTCTACCAGTTGCGTGGTAGCGGTTGGAACCTTTGATGCGCATTCCGGAGCTGTTGGAGCACAGATAGACAAACACGCCCTGGTAAGGGTGATGGGGACTTCTACGTGTGACATTATCGTATCTGAAGACTCCGAAATCGGAAATAATACGGTTAAAGGTATCTGCGGACAGGTAGATGGCTCGGTGATCCCGGGCATGATAGGCCTTGAAGCGGGACAGTCAGCCTTTGGTGATGTACTGGCCTGGTTCAAAGATGTATTGAGCTGGCCGCTGGAGAACCTTGTTTATAATTCTGACAGCCTTTCCGAAGATCAAAAAGAGAAACTTAAGGAAGAGATCGCTGATAATTTTATTCCGAAACTTTCTGCTCAGGCTGAAGAGCTGGAGCTTTCTGAAAGTATTCCGGTAGCACTGGACTGGATAAATGGGAGACGTACTCCCGATGCGAACCAGCAACTCAAAAGTGCCATTAGCAACCTGTCCCTTGGAACCAAAGCTCCACATATTTTCAATGCTTTGGTGAATTCCATCTGTTTTGGTTCAAAAATGATCGTGGAACGCTTTCAGGAAGAGGGAGTAAAGATAGATAGCGTCATAGGAATTGGCGGGGTTGCCCGTAAATCGGGTTACATCATGCAAACTCTGGCTAATGTACTGAATATGCCGATAAAGGTGGCTGAGTCTAATGAGGCACCGGCCCTTGGAGCAGCTATCTATGCTGCTGTTGCAGCGGGTATTTACCCAAATGTGATCGAAGCCAGTAAGAAACTTGGAAGCCCATTCGAGGCAGAGTACCATCCGCAACCTGAGAAGATAGAACAATACCGGAAATATCTGGAAGAATATAAAGAACTCGCTGCTTTTGTAGAAAACAATATCAGCAATAAAATCAATAAGAATGAGCTCGTATAAAGAACTGAAACAGGAATGTTACGAGGCTAATATACAGTTGAATGATCTTGGCCTTGTGATCTATACCTTTGGAAATGTAAGTGCGGTGGATCGCGACAAGGACGTCTTCGCTATTAAACCTAGCGGGGTGCCATACGAAGACCTTAAGCCGGAAGATATCGTGATCATGGATTTTGAAAATAATGTTATCGAGGGGGAAATGAGGCCTTCTTCAGATACCAGGACACACGCATATCTTTATAAGAACTGGAAGAATATTGGTGGGATCGCCCATACTCATGCCACCTATTCTGTAGCCTGGGCGCAGTCACAAAAGAACATCCCGATCTTTGGGACCACCCATGCCGATCACCTTACCGAGGATATTCCCTGTGCGGCTCCCATGAGGGATGATCTTATAGAAGGTAATTATGAACATAATACGGGAATACAGATCCTGGACTGTTTTAAGGAAAGAGGGATATCTTACGAAGAAGTGCCGATGGTTCTTTTAGGGAACCATGGCCCCTTTACCTGGGGAAAGAATGCGGCTAAGGCGGTTTACAACAGTAAGGTGCTGGAAGCGGTGGCCGAAATGGCATATCTCACCCTCCAGATCAATCCCAAAGCACCCAGACTAAAAGACTCACTGATCAAAAAACATTATGAGCGTAAGCATGGCAAGGATGCCTATTACGGTCAAGAATAATTTATAAAAGATAAAAAATGACAGATTTTAAAAATAAAGAAGTTTGGTTTGTCACCGGGAGCCAGCATTTATATGGCGAGGAAACCCTGAAACAGGTTGCGGCCAATTCTGCAGAAATAGTTAAGGGATTAAACGAATCCTCTTTTGTTCCGGTAAAGCTGGTTTATAAAGACACGGTAAAGACCCCTGACGAGATCACCCAGGTGATGCTGGAAGCAAATAATAACCAGAATTGTATAGGGATTATTACCTGGATGCATACCTTTTCTCCTGCCAAAATGTGGATCAATGGATTAAGTATTCTTAAAAAACCGATCTGTCATTTACATACTCAATTTAATGCAGAGATCCCATGGGGTAAGATAGATATGGATTTTATGAACCTGAACCAGTCGGCACATGGTGACCGTGAATTTGGTTTCATCATGTCGCGGATGCGTAAAAAGAGAAAGGTGGTCGTGGGTCACTGGCAAACCGAGGCAGTTCAGAAAAAAGTCGGGAACTGGCAGCGCGTCGCTTTGGGCTGGGATGAATTGCAGAACCTAAAGCTGGCACGTATTGGTGATAATATGAGAGATGTTGCTGTAACCGAAGGGGATAAGGTAGCCGCACAGATCAAATTTGGTGTGCAGGTGAATGGTTACGATTCTTCAGATGTGACTAAACATATCGAAAAAGTGACCGACGAGCAGGTAAATGATCTTTTGAAAACTTATGAAAACGATTACAGTTTAACCGATTCCTTGAAAGAAGGCGGAGAAAAAAGACAGTCTCTGGTAGATGCAGCAAAGATCGAACTTGGCCTCAGAGCATTTCTGGACGAAGGTGGCTTCAAAGCATTTACCGATACATTTGAGAACCTTGGAGAAATTAAACAGTTACCGGGACTTGCCGTGCAAAGATTAATGGCCGATGGTTATGGTTTTGGTGCTGAAGGGGACTGGAAAACAGCGGCTCTGTTAAGAGCCATGAAAGTAATGGCCCAGGGGCTTGAAGGGGGAACTTCCTTTATGGAAGATTATACTAACCATTTCAAAGCCGAGAAATCTTTTGTTCTTGGTTCACATATGCTGGAGATCTGCCCCAGTATCGCTGACGAAAAGCCATACTGCGAAGTGCATCCACTGGGGATTGGAGGAAAGGAAGATCCGGTAAGGCTGGTATTCAATTCTCCTAAAGGAAACGCGCTGAATGCTTCACTTGTTGATATGGGTAACCGCTTCAGACTGATCGTTAACGAGGTGGAAGCCGTGGAGCCGGAAGCAGATCTTCCAAATCTACCTGTAGCCCGCGTCTTGTGGGATCCAAAACCAGATATGGATACGGCCGTGACCACGTGGATACTTGCCGGTGGCGCACATCATACGGTGTATACCCAGGCTCTGACCACCGAATTCCTGGAGGATTTTGCTGATATGGCCGGAATTGAACTTCTGGTGATCGATGATAATACTCGGGTAAGGGACTTCAAAGATACCCTAAACGCCAATGAGGCCTATTATCATCTGTTTCAGCACGGAATGTGATAACAAAATAACCACCTGATTATGAAAAATTTTAATAACCTGCTCAGATTGTCAGGTATGGCCCTTCTTCTTGTATTAATACAATGTAAGAATCCTTCTGAAAATGAGGGATCTGAGCAAGAAGATTCCAGAATGGAAGAAAAAGGATTTAGTGTTCAAACACAGAATTTCGGAAAAACTTCAGAAGGTGAGAATGTAGAAAAATACATGATCTCACATACAAACGGACTGCAGATGGATGTGATCACCTATGGAGGAATCATCACAGCCCTTAAAGTGCCTAATAAAGATGGAGTTTACGAGGATGTGGTTCTGGGTTTTGATTCCCTGTCCCAGTATGAAAAAGAAAATCCATATTTCGGAGCCATCATTGGCCGCTACGGGAACCGTATCGCCAAAGGTAAATTCTCTCTGGACGGGACCGAATATGTCCTTGAAACCAATGATGGAGAGAATCACCTGCACGGTGGGGAAAAAGGTTTTGATAAGGTGGTTTGGGATGCTGAAGTGAGCGAGAGCGAAGATGCGGTATCTCTTAAATTATCCTATACCAGTAAGGACGGGGAAGGTGGCTATCCGGGAAATCTTCAGACGGTGGTGACCTACACGTTAACACCAGTCAATACCTTGGATATACAATATAAGGCCACGACAGATATGAAGACCATCGTAAATCTTACCCAGCATTCTTATTTCAACCTTTCGGCTGATTTTAGTCAGAAGATCCTCGATCATAAAGTTGAGATCAATGCCGATCAGTTCTTACCGGTGAATGAGACCCTGATCCCGACAGGTGAATTAAAACCTGTTGAAGGTACTCCTTTTGATTTTACGGAGCCAAAAGCCATTGGGACCGAGCTTGATAAGGAAAAGAGCAATGAACAGTTGAAAAGAGGTCTGGGATATGACCATTGCTGGGTGCTTAATGAGCAGGACAGCGGTGTAAGGTTTGCCGCCTCAGCCTATCATCCTGAAAGTGGTCGATTTATGGAAGTTTTCACCAACGAACCTGGGATACAGTTCTATATAGGGAATTTCCTTGACGGGACCCTGCCTGCAAAAGGAGGTGGGACTTATGCTAAAAGAACGGGTTTCTGTCTGGAGACCCAGCATTATCCAGATTCGCCTAACCAGGAAGGATTTCCCTCGGTGGTATTGGAACCGGGAGAAAAATATACTTCTCAAACCTCTTACAAATTTTCAGTACAATAATATGCAGACCTTAGATACTTTAGACTGGATCACCATTTCGATTTATTTCGCCATACTTCTTGGAATAGCGATATGGGTGATCAATAAAAAACAATCGAATACCGAAGATTACTTCCTGGCCGGAAGAAATGTGGGGTGGTTCGTGGTTGGAGCTTCCATTTTTGCCTCCAATATCGGGTCTGAACACGTGGTTGGCCTTGCAGGAGCAGGTGCCGGTGATAAATTACCCATGCTTATTTATGAGATTCAGGCCTGGGTGGTATTGATACTGGGTTGGGTTTTTCTTCCCTTTTATGCCAGAAGCGGTGTGTTTACCATGCCCGAATTCCTTGAAAAAAGATTTGACGCGAGGTCGAGATGGGTATTGTCGGTTTTCTCAATAATAGCCTATGTACTCACCAAAATATCGGTAACCATTTACGCAGGTGGAGTAGTGGTTTCGGCTTTGCTTGGAATAGATTTCTGGACGGGTGCGCTTGGAACCGTGATCCTTACCGGACTATATACAGTACTTGGAGGAATGCGTGCGGTAGTATATACCGAGACCCTGCAGGCAATTATTCTTGTAATAGGAGCTGCGGCACTTACTTTTATAGGACTTGATAAAGTTGGCGGATGGGAGAGTATGACCCAGACCGTGGGACCTGAGTATCTTGATATGTGGAGACCGGCAACCGATCCCGATTTCCCATGGCCTTCACTGCTTATAACCAGTTCCATCGTAGGTGTCTGGTACTGGTGTACGGATCAGTACATCGTTCAGCGAGCCCTTACAGCCAGGAATATTAAAGAAGGAAGACGAGGGACTATTTTTGGTGCATTGCTTAAATTGCTCCCGGTATTCCTGTTCCTTATTCCCGGGATCATTGCCCTTACATTGAAGATGAGAGGAGAATTACACTGGGATAGCCCGGATGAAGCCTTTCCTGTATTGATGAGTAACTTACTGCCATCCGGTTTACGCGGACTTGTAGCGGCAGGTTTACTTGCAGCTCTAATGAGTTCATTAGCCTCCGTATTTAACTCATGTTCTACTTTATTCACCGTAGATATCTATAAAAAATTAAGACCTAATACACCGGAAAAGAAACTTGTGCAAACAGGACAGATCGCAACAGTTATTATTGTAATTATAGGAATTGCCTGGATACCAATCATGGCGAATATTTCCGGAGTTTTATATGAATACCTGCAAAGTGTTCAGTCTTATATTGCACCTCCTATAACGGCTGTATTCCTTCTTGGAATATTTTATAAAAGGATCAATGCTCAGGGAGCTATAACAACACTTGTTGTAGGCCTTATATTAGGTGCGGTTAGAATTACTCTTGAAATTGTTAAGGATTCTCTGGATTCGGACGGAATCTTATATATGCTTGGAGACATAAATTTCCTTTCTTTCGGAGCCTGGTTCTTCCTTTTCTGTATTGTATTGATTGTAGTGGTTAGTCTTCTTACTCCGGCTCCGGCACACGAGAAAACAGACAACCTTACCTTCCAGACCATTTCGGAAGTAGAGAAAAGAAATAATAAAACAAGTTATAACTGGAAAGATATTGCAGTTTCTGTGCTTATCGTTGCGATAGTAGCATGGGTGATGATATTTTTCAATGGGGAATAACTCAGGTACCTACAGGATGGATTCCAGATAATAGATAAAGAAATTGCTACTCGTAAACTGCTGTTTAGAATGGAATTATGAGGAACGTCCTGAATAAAAGACTTACTAGGGAAAAGACTGGTCTAACGAGGAAGCTTCCTGTAAGGGTAGTACAGTTTGGAGAGGGGAATTTTCTAAGGGCATTTGTAGATTATATTATTGAAAGGCTAAACAAAGAGGCCGACTTTAACGCCGGGGTTGCTGTAATTCAGCCATTGCCCGGGGGGGCGGTAAATATGCTTAATCAGCAGGATGGGCTCTATAACCTTTTTATGAAAGGTATCCGTAAGGGAAGGAAGATAGAGGAAAAAGAGGTTATTTCCTGTATCCAGCATGGAATTGATCCCTATAAAGATTATGAGAAATATCTAAAGCTTGCTGAAGAAGAGAGTCTTGAGTTCATAATTTCGAATACCACCGAAGCAGGTATTGCTTTTGATGAGAATGATACTCTGCAGGGCACTCCGCATAATAGCTTTCCGGCGAAGTTGACAGCCCTGCTTTATAGAAGATTTCAACATTTTGGAGGTGCCCCGGAAAAGGGATTGATCATACTCCCCTTTGAACTGATTAATAATAACGCCGATACCTTAAAGAAAATCATTCTTAAATACTCCGATTTATGGGATTTGGAGGAAGGATTTATAAACTGGGTTAAAAATCATAATTCCTTTCATAATACTCTTGTAGACAGGATAGTCCCGGGTTATCCGGCTGAAAATATCGAGATCTATCAGAAGGAGGTTCTCTTTGAAGATAAGCTTATAGTGGCCGTGGAAATATTTATTGAAGGTGATGAAGAATTAAAAGCGAAGGTTCCCTTTGATCAAATAGATGAAAATATACTGATAGTAAAGGATCTTCAGCCATACAGAACACGAAAGGTGAGGATTTTAAACGGGGCGCATACTACAATGGTCCCTTTTTCTTTGATGTATGGTAATAAAACAGTAAAGGAGATATTAGATGATCAGTTCACCAGAAGCTTTGTAAAAGACGCGATCTTTGATGAAATTATCCCCACACTTTCCCTGCCAGAGGAGGAACTAAATTTGTTTGCAGAGGAGGTGCTGGACCGCTTTAGAAATCCATTTCTGAAACACAAGCTTTCCAGTATAGCACTTAATTCTGTTTCAAAATTCAAAGTAAGAGTATTACCCAGCCTGCTGGCTTATCAACAGCAAAAAGAGAAGCTGCCCGTGAAGCTAACATTTGCTTTGGCATGTCTTCTTCGGTTTTACGGATCCCTTTGGAATGGCAGAAGATTGCCTGTAAAGGATGACGAAAAGGTTGTTTCAGCCTTAAAGGATATCTGGAGAGCGAGCGACTATAACCAGGTTTCGATAAAGGCCCTTTCTAATACTGAATTCTGGGATCAGGATCTAAGCAAAATAAATGGATTGGTGGAAGCTGTTTCACTTGCCCTGGTCTTCATAGATAAATATGGCATTGAAGAGGGATTTGAGGAATTCAGGGGCCAGATGAGAAATTTTAAATACTGAAGATTCAGAAGCGAATTCTGAATTGCTATAAAACGGATAATCTAATTAATCTGACTAATTATAAAAATAACTTCAATAATATGATTTTGAACAGACTAAACTCTTTAAGCTCTATAGCCTTGATCTTGATTGTGCTTTGCATCGGATGTAAAGATAAGAAACAACAGGAAGAAAAGGCAACATCTGAAGTGGGTGATACCTTAGAACAGATTTCCGAAGATCTGAAATGGTATGAAAGAATGATGCTTTCAGAGATTTCCCGATTTCCGGAGGCCTCCAAACTTGATTTTGTAGATCAGGCAAGGTGGAGTTACACCAACGGACTTGTTTTGAATGCCTGTGAAGGGGTGTATAAAGAAACTGGGAAAGATAAATATTTCGATTATATCTATGCTTATGCTGATGCTTTGGTAGAACCAAATGGTTCGATCAAGACTTACGAAATGAGCAAGTATAATCTTGATATGATAAAATCGGGTGATAATTTATTATATCTGTACAAGGAATCCGGGGAGGAAAGGTTTAGAAAAGCGGCCGATACTTTAAGGAACCAGTTAAAGGATCAGCCACGTACGCCAGAAGGAGGATTCTGGCATAAAAAACGTTATACCCAACAGATGTGGCTTGACGGACTGTATATGGCTGAACCTTTTTACGCCCAGTATACAAAAATGTTCTCAGACAGCTTAAAGACGGAAGCTGAAGCCTACAATGATATAGTGAAGCAATTCGAATTGATCCAGGAGCATGCTCTGGATGAGAAGACCGGCCTTCTTTACCACGGTTGGGATAGCAGTAAACAGCAGCGATGGGCTGATAAAGAGACGGGAACCTCACCAAATTTCTGGTCAAGGGCTATGGGCTGGTATGCAATGGCCATTGTAGATGTCTTGGACTATCTGCCTGAAGAAAATCCGGGAAGAGAGAAGCTTATTGGTTACCTTAATGGACTTGGGGATGCCTTATTAAAATATCAGGATGAAGAGACCGGATTATGGTATCAGGTGACCGACCAGGGAGACAGAGAAGGTAATTACCTTGAAGCGTCCGGTTCCTCGATGTTTACTTATACATTTGCTAAAGGATATAATAAAGGCTATTTACCTGAAAAATTCAATACGGCGGCCCAGAAAGCCTATGAAGGTATATTGAACGAACTAATAAGCGTTGAAGAAAATGGCCTGGTAAATCTTAACCAGGTTTGTGCGGTGGCAGGTCTTGGAGGTGATCCTTACAGAGATGGTTCATATGAGTATTATGTGAACGAAAAGATTAGGGCTAACGATCCCAAGGGAACAGGGCCTTTTATTTTGGCGAGTCTGACTTTAAATCGTTAGAGATTTGAATTTATGATCCGTAAATTTGTTATAAGCCTGTTTAAGAACTAAAAAATAAACTGATGATTTTTGAAAAAAGCTGGAGATGGTATGGGCCACACGACCCGGTTTCGTTGAAGACCATAAAGCAGGCTGGTGCCAATGGAGTGGTAACAGCTTTACATCATATCCCGGTGGGCGAGATATGGACTGTGGAGGAGATCCGGAAGCGAATTGATATGCTGGAAGAAAGTAACACTCAGCATGGCTTTAAATTGTACTGGAACGTTGTGGAAAGCCTTCCTGTTCATGAGGATATCAAGCAGGGAAAAGAAACCCGCGACCAGCTCATAGAAAATTATAAGGTCAGTCTTAAGAATCTTGCCAGTTGCGGTATTAGCCGTATATGTTACAATTTTATGCCTGTGCTTGACTGGCTCAGAACCAATGTCCGTTTCGAACTGGAAGATGGCAGCACAGCCCTTTATTACAGCAGGATAGATCTTGTTGTTTTCGATCTTTTCATTCTCAAGAGAGAGAATGCCAGAGAAGATTATGAAGAATCCCTTCTGGAAGAAGCCGAAAAAAAATATTCCCGGATGAGCGAGAAAGAGCGGGCAACCTTAAAGGAGAGCCTGCTTATGGCATTGCCGGGAGACCAGGCCGGGTTCACGCTTGAGAAGCTTAGGAAGGGCTTAAAGGATTATGAAGGTCTCAGCGCGGAAGACCTTAAGGAAAA
Organism: Gramella jeungdoensis; assembly: GCF_023805255.1. Lineage (GTDB taxonomy): Bacteria > Bacteroidota > Bacteroidia > Flavobacteriales > Flavobacteriaceae > Christiangramia > Christiangramia jeungdoensis. Next base: position 778,178 of record NZ_JAMSCK010000001.1, read on the forward strand.
CCTGCTTTATTTTCTGAAAGAGGTCATTCCTGTAGCTGAAGAGAATGGTGTTAAGTTAGCCATCCATCCTGATGACCCGCCATGGCCTGTATTGGGTTTACCACGAATTATAAGCTCAATTGAAGACCTGGAATATATTTTTACCAAGGTTCCGCAAAACGCTAACGGACTTACTTTTTGCAGTGGTAGCCTGGGGGCTTCTGCTTCCAACGATCTGGAAGGAATTCTGACGAAATTCTACGACAGAATTCATTTTGTTCATCTAAGATCTGTTCAGCGGGAGGGAAATTCGGTTTTCTTTGAAGCCAATCATTTGGAAGGCAATGCTGATATTCTTAAACTGATGAAGAAGTTCCACGAACTTCAGAAGAAAAATAAAAGGGAAACTCTGCCAATGCGACCCGATCATGGTCATGAAATGATGGATGATCAGGGCAAGCAATTCTATCCGGGATATTCGGCTATTGGCCGTATGCGCGGCCTTGCCGAATTAAGAGGTTTGGAGTTTGCACTTGTCAATAAATAAATACAACGAAATGCATAATTTAAAAAATAAAGTAGCGGTAATAACAGGTGGAAATGGTGTGCTGGGAGGAGCCATTGCTAAAGGTCTCGCGCAGAATGGTGTCAGGGTTGGAATTCTTGGGAGAAGTGAAGATACCGTAAATGAAAGAGTAGATGAAATAAAGGAAGCGGGGGGAGAAGCCCTTGCCCTGGTAGCTGATGTCCTGGATGAGGAAAAACTGGTCTCAGCTAAAGAAAAAATTGTGAGGGAATTCGGCCCTGTAGATATTCTTGTAAATGCCGCCGGAGGAAATATGAAGGGTGCCGTGATCACCCCCGATCAGTCAATCTTTGACCTTAATATTGATGATCTTGATAAGGTTGGCGATTTGAATTTCAAGGGTACTGTCCTACCAACACTGGTATTTTCAAAAGCGATGACAGAGGCTGGCAAGGGAAGTATAATAAATATCTCCTCGATGGCCGCCCAAAGAGCTTTAACGAGGGTGATGGGTTATGCCGCCTCAAAGGCAGCGATAGATAATTTTACAAAATGGCTCGCCGTAGAAATGAACTCCAAGTATGGCGACGGAATTCGAGTCAATGCGATCGCTCCTGGTTTTTTTATTGGTGAACAAAACAGGAGTTTGCTGCTAAATGATGATGGGAGTCTAACCAGTCGTGGAGAGACCATTATTTCTCAAACGCCTATGAAGAGATTTGGGAAACCAGAGGAGCTGCAGGGAGTGGCGAACTGGCTGGCCAGTGACGAATCTTCATTCGTAACAGGAACAATCATTCCGGTAGATGGTGGCTTTGGAGCCTTTAGCGGTGTGTAAAAATTTATGAGTCATGAGTAAGGAATTGGGTAAATATTCGTTTGGTACCGGCGACAGATTCGGGAAAGAAGGTAAAGGGCAGCTCAAAGCGATCATTGAATTGAAAGAACTTGGAGTTGCAGTTACGCCTGTCTGGAATAAATCTGACCGGGAACATAAAACGGTAGGCAGCCAGCCTGAAAGTGTGGAAAAAGAAGCCAGGATCGCAGTTCGGGATTTAGATTTCCAGGATAATTTTCTGGTAGATGCCGATCATATAAACCTGGAAACGGTAAACAGGTATATAAATTCAAGCGATTTTTTTACCATTGATGTTGCTCAATACATCGGGAGAAAAGGAGAGCCGTCAGATGAAGAAAAATTCCTTGCTTTTTTTAAGAAGTATGAAGAAGGGATTCAGCTTACCAAAGATAAGTGGATCCTTTTCAAGTCTTCAGAAATAGAGAAGATGCTACATGCTTTCCTGTTTCCAATGAAGAAAGCTTCTGAAGTCTATTTTCATATAAAGGAAAATAAAAATGGAAAGTTCTTCACAGAAGTTTCCATAGATGAAGTTGAAGAGCCACAATCTCCGGCTCAGTTATTTTTCATTCTTGCTGCTCTCGCATTTTATGGGGTCCCGGTAAATACGATCGCTCCCAAATTCACCGGGAATTTTTATAAGGGCATAGATTACGAAGGTGATCTGGATCGTTTTAAAGAGGAATTTGAAGAGGATATACAGGTGTTGAAATTTGCAATTCAGGAATTTGATTTCCCTGAAAATCTTAAGCTGAGTGTTCATAGTGGAAGCGATAAATTTTCGATTTATCCGGTAATAAATAAACTGATCAAAAAGCATAATATCGGCCTTCACCTGAAAACAGCAGGAACTACCTGGCTTGAAGAAGCGATAGGCCTTGCTGAAAGTGAAGGTGATGCTTTTCGGTTCATAAAAGAATTATATGCTGAAGCCCTTCAGCGTTTCGAAGAGCTTACCGAAAACTATGCTGAGGTACTCGATATTGATACAGACCAGCTTCCCGGGCCAGATTCCTTTCAATCGGGTAGGGCTTTCGCGAACGCCTTACGTCATGAACAGGAGTCCGATCATTTTAATCCTCATTTCAGACAGCTCATGCATTGTGCCTATAAGATCGCAGGGGAAAGGAAGGAACAATTCTTTCCGTTGCTTGAAAAGAACAGGGCTGTGATAGAAGAGAGGGTAACCCACAATTTACTTCAAAGGCACTTAAAACCCTTATTTATTTGATTTTTTCGCGGGAAGGTACAGGATAGTGTCTCCGAAGGAGCAGGTTATATTTACATTCATTCCATATTTATAGAAATGAAAAAAATATATCTCCTTCTGGTATTTATCTTTTGCCTTAACCTATCGGAAATCTATGCGCAAATCAAAACCGATCCTGATGACGTTTCACAACGGAGAGCTAAAAGCAACCAGGATCAGCAAGCCAAAGCAAAGGAATGGGTTGCTTCCCTTGAATTGAAAGATGAGGCAAGGATAACTCGCGTGGAGAATGTAATTACCACACATCTTATAGCTGTTAGAGACTGGCATAATTCCCATCCATATACTCAGGTTCCTGCAGGTATTAATCCGAAAACCGGTGATAAACTAAGTGAACTTGATAGAAGAATGATCGCTCATTCGGCCAAGCCCGATTCAATACACCAGAACTTTATGGAAGGTCTGAGAAAAGACCTGAATGAAGAGCAAGTGATAGCCATTCTTGATAAATATACTGTAGGTAAAGTTGATTTTACCATGAAAGGTTATCATGCTATCGTACCTGATCTCACCGATGAAGAAGCCCAACACATCAGGGGATTACTCGAAGAGGCGCGCGAGAGATCGGTGGATTATAAAAATATGGAAGAGATCTCTGCAATTTTTGAGATCTATAAAACCAAGGCTGAGAGCTATCTTAATTCCAATGGCAGGAACTGGCGTCAACTTTATAAGGATTTTGTAAATAAGAATTAGAAAGAAACATGAGATCAGAATTTAGCTTAAAAGGTAAAAATGTGATCATTACCGGTGGCGGCAGTGGTATAGGTGAAGCAATATCGAAGAAATTTATAGCTCACGGAGCTCATGTGATTATTCTCGATTTAAATTCTGGAAAGGCCGAAAATTTACTTAATTCAGTTGCTGAAAAGTCCAGGCTGGAAATAGTTGCCTGTGACGTTTCAGATCATAAGGAAGTGAAAAATATTATCGATAAGATAGCTAAAAAACAGTCTATTGATATCCTTGTAAATAATGCAGGTATTGCCCACGTGGGTAATATTGAGAATACGGCTGAAGATGATTTTGATAAGATCTTCCAGGTAAATGTAAAAGGGGTTTACAACTGTTCGCAGGCAGTGGTTCCTCATATGAAAAGAAATAAAGATGGGGTGATTCTCAATATGGCCAGTATCGCTTCTGTGGTGGGTATAGAAGATCGTTTTGCTTATTCGATGTCTAAGGGGGCCGTGCTTACAATGACCTATTCCCTTGCAAAAGATTATTTGAAAGATGGGATAAGATGTAATGCCATTTCGCCTGCCAGAGTGCATACACCTTTTGTGGATGCTTTTATTAAAAAGAATTACCCGAACCAGATAGAAGAAAAATTTGAGGAGCTTTCTAAAACTCAGCCTTTAGGTCGGATGGGAAAACCGGAAGAAGTTGCCAGCCTGGCACTTTACCTGTGTTCAGATGAAGCTTCTTTTATTACTGGAACAAACTTCCCAATAGACGGAGGATTTATAAAACTTAACGGATAAAACTTGAAAAATGAAACTAATAAGATGTGGTGAGCCCGGGCAGGAATATCCTGGCGTAGAATTGGAAGATGGAACCCAGATAGATGTATCTGATTTTGGTTCAGATTTCGACGAGGACTTTTTTGGAACTGACGGAATACAAAAACTGAAATCATGGCTTAAGAATAATAAGTCCCAAAACAAACTCGTTCCGGCTGGTACAAGGCTGGGACCACCTGTAAAAAGACCTTCAAAAATAATTTGTATCGGTCTAAATTATGCTAAACATGCCGAAGAAAGTGGTGCTACGGTTCCTGAAGAACCGGTGATATTCTTTAAGGCCACAAGTGCCATTGTGGGGCCAAATGATGACCTGATTATTCCAAAGAACAGTACAAAAACTGACTGGGAAGTGGAGCTTGGAATCGTAATTGGTAAAAAGGCCAGTTATGTTTCAAAAGAAGAAGCAATGGACCATGTCGCCGGTTACGTTCTGCACAACGATTATAGTGAAAGGGAATTTCAATTGGAAAGAGCAGGTCAATGGGTTAAAGGAAAGAGTTGTGATACTTTTGCTCCTATTGGGCCATATGTGGTTACCAAAGATGAAGTAAAGGATCCGCACAACCTTAAGCTGTGGCTTAAACTGAATGGTGAGATCAAACAGCAAAGCAATACTTCAGATATGGTTTTTGATGTGCCTACCGTGGTGAGTTATCTTAGCCAGTTTATGAGTTTAATGCCTGGGGATATTATTTCAACCGGTACTCCTTTTGGAGTGGGAATGGGACTTAAACCGCAGCGGTATGTAAAACCTGGAGATGTGATTGAACTGGGAATAGATGGTCTTGGTTCTTCTAAACAGGTAGCCCGGGCATGGCAGGAATCTTAGGTATTTTACGCCAAGGAGGTACAGGATAGTTTTTGCCGGTTTTAATAATAAGTTTGATAGTGAACAAAAAATCAAGCAATATTCAAGCTTATGGACCGGAATTCAGAAAAAAACCAGTTTAGAGGGATTATTCCTCCAATGATAACCCCACTCCTCAATGAGGATGAACTTGATTTCGAGGGGCTGGGCAAGTTGATAAATCATATTGTAGTAGGAGGAGTTCATGGTATTTTTATTTTAGGTACAACCGGAGAGTCTACCAGTTTACCTTATCCTATAAGACATCGCCTCGTTGAAGAAACCTGTAATCTGGTAAAGAAGAGAGTTCCGATCCTTGTAGGGATTACCGATACCGCAGTTTCCGAAAGTTTAAAACTAGCCCAAACTGCAAAATATTCTGGAGCTTCTGCCCTTGTAGCGGCTCCTCCTTATTATTTCAATCTTGGACAACCTGAGCTCATCGAATATTATGAGTATCTGGCAGACAGACTTCCATTACCGTTATTCCTTTATAATATGCCTTCTCATACTAAGATCAATATTGAGCCGGAGACGGTAAAGAAACTTTCAGAACATGAGAATATCATTGGTCTAAAAGATAGTTCGGGGAATACAGCGTATTTCAATAAGCTTCTTTTCCATATGAAAGATGATCCGGGTTTTTCTCTTTTTGTTGGACCGGAAGAAATTATGGCTGAGACTGTTCTGCTTGGCGGGCACGGAGGTGTAAACGGTGGGGCTAATATGTTTCCTGAATTATATGTAAAGCTTTATGATGCGGCGGTAACTGGGGATATTAAAAAAGTAAGGGAACTCCACGCTCTAGTAATGAATATATCAGCTGGTCTTTATTCTTTAGGAAAATTTGGTTCCAGTTATTTAAAAGGCTTGAAGTGTGCTTTGCATCTTTTGGGAATTTGTAACGACTACATGTCTTCCCCTTTAAATAAATTTAGAAAAGAGGAGAAAAGCAGACTGGTTGTTAATCTTGAGGAAATACAAAAGAAACTCCAGGCAAGTAAAATTCTGACACAGAACAAAAAGAAAGACCAGTAGATGGATTTGCCAGTAATTGACCTTCTAGTATTTATAATTTATCTGGCAGCTATTCTATTCTTCGGGATTTCTTTTTATTTCAAAAAAGGAAGAACCACAGATGATTATATGGTAGGGGGGCAGAAGTTACCTTCCTGGGCCATAGGAATGTCAATTTTCGCCACATTTGTAAGCAGTATAAGTTTTCTGGCTCTGCCGGGAAAAGCCTATTTAAGTAACTGGAACAGTTTTGTATTTAGCCTCTCGATTCCCTTCGCAGCTCTCGTCGCAGTTAAATTCTTTGTGCCTCTTTATAGAAGTATTCAAAGCCAGTCTGCTTATTATTATCTGGAAGAGCGCTTTGGCTCCTGGGCAAGAAATTATGCGTCTATATGCTATTTACTTACCCAGCTTGCCAGAATGGGAACCATCCTCTATCTGCTTGCTTTACCAACCAATGCGTTACTGGGCTGGGATATCAGCAGTATCATCATTTTTACAGGAGTATTTGTAATCATCTATGCGGCCATGGGAGGTATTGAAGCCGTTATATGGACCGATGCCATTCAGGGAATAGTTCTTATTTCGGGTGCCCTGGCATGTCTTGTGATTATTTTGATATCCATGCCCGACGGTCCCGGCCAGATAATTGAAGTGGGGCAGGAATTCGATAAATTCAGTCTGGGGAGTTTTGGAGCCGACCTGACTCGGGAAACTTTCTGGGTGATCTTTATTTACGGACTCTTTATCAACCTTCAGAATTTCGGGATAGATCAGAATTATGTGCAGCGTTACATGAGTGCACGAACCGAAAAAGAAGCCAAGAAATCTACCTGGATGGGAAGTCTTCTCTATATTCCGGTTTCTTTACTATTCTTCATGATCGGGACGGCTCTTTTTGCCTATTATTATGTTCAGCCTGGTCTGTTGCCGGAAAATTTACAGGACATCACCGAAGCGGACAGGATTTTCCCTTATTTTATAGTTACAGAATTGCCAAAGGGGATCACCGGTTTACTCATCGCCTCGATCTTTGCTGCCGGGATGAGTACGATATCTACCAGTATTAACAGCTCCTCTACGGTGATTCTGACCGATTTCTTTAAGACATACTCTAAAAGAAAAGTTTCAAGTAAGACAGAATTCAGGGTACTGGCCACCGCCGGAGTCATTATGGGAGTTTTAAGTATTCTCGTTTCTCTGGCAATGACCTCGGTAAAGAGTGCACTGGATGCATGGTGGGCACTTTCTTCAGTCTTCAGCGGAGGAGTACTCGGTCTTTTCTTACTGGGTTTCTTTTCCAGAAAAATAAAACAAATCGAAGCGGGGATAGCGGTCATTATAGGAATACTGGTGATCGCCTGGATGAGCATGACGCCGGTTTTTCTCACTTCAGATGAATGGATCAGTTTCAGGAATCCGCTTCACACGAATCTTACAATAGTCATAGGGACAACGGTGATCTTTTTGACGGGTTTCCTGCTTCACCTGTTGTCTCGTGGAAAAAATAAAGCACTAAATTAAAATACACTATTATGAATGCCAGGTTACTTTCTCAGGATATTAAACCAAATACTTCAAAGGCAGTGATCGGGGTTTTTGCACCCTGTGACCCGAGGATTGATGAACAAAGCAGAGAGCGATGTAAAAATTTGGTGAAACATGTAGCTGAATCTTTATCAGGAAAAATAAAGTTTCCGGATGCTTCCAGTGCAGAAGTAGTATATTCAGACGTGCTGGTGGATCTAGAACCCCAGGCCGATCTTGTTGCGAAGCAGTTTTTGGAGGCGGGTGTGAACATACTGGTTTGTATTCCGGATACCTGGTCTTTTCCGCAGCTTACAACAATTTCGCTGCTTTCTCATTTTCCGAAGGATATCCCGATCAATTTCACAACTGGTAATAGTGCAACACGTCCGGGCGTTGTATACACCCATGCCACAAACGGAGCTATTGCTCAATACGGGAAATTATCCCATATCAATATCGGGAAATGGCCTGAAACAGGCCAGCATCCTGAAATGAGCGACGATACCTTAGAGTCTTTGGTAGACTGGTGTTATGCCGCTGCTACTTTTCAGGGATTAAAAGGAAAGCGTGTAGTGGTTTTCGGGCATGATTCCATGGGGATGGAAACTGCTTTACCCCATGTAATGGAAACCAGGAATAATTTTGGAATAGAGATCACCAGGCTGGATATGAAACTCCTGGCCGATATGCTTCAAAAGGAATCCTATGATAAAGAAGAGCTTCAGAGATTAAAGACCTGGCTATTTTCACATGCCAGAGAACGTATTGAGCTTCCTGAAGAGAAAGATGAACAATTACTTGAGAAGAGTCTGGCCCTCTATCTAATCGTTCGGGATCTTATGAAAGAGATCGATGCGGTAGGCGGCGGTTTTATGAGTCAGCTTGAGTGGGGATCAGATGCCCGCGGAATTCAGCTGCCAGTGGCAGATATCATGGAATCTTTATTCAATTCAACTTTTGATCATAATGGAGAGAAAGAAGTGATCCCATTTGCTACCGAAGCCGATGTACAGGGTTTATTAACCCAGCTTTTTATGACCTGGCTGTCTGGTGGAAATCCGCCTTTATTCATGGATTTCAGAAAAGCATATGGCTCTGAAGATGCTAAAGAACTTGCTAAAAAGCATAACTATGAGTCTAAGAAAGGTGAAAAATGGACAGAAAAAGGTTTTGTGGACGGTGTGAATTCAGGCTCGGCATCCTTTAACTGGGCAGCTAAGCCTGAAGCTTCAGAAAAGGATATAATGAGTAAAATAAGCTTTCCAAAGGCAGTGGATTATTTTTTCTATTTAGGGAATTCTGTGCATTTCGTTTCACCCGGAGAAATTAAAGGAATTGCAGCAAGGCTTTCCTATTCATCCTTAAGTGGGATGTTTTCCATGCTTTGGGATGAAACCGAAACCGTGGAATTGCCCGAGGATATTGCTAAAGAGGTCTGTGCAGGAGCAAACCCAACCTGGCCACATACTTTTGTGGTTCCAAGATATGCTTCCATGCTGGAATATAAACAATATGCTCCGGCTAATCATTTTCATATGACATGGGACCTCAATCCTGCACGTTTGCAATACTGGATGGATTTCACTAATACCCTCTCATTAACACCATGGCAGGAAAGACCTCGGTTTATCGAGAGCAAGGACAGGCCGCTTCCTTTGGTATATATATTAAACGGGGGAGAGGAAAGAACGAAGATTAAACTGGCGGGCAGGTAAGTCTCGATTAATGAAATAAGGATATGAAATATCAAATTAAGTTAATACTGATCGCTGTTTTAATGACCGGCCTTTTTTCATGTGGAAATTCTGAAAAGAAAGACAGGGAAATTGCCAGTACTGAAAAATCTTATTATCCCCTGGACAGTCTTGTGACTAAAGATCAGGTGGGAGCTGAAAATCTTCCTGATGAAATCGCTCCGGTAGAAGCTCCTTTCGATATGCCGGAATTCAAAAAACCGGTTTTTCCTGATTTAACTGTCAATATCATTGATAAGGGAGCCAGGGAAAATCAGAAGGTTACTGAAATAATTCAGTCGGCAATTGATGAGGTTAGTCAAAAAGCTGGTGGTAAAGTAATCATCCCTCAAGGTAAATGGAGAACCGGTAGGATTTCCTTAAAGAGCAATGTAAATCTACACCTTGAAGAAGGTGCAGAACTATATTTTAGCGGGGAGCTGGAGGATTATCGCCCTGCTGTTTTTACCCGCCACGAAGGGGTGGAGGTGATGTCCCTTGGTGCCTGTATCTATGCCTATGAACAGGATAATATAGCCGTCACAGGTAAGGGAACCATATATGGTCCCGAAGAAGGTCCGGTTAAGGATCAGATGATGACCGAAGATGTTACCGAAAAGTTTGTACCTGTAGAAAAACCCGTGGAAGAAAGAGTGTATGAAGGTTTTGACGGAGAGTCGATCTTTCTACCTATGCTTATTTCTCCTACAAAATCAACAAATGTCTATATAGAGGGCGTAACCCTGGAAAGAACTGCTTTCTGGAATATAGTCCCGGTTTATTGTGACGGCGTTATTATTCGGGGAGTCACGGTAAATTCGGTTGGTATTCCACGAGGTGATGGGATAGATATTGAGTCCAGTAGAAATGTGCTCATAGAGTATTCTACACTAAATAACGGTGATGACTGTTTTACGATGAAAGCAGGTAGAGGGGAAGATGGTATTCGTGTAAATAAACCTACAGAAAATGTAGTGGTAAGATACTGTCTGGCAAAAGAGGGACATGGTGCTATAACCGTTGGAAGTGAGACTGCAGGAAAGATCAGGAATCTTTATATCCATGATTGTGTTTTTGATAATACAGGCGTTGGTATACGTTTCAAAACCAGGAGGCCAAGAGGCGGGGGAGGTGAAAAATTTTACTACAAACGCCTTAGAATGAACCTTCGTGGAACGGCCTTTAAATGGGATATGCTCGGGCAGCCTATGTATGTAGGGGATCTCGCAAAAAGAAAACCTGCGCGTGAGATCAATGAACTCACACCAAACTTCAAAGATGTTTTTATTGAAGATATCCTGGTGGAAAAAGCAGAAACTTTCTTTAAAGTCTATGGTATCCCTGAATCGCCCCTGGAAAATGTCCAGATGAAGAATGTTATCGTAGAAAATAGCGAAGCCTTATTTGTGGCTAATGATGCAATGGATCTTACTTTTAGGCATATTAAGGTTACCAGTCAGGATTCATTGATGAAATTCCTGGATAGCAGGAACATACTTTTTAAAGATGCTGAATTCAATGTCCCTGGAGATTCTCTCATTCTTCAAAAAGAAGGAGATCTGACGAAAAACATTCGATTTATGAATGCAAATACTAACTGAATTATTATCGACACTATATGTCCTTTTTTGCAATAAACTGACAAATGATCACTTATAAATCCAAAATTCTGATTCTGCTTTTACCGATTATCACCTGTTTTTCGGTGTCAGGCCAGGAAACCGAAGTAAAATACCTTTCCGGAACCGGAACAGATGATACTGTGGTATGGGATTTTATGGTTACCGAAGGTCGGAATTCAGGTGAATGGACCAGCATACCGGTGCCCTCAAATTGGGAACAGTTTGGTTTTGGAATCTATAATTATGGGCATGCTGAAGATAAGGATCGTGGTAAGGAAGAAGGATTTTATAAATATGAATTTACAGTACCTGCCCACTGGAAGGACAAACATATAGAGATCGTATTTGAAGGCTCGATGACCGATACAGAAGTAAAGATAAATGGAAGATCTGCCGGACCCGTCCACCAGGGTGCTTTTTACCGTTTTAAACATGATATTTCCGATTTACTTAAATATGATGATACCAATTTACTGGAAGTTAGGGTGGCCAAACATTCGGAGAATGAATCGGTAAATAAAGCCGAACGCCATGCTGATTTCTGGGTTTTCGGCGGAATTTTCCGTCCGGTATATCTCCAGGCTAAACCCGTTCAGCATATCGAAAGAGTGGCTATAGATGCTGAAGCCAACGGTAGTTTTAATGCTGAAGTATATTTTGAAGGCGTGAAGGCAGGAACTAAAGTCCTTGCCCAGGTCATGGATCTTGAAAATAATTCGATTGGTGAAGCTTTTTCAGCCGAAATTAAAAAAGGCAGTGAAAAAGTGAGGCTGCAGTCTCAGCTTGAGAATATAGAAACCTGGAATCCGGAAGACCCCAATTTGTATAATGTGAAATTTGAACTTATTTCTAAGGGAAAAGCGATTCATGAAATGACAGAGCGCTTTGGTTTTAGAACAGTGGAATTGCGTGAACGGGATGGTATTTATGTAAATGGAACTAAAATAAAATTCAAAGGTGTAAATCGCCACACTTTTTGGCCAACAACAGGTCGTGCTTCCAGTAAGCAAAGGAGTATTGAAGATGTGAAACTTATCAAAGATATGAATATGAACGCCGTTCGTATGTCTCATTATCCACCGGACACCCATTTTCTTGACGTAGCCGATTCACTTGGACTTTTTGTACTTGACGAACTGGCTGGCTGGCATGATGCCTATGATACGGAAATTGGCAGTAATCTGGTAAAGGCGATGGTTACCCGGGATGTGAATCATCCTTCCATAGTTTTTTGGGACAATGGAAACGAAGGAGGTCATAACACCGATTTAGATACACTTTTTCAGAAGTATGATATTCAGAATCGGCGTACGGTCCACCCCTGGCAATCATTTAACGGAATGGCCAACCAGCATTACCGCCCATATAACTATGGTGTAGGGACCTTCTGGAATGGTCATAAAGTAGTGTTTCCTACCGAATTTTTACATGGAATGTATGACGGTGGTGCAGGAGCCGGTCTGAATGATTTTTGGGAGATGATCTGGGATAAACCCAGGGCTGCTGGAGGTTTTATCTGGGTCTTCGCCGATGAAGGAGTGAAACGAACAGATAATGGAAAGATAGATACTTATAATGGATCGGCAGCCGATGGTATTCTTGGACCTTTCCATGAAAAAGAAGGCAGTTACTTTGCAATTAAAGAGATCTGGTCTCCCGTGCAATTTCAGGATGTTGATATTAGTGCCCATTTTGATAAAACCCTGAAGGTTGAAAACCGTTATTTCTATACGAATCTGAATGAACTTTCTTTTAGCTGGAAACTGGCTGAAATGCCGGCACCCGATGAAGATTCTGAGGGTAATGCGATTACCGGTAGCGCAGCTTCGCCCGATGTTGAACCAGGGCATATCGGCGAATTAAAACTTGACCTGCCTGATGACTGGCATCAGTATGACGTACTTTATGTGACGGCTACAGATAATAATGGTCAGGAGCTTTATACTACCAACTGGCCAATTTCACTGCCTGAAGATGTGGTGGAACAGCTAAAGGAAAAAGATAGGGCCGGTAATGTTACTATGACCGAAACCGAAGACAGGTTTATTATAAATGCTAACGAAATTGAATACCAGATTGGTAAAAATGATGGTCTTCTCAAAAAAGTTGAAAATTCAAATGGAGAAATTCCTTTTAATAATGGTCCTCATCTTAGTGCGGGAAAGGTGATTTTCAAATCGCTTAAAACAAAAAGGGATGGAGAGACGATTTCTCTTATCAGTTCTTTTGAAGAGGAATCCAGGATGAAAGAGTTCACCTGGACGTTCTATCCATCGGGTTGGGCAAAACTTGAAATATTCTATAAACCCGAGGAGTATGATGTCGATTTCGATTATATGGGAGTTGATTTTTCATATCCTGAAGAGCTCGTAAAAGGAGTGAAATGGTTAGGGAATGGACCATACAGGGTTTGGAAGAACAGGATGCAGGGTGTTGAACTGGGTGTTCATCAAAAGGACTATAATAATACTATAACCGGTGTTTCTCCCCTGGTTTATCCTGAATTCAAGGGATATCATGCAAATCTATACTGGGCCAGGATCCAGTCTGAGGAGCAATCGTTTTTAGTAGCAACCTCTACTGAGGATGTATTTCTGAGGCTTTATACCCCGGAGTATCCTCAAGATGTATATGAAGAGCGTACTTCTCCGGCATTCCCTGATCAGGATATTTCCTTTATGCAGGCAATTCCGCCAATTGGAAGTAAAACCAATCAGCCGGAAAGACTCGGCCCCTCAGGCAGAAAAAATATATTTTTCGATTACGGAACCTTCGATGACTGGCGCATTAGGAGCAAGCAGATGACCTTATTTTTCAACTTTTCGGCCGATCAATAAGGATCTGATTTATTATCAGATCTTTTTCATTTCTGAATTATTTACGGGTTTTCATCCTGTAAGTACAGGATAGACTACTTCTTGTATTTATCTATAATTGGTAATTAAATGAACTAATGATCGCTTGAATTGTCAGCGAAAAATTCCAGCTTAACTATGTCAGCTAAACCATTATTAAAAATCTTCTTTTCTTTTTTCCTGCTAATTGGCTTTACAGTTAATGCCGCAGAACTATGGGTTTCTCCTGGCGGGAAAGATTCAAATCCGGGAACAAAAGAAGCTCCTTTTGCCACTGTATCCATGGCTTTGAGGAAAGCCTGTGAATTAAGACGTCTTCAGAAAATTGAAAAAGATGAGGGCATAGAGATCATAGTTAAAGAAGGAACTTACAGGCTTTATGAACCTATCCTGATAAGGCCTGAAGATTCCGGGACTCCCGATTCTCCAACTATTATAAGATCGGCAGGATCTATCAAACCGGTGATTTCAGGAGGACTAAAACTTGGTGAATGGGGAAAGAATACCAGTAAGGTGGCGGGTATTCCCGATATAATATCAAAAAAGCTCTGGGTGACCGATGTTCCCCGGGAAAGTGGAAATCCTGTATTCTTCCGTCAGATGTGGGTAGATGATGAAAAAGCCAAAAGAGCCTCTAATCTCGGAGAACAGGAATTAAGCAGAATTCTCTCGGTAGATGGTGAAAAGGAAATCATGTGGATACCCACCCCGGAATGGGATTTTCAGAATCCCGATGGTCTTGAGTTCGTGATCCATCAATGGTGGGCCATAGCAAATTTACGCGTAAGATCCATGGAAAAGCATGGTGACAGTACTGCAGTGAAATTTTATCACCCGGAGAGTAAAATTGAATTCGAGCATCCCTGGCCCGCACCTTTTATTGATTCAGAAAATGAGTACAATGGAAATTCGGCATTCTACCTCATGGGAGCTCCGGAGTTGCTTGATAATCCCGGGGAATGGTATCTAGATAAAAGAAATGGTAAGATATATTACTGGCCACAGGAGGATAAAGACCCTAATGATTCAGATATCATAATTCCGGTTCTGGAATCTCTGGTTAAAGTACAGGGGAATTTAGATCATAAAGTTTCGCAAATTCAGTTTGATAATATCAGTTTTAAGCATACTACATGGATGAGGCCTTCCAGGGAAGGTCACGTTCCTTTACAGGCGGGCTGGTCTATCGTGGACGCCTATAAGTTGAAGGAACCAGGCACCCCCGATAAGGAAAGTCTGGAAAACCAGGCATGGATAGAAAGACAGCCGGCGGCTGTCGAAGTTTACAATGCTTCAGGAATACGCTTTGAGAATTGTGAATTCAGGCATCTTGCCGCAACCGGTCTTGATCTTGTTACCGGGGTATCTGAAAGTAAAATTATCGGAAATGTTTTTAAAGATATTGGTGGAACGGCTATCCAGGCAGGCTTTTTTGGAAGCCCCGATTTTGAAGCACACTTGCCGTACAGACCTGAAGATGAACGTGAGATCGTTCATCACCTCGAAATAGCCAATAACTACATTTCGAACGTCACAAATGAAGACTGGGGAACGGTTGGAATCAGTGCAGGTGTGGTACACGATGTGAATATTCATCATAATGAGGTGCATGATATAAATTATAGCGGGATCTGCGTGGGCTGGAGCTGGACAAAAACCATTACTATCGCCAGAAATAACCGCATCCATGCGAACAGGATCCATCATTTTGCCAAGCAGATGTATGATGTTGGAGGAATCTATACCCTTTCGGCCCAGCCGAATACCGAGATAAGCGAGAATGCTATCTACGATCTTGTAGATGCCCCTTATGCCCATATGCCACATCACCATCAGTATATCTATTATGATGAAGGCTCTTCATATATAAGAGCAGTGAATAACTGGACAGAACGTGATAAGTTCTTTTCTAATAGCCCCGGCCCCGGGAATAAATGGGAAAATAATGGTCCCGATGTTTCTGAGGAAATCAAAAAGAAGGCAGGGCTTCAGCCGGAATTTCAAAACATTAAGAATAACTGATCTTTAAATGGAACAGAAGAAATTAAAACTTGGTATACTTGGACTTGGAGAAGGTAGAAGCACGATTTCAGCTGCTTTATCGAGCCCGAAAGTGGAATTGGTTAAAATGTGTGATCTCAATATTGAGGTTTGTAAGCATCGGGCCAAGGAATTCGATTTTCATGAATATACCACTAAGTATAAAGATTTGCTTACAGATGATTCAATAGAAGCAATCGCGATCTATACCCCAGATCATCTCCATGCCAACCATATCAAAATGGCTTTAAAGCATGATAAGCACGTGGTATGTACCAAACCTTTGATAGATGATCTGAAAGATGCCACAGAACTCATAGAACTACAGAAAAAAACCGGAAAAAAACTCTTTGTAGGACAAAGCAGTCGGTTTTTTGAACCGATGAAACGCCAGCGAAAGGATTTTGAAGCAGGGCTTATTGGCGATCTGGTTACCGTAGAATCCTATTATAACGCCGATCACCGGTGGTTCCTGGAAAAACCCTGGGCTCTGGAAGATTCTTTTAAATGGCTTTATGGCGGTTTGAGCCATCCCGTTGATTTTATCAGATGGTATTTGCCTAATATCGAAGAGGTAATGGGGTATGGAATGCTTAGTGAGAATGGTAAAAAAGGAGGTTTGAAAAACCCTGATACCATGCAATTCATTTATAAAGCTGATGACGGAAGAATAGCAAGGGTTTCAGGAGCTTATTCGGGACCTGTGCAGCCGGTGCAAAGAGATAGTGAAATGAGCTGTATTCTTAGAGGGAACCTGGGATGTAGCCAGGGCGATTATATGGATTTGCGCTATGCCATAACCGATAAGGATGGAGAGGAAAGACAGGTAACTTGGGAACATAAGCTTAAACACTTCTTCAGGTTCGAAGGTAAAAGTCACCATGCAGGTGAATATGAGAATTACCTCAATTATTTCGCCGATAGCATAAGAGAAAGTTTTACCGCCTATCCCAATATTATTGAGGGAATAGGAACTATTGTTCTTCTCAAAGCAATGGAAAGATCGCTTGCTTCAGGTAAACCGGAAAGAACCGGCGATATTATAAAAGAATACGAATTGGAATCTTACCTAAATTAAAATCTGCTAACTACCTATGGAAATTCATGAACTACTAAGTACGGTCGATTTTGTGGTCGTAGGTGTGTATGTGTTGATTTTAGTAGGTATAGGCTACTGGGCCAGTTTCAGGAATAAAAAAGAAGCAGGAGAAAACCTTTTTCTTGCAGGTAACTCCTTAAACTGGACAAGCATTGGTTTTACGATGTGGGGTACCAACGTGGGCCCATCCATGCTCATTGCTTCTGCCAGCATTGGCTATACTACCGGTATCGTTGCCGGTAATTTCGCATGGTACGCCTTTATTTTCATCTTCCTTTTAGCCGTTGTATTCGCACCGAGATATATGGGAGCAAGGGTGCAAACCCTGCCGGAATTCATGGGGAAGCGCTTTGGTGATTCCACCCGGAATATCCTTGCCTGGTATACTATAGTAACGGTGCTTATAAGCTGGTTGTCACTAACCCTATTCGCAGGAGGAATCCTTATTCAGCAGATTTTGGGCATTCCTATGTGGCTTTCGGTGATCGTTCTGATAATAATATCATCTTTCTTTACTATTGCGGGGGGATTGAAAGCAATAGCCTATACTAACGTTTTTCAGATGATCCTGCTTATCGTTGTTTCCCTGGCGCTTACCATTACCGGAATTTATAAAATTGGTGGAATAGACACTCTTATCGCTGAAACCCCATCCGAATACTGGAATCTTTTTCTTCCGGCTGACGATCCTAACTATCCGTGGATGGCTATAATCCTGGGTTATCCAATTATGGGGGTTTGGTTCTGGTGTACAGATCAGTCCATGGTGCAGTCGGTCCTGGGGGCAAAGAATATCAAACAGGGTCAGCTAGGAGCTAATTTTACGGGCTGGCTTAAGATACTCGATGTACCCTTGTTCATCCTCCCCGGAGTGATATGCTTTATCTTGTATCCGGATCTTCAGAATCCCGATGAAGCCTATATGACCATGGTTACCAGAATGTTTCCCGTAGGAATGACCGGGCTGGTAATGGCTGTGCTGATAGCCGCCCTGGTGAGTACTATAGATTCGGCCCTGAACGCTCTGAGTACGGTGTTTACCATGGATATTTATGTGAAAAAATTCAAGCCTGAGGCCACGAAAAGGGATGAGATAAGAACCGGAAGAATCGTAACCGCCTTGGGGGCAGTACTTGCTATTTTTGTAACGCTGGCTATAAATAGTATAAAGGGTTTAAATCTGTTCGATGTTTTCCAGTCTATTCTGGGTTTCATTGCTCCTCCGATGTCGGTAGTATTTCTTTTTGGTGTGATGTGGAAAAAAACGACCACAAGAGCGGTAAATATTATTTTGATCTTTGGCACCTTGTTGAGTTTAGGTATCGGAGTTCTTTACCTTTGGGTTTTTCCCAGCGCTACGAATGACTTCTGGCCTCATTTCTTGTTATTATCATTCTATATTTTCTTACTGCTCTCCGTTCTTACAGTCATTTTATCGCTAACAGACAGGTCTAAGGATAAGTTTGTAAGTACGCTTGATTATGGAGAACTTCCAAAACTGAAAAGATCGGCCTGGCTTATTTGGGCGGCACTCATCATAGTAATGATTGGGTTGTATATATTCTTTAACGGTAATTAAAATGAATGGAATTCGGCTTTTCGGAGGGATATGTAATTTTAAAAACTTCCAATTGAGAACTATTGCTGCTTGTTTCTTCTTAATCTTAATTTCAATAGGAATGCAGGCGCAGGTTCAAATTATCAGTGATGGGGATTCTCCCAGAGTAAAATTCGGAACGGGCAAGCTTCAGGAAGCTATCACCGCCGAAGGAATTAAGACTGAAATACTTCAGAGTATTCCAACAGATGTAGAACAACGCAGGATCTCTATTAGTATTCAGGGATCCGATTGGTTTAAGGAAAATATTGCACCTCAAGTGCGAAAGAAAGTGCCTGAAAAAAAGGAAGCTTTCAGGATTTATTCTGCCGATAATGATATTTATGCGGTAGGCTATGATTCCTCCGGAGCTCTCTATGCTGCATTAGAACTTGCCGAAAGAGTTAAGGAAAACAAGAAGTTGCCTGATACCATTGATTTTACCGATCAACCAGAAATGGTATTGCGTGGTACCGCAATCGGAATGCAAAAAACCACTCTTCTACCTGGAAGAGGTGTGTATGAATATCCATATACTCCTGAAAATTTCCCCTGGTTTTACGATAAGGAGCTTTGGATCGATTATCTCGATATGTTGGTGGAAAACAGGTTCAATTCCCTTTACCTCTGGAATGGGCATCCCTTCGCCTCCTTGATAAAACTGAAGGATTATCCGTATGCCCTGGAAGTTGACGAAGAAACTTTCAAAAAAAACGAGGAAATGTTCGAATTTTTAACTACCGAGGCTAACAAGCGCGGGATCTGGGTGATTCAAATGTTCTACAACATCATAGTTTCCAAACCTTTTGCAGAACATCATAATATAGTAACCCAGGACAGGGGAAGAGAGATAACACCACTGTTGGAAGATTACAACCGGAAATCTATCGCTGCATTTATTGAGAAATACCCGAACGTGGGTTTGCTCGTAGCACTGGGTGAAGCGATGAGCGGCATAAAGAACGATATCAACTGGTTTACAAATACGGTGATTCCCGGTGTAAAAGACGGGCTTAAAGAGCTTGAACGTACAGATGAACCTCCAATCATTCTCAGAGCACACGATACAGATGCGCCAAAGGTGATAGAAGCAGCTTTCCCTTTATATAAGAACCTTTACACGATGCATAAGTATAACGGAGAGTCCCTGACCACCTATGAACCACGAGGACCATGGACGAAAATTCATCAGGATCTCAGTAGCCTGGCTTCCATTCATATTTCAAACGTGCATGTTTTGGCCAATTTGGAACCTTTCCGTTATGGTTCCCCTGATTTTATTCAGAAAAGTGTTCAGGCAATGCACAACATTCATGGAGCGAATGCATTGCATCTGTATCCGCAGGTGGCTTATTGGGATTGGCCTTATACTCCTGATAAAACTGAAAAGCGATTACTGGAAATGGAGCGGGACTGGATATGGTATAATGCCTGGGGACGCTATGCCTGGGATGATGAAAGGGACAGGCAGGAGGAGATCGATTTTTGGAGTGATGAACTGTCAGAGAAGTACGGTGGGAGCCGTAAGGTGGGCCGATCTATTTTAAAAGCCTATGAAGAAGCTGGTGAAATTGCACCCAAGACATTACGGCGCTTTGGGATCACAGAGGGAAACCGGCAAACCTTACTTTTAGGCATGTTTATGAGTCAGCTGGTAAATCCTTATAAGTGGAGAGTGTATCCCGGCTTCTATGAATCTACTGGGCCAAAAGGGGAGATCCTGATAGATTATGCCAGAAAAGAATGGAACAATGAACCTCATTCCGGGGAAACCCCGCCGCAAATTATCAGTGAAATTACCAGGCACGGCGAGGAAGCGGTAAATGCGATAGATAAGGCGGCTGAAGGAGTCAGTGAAAATATAGCAGAATTTAAACGGCTGCAGAATGATATGCAGGCGTACAACGCTTTTGCGAAATTCTTTTCTGAAAAGGTGAAAGCAGCGCAATTAGTGCTCGAATATGACCATTCCGGCAACCTGGAAACTTTAAAAGAAGCCGCAAAGCACCTGGACAAAAGCCTTAAACATTACCGAACGCTGGTGGATCTTACTAAAGATCATTATTTATATGCCAATAGCATGCAAACCAGCATGAGGAGAATTCCGATTGGTGGGAATGAAGGCAGGTATAAGACCTGGCAAGAAATGCTCCCTCTTTTTGTGGAGGAATATGAAAATTTAAGAAGGAATATTTATAAACTTCAGCAAGCTGGTTCCGGTAACATAAAGCAGAAAAAAATTGAAGCCTGGCAACCGGCAGAAATAGAATTGCTTTCAGAGAAGGAGAGATATCCAGTGGAAATCGGTACTCTGGTCTATGATAGAATGAGCGCCCAGATCATTGATCTTGCTCCTGAATTAAATAGGCTTACCGGCGTTAAATTCCAGGAACAGGAACAGGTGGAAAATGGAACGGTCCTGAAATTCAGGAATAGTAAACCCGTAAAAGTGATTACCGGTTATTTCGATAGCGAAGATCCTGATAACCTGGTTGCCCCAACCCTGGAGACCAATGCTGCCGGAAATATCCGGGGGCAGGCCGATATTACCCTCGCAAATGCCCTGAAACTGGATGATGCTCCAAAGATCAATATCCATACTTACAGATTTGAACCTGGACAACATCAGCTCAAATTAGGCAAAGGGCGCGTGCTGATTCTTGGATTCATCAAGGCAGATCAGAAGATTCAAAGCCGCGATGTCGGGGTGAAAGGAAAAAGGGCGATAGACTGGTTGTTTGAATGACCGGCACAGGAAGGTACAGGATAAGACATCAGTGATTTTTTAGGATTTTTAGACTTTAACTCATTTCTTGATGCGAGATTCTCTAAAAAAAATAAGACTTCACAAATTACTTGTCGGGTTCATAGCACTTCTTTTATTTATTCCCTTTTCTGTTGAAGCCCAGACTTCAAAAGCAAATGAATCAGCCACCTGGATCTGGTATCCCGGAGATTTTGAAATCTGGCTTAGCAATAAAATGCAGGTGCGGCGTACGGAACGTGAGGCTGTGTTTCCACCTCTTTGGCGTTATTACAGTCCTTATCCACTCGTAACTTTTCAAACCGAAGTAGATATTCCGGAGCAGGATGAGGTGGATATTCACACAGAAGGCCCTTTTCAATTGCTTGTGGATGGTAAGCAAATCTATGGCCAGCCTGAAACGGTCACTATCGAACCGGGAAAACATAAGATTTCCCTGAAGGTTTACAATCAGGAATTTTTGCCGGCTATTTATATCGATGGCACTTATATTAACTCTGATGAATCCTGGATAGTTACAAATGAAGATAAACTCTGGATAGATGAAGAGGGGAATGCCCAGCAATCAGGAACGCCCTGGAAACCTGTAGGCTCCTGGAAATTTCATTCTCCTGAAGATAAGCCTTCCGAATTTAGATTGAAAACTGAACCCTGGGCTGCGGAAAGTACTGAGCCTGTAGGCGAGGGTGAACTGGTGGACTTTGGCAAAGAAACCTTTGGCTATATTCGAGTTCACGGCCTGGAAGGCGAAGGGCAGCTTTCGCTGTATTACGGGGAATCCCGGGAGGAGGCCCTGGATTCAGCCCGCTGTGAAACATTGGATTATATTCAATTCGATGGGAGTCAGCCTTCTACTTATACTCATGACGAATCGAAAGCTTACCGCTATGTACAGGTACAGACCGATCCCACGATAAAATATGATTCTATTTCCATGCTTTATGAATATTTGCCTTTGGATTACCGGGGTGAATTCAACTCTTCTGATGAGCTGCTGAATGAGATCTGGGATGTGTCTGCTTACACCATGCATCTAACGACCCGGGAATTCTTCATCGATGGGATCAAACGGGATCGGTGGATCTGGTCTGGCGACGCCTATCAGAGTTACCTGATGAACTATTACTTATTCTTCGATGAGGCATCAGTAGAACGCACTCTTCTGGCACTTCGGGGAAAAGAGCCCGTAACGGCACATATCAATACCATTATGGACTATTCGCTGTACTGGTTTGGGGGTATCTACGATTACTACCTCTACACCGGAGATACCACCTTCATTAAAAAGTTTTATCCGCGTATTAAGAGTCTGATGGAATTTGTTCTAGGCAGGCGTAACGAAGCGGGTTTTCTGGAACCACTAGAAGGAGACTGGGTGTTTATAGACTGGGCCGATGGTCTTCCTAAGACCGGTGAAGTGAGTTTTGAACAAATGCTGCTCGCGCGCAGTCTGGAAGCTATGGCAGTGAGTGCTGAAATCGCCGGTGAAACCAAAGATCAGAAAAAGTATGAGGAGCTGGCAACCGAATTGAAAAGCAAGTTATTCGATGTCTTCTGGGATGAGGAGGAACAGGTGATGCAGCACCAGCGAATTGACGGGGAGATGCAGGATATTGTGACACGCTATGCGAATATGTTCGGTATCTTCTTTAACTATTTTGATGAAGAGAAGAAGCAAAGCGTAAAGGAAAATGTGCTTCTGAATGATGATATTTTGCAGATCACCACGCCTTATATGCGTTTTTACGAACTAGAAGCTCTTTGTGCAATGGGAGAGCAGGAATATGTACTTGAAGAAATCCGGGATTACTGGGGCGGAATGCTGGAGTTGGGAGCTACTTCATTCTGGGAGAAATATGATCCCTCCGAAGAAGGAGCAGATCAGCTTGCCATGTACGGCAGGCCTTATGGAAAAAGCCTTTGCCATGCCTGGGGAGCGAGCCCTGTTTATCTCTTCGGAAGATATTATCTGGGTGTGCAGCCAACAGCTCCCGGATATGCAGAATATGAAATTCGTCCCAATTTAGGTGGCCTCAAATGGATGGAGGGTAAAGTTCCAACGCCAAATGGGGATATTGAAGTTTACATCGATCAGAAGGAGATAAAGCTTACCGGAGTGAAGGGAGAAGGAAAACTGATTTTCAAAAGTAAATCCAAGCCTCGCAGTTCCGCGAAAATTAAAAGTCTTGGAGAGAACGAATATGAGATGAATATTGAACCGGGAAAGGAATACAGGGTTTCTTACAGGGTTCTGTAACCAGCATTCCGGAAATTTTCTAAAACGAATGTATGTTTATAAAAAAATATTACGAAGAATTTGAAGTCGGTGAAGAGCGTACTACTATCGGCCGCACTATCACCGAAACCGATATTGTGATGCATGCCGGACAGACCGGGGATTTCTTTCCGCATCATATGGACGAGGAGTGGTGCAAAACCCAGCCTTTTAAAAGACGTATCGCGCATGGTACGCTGATTTTTTCAGTAGCTATCGGGATGACAGCTAATGTCATTAATGAAGTAGCCATGACCTATGGTTATGAAAGACTTCGCTTTACAAAACCGGTCTTTATCGGAGATACCATCAAAGTGAAGATCAGTATTTCAGATAAGAAAGATCACAAAAAACCTCAATATGGCCTTGTGACTGAAAAGGTTGAGGTTTTCAATCAGAACGACGAACTGGTGATGCTTTGTGAGCATTTATTGTTAACTGAAAAGAAAGCTCAGTAATGGGAGACTCTCCAAAAATATTGAAAGGTATAACCTGGGGACATACACGTGGATTGGTTCCGTTACAGGCCTGTGCACAAAGGTTCAGAGAACTATATCCCGATGTTCATATTGAATGGCGGCAAAGAACCTTGCAGGAATTCGCCGATTACCCTATTGAAAAACTTACCGAAAGCTATGATCTACTGGTGATAGATCATCCATGGGTAGGCTGCGCTGCGGCAACCAGATGTGTATTGCCTCTGGAAAAGTACCTTTCTAAGGAATTTATAAAGAATCAGGAAGAAAATCAGGTAGGCGGTTCGCACGACAGTTATAATTATGGCGGCCACCAGTGGGCCCTGGCGATAGATGCGGCAGCGCCCGTTCCTAGTTTTCGAAGAGATCTGCTTGATGATAATGGAGTTGCGGTACCTCAGACCTGGGACGAGGTTCTTGATCTGGCCAGAAAAGGAAAAGTTGCTGCTCCGGCTATTCCAATAGATCTTTTGATGAACTTTTATATGTTCTGCCAGGTTCATGGTGAAATTCCTTTTAAGAATAAAGAAGAAGTAATTAGTAAAGAAACAGGCCTGAAGGCTCTGGCTAGTTTGGCTGAATTTTACGGCTTACTGGAAAAAAGAATGTTTGAAGCCAATCCTATAAAGGTTGCTGAAATGATGAGCAGCTCCAACGATTACTGGTACTGCCCGTTTGCATACGGTTATTCTAATTATACCAGGCGGGGCTATGCCAAATACCAGATCACTTATGGAGATTTAGTGGATTTTAAGCCCGGTCAGAAACTTAAAAGTACCCTGGGAGGGACAGGTCTTTCTGTTTCCGCTTTTAGTGAGCATAAAGAGGAAGCGCTTCAGTTTGCAGCAATGGCTGGTTCCGAAGAATACCAGTCTACAGAGTTTGTGATGCACGGAGGTCAGCCTGGCCATAGAAAAGCCTGGCTTGACAAACAGAACAATCAGTTCAATAATAACTGTTTTAAGGATACACTGGCATCTCTTGATAATTCCTACCAGAGGCCGCGTTATAACGGTTACCTCCATTTTCAGGATCATGCCGGAGACCCGGTTCAGGACTTTTTATTAGAAAAAATTAAGGCTGAAGAGGCTTTGGAAACTATCAATGAGATCTATCAGCAAAGTTTGAAGGAAAAGATGCATGAGTAGAAAAGATCAAATCTCGAAGCCATTGGAGGGGTTTCTGGTCCTGGAATTTTGCCAGTACCTTTCGGGGCCGTCTGCGGGTTTGCGCCTGGCCGATCTTGGTGTCAGGGTGATCAAAATTGAAAATCCCGGAAAGGGCGATCTGTGCAGGATTTTGCCTATCAAAGACCAGTGGGTTGAAGAGAACTCACTTCTGTTTCATACTATCAACAGGAATAAGGAAAGTTATACCGCCAATCTGAAATCTGAAGAGGAACTGGCTGAAATTAAAAAACTTATCTCAAAAGCCGATGTGATGATACATAATTTCCGCCCCGGAGTGATGGAAAAACTGAGCCTTGGTTTTGAACAGGTTAAAAATATCAACTCTAAGATTATCTACGCTGAGATCAGCGGATATGGAAAGGAAGGTCCCTGGGCAAAAAAACCGGGACAGGATCTATTGTTACAGGCCATGAGCGGCCTAATGTTTAACAGTGGTGACAGGGACGACGCCCCAACTCCTTTCGGCCTGGCTATCGGCGATATTCTCTGTGGAGCGCAGGTAGTGCAGGCAATTCTTGCCGGACTGATCTCGAGAAACAGAAAAGGTGAAGCTGTGAAAGTTGAGATCAGTCTTTTAGAATCTTTGATCGATTTCCAGTTTGAAATCTTTACTACTTATTTCGTCAGCGGGAAGCGACCTTTGCGTTCCGCGGTAAATAATGCCCACCCTCTTCTGGGTGCACCTTACGGAATTTATGAAACCAGTGACGGATTTATAGCTGTGGCGATGGTTCCATTGCAGGAGCTTAAAAAAGCTCTGAACTGTCCCCGATTAGAAGCTTACGATCAGTCCATGGTATTTTCGAAAAGAGATGAAATAAAATCAGTTCTGGTGGATTTTCTGAAAGAAGAATCCACAGGGTTCTGGATGGAAAAATTACAATCCAGGAAACTTTGGGCTACCGATCTGAAGAACTGGAAACAGTTAAAACAAACCAAGGGTTATAAGGAATTTGAACTCGAACAGGAGATTGATATTCCCGGGTCGAAAAGTATTAAAACCAATCGTTGTCCTATACGAATTAATGGTGAAAAACTATGGGGTGCCTGGCCGGCTCCGAACCTGGGGCAACATACAGCTTCGGTTAAAAAGGAATTTGAATTAAACGATAAACCGGTATGAAATTATTAGAGGGAATACTGGTGGTGGATTTTTCACAATTTCTGTCTGGTCCTTCAGCCAGCCTGAGACTGGCTGATTTTGGAGCACGTGTGATAAAGATCGAGAAAACCGGAACGGGCGACATTTGTCGGCAACTGTATGTTTCTGAAATTGAAGTGGCGAACGAATCCACCCTTTTTCATACGATCAACAGGAACAAGGAAAGCTTCTCGGCAGATCTTAAAGATGAAAAGGATAAACAACAGGTAAAAGACCTTTTGAAGAAGGCCGATGTTGTGATGCATAATTTCAGGCCGGGCGTGATGGAGAGACTGGGTTTTTCTTATGAGGAAATTCTTGAGATAAATCCGAAAATAATATATGCCGGGATCAGTGGATATGGAGAAGAAGGTGAATGGAAAGATCTTCCAGGACAGGATCTGTTATTGCAATCACTTTCGGGCTTACCATATCTGAATGCTGAAAGCTCAAAGATCCCGACTCCCATGGGGATAAGTGTAGTGGATATTCTTGCCGGGACTCATCTGGCACAGGGAATTTTAGCTGCACTGGTAAAGCGGGATGCAACCGGCGAGGGAAGTCTGGTGCAGGTGAGTATGCTGGAATCGGCCCTGGATTTTCAGTTCGAAGTATTTACCACTTTCCTGAATGACGGGGAGGAACTACCGGAAAGAAGTGAAAAGAATCACGCCCATTCTTATGTTGCAGCTCCTTATGGAGTTTATGAAACTCAGGATGGATATTTAGCCCTTGCTATGGGCAGTATTCCAAAACTGGCAGAATTGCTCGATTGTCCACCATTGAAAAAATATGACGATCCAAAGAATTGGTTCAGGTTACGAGATGAGATCAAGAAGATACTTGCCGGTCATCTTAAGGAAAAACGAACAAAGTACTGGCTGGATATACTGGAACCGGCAGATATCTGGTGCGCGAAAGTTTTAAATATCGAAGAGCTAATAGATGAAGAAGGCTATCGGGTTTTGGATATGGAGATGACGGTTTTTACCAGCAAAGGACAGGAGATCAAAACAACCAGATGTCCGGTTCGTGTGAATGGTGAAATCTTAAAATCTGAAAAAGGGGCCCCTTTTTTAGGAGAACATAATGATGCTATCGTGCGTGAATTTGGATTAATGGAACAGGAATGAAGATCATAGATACACATATTCATATTTGGGATTTTGAAAAGGCGAGGTATTCCTGGCTGGAAGAAGATACTTCCATTCTTAACAGAACTTATTCTATAGAAGAGTTGGAAGAAGAGCGGAAGAAGACTAATGTGGAATATGGAGTGCTGGTGCAGGCTGCCAATAACTTTGAGGATACCGACTGGATGCTGGAAGTGGCCGAAAATAATGAATGGATTAAAGGAGTAGTGGGGTGGCTTCCACTTCAAGAACCGAAAGAGTGCAAGGCTATTTTGAAAGAGAAATATATTAAAAATCAATATTTCAAAGGGATCAGGCATCTTATCCATGATGAGAAGGATCCAAGATGGCTGCTGCAGGAAAAGGTGCTCGAAAGTTTACAAATACTGGCTGATCATGACCTGCCTTTTGATCTGGTAGGTATACTTCCAGAACATATTGAAACAGCGCTTGAAGTTGCTAAAAAAGTTCCGGGGCTTAGGATGGTGTTCGATCATTTAAATCAGCCGCCAATTCAGCAAAACCTTAAGTATGGAAAATGGGGAGACCTGATGAAGGAAGCTTCAGAATATCCAAATTTTCATGTAAAGATCTCCGGAATGGGAACTACCTCTGGAAAACCAGATTCCTGGGGAAAGGCTGAAATAAACGATTATATCAAATTCGTTTTTATGCACTTCGGAACAGATAGATGCTTTTTAGGAGGCGACTGGCCTGTCTCTTTGCTTGCCGGAAGCTACGCCTATACCTGGAAGCAGTATGAAGAAAGCCTGAAAGAAATTTTAAATGATGAAGAGCTGGAATTAGTCAGCTTTAACAATGCTAATCGATTTTATAATTTAAATCTTAAGACTTAATGAGTGTAATTGGAGGAGTGGCATTTCATGCCGTAGGAGCCGCCTTTGCTGCGTTATGCTACACGCCGCAGAAGAAAGTGATCAAATGGTCGTGGCAAACCTACTGGCTGGCTCAGGCCTTTGTATGCTGGTTTCTCCTTCCGCTACTCGTTGCCTGGATAACGATCCCGGAGTTAGTTACGGTTTTGAAAGAAGCCCCTGCTGATGCCATGTGGAAAGCTTTCGTACTCGGAGCTGCCTATGGAATTGGAGGGACTGCTTTTGGCCTTGCCATTCGTTACATAGGTTTTTCCCTCACTTATGCTATTTCGATTGGAATTTCATGTGTAGTGGGCACTTTGCTGCCGCCTTTTGTGAAAGGTGAACTGGGAGCGGTGTTGCAGCAGCCAGGTGCGGGATGGCTTATAACAGGAATGATACTGGGGGTTGTTGGAATAGCCCTATGTGGAATTGCCGGACGCTTTAAGGAAATTGATCTTTCAAAATATATAGGAGAGATAGATTCAAATTTTTCGGTGGCTAAAGGTCTGCCTTTATGTCTGCTGGCAGGAGTGCTTTCTGCCCTTTATGGGTTCGCTATAGATCAGGGTCAGCCAATTGCTGATATCGCCTATGATTATGGGGCGGGAAATTTTCAAACAAACGTAGTCTATATTTTCTCAAATACAGGAGCTTTTTTAACCACAGGGATCTATTGTGTTTTTCTGCATAATAAGAATAAGACCTGGGGAGAATATAAACCCGCCGGGAATGTACCGCTTAATCTGAATTATATCCTTGCCGCTATTACCGGTATGCTCTGGTATTCGCAGTTTTTCTTTTATGGCCTCGGCCATGTGCGTATGGGAGATTACAAGTTTACCAGCTGGGCTATTCATATGATCATGTTGGTACTTTTCAGTATGCTCGCGGGACTGGCTTTAAAGGAATGGAAACAAGCCAAAGGAAAGACGGTCTTTATACTTGTCCTGGCCATTGCTATTCTGCTGGCTGCAGTATTGTCATTAACGATAGGGAATTCCATGTCGGCCTGATGCGATCATATTAACCGAAGAAGACAATAAATTTTAATGTGATGAGAACAATAAACTTACTCAATCCCGCTAAGCTTTCCTTTGGAGATGATTCTTTAAAGGTATTTATAGAGGATTACCTGAAAACCGGGAACCGCCGATTATATATGCTCATTACGGAGCATGTGGAAAATTTACTTGAACGAAGTATCAAAAATTTGCGGGAGGAAGGGATTGAAATCTATGTGGATAAATCAATAGAACAGGAGCCCAGCTTTTCTGAATTTGAAACTATTCTTGAAAACGCCAGATCCTATGAAGCTGATAGTATAGTGGGCATTGGAGGTGGAAGTGTGCTGGATGTTGCCAAGCTGGTGGCTGCGCAATTAAAAAACACGCAAAGTCTTGAAGAGGTAAAGGGAATTGGCAACTTAAAAGAACGTCAGACCTATTTAAGTTGTCTGCCAACGACTGCCGGCACTGGAAGTGAAGTTTCGCCAAACGCTATTTTTATAGATGATGAAGGTAATAAAGTAGGAGTAATAAGTCCTTTTTTAGTGCCGGACGCAGCTTATATCTGTCCCAGATTAACTCATAGTGTACCACCATCTGTAACAGCGGCCACCGGTATTGATGCGCTTACCCATTGTCTGGAAGCATATGCAAACAATTTTGCCCATCCTATGGTTAATGTATTTGCCCTGGAAGGAATTCGATTGATAGCTCAATATTTACCAATTGCCTATCGAAACGGTGATGATGAAGAAGCCAGAGCCAATGTGGCCTTGGGTAGCTTATATGGAGGTATGTGCCTGGGACCCGTTAATACGGCTGCCGTGCACGCTCTTTCTTATCCTTTGGGTACTGAATTCCATATTGCTCATGGCCTTTCTAATGCAGTGCTTTTACCTTATGTAATGGAATATAACTTACCGGAAGCAATTGGGCCATATTCAGAAATTGCACTGGCTATTGGAGCAGAAAAGGGAAATTCTCCAGAAGAAATTGCAAAAAGAGGTATTGAGATCATCCGGAAATTAAATAGTGATTGCGGGATCCCTTCAAAGCTTTCCGATCTGGAAATTCCGGAATCTTCCATAGATCTTTTGGCTGAAAATGCCTTAAAAGTTCAGCGTTTACTGAAGAATAATTTGAGAGAAGTAACGCTGCACGATGCGAAATATATTTATCAGTCAGCATTTTGAAGAAAATGGAACTAAAAGATATGAATAAATTTAAGGGGGTTATAGTGCCCATGATCACTCCGTTCACAAACAATCTTGATATTGACAGAGATGCTTCGGAAAGGATCGTTGAAAATCTGGTGACTAATGACTGTTCCGTTTTTATTCTCGGAACTACGGGGGAAGCATTGTCTGTAAGACAATCTGAAAAAAGCCTTCTTGCCGAAAGCGTTACGAGGGCAGTAAACGGAAGGAGAACGGTTTATGCTGGCATTTCAGGAAATTGTTTTGACGAAAGTGTGGAAAGTGCCAGGCGATTTCGGGATGTGGGGGTCGACGCGCTTGTGGCTCATTTACCGGCCTTTTATCCCCTGTCTGATGATCATATGCTTCATTATTTCGAATCACTGGCCGATGCTGTACCACTGCCTCTGATTCTTTACAATATGCCCGCAACAACAAATCATTCCCTGTCTATAGAAATCATTGATAAGTTGAGCCAACATGATAATATTATAGGCCTTAAGGATTCCGAACGCGGAGATGACCGCCTGGATAAAGCTTTGGATAAATGGAAAGATCGCGAAGATTTCGTTTTTCATTTAGGATGGGCTGCGAAGTCCTCATATGGTGTAAGAAATGGCCTTGATGGGATCGTTCCCAGTACTGCCAATTTGGTTCCCTCCATATATTCTGACCTATTTGAGGCGGCCGCAAATGGCAATTCTGAAAAAGCTGATCAATTACAGGAATTAACAAATGCAATAAGTGCGTATTATCAGGCTGGGAATTTATTAAGTGAGGCTATACCACGCTTAAAAGGCATGATGCAAACCTTCGGATTGTGCTCGAACAAAGTAAAACTTCCTATGCTCCAAATCTCTGATGAATTACAGGGAAAAATAGAGGCAGAAGTGCTTCAGAAATATTCACAATATAATACCAGTAAATAAAAAGATTGAAATGAATCAGAATAAACCAATAATAGGAATTTCAATGGGTGACCCCGCCAGTATTGGTCCTGAAGTAACCGTGAAAGCAGTCACGCTTGCTGAGGTGACAGATAAATGCAGACCCATTGTTTTTGGTGATTTGGGAGTGCTGGAAAATGCCTTAAAAATCACCGGTCTTGATCTGAAACTTAACCCAATCAGTGATGTGTCAGAGGCCATTTTTGATGAGGCAGGAATGGTGAATGTCTTCGATATGAAGAACGTGGATCTCGAAAAACTTCAGTTGGGCGAAGTTTCTGCAATGGCGGGGAATGCGGCTTTTGAAAATGTAACGAAGATGATCAGTCTGGCCCTGGAAGGCACTATAGATGCTACCGTCACCGGCCCTATCCATAAGGAATCCATTAACAAAGCCGGTCATAAATACAGCGGCCATACTGAGATTTATGCAGATTACACCAATACCAGTAAGTATGCTATGCTCCTGGTGGAAGAAAATCTACGTGTTATTCATGTTTCGACTCATGTTTCACTACGCCAGGCCTGTGATCTTGTTAAAAAACAACGGGTACTGGATACCATTGAACTATTGCATGATGCCTGTAAACAAATAGGAATAGAAAATCCTAAGCTGGGTGTTCCGGGATTGAATCCACATTCCAGCGATGGTGGATTATTTGGCGATGAAGAAGAAAAAGAAATAATTCCTGCCATAAAAGAGGCTCAGGAAAAAGGTTATGACGTGGAAGGGCCTGTGCCGCCGGATACTTTATTCCCAAAAGCAATTGGAGGAGTTTATGACGGCTGTGTTGCAATGTACCATGACCAGGGCCATATTCCATTTAAAGTTCATGGTTTTAACTGGGATAAGAAAAAGAAGCAGATGAAGAGTGTTCGCGGAGTGAATATCACATTAGGTTTACCAATAATCAGGACTTCTGTAGATCACGGAACTGCTATGGAAATCGCCGGTAAGAATATCGCCAGCCCGGATGCTATGGTTCTTGCCATTGAATATGCCGTTCGATTGCACCAATCAAAAAAGAAATAATCAGGAAATATGGTAATCGTTATTGCAGATGATTTTACCGGTGCCGCAGAAATTGGTGGTATTGGTCTGCGTTATGGTTATGATGTCCATCTGTATACATCCTCGGATGATGACTTTAAGGGAGATATGGTGATTTTCGCAACTAACATGCGGGCCAGGGATGAATCTTCTGCCATGAAAATCCTTCAGGATCTTCTCCTAAAAGTAAAGGATTTACCAAATTCCATGATATTTCTTAAACTGGATTCCGTATTTCGAGGCCATGTGAAGATTAGCCTGCATACTGCATTAAAGTTCTTGAATAAGAACCGGGTTATATTCATTCCGGCAAACCCTTCCTTAGATCGTACAATCGAAAATGGCATTTACTATTATCAGGGGAAACCTTTAATGGAAGCCGATTTTTTTTCAGATTCAGTTTCGGAAAACAGAACCTCCCATGTATTCGATTTAATAGAAAAAGAAGAACATGATACCATTCAGGTAGCTTCATCAGATCAGGCCTTGACAAAGGGGATTATAATTGGAAATGCTGCTACCGTAAAAGACTTAGAAGAGTGGGCCAAAGCTTCAGGCAATGACAATATTCTGGCAGGAGGAGCAAATTTCTTTGAAGCACTTCTGAAGCAAAATAAGATCAAACTCAATAACGATAAAAAACCTTCTGGAAATCTCGGGGATAAATGTCTTTATATATGTGGGAGTGCCCATATGAACAGTAAAAATGCGCTCAGAAAGGCAGCAAGAAAGGGAGCGGTGATTCACAATATACCAGAAAGGATTTTTCAGCCTCGGGAAAGGGAAAAAGAAATGCAGGTCTGGAGTGATAAAATCATTTCTGATATCAAAAAGCATAATTCGGTCATTGCAGCAGTGGGAAATCCGGAATTCGAAGATAAAGAGGAGCTTCCCGTGCTTATTGAAAATACATTTGCGAGTCTGGTGCATAAAGTTCTGGAAAACCAGCAATTAGATGAACTTATTATTGAAGGCGGAGCGACGGCCTTTGCTGTACTAAGTAAAATAAATTATACAAAATTTTCTCCCGTACAGGAATTTGCACCGGGAGTCATCCGGATGAAGACTGAAGAAGAAAAAGATCTTTTTATAACAGTAAAACCGGGAAGCTATAAATGGCAAAAGGAAATATGGCCTTTTTAAAAATTAAATGATGGAACAAAATTCTCTTCACTGGATAGATATCCTTATTATCGTAGTTAGTATTATTGTATCACTGGCTGTAGGTTTGGGCTTTGCAAAAAAGCAGTCCAATACCGCTCAGTATTTCTCTGCAGGAGGTAATATTCCTTCCTGGGCAATAGGGATCTCGATCTTTGCTACTTTGATCAGCAGTGTTACATTTCTGGCGTATCCCGGTGAAGGTTTCGGGTCAAACTGGGTTAGACTGGTGCAGGGATTAATGGTTCCTATTGTAGTTATTGCCCTGATAGGTTTCCTGGTTCCTATGTATCGTAAGGTGATTGGTTTGAGTGCCTATGAATATTTTGAAAAGAGATTCGGGTATTTTGCCCGGTTATATACCGCACTGGCCTTCGTGCTGACCCACTTTTCCAAAATGGGATCTGTTTTTTTTCTTCTCTCCCTGGCACTGGCAAGCATGACGGGATTCGATACGTATACAATTATAATTGTCCTGGGAATTGCAATTATTATTTTGACAGTACTTGGTGGAATGGAAGCGGTTATCTGGTTGGATGTGATTCAAGGTTTGTTATTGATCTTGGGAGGGATAATTACTTTGGTCTTTATTGGTTTAAAAATGGAAGGAGGCCTGGGCGCCGTTTTGTCTACGGCAAATTCTGAAGGGAAAATGAGTCTGGGGCCATTTGACTGGGATTTTGTTAATCTTACTTTCTGGGTTATGGCAATTAACGGCGTTTTTTATGCTATTCAAAAGTATGGAACAGATCAGACTATAGTTCAGAGGTATTTAACGGCCAGAACTGACAGGTCTGCTAAACGGGCTTCTGTTATGGGGGTACTCATGGTGGTTCCCATCTGGATGATTTTTATGTTTATTGGGACCGCGCTCTATGTTTTTTATCAGCAGAGTGTGAATCCTCTTCCCGAAGATATCAGGGCCGATGCAGTTTTTCCGTTTTTTATCTTAAATGAAATGCCGGTGGGAGTTATTGGGCTTATTATTTCAGCCCTTATGGCAGCCGCAATTTCTTCTCTTGACTCCGACTTAAACTGTCTTGCGGCGGTTGGAGTAGATGACTTTTACAGCAAGTTTAGGCCGGAAGCCAGCGACATGAAGAGGTTGAAAGCAGGAAAAATTTTCGTTGTTCTATCCGGGATTGGAGCTATTCTGGTAGCGATAACCTATGTTTCAGCAGGGGATAAAGGTGTCCTGGGAATCGTGTTTATGCTCTATGCTATATTTTCAGGGGGTATAGTAGGGATCTTTCTCTTGGGAATTTTTGTTCCCCGCGCCAATAAACAGGGGATAAATATAGGAATTGCAGCATGTGTTCTTTTTACTGCTTATGCCTTACTTTCGTCTACAAGTATAGGTTCAGGCGAAAATAAAGACTTAATACTGGACCTGGGTGAGCTTAATTTTACCCAACATAAATACATGCTTGGTGTATACAGTCATGTAGTCTTAATTGTGGTAGGTTGGCTCGCAAGTTATCTGTTTCCCAAACCGGATATTGATGAGAATCTTACCTATAAAGGCTGGAAAAAGCTGAAAAAACAACAAGCTAATCAATCCATATAAACAAATAGCCATAGTGAGTCAGGAACCAGACATACTTATTATCGGAGCAGGCGGAATCGTGAGGGATGCGCATTTGCCCGCATATCAGATCGCCGGATTTAAGGTGAAAGGCATCTTTGATCTGGATATTGAAAAGGCCCGGAACCTGGCTGAAAAATTTCAGATTCCGGGAGTGTACTCCAGTTTAGAGGAGATCATTGAGCAGGTAGATGAAAATTCTGTTTTTGATCTTGCCGTGCCCGGAAAGGAAATCCTGAAGGTTTTAAAAAAGATTCCTGATCAATCCGTGATTCTTATTCAAAAGCCCATGGGGGAAGACTTAAAGATGGCAAGAGAAATTCTGCAGTTATGCCGGGAAAAGGATCTAAAGGCCGGGATCAATTTTCAGCTTCGTTATGCACCCTTCATCAGGAAGGCCCAAGAACTCCTTGCCCAAGATCAACTCGGGGAAATATGTGATATTGAGATCAACGTAAATGTATTTACTCCCTGGCATTTATGGGATTTTTTAAAGTCGATACCCCGTATGGAAATACTGTATCACAGTATACATTATGTAGATCTGGTACGCTCTTTTCTTGGAAATCCCGAAAAGATCTATGCGAAGACCATAAAGCATCCTGCGAGTACCGACCTGGCATCTGTTAAGAGTAATATCATTATGGATTATGGGATGTTTAAAAGGGCTAATATCCTCACCAATCATAATCATGGATATTCTGAAAAATATCAGCGTTCGTTCATTAAAATTGAAGGCACCGAAGGCGCCTGCCGTATGGAGATTGGGGTTTTAAAGTCCTATCCTAAAGGAAAAGACGATAAGTTCGAGTACATACTTTACGATGATGAAAGAGACTGGCAGGAGATTCCCATGCAAGGTACCTGGTTCCCGCACGCCTTCATTGGCTCTATGCAGGAGATGTTGAAGGCAAAACAGGATGAAAATTATATTCCCGATAACAGCGTTGAAGACTGTATACATACGATGGCCTGTGTGGAAGCTGCCTATATTTCCAGCGCTGAAGGAGGAATTGATCCCGAAAAGATTTAATTATGTTGGTATTCGCAAGAAGAGAAAAAATCATATCACTGTTATTTTTAGTGGTTTCGCTATTGCTTTTCTCATGTGCTGAAGACAAAAAGGAAGAAAGCAGTGAAAACCTCTTTCCGCTTGATAAGCTGCTTACAAAAGAGCAGGTTGGAGCTGAGGTAATGCCAGATAGTATAGCTGCTGTTTCGGCCCCGTTCCCAATGCCTGAATTTAAAAAGCCGGAATTCCGCGATTTTTCTGTGAGTATTTCTGAATACGGCGCTTCAGAAGATCAAATGAATACCGGTTATATCCAACAGGCTATAGATGAGGTAAGTAAGAAAGGAGGAGGAAAGGTCATCGTTCCTGAGGGAAAATGGAGAACAGGAAGGCTTATCCTTAAAAGCAATGTGAACCTTCATTTTGAAACTGGAGCCGAACTTTATTTCAGTGGTGAAATTGAGGATTTCAGGCCGGCTGTTTTTACGCGTCATGGCGGGGTGGAAGTAATGTCGTTAGGTGCCTGCATCTATGCCTATGAAGAAGAGAATATCGCTATTACAGGAAGCGGAACTTTATACGGCCCGGGAGAAGGCTCTATCCGAAACCAGGAAATGACCGAAAATGTGATCGAGAAATTCGTTCCTCTGGAGAAACCGGTAGAAGAAAGAGTGTACGAAGGTTATAACGGAGAGTCTGTCCTGCTGCCTTCATTTATTTCACCCACAAAATGCAAAAATGTTTATATAGAAGGTGTCACCCTGGAGCGAACCGCTTTCTGGAACATTGTCCCGGTCTACTGTGATAATGTTATTATCAGAGGGGTAACGGTAAATTCTGTAGGTATTCCAAAAGGAGATGGGATAGATATCGTTTCTTCCAGAAATGTACTTATTGAGTATTCTACCCTGAACAATGGAGATGATTGTTTCACCATGAAAGCAGGAAGAGGTGAAGACGGTATCCGGGTAGATGAACCTACCGAAAATGTGGTCATTCGCTATTGTCTGGCAAAAGAAGGGCATGGCGGGATCACGATTGGAAGTGAAACCGCGGGAATGGTCAGGAATATTTATATGCACGACTGCGTTTTTGATAATACCATGGTCGGGATAAGGTTTAAATCAAGACGTCCTCGTGGCGGCGGGGGTGAAAATTTCATTTATGAACGAATAAGGATGAACCTTCGAGGAACGGCATTTAAATGGGATATGCTCGGGCAGGAAATGTATGTTGGTGAACTGGCCAGCAGGTTACCGCTTCGAGAAATTAACGAGCTTACTCCCCGGTTTTCAAATGTAAAGATTAGGGATATTCTGGTTGAAAATGCAGAAACCTTCGTGAAGATATATGGAATTCCGGAATCTCCTCTGAAAGATGTCACTCTGGAAAATATTCAGGTGAATAATACCAGGGATTTCTTCAGGGCTTCAGATGCGAGGAATATAAGTTTCAGGAATCTGAAAGTGAAAAGTGATGATTCCCTTATGAGCTTACAGAATATTCAGAACCTTAGTTTTGAGAATGCCGAGTTCAATGTTAGAGGAAATGATATTTATGCTGAAGTTAAGGGAGATTCGGTTAAGAACATCCTTTTTAAGAATACCAGGCCTGAACATCCGATAAACTGGGATTCAAAAATGTATAAGAAGAACTAGTTGATTGCAATGAATAGACTATCATTTTTGCTGATTCTTATGTTGTCTCTTCCCAGCATTATGTTTGTTCAGCAAGACGAAATGATGGGCCCGGCGACCTGTGAATTGCCCGATCTTCTCACTGCGGAAGACGGAACTAAGATTACTAGTGCGGAAGAATGGAAAAGGAAACGCCGGCCTGAAATTCTGGAAATGCTCAAAGAATTAATGTATGGCCAGGCTCCCGAAGCTCCTGAAGATTTGAAATTTATCGTCTTTGATGATTCTGAGAACGCGCTTGGGGGAATAGCCAGGAGAAAACAGGTAGCCATTTATCTGGAAGGAAAAACAGATTATCATCTGCTGGACATGCTCATATATTTGCCAAAAGGGCAAGATGAGCCCGTGCCGGTATTTCTTGGTTTGAATTTCCAAGGCAATCATGCGATAAACCCCGATCCGGCTATCAGGTTATCTGATAAATGGGTCTGGATAGGTGCGGGAGGATCAGTAGATAATCATCCCACGGAAAGATCGAGAGGAGCTGTTTCCAGCCGCTGGCCTATAGAGATGATTCTCGACAAAGGCTATGGAGTGGCAACAGTTTACGCTGGTGACCTGGATCCCGATTATTTCGATGATTTTCAAAATGGGATTCATTCCCTTTATCCGGATCTACAGAAGCGTGGCGATAACTTCAGTACCATTGGAGCATGGGCCTGGGGCCTGAGCCGCTGCATGGATTATTTCGAAACCGATCCGGAGATCAGTAAAGATAAAGTAGCGGTTTTCGGTTTCTCACGAATGGGCAAAGCGGCGATCTGGGCCGGAGCCAAAGATGAACGTTTTGCAATGGTGATCAGCAATGAATCGGGTGGGGGCGGAGCGGCCCTGTCTAAAAGAAAAGTAGGCGAGGATATAGCCAGACTTAACAACGGGAACCCTCACTGGTTCAGTAAGAATTTCCGCCAGTTCAATAATAACGAAGCGGTCATGCCTTTTGATCAGCATATGGTGATTTCCTTGATCGCCCCGAGACCCGTTTATATTGCAAGTGCAGAAGGTGATCCGGGTTCCGATCCTGAAGGAGAGTTCTTATCTGCTAAATATGCTTCGCCAGTTTATAATCTTTTCGGAAAGGAAACTTTCAAAAAGGTTTCTTTTCCAAAAATCGATCATCCTGTGATGAAAAATGGAATGGGATATCATATCCGGTCTGGTAAACACGATATAACTGAATATGACTGGGAGCAATATTTGAAATTTGCCGACCGGTATATCAAGTAAGTACAGGATACCGAAAAAATAACATTCTTTTATATTGCAATACTGAAGGAAATATAGGTTCCTTCTGCTAAAGAATTAGTTCAATTTTAGATCAACAATGAAAAAAGCATATACCTTTTTCCTGAATATTGTCTTACTGGCATTAATTATTTCATGTTCTTCTCAACCCGAAAAAAAGGAATATAAGAAAAGAGAAATTACCGATGCGGTAATGGAGGAGATATACAATGAGATCAAGACACCTTACAAGTACGGCCTTGTTATGGTACCGGAGGATAATTCCTATAAAATGGACTGTCCAAGCGTCTATAAGATAGACAGTACCTGGTATATGACCTATCTTATCTATGATGGCAGAGGGTATGAAACCTGGATGGCTAAAAGTCAGAATTTGCTTGACTGGGAACATTTGGGAAAAGTGATGTCCTTCTCTGATGATACCACAAAATGGGACAGGAATCAGAAAGCAGGTTATATAGCTTTACAGGACCCAACCTGGGGTGGAAGCTACGAGTGGACAACTTATGATGATAAATACTGGATGAGCTACTTTGGCGGAGACAGTGAGGGCTATGAAGCGGGTACGCTTTCCCTTGGAATGGCTTATACTGAAGAACTTCCGGATGAGCCTGTGGAATTTAAAAGGTTACCGGAACCTATTCTTACTCCGAATGACGAAGATGCTAAATGGTATGATAACAGTACGATGTATAAAGAAACGGTGATCAGGGATTTCCAGGGAGAGACCGGCCACAAATTCATAATGTACTACAATGCTAGAGGTGATAGCATTAATCCTGGGCGTGGAGCCGAGAGGATAGCCATGGCGGTTTCAGACGATATGAGAAACTGGGAGCGTTACGGGGATGAACCACTTATTAATCATCATACCGGTATTACCGGAGATCCATTTATACAACGCATAAATGATACCTGGGTAATGTTCTATTTTGGCGCTTTCTGGAAGGATGGAGCCTTCAACCGTTTCGCCGTGTCCAACGACCTTATTAACTGGAAAGACTGGGAAGGAGAGGATCTTATTGCTCCCTCAGAACCTTATGATAACGCCTTTGCTCACAAATCTTTCGTAGTGAAGGAAGATGGAGTGGTATATCACTTTTATTGCGCGGTAAATGAACATTTTCAAAGGGGTATTGCCGTAGCCACTTCAAAAGATCTTGGAGAAAGTGATTTACATTTTGTAGAGCCAGAAAAAGATGAAGATAAAGAATAAATGTTTCCTATTTGTTTTAGTTTGTTGTACCTGTTTTTGTTTGCCCGCTTTAGGGCAAACAGTGACAGGTGATCCTGCCGGAATACCGGAAAAACCAACAATATACCAACCAACCCCCTGGGAAAATCCCTTGGTGACAAGTATAAACCGGGAGCCTGCAAGGGCAACCGCCTACTCCTATAAAAATATTGAAGATGCCCTGGGGGGAAACAGGGAAAAAAGCCGTTTGAAGATGCTCAACGGTAAATGGGATTTTCGATATTCCGTTAACCTAGAGGAGGCTCCAAAAGATTTTTACAAAAAGGAAGTTCAGGGCTGGGATAAGATAGAGGTTCCTTCAAACTGGGAGCTTAAAGGTTATGATATTCCTATCTATAAAAGTGCCGTTTATCCTTTCAGGCCTATTAATCCGCCTCATGTTCCCGCAGATACCAACGGAGTGGGTTCATACCAGCGAAAGTTCGTAGTGCCTGAAGAATGGAATGGCCAGAATATCACTCTTCATTTTGGCGCTGTGAGCTCGGCCTTCAAGGTCTGGCTGAACGGTGAATTCCTTGGATATGGTGAGGACAGCTTTCTTCCTTCCGAATTTAATATCACTCCTTATCTCAGGGAAGGTGAAAATTTACTTTCTGTCCAGGTCATGCGGTGGAGCGATGCTTCCTATCTGGAAGACCAGGATCACTGGAGGTTAAGCGGTATCCAGCGTGAGGTCTTTATTATGGCCGAACCGGAATTACATATCGACGATTTTTTCTACCAGGCCAAACTTGATAAAGATTATAAAGATGCGCTCTTTCAGCTTAGGCCTGAAATGGAAAACCTTACCGGTGATACCATCAGGGACCATAGCCTGGAGGTTCAGTTATATGATGCTGAAAATAAACCTGTGTTTGAAAAAGCTCTGGATACGGTGGTCTCGGCAATTATCAATGAATCCTATCCGAGACTGGATAATGTAAGGTTTGGGTTTTTCGAAAAAAAGATCTCCAACCCTAAAAAGTGGAGCCCGGAAGAACCTAATCTCTACACTATGCTTCTTATACTGAAGGATGGTGAAGGCAACATAACCGAAGTGAAGTCCTCTAAAGTAGGATTTCGTTCCATAGAATTTTCAGAGAAAGACAGTAAACTTCTTATCAATGGGAAGGAAACTTATGTGTATGGGGTGAACCGTCATGATCATCATCCCGTTCGTGGTAAAGCTCTCACCAGGGAAGATATTGAAGAAGATGTCAGGACGATCAAACGTTTTAATTTTAATCTTATACGAACAAGCCATTATCCTAACGACCCGTATTTCTATGAGCTATGTGATAAATACGGTTTGATGGTGATGGATGAAGCCAATCTTGAAACTCACGGTATTGGTGGTAAGTTAAGTAACGATCCCGAATGGAACTATGCTTATATGGAACGCATGACCAGGATGGTAGAAAGAGATAAGAACCATCCCAGTATCGTATTCTGGAGTCTTGGGAATGAGGCCGGCGAAGGTCCTAATCATGCTTCTATGGCAGGCTGGGTCCAGGATTTTGATATCACCAGGCCGCTTCATTATGAGCCTGCACAGGGAGATCCCCGGCAGGACGGATATATTGATCCCCGGGATCCCGATTATCCTAAGGAACATGCCTACAGGGTTGAGATTCCGCGTGATGAGCCCTACGTAGATATGGTTAGCCGGTTTTATCCCGGAGTTTTTACACCGCAATTAATAGTGGAAGAGGGCACGGATGACCGACCCGTGATTTTTGTGGAATATTCACATTCCATGGGTAATTCAACCGGCAACCTCAAGGAGCTTTGGGATGAATTTCGTTCGCTTCCACGCATCATCGGTGGATGCATCTGGGATTATAAAGATCAGGGGCTACTGAAGACCGATCCTGAAACCGGGGAAGAATTTTATGCCTATGGTGGTGATTTTGGCGAAAAGCTGCATGACGGTAATTTCAATATCAATGGAATTGTTGCTTCAGATGGCAGGCCTAAAGCCGCGATGTATGAGAATAAGTGGGTATATCAGCCTGCAGCATCTGAACTTATAGACCAGACCAGAATAAATATTAAGAACCGGAATTCGGTTCAGAACTTATCGGTTTACGATGCCGTTTTAACCTTGCTGAAAGATGGCATGGTTGAAAAGGAAAGAACAATGGATCCTCTGGATGTAGCCGCAGGAAAGGATACGATTATTAACATCGGATCTTTTTTACCAAAATTGAAAAGGGATGCGGAATATTTGCTGAATATCGAATTCCGGCTAAAGGAGGATAAGCCCTGGGCAAAAAAAGGATATCCCGTAGCTACAGATCAGTTTATACTGCAGGAAAAACCTGAGATCACACCTGATCTCAACTATAAAGGAACTTTGGAAATTTCTGAAAACCCGGAAAAAGTTGAGATCATATCAGAAGATTTTCAAATTGCATTCGATAAGACGAATGGAGCGCTGAATTCATATCAGTATAAAGGGAAGGAGCAGATATTCGCTCCGCTTCTCCCAAATTTCACTCGCCCGTTGACCGATAACGATCGCAAAGGCTGGAAGCCTCATGAAATCCTGAAACCCTGGTATGAGGCATCCCCTGAATTAAAAGATTTCCGTATTCAAAAGAAGAATGGAGAGATAGAGGTTACCAGTGAATATAATGTTGTAAAAGATAGTTCCAGGGTGAGTATCAAATATATTATTCAGGCTTCGGGGATCATTAAGGTGGATTATCATCTCAAGGCTTCAGAAGCTCTGCCTAATATTCCTAAAATTGGAATGCAAATTGGAGTACAGGAAGAATATGATATGGTTTCCTGGTATGGGAAAGGGCCTTTGGAAAATTACATCGATCGTAACCACGGTTTCTTAATTGGTAATTATACTTTAAAACTGGATGATTTTATTGAGCCTTATGTAAAGCCGCAGGAGAATGGCAACCGAACCCAGGTTCGCTGGATGGCTTTAACCAATCGGGAAAAGGATAAAGGCCTGCTGGTGGTTTCCCGGAATAAACCCTTAAATATGAGCGCATGGCCCTATACTCAGGAGAATCTGGAAGAGGCAGAGCATACTACCGATCTAAAGGACTCGGGCTTCAATACTTTGAATATTGATCTTCTACAAATGGGCATAGGTGGAAATGACAGCTGGTCTCACGTAGGGCAGCCTATGGAAAAATACCAGATTCCTTCAGGAAATTATAATTACAGTTTCTATCTTATTCCTTTCGGTCAAAATGGAGATTTAGACACTGCACTAGAAAACTTCGGTTATTAATGAAGAAAAAGGACATCCTCTTTATAGTTTTACTGTTTGGAATTTTTACCATACAACCATTGTTCTCTCAGGAAGGCGATAGAGCTTACCAGAATTCTAAACCCTGGGTTTACTGGTACTGGATGCAAAGTGCATATTCTAAAGAAGGTATCACGGCCGATCTAGAAGCGATGAAGGAAGCGGGAATCGAAGGTGCCTATCTTATGTCTATAAAAGGTCCCACCGATCCTCCTCTGATAGATCCGCCCATCCTGCAGTTGAGTAAGGAATGGTGGGAGTTGGTGGAATTTGCCATTGAAGAGGCTAACAGGCTTGACCTTCAGATCGCCATGCATGCATCAGATGGTTTTGCGGTTGCCGGTGGACCATGGATCGAGCCCAAACAGTCCATGCAGAAAGTGGTTTGGACCGACACTATAGTTGAAGGGGGAAATAAAATTGAACTTCAGTTGAAGCAACCTGAAACCCATGAAGGTTACTATGAAGAAATTACCACTTTTGCCATTCCGCAGAAACAAATGGAGATAAATTCTGAGCAGCTTCAACCTGAAGTGACTTCTACTTTAGAGAATTTTGACGCTTCTTTTCTTACTGATCCAGGTAAGGAAAATGAATTCAAATTATATGAAAAAGGTTGGGTGCAGTATGAATTTGATGAGCCATTTCTATGCAAATCCCTAACCATCGAAAGTAAAGGGGTGAACTATCAGGCTCATCGTTTAAGGCTTCTGGTAAGTGAAGATGGAGAGAATTTTAAGGATTTGGGCAGACTTACTCCGCC
Organism: Gramella jeungdoensis; assembly: GCF_023805255.1. Classification (GTDB taxonomy): domain Bacteria; phylum Bacteroidota; class Bacteroidia; order Flavobacteriales; family Flavobacteriaceae; genus Christiangramia; species Christiangramia jeungdoensis. Next base: position 822,704 of record NZ_JAMSCK010000001.1, read on the forward strand.
GCGTCACGGCTGGCAGGATTATGGAATTCCATATACTCATGCGGTGGAACCGGTAAAGGCTAAATATTTCAGGTTTGAGTATGATCCTGAAGGAACCGAACCGGGTGCCGAAGATCTTGATGCGGCAAAATGGAAACAGTCCTTAAAAGTAAGCAGGATCGTGCTCTCCAATGAGCCGAAAATTGATAATTACCAGGGAAAATCTGGTCTTGTTTGGAGAATAAGTCCGGCGACAGAACAGATCCAGGAACAGGATTTTATCGAAAGGGAGGAGATGATCAATATTTCTGATCATCTTGATGAGAATGGAAAGCTTACCTGGAACGCACCTGGCGGTAACTGGAAAATAATGAGGTTTGGTCATACTTCCACCGGCCAGGAAAATGAAACTGGAGGCGCGGGAAAAGGTCTTGAAGTAGATAAATTCAATCCTGAAGCCATTAAATTCCAGTTTGAGAAATGGTTCGGGAAGGCCGTTGAGGTCGCTGGCCCTGAACTTGTTCCAGAGGTACTTAGCATTTTACATATAGATAGCTGGGAAAGCGGAAGCCAGAACTGGTCACCCGTTTTCAGAGAGGAGTTTAATAGGCGCCGCGGATATGACCTGGTGGAATATTTACCTGTAATGGCTGGAATTCCTCTTGAAAATGCTCAGACTTCAGAGCAGATCCTGTATGATGTAAGAAAGACAATTTCAGAACTGATAGTAGATAATTTCTTTGGAACCATGGCCGAAGAAGCCGGGAAACTTGGGATTAAGTTCAGCTCAGAAAATGTGGCTCCCACGATGGTAAGCGATGCTCTTATGCATTTTAAAAATGTGGATTATCCGGGGGGTGAATTCTGGTTAAGAAGTCCCACCCATGATAAACCGAATGATATGCTTGATGCCATTTCTGGTGGACATATTTACGGAAAGAATATAATTCAGGCCGAAGCCTTTACCGAATTGCGCATGGACTGGGATGAATATCCGGGTAATCTTAAACCCATGGCCGACCGAAATTATGCGCTTGGCGCCAACCGCTATTTCTACCATGTTTTTGTTCATAACCCCTGGATAGATCGCAAGCCGGGCATGACCCTGGATGGGGTTGGATCTTATTTTCAAAGAGACCAGACCTGGTGGAAACCAGGGAAAGCCTGGGTGGAATATTGCCGCCGAGTACAATATCAGTTGCAAAAAGGAACACCGGTTGTGGACCTCGCGGTTTTTACCGGGGAAGAATTGCCTTCACGTGCAGTTCTTCCGGACAGACTTGTACCTTTTATTCCAAATGTCTTTGGAGAGAAAAGGCTTGAATCTGAGAGATTACGATTGAAAAATAAAGGTCAGCCCACTGCAAAGGAACCAAAGGAGGTCACTTACTCAAAGAATCTGACCGATCTTTCAGACTGGATAAATCCATTGAACGGTTACAAATATGACTCCTTCAATCCTGATGTTTTGATTAACGATGCAAGGGTAGTGAACGGGAAAGTGAAATTTCAGGGGAATATAGAATATGGCGCGTTACTTTTTCCCGGAAGTCGGAAAATGTCGCCCAACCTAATGATGTCTCTTGAAGTAGCTGAAAAGATCCTGGAGTTGGTACAAAATGGAGCCACGGTTTTTGTGGCGGAAAAACCTCAGAGGATATCCGGTTTTTCAGAAGATCCTGACAAAAAGCTTTGGCAGGATATCATTGATGAGTTATGGAGTGGATATGAAAATTCTGCTTCCGAAGAATCTTATAATGCCTGGAGTATAGGAAAAGGAAAGGTAATAGAGCTTCCCTATTTGGGAAGTGATTTTAAAGAGATTGGTATAGACCCCGATGTTCTTTTTCCCGGGCTTGACAAAGAGGAAGCAGAGAGCATAGCCTGGAATCACAGGAATTCCAAAGAGGAGGAGATCTATTTTTTCTCCAATCAGGAGGCTGAAGAACGAGAGGTGAAAATATCGATAAGAGCCGGCGGAAAAATTCCCTTTTTATATGATCCTGTTACCGATGAAACATTAAAACTCAATACCTGGGAGAAAGAAGAGGGACGAACCGTGTTCTCTTTAAAATTCAGTAAAAATGAATCCCTTTTTATTCTTTTAAAGAAAGAAGATGGTGAAGAGTCTTTGGAAAATGGAAAGAACTGGAGATCATTCAGCACTGAAAAGGTTTTGGATGAGAATTGGAAAATCCAGTTCGATCCCCAATTTTATGGCCCTGCTTCAGAGATATCCGTAGATAAGTTGTTCGACTGGAGTGAATCAGATAATGATAATATTAAATATTATTCGGGAACAGCAGTTTACTCTAAGACCTTCCGTTATAGAGGAAAAACAAATGATGTCTGGCTTAACCTGGGAGAAATTGGAGATATGGCAGAGGTTATTCTTAACGGAAAGGAGATAGGAGTGATCTGGACATCTCCTCATCGAATCAATATTTCTAAAGCCTTAAAAAGAGGAAAGAATCACCTGGTAATAAAAGTTACCAATACCTGGAGAAACCGGTTGATCGGTGATCAGCAGTTACCAGAGGAGGAGAGGTTAACCTGGACAACCGCTCCTTACCGCCTGGATGGAGAAGAATTATTAGAGGCCGGTTTACTGGGGCCGGTAATGATCGAAACCTCTGAATAGCACCAATAGTTTTCCATGAAAGAACAGGATGCTTATTCCTGTAAGTTTAGAGAAATTGGATAGCGAGAATTAATCTCGTTATCCAGATGGAAAGAATTACAGCACATTATTTAATAGAGACTCCCTATAAGCTTGAAGATGCCGCGGCAGTGCTTGCCGGGGAACAGTCTAGCGGGACCTTTGTTTCAGTTCCCGGAGAAACCGAGGAGCTGAAAGCACGCTTTGCTGCAAAGGTTGAAAATATAGAGGAACTTGAGACGGTTTCAAATCCCAGTATTCCCGGGGATTCAAATAGTTCTTCTTATAAAAGAGCCAGGGTAAGTGTATCCTGGTCTATTGAAAATTTCCAGTATAATATCCCTGCTTTGATATCTACATTACAGGGTAATCTCTATGAATTAAGGCAGTTTACAGGATTAAAACTTGATGATTTTGATTTGCCTTTATCTTATTCTGAAAAATTTCGTGGACCTGTTTTTGGCGGCAAAGGGACTAAAGGTCTTGCAGGGGTGGAAGAAGGCCGTCCCATGATAGGAACCATTATTAAACCCAGTGTGGGAATGACTCCTGAAAATACTGCCGAAATAGTAAAGGAACTTCTTAAGGCTGGTATCGATTTTATCAAGGATGATGAACTTATGGCTTCAACCGCCAATTCGCCTTTTGAAAAGAGAGTTAGCCTGATAATGAAGGAGATCAATAAATATCAGGATCGAACCGGAAAGAAAGCGATGTATGCCTTTAATATTTCAGGTGATCTGGATACCCTGAGGTCTAACTATGAAAGCATTTTGAAACACGATGGCAGCTGCGCGATGATAAGCATTAATAGTGTGGGCTGGGCCGGCGTAAAGGCAATTGCAGATTTAGGTGAATTATCGATTCATGCACATCGCAATGGCTGGGGGATGCTGAACCGGCATCCGCTCCTTGGAATCAATTTTCCTGCTTATGCCAAACTATGGCGACTCGCGGGAGTAGATCAGTTACACGTGAACGGTATCCGAAATAAGTTCTGGGAGTCTGATGAGTCGGTGATCAGGTCTATAAAATCCTGTAGCGCGGAGTTTTTAGATTATAAAGATCTTTTGCCAGTGGTTTCCTCGGGTCAGTGGGGAGGTCAGGCTTTTGATACCTATAAATTTACGGGCACTACCGATCTTCTTTATATGGCCGGAGGCGGGATCATGGCTCATCCTTCAGGTCCCGGTGCCGGAGTAAGGGCATTAAAACAGGCCTGGGAGGGAGCAGTCTCGGGGAAAACCCTTGAAGAAACCGCAAAAAAGTATAAAGAGTTTGCCGAGTCGGTTCAAAAATTTGGAAATAAGAACTAATGGCTGAAACTGATAAACTATTACTGGCTTTTTACGGTGATGACTTTACCGGTTCTACTGATGCTCTGGAATTTATGACCAGGGCAGGAGCCAGAACTGTATTGTTTCTGAAGCCGCCTTCAGCCGAAGACCTTGAAAAGTTCGGGAAGCTTGACGCCCTGGGAATTGCCGGACTTACCCGGTCTATGGAACCAGCTAAAATGAAAGAAACCCTGGAGGAGGCTTTTCAGAAAATTTCAGAGCTCAACCCCAGGTATGTTCATTATAAGGTTTGTTCCACCTTTGACAGCTCTCCCGAAATAGGAAATATTGGGGTGGCAATGGAGTGTGGCTTAAAGCATTTTAAGAACGATTTTATCCCGGTGCTGGTTGCCGCTCCTAATTTGGGACGATACATGGCCTTTGGAAATCTCTTCGCTCAGATGGGAATTGGCAGTAAAGGAGAAATTTTCCGGCTTGATAAACATCCTTCTATGGCTCAACATCCAGTGACACCTTCCAAGGAGGGAGATCTGCGTGACCACCTGGCTTTGCAATCCCCGCTGAAATCCGGATTGGTAGATCTGCTGGATCTAAAGTTGCCATTCGAAGAAATTCAGGAAAAACTCCGGAAACTTATCGATGATCATCAGGTTATATTTTTTGACGGGGTCTATGAAGAGCAGATGAAAATCATAGGAAGGATTCTGGATGAATCGGCAGATCAGGATAAACCCCTGTTTTCGGTAGGTTCATCTGGAATAGGAAAAGCTTTGGGAGATCACTGGCAGGAAGAAAAGATTCTGACAGAGACTTTGGAATGGAAAGAACTTGAAGAAGTAAAACCCCTGCTTGTGCTTTCTGGAAGCGTAAGTCCTGTTACGGCTTCACAGATCGAATTTGCCTTAGAGCATGGGTTTCGGGAAGTGGAGATAGCTCCTGAATTCCTGTATGAGCAGGAACCTGACGTTTCAGTTTATTCCGATAAGATTTTAGGATTATTGAATGAAGGCAACAGTGTGATCTTACATACCTCGAAGGGTCCTGAAGACCCAAGACTAAAAAAAACCAGGGCTATTACCGAAGAGCTTGGCTGGGATTCTCAGAGATCACGAATGGAGCTTCCCCGATATTTTGGAGGTTTCCTGGGAAAAATCATCCGGCAGGTTCTAACGGGAAAATCATTGCAAAGGCTTGTAATTGCAGGTGGAGACACTTCGAGCTACGCAGCCCGTGAACTGGGTATCAATGCCGTGGAAATGATAGCTCCCCTGGTGAAGGGAGCTCCGCTCTGCAGGGCTTATGCAGAGAATTCGCCGGTTGACGGCATGGAGATCAATTTAAAAGGAGGGCAGGTTGGAGCGCCATCTTATTTTGTGGAACTGCAAAATGGCAGGTTGAATGATAATTAAAAATTTAAAAGATCAGTTATGAGTAAAACGTTAGGATTGATACATACATCGGCCACCTTGGTGCCGATCTTCGATGATTTGGTAAAGAAATATCTTGCCGATAAAGACATCAAAGTATTTAATATCGTAGACGACAGTCTTATCAAAAATACTATTCAGCGAAATAAACTTACACCAGATACGGCCAGGAGAGTGGTAGATTATGTGGGCTCTGCTGAAGAAGCCGGGGCCGATTACATCATGGTAACCTGTTCTTCCATTGGTCCGGCAGTAGAAGCTTCAGAATTGCTTACTTCCATTCCCGTACTTAGGGTAGATCGCCCAATGGCCGATAAAGCCGTGGCTGAAGGAAAAAAAATCGGTGTGGTGGCCACTTTATCCACAACACTTGAACCTACAAGTGATCTGGTTAGAAGAAGAGCACAGGCTGCAGGTAAAGAGATAGAACTTACCTCGAAACTTTGTGAAGGCGCTTTTGAAGCCCTGATGGGGGGAAAACCTGAAGAACACGACCGCAAAGTGGCCGAAGCTTTAAAGGAACTTTCTGAAAAAGTAGATGTGATCCTTCTTGCGCAGGCATCCATGGCCCGCGTAGTAGATCAGCTTGATGAAGCAGATAAGAAGGTGCCTATCCTGGCGAGTCCGCCGGTTGCTATGAAATACCTGGCCGATAATCTCTAGAATGACTAAAATATACAGCTACGCTTTATGGACGGGCTTTGTTGCTCTCGTCATTACTCTTCTGGTTTGGATTTTGGGTTATACAGGCCTCATTCCTCCCCTAACAGTATTTACAGCTGTTAGCCTGGCGCTTGGATTAGGTTCTGTTCACATCCTTAAAACTTATCAGTACACTGCATGGATCATTGTGGCGATAATCTGTGGAATGCTGTATCCTGATGCCTTTCTGCACTGGGGTGATTTTGACCTCAGGAATAAATGGGTGATCCTCATCGTGGTCCAGCTGGTGATGTTCGGAATGGGAACACAAATGAGCCTGAAAGATTTTTCAGGGCTCAGAACTATGGGAAAAGCGGTCCTAATCGGGCTGGTATGTCAGTTTTCCATTATGCCTGTAATAGGGTTTCTGCTGACCCTTGGTTTCGATTTTAAGCCTGAAATAGCCGCTGGGATCATACTCATAGGTTCCTGTTCCAGTGGACTGGCTTCCAACGTCATGGTTTATCTGGCCAACGCCAATCTTACACTGTCTATTACGTTAACAGCAATGGCTACCCTTATAGCTCCGGTGATGACTCCATTTCTTATGAAACTTCTGGCGGGAACTTATGTGGAAATTAACTTCCTGGATATGTGTTTCCAGATCATCAAAATAGTGATCGTTCCAATAGGTGCGGCTTTGCTTTTTGACGGGATGAGAAAAGGCTCGGCAGGTTTCAGAAAGACCGTAAATATGCTCACATTAATATCCGCGGCCTGGTTACTTGCAATGATATTCGGTTTCTGGAATTTCTGGGAATCTCAAATTAGCGGAGTGCCTCTTGAAATAGTGAGCTTGATAAACTTTTTACTGGGAGCTATTCTCTTTGGAAATCTGTATTATCGAATTTATACTATACTACCGAAGATACAGGATTTTATGCCGTTGGTTTCGATGTTTGGGATCATTTATTTTACGACTGTTACCACAGCAGCCAGTCGGGAAAACCTTCTTGCCATTGGTCTTTTCTTATTGCTGGCTTCCATACTTCATAATTCTTTGGGTTATACCCTGGGTTACTGGCTGAGCAAATTATTCGGAATGGATGAGAATTCTTCCAGGACCGTTGCCCTCGAAGTCGGGATGCAAAATGGTGGAATGGCTTCCGGACTCGCAGGAGTAATGGGGAAACTGGCGACCCTGGGACTGGCAGCCGCAGTATTCAGTCCGTGGATGAATATATCAGGATCACTCCTTGCAAATTACTGGCGGAAAAGAAGACCTGAAAAAGCTAAAAGCAGTAAGGTGACAAGACGGTGCAGGATGGTTTAGCTTCGATATTTCATAATTTTAAGACGAATTATCCTTCAGTAAAATGAAATTATATAGAATAGTATTGATTTTCACGTTCCTGTTATGCTCAATAACAGGTTTTTCGCAGATAAAGTTTCCTGCGCTTTTTTCTGACAATATGATACTTCAGCAGCAAACCGAAGTTCCGGTCTGGGGCTGGGGTGATAAGAATGCAGAATATGAAGTGCAGACTTCCTGGATTCAGGAATCATATTCGGTAAAAACTAATAATTCCGGAAAATGGCAGGTAAAAGTAAGTACTCCTAAAGCTGGCGGGCCATTTTCGATAACCGTCAAAAATAATGATCAGAGTAAAACCATTAACAACGTCATGATCGGAGAGGTATGGTTATGCTCGGGTCAGTCCAATATGGAAATGCCGCTAAAAGGATTTCCTGGTCAGCCCGTTTCAGGAGGAAATGAGACTATAGTGAAATCTTCCAATGATGATATAAGGCTGATTACGGTTCCAAGAGATTCAAAAGTTCAACCTAAAAATGACTTTGAGGGAGCATGGCATGTTGCCAGCCCTGAATATACATCCGATTTTAGTGCAACCGCCTGGTATTTTGGATCATTGTTGAATGACGTTCTGGATGTTCCCGTTGGCCTGATACATGTTTCTTATGGCGGTTCCAATGTCGAGGCCTGGATGAATGCTGAAATGCTGAAGGATTTCGAAAGCATAAATGTTCCCGAAACCCCGGAAGATATTGACGAACCTAACAGAACGGCAACCGCCTTATATAACGGAATGCTGTCTCCAGTGATAAGTTATGGTATTAAGGGAGCCATCTGGTATCAGGGGGAATCTAATTATGACCGGCCATTTCAGTATAAGCAGCTTTTTAAAAAAATGGTGAGCAGCTGGCGGGAAATTTGGGATCAGGGAGAATTCCCGTTCTATTTTGCCCAGATCGCACCTTTTGATTACAGCGTTTTCACTCCCGATACCATCGTAGAAAAATATAATTCTGCATACCTCAGAGAATCCCAGTTAAAAGCTTCCCATGAAATTGACAATTCGGGGTTGGCGGTTTTGATGGATGTGGGTGAAAAAGATAATATTCATCCTGCACAGAAGAAAAAAGGAGGTCATCGTCTGGCCTATCTGGCTCTGGCAAAAACTTATGGACTAAAGGGTTTTGAGTTTCAAAGCCCGGAGTTCAATGCTATGGAGATCAAAGGGAGTACGGTAATTGTTTCCTTTGATAATGTTCCCAACGGTTTAACTTCTTACGGTAAAGAGGTGACCGGGTTTCAGATCGCAGGAGAGAACAAGGTTTTTTATCCTGCTAAAACAGTGCTTAGGCGTAAGTCTGTAATGCTGTCTTCTCCTCATGTAGAAAAACCTGTAGCGATAAGATATTTATTCAAAGATTATGCTGAGGCTGAACTCTTTAGTAATGGCGGTTTACCGGTATCATCTTTCAGAACTGATGACTGGTAAAATAAAAATTCAAGTTTGAAACATATTTTTACAGGCATATTATTTTTAACGGTTCTAAGTCTGCCGGCTCAGATCCCTGAACTTGCCGACTATAATCCCGTCTGGACCACACAAAGCGAAAATAGTTCGGAGTCTATGCCGGTTGGGGGTGGTGATATTGGGATGAATGTGTGGGTGGAAAATGGAGAGGTCTATGCTTATTTTTCCCGAAGCGGCACCTTTGATGAACATAATACTTTTTTAAAACTGGGTAGGCTTAAACTGGAACTTGAGCCCAACCCGTTTAAAGATAATAAAGGTTTCCGGCAGGAACTTGTTCTTGAAGATGGCTATATAGTTATTGAACAAAACGGAACAAAAGTGAAATTCTGGGTAGACGTTTTCGATCCGGTGATTCATCTCGAGGTTGAAAGCAAGAAAAAGCTTGAAGCCAGGCTTTCTTATGAAAACTGGAGATATAAGAACCGGGAGGTAAAAGGTCGCGCCAATAATGCCAATTCTTATAAATGGGCACCGCAGGGAAAAATAATCACCTATGCCGATTCCATTAATTTTGACCGCAATGCTATTCTTTTTTTTCACCGAAACCGTGATACTACCGTTTTTGATGTTGCAGTGAAGCAACAGAAAATGCAAAGTGTAAAAGACCAGATGATGGATCCGCTCGAAGATCTCACATTTGGAGGGTTTATCTACGGAAAGAATTTCAGTCCTGACGGAACCTATAAGGGAACTTATCAGGATACCGATTTTAAAGCTTATATGCTGAAGAGTGATAAAGCCGTCTCAAAGCATCATATAAAAATTCAGTTACACACCAGTCAGCCTGATAAAATCAGGGAATGGAAAGACAGTATTACAAAAGCGGTTTCCGGTTATGCTGAGAAAGAGAAGACGGCCAGGAAGAAGTCGGTAGCTTGGTGGAATGATTTCTGGGATCGCAGTTTCATCTATACTCAACAGAACGATTCTACCCAGAAAGATTCGGTATTTCAGATAGGCCAGAACTATCAGCTTTTCAGGTATATGCTGGGTAGCAATGCCTATGGTACATATCCCACGAAATTTAATGGCGGCCTCTTTACTTACGATCCCGTTTTTGTAGATTCCACGCATACATTCACTCCCGATTTTCGAAACTGGGGAGGGGGTACCATGACGGCTCAGAATCAGCGACTGGTCTACTGGCCAATGCTGAAGAGCGGTGATTTTGATATGATGCCGGCTCAATTCGGGTTCTACCAGAGAATGCTGAGGAATGCAGAGTTAAGATCTGAAGTTTACTGGGGCCACGAGGGAGCCTCCTTTACCGAACAGATCGAAAATTATGGCCTGCCCAATCCTTCGGAATATAGCTGGGACCGGCCGGAAGATTATGATGCCGGTATGCAGTATAATGCCTGGCTGGAACATCAGTGGGATACGGTGCTTGAATTCTGTGCAATGATGCTGGACCAGTATTATTATGCCGGGAAGGAAGTTAAAGAATACCTGCCATTTATAATGAGCAGTCTTAAATTTTTTGACGAGCACTATCAATACCTGGCCGATAAAAGGGGAGCCAGAACATTTGATTCAAATGGGGATTTGGTGCTATATCCTGGTTCGGCGGCCGAAACTTATAAAATGGCTTATAACGCCAATTCTACCATTTCTGCGCTTAAGGTAGTTTGTGAAAAAATGCTCGATTTGCCGGAAGATCTTCTTTCAGGTGAACAGAGAGAATATTTAAAAGAACTGCAGGAAAGAATTCCACCATTGAATTATAGAGAACTGGAAGGTAAAAAGGTTCTTGCACCGGCAAAAAGCTGGGAACGAATCAACAATACAGAAGTGCCACAATTATATCCGGTGTATCCATGGGGAATCTATGGAATCGGCAGACCTGGTCTGGAAACTGCCCGGAATACCTGGAAACTTGATCCTGATGCCATAAGGTTCAGGAGTCATGTGGGATGGAAACAGGATAATATTTTTGCAGCAAGACTGGGGCTTACCAGCGAGGCTGCAAAATATACCAAGCTTAAACTGGCAAATTCAGGCCGGAGGTTTCCGGCTTTCTGGGGTCCCGGTTTTGATTGGGTGCCAGATCATAACTGGGGCGGCTCAGGAATGATCGGCCTTCAGGAAATGCTGCTTCAAACTGCAGGGGATAAGATTCTCATTTTCCCGGCATGGCCAAAGGACTGGAATGTGCATTTCAAGCTCCATGCCCCCGGAAATACCGTAGTAGAAGTTAAGTTGGAAGATGGCCAGGCTAAAATAATTGAAGTGACACCGGCTGATAGGAAAAAGGATATAATCAATCTTTTTAATGCTTCAGAAGCTGAGAAATTGAATTTAAAAATAATGACGAATGAATTATAAACATATTAGCAGACCCACATTAATATTACTTGGGATATTCATGTTAGGACTGGGAATTCAGTGTGAATCTCAAAAAGAGCAACCTGAGTTTAAAACCCTTAAGGTAGATCTGGATTTCGCCGGGCGTAGGCTGGATGAAGTGAATGATCCCTTATATGAATCATGGGTGATCGAAGAAGGTGAGGAAGCTCAGAAAGCATTTGATAGTACGAATATAGTTTTTAACGGTAATATTACTTCCAGCTGGTATAAAGCTGGGATACAGGCCCCTTATTATGCACAACTGGTGAATGACGGGCTGGTAGCCGAAGGTGCTTTGGAAATGAAAATTTCAGGACTTCCCGAAGGTCAGCACACGCTTCTTAGTTTTCATAATACATTCGATAGTCCTGAAGCGAGAAGCTTTGCCCCGGTAAATATTTACGTGAACGGAGAACTTGTAAATACTGTGGAGCCTTCTAATAGAACCGATGCCACCATTAATTCTGCAATGTCCTTTATAAAATTTGATGTTAAGAAGGGGAAACCGGTTACTATCCGTTTCGAAGCCGATCCAGATGCCGGAGTAGAAAATGAAATAGTTGTATTGAACGGGTTTGAACTGGACGGGCCTAATATGATGAACCAGGCACGTAGTCCACAGCCTGAAAATGGTGATGAACATGTGATGATGGAAGAAGGCATTAGTCTTAAGTGGGATTCTCCGGAAGGAATAAAAACACACAAACTTTATTTTGGAAAGAACAGGGATGAGGTAGAAAGTGCCAACGAAGATTCCGATCTTTTCAAGGGAGAGATCAGTGAGAATCAGTTTGAAGTGAAAGATCTCTATTCTATGGACACCTATTACTGGCGTGTAGATGAGATAGATGAAGACGGGGAGATAACCAAAGGTGATGTATGGTCATTCAAACCGGCCCAGCTTGCCTTTCCAGGGGCTCAGGGATACGGAAGATTTGCCATTGGTGGCCGTGGAGGAAAAGTAGTGGAAGTAACAAATCTTGATGATAGCGGCCCTGGAAGTTTACGTTACGCTGTGGAAGAAGTGAAAGGACCAAGAACTATCGTTTTCAGGGTTTCAGGAAATATTGAACTGAAATCGAGACTAGTAGTTGGAGATCCCTATGTTACTATCGCAGGCCAGACCGCTCCCGGCAAAGGAATAACTATTTCGAGAGCTCCTGTAGGACTTACGGGGGATGACGGGATCATTCGCTTTTTACGGGTAAGGATAGGTGCCGGAAGAACTTATGACGGGATGGGTCTCACCGGAGCAAATCATAGTATTATTGACCATTGTTCCATTAGCTGGACCATAGACGAATCTTTCAGTTCGCGTGGTGCCCATAATATCACACTTCAGCGAACACTGATTTCCGAGGCTTTGAATGTCGCGGGTCACAGTAAATATGAAGAAGGAAAAATGCATGGATATGCCGCCACCATTGGAGGTGATATTGGCAGTTTTCATCATAACCTTTTAGCTCATAATTACGGCCGAAACTGGAGTATGGGAGGTGGTCTTGACGGGAACGGTTATTATACCGGCCGCTTGGATATTAGAAATAACGTTGTTTACAACTGGGGTCACAGAACAACCGATGGTGGTGCCCATGAAGTGAATTTTGTGAATAATTATTACAAACCGGGACCGGCAACCTCTTTATTCTTTGCCCTTACAATGCAACATGAAGGCGTTGGTTTAGGTTCACAAAGGGCCTATTTTTCCGGTAATATAATGCCGGGAACTTTTGATCTTTCAAATCAGGAGGAAGGAAGAAGATCTGTTATCACTAATAATGAAAAAGTAGATTATGAAACTTTTGTAGATGAACCTTTCTTCCCGTCCTATGTAGATACCCAACCAGCAAGAGTAGCTTATAAAAGTGTGCTGTCTGATGTCGGTTCCAATTTACCACTTGATGAACACGATAAAAGGATTATTCGTGAAACACTTGATAGCACCTTTACCTACAAAGGGCGTATTAGCAAGCTGGGCGGAATGATAGATACTGAACAGGATGTAGGAGGATGGGAGGACTATCCGGAAGAAACACGCCCACAAGACTGGGATTCCGATCATGACGGGCTTCCCGACTGGTGGGAAAAAGCCAAAGGTTTGAATATAAATTCGGCAAAAGGCGATTTTTCTGATTCTAACCTGGATGAAGACAGGGACGGCTTCACAGAACTTGAAGTATACCTGGGCTGGATGGCCCATCCACATTATATTTTAAATAAAGGAGAAGAACTGAGATTAAAGGCCGAAGATCTTTTTAAAGGCTTCACCAAAGATCCAAAATATTCCGTTTCCAGTAAAAATGCTTCGATTGAAAACGGAGAGATTGTTTTTTCTTCCGAAGAAGAAGGATTGACAACTATAGAAGCAGAAGTGACCGATAAGGCAGGGGATAAAATGAGCCGTACAATAAACATTTTTATAAAATAAGAATACCATGAGAAAAGGATATATTTCATTATTGATTTTTATCGCCACAGTAACCTGTTTCGGGCAGGGACAGGGTCTGGTAGGGAACGGCGAAAGCCCATACGCTAAATTACGTAGTGTGGGACTGGCAGATGTGTCATGGCAGGATGGCTTCTGGAAGGAACAGTTTGATGTGGAGGTCAATAATACACTTCCATATATGTGGAAACTTTATCATAACGAAGAGGTTACGCATGCCTATCGGAATTTCGAGATCGCAGCCGGACTAATGAAAGGGAAGCATGATGGTCCTTCTTTCCATGATGGTGACTTTTACAAGGTTTTTGAAGGTATGGCGGCCGTATATGCCACTACGAAAGACGAGGAGCTGGACAAACAGATGGATGAAGCCATCGCTCTTATCGATAAGGCTCAGCGTGAGGATGGTTACATACATACGCCAGTTATTATTGAAGAAAAATGGGGTACGCTCGGGGAAGAATATTTAAAACAGCAACTGGGCTTCGAAAAATACAATATGGGTCATTTAATGACGGCGGCCTGTGTACATTACCGTGCGACCGGTAAAACTAATTTCCTGGAGGTAGCTAAAGATGTTACTGATTATCTGTATGATTTTTACAAGAAAGCTTCGCCGGAGCTGGCTCGTAATGCGATCTGTCCTTCCCACTATATGGGCGTGGTAGAAATGTATCGTACTACGAAAGATCCAAGATACCTGGAACTCGCCCAAAACCTTATCAATATAAGAGGAACCACGGAAGATGGTACCGATGATAATCAGGACCGAATTCCTTTCAGGGAGCAAACGGAGGCTATGGGGCATGCCGTAAGAGCAAATTACCTGTATGCCGGAGTAGCCGATCTTTATGCCGAAACCGGGGAAGAGAAGCTGCTGGAAAACCTAAGCTCTATCTGGAATGATGTTGTATATCGGAAAATGTATATCACAGGAGCCTGTGGAGCTTTGTATGATGGGGTTTCACCAGACGGAACCTCCTATAATCCGGCCGTGGTTCAGAAAGTACACCAGGCCTACGGCAGACCGTATCAGTTGCCCAATGCAACCGCACACACCGAGACCTGTGCGAATATCGGGAATGTTCTATGGAACTGGCGAATGCTTCAGATCACTGGCGAAGCGAAATATGCCGATGTTGTTGAGCTGGCTTTGTATAACAGCGTGCTTTCGGGAATAAGCCTGAAAGGAGAGGAATTCTGTTATAATAATCCGCTGAATGTTTCAGAGAATTTGCCCTTCGAGCAAAGATGGGGGAATGAAAGACAGGGTTATATAGCACTTTCCAACTGTTGTGCTCCTAACGTGACACGAACCCTTGCCGAGGTGAATAATTATGCCTACAGTCTTTCGGAAGAAGGCCTGTACATTAATCTTTACGGAAGCAATAGCCTGAAAACAAATACAAAAGATGGAGGATCTGTAAAGATCAGTCAAAAGTCCAATTATCCCTGGGATGGTGATATTACCCTGGATATTCAAGAAGTCCCTGATGGTGATTTTGGAATCTTCCTCCGGATCCCGGGTTGGAGCCGTAATGCAGAGATACATGTAAATGGTAAGGAATATAAAGCAACCGCCAAGCCTGGAAGTTATCTTCAACTAAATGAAAACTGGAAAAAAGGAGATAAGATTCAGTTGAAATTACCAATGCCTGTAGAACGTATGCAGGCAAACCCCTTAGTGGAAGAAGCCAAAAATCAGGTAGCTATAAAAAGAGGACCCCTGGTCTACTGTCTGGAAACTGAAGAGGAAAACTCCTGTTATAGCATCAATAATATACTTCTGGATATAGATTCAGATTTTACATCCGAAAAAGAAAGTATAGACAATCGTAACATTTTAGCCTTAAAAGCTAAAGCTTTCTGTAGAAATGAGAATTGGGATAATGTCCTATACAAACGCATGGATTCTGATTCCAGGGAAAAAGATTTTAGTGTAAAACTGGTTCCTTATTATGCCTGGGGTAACCGAGGATACAACGAAATGACAGTTTGGCTACCTTATTAAGAAAATCATAAATACTGCACTCAAAGTTTAATAATTTGTAAAAATTTGTCTCAATATTTTTGCAAAGCAGTATAGTGCAGGATACCCCCACAACATATACTAGGTATATTTAAACATGAATTTAAAAGACACATAGAATTAACGCAATCGATTGAAAAATTAATTTTTAAAAAAGCAAGCTAATTAACTAAAATTAACTATTAACAAAAGAGAATTACGTATGAAACAAGGAATTACAAGACTATACGTACTGCTGATTTTTGCATTTGCAGGAATTACTGCTCATTCCCAGGATCTAAGTGATCAACGCACGATTACAGGGAATGTTGTTGACAATGCCGGGGAAGCAATTCAGGGAGTAAACGTAATAGTAAAAGGAACTAATAATGGTGTGGTGACCGATGAAGAAGGTCATTATTCAATCAGGGCATTCGGAACAGATGTTCTTACTTTTTCATTTATAGGAATGAAAACAGTTGAAAGACAGGTGGGGACTGAGTCTAATATTGATGTTACTATGGTAGAGGACAGTGAGCAACTAGATGACGTGGTAGTTGTGGGGTATGGTGAACAAAAACGAGAGCACCTTACCGGAGCTGTGGAAACGGTTGATATAGAGGAGATTAATCAATTACCAGTTGGTGATCTGGGAACAGCATTATCTGGAAGAATTCTGGGGGTAGGAGTCTCAGGTGGATCTACCAGGCCAGGAACAGCGGCACAATTAACAATTAGAAATCCAATTACCTTATCTAAGGATGGTGGTGATCTTCAACCGTTATATGTTATCGATGGGGTGCTACAGTTGGATGCTCAGGGTAGAAATGATAATTCTTATTTTAATAGTCTGGATGCTTCAGAAGTAGAAAGTATCTCTATATTAAAGGATGCTGCAGCGGCAGTATATGGATCCAGAGCCTCTAATGGAGTTGTTGTGGTTACAACTAAAAGAGGTAAAGAAGGAGCGCCAAGATTTTCATACTCAGGTTCTTATGGTATAAGTGATGAACAGCAGCGTACTGAAGTATTGAATGCTTATGAGTATGCTCAGTATTATAATATTTTAAATGGTCCTAATGGAAGAGATAGAGATCCAAGCGAGGAAAACAGTTTCTTTTCTCAGGATGAATTGGAATATTTTAGAAATAACAGTTACGACTGGCTTGAGGATGCCTGGTCTTCTTCAACAACTCAGAGACATACCCTTAACGTAAGTGGAGGTAGTGATCTTGCCACTTATTTTGGAGGTGTTTCTTATTATACACAGGACGGTAATCTTGGGCCTATTGATTATGATAGATTCACCTTTAGAGCGGGAACCGATGTTAATGTTGCTAATGGTTTAAATGTTGGGCTGCAATTGTCGGGTAATTTTACAAATGAAGACAGAGTGTTTAGTAAAATTGGAGGTGAGAACCCGGAGAACGATTATCGTAATCTGCTTCTTGCTCCTCCATACTTACCGCCTTATGTTAACGGATTCCCGGTAAGGCTTCCTAGTGCAGGTAGTAGAGAGGCTTATCATTATTATGAGATACAGAGACTCGGTAATACCACCCACGACCGCTCAAATGATATGCGTATAAACCTGGATGCTGAATATGCAGTTCCTTTTGTTGAGGGATTAAAACTTAGCGCCAGGTATGGACGTAGCATGGGACATTCGAGAAACAACCGTCTGGGAACTTTCTATAATCTGTACGAAATTGTTGATAGAGGAGGCGATAATCATCATATATATGAGCAGGGTACAGTTGGAGATCCTCGCAGGTTTGAAAACGGTAACGAAATACGAAAGTCTAATATTACTTCACTGTTGGAACAATTCAATGGTACCATATCGTATGCGAATGACTTCGGAAAACATAGCGTAAGTGGATTGTTTTCTATGGAACGCTCAGAATCTGAAGCTTTTCAGGAAGATGCAGCTATTGATGATCCACTTCAGGATTCAAACGGAACTTTTAGAACAGCCTTTGGTGCGCCAAACGTTAGAGATTTTACAAATGAAGCAGGTTCATTATCATATATTGGTCGTTTAAATTATCAGTATGATGATCGTTATCTATTTGAATTCTTATATAGGACTGACGCATCCACTAAATTTGCACCAGAGAATTATTGGGGTGATTTCTATTCATTATCTGCTGGATGGATCCTTTCTCGTGAAGATTTTTTCACTGCAGACTGGGTTGATTTCTTCAAAATTAGATACTCAGTTGGTTTACTTGGTAAAGATGATACAAAGCCATGGTTATGGAGACAGCGTTATACTTACCAGTACGGAAATGGTATCGTATTAGGCGGAGGTGGTCCTGTAACTGTTGGTGTTAAGGCTGAAGCATCACCAAACAGGGCGGCTACCTGGAGTGATGACTTTAAAAATAACCTTGGATTCGATGCTAGATTCCTTGATAACCGTTTAACTTCTACCATTGAATTATTCTATAATGAAGGAACTAATATCCTGCTCGAAAGAATTGGTAATGTGCCTTTCACAGTAGGAGGTACTTTGGCTGCAGAGAATTTTGCTGAAGTGAATTTCTACGGATATGAGATTGGTGTTGGTTGGAATGACAGAATTGGAGATGATTTTTCATATGGAATTGACGCCAGGTTCTCATGGAACGATAATAAGATGAAAGTAGGGAACTTCAATGATGAGGACATATTGAAACCATGGTTCGCCAAGCCTAATGAATCTACAGATTTTGGAGTTTATGGATATGATTATCTTGGGATGTTCGAAGATCAGGATGAGATTGATGCTTATGTAGAGGAATATAACATTCAGGAAGTATTTGGTACTTCTGTAGATGATCTTGAACCCGGAACTTTGTATTATAGAGACGTTAGAGGTGAATACCTTGGGGACGGGGAATTTGCAGAGCCAGATGGAATTATCGATGAGAATGACCAGATCAAACTTGCAGATAAAGAGCAGAACCATTATGGTTTTGGAACAACTCTGAAATTCCGATGGAAAGATTTAAGCTTCAACGCAGTTGTCGCAGGGTCTTTTGGCGGTTGGAGTGAATATGCAGCTAAGGATGCCCTTAATAGTAATATTGCAAGGAACTTTAGTAATCTTCCAAAAGACTGGAATGATATTTATGATCCACAGTTAAATCCCGATGGAACAATGCCTAATCCAGCCTTTACTAATATTAATTTCAGGAGATCTCAGTTCTGGGAACAAAGCGCCTTTAGTATGGCGGTTAGAAATGTCACGTTAGGATATAGGCTGCCGCGTACAGTAAGTGAGTCGCTAAATATTGAAAATGCGAACCTTAACTTTACGGCTCTTAATCCTTTGAATCTTTATAATCCTAATGATCACTTCAATAATTTCGGAAACTGGCAAAATTATCCGGTATTGAGAACCTTTTCTTTAGGTTTAAACGTTACTTTTTAAAAAAAAAAAATATGAAAATGAATATAATTAACAGAACAAAACTTATTGCCTGTGCGATGATCGGTCTCGCGGTAATGAGTTGTAGTGATGATTTTCTTGAGGAAAAGAAAGACTTTTCAGGAATGAATGAGGACGTTTTTGAAAATTACGAGACCGCCTCGGCTTATGTAGATTATACCTACCGACAGTTCTTCCCTGGAGGTGGACAGGCACCAGCCTGGTGGGATATCGCCAGGGCTGATGATCTGGTAAGGACAAGTGATGAATCTCCTGGACGAACCAGATGGAACCAGGTGTGGGCGCAAATATCTCCTGTCAACAACCATGCTATGGAGTATATAGGAGAGCGTATAAGTACAAGTTTAAGAAATTACACTTATACGAGAATAAAGTCGATAAATTTATTTCTTGAAGGCATTGATGGACAGAATGGTATATCAGAGGAAGATAAAAACCACCTTAAAGGACAAATGTATTTCTGGAGAGGATGGCAGTATTTTGATCTATTAAGATTTTATGGAGGCGTGCCACTGGCTCTTGAACCTTTGAACCCAATTGTAGAAGGTGGAAACAATCAAATCCCTAGAAGTACCTCGGCAGAGACCCTGGAACAGGCGCTTTCAGATCTTGATACGGCAATAGAGTTACTACCGGGTCGCTGGCCAGATGATCAATGGGGTCGTATTACCAGCGGAGCTGCCGCTGCAGTTAAGGGTCAGGCACTTACATTATGGGCTAGCCCTCAGTTTAACCGAAGTGATGATACCCAAAGATGGCAGTTAGCCTATGATGCTAACGTTGAGGCAAAAAATATTCTTGAGTCAAATGGTTTTGGAATGTGGCAGGGTGAATGGGACGAAATGTGGTTAACTGAAGTAGGAAACCCGGAAGCTGTCATCATATATGGTTATAATAACGTAACTACAGAAGATCTTGATTTCTGGAATGGTCAGGAGTGGACTTCGAGATCCCGGGACGCCGGCGGATTCCCATTCTTGGTTCCAACTAAGAATACAATGGATTTCTTCCCAATGGCCGATGGTAAGCCAATAGGAGAATCACCAAATTATGATTATGATCTTCAGAAATTTTACAAGAATCGTGATCCAAGATTCTATGCAACTTTTGCTTATAATGGATCAAGATGGCCTTATGCCGAAGATGAAGATTTTATCTCTTGGGAATACAGATGGTATGAAGATGAAGACACTAGCGCGAACATTCCTGGAGAAGTAACAGGTGACGGTTTTAAACCTGCCGGGATATATATTAAGAAATGGACCGATCCTAATGCATCTAGTGATAATAATTTTAGAAGGAGTGGTACAGACTGGATGGAGTTAAGATTCACCCAGGTACTTATGAATGTCGCTGAATCTGCCGTAGGTATTGGCAGACTGGATGAGGCAAAACAGATCCTGATGCAAATACGTGAAAGAGCCGGAGTAGAAAACTTAGATGGTCAGTATGGTTTGGCTGATGTTAATGGTAGGGATGAGCTTTTTGGAGCTATTCTTAAAGAAAGAGCGATAGAGTTTGCCTATGAAGGTAAGAGACATGATGACCTAAGAAGATGGTTATTATTCAATGACGATTATGGTACTGTAAGCCGTTTAGGTTTGGAGCCAATTAATGGAACCAGAAGACAGGGATTGGTGTATGTTGCTCTGGATGAAAGCGGTGAGCCTTACGTAGGGGATGAAGATCCGTTCTTAGGCAGTGATGCACCGGTGGTACCACGTGAGCCTGAGACCTATCCTGAAGGTATTACTTCTCATGAAGAATATTTGGATTATTTATATGAAAATTACTTCGAAGTAAGAATCAAGGATGATATGGATCCTACAGATTTTGAATTTACCTGGTATAATGAATATTATTTCTACGGTTTCCCTCAGGATGTAATGGATAGTGCTCCATACCTGGAACAAACCGAAGGCTGGGGAGGAAGTTTTGATCCCCTCGCCGGAGAACTAGATTACAGCAATTAGCCAGAAAGCTGCCACCGTGAACCGGTGGCAGCTTTTAAATTTTAGCATTAAAAAAAGTTATGATAAGAAGAACAATTTTCCTTTTAAGCTTAACTATCTGTACCATGAATATGTATGCCCAGTATCCCGATCTAACAGAAGAGGATAGGGCGAGAGAAAAAGCTATAAAAGAAGAAGCTTACAGGCATTCAGATAGTGTGTGGAAGGAAGCAGTGAAAGTAGTAAGAAAGGAAGCTAAAGAAGGGAAGCCTTATGTGCCCTGGGCCTTCAGGCCCATAGATCTTCCACAGGCCAAAATACCTGCATTTCCTGGCGCTCAGGGTGGAGGTATGTATAGTTTTGGAGGAAGAGGTGGTGAAGTTTATACGGTTACCAATCTTGCCGATAGTGGCCCCGGAAGTCTAAGATGGGCCTGCGAAAAAGGAGGTGCACGTACAGTGGTATTTAATGTTGCTGGAATCATAAAGTTAAAAACGCCGCTCATCATAAGGGCACCTTATATAACAATAGCTGGGCAAACCGCTCCGGGTGACGGGGTTGTTGTTGCCGGAGAGACCGTATGGGTAGACACTCATGACGTCGTAATAAGGCATATGCGTTTTCGGCGCGGAGAAACCTTCGTGGGAAGACGTGATGATGCTATAGGGGGAAATCCCGTTGGAAATATCATGATAGATCATGTTTCTGCCAGCTGGGGCTTAGATGAGAATATGTCTATTTACAGGCACATGTACAGTCCCGGAGCCGATTATCCGGAAGAGAAACTTGCAACAGTTAATGTAACTATCCAGAACAGTATTTTTTCAGAAGATCTGGATACATACAATCACTCACTTGGAAGTACACTCGGGGGAGAGAATTGCTCTTTTATGAGAAATCTCTGGGCTAGTAATGCCGGAAGAAATCCTTCAATTGGATGGAATGGTATATTCAACTTTGCCAATAATGTAGTGTATAACTGGAGTCACCGTACTACAGATGGAGGTGACTACAAGGCCAAATTCAATATTATCAATAATTATTATAAACCGGGTCCTATTACTCCTAAAGATGAACCAATAGCATACCGTATTCTGAAGCCAGAAGCAGGCTTAAGCGATCTGGACACCCTTAAATTCGGTCTGGCTTATGTTCATGGTAATATAGTGGAGGGTTTTCCCGAGGTTAGTGAAAATAACTGGAAGGGAGGAGTACAAATGGAAGGTAAGGACGGTGATCTAATGACCTACGAAGAAGCAAAGGAGTATTTTCCTTTTATGAAAGCGGAAGAACCGCTTCCACGTCCATGGTTTGAGATTATGCCCACCAAAGATGCTTATTCTTATGTCCTGAATAATGCAGGAGCTACCTTGCCTAAAAGGGATCCTGTGGATGTGAGGGTTATTAAAACAGTTAGAACCGGGGAGGCTATATATGAAAAAGGCCTGGATCCTGAATCTTTCTATCAGTTCGAACACAGACGTCTAGAACCCGATTCCTATAAAAGAGGAATTATTACCGATATCAAACAGGTAGGAGGTTATCCAGAATATAAAGGAAATCCATATACCGACACGGATAAAGACGGAATGCCGGATACTTATGAAAAATCTGTAGGGCTGGATCCAAAGGATTATTCCGATGCCAAAGAAGATATGGACAATGATGGGTATACTAATATAGAAATGTATATCAACGGAATTGATCCTGGAAATAATACAGACTGGAAAGACCTTGAAAATAATGAAGATACACTGTCTGAGTTGCCAGATGGTATAAACAAGTATAAAGATTAGTTTTTGTTGGAGGGTTCAAATTTCTTGTCCTGCCTTTAATTAAGTAGGGCAGGGATTTGAATTTTTATGGAGAGTTTTAAAAAAGAGTTATGAAATTGTTTAGAGTATTTATAGGTGCGTTTTTCGCATTGGTTGTGACCGCTTGCGGAGCCCAAAAAGATTTTGATCCTGAGTATGTAAAAGTGACCAATGATCGTGCTCAGAAAATAGTAGATGAAATGGATCTGGAGTCTGCTGAAAAGGAACGAGAGGTGAGAGATCTTATAGCTGGACAGTATAGAAATCTTAGCTGGATCCAGGATGGAAGAGACGCGCAAATTGAAAAAATAAAAAATAGTGAGCTGGCTGAAGCAGAAAAGGAAGAGAAAATAGCCGAATTAAAAGAAGAGGCGGAGGAAGAAATAGCCAGCCTCCATAAATCCTATGTTAAAGACCTGAACAAAGAGCTTACCCAAGAACAGGTCGCACAGGTTAAGGATGGGATGACCTACTCTGTTGTTCCCAAAACCTATGCTGCATTTCTGGATATGTTACCTCAGTTAACAGAAGAGGAAAAGGAATTTATTTATAACAATTTGGTTGAAGCCCGGGAACATGCAATGGATGCAGGTTCTTCTCATAAAAAGCACTGGTGGTTTGGAAAGTACAAAGGAAGAATAAATAATTACCTTTCAGAACGTGGTTATGATTTAGCAAAGGCAGGAGAGGAATGGCAAAAGAGAATAAAGGAGCGGGACGCTCAAGAAGCTGGAAAGCAACCTCCCCATCCTCCACGTTTGCCTGAAGAGGTGATTCCTGCCTTTCCTGGAGCCTGGGGGGGCGGAATGTTTACAAGTGGAGGCCGTGGCGGCAAAGTACTGGCTGTTACAAATCTTAATGATAGTGGCCCTGGTAGTCTTCGTGCTGCCTTAGAAGCAAAGGGTCCTCGTATAGTTGTTTTCCGTGTGGCGGGTACGATCAAAATTGATGGCGACCTAAATATCGATGATCCAGATATCACCATTGCAGGCCAATCTGCTCCTGGTGACGGAATTTGCGTTGCCGGTACACTTAATATCAATACACATAATGTTATTATCCGCCACCTTCGGGTACGCCGTGGCGTTGCTTCCGGTGGACAGGGAGATGACAATATTGGCGGTAATCCAGATCATCACATTATCATAGACCATTGTTCTACCAGTTGGGGCATGGACGAAAATATATCGCTTTACCGGCATATGAGGGCATCTGCAGATGGTACCACCCGCATCAAAGATCCTTCAGAGTATATTACCATTCAATGGACTATTTCGAGTGAAGCCCTCGATGCCAAAGGACATGCTTTTGGCGGTACCTGGGGAGGAAACCCCTCAACCTTCCATCACAATCTTTTCGCAAGTAACACAGCCCGAAATCCGTCAATAGGTATGTCTGGGGCTTTTGATTTCCGTTATAATGTTGTTTTTAACTGGCAGCATCGTACCACTGATGGTGGAGATGAAACTTCTATGGTCAATCTTATTAACAACTATTATAAACCAGGTCCTGCTACTAATGACAATATGCGCTCCATATTAGCCCGTATAGATAAAAGACATATGTATTCCCCCGGTAGTGCCTGGGCCGAAGGCAACTGGTATGAAGAAGCTCCAGACCGTCCCGGAAAATGGTACATTGCGGGTAACGTCATGCATGACAACGAAATGGTGACCAATAACAACTGGGAAGGTGTGCGCGGCCTTGACGAGAATTCACCTAATGTGGACAAACTTAAAGAACTTGCGCGAGTGAATACCCCATTTGTAGGATGGCCGGTAGCGCCACACCAAACAGCCGAAGCTGCTTATGAATCGGTATTGGAAAAGGCCGGGGCCACTTTACCTAAACGTGATGCTGTTGACGCTCGTGTTACCGAAATGGTACGTAGCGGGAAACCGATGACTGAAACCGGAATAATTAAAGATGTTGACGAGGTTGGTGGTTATCCAACTTTGACATTCAATCCTGAAGAAGTACCAGTTGATACTGATGGTGACGGAATGCCTGATGAATGGGAAAAGAAGCATAGTCTTAATCCTAAGGATTCAAATGATGGATCCAAAGATACTGATGGCGATGGTTATACAAATATTGAAGAATTTCTGAATGGAACTGATCCACAAGAAAAAATCAATTACCGTAACCTTGGTAACAACATCGATACCATCAGTTAAATTTATGATTTTCCTGATGGGTAAAATCTTCTTTTTGTTGATTTCAATTTAAAATACAGAAAAATGAAAACTCTGAAATATTTTAGCTTTGCACTTTTTTCTTTGCTTGCTTTTGAAGGAGTGGCACAATATCCCGAAATCCCCGAAGAGCTGCAGGCCGAGACTGATGCCCGAATGGCAGAGGAGGAAGAAAGATTACAGGAATTATGGAAGACTCAAGTTTATCCTATTGTTAGGGAAGAAGCTAAAGAAGGACGTCCTTATCTACCATGGGCCTCTTATCCCGGTGACTTTATAAAGGCTGATATTCCGGCTTTCCCTGGCGCAGAAGGAGGTGGTTCCTTTACTCCGGGAGGAAGAGGTGGGAAAGTTTATGTAGTGTCCAGCCTGGCCGATAGTGGTCCTGGAACCCTAAGGGAAGCCTGTGAAGCTGGCGGAGCCCGAACTATCGTTTTTAACGTTGCAGGGATCATTCAACTGGAAAAGCCTATAAGTATCAGGGCGCCTTATGTTACTA
The DNA here is from genome assembly GCF_023805255.1 of Gramella jeungdoensis. Lineage (GTDB taxonomy): Bacteria > Bacteroidota > Bacteroidia > Flavobacteriales > Flavobacteriaceae > Christiangramia > Christiangramia jeungdoensis. Next base: position 848,251 of record NZ_JAMSCK010000001.1, read on the forward strand.
TTGCCGGACAAACAGCTCCGGGTGACGGGGTTTGTGTAGCTGGTGAAACTTTTAAAATTGACACTCATGATGTGATTGTACGCCATATGCGTTTCCGTAGAGGTGCTACCGATGTTACAAGGCGGGATGACGCCCTTGGAGGTTCTCCCATGGGAAATGTAATCATAGATCATGTTTCGGCCAGCTGGGGACTCGATGAAAATATGTCCCTTTACAGGAACATGTTCAAAGCGAACAAGAATTCAGATCGTGAAAAACTCCCAACTTCAAACCTTACCATTCAGAACAGTATTTCTTCTGAAGGACTCGACACTTATAACCATGCTTTTGGCAGTACCATTGGAGGTTTGAACAGCACCTTTGTTCGTAACCTGTGGGCAAATAATATTTCAAGAAATCCATCAGTTGGAATGTATGGTAGCTTTAATTTTGTAAATAATGTGTTGTTTAACTGGTGGAACCGCTCTATAGATGGCGGCGATTATCGCTCCATGTTCAACATCATAAACAATTACTTTAAGCCCGGACCGATTACTCCTAAGGATGAACCAATCAGTTATCGTATTCTAAAGCCTGAGTCTGGTTATCTAGACCCCAAAACCTACGGTAGAGCCTATGTAGCGGGAAACTACCTAGAAGGAAATCCAAAGGTTACCCAGGATAACTGGAATGGCGGAGTACAACTTGAAGATACGCCGACAGAAGAGGAAAAGCAACGTTTTGAATATATCAGACAGGAAAAAATGTTCCCAATTCAAAATGTGTATATCATGTCGGCCCAAAAAGCTTACGATTTTGTCCTTGATAATGCCGGAGCTACACTTCCAAAGAGGGATGCGGTAGATAAGCGTGTTATTGAAAACGTAAGAACCGGGAAGATAAATGCGCCTGACGGACTCGAAACAGAGATCGGTACTGAATTCATTAATCGCAGACTACCGGCAGATTCCTATAAAAAGGGAATCATTACAAGACCTGAACAGGTAGGTGGTTATCCCGAATATAATGGAAAGCCCTATAAGGACTCTGATAAGGATGGAATGCCTGATGCCTGGGAAAAGAAATACGGGTTAGACCCTAATGATCCCTCAGATGCTGCAAAGGATATGAATGCTAGCGGATATACCAATATTGAAAAATATATCAATGGAATAGATCCTACCAAAGAGGTAGACTGGACCAATCTTGAGAACAATGTTGATACTTTGGCCAAACTAAAAAATGGATTGGAACCATTTAAGAAGTAAGCCATAAAATGAATAATTGCATTAATTTAAAGAGCAGATCTTTAGGTGATTTGAAACCTGAAAATCTGCTCTTCCTATTAGTTATCTTTCTGGGAACGGTATCTTTTAAAGGTGCGATTGCCCAGGAGAATAATGCCGGTCATCAGGAGTTTGCCTCCAGCATATTAAACAGAATGAGGTTTAGTGAGAGCGATAAGACAACCAGACTTATAAAAGCTACAGTGCTCTATCTTGACGAACTGGAAGTGATTCTGGAACAGAGAAGGCTGTCATTGAATGCTATTGAAAATAGTTATAACGACGGATCAAAAACCCGGGATTCTTTGATCGTTAAAGCCTATGAGATTGCAAGAGATAGATACCTTCCTTTAAAAAGAAAATATGTTGATCAGCTTGAAGAAGATCTAACGCCGTATCAGGTTGAGCGGGTCAAAGACGGTTTAACCCATGATGCCTTGCCCAATTTTCATGCAATGTATCTGGAAATTGTTTCCGCATTAAAACCAGCTGAAAAATCCCATATCCTTGCCTTACTGGTTGAAGGCAGGGAAAATGCCATGCTGGCAATCGATAAGGAAGGACAAAACCAATGGTGGGATAAATATCGTGGAATAATTAACAATTATATTGCTTCTCAGGGCCACGATTTTGGAAAACTTAGCAAAGCCTGGGATAAAGCAAACCCGGAAAAGGAATGGGTACACTGATCAAATAGGCATCGATATATTTCTAATTCCCATGGGAGCAGTATGTACAGGATGGATGAATGCAATCATTGATGTATTTTGTGATCTGAAATATATCTAAAATCTATCTAGATAGCAGAAACACAATAGTATACTGAATGAAATTTCAAAGCAGCATCGTTATTCTTTTTATCTTTTTTATTGCCGGTTTAAATCTGCAGGCACAGCAGAATTATCCTGATATTGGAAGAGATGAAAACGGGCATATTACCTACATTACCGATAAACTAGGCAATAAAATCCCTGATTTTTCTTATAGCGGTTATAAATTGTCTTCAGAAAGCATCCCAGCTGTACTCACCAAAATAACCGTTTCTCCGGTGGATGGTGACGCTACTAAAAGAATTCAGCAAGCGGTAGATTATGTTTCTGGTTTGAAACCGAATAATAATGGCTTTCGGGGCGCGGTTGTTCTGGAACCCGGAACTTTTAATATTGAAGGTACTATCTATTTGAATAAATCGGGAGTGGTACTGCGTGGTTCGGGAAATACAACTGATGCAGATGGAACTGTACTTTTAGGTACCGGAGTTAAAAGGGAAGCCATGATAAGGATTCTCGGAAAAAAGGACATCCGTATCACTGATACTCTTAAACTGGCTAATGACTTCATACCGCTGGGAGCCAGATCAATTAACATCTCTTCGGAAAAACTGCAGTCTTGCGACAAGATTTTTATACAAAAAAAACTTGAACAGCACTGGCTGGACACTCTTCAGATGAATAATTTTGGAGGAGAGACCGGCTGGATTGGCTGGAAGCCAGAAGACTGGGATATAAGCTGGGACCGGGAAATAATTAAAACAGAGTCAGGGATAACAGAACTTAGTGCACCGCTTAGTATGAGCCTGAACCCCAAAGAAGACAGCCTGTATGTTTTAAAATATGAATGGCCGGGAAGAATAGAAAACTCAGGAGTAGAGAATCTTAAAATAAAATCAGAATACAATAAAGATAATCCTAAGGATGAACAACATCGATGGCTTGGTGTTTCGGTAGAAAATGCCAGAAACATTTGGGTACGGCGTGTGAATTTTGAAAATATGGCCGGTGGGGCCGTACATATTATCAAAACGGGGAGCCAGGTTACAGTGGAGGATTGTATTTCAGAACATCCTGTATCTGAAATAGCTGCTTACAGGAGACATACTTTTTATACCGAAGGTCAGCAAACTCTTTTTCAGCGATGCTATTCAGAATATGGCTATCACGATTTTGCCGTTGGCGGTTACGGAACTGCGGGACCCAACACCTTTGTGCAATGTGAAGCTTATATGCCATATAGTTTTAGCGGGGCAATTGGAAGCTGGGCCACAGGAATCCTTTTTGATGTGGTGAATATAGATGGCGAAGCACTTAGTTTAAGCAACCAGGGACAGTTATTAAGAGGTTCTGGCTGGACGGCTGCCAATTCGGTAGTTTGGGAAAGTTCGGCCTCAAAAATGGAAGTGCCGAGTCCCCCTACGGCTCAGAACTGGGCTTTTGGGGTATGGGGCCAGTATTCCGGGAATGGTCACTGGAAAGAAGTGAACAGCCATATTAATCCCAGAAGTCTATTTTATGCCCAGCTGGATAAACGCTTTGAAAAGCTTCCGCTAGATCCTGATATTCTAGAGATTGGGTCAGAACCTTCTTCCAGTCCTACTTTAGAAGCAGCTGAAGAACTCACCCAGGAGGCGGAAACTGAACTCACTAGTTTAAAGGAATGGATAAGTAAGGTAGATGAACGAAGACCGTTGGAATTCGATTCAGAAAAAGCACTGAGCTATGAGAAGCTTAAACAGCAGCCGGAAGAAACTTCTGAAAAAAAGAAAAATTCAGTCGTTTCTTTCAAAAATGGGATTCTGAGTTTCAAGAATGACCTACTTGCGGGAAACCATAGAAATGTGATGTGGTGGCGCGGAAGCCTCAGAGATGAGGACGTTCAAAAATCCAGTCCGCACATCACCCGTTTTGCACCCGGAAAGAGAGGAAGAGGATTAACCGATAACCTGGATGAGACGGTCTCATACATGGTTGAAAATGACATTGTAGCCCTTAATCATAATTATGGACTGTGGTACGACCGTAGAATGGACGATCATCAGCGGGTTAGAAGGTATGATACTGATACGTGGCCACCCTTTTATGAACAGCCCTTTGCTCGTAGCGGTCAGGGGACTGCCTGGGATCATTTGAGTAAATATGATCTTACGAAATATAATACATGGTACTGGTCGCGTTTGCAAATATTTGCAGAACTGGCAGAACAGGAGGGAAAAATTTTGTTTCATCAACAGTATTTTCAGCATAATATCCTGGAGGCGGGTGCGCACTGGTCGAGTTCTCCCTGGAGGTCTGCCAATAACATTAACGAGACGGGGTTTCCAGAGCCTCCTCCTTATGCTGGTGACAAACGCATTTTTATGGCCAGGCAGTTCTATGATGTAACGAATGAAAAACGGCGTAAGCTACATCAAGCTTATATCAGAAAATCTTTAGAGAACTTTAAAGATCAGAGCAATGTAGTTCAGTTCACCAGTGAGGAATATACCGGACCATTACATTTTATGCAGTTCTGGGTAGATGAAATTAAGGCCTGGCAAGCTGAACACTCTAACGAAGCATTAATTGGTCTGAGTGCTACCAAAGATGTCCAGGATGCCATCCTGGCAGATAAAGACCGTGCAGATGTTATTGATGTTATCGATATAAAATACTGGTATTACCGCGAGAACGGTGAAACCTATGCACCAGAAGGCGGAAAGAACCTGGCACCTCGCCAGCATGCTAGAAAAATGGAGACCGGCAAGGAATCCAGCCGTTCTGTTTACCGGGCTATCAGGGAATATCGTGAACGATTTCCCGAAAAGGCTGTTTTCTATAACACTAACGGAGCCCCACGTTTTGGCTGGGCGCAGTTGATGGCAACTGCTTCGCTGCCTGTTATCCCGAAAGTTACCCTGGAATCCTTCTATTCTGAAATTCCGGAAATGAGCTTCGTGGAAAATGAAGATTATAAAAGTGATAAATGGACACTTCAGAATGAGGGAAAATCCTATTTATTCTATCTCAACCAGATAAAAACCTTTAGTGTAGACCTTTCAGATTATAAAGGGAAATATCAGTTGTACACAATTCATCCAGAAAATGGAACTGCAACAAAGGAGGAAGTTTTAAAGGCGGGAACTATTATAAATATTGAACCGGATAATTCAGAAAAGATCTTTTTTATTGAAAAATATAAATGATGAACCGAAAATTTAAATTACAAAGTCTTTGTTTTCTTATTTCAATTCTTGGAGTTATTGGCTGCCAGGAAGCTAAGAAAAATACTGATGAGAAGGAAACTGCTGAAGCAGTAGAAGATACGACTCTTACTCCTTTAAAAATTTCAGATAATCAACGCTTCTTCGCGAAGGAAGATGGGAAGCCTTTTTTCTGGCTGGGAGATACTGGTTGGCTGATGTTCAATCGCCTGGACAGGGAAGAGATCAAAAAATACATTGAAGACAGGAAGGCTAAAGACTATAATGTGATCCAGGCCATGGTGTTGCATTCACTGGACGCCGTGAACGTATATCAGGATACCGCACTTGTAGATAAAAATGTGAGTGAGCCTATTGTTACTGAAGGTTCTAAATTCAGTGATTCACTGGCTTATGACTTCTGGGATCATATCGATTATGCAATAGAAACTGCTGAAGAACACGGAATCTATATGGCTCTTGTCCCTGTATGGGGAAATAATGTTAAGGATGGTGGGGTAACAAAGGAGCAGGCTCAGGCATATGGGAAGTTTCTTGCTGAAAGATACAAGGATACTCACAATATTATCTGGCTGAATGGAGGTGATACCTTCGGGAACGAGTATACCGATGTATGGAACGCCCTGGGGGAATCACTGGATCAGTATAATCCTGATAAATTGATCACTTTTCATCCGCGAGGCAGACATGACTCATCAGACTGGTTCCATGATGCCAGTTGGTTAGATTTCAATATGTTCCAGTCCGGACACCGAACATATGCCCAGGATGATACTGAAAGAAATTACGGGGAAGACAACTGGCGCTACGTGAGAACCGACTATAATCTGAAACCTGTAAAGCCAACATTAGATGGAGAGCCTTCGTATGAAGGGATCCCATACGGGCTTCACGATACACTTCAGCCGTTCTGGAAAGCACCTGAGATAAGGCGTTATGCATACTGGTCGGTTTTTGAAGGAGCTGCGGGATTTACCTATGGTCATAGCGCTGTGATGCAAATGCATCCGGCAGGCGGAGAAACGGGGGCCTATGGTAACAAAAAAGCCTGGGACGTCGCTCTTGATGATCCAGGGGCAAAACAAATGCAATATATTAAGCAGCTGATGCTTGAGTATCCTTTTTTCAGCAGAAAGCCGGATAGCGCTTTGGTGTCGAACCAGGGAGAAAGATATGATTATATGCCGTCTACAAGTGGCGAAGGGTACTCTATGGTCTATACTTACAACGGAAGAAATATTGAGATCAACGCTCGGAATTTGAAATTTAAGGATTTCGAGGCCAGTTGGTATGATCCGCGAACCGGAGAAAAAGAGCCCGTGGAGGCCAAACCTGAAAAAGCTGGGGATATTTACACTTTTGATCCGGCTGGTGAAAAAGAAGATGGAAATGACTGGGTGCTTATCCTGGAAGAAAAAGAATAGTTTTATGAATTTACAAAGTAGTACTTTGAGAAAATATATAGCAGCGATAATTTTATTATTCCCTTTATCAATTCTGGCACAGACTGACTGGATAAATATTGCTGAAAGAAGCAAAGGAAAAGGAGAATTATTGACCAAGACCATTCAGTCGGCCATAAACGAGGCCTCTGAAAAAGGAGGGGGGACAGTCTATTTCCCAGCTGGGGATTATCTTACCGGTGCAATCCGTCTGAAAAGCAATATTACCCTGCATCTTGACGCGGGGGCGGTTTTGCGGTTTTCTGATGATTTCAATCATTACCTGCCCTTCGTTGAAATGCGCTGGGAAGGTACGGTAATGCAGAATTTTTCTCCGCTTATTTATGCTTATGAAGTTGAGAATATTGCCATAACCGGTCGAGGAACTATCGATGGTCAGGGTAGAAAGTGGTGGTTGGAATTATATCGCATTGAAACTGCGGAAGAAAAACCGCCCAGGACTAAGTTTCAAAAAATGTGGGTAGAACAGAACAATGGGCTGGAAACCTCTGAATATTACCAGAGAACCATGAGCTGGGAATTCTTCCGTCCGCCTTTATTCCAGGCCTACAAATCTGAGAATATTCTTATCGAAGGCGTGACCATTCAGAATAGCCCATTTTGGACAGTAAATCCTGCCTTCTGTAATAATATTAGAATTACCGGAGTTACTATAACAAATCCGGAATCACCAAATACAGATGGTATTAACCCAACATCCTGTATGAATGTGCATATCTCCGACTGTCACATCAGTGTAGGTGATGACTGTATCACTATTAAGTCCGGTCGGGATGCCGATGGAAGGAAATGGGCTACCCCAACCGAAAATGTGACTATAACCAATTGCACCATGCTAAGTGGCCATGGGGGAGTTGTAATTGGCAGTGAGATGTCTGGTGGGATAAAGAAAGTTACAATTTCCAATTGCGTCTTTGACGGGACCGATAGAGGGATAAGATTAAAAACTGCCCGTGGACGTGGCGGAATTGTTGAGGATATTCGCGTTTCCAATATAGTGATGAACAATATCCAGAAAGAGGCGATCATGATGAATATGTTCTATGACAAGAATAAAGAGGTGGAACCTGTTTCGGAAAGGACACCAGTCTTCAGAAATATTCACTTTTCAGGGATCACCGGGCAGGATATCAATGTGGCGGGAAAGGTTATGGGAATAGAAGAAATGCCCGTGGAGAACATCTCATTTTCCGATATCAACTTTAAAGCTAAGGAAGGTTTCTATATTTCTGTAGCTAAAAATGTGGAATTTCATGATGTATCGGTAACCACAGAAATGGGACCTTCATTCGAGATCATCAATTCTGAAGATATTATACTGGATAACGTGGAATCTGAAGAACCTATTGACAGCACTCCTGTTGTAAAGATCGAAAACGCCAGGAACCTGGTATTGAGTAATGCCGCAATTTTTCAGCCTTTTGACCAGTATTTCTCGGTTTCGGGAGAGAAAACAGAGAATATATTTCTTCAGAATAATATCCTCCCAGAGGTTAAGAGTCTAATGACTACAGAGAATAATGTGCCGGAAGAAGCAATCATTGAAAATTAAACCCATGAAAAGAGCGATACTCCTTTTAAGCCTAATAAGTCTCTTTGCATGTAAAAATGAAAAGAAGGAGCAGGTGAATTCGGATGAAAATAAAGAACAGGAAATAGAGCAAAATAAAAAGGAGAAGGATTCAGTCTACCTTTTTACCAGTTTTAGAGAACCTGCTGATGAAGGACTTTACCTTGCCTATAGTAGAGATGGCTATCACTGGGAAAACCTAGGTGGTCCTTATCTTGCACCTGGAGTTGGAGAGAGTGGGATCATGAGGGACCCTTCAGTAGAAGAAGGTCCTGATGGTACTTACCATATGGTGTGGACTACGGACTGGCGCGGTGGTAATGGCTTTGGATATGCCAGTACAAAGGATTTTATCAACTGGAGCGAACAGAGATTTATTCCTGCGATGGCTCACGAACCTGATGTGGTGAATGTCTGGGCTCCCGAATTGTTTTACGATAAAGACCGTGACCGGTTTATCATATTATGGGCCTCCACCATACCTTACCGCTATGAAAAAGGGCAGGAAGAGGAAAAGAATAATCATCGCATGTATTTTACGACTACGAAGGATTTTCAGGAATTTACACCAACCAAACTTCTGATGAACTCAGGTTTCAGTATGATAGATTGTGTGATCGTACGCAGGGGAAAAGATGATTATGTGCTGGTTATGAAAGACAATACCCGGCCAAACAGGAATCTTCTTGTGGGCTTTGCAGCAGATCCTTTGGGGCCGTATTATGACTTCTCTCAACCATTCACCGGTTTCCTTACCGAAGGGCCTACCGTGATACAACAGGATGGAAAGTATATCATTTATTACGATAATTATGGTAAGAAAACTTTTAGCGCCGTAGAAACAGATGATTTTGTAGATTTTAAGAATATAGATGAGAAGATAGAACTTCCGGAAGGCCATAAACATGGTACTATTACTAAAATCCCTAAGCAAATTCTTGACGGCCTATTAGCTAAAAGTGAAGATCTTAAACATTAAGTTTATTAATTCTTACTAATTAGTTGTAATGCAAATAAATTCTCAGAATTTAAACAGATCAGGTCATGGTTTAATATTTATACTTTTGATCTGCTTGATAACTCTTTCTGCAAGAGCGCAGGAAGTTGATACTGCCCGTTATGAGGGTACTACTTTGTCTAATATTGATTATCACCACGGGCAGTTAAGACCCGCAGTTGGTGTACATGCAAGACAAATTATGAGGGCGAGTAGGGAACATCCTCAAACAGCCGATTATTATGGTTGGACTTACAACCACGCTCCTAATATGGTTTATTGGAACGACGAGTTTTTTGTACAGTATTTAAGCAATCCTGTGGGGGAACACATTCCACCGGGACAGTCATATCTCATAACTTCAGAAGATGGAAAAGAGTGGGGAGAACCAAGAGTGATCTTTCCTGTATATCCAATTCCCGATGGCTACAAAAAGAACGGACAGGAGAAAATTGCCGAGGACCTAAGTTCGGTAATGCATCAGCGTATGGGCTTCTATGTGTCTTCAGGAGATAAACTTCTGGTTCTGGGATATTACGGTATTGCCATGGACGAACATGATTCTCCTAATGACGGTAAAGGAATAGGACGTGTGGTAAGGGAAATTTATCCTAACGGAAGTTTCGGCCCCATCTTTTTTATTCGCTATAATAAGAGCTGGGATCAATCCTTATCTGAATATCCTTTTTACAAAGAAAGTGAGGACGAAGAATTTGTACAGGCTTGTAAGGAGCTATTATCCAAACCTTTGATGATGCAGCAATGGGTTGAAGAACAGGACCGAGACGACCCACTTATCCCCTTGCAGGAACAGTTCAAGGCTTTTAGTTATTATCATCTGCCTGACGATAGAGTGGTGGGATGGTGGAAACACGCCTTAACCTCAATGAGTCTGGATGGAGGAAAAACCTGGGAGTATCATCCCCTTCGGGCTCCGGGCTTTGTGAACAAAAATGCGAAAATCTGGGGACAAAGAACCTCTGACGGGCGATATGCTACTGCCTATAATCCGTCGGAATTCAGATGGCCCCTGGCCGTGTCCACCAGTGATGACGGGCTTGTATATGATGACCTTTTGCTAATCCATGGGGAGATATCTACGATGCGTTACGGGGGGAACTACAAATCCTATGGACCGCAATATGTTCGTGGTATCCTTGACGAAAATGGAACTCCGCCCGATGGTAAAATGTGGGTTACCTACAGCGTAAATAAAGAAGATATTTGGGTGGCTTCAATTCCTGTGCCTATTACTCCAACGGCAGATTCTCATGCAGATGAAAAATTTGATGATTTGCCTGACGGTGAAGAATTGAAGAATTGGAATATTTATGATCTTGTACAGGCACCTGTACAAATCGAGAATTTAGAGGGAGACAAATGGCTGGCTTTAAAGGATGAGGATCCTTATGATTATGCCAGGGTTGAAAGAATTATTCCTGCAACCAAAAATCTGGAGACGACCTTTACTGTCAAGCCGGGGCAAAATGAGCACGGTATGCTTCAGGTAGAATTTCAGAATGCAAAAGGTTCACCTGCGGTAAGGTTAATATTTGATGAGAATGGTGAATTAAAAGCTAAAGCCGGGTATAGATATAGGAAACTGGCGGATTACGAAGCAGGTAAGGAATATAAGATAAATGTGCGCTTAATACCAGATGAGAGATCCTATATAGTTAATATCAATGATGACAAAGAAAGCCGCCTGATTTTCTATGCACCTGTACACGAATTTGAAAGGATTATGTTCAGAACAGGTGAGCAGCGGTATTTTCCTACGCCTGAAAGCCCTGCTGCAAATCACGAGGATCTGGAAGATCCTGGAAAACAGATCCCTGAAGCTGCTTTTTATATTAAGGGATTAAAAACGAATACCTTTTAAATAAATGCAAACAAGAATTGCCTGTATACTCGTTTTTCTTTGCTTTTTTTCATGTAAACCTTATGTGGAAGAAGAAAAGAATGCTCCGGTAGAAACCGATTTCAGCCTCGAAAACCCAGAGGTTAATATGATGGCAGATCCCTTGGGAATTGATCCGGAAGATATCCGTTTTGGCTGGCAATTACAGTCTTCAGGTTTCAATGTGAAACAAAAGGCTTACAGGATTCTTGTTTCAGAAAACGATAATTTTAATCAGGATCTTATCTGGGACAGCGGAAAGGTTCAGACAGATAAAAGTCAGCACCTTGAATATGAAGGGCCGGGGCTGGCTCACGGAAAAGATTATTACTGGAAGGTAGAGGTATGGAATTCTTCAGGTGCTTCTTCCCAAAGTAAAACAGCTCATTTTTTTACGGCTCCCGAAGTTGGAGACCTGGAAGCTAAATGGATAGGTGCGATAAGCAGGGAAGAAAGTAATTTACCTGAAGGCCGAAAGATGCACACCCCAACCTTTAAAAAGGCCAAAAGAGACTCTATTGTCGCGGCCGTGGATACGCTGGCGTACCGTAGTATCATGTTACGCAATGAGTTTGAAACCGAAAAGCAGATAAAGTCTGCCAAAGTATATGTCTCCGGATTGGGTCATTATAAGCTTAGTATTAATGGGGAAAATATCGGTAACAGTGAATTCGCTCCGCTGTGGACAGATTATGATAAAACGCTTTACTATAATATTTATGATGTAACTTCAGAATTACAGAATGGCGAAAATGCCATCGGGGTGATTTTGGGGAATGGAATGTATAATGTCATCGGGGGCAGGTATTCGAAGTTCTTTGTAAGCTTTGGTCCCCCCACGCTTTTCCTTCAGTTAAGACTTACCTACGAGGATGGTTCAAATGAAACGATCACCTCAGATGAAAGCTGGAAATATTCTAAAAGCCCCATAACCTTCAATACCTTGTTTGGTGGGGAGGATTATGATGCGCGGATGGAACAGCCGGGATGGGATAAGCCAGGTTTCAATGAATCTTCCTGGAAAGAGGTGGTGATTCAGGATCCTCCAAAAGGTCAGCTAAGACCACAAACGGCACCAGATATTAAAGTTTCCAGGAACTACGAGGTTCAGGAAGTGAATAAGATAGATGATACTACCTATGTGTTCAATATGGGTCAGAATCTTTCCGGTTTTCCGAAGATCAAGGCAAGAGGTCAAAGAGGAGATAAGATAAGGATCTGGGTTGGGGAAAAACTCCAGGAAGATGGTACTATCGCCCAGGGAGGTTCGGGAAAACCCTACTATTATGAATATACTTTTAAAGGCGATGGAATAGAGGAGTGGCGGCCATATTTCAGTTATTATGGTTTCCAGTATGTGCAGATAGAAGGTGCCGGTTATAAAGAAGAAGGATCTGAGACTAGGCCCGTGATCCTTGATCTGAAATCCTTATTCATTCATAATTCAGCCGGGGAAGCAGGAACTTTTGAAAGTTCAAACGAGATCTTCAACCAGGCACACCAATTGATAAATTCTGCAATAAAAAGCAATTTTCACGGCGTTTTCACAGATTGTCCTCACCGAGAGAAACTAGGCTGGCTGGAAGAAACACATTTGAATGGTCCAGGCCTTTTATATAACTATCATCTGGAAGGCTTTATTCCGAAGGTAATGCAGGATATTGCCGATGCCCAGCGAGAGAATGGGATGATACCCAATATCGCTCCCGAATATATCGTCTTTGGCGGTGATTTTACCGATTCTCCCGAGTGGGGCCTCGCCGGAGTCGTTCTGCCCTGGATGTATTATGAGTACTACGGGGACGCTTCGCTGATAGAGAAGTATTACCCGGTAATGAATCGGTATGTGGACTATCTTTCGTCAACGGCTGATGATCATATCGTATCTCACGGGCTTGGCGACTGGTACGATTACGGTGAACATGCAGCGGGTTATTCCAAGAACAGCCCCATAGCACTCTCGGCCACGAGCCATTATTTTTATGGATCAAAGCTGCTTGCTAAAGCTGCAAGGATGTTAAACAAAACTGGAGATGTTCAAAAATATGAGCGTCTGACTGAAAATATAAGAGACGCATTTAACACGAAATTTTATCATCCTGAGAAAGGCCAGTACGGCACTGGAAGCCAGTTTAGTAATGCCGTGCCGATCTTCATGGGAATTGTGAGGCCTGAAGAGAAGGAAATTGTGATGAAAAGTCTGCTGGATACTATCAAAAAGAATGGCTTCAGGCTTACCACCGGTGATGTGGGGAACAGATACCTGTATCAGACTCTGGCACAAAATGACCAGAACGAGGTAATGTTTAAGATGCAGAATCATTACGACACACCCGGTTACGGATTCCAGATAAAATTCGGGCTAACTACGCTTACCGAGCAGTGGGACCCTCGAAATGGAAATTCCCTGAATCATTTTATGATGGGACAGATTGAAGAATGGTTCTATAAGAGTCTGGGTGGTATCGTTACCGATGAAGCTGATCCAGGCTTCAAACATTTTTTCCTTCAACCCGAAATGGTGGGAGATATGGATTTTGTAAAAGCTTCTTATGAATCCTTATACGGTAAGATTGTTTCCGAATGGCAAAGGAATGAGGAAGAACTCAGTTTTTACTTCGAAATCCCGGCGAACACCAGCGCTACAGTTAAATTACCAGTAAGTGATTTTTCTGAAATAAGAATAAACAATGAGGATTTTACAGATTATAATACTACCGAAAACACCAGTTTTAAACTTGGATCGGGAAAATATTCGGTTAAAGTAAAATTATAATGGCAGAGAGAACAGGAAATATTAAAGGTTTTGGTTTTAAGGTTTTTCATGTTGAGATCCTCCTTTTTCTCTGCCTTTTTTTTCAGATGACGTCTATTGCTTTTGCGCAGAATTCAGATACCAATTACAGGCAGTCGGTTAAGAAAAGCATTGAAAGAATAGAGGAGATCTATGATATTGAAATAAAGGATGACTATAAGCTTCTGGAGGGTAAAGAACTTGATTATGCCGACTGGCGAATAAGGCAGGGCAATCTTGAGGTTTCACTTACTGCGCTGCTGTCGCCTTTTGATCTGATGTACCGCAAAGAATCAGATTCGGTCTACAGCATCCGAAAATTTGACTATCCGCGTCGTACTCCTGACATTGGGAGGGAAAGGTTAGATCACCTCACTCAACTTTATTCCGGTAAAACAGAATGGGAACAAAGAAAGGAGCTCCTGAAATCCTGTATGATAGAAGCTTTGAAACTGGATAAGGCTCCTAAAGTTGAGCAACCTGAAGTAATTATTACCAATAAGAGAAAATATAAGGATTACAGGGTTGAAAATATCGCATTAGAGATTTTGCCTGGTGTGTATGCAACTGGTTCAGTTTACAAACCCATAAAACAAAAAAAGGGAAAAAGCGCGGTAATATTATCTCCGAATGGTCATTTTGGGGATGGGCGGTACCGGGAAAGTGAACAGAAAAGATGTGCAAACCTGGCAAAAATGGGAGCGATCGTGGTGAGCTATGATCTTTTTGGCTGGGGAGAATCTGCCCTACAGTTCCCTTACGAATATCATCGCAGCAGTATTGCACAAACCATACAGGTACTTAACGGAAAGAGATTACTGGATTACCTCTTGAAATTACCGCTAGCCGATCCTTCCAGGGTTGGAATCACAGGTGGTTCTGGTGGTGGCTCTCACAGCCTTTTTCTCACTGCAATCGATGACAAGATAAAGGTTTCGGTGCCCGTGGTGATGGTTTCCTCTTATTTTTCTGGAGGCTGTCCCTGTGAAAGTGGTCAGCCGGTGCATTTATGTGGAAACGGAACCAATAATGCTGAAATTTCTGCTATGGCCGCACCCAGGCCACAGATGATCATTTCTGATGGTCGGGACTGGACACAACATGTGCCGGAACTGGAATTTCCGTTCATCGAAAGAGTGTATTCCTTTTATGATGCAAAAGAAGAAGTGAAAAATGTACACCTTCCGGAAGAAGGCCACGATTATAAGGAATCCAAGCGCTTAGCCATGTATTCCTTTATGGCTGAACACCTGGAACTGAATCTTGATAATATAAGCAACTCTAAAGGGAAAATTTCAGAAGATGTAACGATCGAATCCTTTGATGAGCTGAAGGTTTTTGGTAAGGAAGGAAAAAAACTTCCTGAAGATGCAATTAAAGATATTGAAGAATTATATGCACTGTTCGGTGAAAGCTATGAAAAACATTCGGATGAATAAATATTTTAAAAATATAGGTTTATTAGCATTGTTCCTCTTTACGGTCCTTTCGGGATATGCCCAGCAGGAAAACTATATGAAATTATGGTATGATGCCCCGGCCGAAAACTGGAATGAAGCATTGCCATTAGGAAACGGAAGGCTGGGAGTTATGGTCTTTGGAAATCCTGCTGTAGAAAGGTTGCAGCTAAACGAAGAAACTATCTGGGCCGGTTCACCAAACAGCATAGCTCATGAAAAAGCACTTAAGGCCCTTCCAAAGGTTAGAGAGCTCATCTTTGAGGGGAAATACAAAGAAGCACAGGACCTGGCGACCAGTGATATCAGATCTCAGACCAATAACGGGATGCCATACCAGACTTTTGGGAATGTTTATATTTCATTTCCAGGGCACCAGGATTACACCGATTATTACCGCGATCTCGATATTCAGAATGCCGTGGCTTCGGTTTCCTATAAAGTCGACGGAGTGACATACCATAGACAAATTATTTCCGCTTTTAAGGATGATGTAGTGGCTGTTAAACTTTCCGCAGATAAACCAGGAATGATCACCGCCAACATTTTAATGAATAGTCCGTATGATAAGACCGATCCGGTTAGCAGAGAGGATGTAATTATGCTCGACGGTACTTCCAGCAACCACGAAGGTTTACGTGGAGGTGTCGATTTTGAAGGACGGGTAGCGGTTACAACCAACGGTGGTTCTGCCATTTCTGAAAACGGAAGCATTTCCATCAAAAACGCTGATTCTGCAACGATCTACATTTCCATTGCTACGAATTTTAAAAGTTATAAAGATCTTTCAGAAGATGTTCGTAGGAAAACTATTAGCTTATTAAACGCTGCTCGAAAAAGAGATTTTGAAACGATCAAAAAAGATCATTCCGATTATTATCAGAAATTTTTTAATCGGGTTTCCATGGATTTGGGTAAAACCGAGGCGATTGATCAGCCTACAAACCTGCGAATCAAGAACTTTTCTGAACAGGACGATCCGCAATTAGTCGAGTTATATTTTCAATTTGGAAGGTATCTTCTTATTTCGAGTTCGCAGCCTGGCGGTCAGCCTGCCAATCTGCAGGGAATCTGGAACGATATGCTTTTCCCGCCATGGGAGAGTAAGTATACCATGAATATTAATGCCGAAATGAATTACTGGCCGGCAGAGCTTACCAATTTACCGGAGATGCATGAACCCTTTATTCAGCTTGCAAAGGAAGTGAGTGAAACCGGTAGGGAAGCGGCCAGGATAATGTATGATGCCGATGGTTGGGTGCTTCATCACAATACAGATATCTGGCGCATTACAGGTCCCATAGACAATGCGCACTCAGGCATGTGGCCCAGTGGTGGAGCCTGGTTGATGCAGGATTTGTGGGAGCGCTACAATTATTCGGGCGATAAGGAATATTTAAGTGAGATCTATCCAATTATGAAGGGATCGGCTGAATTCTTTCTGGATTTTATGATCCCGCATCCGGAGTTTGGTTATATGGTTGTGGTCCCCTCCAATTCTCCAGAAAACTCTCATGGCGGTGGTGAAGGCAATGCATCGATCACAGCCGGTGCCACGATGGATCAGCAATTGATGTTCGACCTGTTTACGCATACTGCGGAAGCTGCAGAAATTCTGGATACTGACGAGGATTTTGTTCAGAAACTGAATTCAGCTAAAGAAAAACTCGCGCCAATGCAGATTGGCCGTTATGGCCAGCTTCAGGAATGGTTAAAAGACTGGGACGATCCAGATGACGATCACCGCCATATTTCTCATTTATATGGTTTATTCCCGAGTAACCAGATTTCACCTTTCAGGAATCCTGAATTATTCGAATCAACAAAAGTAGTTCTGGAGCATCGCGGGGATAAATCAACGGGATGGTCTATGGGCTGGAAAGTGAATCTATGGGCCAGATTACTGGAGGGGGATCGCGCCTATAAATTGCTGCAGGATCAGTTAAGTCTGGTAGGCAGCGATGGAGGAGGAAGTTACCCGAATATGCTTGATGCTCACCCGCCGTTCCAGATCGACGGGAATTTTGGAGTTACGGCTGGAATTGCCGAAATGCTCATGCAAAGCCATGAAGGAGCCATTCATCTTTTACCTGCATTGCCAGATGCCTGGGAGCATGGGTCCATAAAAGGCATTAGGGCGAGAGGTGGATTCACTATTGAAAACCTGGAATGGAAAAACAATGAAATTCAGGAGGTGACCATTAAATCAAATCTCGGAGGAAATCTTCGGCTACGTACTGCCTCAAAACTGGACCTGAAAAATTTAGACATAGCCAGGGGAGAGAATCCTAATCCCTTTTTCAAGATCTATCCTATCCAGGACCCTATTGTAAAAGATAAGTCGAAAACAACCCGGCCAGAACTTCCAAAATATTACGAATACGATATTAAAACCGAAAAAGGTAAAACCTATACATTTTATTCAAAGTAAATTTTTATGAATCTGAATTATCTGAAAATATATATACTAATTGCCATCTGCACGATCAATATTTCCTGTGATTCTCAGGATAATAGCGATCAGGAAAATTCCGAGGCTTCAAAATCCTTTATTCTTAAAGCTGAAAATTTTAAGGAATATGTTGACAAGTTCAACAATATGGAAGACGAGAACATCGTCCAGGCCATTCCAAATGACAGTTCCTGGAACTGGATGAAGAAGAATATTCCTTTATTTGAAACTTCTCAGAAAACTTTTGAGGAAATGTATTATTACCGTTGGTGGACCGCCAGAAAGCATATTAAGGAAACCCCTGAAGGTTATGCGATCACCGAGTTTCTGGTAGAAAGATCTTATGCAGATAAATATAATCTGATAAGTTGTGCTTTAAGCCATCACATTCATGAATTCCGCTGGCTTCATAATAAAGATTATATCAACCAGAATGTTCATGTCTGGTTCCGCGGGAATGAGGGGGAAAACATGGAGAAACTGAGATCCTTTAGTAGCTGGACGGCCTCCAGTTTATATGATAAATACCTGGTAGATAAGAACGAGGAATATTTGCTGGATATGTTTCCAGATCTCGTGGAAGAGTATGAGGCCTGGGAAGGCGATCGAAGAAGAGACGACGGACTTTTCTGGCAATATGACGTAAAAGACGGGATGGAAGAATCGCTTAGTGGTGGCCGTCACGTAAAGAATGCACGCCCTACCATAAACAGTTATATGTATGGAAATGCCAAAGCCCTTGCGGAAATGGCACGTATGAAAGGAGATCGAGAACTTGCGGCTAAATTTGATGCAAAAGCCGATACCCTGAAAAAACTGGTGGAGGAAAAGTTATGGAATCCTAAAGACCAGTTCTTTGAAACTTTTACTGAAAATGATACCTGCGCAAATGTTCGCGAAGCCATTGGTTATATCCCATGGTATTTTAATCTCCCCGATGAAAATGCGAAATATAATGAAGCCTGGAAACAGGTGAAGAATGAAGAAGGATTTCTGGCACCTTTTGGTTTAACTACCGCGGAAAGAAGGAGTCCGCGTTTTCGAACCCACGGCACTGGTACATGTGAATGGGATGGAGCCGTCTGGCCGTTTGCTACTTCGCAAACGATGACTGCACTGGCCAATTTCATGAATAATTACGATCAGGAGATTGTTCAGAAAAAAGACTATTATCAGCTTATGGATTTGTACGTTGAATCTCAGTATTACCGCGGCAGGCCATACATTGGTGAGTATCTGGACGAGTCTACCGGTTACTGGCTGATGGGTGACAGGGAAAGAAGCCGCTATTATAATCACTCAACTTTTAATGACCTTGTGATCACTGGGCTTGTTGGTCTAAGACCTAGAGCCGATGAAAAAATAGAAGTTAATCCTCTTATCCCGCAAGATCAGTGGGAATATTTCTGCCTGGACAATGTGTTATATCATGGGGATATCCTCACCATTATCTGGGATAAAACTGGTGAAAAGTATAATAAAGGTAAAGGTTTGAGAATCTTTAGAAATGGTGAAGAGGTCGCTTCATCTGAAAAGCTGGAAAGAATAATTGCTGAGTAAATAAGAGAGAGCATGAAAAGGATTTTAATAGTAATAATGGCCGTTTTCAGTTCAGGACTGGTTTTCGCACAAAGTGGGATAAAATTACAGGAGCTGGAATGTGAAATGCTCGAAAACCCGTTAGGTATAGACGTGGTACAGCCACGTTTAGGTTGGAAAATCAAAACCGAAAAATCCCGGGTGATGCAGGAGGCTTATCACATTATGGTTGCTTCCAGTCTGGAAAAACTGAATAATAATAATGCAGATTTATGGGATACAGGAAAGGTAACCAGCGATCAGTCAATTAATATTAAGTATAAAGGGAAGGAGCTCGACAGTAAGGATAAAGCTTTCTGGAAGGTAAAGGTCTGGACTAATAAAGGCGAAACCGAATGGAGTGAAACGGCGTACTGGACCATGGGGATCCTTACTTATGCTGAATGGAAATCCACCCGATGGATTGGTTACAATCAACTTTTTCCCGGTGAAAGCGTAAGCCAGTTTTCAAGGTTGTCTGCCCGCTATGTCAGGAAAAATATTGATCTGGAAAAACCGGTAAAAGAAGCCAAGATTTACCTGTTGGGAATGGGGCTATATGAACTATACATCAATGGGAACCAGATTGGCGATCAGGTTTTGGCACCAGTTCCAACAGATTATACCAAAAACGTAAAGTACAATGTTTTTGATGTTACCGAAGAACTTTCTGAAGGGAAAAATGTTATAGGTACTATTCTTGGAAATGGACGCTATTTTGCGATGCGGCAGGAATACAAACCCTATAAAATTAAGAGTTTTGGATTTCCGAAAATGGCTTTGCAACTGGTTGTAAAATATGAAGATGGCACTTCTGAAACCATCAAAACTGATGAAAGCTGGAAGTTTACTGCGAACGGTCCTATTCGAGCCAATAATGAATATGATGGGGAAACTTACGACGCACGTATGGAAATCTCTGGATGGAACAGGGTTGGTTTTGACGATTCAGACTGGATGAATTTGATGTGGGTTCAGGAGCCGGGAGGTTTTTATGAGGGACAGATGACTCCTAATATGAAAGTCAAGGATACGGTGATGCCTGTTACCATAGCTACGAAAGATGATGGCTATATCTTGGATATGGGCCAGAACATGGTAGGCTGGTTGCAGATTAAAGTTAATGGTAAACGTGGCGATACAATTAAAATGAAATTTGCCGAATCTTTGAAAGAGGATGGTTCCTTATATACGGCCAACCTTCGGGATGCAAGGGTGACCGATCGGTATATTCTGAACGGAAGCGGCACCGAAGTCTGGGAACCTAAATTTGTATACCACGGCTTCCGTTTTGTAAAAATTACGGGCCTGCAATATGAACCTAAAGTCGAGGATTTTATTGGTAAGGTCGTGTATGACGATATGGAAACGGTAGGTTCTTTTGAATCGTCTAATGAAACAATGAATCAAATTTTTGAAAACGCTTTTTGGGGAATACGCGGTAACTATAAAGGCATGCCCATAGATTGCCCACAGCGTAACGAACGCCAACCATGGTTGGGTGACCGAACGACCGGAGCCTATGGGGAAAGTTTTTTGTTTGACAACCAGACGCTGTATTCCAAATGGCTGGACGATATCAAATACTCCCAGACGTTAGACGGTGGTATTCCAGATGTGGCTCCGGCATTTTGGCGTTATTATGGTGACGGCGTAACCTGGCAGGGCGCCTATATTACGGTAGCAGATATGTTATACCGGCAGTATGGCGATGTTTCCGGAATTAGGAAGCATTATCCCTATATGAAAAAATGGGTCAAATATATGGAGGATAATTACCTGAAAGATAACCTGATGACCAAGGATAAATACGGGGATTGGTGTGTGCCGCCAGAATCTCTGGAAATAATCCGTGCCCAGGACCCTGAACTGTTGACCGATGGAGAAGTACTCGCCAGCGCCTTTTACTATTATCTACTGAATTTAATGGAAAAATTTGCCGGACTCATCGATGCTGAACAACAGGACATAGCTTATTATCAGGATCTTTCTGCTCGGGTGAAAAAAGCTTTTAATGAAAAATATCTTGATAAGTCCAAACTGGTCTATGCAAATAATACTGTGACAGCTAACGTACTTCCATTGGCGTTTGGAATGGTGCCAAAGGAATATGAGCAACAGGTTTTTGAAAATATGACCCATGAGATTGAAGTCAACAAAGACGGTCATATCAGTACCGGAGTGGTGGGTACACAATTTTTAATGCGAACCCTAACGGATTTTGGTCGACCTGATCTCGCCTTTAAACTGGCATCAAACCGAACATATCCCAGTTGGGGTTATATGGTGGAAAACGGAGCAACTACCATCTGGGAATTGTGGAACGGAAACACTGCAGACCCGGAAATGAATTCTCAGAATCACGTAATGTTACTTGGCGATTTAATGATCTGGTATTTTGAAGATATGGCGGGAATTAAATCTGATCCTAAGCATCCGGGTTTCAAAAAAATCCTGATGCAGCCCCATTTTGATACCGGACTGAATTATGTGAATGCCGCCTACGATTCCAGCTATGGGGAAATAAAAAGTCATTGGAGGAAAAAAGGTAAAAACCTGAATTGGGAAGTGATGCTTCCACCAAATACTTCTGCCAAAATCTATCTGCCTGTTTCAAAAGCTTCTGAAGTAAAAGTCAACGGTCAACCGGTTGATGATTTGGCCGAAGAAATTTCGGTTGAAGATGGTCAGCTGGTTTTTGAACTGTTATCGGGTGATTATACAATTAAAACAAACTAAAAGAATTTCTGTAGAAAAGATATGAAAACATACCAAAAATTAGGTAGTCTGCTTTTTTTGATCCTTATGGCATCCTGCCAAAACAATAAAGAAAATCAGGCTAGGAGTAAGGAAATTTCCCTTGAGGACAAAACCTGGAAAGAAGGCATTGTTACTGAAGAATACATTTATAAAACGGCACCTTATCCTTCGGCTCATGCTGCGACCATTGAGGAAACTACTTCGGGAGACTTGATTGCATCCTGGTTTGGTGGAACGCATGAGCGTAATCCTGATGTGGGGATTTGGGTTAGCAAGCGTACTGATGACGGCTGGACAGAAGGTGTCGAAGTCGCCAATGGGGTGATTAACGATACTTTGCGCTATCCCAGCTGGAATCCGGTGCTTTATCAGGTGCCCGATGGAGAATTATTGTTATTCTATAAAGTGGGCCCGCATCCTTCAACATGGTGGGGAATGTTAAAGCGCTCATCTGATGGTGGGGAAACCTGGTCTGAAGCCGAGGAACTTCCGGAAGGCTATTTGGGTCCTATCAAAAACAAACCGGTCCTTCTGAACAACGGAAAACTCATCCTTCCATCGAGTGTGGAAGGCAACGGCTGGAATTTACGAATGGAATCCACTCCAGACTTCGGTAAAACCTGGAATACTACAGACACTATTCCAAGTGGAGAAAAAGATATTCAAGCAATACAGCCAAGTATTCTGGTTCATGAAGACGGTAAACTACAAGCGATAGGCCGTACAAAAAACCGTGCACTTTTCACAACCTGGTCTGAGGATAATGGTGAAACCTGGTCAGGAGTCGATTTACTTTCAATTCCTAATAATAACTCGGGAACAGATGCAGTAACAATGGAAAATGGCAAGCATGCACTTATTTACAACCATGTACTTCCTGCCGGCGATAATTATAAAGATAAACGCTCTCCGCTCAACTTGGCGATCTCAGAAGACGGTATTAACTGGGAGGCAGCCCTGGTTTTGGAGGATTCCAAAATTAGTCAGTATTCTTATCCTGCAATCATACAGGGGTCTGACGGGATGCTTCATGCCGTATATACATGGAGGAGACAACGTATAAAATATGTTAAAATCGATCCTGAAAAACTGGTTACTTTTCCCATTAAAAATGGAGAATGGCCCGGTCCTGTCCAGGAACGCTATAAAATTGGGGTATGCGACTGGATGATCCTAAAAAGGCAGAAACTCAGTGCTTTTGAACTTGCCGAAGAGATTAATGCAGATGGGATAGAACTCGATATGGGAAGCCTGGGCGATCGTGATACTTTTGAGAGCAAGCTGGATGATTCTGAAGAGCGTGCAAAATTTTTAAGTAAATCTGATTCTACCGGGGTGGAAATTTCTTCGATCGCGATGTCAGGTTTTTATGCGCAATCCTTTGCCGAGCGACCTACTGTAAAACAAATGGTGGGCGATTGTATCGAAACAATGAAAAATATGAACGTGCCTGTAGCCTATTTGCCACTTGGCGTTACCAATGACCTCAAGAAATATCCGGAATTGCGACCTGCCATTGTGGAGAGGCTTCGCTGGGCAGGGGAACAGGTTAATGATATTGATGGAGTGATAGCCATTGAAACTTCTTTAAGTGCTTCCGAGGAGAAAGAGTTACTTGAAGAAATTGGTAATAAGAACATTAAAATATCTTTTAATTTTTCAAAAGCTGTTGAAAATGGCTGGGATATTTCCAAGGAATTAAGAACACTGGGTAGGGATAATATTGCGCAGATTCATGCTTCAACCACCGATGGGGTTTGGCTAGAAAACAATGAAGATATCGACCTTCCTAGGATCAAAGAAACTTTGGATAACATGTATTGGAAAGGCTGGTTAATCGTGGAACGCTCCAGGGACACCTCAATGGTTCACGATGTAAAAGCCAATTATGGAGCTAACGTAAAGTATTTAAAGGAAATTTTTCAAGAAAAAGAACAGGAATAGTATTATCTGTATCCACTGAATTTTATTGATTATATGAGAAAAAGACTATTCATAGTATTTTTTATTTCAGTTCTGGTTTCTTCTTGTAAAACAGGGGAAGGTCAAAGGGCTGCCACAAATGGTGAAAATCAGCAGGAAACAGCTGATGTTCCAAGGCAGCTTATTGCATTAAACGAAGATTGGAAAACCATCAGGGAAGATTCCGATTTACTTACCGATACGACCAATATCGAAAATTCAAATTTTGATGATACCTCCTGGGAAACGGTAGAAGTACCACATAACTGGGATCAGTATTATGGTTATCGGAGAATGAAACATGGTAATCTTCACGGAACTGCCTGGTACAGAAAAGAACTTGAATTAGATTCAAATAACAAGGGAAAGAGACATTTTCTATTCTTTGAGGGAGTTGGTTCTTATGCAACAGTTTGGGTAAATGGTAAAAAAGTTGGCGGTCATAAAGGAGGAAGAACCAGTTTTACCCTGGATATTACGGAAGCGGTTGATTTTGAAGGTCAAAATACAATCATTGTGAAGGCAGCTCATCCGCCGTTTATTGCAGATCTTCCGTGGGTATGCGGAGGCTGTTCGGGGGAATGGGGTTTTTCTGAAGGTTCACAGCCTATGGGGATTTTCAGACCGGTATCTCTAATTCTTACCAATAATATCAAAATTGAGCCTTTTGGGGTGCATATCTGGAATGACCAGGATATTTCCGCAGAAAGAGCTCAGCTCTATGTGGAAACAGAAATAAAAAATTACGGAAATTCTGCAGAGGAAATTGAAGTTGTCAATCAGCTTTATGATAAAAACGGAATTTCGGTGGCAGAAACATTAAATAGCCTTAATCTTCAAAAGGGAAATCCGGAAGTTTTAAAACAGGAATTGCCCTTGATAGAGAATCCGAATCTATGGTCACCTGAAGATCCTTACCTGTATAATCTCGTCACTATCATTAAGAAAGATGAGAAGATAATAGACAAGATTGAAACTCCCTATGGAATCCGGTGGATCAGCTATCCGCATAACCGTCAGGATGGGGATCAGCGGTTTTTTCTAAACGGGAAGCCATACTTTATCAATGGGACCTGTGAATATGAACATATGATGGGAAAAAGCCATTCGTTCACAGAAGAGATGGTTGGTGCAAGGGTGGAGCAAATGCTCGCCGGAGGTTTTAATGCTTTTCGCGAATCTCACCAGCCCCATAATTTGCGATATCAGCATCATTGGGATGAAAAGGGAATAATGTTCTGGAGCCAGTTTTCGGCACATATCTGGTATGACACGCCAGAGTTCAAAGAGAATTTTAAAAAATTACTACGAGACTGGATCAAGGAAAGGAGGAACAGTCCTTCCATTATCATGTGGGGACTTCAGAATGAAAGCACAATTCCCAAAGCTTTTGCAAGGGAATGCACCGAAATAATCCGCGAAATGGATCCCACTTCTTCAGGACAGCGACTGGTCACTACTTGTAATGGTGGCGAAGGAACCGATTGGAATGTGATCCAGAACTGGTCAGGAACCTATGGGGGCGATCCTTATAATTACGGGAATGAGTTAAAACAAGATCTGTTGAATGGGGAATATGGAGCATGGAGAACTACAGATATGCATACCGAAGGGCCTTTTGATCAGGATGGAAAATATAGTGAGAACCGGTTTTCTCAATTGATGGAGATCAAAGTACGTGAGGCTGAAAAGGTGAAGGATAGTGTGGTTGGTCAGTACCACTGGCTGTTCAGTTCGCATGAGAATCCCGGGCGTATTCAGAATGGTGAAGCATACAGGGATATTGACAGGATAGGACCAGTTAATTATAAGGGACTCTTTACTGCATGGGGTGAGCCTTTGGATGCCTATTATATGTATCGCGGCAATTATGCTTCCAAAAAGACAGATCCCATGGTTTACATAGTTTCTCATTCCTGGCCTAACCGTTGGATGGACCCGGGAGTAAAAGACAGCATCGTGGTATATTCAAATTGTGATGAGGTGGAACTTTTCAATGATCTTGATGGATCCAGTCTCGGAAGAAAGAACAATCCGGGTATTGGCAACCACTTTCAATGGAAGGATGTAAAGATCGGTTATAATGTATTGAAGGCAAAAGGCTTCGTTGATGGTAAAGAAGTAGCGACCGATGTAGTGCTTTTAAATAACCTGCCGGAATCTCCTGGTTTTCAGGAATTAAAATCTTCAGAAAAAGAAGTGCTGAGACCTGAACCAAATGAGAATTATATATACAGGGTCAATGCCGGAGGTCCGCAATACATCGATAGCTTCGGAAATGTATGGCTGGCCGATGTGCAGAAAACTTCTGAAGATACCTGGGGTTCACTTTCCTGGACAGATGAATTCGAGAACCTGCCCGCATTTTATGCAAGCCAGCGAAGGACCTGGGACCCAATTCAGAATACCGAAAACTGGGATCTGTTCCAGACATTCCGGTTTGGTATGGATAAACTTAAATACGAGTTCCCTGTAAAAGATGGAGAGTATGAAGTAGAACTTTATTTTATAGAGCCCTGGTATGGTACCGGCGGTGGTCTTGATTGCATCAACTGGAGGAATTTTGATATCGCCATTAATGAAAAGACTGTACTCAGGGATTTCGATATATGGAAAGAAGCCGGTCATGATACCGCTATTAAAAAGACTTTTAAGGTACAGGCAAAGGATGGGATGATCAAGATTTTCTTTCCGAAGATCACTTCAGGCCAAGGTGTGATCTCGGCAATTGCAATAAAAGGAAAGCAGCAAACTGCGGCAAGGCCGTCCCCGGGAAATATACAGGATCTTTTGTCTGCAGGGGATGTTCAGAAGAGATCCTGGCTTGATCTGGGACAGAAACAATATCTGAATTCCAAAGAAGAATGGACAGAGTTGCCTTACCAGGTTTTCGGAGCAGAATGGCTTAGCTTTTCTAAAGATCACAAGACTTCAGGTTCTTTTAGTTTAAGGGAAAATTCCTCGGTGTATGTTCTTACCGGTACAGATTCCCTGAACAAACCGGAATGGATGCAAGATTTCAAAAAGGTAGCTGGCAAGGCAATGAACTCTGAAAATCAAGAATATTATGTATATCTGGATACCATTCAGAAGAATAAAACTTTCAGATTTGGAAATAGCAATGCGAAACAGGACTTCTCCATAGCAGTGGTGCCGATTTATCAGATGGGAGAAGGTGAAGAATCCCGTCCGAGCATCAAATTTGAAGCGGAAGAGGCCCTTTATACAGCTGAGAAAACAGGGAACTTTAAGGATGATGGTTATGTGGATTTTGGGAGTAAAAGCCCGGCCAGTATCGAATGGGAGGTAAATCCCGGTCTGGCTGGTATTCATCTTTTAAGATTCAGGTACATGAATATGAATGATGAACCCCTCGATGTCAAGCTTGAAATAATAGCAGTGAATGGGACAGTGGTAAGAAATGATATTATAACCTTTCCCGTTCGTAATGAAAAATGGAAAATACTGAATACCACCACCGGAGGTTATATCAATGCCGGGAAGTACAAGATCAGGATCTCAGGCGAAGATCTGAAAGGTTTAAGGTTAGAATCCTTTGAATTTCAATAAACATGAAGATATATCAACAAAACAGCATTAGGTTATTTCTTATCTGCATTTTTATTTCAGGTATAATTTCCTGCGAAGAGGAAAAGGAACAATTGGGGCAGGGTAGAATTGTCCGAAACTTTAATAATGACTGGAATTTTAAGTTGGGACAACATCCAGAAGCCAAAAGTGATTCATTTGATATTTCTGATTGGAGAGTTTTGAATGTGCCGCATGACTGGAGTATTGAAGGTGAATTCAGTGAAAAACATGCAACAGAACCCGAAGGTGGTGCTTTGCCGGCGGGAATTGGGTGGTACCGTAAATCGTTTGAGATCCCTGAAGATTGGAAGGACCGGAAAGTCTTTATTTCCTTTGATGGTGTTTATCGCAATAGTGAGGTTTGGATAAACGGAGAATATCTGGGAAAACGGCCTTTCGGATATATTTCTTTTCAGTATGATCTTACACCACATCTTAAATTCGGAGAATCCAATATTATTGCAGTAAAAGTTGATAACTCTGCTCAGCCCAATTCGCGATGGTATACAGGCTCGGGTATCTACCGGAATGTATATCTCATCGCAAAAGAGAAAATTTATATAGATCATTGGGGAAGTTTTGTTACAACTCCCTTTGTAAGTAAGGATAGTGCAAAGGTGGATCTAAAAGTCAGAATCAAGAACAGTGTAGATGATGTAAAAAATATACGAACAGAAAGCAGGATTTTCGATAAAAACAATAATCAGGTTGCTTTTCAGGAAGAGGAAATCCAGGTTTCAGCCGGTGATTCTGTAGTAGTCAATCAGAATTTCACAATATCGAATCCAAATCTGTGGGATACTGAAAATCCTTATTTGTATAAGGTGAGAACTTCGGTGTTTAACGGAGATACTTTAATGGATAATTCTGAAATCCCGCTTGGAATAAGAGAATTCCATTTTGATGCTGAAAAAGGATTTTTTCTTAATGGAGAACATACAAAGATTCATGGAGTTTGTTTGCATCATGATAATGGAGCACTTGGAGCTGCAATAAATATTCATGCTCTGGCAAGAAAACTGAAGCTCCTGAAGGAAATGGGCACGAATGCCATTCGAATGGCGCATAATCCTCCATCTCCTGAAATGCTGGAGTTAACAGATAGGATGGGTTTTATAGTTCAGGATGAAGCCTTTGATGTCTGGAAAAAGGGAAAGGTAGATGAAGACTATCAAACCAGCTGGGACGATTGGCATGAAAAGGATTTAAAAGCAATGTTATATCGTGACCGGAATCATCCTTCCATAATGATGTGGAGTATTGGGAATGAAATCCGGGAACAATTTGATAGTACAGGGGTGGAATTGACCAGAGAACTGGTTGATATTGTGAAATCTATTGATACCACTCGCCCGGTAACAATCGCACTTACGGAAAATATCCCGGAGAAAAATTACATCTGGCAGTCGGGTGCACTAGACCTTCTTGGCTTTAATTATAAGCACGAAGCCTATGAAGATCTACCTAATCGCTTTCCAGATCAAAAATTCCTTTCTTCAGAAAGTGTATCGGGTTTGATGACGCGGGGACATTATGATATGCCTTCAGATGAGCGCAGAAACTGGCCACCGGCACATAATGCGGAATTTGACGGGAATGACGATTATACCGTTTCAGCTTACGACCAGGTTTCGGCTTATTGGGGTTCCACTCATGAGGCAACCTGGAAGACGGTGAAGAAACTTGACTTTATGGCGGGGATGTTCGTTTGGACAGGTTTTGATTACCTGGGTGAACCAATTCCATATCCATATCCCGCAAGGAGTTCATATTTTGGAATCATAGATCTGGCCGGATTTCCAAAGGATGTTTATTACATGTACCAGAGCGAGTGGACAGATAAGGATGTGCTACATGTTTTTCCCCATTGGAACTGGGAGGAAGGTAAGACTGTTGATGTATGGGCCTACTATAATAATGCCGATGAAGTGGAACTTTTCCTTAATGGAGAATCTCTGGGAACCAGGTCCAAGGAAGGAGACGATCTGCACGTATTATGGAGGGTGGAATATGAGCCCGGAACTTTGCGGGCAGTTTCAAGAAAGGATGGGAAAAAGGTTCTGGAAAGAACAATTAAAACTGCCGGAGAGCCCGCCAAATTAGAATTAGAACCGAATAAAACAGAGCTTAAAGCAGATGGGAATGATATGATCTTCGTTACGGTGAATATTCTTGATGAAGAGGGCATCCTTGCACCACGGGCAGATAACCTGGTGAAATTTCAGGTTTCAGGAGGAGGAAAGATTGTAGGAGTGGATAACGGCTACCAGGCTAGCCTTGAGTCATTTAAAGCAGAACAGCGAAAGGCATTCAATGGTAAATGCCTGGTGATTATTCAATCCAATTCTAAAAATGAGGTAGTAGAACTTACTGCTACTTCAGAAGGACTGCAATCTGAAAGTATTAGCATTCCAATTAATAAATAAAAGCAAGATGATGAAATATATAGTATGTGAAGAGCCAAATAATTTCAAATTACAGGAAAAGGAAGCTCCAGTGGCTAAAGAAGGTGAAGCTTTGCTTAAAGTACACAGGGTAGGAATCTGTGGAACCGATTTGCATGCCTATGCGGGAAATCAGGCATTTTTCCAGTATCCCAGGATCCTTGGACATGAACTGGCCGCCGAAATTCTTGAAATTGGAGAAAATGAACAGGGTTTAAAGAAGGGTGATAATATAATTATCATGCCTTATGTGAGCTGCGGAAAATGTGTTGCCTGCAGAAATGGAAAAACCAATTGTTGTGCTAATATCCAGGTCTTGGGAGTACATGCTGATGGTGGAATGCAGGAAGTGATAAGCGTGCGCAACGATTTATTGATTCCGGCAAATGATCTCACTTTTAATGAAATGGCCATAGTAGAACCTCTTGCGATTGGCGCACATGCGATTAGACGTGCTCAGCTTCAGAAAGGAGAGACCGTCGTGGTGATAGGCTGCGGACCTATAGGCATTGGTTTAATGAAGCTTGCCCAGATAGCAGGAGCAGAAGTCATTGCGCTGGATATGAATAATGACAGGCTTGAATATGCTGTAAATGAAATTGGGGTGGAGCATGCTTTTAATGTATTGCAGGACCCTGTTGAAAGGATAGCTGAAGTAACCCGGGGTGATATGGCGACCGCTGTTTTTGATGCCACTGGGAATAAAAAGGCTCTTGAAAACGGTGTGGAGTATATGTCACATGGAGGAAGATTTGTTCTTGTGGGACTTTCAAATGGGGAGCTAACTTACCTTCATCCAAAGATCCATGCAAAAGAGACCAGTCTTATGTGTAGCCGCAATGCTACCATGGAAGATTTTCAGTTCGTGATAGATCATTTAAAATATTTTCCAACTGACTCTTTTATAACCCATGAAGTTCATTTCTCTGAAATGATCAGCAATTTCGATTCGTGGCTGAATCCGCAAACCGGAGTGATCAAGGCCATGGTAAATTTTGACTAAGGGATTAGAAGTATGGTAATAGATACGCATCAGCATTTCTGGATCTATGATCAAAATCGTCACGCCTGGATTGATGACGATATGAAAAGAATTCGAAAAGACTTCCTTCCTGAAGATCTAAAGCCGGTCCTGGATAAGAATGAGGTCGATGCCTGTATTGCGGTTCAGGCCGATCAAACAGAAGCCGAAAATGAATTTCTTCTCGGTCTCGCTGGAAAGAACGAATTCATAAAGGGAATAATCGGCTGGGTGGATTTCAGATCTCAAGAAATTAATCAAAAGCTCGGTTATTATTCAGAAATTGAGAAAATAAAAGGCTTTCGCCATATAGTTCAGGGAGAACCGGATCATAATTTTTTGCTGCGACCTGATTTTCTAAATGGGATATCCAGACTTGAAAAGTATGGTTTTGTTTATGAAATTCTGGTATTTCCACATCAGTTAGGCGCGGTGCTGGAGTTCGTGAAGAGATTTCCCAATCAGAAATTTGTAATAGATCATATTGCAAAGCCTTATATAAAAGATGGTTTTAGTGAAGGCTGGAAAGTGATGATGAAAGAAATAGCTAAGTATGAGAATGTCTATTGCAAACTTTCAGGGATGATCACAGAAGCCGATTATAGAACCTGGACCTATGAACTGCTAAAACCCCATATTGAAGCGGTGATAGAATATTTTGGTCCAAAAAAACTGATGTTTGGATCAGACTGGCCGGTATGCCTGGTTGCTGGAGAATACTACCAGGTCAAAGAAATTGCTGAAAAAGCAGTTTCGGGTTTCAGCCCATCAGAACAAAAGGCGTTCTGGGGGCAGAATGCAATGGAATTTTATAATCTCTAATTATGGATTTAAAACTGAAAGACAAGGTGATTCTCATCACCGGAGGAGCGGGAATTGAAGGCAGTATTGGTCAAACCATGGTCTTCGCACTGGCAGCAGAAGGAGCCATTCCACTGATTATGGACCGTAATCCCAGAGGCTTCGATTATGAAAAACGACTTCAGGAGAAAACGCCAAAAGCTAGATTCTTTCAAACCGATCTTTCAAAACCTGAAGAAATAAAAAAATCGATAGGTAAGATCTCAGAAGAATTTTCTTCAATAGATGTTATCATTAATAATGTAGGGGTGAACGATGGGGCTGGCCTGGGTTCTTCAATGGATGACTTTTTATATTCCCTGCATTTAAACCTTATCAGTTATTTTGCAACTGTAAAATATGCTTTACCCCTCTTGAAAAATCCGGGAGCTAATATTCTGAATATAGGATCCAAGGTGGCGCTCACAGGTCAGGGTGGAACTTCAGGTTATGCGGCTTCAAAAGGAGGGGTACTGGGATTGACCCGGGAATGGGCAGTAGATCTTATAAAAGATAAGATAAGGTGTAATGCCCTTATAATTGCTGAAAGTATGACACCAGCTTATCAGAACTGGCTGGATACCCTTGAGGATGGTGCTGAAAAGAAAAAAACGATAGAGGATAAGATTCCGTTAGAAAACAGAATGACCACCCCAAAAGAAATTGCTGACATGGCTTTGTTTTTAATATCTGAAAGATCAAGTCACACCACCGGTCAGTATATATTTGTGGATGGAGGTTATGTACATCTAGACCGTGCATTATTAAATAATTAATCAAGAGAATGGATAAGAAAGCTCCGGTAGTTTCAAAAAAAGTATTACTTCCTTTTATTCTGGTTACATCATTATTTGCGTTATGGGGTTTCGCGAACGATATAACCAATCCAATGGTTTCAGCATTTAAAAAGGTACTGGAACTTGATAATTTTAAGGCTTCACTGGTCCAGTTGGCCTTTTACGGAGGTTACTTTACAATGGCATTACCTGCTGCGATATTTGTCAACAAATATTCCTATAAAAAAGGAGTCTTATTAGGTTTGGCTTTATATGCTGTTGGGGCTTTGTTATTCTATCCTGCTGCAGCCTATGAAGAATTTTATTTTTTCCTGACGGCATTATATATTTTAACCTTTGGTCTTGCCTTTCTGGAGACAACAGCCAATCCTTACATATTGGCGATGGGTGATCCCAGAACCGCCACACGGCGATTGAATCTTGCGCAGGCATTCAATCCAATGGGAGCCCTTGCAGGACTTATAGTCGCTCAGAATTATATTTTAAGTGCATTGCAGTCAGATGATCTTACTCCCTCAGGACAACTGTTATATGAAACCCTTGATGAAAGTCAGAGAAGTACTATAAGAACTTCCGATCTTTCTGTAATACGAGATCCTTACGTGATACTTGGTTTGGTAGTGATAGCTTTTTTTATGATTATACTTTTTACCAATATGCCTCAAAATAAAGATCAGGAGGCCAAAGCCAATATCAGGAATTCTATTTCAAGATTATTTAAAAACGGAAAATTTGCCTGGGGAGTGGTCGCACAGATGTTCTATGTTGGAGCCCAGATAATGGTATGGACCTATCTCTATCAGTACGCCGAATCTATTGGAATTGATAATGCAACAGCCGTGAATTATGGAATTGCAGCTTTGGTAGTTTTTCTTACTGGAAGATGGATTGGAACAGCCTTATTAAAGTATCTCAACTCTGGAGATTTGTTATTCTATTTTGGTGTAGGGGCTTCAGTTTGCACATTGGTAACGATTTTCGTACCTGGTATGATAGGGCTTTATGCTCTTGTCACTATCTCCTTTTTTATGTCGATCATGTTCCCCACAATCTACGGTGTTGCACTGGAAGGCCTGGACCGGGACGCCAAGTTTGGAGCAGCCTTTCTTGTTATGGCTATTGTAGGTGGAGCGCTAATGCCTCCACTACAGGGAATTATTTTAGACTGGGGAGGAACAGGTTATACTGATACCCTGATATTAGGAGTACCAGAAGTGAACTTCTCTTTTGTGTTGCCGCTTTTATGTTTTTTTGTAGTATTTATTTATGGTAAAAGTATAAGCCGACGGTTAGACTGAATTTCTTTCAATATACTTAAAAACATTTTTAACCTTTTCCTTTTTATTCTTAAGCACCATATAGGCGGCAGTTTCACCCATAGCTTTAAAGTCGGTGGTTATTACTGTTATTCCCAGAAGCTCTTTTAAAGGGGTTTCATTATATGAGATGACACCTATATCTTCACCAGGTTTCATATTTCTCTCTCGCATTTGTTTTACAAGGTTTACCAGATCCATTTCTTCAATGGTGATATAAACATCGCGTTTCTGCAGTTCCATATCTTCATATATTTCATCGAGAATCTCAAAATCAAAATTATGCTCAATACAAAATTGTCTGAATCCATGTAAAATTCTTTTTGGATATGGAAATACAGATTTACTTGGATAAACTAGGATTATCTTATCATATTTTTTTAGTTTTTGAAGTCCCTCATTCAAGGCGTTATAGATGTCTTCCCTAAAGTCCTGGTAAATACTTCCATAATCTCCTTCAATATTAGGTTTGGCGTTATCTATTAGCACAAGACGATCTTTTGGTATGGATTCCAATGCTTTCAATACCTCAGGAGTATAACTGGCGTGGTTAAGGTTTTCATCCTTAAAATGTGGCATTATCACATAATAATCAAAAGCACCTAGGTTCTTTTCAATGGCTCTTACAAAAAGAGATTCATCACAATGATAAATATAAAGGTTCACATGCCCGTTCACTCCAAGAGTATTTACAAAGGAATGATATATACGCATCTTATAGGAACTGGGTTTATTTATAAGGAAAAATACATTTACCTTTGAGATCAGGTCGTTTTTGGCAATATAATAGCCTTTTCCTTTAACCGAAAGAATAACCTTCTGCTCCTTTAGCTGTTTATAGGCCTTTTCAACGGTATCCCGTGAAAGGTAGAGCTCTTCACTTAATTCATTGATGGATGGAACTTTTTGACCTATTTTAAGCTTTCCTCTGGCAATCTCATTTATAAAAGAATCTACAATTTGTTTGTATTTAGGAATACGCGATGAATCATTAACCTGAATATCGAAACCTTTTTCCATTAAAAGTAATGTTTGGACAATGGTGTTAAAATTAAACAAATAATACAATTAAAAAGAAAATACTGCACATCTATTATTTATTGCAGTACACTACAGGATGGAACCAAGTTATGATAAAATTATTTTTGAAATGAGCGTAATACATAAAAGAAATTAAAAATAAGATGGAAAAAGCTTTTCAGTATGTTGATTATCTATGGGATGAAAAGAAGGCAAAATCTCTTGGAGATGATCAGGTAGCACTATTTCTCTACCGATCTAATATTTTAGGACAGGATTTAAGAATTACTAATTATGGTGGCGGAAATACGAGCTGTAAAACAATAGAAAAGGATCCTCTAACCAATGAAGAGGTTGAAGTGATGTGGGTTAAGGGTTCAGGTGGAGATATAGGCACCTTAACGCGATCTGGGATAGCCGGATTATATACTGAAAGACTTCGTAATTTAAAGAAAGTATATCAGGGAATTGAAGATGAAGACCGCATGGTAGGTCTTTTCAATCATTGTATTTACGATCTTGACAGTAAAGCACCTTCCATAGATACTCCGTTACATGGTCTATTGCCATTTAAACATATAGATCATTTACATCCCGATGCACTTATAGCTGTGGCTGCTGCAAAAGACAGTGAAGCCGTTACAAAGGAAATTTGGGGAGATAGTATGGGCTGGGTGCCTTGGCAACGTCCGGGATTTGATCTTGGGCTTCAACTCGAAAAATGTCTTGAAGAAAACCCCGATATAAGAGGGATTGTTCTTGGGAGTCATGGGTTATTCACTTGGGGTGATACCTCTTATGAATGCTATATGAACAGCCTGGAAGTGATAGAACGGGCTTCTGAATATATAGCTAAAAAAGTAACGGAAAATGGAGAGGTTTTTGGCGGTCAGAAAGTAGAAAGTCTTCCCGCAGAAGAGCGTAAAAAGAAAGCTGCACAATTAATGCCTCTGTTAAGAGGCATGGCATCTTCAGAAAATCAGATGATAGGTCACTTTACCGATAGTGATACAGTTCTTGAATATATTAACAGTACTGACCTTGAAAGACTGGCACCTATGGGGACTTCCTGTCCTGATCATTTTCTAAGAACGAAGATCCAGCCATTGATTCTTACTTTAGATTCTAATGAAGATCTGTCAAATACTGAGGAGATCAAGGGGAAACTGGAGCCTTTATTCGGAAAATACAGGGAAGAATATAAAGAATATTACGAAAAGCATAAGCACGACAATAGTCCCGCTATGCGTGACCCTAATCCGGTGATCATTATTTATCCGGGAGTCGGAATGTTTAGTTTTGCAAAAAATAAACAAACAGCACGTGTAGCCAGCGAGTTCTATGTAAATGCTATCAATGTAATGCGAGGTGCCGAGTCTATTTCGGCATATACATCATTGCCAAGACAGGAAGCTTTTGATATTGAGTACTGGTTACTGGAAGAAGCAAAACTCCAGAGAATGCCTAAAGAAAAACCTCTTTCAAGAAGAGTTGCTATTGTAACCGGCGGTGCAGGAGGAATTGGAAAAGCAATTGCAGATAAGCTGGTAGCCGAAGGAGCCAATGTGGTTTTAACCGATATAAGTAAGGATAATCTTAAGGAAGCACTTGAAACCTATAATAGAGATGAAGTGGCAACTGCCATTTGTGATGTGACTAAAGCCGATTCAATACAGAAAGCCTATGAGGAGGCAGTTCTGGCCTTTGGAGGAGTGGATATGGTAATACACTCAGCAGGTCTGGCAATTTCTAAATCGTTGGAAGATACCGAGCTGTCTGACTGGGAGCTACTTCAGGATGTGCTTGTGAAAGGTCAGTTCCTCATGGCTAAAAAAGGTGTTGAAATAATGAAAAAGCAAGGGCTTGGTGGTGATATTGTAAATATTGCCAGTAAAAATGGACTGGTTTCGGGTCCTAACAATGTAGGTTACGGAACGGCTAAAGCTGCCCAGCAACATATGACAAGGTTGCTTGCTGCAGAGCTCGGCGAAGATCATATAAGGGTTAACACGGTGAATCCGGATGGAGTGATCGTAGGGAGCCGCATCTGGGAAGGAGAATGGGCTGAAGGTCGTGCAAAAGCTTATGGAATTGATGTGAAAGATCTACCAGCACATTATGCCAAGCGTAACCTTCTAAAGGAGATCATTCTTCCTGAAGATATTGCCAACGGAGTTTTTGCCTGTGTTGGGATCCTTGAAAAAAGTACAGGAAACATAATAAATGTTGATGGAGGAATGGCAAATGCATTCCCACGATAGAGAGCAGAGAGAATGTTCTTAATTATGAACTTTCTCCCCTTTATATTTCCTTTTACAATAAAAAATACCCGAGATTCTCCTAATTTAGTTAAAAGGAACTAATTATTTATTCAAATTTTAAGCATGAAATTAACTACCAATCAGATATT
Organism: Gramella jeungdoensis; assembly: GCF_023805255.1. Classification (GTDB taxonomy): domain Bacteria; phylum Bacteroidota; class Bacteroidia; order Flavobacteriales; family Flavobacteriaceae; genus Christiangramia; species Christiangramia jeungdoensis. The sequence continues at coordinate 885,864 of NZ_JAMSCK010000001.1, forward strand.
CGATTTTAATAAACACGAGGATGATTCGTATGAATCGGAAATTGACTATTTGAATAATAAATTTTCAAAAAAAGGCATTTCGGTAGATGAAATAATTAAAAAGCTGGGTTCCTTTAATGTGGCTATTCCAAGTTGGGCACTGGGAGCTGGAGGTACCAGGTTTGGCAGGTTCTCCTATGGAGGAGAGCCAAGTTCCCTGGAACAGAAACTGGATGATATTGGTATTTTGAATAGCCTTACCAAGACGGCAGGAGCTGTATCGCTCCATATTCCGTGGGATATTCCTTCTGATGTCAATGCTATTAAAGAAAAGGCTGAGAGTCACAGAATACTTTTCGATGCCATGAATTCCAATACTTTTCAGGATCAGCCTCATTTAGAACATACTTATAAATTTGGTTCTTTAAACAGCGTACACAAAAATGCAAGAGAACAGGCTGTTGAGCATAACAAGGAGGTGATTAGAATCGGAAAAGAGTTGGGTTCTAAATCTCTTACGGTTTGGTTGGCCGACGGGGCCAATTTTCCAGGCCAGTTGAATTTTCAGACCGCTCTTCAAAATACAGAGGATAGCTTGAAGAAAATATACAGCGATCTTCCCGAAGATTGGAGAATGTTTATAGAATATAAACCATATGAACCAAACTTTTACAGTACGACCATCCAGGACTGGGGGACCTCTTTTATGCTGGCAAATGCCTGTGGTGAAAAAGCAATGACCCTGGTAGACCTTGGGCATCATTTACCCAATACTAATATTGAACAGATTGTAGCTACTTTAATGCTAAAGGGAAAACTGGGAGGTTTCCATTTTAATGATAGTAAATATGGGGATGATGATCTTACGGTAGGATCGATAAAGCCTTATTCTCTATTTCTAATCTTTAATGAATTGGTCTATGGAATGGAGAATAATTCTCAAAATCCGGATCTTGCCTGGATGATCGATGCAAGCCATAATACAAAAGATCCTTTGGAAGACCTGATCCAATCTCTGGAAGCCATTCTCATAGCCTATGCTCAGGCACTTTTAGTAGACCGCAAAGCTTTATATGAGGCCCAACAGGAGAGTGATGTGGTAAAATGCCAGGAATTACTGCAAGATGCTTATAGAACGGATGTTAGATCTCTTTTAAAAGCTGCTAGAAAGGAGACGAATGCAGCGATAAATCCTCTAGAGGCATACCGTAGTTTTAAGGTGCGAAAACAACTTATAGAAGAAAGAGGAACCTCTTCCAGAGCTTCCGGCCTTTAGAAAAATTATTAAGATGAGTGAGAAAGTTACAGCTGTTTTTGATATAGGAAAGACTAATAAGAAATTTTTTCTTTTTGATGATGATTTTCAGGAGATATACCGGGATTACACAAAGATTCCTGAGATAAGGGACGAAGACGGCTATCCTACTGAAGACCTGGAAGCTTTGAAATCATGGTTAAAGGACGTGTTTAATAACATTCTGAAATCGGAAAAGTATAACGTAAAGGCAATCAATTTTTCAACGTATGGTGCCAGCCTGGTACATCTGGATGAAAATGGTAATCCTCTTACCTATCTATATAATTATACCAAGGAGATTGATGAGTCTGTAATTGAGGACTTTTATAAGAAGTATGGACCTCAGGAAGATTTTTCGAAAAAGACCGGCTCTCCCAGGGCCGGAATGCTAAACTCTGGCATGCAGTTGTATTGGATCAAAATGACAAAACCCGAGGTTTTTAAGAAGATAAGATACTCCCTTCACCTTCCGCAATATCTTAGTTATATTTTTACAGGTGTTCCGGTGACCGAATTTACCAGTATAGGTTGTCATACTTCTCTCTGGGATTATGAAAAAAGGGATTACCATGATTGGGTTTACCATGAAAAGATACACCTTATATTGCCTCCGATAGTTTCTACAGAAACCAGTTTCAATATGAACTATAATGGCTATCGTATAAAAATTGGTGTGGGTATTCATGATAGTTCATCAGCTCTGCTACCTTATGTGCGCAGTGTAAAGAAATCCTTTATCCTTGTATCTACAGGTACATGGAGTATTTCTTTCAATCCTTTTTCCGATTCAAAACTTACACCGGAAGAGGTTGAAAAAGGTTGCATAAATTACATGCGTATTAACGGAAAGGCCGTTAAAGCTTCCAGGATATTTCTTGGGAACGAATACAGGAAACAGGTTGAATTTCTGGCCGACTACTATAAGGCTCCAAAGGACTTTCATAAAAAGATTGATTTTAACTACGATGTATATTATGAGCTGATTAAGGATTTTGAGCCGCAATTCAAATGGTTCAATTTCCAAACAGAAAATATGCCAGCAAAGACTTCCTTAAATTTTGATAAAATAGAGCATGCATATCACCAGTTAATGGTTGAGCTGGTACTTATCCAGATTGATAGTATAAAAACAGTGGCCGGTGACAATAAGGTCTATAAACTTTTTGTAGACGGAGGTTTTACAGACAATAATGTCTATATACAATTACTGTCTCATTACCTTCGCAATATGACCCTTCGCACTACCAAGTCGTCGCTGGGCTCTGCCCTTGGTGCTGCCATAGCTATTTCAGATAAAAAACTGAATTCCAAATTCCTGAAAAAGAATTACTCACTTAAAAAGCATGTTCCTTTTATAATCAAATAATATGGCGGTTAATTCACAGTATCCATCGGTAGACGATCTAAGGGAAAAAGCGAAAAAGCGCTTACCTGCATTTGCGTTTGAATATCTGGACGGGGGATGCAATGATGATGTAAATATTTATCGGAATACGGCAGAAATCAGGGATGTCCAGCTCGAACCAAGATACCTGCAGAACTATGGAGAAAGTTCCACCAAAACAAAAGTTTTGGGGATGGAATTTGATGCTCCTTTTGGAATTGCACCTGTAGGTTTACAGGGGTTAATGTGGCCAAATTCTCCACAGATACTTGCTAAAGCAGCAAATGAGCACAACATTCCTTTTGTGTTAAGCACAGTGACTACTATGGATATAGAAGAGGCTAGTAGACTAACCGATGGCCGGGCCTGGTTCCAGCTATATAATCCAGTAGAAGATTCAGTTAGGAATGATATTCTGGATAGGGCTGCAGATGCAGGCTGCCCCGTCCTGGTATTGCTTTGCGATGTGCCAACGTTTGGATATCGTCCAAGAGATATTAGGAATGGACTGGCACTCCCGCCAAAGATGTCATTAAGGAATATACTTCAGATCCTGGGAAAACCCGCCTGGGCAATTAATACACTTAAATATGGGCAACCTACTTTTGAAAACCTTAAACCCTATACGCCTGAAGGTTTGAATTTGAAGCAACTGGGACAGTTTATGGACAGGACTTTTTCGGGCAGACTCAATGAAGAGCTTATCAAACCTATCCGCGATAAATGGAAGGGGAAACTTGTTTTAAAAGGAGTTGCTTCAGTGCAGGATACCGAAGATGCCATTAGAATGGGTTTTGACGGGATCATAATTTCTAACCACGGAGGAAGGCAATTAGATGCAGGAGAGTCTACCATCCACTCCCTTCAGCATATCACTGAAAAATATAGTGATCAAATAGAAATAATGATGGATAGTGGCTTGAGATCGGGACCAGATATTGCAAGAGCAATTGCTTCCGGAGCAAAATTTACATTTATGGGGAGGTCCTTTATGTATGGTGCTGCAGCTCTTGGAAACAAAGGGGGAGATCATACCATAAGTATTCTCAAAACTCAGTTTAAGCAGGTAATGGACCAGTTATGCTGCAATAGGATAGAAGACTTGCCCAAACACCTTGTCTCTCAATAAAGCCAATATAATATATGACGCTATATAGTACAGAAGAAGAAGTAATAGAGGAAACAGCCGGAGGGGAATTCGAACGCCAGCCGGTACCGCAATCCAAATTGAAAAGTTGGACAAGTTTTTTAGGAATGTATGCAGGTGAGCATGCCGCCGGAACTGAATTCGTGATTGGTCCTCTGTTTCTAACTACAGGAGTTAGTGCTTTTGATCTGATAGTTGGCTTACTGGTTGGGAATTTACTGGCTGTACTCTCATGGAGGTTTCTAACAGCTGAAATTGCGGTAAAATATCGACTTACACTTTATTATCATCTTGAAAGAATTTGTGGCAAGAAGCTGGTTACTTTTTATAATCTGGCCAATGGAGTGCTTTTCTGTTTTCTCGCAGGAGCCATGATAACTGTATCGGCTACGGCGGTGGGAATACCATTTGATATGCCAATGCCTAAACTCACCGATACACTTCCTAACAGTTCTGTGTGGGTCATCGTTGTATTGGTTATAGGAGCAATAATATCCCTCATCGCTGCAAAAGGTTATGAAACCGTATCAAAAGCAGCTAACTGGATGTCACCAATTATCGTTATAGCCTTTATTGCTTGTGGGATCGTTGCTTTAACCCAGCTGGATGTTTCCAGTTTTTCAGAATTCTGGGCCATTTGGGGAGAAGGATCTGAGCCTTTCCCGGGGCAAATAAAATATGGTTTCTGGCATGTGGTCATCTGGTCATGGTTTGCGAATGCGGCCATGCATGTAGGGATGTCAGATTTGTCAGTGTTTCGATTTGCGAAGAAAGCATCATCGGGATGGACCACCGCCGCAGGTATGTATGTAGGTCATTACATGGCATGGATCGCCGCCGCTCTTTTGTATGCTGTCTATTTGAAATCTCCAGAAGCCCAGACATTATTACAGGCCGGTACTGCACCTGATGTGGCTCCCGGACCCCTGGCATATAACGCCATTGGGGTATTTGGGATTGTTGCGGTAATTCTTGCAGGTTGGACAACTGCAAATCCAACCATATACAGGGCCGGTCTTGCTTTTCAGGCAATTATGCCCAAATTATCAACCTTTTGGGTCACAATTTTAGCGGGAACGGTAGCGACTATCGCAGGCCTATTTCCGGCATTCGCTATGAAGCTTTTAGGTTTTGTGGCTCTGTACGGATTTATTCTGGCACCTGTAGGAGCTATTATTGTTTTTGAATATTTCTTCGGAAAGAAATTCGGAATTCAGAAATTCTATGCTGAAAACTCTGGAAGTAATTTCAATAATGCCGTTTTTTGGGCATGGTTGTTAAGCTTTGGAGTATTTTATTTTATTTCAATTTACTTTAATGTATTCCTATCTTTTGTTATTTTACCTGCATGGATCACTTGTGGTATTTTGTTTTTGATTTTCAGTAAAAAAGAGGTCAGGGAGACTCAGGTCCACTAACACTTAAATATTATGGAAAGACCAATTACACTTGGAGAGTTTATAGTGGAAAATCAAAAGGATTTCCCTTATGCAAAAGGAGAATTAACAGCCTTGCTTAGTTCTATAAAGCTAGCAGGTAAAATGGTTAATCAAAAAATTAATAAAGCAGGCTTAGCCCAGATTTTGGGTAAAGTGGGTACTGAAAATATTCAGGGAGAGACTCAGGCGAAACTGGATATTCTAGCCAATGATATTTTTATAAGTACTCTGAAGAACAGGGGAGAAATTTGTGGTCTGGCTTCGGAAGAATTGGAGGACTATATTTCTTTTGAGGATGATATCAATAAAGAAGCTAAATATGTCGTGCTGATGGATCCTTTAGATGGCTCTTCTAATATAGATGTGGATATTACAGTGGGGACTATTTTTAGTATCTATCATCGAATCTCTCCGGAGGGTACAAAAGTTACCGAAGAAGATTTTTTACAGCCTGGTAAAAATCAGGTTGCTGCAGGTTATTTAATTTATGGCACTTCTACAATATTAGTTTATACCACAGGTAATGGAGTGAATGGTTTCACCTTTGACCCTGGCATCGGTTCTTTTTTTCTTTCGCATCCGGATATTAAATTTCCAAAAGAAGGATCTATCTACTCAGTTAATGAGGGAAATTATATTCATTTTCCGAAGGGCATTAAAAAGCTAATTAAATGGATGCAAGAGCTAGACAAGAAGGAAAGACGACCTTATACAGCAAGATATACCGGCTCTCTTGTAGCCGACTTTCATCGGAATATGTTAATGGGGGGTATATACCTTTATCCGCAAGGGAGTACCTCACCTAAAGGAAAATTAAGACTATTGTATGAATGCAATCCGATGGCTTTTTTAACCGAACAGGCCGGAGGAAAAGCCAGTGATGGAGAAAAAAGAATTCTGGATATCCAGCCTTCAGAACTTCATGAAAGAGCTCCCTTTATTTGTGGAAACTCAGAAATAGTTGAGATAGCCGAAAAATTTATCAGGGAAAATAAGGAGGATTGAATTTGAAACTGGACTATCTTTTAGATACTTAAATTATTACTTCTCTTTTCATTTCTACATGTAATGTTTTTGAGAAAATTGATTAGTTTTGGTAGGTGTTGAAATATTAAATTATATTAATACATTCTATTTATTTTTTGAATAAAACGTGAGTTCAAAAAATCAAGAATTACGTTAAGCCTAATAAATACTAGGGGTGAAAGAGATTCATTGGCGTCCAGTCATTATCAATCTAAAAACCTCTGGTTTGCCAGAGGTTTTTTCATTATTATTCGCCATCATAAGATTCAGGAATAAAAAAAGCTATCCTATTTCAATCTACTTTTTACTGATTTTCGTCATATTATAGGCCCGCCTCAAAACGTAGTTTTACACCTTAATTTTAAATTCATAGGTTTTGAACTTTTATCAGAAATCATTGGCAGAATTTGAGGAGGATTATTATGCAGGCGGAACAACCGGTATTATTGTTTCAAGTTGTCTTGGATCTATTGCAGCGATGTTGATATTAATGACTGGTCATGGATTGATAGAAATGATTCAGTTAGGTGCCGTAGTAGTTGTGTGTATGTGGTATAATGCTTCTTTCCTGGCTCAACTAAAAGCTAAATTCGTACTTAATTCATTTATTCTGAGTATCCTTGTAAGTACTATTTTAATTATTGTCAATCTTATTTAAAAGATGAAGCATAATATAAAAGACCGGACGGATGTTCAGTCTTTAATTTCAGATTTTTATTCCAAGGTTAGGAAGAATAAGGAAATTGGTTTTTTCTTTAATAACAGTATTCAGGATTGGGATGCTCATATTGAAAAACTTACTGATTTCTGGGAGAGCAACCTCTTTTTTTCTGGTTCCTACTCGGGAAACCCTATACACGCACATGTAAAAACCGATGCTGAAAATGATAATAAATTAAGCGAGTATCATTTTGGAATATGGTTAAATCTCTGGTTTGAAACTATCAATGAAAAGTTTGAAGGAGAACTGGCTGAACGGGCTAAAAATAATGCAAGAAAAATGTCAACTCATCTTTTTCTTAAAATCTACCAGAATCGTTTAAAACAATTTAAAGAGAACGAATAAAATTGGTTTCAAGGAAATCTAGCATTCCTTTCTGATCTCTTTGTATTCTTCCCAGTTGAAGTCATAAAGGAACTTTAATGCTTTCTGGGCTCCCAGTAGAAATAACTGTTGTTGTCTTTCTTCCGACATCCCAAAGTTTAACCAGTTATATTTCTCGTCAGCATCAATTTTACAGATAAGCTTTTTATAATCGGGATTTTTCAGAATAAAATCATAATCATGGATTTGTCTCATGGTACTGATCATTGATCCACAAAAACTGAAAAATTTATCGGTATCAGAGTATTTTTCCCGGTAGGTACTTAACCGAACCCCAAAGGTAGGGCGGGAAGGAACCCCTCTAATATGAAAAGTATTAATTGGAAAGTTAGACAGCATACCTCCGTCTACGAATTTCACACTATCCGGTACCTTTCCGTTATAGCTTACATATTCATCCCATTTCATATCACCTATTTTTCCCGCATTGGGTATATTTTTAACTTCGTAAGGATAGAAGAAAAAGGGAATAGACATTGAGGTTCTTATGAATTTGGCAGGATCTATAGATTCGGCATTATGCCAGTATAAATCAGCCATTACAGGGAATTCTACTTTGGAATGTGTTGTGATTTCTGAGGTTATAATTGAAAGTTTGGGTGGAGTAGCTTTGTATTCAGCGTCATTTCGGTGTGTAATGCCCGGAATTTTCTCTCTGTTTTCTTTTAGCGCTTTGAGATTTTGTATACCGTTGGATTCTAAAATATTACTAAGCCAGTTTTCAAAATTCTCTCCCGGATTAATTCCAAGCTTATTTTTCAATAGCTGAAAGATCTTATAGGCATTGAATACGATATTCCAGAAAATACTGCCTTTATTCTCGATTTTTTTCTGAATCAATCTTTTAATACCCGAAGGCCCATCAACAAAATCGAAGAAGTTCTTATTTCCTATGATATCGATTATTTTTTCGGAAGTGGCTTCGCCCGGTTTTCCAAGTGCAGCCATAAGTAGAGCATTGATAGAACCTGCAGAGGTTCCCGCAAGACTGTAAAATCTTATGCCGGCTTTTTCAAGAATATAGGTATAACCAACCAGGGCAATACCCAGTACCCCGCCGCCTTCCTGAACAAGGTCTACATACTGGTTACCATTCTCGTCTACGATATCAGAATATACTGTTCCTTTTACCTTAATAGAAACAGCTTCTTCGGCAAGTTGTTGTACATCAGGGTGATTAATTAATCTGTTGGGTGTCATAGGGGGGATTTTGCAATGCAAAATATCGTAAATATGATTTAAACAGAAGGGGGATTATCCCCTTTTTAACCATTTAACTTCTTCAATATGCTTTCTTTAATTTCTCAATGGACTTCTGGTTTTCATTTGAAGATTCTTTTCAATCTCCTGATAATTAATGTTATTCGGTGAAATTATCAGAAGTTAATTTACTGTTTTTAATGCAGCATTATTCTTACCGCTTTTAAGCTCTCCAAGTAATTTAACGTAAAGCAGATTTTCATTTCCAGGAAAAGAATCTAAAGCCTTTTCTAAAACGGTTACCGATTCAGCATGCTTACCATTTTGTTGTAATAGCAAGGCATAATTATAACAGGCCCTCATTAACGGTGTATCCAGCCTACATGCCTGTGAAAGATAATTAATTGCTTTTTCAGGCCGCCCTGTTTCATTATATAAAAGCCCAAGCATGTAATAGCTTTCGGCAAATTGCGGTTCCTGTTCGATCACTTTGAGGTAAAGATCTTCTGCTTCTGCGGCCTTATCCTGCTTATACAGGAGAAGTGCCAGATTCATCCTGGATCGATTGTTAAGATCGTCGATTTCTATAGCCTTTTGATATGCTTTTATTGCCTTTTCAATATCTCCTTTGGCTTCATGATAAACTCCTATTTGATGCTGTCCCGAGGGAAAATCAGCATTCATCTCAAGATAATTCAGATATTCCTCTTTGGCATTTTTAAAGGCTTCAACATCCCGGGCTGTTTGATTATCGGCGAGGGTAAAATATCTGGCAGCATTAATCCTTACCAGGCGTACAGTATCATTTAATAATTCATCGATATATTGTGAAAGTTCAGGCTGTGACATATTGGTTAATGCTCTCACCACTTCATTTCTAACAAGCGCTGAAGAGTCATTTTGTTGTTTTTGGAGAAGTTTAAGTTCTCCAGGAGAAAGTGGTCTGTTGGAGAATTCCCGTATTGCTGTAGCCCTGACAATTGCAGGAAAATGTTTATTACTTATTAAATATTCCAATGCCTTATAATCTCCAAGCTGTCCAGGGATTAAATAATCTGAAAAATGTTCAGGGCGCTCTGCTCCGAATTTTCCGGCAACAATCTCACTCGCCCATTCGGCGGTTTTATCATCATGACAGGAATTACAAGCATTGGGCGTTCCGTACTTTACTGTTTGATCCGGTCTTGGAATCCTGAAACTATGATCTCTGCGAAAATCATTGCCCATATATGTCTTCCCGGTCATATGGCAGTTAATGCATAGAGAAGCTTCAGATTCTTCTTTATGGAAATGATGTGAAGAATAATCGTAACTGCTTTCATGACATTTTAAACAGAGATCATTTCCTGTTTTTCTTGTTTTCGTGGTATGAACATCGTGACAATCAATGCAGGATACTCCGGAGTGATACATCTTACTTTGCATGAAAGAAGCATATACATAGTCTTCATCCTTGATCTGGCCATCTCTTTCATAAGTGGGATATACCAATAACTCAGGATCATAATGATCCAGAAAATGATCCTGGTAATCAAAATATTTAGTGATCTGGGATCTTCTTGAATGGCAACGGGCACACTTATCTACCACTTCTTTTGAAGACATATCAGTTTCCATATAAAGTGGGGGAGGAGCCAAGCCAGCTTCAGGATTTTTGTAGAAATCTACATGGAGGCTTGCGGGTCCATGACAGGCTTCGCAACTCACATTTATTTCACTGAACTCGGTGTTGTAAATTTCCTTTTCAGTATCAAAATTTTTCCGAAGATTGGTGGAATGGCAATCTGCACACATAGTATTCCATCTCATGGCACCTCTGCTCCAGTGCATCCATTCAGTATGCCTGATATCCAGTTCTTCCTGAAGTGCGAACCATTTCTTTTTCTTGGAATCCCATGCAGTAAGCAAAACCTGATACTGACCTTTCGGAAATTTCACCAGTTATTGCTGAAGCGGCTCCACGCCAAAAGTATATTCAACTTTATAATCATGATATTTATCATCAGGGCCTTCAGTGTTCACCATAAAATCCTTTCCATTTTTAAAAAAGCGGGTGGAAATTCCTTTATGGACAAATTCAACATCATTGAAATCTCCAAGCACTGTGTTGGTATCTGCAATCTTCATTGCCAGATCATGATGAGAGCCTTCCCAGCTCTTATATTCTTTCTGATGGCAATCCATACAGGACTTAGACCCTACAAAATTGCCATTATGAACTTCAGCTTTGGTGGGACTTATGTAAACATCTTTTTTATCATTCTTACACCCTAATAGAGAAAATACTAACAGAAAGAAAAAAGGGGGAATTTTGCGAAAGAAGATTTTTAATCCTATGCCAACAATTAGAGATAATTTTATATGGCTCCTATACATTTTATTATAAAAACAGGTTACTTTTCAAAGTACTGCCAGGGTTTTTAAGCAAATAATTTGAAATAAATAATGTTAATAAAGATGTTTAGTCGCCGCGGGAATAAAGGAAGGCCATATTTTAAATTTGAAACCTTAATCAGGATGGTTGAAGATTCCCGCTAGGCAAATATACCAAACCTGATGCTTAAATTTAGAAAGATTGTAAGCATTATATGCTACTATTTTATGAGTAAGGTTTACTATCTGCAATTATCAATCAAGTTTGTATAAATTAAAAAATGATGATCATTTCAACACATTTTGAATATTCTTTGATCAATCGAGGTTTTTGAGTTTAGATCGTATATATCTGTTTTTCAATAATCTAATGTGATTTTTTTGGTATATTTATATGTAACTAAACCAGAAGATTATGAAACGATTATTTATTTTAATTTGTGCGGTGCTAATGGGGAGCATCAGTTTAGCTCAGGAAGAAACACAAACCTACCTCATTTTTGAATTCATGGAGGTAGATAACGATCAGGAAGCATTTTATTATGAAACCGAGGAATTTTGGGAAAAGATCCATGAACAGCGTGTTAATAGTGGAGATATTGTAGGCTGGGACCTCTGGCAATTATTGCCCGGAGGTGAAGATCAGGGCTATCAGTACTTAACAGTGACGGTATTTGACGATCCGTTAAAGATGATGAGAGCAGGTGACGGAATTATGGAAAGCGCACGAATGGCCTATCCCGATTTAAGTGACGAAGAATTGGATAATCGTTTGAATATGGCAGGAGGATCACGTGATCTTGCGGTAAGACTTTTCATGGAGGTAATAGACAGTACTGAAGATGATTTTGAAATGAAGCCGGGAATGATAGCTTCCCTCGATCTAATGAAAATTAGAGAAGGCCAGTATGAAGCCTACGAAAATGCTGAAAGTACCACCTTCAAGCCCTGGCATCAAAAATATGTTGATGGGGGAGTAAAGGGTAACTGGCAGTTATTAAGAGTCCTAATGCCACAGGGAACCGAGGTGTATACATCACATATGACGGTTAATATGTTTGATAATTGGGAACAGTATCTCAAATCTATGAGCTTTGATGGAGGTATGACGCCCGATTTAGAGAATAAAATGGCAAAAGGTCTTGAAACCCGTGATATGAAATGGGTCTATTGGGCTACCCTGGTAAAAATGGTAAGGTAGAGATATAACCTAATTAAATGGTTATGATGATGTAACCTGAGAATATCAGTTGATAGTATAGCTTTATTAAGGTATTTTCAAGTAATGGAATGTATTGTTTTTTTTCTTCCGGTGTTTCGTAAATAGATAGTTTTGTTAAAATAATTATATATTTAGTTTCGAAACTACCAACCCGTTCATGAGTAAAGAAAAAGACTTTTACACACAGGAGGACAAGATGTATGTTGCAACCGACTGTGTGATTTTTGGATTCGACGAAGGAAATTTAAAACTACTTATTTTTAAAAGAAGGGTGAAACCCTTGGTGGGAGCCTGGTCATTGATTGGAAGTTTTGTTAGAATCGATGAGGATGTCCAGGATGCGGCCAAGAGAGTTTTAAAAGAGATCACAGGTCTGGAGGGTGTCTTTATGGAAGAACTAAAATCCTATGGCAAGACAGACAGGGATCCCGGATATAGATGTATTTCAATTGCTCAGTATGCCCTTATCCGTATTGGCGAGTATGATAAGGAACTGGTGAAAAGGCATGGTGCCGACTGGTATGATATTGACGAAGTGCCTGAACTTGTACTTGATCATAATCAGATGGTTAAGGATGCTCTTGATAGAATTAAAAGAAAAGCCAGGTATAAACCAATAGGATTTGAACTTTTACCTGAAAAATTTACTATTCCTCAACTTCAAAGACTTTATGAGGCCGTATATCGTAAAGAACTAGATTCAAGAAACTTCCGGAAAAAAGTTTTATCCTTAAACGTTTTAATTAAACTTAATGAAAAGGATAAAACTACCTCCAGAAGAGGAGCTTTCCTGTATAAATTTGATTATAAGAACTATCATAAGCTTCTGGAAGAAGGTTTTAATTTCGAGATTTAATTGTCCATTACAGATTTCATCTAGTTAATTCCGGGTTTTATGAAATAAAATAAATGGTTTTCCTTATGAGAATAATTTTTTTGTAATTTTAAATGTAAATCTTACGTTTAAAATTAAGCTTTAAAAATGAAAGATATAAGGTCGTTTTCTTTTTTAATTCTCTCTCTAATATTGTCTGCGCCTGTGATCGGGCAAAATGATTCCAATATCGATCTTCCCAATATTGTCTTTATAATGGCCGATGATCTGGGATGGGGAGAATTGAATAGCTACGGAAATAATTTTAATGAAACCCCTAATCTTAATAAACTAGCTTCCCAGGGAATGAGATTTACTCATGCTTATGCGGCCGCACCTGTATGTTCTCCAACAAGGGCGAGCATCGTTACCGGTCAGTATCCTGCAAGAGTTGGCATTACCGACTTTCTGGCTCCACGATCGGAAGTATACCTGAGACCTGAAGACCATGTTACGATCAATGAGGCGCTTTCCCAGGCAGGTTATCATACCGGAATTATCGGAAAATGGCATCTTGATACTCATTTCGGGAATATTCAGGGAGGTCCTCGAGACCATCATTTTGATGAAGTGATAGGAAGTGAGACCAAATATATTGCAGGCGGGGATTATTTCTTTCCTTACGATAAAGCAGCTACTCTAAATGAGAAGGGGGAAGAAGGAGAATTTCTTACAGATAGGCTGGTGGATGAGGCAATAGATTTTATTGAAAGGAATAAGGAGCAGCCCTTCTTTTTATATCTTTCTCATTATAGTGTTCATACTATTCTGGATGCACCTGAAAATCTGGTTATTAAATACAAGAAAAAATTTAATGATAAGTACGGAGACGGAATGGCCGAAAAGCTATATGATGGGCAGAAACGAGGGAGACACCTGGCGAATCATATAGATAATCCATATTTAGCTGCAATGCTCGAAAGAATAGACGCTGGTGTAGGTGAGATTATGGAAAAACTTGAAAGTACTGGATTGGCCGAAAATACTGTTTTGATTTTTTTCTCTGATAACGGTGGTGCTCCCAACTCTGGAAATAACTCTTATTTACGAGGTTTCAAAACTTTGCTATATGAAGGAGGTATCAGGGAACCTTTGATAATTAGGTGGCCAGGTAAGGTTAAACCTGGATTGGTCACTCATGAGCCTGTTTCCAGTATTGATTTCTATCCTACATTTTTACAGTTAGCGCAGGTGAGCCATGGGGAACAGAAACTGGATGGTATAAGTCTTCTCCCATTGTTCACAGAGCAAAAGTCTCCTGAAACGAGACCTCTATACTGGCATTACCCTTCTGAGACTGCAAATGCTAAAAATAAAATGAGCAGTGCTATCAGGGAAGGCAATTATAAACTTATTGAGTTCTATATAGACGGCCGGAAAGAACTTTACAACCTTGAAGCCGATCCTGGTGAAACCAATAATTTAATTGAGCAAATGCCTGAGAAAACAGACTATTTGTACCAAAAACTACTTGATTGGAAAAAAGATGTAAATGCTCAATCTCCTAATCTTGATTGAAATGTCTTGAATGAATTTAAGTTTCTCCTTTTGATAAGGAATGAAAATTCTTCAAAGCTCCTCATGAATGGAACATTGAAGAATACTTTTTTCGTAAGAAATACCCCCTACTGTTATATAAAAAAACCGGGAGTATTTCTCCCGGTTTTTAATTCGATTATTTTTTCATTTGCTGCTCTTTTAGCATTTCTTCAGTTACCACCGTTCTAAAACCCAGATGTTCCTGAGACGAGTCCATGGCGTTTGCCATTCTCGCAGATGGCCTGTAACTCGCACAATAGGATGCTGCACATAAAAAAGAGCCCCCTTTAATTACCTTCTCTGGGATTTGAGGATTATTAGGATTATATGGTTTATCAGGACCCTGGGGGTTAATGGCAAGTCCTTCATCCTTTAATTTACTGTAATATCCGGTATTATACCAGTCCTGGGTATATTCCCAAACATTTCCTGTGGTGTCATACAACCCAAATTCATTAGGTGGATATGATTTTACTGGAGCCTTATTTTCATAGCCATCAGTTTTGGTATTTTCGGTAGGAAATTCACCTTCCCAGGTATTTGCATGTTCCGAAAGTTTTGAAGCATCATCACCCCATGCGAATTTCGTGTCCATTCCGCCTCTTGCGGCATATTCCCATTCAGCTTCTGTAGGGAGTCTTCTTCCGGCCCATTCGCAGTAAGCTGCGGCATCTTCATAGGCAATATGGACAACAGGATAATCTTCTTTTCCTTCAATACTGCTACCAGGTCCCTGAGGATGTTTCCAGTTGGCTCCTACTTTCCATTCCCACCACTGAGTATAATCATACAGGTTGGGAACGCTACTTTCGGTCTTGCGGAAAATAAGCGAGCCAGGTTGTAGAACGGAATCAGGAGGTTTTGGAGTTCCCGGTGGAAGCTGTTTCTTTATATCTTCCCAGATGATATCTCTTTCTGCCACTGTTTTATAACCTGTAGCCTCCACAAATTCTTTAAATTCGGCATTTGTAACTTCAGTTTCATCCATAAAGAAGCCATCAACAGCTACCTTATGGGCAGGCTTTTCATGACTTAAAGCCATCTCATCTCCTTCCACGGCTCCCTGAATAAATTTACCTCCAGGAATCCATACCATACCCTCGGGGACATTTATATTATCGGAGTATGTAGTCTTTAGTTCAAGATTTTCACTTACATTTTCTTTTTTCGTTTCTTCTGCATTCTTCTGATTCTCTTTACATTGGATAAATAGGAAGCTTAGAGCGAATACTAGGAGTTTAAATGTTTGAAAATTGTGCTTTTGAGAAAAAATCATATTGCTTTCTTAATTTAATCCTGTTTATTTGAACAGATACTTGCAAATATAACAGGCTACCCATTAACCTGAAGTAATTTTGAAATACTTTTCGTTTTTCTCAAATAATAAGGGATGCTTTTGCATCCCTTTTTTTGTAAGCGAATTATTTAAACTAAGAAATATCAATTCGTTTACGTTTTGTCTTACCTGCTTCTTTGTTTTTGAATAACTGAAGTTTTAGAATACCGTCTTTGTATTTTGCCTTTACATCTTTTGATACGTCAACACTATTGGGTAGTTGAAGGGTTCTGTGAAAACTTGAATAACTAAACTCTTTACGGGTATAATCGTCTTCATCTTCTACATTTTCAGCACTTTTTTCGGCAGAAACATATAAAAGATCGTTTTCCATATCAACTTCAAAATCCTCTTTTGAGAAGCCTGGAACGGCAAACTCAATTTCAAAGTCATCTTCATGTTCTTTTACATTCATCGCAGGAAGTTTCCTTTCTGAAGTAAAGAAATCATCTTCAAAGAGATCATCTAGTCCAAATGATTTGGCTAAACCACCATTCATCCAGGGAAATCTTTGTTTTTTGGTTTTAACTAAAGACATGGCCAACTTTTTAAATTAATGATTCAATTCACCTTGAATTTACGCCCTATAAATTTCAAAAAGTATGACATCCATCATTTTTTAATTGAATTTTTTTTAAAGATTTGTAACCCTGGTTACTTACGCCTTAGCTATGATTTTCTAACTTTAACAGAATAAAAATTATGGCCATGAATTATTATTTTCATAAAACAGTAGAAGGTGATTTTGATACCGTTCAGGAAAGAGTTATAAATGAACTGGAAAGTGAAGGTTTCGGTGTTCTCACTGAGATCAATGTGAACGAAACCTTTAAAAAGAAACTCGATGTAGATTTCCGTAGATACCAGATTTTGGGCGCATGTAATGCACCTTATGCACATAAAGCCCTGACAGCTGAAGATAAAATAGGTACCATGTTGCCGTGTAATGTGATACTTCAGCAGCTTGACGATGGGAAAGTTGAGATTGCCGCAGTAAATCCTGTAGCCTCTATGCAGGCGGTGGAGAATGAGGAATTGGTTGATATTGCAAAGGAGATCGCAAAGAAATTACTTAAGGTTGTAGAGAACGTATAAGAAGTTCAGTTTAAACTGAACTTCTTATAGTCTTATAGAAGAATTCTCTTTAATTGTTTGCGGGACTTATCATGATATGCGCTCTGTGTGTTCCAGGATCCATGAGCCATGGCATTCCTGGAGCTTCAGGTTTAGCCGGTAGACCGGTAGACTCGGTTGTGGCATAAGGTATATAAATCACATATCTGAATTTCCCATCCTTAAGCTCTCCGGTTTCTTTATTGTAGTTTTCGTCAGAACCGGAAAATACGTATAAAGTACTGGGAGCATCAGGCATTTTCAGTTTTCCTGATTCCACTTCCTCTTTACGGATCTTCCTCTTTTCCATTTCCGATTTACCTTCGGCAGAGAGTTCCCTTCCTCGCGCCATAAAAGGTTCCAGTTTTTTAGAATAACATGCCACCTGAATTCCTTCGAAATCCGGGTTGTCGGCAATACAGATCATGTTATTAGTACCTTCCTTTAGCACCATCATCTTTCCATTTTCAGCATAGCCATAGACCTTTGCTCCACTGCGTTCTTCTTCGGGCGCAGCAAGCAGTGCAGTTTTGATTTGTATCTCAGCAGGCAGGATATTCGATTGGGAACAGGCTGTTAGGCTGACAAAAAGGAAAACAGGCAGGATTAATCTCTCCATGGTTTAAGGTATTTGATTATTAAAGATATTTATTATGATTTTTCTTATTTCAGTTTTTAGGATTGTCCGGCCAGCTCAAAGCTTACCATCCAGTTAATGCCAAATTTATCACTGAACATACCAAAATAGGAACCCCAGAAAGTATTATCCATTGGCATTGTTATTTTACCCCCGTCTGATAGTTTATTGAATATACGGTCGGCATCCTGCTTGCTGGCGGTATTCACCGAGATGGAAAAATTATTTCCTTTCTTAAAATTTTTAGCCCACTCTCCACCGGTATCACTTCCCATTAGCATGGTTTCTTTACTTATAGGTAGGGATACATGCATGATCTTGTCTTTATCTTCATTAGAGATCGGCGGCATGTCTTCCTGAGGAGGCATATCACCAAAGGTTGATATGTTAGTATACTCCCCACCAAATACCGATTTGTAAAAATCAAAGGCCTCTTTACAGTCTCCGTTGAAGGTGAGATAGATATTTACTGTAGTATCCATTTTATTTCAGATTTACTGGTTATGGGATCTTGTATAATAGATCATTAACTAAAGATAAGGATTCCCTGAGAAATGTTTTGATTTAAATTTTCTGATTCATTCAGAGTTCTACTATATCCTTTAATGAGGGAATTTTGATATTCCAGTTGAACTCAGATTCCAGTTTGACCCTGAATGCATCTGTTACCTGCCTTTCTCCGTGAATAAGGAACACTTCTTCAGGGATATTCTTGATGTTGCGGCACCATTCAATAAGTTCGGCTTGATCCGCATGGGCTGAAAGGCTTTCGATCTTTTCTATTTTAGCATTTACGGGATAATATTTGTCCCTGATTTTTATTTCATATGCCCCTTCTTCCAGTTGTCTTCCACGGGTTCCTTCAGCCTGGAAGCCGGTAAGGATTATTCTTGTGGAGGGAATGTCTATGAATTGTTTTAGATAGGTCAATATCCTGCCTCCGGTAAGCATTCCGCTACCGGCTATCACAATTCTTGGTCGTTGTTCATCGATGATCTCCCAGGTTCTTCTATATGAGGATACCAGTTCAAAGTGGTTTTTTATGGCTTTCAACTCTGTAAGCGGGATCATATGAGAGCCAGGAAATTTTTCAAAAAGCCTGGTGACATCTATTCCCATAGGGCTATCAATATACACGGGGATATCCGGGATCCTGTTCTTTTTAAAGAGCTTCCAGAGTATGTAACTGAGCAATTGAAGCCTTTCCACGGCAAAGGATGCCATAAGAAGGATTCCACGATTGTCTATAATCTCTTTGATATTACGTACCAGGATTTCTTCTACCTCTTCTTTGGGATGCAGTTTATTGCCATAGGTACTTTCAAGGAAAAGGTAATCTGCCCATTGGGGATTTTGAGGTGGTGACAGCAGTAGGTCATCTTTTCTTCCCAGGTCTCCCGAAAACAATAAGGTCTTTTCGTTAATTTCGAGTTCGATGAAACAGGCACCCAGAATATGCCCTGCAGATTTTAATCTGAACCTGATATTTTCAGCAAGTTGAATCCATTCGTCCTCCTGCACACTTTTAAAAAGTTCAATGGCTTTTTGCGCATCTTTTTCAGTGTAAAGTGGGAGGGCAGGATCATGTTTAGAATAATGCTCACGGTTGGCTTCCTCTGCCTCTTCTTCCTGGATCTTTGCAGTATCCATCAGTATGATCCTGGCTATGGCAAGGCTGGGGGAAGTGCCCAGGATGTCACCTTTAAAACCCTGTTGAACAAGCCTTGGAAGATAGCCGGTATGATCCAGATGTCCATGGGTAAGCAGTACATAGTCCAGTTTTTCCACCGGTATTGTCAGATCTTCCCAATTGGCCTGTCTGAGTTCTTTCAAACCCTGGAATAAACCACAATCTACAAGGAGCCTGAAATCCCTTGTTTCTATGTAGTATTTAGAGCCTGTTACCGTACCTGCAGCCCCTAAGAACTGAACTTTTATTTTAGTTGCCATCGACCTTTGTTATAGTACAGAGTATTTTGAATTCTGAAAGTATTCGCGATTTTCTTGAATCGGAAATCCCCAGATGATCCAGTAGATATTCATTCTTAAGAAGATCACTTCCCAGAACGATCTCTCTTTTCAACAGGAATTCTTTTTCTTTATTAGAAAGCAGAGTCGAAACCGTGAGGGGATAGAGCTGCGATTTATCTATTAAATGTTTCAGGCTGTTATCTTCCGGATAGTTCCAGCTTATCAATTTTAGCCCAACACACCGGGCATACTGCACCGCATCTTCAGTGAAACGGGTGTTGGTGACTACCCAGCCCGATTCATGATAAGATGTCTTTTTTTGATTTTTGATGTCGTTGAACCTGGCATGAATATACAGGGGTACCTTTACATCGCAATTGCGACCTTCTTCACTGTGGAATTTACATTCAATAAGATTTCGAGTATTATTCTTAATCGCTATCACATCGATCTCGTGTTTTACACATTTTCCCAACACTGTTTGATTAAACGAAACTTCATAACCTTGTGAAGTCAGGATCCTGCCAACATATTTTTCAAATGGAAATCCCGTAGGGCCTAATTCATATATGGCATTCTTCAATTTATATTTTGAAGCGTATACCGATTTGACCTGCTTTAACAGAGCAAATGCCCGGTTGTAGATCTCCCGTGTGGAAATTCCCTGATAGAGTTCATTGCGCATCTCATCAAGTACATATTTCATGGTTTTCTTATCGGCACCACTTTTTAATAAGGAGTTCCTGAGCTTGGAAAATGAGAATTTTACCTTTTCTCCGGAAGATTTAATAATATCAAGCTCAGTGTTTTGCATCAGTGAAAGATCAGAATAGTGTTAAGATACAAAAGGACTGACTTTCCGGCTATGAGAAAGATCATTTTTTATCCAGGTTTTAGAGGTGTAGAAATTAAAAAAGAGAAACAGGATAAAGAGAAACAGGATAAATTGGGGGGAATAAGCCTGGAGCTTTAAATATCCTGATTTGAGAATTCTATTCTGCAGAAATTCGTTTTTGCTTATTGTGTTTAATGGACTGGCTAACCATTCTGAATATCTCATTTTTGACATTCTGGTACTTACTATCAAACTCGTGCACTTTGATCATTATTTTGCGATGCTGATGTTTATAATCCCATTCTTTTTCGAATTGTTCTATATCATTGAATAATATCTTCAATCCGTTCTTATGATTGTTTATTTTGGTTAATAGATCGGTGACTTCGATTTTAAGATCGACTAATTTTACTTTTAAGCTTTCAGCCTTTGGGACCATATGTGATTCCACAATGGGAAATACATTTTCATTAAGCAGATTGTTGAGGAACTGCAATTCCTTTAGAATAAAACTTAATCTGGAGTGCCACATCATAGAATTCTTATGCATTAAATCTGGCCTCTCCCATCCATAACTGTTGGATACCTTGGTTTTCATGATGAAATTTTAAAATTATTTGAAAATTAACTGTTGGGAATTGCCTAAAAAGGCAGCTTTTCTTAAATCCGGCCAGGAAGCCAGCAGGGTCTTTTTTTCATGACATTACGCCGCCACGAATCTGTCTTGAAGTTAAGAATTTAAGCTGAAAGAAAGTATGATCTTAATCACTTAATTATAAGAATTTTAGGTTAAATTAATTTGATAAAATTCAATTGCAGATTTGTTCTATTGATCAATAATCGTCCGCAAATTAGGCGTAAGAAGGTATAAATATGAACCAGCCGTGAATGGCAAGCTATACTGGCAGGATAGAAACTATTAGACAGGTTTGCCGAAAAGCTGCTTCACCTGTGGTTTAACGAGTTCAATTATAGTGAAAATACCAAGTAAAATCCCCAGGATACCGGTAAAACAATTGAGAACGGCTATTACGAATATAAAATCATATCGTCTTCGCTCCCCTATGAATTTTCCGGCCAGGATGGTCACTATTCCCAGCGCCATGAGGAATAGAAAAATTACGGTGCCAACCACCATAAATACTAATCCTGTTAATCCAAAATGATCATGGTCCTGCATTTCATTATTGAATATGAACATCCCCATAAATATATAGATCAAGGGGAAAAATGAAATAAGTATGGTAAAGATCCCTTTAATTAAAAAAAGTACCTTGAATACATTCAGATTATGATTTTCGGTTGTCATTTTGGGTTGGTAAAATAAATTAATTTTTCATCTGTACCAGCTGGATATGATTCCCGCAGGTATCATCCAGGATGGCTATAAGAGCGCTTCCCACATCTGTAGGTTTCATACTAAAATTCACACCTTCTTCCATCAGTCTTTCATATTCGCCTTTAATATCATCAACATTGAACTGGGTGTAGGGAATACCAGCTCTGAACAGTGCCTTCTGATATTCTTTCGCCGGAACAATGTTATTTGGAGAAGGTTCCAGCAATACTTCAGGGCCTTTAGGGTCCTCTTTAGATACCACGGTTAGCCATCGGTGATTTTCTCCCACTGGGATATCCTTATGTTTCAAGAAACCCAATTTTTCGGTATAGAATTTTAAAGCTTTTTCCTGATCAAGAACCGGGATCCCGATAGTTCGAACCTTCATCGCTGTTTGATTTTTAAAATCAATATTGAAGATAGCTATTTTTAGTTAAAACCTGAAGCTTCTATTGCTGTTTTGCCTTCCGCATTCGTTTAGGCCCATACCATAGCCAGAAGCCGGTGACAGTAAAAACAAGTAAGGCAACACCCATAATACTGGTGTAAGCGAGTTTAATTGATCCCGAGGTTCCTAAATAAGCATCCAGTACAGAACCATCATGAATATTCTCAATAAGATCGGAATGTCTTTTTCCAATATTAAGTAGGTTTCCCGTAGCACCATCTAACTGAATGCCGTAGTAATGATCTTCAAAAATGAATTTCACCATTCCTTTTTCTTTTCGCACGTCAATGCGGTCTATCCTGGCCGATAGCGAAGGTGAAACAGAATCATGCAGAATAAAAACTGCCTTCTGGTGCAGGCTATCCAGTGGCAACCAGTCTTTAAGTTCTGTTGATGTTCCTTCATAGGAGGGAGGAAGTATTACACCTTTGCTGTCTTTTTTCCAGCCTAACAAAAGCCCTGAAACGGAAATCACAAAGAAAAATATAAATAGCAGAGCTCCTGTATAGCGGTGTACTTTTCTAAATATTCTTAAGGTCTTTGCCTGTTGTTTCCTTTTCTTTTGAGTGATCATAAGGCTCTTAGTGTATCCCTTTAATTATGGCGCGGAAAAATAATAAATTTGGTGATAGAAAGAGCCTGATTTTTTAATTAAACCGGGGAAATTTTAGACAGGGGAGGTTCCCGCAATTTCATGAAGTTTCATGATGGTTTTCCAGTTTCGGGTGGATGCCGTAACTCCAAGCTTATTTTCAAAGAAATTGTTGTTTAATTTAGAATCACTGTACTTACTGGAGTATTTAATATAAATATGGTCATCGTCTATTTTGAACTCGTCGGGAGTGTTAGCCTCTTCCAGTTTACGAATACCTTCAGCCTGTGGATTCTCTTTTAAAAATACCAGGTAATATTTTTTGATATCCCCGTTATCCGGCTTGAAAGGATTGCTGGAAATGACCTTTTTTAGTCGGGGAGGAGTCCTAACGATCACGGGGACTTCAAAATCAAAAGCTTTTTGAATAGCATTTTCAATATTCTTTTCAAGTTTTCTGTCACTGATATCCTTTGGGGTATCAAAAACAACGTTTCCGCTTTGAACATAGGTCTGTATATTAGAAAAGCCAAGTTCCCTGAAGGTTTCTTTCAGGTCTTTCATGAGAACTTTCTTTTTACCACCCACATTTATTCCTCTTAGGATAGCTATATATTTGGCCATACGCTATTAAAATTATATTCTTCAATTTAATAATTTAAATAGTAGTTGTACGCTTTTAACCCGGATAAAATTTTCGGTAATTAAACTTTAAATACCATTAAAAATTCTTCAGGGTTAGAAAAATATACTTTAAATTAGGTTATTGATAATCAGTGTTTTAAACCGGGGTGTGATTGTGCTGATGATCAGTTTTTAAAACTTGAAGAAATGCAAAATGTAGTTAATGAAAGAAACGGTATTAGTGTTGAACAATTGATGGGGACAATTGATGCTGTAAAAAAGGAACCTGAAATAGCCAATTTTGAGTTCAGAGCGAAAACCGACTGGTTAGGGGGTGGCCATGTGCGTACCACTATACAGAATTTTTATGGAGCTAAAGAGGAAAATACTTCCAGAACAACTCCAATAATTATGGAAGGGGATGAGCCCCCTGTCCTATTAGGGGAAAATCATGGAGCAAATGCGGTAGAAGCCATTTTACATGCACTGGCTTCATGCCTAACAGTGGGCTTCATTTATAATGCTGCGGCAAGAGAGATCAATGTTGAGTCACTTTCTTTTGATATGAAAGGAAATATAGACCTGCATGCTTTCCTTGGTCTTTCAGATAAAAAAAGGCCTGGCTATGAAAATATTGACGTGAAATATAAAGTTAAAGCAGATGCCCCACGCGAAAAACTTGTAGAACTTTGTGATTATGTACAAAAGACTTCACCTGTTCTGGATATGTTGAGAAATCCGGTAAAGGTGAATATCGAAATGGAGTAGTCACTCATACATCCCGGTATTTTAAGAATAGCGGCTTATCTAAATTTTTGAGCTGCCTTTCCTTCCCCATTTTCTTTCAGACTTTCCTAATTGAACCTGATTTAGTGGATTCAACTTAAAGCTGAGGATATTATAATAACTGAAAGAAACATAAAAATGGCAGAGGAAAACTTTCCAGTGATACAGTACACGGGCATCAACCAAAAGGTTCCGTATGATGATCCCGATTCTACACTTTTAGAATGTTCTATAAGTCATCAAATTCCTCATTTACATGAATGTGGAGGAAATGGTCGTTGTTCTACCTGTAGAATTAGGGTGTTGCAGGGTAGTAAGAATATATCGCCACCCACCATGAAGGAGCGGGAGATGGCTCAGGTTAGAAGATGGGACCCCTCTGTTAGGCTGGCTTGCCAATGTTATGTAAAAGGGGATATAGCTATCCAGAGACTGGTATGGACCAGTGCCGAGATCAATAAACTTCAGCTGGAGACGGTTCCCGAGGGAATGGCAGAAGAAAGGGCTATAGCCATACTTTTCTGTGACATAAGGAACTTCACAAAAATGGCTTTTGAAAACAACACCTTCGATATGGCGCATATTCTTAATAGGTTTTACACTACTATTGGCGATCCTATTTTATTTAATAATGGAGTGATATATCAGTACATAGGAGATGAGATCATCGGATTATTTGGTGTGGCTGGGGGAACAAGAGAAAAGAACTGCCGGGATGCTGCCAGGGCTGCTTTGGGAATGAATTATGCTATTGAACATTTGAACCAGATGGAATTGGTAGATTTTGATCTTAAAATTAAAACAGGAATAGGGATCAATTTTGGAAAGGCTTTTATAGGTCACCTTGGCCATCCAAAACACAAACAATTGGCAGTGGTTGGTGATCCTATAAATACGGCAAGCCGTATACAATCATATAATAAGGATGTGGATACCAGAATCCTTATCTCACAATCGGTTTTGCGAAGTGTTCCTGAAGATACTTTTGATCTGGGGAAAGAATTCAAAACCAAATTTGCCGGGCACGAACATGAAAGTACACTTTATGAGCTTAAGGGATTTAAAGAGCTGGATATACAACTAGAGCTGCAAAGCTCTATGGATTTTCTGTTCACCAATAAAGATGAATTTGCCGAGAAATTTTATGCTCGGGTCTTTACAAAAGCCCCTGAGGCTAGGGAGCTTTTCAAAAAAAATATGAGGGACCAGGGAAGGTTATTAACTCATATGCTGGGTAGTATAGTCTATTCATTAAGCAGGCCGGAAAATTTAAAGACTGGCCTGGAATTTCTGGGAAAAAGTCATTCGCGCTATGGAGTGACCAAAGATCATTACCCAGTGGTTCTAAGTTCTATGATGGAAACTATTGAAGAACAGCTGGGAGAGAATTCCACGCCAAAACTACTAATGGCCTGGGAGAAGGCGCTCACCTATGTAACCGGTGAAATGATGAAATACTCAGGTTGACCTGCAGATAAAACTATTTTCCAATCCTCAGGATTCTTACGGCTCCCTGGATCACAAGGATAAATACGATGGATCCAATTATCAGGTCTGGTTTACTTGAATTTAACCAGTTAACAAGAAGCCCGGCAATTATTACACCCAGATTTATGATCACATCATTAGACGTGAAGATCATGCTGGCTTTCATATGAGCTTCCTTTTTACTTTTTGATTTTTGAAGCAGATATAAACAAATTCCATTCGCAATCAGTGCGAAGATGGAAATTATGATCATCGTGGTAAAATCAGGCATTTTCTCATTTCCGAAAAACCTCCTTAGCACCTCTGCAAAACCAATCACTGCCAATAGAATCTGGAAATACCCGGCCAGGTTCGCAATCTTCTTCTTGCGTGTTACAGATCCTCCAACTGCAAAAAGACTTATTCCATATACAAACGAATCGGCCAGCATATCCAGGCTGTCTGCCACCAGTCCCATTGATTTTGCGATAAGGCCGGTAGTCATTTCAATAATGAAAAAAGCGAAATTTATTGCCAGTACAGACCAGAGTAATTTTTTTTGATTTGAGTCTTCCTTGAATTCAGTTTGCTCGGTTTCCTCGGTGGTAAGTCTTTTACCTCCCAGGTTCAGCCCAAGTATGGATTCTTCAATTGTAGAGGTATCGCCATTATGGAATACGCTCAATTTTCTGTTGGGAATGTCGAAATCAAGATTTTTAATGCTTGAAATCTCATCTAATTTCATCCGTATAAGATTTTCTTCTGAAGGGCAATCCATTTTTGGGATTTCGAATACTGATTTTTGCATTTATAAAACGTTTATCTGAATGGTATTATGGTTGGTTGTTGTTAATATCTATAGCCTTTCCAAAATATGAACTACAATATTAAGATTGAATGTTCCGGGCAATATTTTCCTCTCTTTTTCTGCCTATAAAGTCAAGGTCCGGGAGAATGTCAATTGCCGGAATAATATTTTCGGAAAGGGGATAATTCATTTTCGCAAATTGCTCCAATGTCCTGGATCCGGTTTCATTTCCTCCATATAATGCCAGGCAAACCGCGGCGTCATATACTTTATCTTCATTATCACTCTTCATGAAATTTAATAATATATCTTCATTTAAGCACCTGTAACCAGCTTTTACGAACTGGGTATTGTATATATAAGTGATCTCCCTGGTCAATAATTGCCTGATCTCTTATTCCCCGTATCCTTCTATTAGATTTTTTAAAGCAGGGAAAAACCAGTCGGTTTGTTTAGGAAAAAAATCTGCTAAACCCCTGAATAGTTCATAGTAATCAGTTTTTGCTCTTGAATTCATATGGATTAAACATTTGGGGGCGAGTGGTGGAATGTATCTGAATTGTTCTTCGCTTTTAGCTCTTGTGTGTGGATCAATTTACTTATTTTCTTTTTAGAATTATTTCAATTTGTTAGAAATAGAATTATCAGTTCTATATTATTAATTTAGGATAGGACATATCTTGCAGATTATTCCCAATTCTTAATTAGTTCCAATACACCTTTTTCAATTCCGGAATAATAATTTCCCTTTTTTAGTTCAGGGATCATAACATCATCAATAATTCGATTACAGATTTCATTAGTTAAAACCTGTTCAGTACCATAATCAGCTGAAATTCTTATTTTCTGAAGAGTGCAGCTAATCACGATAGTTAGGCCGTTATTCCCATCAGGATTACCGACTGGACCATGTTTTGAACGATCGGAAGCATATTCTGTGATATGGTCAAAAGGTCCTATAGATTCAACCGTAATAACCGCAATCTCCCGTGTTGTTTCCTTTTCATAATCTGATATAATCTTTTCAAGATCCATGATTTGGTTGAAACTTAAAATTCCTTCAAAATCATTTACGTGACCAACAGATGCCGGAAGTGCATATTCACCCTCAAATTCAACAATTCCGGTTTCCAAAACCCGATCAATTTGGGCAGTAGCTTTAAATGGAATTAAACTTACAATGAAAAGTATCAATATTAGGCACTTATAAATTTTCATATCCTAAATTATGCACAATGCTTTTAGCTAATTGAAGGGGCGGAGTGGGGGGACGCGGTGCGGGTAACCGTAGGGATGTTTACCCAAAAATGGATCGTTTTGTAAAATTAGTTATTTTCTTTCAAAGGTTTGCGGTTATTTGTATTAAAGCGTTTTGGACTTATCTATTTGCTTTAACCACAAGAGCTCTGGCTATTAACTTTATCGATCCATCAGACTCAAAATTTACCCGCTCCAGAATCTTGTCTTTTAACTTATTTTGAGAGGTCTTACTTAGAGACTGTAAAAAGCCGGGTGCAGGTCCCTGTCCGCCTAAAAAAGGACTCCAGTAATCATCAAAATCCTTAAACAGCGTTTCAATATCAAGAAAAGTAGATTCCACTTCTTTCAAACCAGCCTTCTCAAACTCCTCCAAAAGATTTTCTGAATTACAAATAGGGAATCTAACCCCTTCGTCGATATTTTTAGAAAATGAATCAAATTGGTAAGCTGCATCCCAAAAGTACCTTAAGAACTCCATTTTCTTAGAATAGTCCCAAACGTAAGCTCCAATAACACCTTCAGGTTTGGTTACTCGTTTCATTTCCAATAAAGCATTCCCGGTATTCGGAAAAAAATTGAGGGCCAGACCAGACACCACCACATCAAATGATTTCTCCTCAAATGGCAAATTGTCCACACTGCCGGTTTTGAAATTCTGGTTCATAGAAATTCGTTGCTTAGCCCTTTCAATATAGCCCATTGAAGTATCTATACCCGATAAATTTGAGGGATTCATATGGTTCTCGATTGCTTCGCTTAGCGCACCTGTTCCACATCCTATATCAAGCCAGTTCTTTCCTGAAGGCATGTTGAGCCACTGAAGAAATTTTACAGCCATTAATGAACTTCATCTTCCCATAAAGAGTTCATAGGAGTCACCATCATTCCATTTATCTTTTAACTGGCTTTTCATAATAGGAGGCTATTTAAATTGCCTGCAAGCGGTTTTTTGAAGCTAAATTGGCAGATTCAAAGCCCATTTTTCATAAAATTTAAAAGAAGCTTCCAATTGTTATGATTGAGCAAATAATTAATGCAACTAAACTTATTATTGTATAGACTTTTCTTTTATTATGAATTAAAAACTTTAATCCAATAAATAGAAAAACTAATTGAGCAATCAAAAATGGTATTGTTAGCAATTCTCGAAAAAAACCAATCAATAATGAATCTGTTTTCAAAAAATTAATCCACCAAATTAATAGAAAATAGGATACTATAGTAAAATTTATTATAGTCAGATTTCTATTGTTTATTAGTTTTTTCATCTAAGGTCTCAGTTTAATTAAACAATGAATGCCGAGGGTTGCGATTAACGCCAGTGTGCGGAATTAAGCACGCGGAGTAGTCGGCCTGTTGATTGGTTGTTTGGAGTCCTAAATTATTCTTTTTCCTGGAATACCACATATTGGATGTTACTCGATGTAGGCAACTGTTGCTTTAATAGACCTTAAAGGTCTTATACATTTTTCTTTCAAGAACATTCGGGATTTCCGAGATTAGAACATATGTACCTTTCTTAAGCTGAGTTTTAAAATATCCTGTTTCACCTTCTTCTAAATCTTCTACACCCCCTAAAAATTTCAAACCTTTCGGGACTGGTGTTCTAAAAGCTTTAATATTAGCGGCATTAATCCAGTTACCTAATGTATCCAGTTTTGAAATAGTGTCAAGTCTAACTAAATTCACATCATGGCCTAAAAGTGTTTCGTATTGTTTTTGGTCCTTAAAGTTAATAGCTAACTGGTAATCACCTGCTTTAATTGAATCTTGAAATGTAATTCCTTCTATACTTGAGATACTTATTTTGTGGTCATATGAGGGCTCCCTGTTGTCGTTTTTTTCTTCAGTTACCTCAATTTCTTTTAACATTCCATAAAATGCGTGAGGCATACCATTTGGCATTCTAACATAACATTCCATTACATAGGTTCCTGGGTGCATGTAAATCGTGGATTCAGCTACACTTTTTGGAGAAATTAAACCAACACCTCCACCCAATTTTACGTCATTCCACCAGGCAGGGACCTTTTCAAATTCTTGCATTGCTTTTTCCATCTCATCGTTTAATAAATGGTTAAAAGCTGCTTTGAAGGGGGGGACTAATTCATTATTATAATTCTCAATAGTTACACCCTCTGGCATTTTTTCGAAAATGAAGAAATGAGTTTCTGGAGATTTATTATTGTATTTAAAAGTTGTCCATCCAGATTTAATGCGAGATGGTATTTGGAAATCCATATCATTGGTGACTACTTCAATAACCTTTTTAGCTTTATTGGTTTTAGTAGTAGTCTCTTTTTGATTCTGACTATCCTCTTTGTCATTTTTACAACTTATCAAAGGAATTAGAAATAATGATAATATTAAAAATGACTTTTTAAAATTAGAAACTGTAAACATTATCTTAGAATTTGATTGGTTTTTAGTCTAGGTAACATTAATCCCTGTATATCAGCACATTAAGTTGTTTCTAATTTAAAGCTTTTTTTCTATTCTAGTCAGGGGAAGTAAAAATTAATATAGTTTTTGATATGCGCAATTGTTACCAACGGTCTCGGTTAACACAAGAAGCGAGAGTAGGGACGTGGCCTGATAGCTATCGGGATGTCGGATTAACCATTTTCTTTCCCGGTTTTTAAAATTACACTTATTCTACTGTACCCGTAATTTGAGATAAACCGCTGTTGGCACGTCGTCTTTGTTAGTTAACTGTTTCATTATCAGTGTTTAGTGATTTTTTAGTAAATTAAAAGATTCTTTTTAATTCTAATTAATCATGAAAACTAATATTATCCTAAGCCTAATCCTTATAGTATTTGTAAGTCTGTTAACCTTTGGTTGTAAAGAGAAAGGAACCAAAGAGAATCCTGTGGAGAATAACCCTATGGAAGAAAAAACAGTACCGCAAACAAATGTTGATAGCATGGAAGCAATGCCAGTTTTTGATCCCTCTTTAGATCCTTTAGTGATTGGAAAGGAGTTTTCTAAAGTGTTTGCAGATACATTGAATGTACAAATGTATGAGTTTACTATGAAGCCAGGTGATTCTGTAGGTTTGCATCAACATTTAGATCATACTATCTACGTACTCGAAGGAGGGACTTTACAGGTTTATGTTAATGGTACCGAGCCTGTAGAAATGAATTTAAAAGCAGGTGAAGGTTTTGTTAGTGGTCCTCTAAAGGATGCTGCAAAAAATGTAGGTGAAACCACTATTAAGTGGTTAGCCACTGAAATACATAGACCTCGCGAAAATTAAACAAAATATGTATTTTCTCAATTAATTTATTCTATTTTGCAACCACTTGTTTTTTAGAAACGAAATGAACGTTCTTGTTTTTTAATTCTTAGATCCATAATTATTCCTACTCCAATCATTAAAAGTACAATTGACAGGACTCCTATCTCAATCATTGTATCTAAATTACTTTGAAGAGCAAATCCAATGGCAAATGCAATTCCGAAACTAGCCGCCCAGGTGGTATAATGATATTGAGGTACCAAACCTAATTTGTTTTTCAGGTATTTTTTGAATTTAATCAGTTTTTGTTTGAAAATTTCATTGCTAAATGATGGTATTTTCTCAAGTTCTAAATATTGAATGTAACTTTCAACTCCTTCCAGTTGCTCCGTGGTTAATTCTTTCTCTTTTATTCTTTGCAATATTGCTATAAAATTCTCGAAAGTTTTAATTTCCGTTTTTTTATCGGTTTTAGAAAGCTGTTTTTTGAGAAAAATTATTGTAGCGTTTAAATCATCTGTTTGGTTTGTAAGGTTTGAATCAATTAATTCATTTAATTCAACACCTAAGGCGACTGCAATTCTTTTAATTGTTTCACCTGTTGGATTTGATTCATTATTTTCAATCCGCTGAATTGTTCTTAAACTAACTTTAGATTCGTCGGCTAAATATTCTTGGGACATTCCTCTTCTTGCTCTTAATTCTTTTAAGCTTTGTGCCAAATTTTTTGTTTCCATTTTTAATGTTATTTATTGTTTCAGCAAATGTATATTGGAAACTTATCTACCAGTTACGTCATGTTAACGTCATTTTTACGTCAATTGGTTTTTACAGTTAGGATTATCCCAAGTTACGGGAATAAGGACGTGGTCCCGATAGCTATCGGGATGTAGGCTTTTTGATAAGTTCTAAGTTATTCTTTGTCCTGGAAAACCGCATATAGGCCTCGTTAATTGCTGTTGGTGTGTCGTTTTTTTGGTACTATTTTTCAACAATTTCTTTAAGCTTATCTAAAGCCTTTGGAAAAGTCTTATTGAAAAAATCAATATAATCTTCCATTGCATCTACCTCTATAGTTACGGTTGTCACTCCGTTGTTTTCTTCAAAAGAATAGTTTTCCAATCCACCTGCCCATTTGTCAACTTCGGCACCCTTTGTAATTTCCTTTTCACCATCTAAAATTCCGTAGTGGCGTATGGAAACAAACCGAAATGGAATATTATCCGCAATTTCAGATACCATCCCGCCACGTTTACCATTTTCGTCAGTTCCGATAAAGTAGATTTTGGCTCCTTTTTCCCAACTTCCTTCATAGGTTGAAGTTGGATTAAATTCTGATGTCCATTGTTGGTATGTCTCAATATCCTCAATGCCGAGCATGGTATTATAAACCTTTTCGGCAGAAGCATTAATGTCTTTCCTGAATTGTAGTTTTTTCATGACTTTTATCTTTTTTATCACGCATCAGGAATTTCCGGTTCAACTAATTTCTTCAATTTGTCCAGTGATTCCTGCCATCCTAAATAACACATTTCTGATGGTATAGCAGACGGAATGCCTTCCTGAGTGATCTTAATTTCCGTTCCACAGGAAACTTTTTTCAGCCAAACATAAGTGATCATTTCACCTGGCAAGTTTGGATCATCAAAAGTATCAGTGTTTTTAATGAATTCGTTCGGTTTGATTTCTAAATATTTTCCGCCAAAGGAATGTCCGTTGCCGGTTGAGAAATTTATAAAAGACATTTTGTAACTGCCACCTTCTTTAAACTCCATTTGATGTACTTCACATAAAAATCCATAAGGTGGAATCCACCAGGATAAGGCTTTCTGGTCAGAAAAAGCACGAAATACCTTTTCGGGACTTGCCTTAAGCACTCTGTGTAATGTTAGGCTGTTATTTGACATATTAATTCTTTTTATTTCCTACTCGTTTGAATTTTCAGTGTCGTCCTTTTTTTGTGCGTTGTATTGTTCCCGATTATTATTTTGTATTTATTTGGTTTATATCAGGTCTCCCGTTCTCAAAATGTACACCAGGGGTTGCGATTAGCGCCCAGTGTATGGAAATCAGCGCATGGTCCCGATAGCTATCGAGGTGGCAGCTTATTGTTTTAATGTTCTGAACTCTAAGTTATTCTTTTTCCAGGAATATCACATATTGGGATGTTAATAGGTGCTGACAACATTACCTATTCCGTAAGGTAGTCGTTTGGCTCCACATAATCATAATCTGGCGAATCCATAAAAAATTGCCTTAATTGCCATACATGTCCCGAACCATAAATTAGTAGGAGCCTTTCTTCATTTTCGAAATCGGTTAAATCATAGGCATTTGCAAAAATTCTTAAATTACGTCGATACCATTTACCAACCGAGTCAGCACCTAGATAATTGTCGCCTGCACCTGCCAGAATAGTTCCAGTCAAATAAGCTTGATGGTCTTTTAATCTGCTTTCAGGATGGTTCAACATAATCAAATGATCTGTTAAACTTTGTTGAGTTTTTAAAGAATCGTGCATCCTGTAAATTGCATTATAGTCATATCTATTTGCTTTTAAATATTGCCCTCGTGACTTCATATATTCTTCTCCATCATAATTATCCCAATCGAGTTGCACTCCAAACCATTCCGCAGTGGCATCTGAGCAATAGACTTTATGATGTCCAAGTTTTTTAGCGAGTTTAAATCCTATTTGATAAACCTCGTTACTTTTGTCTTCTATGCTGTAAGAATTACTTAAATAATGTTCAAAACGGCTGTTGATAATGCTATCATACTTAACTCTGTTAACTTCAATGAGTATTTTAGTCGGACGGTAAGCGGCTATTTTTTCTATAAGTGTGTCCAATTCCGCTTGTCTCTTTTCTTCTAGGATATTGAATGAGAATTTTTTTTTGTAACTATCCATGCTAGCATTGCTAAAATGGAAAACCCCTAGGACCATGGCCTGTGATTTATTTTTTCCGATGAATTGGTTCGGGGCAGCTATCCTATTTAATTTTCCTGCTTCTTGATTTTTTTCAGCAGTTTGATCTATTTGCTTTTTACAAGAAGTCAATAGGATTAAAACCACAATAAGGGAAGTTAATTTTTTCATTATAAAATATTTTCATTTCCCTTAAAGATTCCATTTTTCATTTTTTGTTACAGACTTTGTGATTTTATCTCCAACGGTCTCGGTTATTGCAAGTTTCAGGAGTATGGGATGCGGTCCCAATAGCTATCGGGATGTCGGCGTATACCTGATTTGTTAGCGAAGATCAATTTTGAAGATATTGAATAAAAGCAAATTAATTATTGGGCTGTTTTATTAATAAGGCTTCCTAAAGAAAGGTTTCTTTCAATCAAATCGAAAAACAGCTTGTTACCATTGTCACCATTGGTAAATATGATGATGCCTTCCATGGTTTTAGGTAAAAACATAATTAAAGTGTTAACACCAATATCTCCTCCGGTATGTAGTAAGGCATATTCATCATTTTTAAGTTCAGGTAAAAGTTCCCAACCTAAACCAATGACAGTTTGGTTGTCCTTTCCGTTTCCCCGAGTTACCATTCTTTTGTATAATGAATCGCCACTGGTAACTTTTGCAAGTACATATTCAGCAAACTTTCCATAGTCATAAATTGTGGTTAATAGATTATCTGCAGCGCTTACATTTTTATTTTTGTATTCCTGCTTATAAAGTTGGCCTTCTGAATCGTGCCACTTTGCAAACTTATCTTCATCTATGGAAGCATTCCATTTAAAAAATGTATTATCCATTCCAAGGGGGGTAAAAAGTAAAGAGTCAGCCAGGTTTTCAATCGGTTTTTCAAATTTCGTTTCTAACGCTTTCTTTAAATACTCATAACCTTCTCCAGAGTAACCATATCCTTCGCCAGGTTTGAATTTGAATTTTAACTTCTTGTCTTCATTTTCCCATCGCCAATTAGGGAAACCGCTCTGATGGGTAAGTATATGTCTGGTTGTAAGTAGTTTGCTGTATGATAAATTCTTTACATCCGGATCTGTCCAATACAGGTACACCGGCTCATCCAGATCCCAGTTGCCGTTTTCTACCAGTTTTAGAGTAAGCATCGTAACGATTGGCTTGGTAAGGGAGGCTACATTAAAAACAGCGTCGATGGGTGCCACCTGCTTATCAAAAAGATTTCCATACATTTCCAGTTTTGTGAGTTTTCCTTTCTCGAGAAGTGCCAAGCCGAGTGCCGGAACTCTATTTTTAATTAATAGCTGTTGAATGCTACGTTTTTCGTTCGTAGCCTGAACCGATGTCCCTGGCTTTTGATGATTATAGCTCAGAACATTCTGAAGTATCCAGTTTCCTTCCTTTTTGAGCCAGAGATGGGTAAAATCTGCAATACTGGTAAGATATTCTTTTTTGCCCTTTCCAACGGCATAAAATTCATGTTTTCCAATTTGAATAGCGCCATAGATTTCTCCATTTTGTTTTAAAGGATAAATTCTATGATTTTCAGAAAGTAACTTTCTTACCGGGTGGTAATCAATCGAACAAATATTATTTTTTATACTCTGGATAAATTCTTCGTTTCCGGTGATTACTCCAGAAATATCATGGTAGAATTTAAGGCTGTCATCGGTTAGTTTTGAGAGGGCGTAAAAATCACAGTTATTGAATCCCTCCTGGAAGAGTAAGCTATCAGCTTTTAAAATCTTATCCTCCAATTCAGAATAAGATTGCGTTTGTGAATAGGAATAATTCAGACCTATAAGGAACAGTAGATAAAAAATTGATTTATAAAATTTCATATTAATTGAAGAATGTTTTTGAGGTAGGCAAAATTCTGTTATTTGAGCAATTCTGCCATAAAAAACACCCGCCAAAAAAACGCCAAAAAGATGACAATCCTTATATGATGCTGCTTTTCAGTTTTATATATAACCTGTCCTTATTTTCGATTTCTATTGCATTTCTGAATATTATATACAGGTTTATGAGAATAGAGATTACTAGAAGTATTAAAGTTAATTGCCTGCTTGTTCCAAACCATCTCACGAAAAAAGGACTAATTCCTACAAATACGATGGTTAGAAGGGTCCACAGAATTTGAATGGAAATTATCTGTTTGGTAATAGAATTTACCTGTTTCTTCTTTTTCATTATTAGAAGTGGTAAAAGGATGTTAGCCAAGGGGATTATGAACATTAGAGAAGAAAAATTGATCCATTTAATAATATTCTTATTCATATTAGGCTTAGGTTCACCCAGAAACTCTTCTTTGGTAATATTCAATGTATTCAGAAGAACCTTCAGGGTATGACCTTTTGGCTCAGTTCCAGATTCAATGCGCTGAATTGTTCTAATGGATAGCCCTGATTTTTCAGATAATTCTTTTTGGGTAAGATTTAAATTTTCTCTGTAGGTTAAAAGCTTAGACATGACTGGGTTAATAAAAAAAGAAATTTTGATATTTAAGCATTTGACAATAATTGAGCACAACGGTTATCGCAAGTTTCAGGAGTATGGGATGCGGTCCCGATAGCTATCGGGATGTTGGATTAACTTTTTTTCCTGGTTTCTAAAATTACACTTTTTCTACAATACTTGTAATTTGAGAAGATTCGCTGCTGTTAGTATTTTTTATTATTTGTTGTAATTATCTAAAAACTGTTTTATGATAGGAATTGTTATTCCAGGTTGTTCACCTGTGGTACTATGCCCGGCGTTTTTAATTATTTCCAAGTGTTTATTTTCGCTATATTCTTTATTTAATGCCTTGTACATTAACTTTGCTTGATTAATTCCAACTGAATAATCCTTCTCTCCCTGGATAACGAGAACGGGAATTTTGATATCTGAAATTTTATCCAGTATATTAAGGTTATTATAAGAAGATTGATTTCTAAATGCTTTATTTACATATTCCCCTTTAGGAAAAAAACTAAGCAAAGTTTCCATATCTATATTGCAATCTTCTAGCACTTCTTTGCTTGGAGGTCCATTTTGAGGCTTGACACGGTAAGGATTAAAATTTAGTAATTCAGGAAATGTATGCTTGATTAAATTCATGTCATTAAAAAAATGGTCAAAATCACTTTTTTCTATTCTCTCTAATTCTTTAATAATGTGCTTGTATTTTTTTATTTGATCTGGATCGGTAGTGGCTTTTAAAAGCTTATTGGTGAGTACTCTTTCTTTTTGAATAAGGTTATAATAAGCATAGGGAGCATTAGCAACTCCTCCATTGGTTATCATTGTCGAAACTTTAGATTGGTCTTTTAAAAGATATAAAAGTCCATAAGTACCTCCCCAGGATTCTCCCATTAAGTTTACCTTTTCTTTTCCATACTTTTTGGATAGGACAACGATAACTTTCTCGAGATCTTTAATATAATTCTCGATATTTAATCTATACGTATCAGTTTCCTTCTTGGATTGACCACATCCTCTTTGATCGAAATAGGCTATTAAATAATCTTGTTCTAAGTTGTTTTTATATAATTCATGTTCTAATGTTGAAAATCCTCCTGGGCCACCGTGCAGATATATGATTAAAGGTTTGTTTAAATTTCCGCTCACTCGAACGAAAAGTTCTGATTCTTGAACGGGTATATAAAATGATTCGTCAATATTTTCGGTTGTTTTTGCAACTGTCGGATTGATTATTAGAAATTGTAGAAAGAAGAAGGTGAGGAATTTTAAATTTTTCATAATGATCTATAAGGTTTGTTTACTTAAAGACGTTTCAAAAAATTAGGTGTTGCACTCCATTAAAACTATATTCAGAAGAAGGAGTAAGGGAAAAATTGCTCACAAAGGTTTAGCATAACACAAGTTGGCGGAGTAGGGGACGCGGTCCCGACAGCCATCGGGATGTCGGCTTACACCAGTTTTGTTGCTCAAAATAAACTTTTTCTTACTAAGGGTACTAAGGGTACTAAGGGTACCGTCTTTCTGAATTATGCATTGTTGGCAATAGTTATATTTTTTCTACCTCTCCATCTGCCATTACTCTAAAATATTCGTTATTTGATATTAGTAAACCTTCAGAATCATAATTTGGCCAGTTCTTATGATAATCATTAGGATGCTTTACGTCGATGCCATATACTTTACCCTCATAGAACCTTTTAACTTTAAATTGCAAGGTGTGTCCAACTACTACAGCTTTCGCATTGAACTTTTTTAAAGGTCGTTCAATTTCTTCCTGGCTAAGGTCTTCTTTAAAATATCCTCTGTACCAGCTTATACCTGTTTTTGATGAAATTAATAGCTCCTTTTCATCTTTATCAACTTTTGGGTAAGGAGCCTCGTAATATGTGGATCTTAAATGATTATTTATTCGAGGAATAGACATGTCTAGATCGGCAATTTCGGGATGGAGTCCGCCATGTACGAAAATATTACCGTTTATAGACTCGATTACATTTTTACTGGATAACCATTTTCCTAAAACTGAATTTTTGCTGTAAAGTTCAGACTGAGTTTTTCCGATCATAGAAGCAACGAAGGTGTATTTTAGGGAAGCTGCCTGGTGATCACCATACATGTTTTTTAATTCATGATTGCCTAATATAAAGTGAACTTTACCTCCCTGGCTTTTTGCTTCCTGTTCTAATTTGAAAATAAACCACAATACTTGTGTTGTAGAAAAGCCTCTGTCTACAAAATCTCCTAAAAGAACAAGATGATTTTTTCCAAAGGTCCAATTCATGTTTTTATCGATTACTTTATTTTCAATTAGAAAGTCTCTAAATGTTTTAAATCCGCTTTCTATATCTGAAATAGCTAAAATCTTATTGTTGTCTTTGTAAATACTTTCTGGAGATTCAAAATCTGTGCTAATTGAAAAACTGAAATTTGTAGAGTCTAATGGAAAATAGACTGTCGCAGGGATTGGTTTTTTTACAGAATATTCTTTTTCATCCAGATAGAATCCGTCCTCTTTATTCCCTCTAATATATTTGACATTAACAATGCTATCATTCTTAAAGAATGCATATGGCCCATCTCCATCAAAGTTAAGACTTGCCTGATCGTGGCCGTAACTTAATTGAGCACCTTCAGATATTCCTATGGGTATTAAAATTAATAGCAGAACTATAATAGTAAGTCCTAAATGTTTGAAGTACCTAAAAATTTTTGTTTTCATTTTGGTTTGAATTCATTAAACATTTTCTGAAGACAAATTTGATCTTCAGGTTCCAATTACTGAAAAAATTGTGCTCAGCATTAATTATGCATGGTTGAAAGGACTTTTTTATATCTCAAATCCAATTTATCCCTGTTAAAGATTATTTCATATTAGCCTTAAATGATTTCATCACTATTTTGCCATGGCTATTCATAATCTGATTATTTTGCAGTATGATTTCTACTTATACAAATGATCGTTGGGTTATTATTAAATTTCTAATATTCCTATCTATAATAATCCCGATAAGTATTGTTACTTATCAAATCATATTTCTAGGGAAAAATTCAGTAATGTTTCTTGAAGGTTATCCAACCGCATTTAGCTTTGGGATACTTATATATTACGCTATCATTCTTTTATTAGGAGTTGCCTGGCTTGTTATTCAATTAAAGTCTTTGGTTGTTCTAAAAAATGAAAGTAAGAGGAATGAGCTGTTACATTTGCAGAATCAGGTAAATCCACACTTCTTTTTTAATATGTTGAATAATCTTTATGGAGTAGTTGGTAAGGATGTGGAAAAAGCCAAGAGTCTTATCCTGAAATTATCTGAGCTTATGCGCTATAGTATTTATGAAGGCGATAAGGATCAGGCTAAACTATGTGAGGAAATAATGTACCTGGAAAATTTCATAGAACTTAATCGAATTAGATACCATAAAAATGTTGATGTTCGATTTGATTTAAATATAGAAAACGAAGAATTGAGAGTGATGCCTTTAATGTTTATTGTTCTTGTAGAAAATGCTTTTAAACATGGGGTAGAGAATCTAAGGGAAAATCCATTTGTTCATATTAAACTAAGTTCCTTCAAAGGTGTAATTGATTTTGAAATCTGTAACAACTTTGATAAAACTGTATATCAGGATAATCATGGAATAGGTATTAAGAATTTAAAACGTCGACTGGAAATAGCGTATCCTAAAAAACATATGTTAAAAATCTATCAGGACGAATCGATTTTCAGAGCAATTTTACAGATTGAAAAATGACCAGTTATTTAATTATTGATGATGAGCATATGGCTCATGAAGTAATAAAGGATTATTGTGATTTAATTCCAGGAATGAAACTTGCAAAGCAGTGTTATGATGCGTTAGAGGCCTTGGAATATCTTAGAATTAATCGAGTAGATTTAATATTTCTAGATCTCAATATGCCTAAACTAAAAGGTTTTGACTTTGTGAGAACCTTATCAAAAAAACCAAAGGTTATTGTGACTACGGCATATCAGGAATTTGCTTTAGAAGGATATGAATTGGAGATTGCAGATTATCTATTGAAGCCTTTTAGTTTTGAGCGATTTTTGAAAGCAGTAAACAAGGCCCTTGTTTTAGATAAAAAGGATTCTTCTACCATTTTTACCAGGGACAATCTGGATACGGAATCCATTTTTGTTTATTCAGATAAAAAATATGTTCAGGTTAAGCTTGATGAAATCATTTACATAGAAGCTGCCGGAAATTATTCTAAGATTGTTTTCGAACAGAATCAGATACTGGTTCGAACTAAGATTTCAGATTTAATGGATAAAGTAGCTGAAAAGTTTATTCGTGTTCATAAATCATTTATTGTCTCAAAAAAACATATCAGAATTATAGAAGGAAATAGGATCCTGGTGAATGAGAACTATATTCCAATCGGTAATTATTATAAGTCTCAGGTAAATAAACTTTTGAACGATTAATCCTTAATATAATTATTGCCCAGGGTTTCGATTAAGGCAGTGTGCGGAAATTAGTACGCGGTCCCGACGCTTCGGGAGTCGGCTTGTTGTTTTTGTGTTTGGAGTTCTAAGTTGTTCTTTTTCCTGATATACCGCATATTGACCGTGTTAATCGCTGTTAGGCAGTGTTAAGTACCAGAATAATACTCATTTAGACACGTGAGTTTGGTTATATCTTTAATTTCTTCAATCATTTTAGATTCTGAGTTGGCTTTCCAGGCCTTTAGAATTTCTTGAATTGTATCTTTTTCTGTTCTCCTCAAAATTGCAATTATTTCTTCTGGAAGTGTATTTTCCATTTCACAATATCCAACTGAAATATATGTATTACTGTTTAGCCCCTTAATTTTAAGCGTATCGATAATTGAATAATGTTCCTCGTAATTTTCGTCTAAAGCTATCTTATTAAATAAGAGAATATTTTCATCTTTTCTTTGAATGTGGGTAATTCTATGAGTTGAATCAAAGCCATTTTTCGCATATGAAGTATCCGTAATTTTATCATATTCTTCAAAAACCGACAAATCTTTAAAATCCGAAAATGATTTTTCAAATAAATCAGTCTTGTTATTTGAAAGTGATTTTTTCTTGTTTTCACAGCCTGCTATTAGAAGTGATAAAATCAGTATTGTAATTAGTTGTCTCATAATTTAATGCTGCACAACGGTTTGTAGTTATCACAAGTTGCGGGAGTAGGGACGCGTACTTGCCGCTAACGTTTTTATTTATTAGAACCTAATTTACCTATTTTTTGTGAAACCCGGAATTTGAGATGAACCGCTGTTGGCGGTAGTTTATTCCAATATCATTCCCTGCTTAACTTTGAGAACTATTGAGTTATTAATTTCTCTGATATCATCTAATGGGTTCGAGTCCAAGACTAAAAAATTTGCCTCGTAACCCTCTTTTAAATGACCGATTTTCCTATTTGGGAATATGGTCATGGATGAATTTTCGCACCACATTTTAAGCAGTTCAAGATTGCTGAAGATTCCTAAATCATACAGAAACTGAAATTCTCCAACTGAATTGTCATTATACATATCTGAACCAATGGCAATCTTTACTTCTGCTTCTTTAAGCAATTTCAAGTTTGCACTTATATTATTTAACAATTCATTATAGTTAGGGTCTTCTCGTTTTTTTGTAACCAATGAAGTTGTAGTTGTCACAATAATGCCCCTTTCTTTGGCTAAAATTGCATCTTTTAGAGATATTGAATTACCATTATCAATTTCTGGAAGGTGAGCAATTTCATCCACACCAGCTTTAACTGCAATATGAAAATCGTAAGCAGTTTCAACATGTGCACTAACGCGAAGATTGTTTTGATGTGCTTTTTTGACGATTTCTGGTACTAATTCAGGATTCAGTCCTTTATTCCCAAAATAGGTAGTGTCGTTTTTTCGCTTCTCATATTCCTCTGAAAAAAGAAGCATTATTTTTATGAAGTCCGGTTCAAAAGATAAGACCTGACTCCACTTTTTTTCTAAATCCTCAATGTCATCAATAATGAAATAGCCATGTGATTCAATTTCTTCCAAGGTGTTAAAGAGGCCTTCAAATCGGCCATATTCGAGAAACCTTTTGCGTAAAGCTACTGGATGACCACCAGTCGCTGTAAGAGGGGCATGGGCTAAACTGACATCAATGCGATCTGGCTTGTTATAATTATGCATTAGAGGGTCAATCCTCTTTTTTATTGATGATAGGAGTTTTACATAAAACACTCCATTATCCAAGTAAGAATCAATTCGCTCTTTTAACTTGTAATCACTTTCCAAGTTATGATTATGTGCTTCGGCAAAAGGTGGAACAACATACATGCCCTTAAGGTCTATGATCGTGTCATTTACTGCATTTTCATTATTAAAGCTTAAAATTCCTTTGCTAACCCAAGCAGTCTTATTTTCAAAAGTATTTCCATTAAACCAATAGCCATTTACTAATTTTATGGATAAGCTATTTGGGTTCTCAAATTCCGCTTTTGTGATTTTATTTTTTTTTGAATAACATGAAGTCAGAATGAACAACACTGCCAACATGTAATAAATTCTATTTCTCATTATTAATGTTTTATTTGAAGTTCATAATTACCGCCAACGGTTGCGATTAACGCCAGTGTGCTGAATTTAGCAAGCGGTCCCGACGCTTCGGGAGTCGGCTTGTTATTTTG
Organism: Gramella jeungdoensis; assembly: GCF_023805255.1. GTDB lineage: Bacteria > Bacteroidota > Bacteroidia > Flavobacteriales > Flavobacteriaceae > Christiangramia > Christiangramia jeungdoensis. The sequence continues at coordinate 928,973 of NZ_JAMSCK010000001.1, forward strand.
TTGTTTTAAGTTCTAAGTTATTCTTTTTCCTGGAATACCGCATATTGGCCTCGTTAATCGCTGTTGTTGCCAGTTTTTCTTAGGTCAATCTTGTTCCAGGCAATTACCTTTACACCTTTAGAATAATGAGCTAAATTAGGTTGGCGGTTTATAAGCTTTTTAAAACGAGGATAATTAAACTCTAGATGCTTTAAATTTATTTCTTTCAAAGGCCACTCAAGATGATGAATTTCAAAAAAGTTTAATGATTTTTCTGAGTCTTGTATCAAGGCATACTTTTCAGTTAGCCATTTTTCCAGGGAACTCTTTTCGCTGATATTATCCTGGATCTCGTAATCAAATTTTAATTTTTCCTTTAATCTAATATTTTCTGAATCCAAGCTTATCTCATTTCGTTTTATTTTTGAATATCGATAGGGGAGCAGAGATAATTTTTTTGAGACCATAGCAGATATTCTTTTTCCAGCTTCAATACTTAAAAAATATACAGCAGATATATTTTTCCATTTTACATATGTTCTAATGTTGATTTCGTCGAAATCTGAAATCGGAGAAAAGCTAGGTAATCTTCTTGGTCTAATTTTTTCCATTTTAAAGACAACAATTGATACCCAAGGTTTGCCTTCGAAAAGATCAATTTCTAGGTTATTGGGGACAAAATTTTTAAGTTCTTCTAATTCTACTTGCCAGTGTAAAAAAATCGCATCATTCCACTCCTGATAGTAACTCCAATCGTGTTCAGGAATATTCCAAGGTCTATGATCAGTTTTTTCTAAAATTTGCTGAATTTCCATATTGAAAAATTGGCTACAACGGGTTCGCATAACACAAGTTGGCGGAGTAGGGGACGCGGTCCCGACGCTTCGGGAGTCGGCTTGTTGTTTTGTTGTTTGGAGTTCTAAGTTATTGTTTTTCCTGGAATACCGCATATTGGCTCCGTTAATCGCTGTTGTAGTGCGTTTTTATTAGTTTTTTTCCCTGTTTTCAGGCATTAGGTTTATCCACCATTTTCTAATTTCCCCATTCTCATCAAATACATCGTAGTTATGGGTGACATGCATCGTAACAACTTTCCAGTCACTTTCTATTTTTTGCAGACCAAAAGAAAAACATCCATGTCCTCCTCTTTTTGCTCCATTTGGATGTGTTCGATGATGATCAAATTCGACTAATAAAGATGCCACATCTTTATTGAATACGTGAATTTTAGGATTAGAAAATGTCCAAGTATTTTCTTTTACATTTTTTGTGAAACTTTTCCAAAGCCTGTCAATTGTAATGTAATCGCCCCAATAGTAACCGTCTCCATAAACAATAAAATCATCTACATCCGCATAAAAAGTCATGATTTGCTCATAATCCAAATTTTGTAAGTCGGTAGCTTGTTTTTCAGCTCTTTGAATTATCTCTTTTTTGATTTGCTCAACTTCTTTTTCAGTAAGATTTTCATTCTGGCTAAACATGATTAGTTGACCAAAAAGAAGTACCGGTAAGATAATTCGTAAACGCATCCATTTCATAAGTCAATATATTAAATTTAGTAACCTCTGATTTCCAGCAATACACCATCAGGGTCATGAACTAAAATCACTTTGTAATTATTCCATTCCTCTATGACTAGATACTTGTATTCTATATTATTTTCATCCAATCTTTCTTTATATGACTCAACATCATGAACATCAATGGAAAAATAATTGCTACCAATTTTTTCAAAACCATAATAGTCATTGTCATTTTTGAAAGGAACCTCAGGTAAGTTGCCTACTGTTTTATTTAACTTATATTTCAAGGAATAACCATCACACTTCATTCTCAAATTAATGATATTAAACTCCTTACCGCTATTGATTCCGTATTTAGTTGACAATTCACTGGACATTTGAAATTCATCCTCTTTTTCCATTCCTATGATATCTGTGTAGAATTTATAAGATTCCTCTAAATTTGACACGATAACTCCAATCGTCATAACCTTTACAGGACTGGTCATTTTCTTAAAACCGAAAATTACTGTTGAAACGATAATCAGACTCCCAATAATGATTAATGGCTTTCTCATGAGTTTAGTATTTAAGTTAAATGCACTACAACGGTCTCGCATAACACAAGTTGGCGGAGTAGGGGACGCGGTCCCGACGCTTCGGGAGTCGGCTTAGTATTGGTTTGTTGGTTAAGTTAATTATTTTCTTTCTAACGCTGCCGCTTATTGGCGATGAACCGTCTTAAGTTTAATTTCTCTAAATTTTGATTGTATAACCAGAAAGAACAAAAGAGAGGAATAAGATTACATGAACCGTGGGAACTAGAGATTCCGTCAACAATGA
>NZ_JAMSCK010000020.1 GCF_023805255.1 Gramella jeungdoensis
CATCAAACTATACAATGAAATAAGATTACATTTATCTTTAGACTATCAAACACCTAATGCGGTACACCAAAATGCAGCGTAAAAATCAAGTTTAACCTGTAGCCGTATTCCAGGACGAGACATATTATTGAAGAAAATTGATGGTAAAAAGAGCTGAAATAATCCGCATAGATTTAGATTATCCTATAAAATATGATAAAGACAGATACGAAGAAAATGAATCTTTTTATCTAGAGAAATTTTCAAAATCCTTATTTCCAATTGATGAATCAGAAGAGGATGAAAAGGAATTAGAAAATGATATTGATTATGAATATTCCGGAATTGAAAAATGGGAAAGCGATAAATATAAATTTTCAACTAAAATCAAATTAACTACAACCAATGGGGAAATATCAATTCCACTTCGTATACTTTTTAAAACCATTAGCGACAAAGACCTTCTCATTACTTTAGCACTTATAAATGATTTAAACCCAATTGTGGAATATGAATTTTATGAAGTCGGAGAAAAATTTGGTTACTCTGACTCTACAATTGTCAAAAAAAATGACACAATTATTAAATCATTTAAACTTCAAAACAAGAATGAACAACTTCTAGAAATTCATAAATATATTCGAGAGATTACAAAAAATGCTTCAGATGCTGATTTAAAGAAACTTTCTTTAGATTATATGAATCAAATAGAAGAAGAAAGACTTGAAATAGAAATGGCAGAATATGAAGAGATGCAATCAAAATTAGATTATGAAGCTGAAAAAAAGAGTTTAGGTTTTAACGACGAGTATTATAATGACCAACTTGATATGGATCAACAATCCCCGGAATTTTGGGACACCCAATAATACTACACACAACAAAGAACTAAGGTAAAATCCAAGTACTTTTAAGCTAATTTCGACATATAATTTTCCTGATAATAAGTTCCGGACTTAGCTATTGCAAATGCCTGTTTCAGGAGCTTATTACATACGGCTATTAG
>NZ_JAMSCK010000021.1 GCF_023805255.1 Gramella jeungdoensis
ATAACAGCGGTTAATCGCAAATAACGGGAATTTAAGAAAAAAATGTATTTTTAGAAACCAAGAAACAAAACGGTAAGCCGACAAGTCCGCGTCCCTACTCCCGCAACTTGCGATAACCGCAGCCGTTGTAGCAAATTTTCAGAATGATTCGGGAAAAAGAATAATTTGACTGAATTAAAAAATAAGAAAAATAATTTTGAGTTTATTTTACTTTACAATCGGATCAATAATAATTTTAATTAAAAGATTATTTGGTTCTAAAAAAATAGAAAATTCTGAGCAAGAAATCAGACAATTAGGTGCATATTATATATTTCGAATTATAATCTTAATAGCCATAATTGTTGTCTTTTATAAAATTTTAGAGAAATTAGAACTGCTTTAAAGAAGGAAAATAAAAATCCTAAAAATGGTATATGAGATTAATATTATTTCCAATTGGTGCTCTGATAACTAGAATTAAGAATAAAAACTTTTCAAAACCGATTCAAGAAAAATATTCAAGTCAATACATTGTAAATGAAGGTGGATACTTTTTAGTTCTACTTGCAATGATTGGACTATTTATATATCTGGCGTATAAGATTGTTTTGAACTAGAAAACTTGCAACAACAACGGCTCATCGCAAATAACGGGTAGTTTGGTTAAAATTGCTATTTTAGAGATCAATTATTAAAACAACTAATCCGACTAATCCGCATCCCTACTCCCGCAACTTGCGATAGCCGGGACCGTTGCAAACAATTTTGACCCGTCCTGAATAAAGGCTACATAATTTTAAATAGTTATGTACAAAAATGACAAAGTAATCAGACGGTATTCGGAATCTTTCAAACTCAAAATTTTAGACGAACTTACCACAGGAAAA
>NZ_JAMSCK010000022.1 GCF_023805255.1 Gramella jeungdoensis
TTTAGTTTTCCTGTGGTAAGTTCGTCTAAAATTTTGAGTTTGAAAGATTCCGAATACCGTCTGATTACTTTGTCATTTTTGTACATAACTATTTAAAATTATGTAGCCTTTATTCAGGACGGGTCACTATTGTGCATAACGGCTGCGGTTATCGCAAGTTGCGGGAGTAGGGACACGAACTTGTCGGATTACCGGTTTGTTTATTGGTTTCTAAAAATACACTTTTTTCTATAATACCCGTTATTTGCGATTAACCGCTGTTATGCACTTTAGCGCCCGCTCTGTTGCTCACGTGTGTAAAGCCAGCCTTTTTTTCAAGGAGAGTGAAATTATTCTTCTTTCCAGGATCAAAAAGTTCTTAGTGAGTATTTTTCTTTAGGAACTCTATTTAAAAAATTTCAATTCAGAATTTCAAATCTTGATTCAAAATCCGGAGTTATTTAGTTGAAATTTTGTTTTGGAACTAGGGTCGAAATTCTCCATTTTCAGCATAGAGTTTTTTCTTTTTTCTAATCAAAATTTCTGTCTTATTCAGTTCGGATTTTTCTGAAGAAATCTTTTGAAAACGGATTGGTCGGCTTACTAAAACACTCTTTGAAATTCAAAATATCGTTCCGGCGCTATTGTGCATAACGGCTGCGGTTATCGCAAGTTGCGGGAGTAGGGACGCGGACTTGTCGGCTTACCGTTTTGTTTCTTGGTTTCTAAAAATACATTTTTTTCTTAAATTCCCGTTATTTGCGATTAACCGCTGTTAT
>NZ_JAMSCK010000024.1 GCF_023805255.1 Gramella jeungdoensis
TAACCACCGGTTAAATAATAATGAACCTGCTCAAGAGCCAAATATTCACTGAATTCATTATTGTCATTGTTGATCAGTTTAGGAGCAGAACCTCCTATGTACCAATTCTGGGACGACAAATAAAAACCTAGCCCAAAATTTGGCGTCCAGCGGTTTAACTGGTCCTGAAAATATGGATCGTTGAGAACATCGGGCTCTGTGAACAGTTCATCTTCTAAATTATAATAGCTCATTCCGGCCTTCAATCCCAAACGCAGTGTCACATCATCACTAAGGTCCAGACGATAGGAGAAATCCCCATAGGCATAGGTGTAATTTTCATAGCCTGCATTATCATTAATTATGGAGAGTCCTAAACCCACCTTGTCGTTACTCAGAGGCGAGTGTATAGACAGGGTTTGAGTGGTTGGTGCGCCTTCAAAATCGGCCCACTGACTTCTATGCAGTCCTACGGCTGAAAACCCGTCCCTGCTTCCTGCATAGGCAGGGTTGATAGAGATCGTGTTATACATATATTGCGTAAACTGAGGGAGCTGTTGCGAAAATCCTGGGGCTGCAACAAATAAAATCAATATGATTAAGTATACTTTTTTCATGGTTTCCCTTTTTTATTTTGTTCCTAGATAGATATAACC
>NZ_JAMSCK010000002.1 GCF_023805255.1 Gramella jeungdoensis
AATGCCATCAAACTATACAATGAAATAAGATTACATTTATCTTTAGACTATCAAACACCTAATGCGGTACACCAAAATGCAGCGTAAAAATCAAGTTTAACCTGTAGCCGTATTCCAGGACGAGACATATTACAGAAATTTTCAAAAACACGATAAAAATTTAAATGGCAGTATTAAACCAGTTTCAACAATACTCTCAAGGAGAAAATACAGTAACGAATAATGTTCTTTTAATGCTTTCAAATCTATATGAAATAAATCCAAAGTATTACGAAGAATATATAAGAGGATTAACCGAAGATTCAGATAATTACGAAGTTATTCCAACTTTCCTCCAACAATTTAATAATAGAGGTGATGGATTCATAGATGGACATATTCAAATAAAGGCTTCAAAAATAATTATTGAAACTAAACTTCACGGACTCGAATGGATTGATAAATTATTGAAATATTCCAAAAGCTTTGACCATAATGAATACAAACTATTATTCCATTTAAGTTCATCTAAATATCCACAAAGTGATATAGAAAAGATAAACACAAGATTAAAGAATGGCGGATTAAAAGGGAAAGTCAATTTTCACTCAATTACTTATCAGGACTTAGTTGATCAACTTAAAGAACTAGCAAAGAATTACACATACGAACAATATCTTCAAAGATTAAATGAACATTTTGAAGCTTATTGTTTAGGAATGGGATTAATGCCTAGAAGTAGTCACATACTACGTGCAATGGCTTGCGGTCAATCATTTGATCTTAACGTTAAACATAAATTCTATTTTGATCTGGCCTCAAGAGGCTATAGTGATTTTAATTATCTCGGAATCTACAAATGGAAATCAGTAAGGTATATTGGAAAAGTTGAAAATGTGATTGTTGCAAACTGGGATGAAACAGAAGGTTTAGAAGTTTTAGATAAGAAGTTTGATATAACTAAAGATCAGGAGAACAGGTTAATAGATGCTATTAAAGAATCAATAGAGAATGGCTGGGGAGTCGATAATGATCATAGGTTTTTCTTACTTAAAGATTTTGAAGAAACTGATTTTAATAAAACATCACCAGGCGGAATTTTTAGAGTAAGATTTTTTAATCTAGAGGATTATTTTGATGAAGTTCCCAAGAATATGAAAGAATTAGCATTGCAATTAAAAACAAAGTCTTGGGAGTAATACGCAGCACAACAACGCATAAATCAAAATAACCGGCAATCTTAGAAAGAAAATAATTAACCTGGTCAACAAACCAGTATTAAACCGGTTTGTTACCCTACTCCAGTGAATAAAAAAGCAATCCTGTATTGCCAGGTAAGAAATAAAGAATTTTAAATTAAAACAGAGAAATATGTTAGGACTACTTTTACTTTACTGGATAGGTAAATATTACTACCAACTGGCAGAAAAATACAACAGGAATCACTGGGGTTTTGCAATTCTAGGGATAATTACCTATTACTTTGGAGTTATGTTATTTGGTTTGATAATAGGGGTTATAGTAGAGATCATTGCGCCGGGATACATTGAAAATATGAATGATATCGCCTTAAATTTTATAATCATGCCATTCGGAATACTGAGCACCTACTCGCTCTATAAACTCATCGAAAACAGGTGGAAAGATAAGTATAGCTTCCAGCAGCCTGACAATAAGATCGAGATAGAATAAATAAAAGCTTTCCCGCACGGTAGCCGGCACCGTTAGTAAGAAAATAATTAACTTGACCAACAACCAATACTAACCTGCCTGCCGTCAACCTGGATTAGGAGAAGCCGTTGTGCTTAATACTTTGAAACGCTTGCAACAACCTAAATTAAATTGCGTCTTTAACTAAAATCTAAAAATGAGATACAAACAACTATTTTTAATTTTAATCCTTCTCTTTCCGTTTTCCAACAATTATTCTCAAAGGCGGCAATTTTCAAAGAAAGAAGTTTTAGAAGATCTGGACACTTTAAAAACCTTACTGGAAAAAAGTCATTATAACTTATACGCGTATACTTCTAAAGAGAAATTTGATCAAAATTTTGAGAAAGTTGCCAAATCACTTAAAGAAGATTCCATTTCTCTAAAAGAAGCTGTCGGGACATTTCAAAAGGTAATTTCCAAAGCAAACACCGGTCACGCTGAAATCGATTTTCCAGCGGCATCTTATATAGCTTTTGCTCAACAGGGCGGAAAAATATTTCCTTTAGAAATCGCATTAGAAGATAGTAAAGCTTATATAAGAAAAAACTACTCAAACAATCCTGAAATTAAATCAGGATCAGAAATCTTAGAAGTAAATGGGAAAAGAATTAAAGATATTCTCTCCCTGATCTATCCGCATATTTCAGCAGAAAGACCTTACTTAAAAAAAGCAAAAATTGAATTCTGGTCCTTTCCAAGGCTGTACTGGCAGATTTTTGGAGAAGAAGAGCAATTTTCAATTTCAGTAAAAGAAAATAATCAAATAAAAGAATATAATCTCCAATCAGTTTCAGCCCTCGAAGCTTATGAATATAAAAGAAAAGATATTTTAAGCTCTGATAGAAAATTTAAATTCTACGGTAATACTGCTTATTTAAATCCTGGAAATTTTAGTGGAGACGAAAATGATTACCAAAAATTTATTGATTCAGCTTTTTCAGCAATAAACAAAAAATCCCCAGCAAATTTAATAGTAGACTTAAGGAATAATGCTGGTGGAAATAACTCTTTCAGTGATTACCTCATATCTTATTTCGCCAATAAACCATTTCAATGGAATTCAAGATTCAGTTTAAAAACAAGTGAATTCCTAAAACGGAATACCCGGAAAAATAATGATACTACTAATGCATATTTTCAGGAAATCTTAAAACATCAAAATGGAGAAGTCTTTCCATATTATTTTGAAGAAATGCAACCTATGGAATCGCAAAAAAGATATAAAGGCAATGTATTTACATTGATTAACAGACAATCATATTCTCAAGCTGCAGTAGCTGCATCTTTAATTCAGGATTATCAATTTGCTACTTTGGTAGGAGAAGAAACCGGTGACTTTCCTACACTCTATGCTTCATTATTTATTGTTGAATTACCGCATACTGGAACTCCCGTTAAAATCCCTAAAGGTTATATTGTGAGGGTTAATAAAAGTGAAAAGCCTGAAGGAGTGGTTCCCGAAATTCAAATAAATGACCACTTATTAGATGACAGGGATGAAATTCTTGATAGCCTATTGAAGAAATTGGGAAATTAAAGTGCTAAGCACCACACCGCATAACTCAAATAGGCGGCACCGCTAGGAAGAAAAGAATTAACCTGACCAGGAAACCAATACCAACCTGCCTGCCGGCAGGCAGGGCCGACATCCCGATAGCTATCGGGACCATAAAACATTCTTTTGTAGCATTCCAGAATGAAAAACGGCTAAGTATTACTGTATTCTATAAACACTGGTTTCAATAATTCCAGGATGTTCATCCGGACGCAGCTTTAGCAATGTGCTTTTCTCCAGTGCTTTAAAATGGAATGGTGCAGCCGAGATATCCAGTCCGCTTTGTTTTTTTAACCTGGTTCCCTGTCCTGAAATAATATCCCTGTTAGGCACAAAATCCCCATCAGGGATATGCTCGGTTAGAATAAGATATTTAAAATCGCGCAGTTTTTCCAGGATGGATTGTACCTCAGCATTCGATAAATGCTGCAACACCTGTCTCAGGATGGCAATATCCCCGGCAGGAATCGGATCTACCGCAATATCCAGGCAATGAAATTCCAGGTTTTCATCGTGGAAATTTTCAGTGTTATAGGCGATAAGCGGCTCTACAATATCCATTCCTGTATATTTTCCGGAATATTTCACCAGTTCCTTGCCGACGTTAAAATCCCCGCAACCCAGGTCGCATATAGTAGGAGGACTTTTAAATGAATTTAAAAAGGAGGCCACCACCTCGATATACGGGTGTATAAGCTGTGGATGATGGGACCCGGCGCCAGAATAGAATTCAGCATCATCAGCGCCCCACAGGTTCATGCTGTAGACCTGTTCCATCGCGGCTTTTGTGGGCCAGGGCTTCTTTGATCTTTTAACCGGCTTCTCTTTTTCCTTCATCAATAATGCATTGCCGCCGAAAGTTACGAATATCCTTGGTTCCAGGAAACAAAGATAAAGCAGGTTTTTGCAGCAGGGACTCATGACTATTGGCGTTAGAAATAAAATAAGTATCTTTCCTGAAAAAGGTCTCAGGCCGAGGTATCTGTTGCGGCAGCTTGCGATAATCGAGACCTATGTACGCAGGCCTTGAAATACGAATGAAGAAGGACAATGATTAATTTAAAAAGTATAAAATGAGAAATTCAGTTTTAATCCTGTTTGTTTTAGCCCCGCTGTTTTTATTTGCCCAAAATTCTGACTATAAGGTTTCCTCCTATCTTACTGAGGGTACAAAGGCACCAAATACGCATTACATTGGCGAAGCCTGGTTAAACCCCATAATTCACGATGATGCCGAACTGGGTTATAATATTACAAAAGCGACTTTTAGAGCTAACTCAACCCTGGACTGGCATAAGCACAGTTCTGTTCAGGTATTAATAATCGTTGATGGTGAAGCCTATTACCAGGAGAGAGGAAAAGATCCTGTAGTTCTAAAAGAAGGTGACGTAATTAGATGTGAGAAAGATACCGAGCACTGGCATTCTTCCACAGAATATAAGGATGTTACCTATCTGGCTTTGTATGGCGGTGAACAGCCCACAGAATGGACAGAAGTGTTAACCCAGGAATATTATGATAAGGTAGCCGAAAAGTTAAAAAAATAACTGTTCATCAGGCAGCCTGAGTACAATAATACATACCTCAAACAGGCGGCAGCTTTAGAAAGAAAATAAGTATCCACGTCATAGTTAAGTATCGGCATCCACCTGTGCCTGAAATATTATATTAAATCTGATTTTAGGGTGTAATGACTTTTAAGTCAGATAGTTAAGTGTTTTTAAGTTAAAAATGCTTAACTTAAACATTCCTAAGTTTTCCGCAGAAATTCCCTGCAGCTGTCGGAATCTTTCCCCACACGTCCAGCTTTGTGATATGACAGCCCTTGGGGCTTTGTATTTAATGAATACTTCAGCTTAATATTATGGGGAAATGGACATTAATACTACCTTTTTTTCTTTTCAATATTTCGGTAATTCAAAGCCAGATCATTGATAAATATTCGATTTCCGGAAAAGGAACCATGGACATTTTTACTGATACCTATTTTTCTGATTCCTTTTTTGAAGGAATCGATCTAAATATCTTTTCCAGATCTTATGTATATACCATAGGGTACTACGATGGAGAAGAGTATTTTAATGATTTTCTTTTCCCTAATTTCCCAGAAGAAAAGTTTTATCAATTCAACTTATTATTTGGAAAATATATTGACTTGCAACAACAGACTTTTAGAATTCGATATCAGGCTGGAATAGGAAGGTTTTGGGGAACTTTAAGAACTGATGAGTTAGATCCGGAGTTTGGTGATTTTAATGTTAACAAATATCTATCAGAAGAATTTTCAACGATTGGTTTTCCAGTTAAAATAGGAGGAAGATATATTCCTTTTAACTTTCTAAGTATGGGCGTAGATATACAGGCTAATCTGAACTCTGAAAGAGTAATAATCAGACCAATGTTGTGTCTGGACATTGGAAAATTAAAGGATTGAAGAAAAGTACTAAGCACCACAACGCATAACCCAAACAGGTCCAGGCCCTGGAAAGAAAATAATTATCTTTATAAGGGACTAGGTCTAAGCTTCCAATTCAATAATTTTTTGAATGTCAAAAATATTAGAGCAATGAAATCATTAAAAAAATTTCGAACCCAATGGGTTATAACAACGTCCCTGGGATATCTGCTGGGATTTTTATCTTTTATCTTAATCAGTGCAGTCGCCTCATCGATTGCTCCTGAGGCGATGGCCGATATCAATCGTGCAGATATACCCCAACAACTTGACCCTGAAAATCTTCCTGACTGGCTTGATCGCTCCACATATGAGGCTTTGTATTGGCATAATCTCTGGAAACATCTTATAATGTATCCTGTTTTTGGGGCATTACTGGGAAGTTTGCAGTCTTTGGTACTGAAAAAATATATTCTGAAAGTATGGCCCTGGATTTTGGCTTCCACCTTCGGATTTTTGATAATTATATCTGGTGAGCTTATTCAAAGGCATCTTGTTATGGGTCCGCATGCGGGACCGGTTGAGCCAATCTTTATCGTTTTAGGTGGAGGTGGTTTTATGGGACTTTTTCAATGGTACTGGTTGAAAACACAAAATATTACGGCTACTAAATGGCTGATATTATGGATTTCCGGAATAATCCTGGGAATTATTGTGGCTATAGCTTTTCTCATGGGTCTAGGTGCGTTGATTGGTGATGCTATAGCATCTCTCGAAGAAAATGCGCCAAAAGTTGCTTTCGGTATCGAGCTCGGACTTTTTGGAGCAGTTACCGGTGCGGTAGCAGGATGGATTAGTGCAAAACCTCTATTTCAGAAATTGTATGAAAAAGAGAACAGGTAGTCTTATCTAATCATTCCTAATGGATCGCAACATGAAAAAACAGAATACAAATTGCAGGCAGCATTAAAACATAAATAAACTTATCAGTACACCAGGTCTTAAGCCAGGTTGCCAATAACTAGCCTAAGCGTATCTTTTTCTATGTAAAAATCTATAAAACAGATAGTTATTCGTGGTTTTGGGCTCTAATTGAACAGATTTTATTAAATTATAAGTTGAAATTTTGAAATATCTAATGGAATAATCATATCCCGGGGAAATGAATTTACTGAAAGCAATAGGAAAGCAGATGAAATACCCTAGAGGGCTTTTAGGAAAGCTTGTGTTGTTGGTGATGACCAGATCTACTATTAAGGCGGGACGCTGGACGGTGAATCTTTTGGATATACAACCGGACGATGATATCATTGAAATAGGCTTTGGGAACGGTGCTAACATTCAGCTACTTTCACAACAGGCACCCGGGGGCAGCGTTACGGGAATAGAGGTTTCAGACACGGCAATGGAAATGGCTTCCAGAAAAAACGCCAAAAACATTTCAGAAGGCAAGGTGAAACTACATAAGACTTCAGGTAATGCACTCCCATTTAAAGACGGCTCATTTGACAAGGCATGTACGGTAGCCACGGCATATGTATTTGAAGATCCTGGAGAAGTATTTAAAGAAATGCACCGTGTGCTCAAACCCGCAGGAAGTGCAGCGGTGACCTTTCCTTTCCGCGAAAATTTCATGAAGTTTAAACCGGTTGAGGCAGAAAGGTTTCACCTGCATAAGCTTGCAGATCTCGAAAAGGCATTTCGTGATGCGGGTTTTGTCAACTGCAGAACTGAAAACAATGATCGGGTAAAATTTGGCGCTCATTGTATGCTTGGAGAAAAACCTGCCAGCAACTAAAATGAGGGATCCTGGAAGACATCAACAATAAATCAGGTCTAAGTCAGGTAAGGGTCCCTACAGCTCTAACTTGCGATAAATGGGACCGTGGTGATTAAACTGAACAAAGTATTTAGCTAACATAAAACCACTAATCATGAAACGGATATTACCTCTTTTAGTAATTTTAATAGTTAATATTAATGCTTATTCCCAGAAAGATAGTCTGTCATCGAATAGCCATCCTGAGAGGAATAAAGAGATTGCCCGCAATTTTTATCAGGACCTTTGGTTTACAGATAATACCGATAACTATATCGATTATGTTGCTGAGGAATATGTTGTTCATGATATAGGGGACCGAAAGGCAGTTACGGAACCTGCCATTGAGCAGAAAATAATAGCTGACCGCTTCTGGGATAATGGAACCTGGGATTCTAAAATCAATTACCAGATAGCTGAAGGAGATCTTGTGGCTACCCGTTGGGAGGCAACCTATAAACCTTCAACCTTTGTGGGAAAGATAATGTTTGATGCGGGTACAATTCCTATAATCAATGTTTTTAGGTTTAATGATGAAGGTAAGATTGTAGAGATATGGAATCATAGGCACGATATTGACACACCACAAACTATGAAATTCACTATCAAGGGATTATTGATTGGCTTATTAATAGCTCTGATCCCTACTATTATAGCTTTTCGCTTAAAAAGAAAATTAAAAGCACTTCAGAAATGAACAACTAGTTCATGTCTGAATCTAAAATTTTAGGTAATCCATGAATGATTGCAGTAGGCCAAACAGCATAATGTTTTTTATTTTCAAAAATTTTAAAGTTAACATTCAGTCCTTCGTAATTTCGATCCCTTAGAATTTTGGACATGCGCCTATTTGATTCAATTGTGGATTCAGAATCTCCGGTTCCAACAGCCAGGATTACATTTAAATCCAGTGTATCATTGTTGCCGGCATAATTATCTTCATACTCAAAGGCAATACCATTATGAAACCATTCATAAGGGGAGGAAACCAGTAAGTAGTTATTGAATAAATCAGGCCTGTTAAACATTAGATATGTCCCGAAAATACCGCCGCCAGACCATCCCATATATGTCCGGTCATTATTCACCTGATAATTATCTTCGACATAGGGAATTAATTCTTTGTCAATAAATTTGAGAAAGGCATCTGCTCCACCCCATTCAATTTCTGCTGCCCACGCCGGCCATCCGCCGGGTACCTGAGGATCAGAAACCGTAGAAAAATCCCGGGAACGTATTTGCATAATTCTCCCAAAATTTTGATCTCCCGGATATCCAATTCCAACAATAATAGCTGGAGATGTTGTACCGTCGATTACATTTGCGCGGCTTATTTCAACTGCCGTCCCAAATCCAAATCTTGCATCGGTGATATAAACAACCGGGTACTCCCTGGTTTCATCGTATGATTCGGGTAGCGCAACAGATATTAAGAATGTATCCTTGACCTCTTCTGAGTATAATTCAGTATTAATGGTCCAGGGTATGGTCGCATTTTTCTGCGCAAAGGTATTTGATGTTAGAATTAATTGAAGAGCAAAGACAATTATAACTTTGTGTTTAAAACTAAGTCCATTTTTCATAATTAAGCTATTGGCCGGTTAGTGTATCCCTAAAAATAAAAAAAATGTGAAAGAACGCAGAACAATGTCGATCAGGGTGCAATATGTGGTATTTTAAATAACTGTAAGCCAGTTTTTTGAGTCTGGTGAACTAAAAGTATTAGGGGAAATTATCGTAACTTATAGAATGAAATATTCTATAAATACACTACTCTATTTAGGGACTATTTGTTGTTTTTTACTTTCTTCCTGTAAAGACAACAACACGAGTCCTGATTTATCATCCATAAATCTACAAAGAGGTGAGCTTAAGCTTTGCGGGAATGGTCAATTTGGAGAGGTCAATTTTTCTGAATTCTGTAGTTATGAAACAAGAGAAACCTTTAATCTTGCCATTTCTTTACTCCATTCCTTTGAATATTTAGAGGCAGAAAAAGCATTTGTGAAGCTTATAGATGAAGACCCGGAATGCGCAATGGCATATTGGGGGGTAGCCATGAGCATTTATCACGGATTATGGGCTCCTCCCGATCAATCTGTTTTAGAAAAAGGGGCAAAACTTATTGCAATTGCCGAAAAGCTTCCCAAATCCAAAAAATCGGAGCAATATATAGAAGCTATAGGTGCTTTCTATAAAAACTGGGAGACATTAGACCATCAGACCCGAAAAGAAAAGTATGCTCAAAAAATGTTGGAAATGTATCAGAAAAATAAAAATGATACAGAAGTCGCTGTTTTTTATGCTCTGGCTTTAAGAGCTTCCGCTTTACCTTCAGATAACTCTTTGTCAAAACAACGCGAAGCTGGAAAAATACTGGAAGAGTTGTTTAAGGAAGAACCCAACCATCCGGGAATTGCCCATTATATAATACATTCCTATGATTATCCAGAATTAGCACCACTGGGATTAAGCACAGCGAGGCGATATGCAGATATTGCTCCAAATTCAGCCCATGCGCAGCATATGCCGTCGCATATATTTACCCGTTTAGGCCTTTGGGATGAATCTATTAGTACAAATCTTAAATCAGTTGAATCTGCAATTTGTTATGCAGAAAGTATTGCTCCCGGTGCTCATTGGGATGAAGAAGTACACGCTATGGGATATTTAGTGTATGCGTATTTGCAGATAGGAAATAATAAACTTGCTTACCAGCAATATGACTATCTCAAAACTTTTAAAGAAGTATTCCCTGCAAACTTTAAAATTGCCTACACCGCCGCAGCTATTCCTTCGCGTTTGGCAGTTGAAAATAAAAATTGGGAAGAAGCGGCCAATCTTGAGTTACCACAAAAATTAGAGATCGAATGGGCAGATTTTCCGTGGCAATCGTCGCTATTACATTTTGCAAAGGCATTAGGGTATATTCACTTAGATAAATTAGATTTTGCTCAAAAAGAACTGGACATTTTGTATTCTTCCAAACAGAAACTGGAGAATATAAAAGATAGTTATAAAGCAAACCAGGTTGCTATTCAAATTAAAACCATTGAAGCCTGGATACAATTAAAAAAAGGTAATACTGACACCGCTTTATCACTAATGATTTCTGCGGCAGAAATGGAAAGTAAAACTTCCAAACATCCTGTGACACCAGGCGAGATATTACCTGCAGATGAACTTTTAGCTGATATGCTTCTCACCCTGAACCAACCAGAAAAGGCTTTAAAGATATATGAACTCAATTTGGAAAGACGTCCTAATAGGTTCAATGGACTTTATGGTGCGGCAACCGCTGCAAAGAAATCTGGTGATTTAGAAAAAGCCAGATTCTATTTTGAAAAATTAATTACCCAGACTGAAAAATATAATTCTGAAAGAGTTGAAATCAAAGAGGCAAAAGAATTTCTGGAGCATAATTTCGTATAAGATGAAAATCAGTAAAGCATATTTTTTCATTCTATTAATGATCATTTATTTTTCCCTGTCTTGTGATCAATCTTTAAACAAAGAACTTCCTGTTTATAATCCATCTGATTTTAATCCGGAACTGGTTGATATTAGTTTACAAAACAAAAAGGAGGACCATACAGTTTTGGATTTTGAATTGATAAATCAAAACGGAGAATTAATAACTCAAGATCATTATAAAGACAAAATTTATATAGTTGATTTCTTTTTTACAAGTTGTCCAAGTATTTGCCCAATAATGACTACTAACATGGCTAAACTTCAAAACAAATTTTACAATGAGAATGATGTCATGTTTTTATCAATATCGGTAACACCTAATATGGATAGCATCCCTGTATTAAAGAAATACGCGATCGAACAAGGTGTAATAGATTCAAAATGGAATATCACCACCGGAAACAAAAAACATATTTATGAACTGGCCAGGAAAAGTTATTTTGCCGCTGTAGATCAGGGAGATGGTGGGGTTCAGGATTTTATTCACACTCCATACTTTATACTGGTAGATAAGAAAAAACGAATACGTGGAGTTTATGATGGTACGAAAGATATAGAAGTAGAACGACTTGAAAGGGATATTAAAATTTTGACTAACTAATTTGAAGCTAGCGGGCACAACAATGGTTCTTCGCAAACAGGCGGCACCGTTAGAAAGAAAATAATTATCTTCACGCAACAAACCAGGTCTAAGCCAACATCCCCACAATAATGCTTTCTCGCAAACATTGAGGGGAATTAAAATGAAGACAAAAATCCAAATATTGATTATTTTTCTTCTGACTTCCTGTATGTCAACGGGAGAGAAAAACAGGGGTGCTTTAATATCACCTTCCAGTATAACTTTGAAAGAAGAACAAAGCAGCCTCATCAGGCCTTTATTCCACAAAGAAAATAATGATCTTAAGTTTTCTAAGTCAGTACTGAAAAAGGAACCTTCCAGCAATGAGTATTATGATCGTAAATCTAAAGTAGATTCCATCAACAATTTAATCGAGATTTCAATAGAAACTTCCAAATATGTTACGAAAACAAATATTGAACTCAGCGGTTCATTGATAGGATGGAATAATAAAATTCTAGTAGAAACCAGCAAAGATTTGGCCTTCATTGCCTGGATAAGTGAGCCATTTTCTAATTCCAATCCTGGACCAAATGAGATGAATCCAAATCATCGTTTTGAATTACATCTCAAGATCATTGACCTGCCAAAGGATGAAGTTGTATTCAATGACATGATCTATTCTACTGATTGTTGCATTGACCGACTTAGTATGAAGTACAACCATATCAATAATAGCATTCTGTTTGCATACAATGATTTCAGTAAGCCAGACAGTGAATATTTAATGTACGGATTCATTGAACTCGCAGATAATGTCCCAAAGAGGAAAGAGTTAAATCCAAAAGAAATTATACTCCAGGATAAATCAGAAAAAAGATGGCCCAAGTTTGTGAAGAATAACAATGATGTATTCCTATACCATACTTCGGGAGACAAGTGGAGTTTCTTTGAATATACGGGCATGCAACAAATTGGGATTTCAAGAATTGACAGGAATAATCATGTGACAGACTATAGGATTATAGCTGATTCATTGCCGATCAATGAAGAACTTTTACTAATAGATGACACCTTGTTCTACAGAGTGGAAAACACCAGGCGATATGATGAAATGCTTATAAAAAAAATAGCAACTAAAGACCTGGTACAATATTGATACCACCTCCAGCAATGTTTAACTTAAACAGTCATTACCCTTAGAATAAAAATGATGGAAATTAAACCACTTCAGGGAATAGGAATGATCAAATTTGGAATGACCGAAAAGGAACTCAAGGAGGTGCTGGGAGATCCTACCAACAGGAAGTCAACTTTATTTCCAGCTAACAATTCTGAAAGTATTGATCTGGAGTACGCGCATCTTGGACTGCAGTTTCATTTAACGACAGAGAACAACTTAAGGCTCGAATCTATAAGATTTAATAATCCGGACCACAGCTTATTTGGTGAGTATCCAATAGGACAGGAAGCTTCATTCCTGAACAAGGAGTGTATAAAACGAAATCTGCCAGACCTACAATTGGAATATGAGTATATTCAACCGGGGAAAGATGTCTATTATTCTGAAGAAAAGGGAGTTTTAATTTATAGTGAAGGAGGTGTAATTACATCCATAGTATTGTTTCCCCAGTACGACGCGAGTGGAGAAAACATTATCTGGCCGGGTTAAATTATTGGTTTTAGCAATGGATAACTCAAACAGCCGATGACCTTAAAAAGAAAATAATTAAATTCACAAACAAGTTGGGTCCAAGCAGGCATCCGGATAACTATTGATACCCTGGGATTAATATTCTAAATACGACTATTAAATCAAATAAATATTTACTTATGAAAAACGCTACTTTAGTATTTCTATCGCTATTTTTTATAATTGGCTGTTCTGAAAATAAAAAAGAACAAAAAAGTGAGACAGAAATAAAAAAAGAAGTTTTAGCTGCTTTTAATTCGATGTATGATACTTACGCTAAAGGAACTGATGAGTATTTCCAATATTATGAAGAGGATTTTATAAGAGTTGTTCCTTCAGGTAAAATTACCAGCGGAATTGAAAAGCCGAAGAAGGAATGGAATGAATATTTAAAAGGACATTCCTTATACATTGAAAGTTACAGTGAACCTGAATTGGTGATCAGTGAAGACCAGGTGATCACCATTGGAGATTTTGTAGAGTATTTTATAGATAAGGAAACGAATGACAGTACATACAACCGTGGAGTCTATATAGCTGCCTGGGAAGAGCAGGAGGACGGATCCTGGAAAATAAGTATGGATACCTGGCATGCCGGACTGGATCAGGAATGATTCCGGTAATATACGTGCCTGTACCAGGCCTTCTATAACCGTGACCGTTAGCAACAGGGATAAAACAGATAACTAAAAAAACCGAAATGGAAAATATTTCAGCAATAACGGCACTAATAGCTGTTTCAATTTTTTTAATAAGCTTTTTTATTTATTGGAGGATTATGCGGTATTATAGCAGGAAAGAATTGGGTGAAAAGATGTATAAACAATGGAATGCAAGACTCTATTTTTGGCAGGGCGCGGTATTCACCAGTACTGGAGTGACATTTCTAATAATATTTATTTTAAAATGGACCAATGTTCTGACTTTTTAGAAGTTAAAGACAACTAAAATTAATTGGATTCAATCAACCTTCGGAAGTGACTTCAGATATACCACGTCTGGATCATAACCTATGCAGGTTCCTGAAAGCTTTAATTTGTACTTAACCCTAAACCTTAGCCATAATTCTTAAAATGATAATTAGCTTCTTAATTTTAGCCGGAATAATTTTGACATTAATTCTTTACCTGTTCATTTCCAGAAATAGAAGTCTGAAAAAAATAAAAAATGAAACCGATGAAATTCTCTTAGCCCATAAGAATATTGGTTTTCCCGAAATTGAGAAGACCATCCAACTTAAAATAATGACCACTGGAGACCTCACTCCTATAGCAGAACTAATCCCTGCGTACAGAAATAGAGATGCTCCTTTAAAATTGCTAAAACATTATATAACTATTTCGAAAAAGGAACTTGCCGAACATTTAAAGGAATCGGGCTTTATTGAAAAACAAAAAATTGAGAACGCTCCGGGTGCTAAACATGACGGTATCTGGTTGCAGGGAAACAGGATCATAGAACAGGAAAAAGGATATGTACACCGAAGCTGGGACGTTAAAAATGAAGACCAGGCCGCAGAAATTTATTGCGATTTATTGTGGCAGAAAATAAAATCCAACTACTAAGACAACAAGGGACTAACAGATAGTCTCTGGCGAAAGATGAATGGAATCCAACAAGGTGTTATTAAACAGGTGAGACCGTTAGAAATAAAATAATTAACTTCGTCTGCAAACATGCCTTTAATCTGGTATTCTCTACAGTTGATGAGGTTATATTTAAAGAACAAGCTTATACCTGTACTGATCAAAAAGTTTAACTTTTTGATTTTGATGCTTTTACTTTGCGCCTGCCAGGAAAAGCCAGTCAATGATAAGGTCGGCTATCAACGGGTGCTGGATGCCGTCTTTTCAGAAACGGGAATCACTCCGCAACTGGAAAGAATGGTGGCTTACGAAATTATTGGAGATATGAATTTTAATAGAGCCGTTGAATTGAACAGGATCTTTATTAAGAAGGAAGAATATCTGGCTACAGGTAAACAATTTCAGCAAAAATAAACGGAGAAATAAATTAGAAATGAGAAAGATTTTTACAATTCTATTATTGGCGGTAGCCGCTCAGATAAATGCTCAGAGCTTTGAGGGAACCTTAACCTACACGGTGGATTTTGAACTTAGTGAAAAGATGCTTGATATGGGGCTCACCAGGGAAATGATGAAATCCCGAATGGAAGCTGAAGGCACCTGGGCAGATACTGTAAGCACCTCCTATAAGGACGGATTTTACAGGCAGCTTAATCTTTCTCCTGAAAGATCCTGGCTTGTTTACAGACCCGATGATAAAAAACTATACACTTTCCAGGAAAAGGAGGTTTCAGATATTTGTATAGTGACCGACACATCCATAGACCAGGAATACGAAATGACAGGAGAAATGCCAACTCTTACCTTACTGGATACTATAGTGGAGTATAAAGATTATACATTGGAAACAGTTAAAGTAGAATGGAAATCTGGCACCTATTATTACCTTTTTGACAAAGAACATTTTAAAGTTGATCCCGAAAATTTCAGGGGCCATATCTATGATGCCTTCTATGACTTTCTCAAAATTTCCGGATCTCTGCCGATTAGGATCGTAAAGGAAGCAGGCGGTATGATGAGTGTCAACATGGATCTGGTTGATGCCTCAGAAAGTGAGATAGATGAATCAATATTTGAAATTCCTGAACTTATAGAAGATGAAGAATTAAATTCCTTAAGTATGGGTACAGGAAAAATGATGAGAGTCAAATAACTGTTACTACTTAAATGGAAGAAATAAAAGCAGTATTAAGTTCTATCTCTTTCTGGTTCTATGAAAAGTACCGGCTAAGGAAATTCCAGGGGGTCTCCAGACCCGGGCATATTGAAGACAGCAAAAGAAATGAGGAGTTTTACCGGAAACTTGAAAAACATATGCTTCCGTTTCTGGAGAAAAGGAACTTTTCTAAACTCAAAAAGAGAATATTCATCTGTGAAAAACCCCGGTCGGTCTCTTATATCCATTTCGCCCTTAACAATCAACTGAATGGGTTAGTAGTGGACTATGGTGATATTTTCCTAGAAAATAAAACCAGGCAGGAGCTCTTAGATCGAATTAAATATGACTCCGGAAGCAAAAGATTAAAACCAGATTTCTGGAAATACGATTATAATTATCCGGTTAGAAAGACAAAAAGATTTGATGAAGCTCTTATAAAGGAAATTGAAGAGTTGATTAAAGAGAAGATCGAATGAAGATAAAAACACTTATTCTGATTTTAGGTCTGGCTGGGTTCGGATTTCTTAGTTTGGAGGGAAAAGATCCTGGACCTGGCGATGAGAAAAGCGAGGAAATCGTGAGGTCCGTTCAGGATACATTAACCTGGGTTCATTTAAAGGACAGTCTTAAGGTAAAGGGTACTGCTGTCATAGTTTTAAGGCCGGATAGCCTGAGATTTGATTATTACCTGAAATCTGGAGATGAATGGATCTATGAAGTAGATTCCGATTTCGGGTTTGGAATTACCAAAGCACTTGGTTCTTTTCAGTATCCCGGGATCTCTAAATTCTATACCGATAAAAGATTTATTGAACTGGAGGATTGTAAGGCCTGTCCCATGGCAATAGATCGGGATAGCATTGACTACGGCTTGATTCTCACCGCCCCGGAGAGGAATGTTCGAATAGATGAGAATATCTTCGGGATGGAATATTACCTGGAGATCTTCAATGAGTATTTCAGGAATTAGAGAGCCTGGCCTTTCCTGGACCTTTTAGGTAAAATAATTATCTTTATGGAAACCTGGATTTACCTAAGAGTTCAATTTCTGCACGCCCTTTGTGTTGCCTTTTAAAATCCGGATAAGAAGAAAATGAATGAGTTAAAAATCTTCTATAAAAATCTGAGTTTGGGATTATTTCTTTTAGTGGTAATTAGTTGCTCAGAAAAACATACTTCAGATCCAATAAAGACTTATCAATATTGGTCCAATTCAGATGCCCCAAAAGAAATCAAATTAATTAAAGGGGAATACTGGCAATCTTCCAATTGGACAAATGAATATATTATGAGTTTAAAACTAAAGCCGCCAGGAAAATGGTGGGATAGTTTTGTAGAACAAAATGATTTGGTCCCGTCAAAGAAAGAATGGACTAAGCCATCGGGCTTGGCAAAATGGTTTAAACCCTCTGAGAATTCCATTGAATTTAAAATTGAAGGAGAATTTGATCAAGACTCCAGATACTTTTGTGATTATAAAACCGGGATATGTTATATCTATGAGATTCAATTATAACCTTCAAAGATGCTTAATTTGAATAAAAAACACACAGCAGGAAATGACCGTGATGACGAATTCGCAGGAAGGATGAATTTTTTGACTAAATTCAGGAATAAATCTGTTCCGGAAGACATGGCCTAATCTGCTAACTTATGTTAAGTGAGACTAAGTAAAAATCATATTATTTTTCACTTTAATTAAACAGATGAAACCATTTGAATTGTTAAGTACTTCAAGGACCATCATTCGAAGATTTCAACCGGCGGACAGGGATAAGCTGGTTGAGTTGCTTTGCGATAGATCTGTAACCCGGTATATGGTTTTTCCGGAAGAAACTCTGACAGAAGATGGTGCTTCTGAGCTTCTTGAAACCACTATCAATTCCTACGAAACTGAAAAACCCTTATTAGCTTATGCGGTCGCGCAAAAGAAAGATGATGGTCTTATAGGGGTATCGGGTTACCATCCTCTGAGTAATAACGAAATTGAAGTTTTCTATGCCTTTCTGCCAGAGTATTGGGGAAAAGGTTTTGCAACTGAGATTTTAATAAGACTCACAAATTATGTATTTGAAAATGGAGATTATGCTGCGATTGTAGCTCCGATCACTAGAGCTAATAAAGCATCCATCAGGGTTGCAGAAAAAGCTGGTTTCACGAATCACGGTCTGCAGCAACATCCAGACTATGATGATTTAGTCTTTATGTTCAAAAAAGAGAAAACTACCTGATATACACTGCCAAAAGCCGACAGCCTTAGAGAGATTAAATTACTTCGCCATTAAACGGGCCTTTAGTGAGCCCCCTGATGTTGCCGAAAAGACTAAAAATTTGCATTCCCCTTATTATTTGTCAGGATTATTGGATCCGGTCAAAACTGTGATTATAGATATAAATTACTGCTACGAATTAAAATCACTAAATTGTAGTTGTTAATCATCTTGAATCATTATGAAAAAGCACAGGATATTTACAACTGCATTTTCAAGTGTTTACCCGCATTATATTACTAAAGCAGAGAAAAAAGGTAGGACAAAAGAAGAGGTTGATACCATTATTCGATGGCTTACAGGATATGACCAGGAATCATTGCAGGAACACCTCGATAAGAAAACAGACTTTGAAACTTTCTTCGAAGAGGCTCCACAAATTAATCCGAATGTCTCAAAGATTAAGGGTGTGATCTGCGGTTATCGCGTGGAAGAGATTGAAGACGAACTCATGCAGAAAATCCGGTACCTGGATAAGCTGATTGATGAATTGGCGAGGGGAAAGAAAATGGAGAAAATTTTAAGGGAATAAATCAGTAATGAAACCAGGGCAATCTTAAGTGCCATTAAAAAGTAGCCGGTAAGGCATAACTTAACCAGGGCGCATCATATCCCAATATTCAGAAAGCAAATAAAATTCTTATCCTTTCGATCATAGGATGAAATATTCCTTTGTTTTCAGTTTAACTGCTCAAAAGAACTGTCTGTCCTTACACACGGCCAATCTGCCTCTAAAGTAATTTCTCCGTTCATCCGTGGCCTACATTTATTTGGTTAAACCTTCCTTATTAGGATCAATTGTAAAATATTATGAAAACAAAATTTCACATTCTGTTAGCCCTGATTCTATTCAGCCTTTTATTCTCATGCTCTGAAGATGAAATACCGCCTGATGCAACAGACGAAGCTTCTTTGTCGGGGGATCTATCGCTCAAGAACTTTAACTATGGGATGATCAAATCTTATGACAGCGAAACCATTTTTAAATGGAATGAATTGCTGGGGTCTTTTATTGACGAGAAGTTACCCATCCCCCTGGAAGCTAAAATATATGCGATGTTCACCATAAGCATGCATGATGCCCTGAACAACGTAGTACCGGTGTATGAGACCTATGCATTAGGCAATAACGAGGTAGATGCGAGCGACATTTCAAAAAAGAACATTACACAAATCGCCGATGCTGCAGTTTCACAAGCGGCAAGGGATATGATGGCTGCTTTATCTCCGGCCAGCACGGTAGCCGCAGATGCTTTACTGAACGAAGTTCTTTCTTCGATCCAGGAAGTTGATCTCAAAGAGAAAGGTGTGGAGATCGGTAAACTGGCGGCGCAGGCCATGCTGCAAAAAAGACAGGGCGATTTCCCTTTTCTGTTTACTTCTTACACTGCGCCCAGTAGCGAGCCAGGTGTTTATCAGGCTAATTTCCCGCCTTATATGCTTCCTGGTCCTGTGTGGCCGGCGAATGCGGTATATGTACCTAATTTAGGTGATTTGACTCCCTTTGGAATTGAATCGAGTGATCAGTTTATGGGGGGAGCTCCTTATCCTGTTACTTCCCGGGAGTACGCCGATGATTATAACGAAATAAAGGCAGTAGGATGTGCCAACTGTACCGCGAGGACTCCTGAACAAACCGAAATAGGCGAGTTTTGGATAGAGAACATGGCAAGTTCTATAAACCGACTGGCCAGGACCTTAATTTTACAATATGACCTTGATGGATGGGAAGCAGCAAGACTGATCGCACTTCTGGAAATGGGTGTAATGGACTCTTTCATCGCTTCATTCAGGGAAAAGGCTGAATTCGTTTTCTGGGCGCCTATAACCGCTATAAGGGCAGGAGATACTGACGGGAATCCTGAAACCACAGGTGATGCCACCTGGAATTCGATGAAGCCTACTCCACCGGTGTTTGAATTTCCCTCCACCCAGGCCTACGGCTCCGGGGCGGCTTCGGAGATATTCAGAATGTTTTTCAAAAAAGATGAAATAAACTTTAGCGTCACAAGTCCATACAAACTTCCGGGAGTGGAAAGGTCATTTTCCAGTTTTTCCGAATATTCGACAGAACAGTCAGAGGCCAGGATCTTTCTGGGGCATCACTTCAGGCACTCGGTTGAGGTAGGAGAGCAGCACGGTATAGAACTGGGAAGCTATGTTTTTGAGAACAATTTCCGAAAGTTGAAAAAAGTTAAATAGAAATTTGTACGATAAATTCCTCAGTATGTTATTAGGATTGAACCTGTGTGTTTCTTTAAACGTACAGGTTCAATATTTTTTAGGAAAGCCGGGAATCCATTGTTTTTAGAAAATGATTCAGGTAAAACTTTCCAATGGGCAGTTCCTTTTTATGGATCTCCACCAGTTCATGGGTATAAGATTTGATCTTATTGACAGGAACTATGAAAGACCTGTGAATGCGAACAAATTCATTTTTATTGATCAAAGCCTCTATAGAAGATATGGTTTGCCTGCACAGATGCATCTTATCCTGGGTAAAAATCTTCACATAATCTTTCGCGCTTTCAATGTAGAGGATCTCATCCAGAACAATCCTTACCTGCCTCCTGTCTATACGAAGGTAAATAGAATCGACCCCCAATTTTCTTTCAGATTCAACGGGCTCCCCGGAATACAGTACATTTTCATAGTCTGGCAGGGCTTTATGTACAGCCTTTAGAAAACGGTCAAAACGTATGGGTTTCAGGAGATAATCTACAGCATCCAGCTCAAAGCCATCCCAGGCATATTCTTTATAAGCCGTAGTGAAAATCACCTTTGGTGGATTTTTAAGTGATTGCATCAGTTCGGTGCCCAGCAGCTCCGGCATCCTGATGTCCAGGAAAAGTATGTCAACTTCGTTGGATTGCAGGAATACAAAGGCGTCTATGGCGTTGCTGCATTCACCCACCAGATCCAGAACCGGTAATTTTTCAAAATAGCGCCTCAGCACATCTCTTGCCATCGGTTCATCGTCTACAATGAGGCATCTTGGCTTGATGTTTTCATTCGGTTTCATATTCCAGCAGGGGTTTGCTTTCTACCTTGGTTTCCACAGTCTCTGTTGTCTTTAATTCAATAGTGAGGTTGACAATAAAAACATCAGTATCTTCTTTAATTTCCAGAGTGTGCCTGTCAGGATATAATAGTTCTAATCTTCGTCTAACATTTTCAATCCCGGTTCCTATTCGTTCGTCTTCCGATACAACTTTGGCCTTCCTTCCATTCATTAATTTTATCGAGAAGGTATCCTGGTTTAATTCAGCTTTTATATTGATCCAGGGTTTGTTGATCATTTTGCTCGCACCATGTTTAAAGCAGTTTTCTACCAGAGGAAGTAAAAGCAATGGAGCAATAATCCTGTTTTTTACATTAGTTGGAAAAGAATAGTGCAGATCGAGCTTCTGGTCATACCTGATCTTCTCCAGGTTGAGATAATCTACTATCATTTGCAGTTCATTTTCTAGGGGAACCCAGTCCTTTTTACCCTCGTCCAAGATGTATCGAAGTATATGCGAAAGTTCCATAATCATTTTCGCGCTTTTGGGAGATTCTTCCTGTGCCTGCGAGTAAATATTGTTAAGGGTGTTGAACATAAAGTGAGGATGAACCTGGGCCATAAGCAGTCGCAATTGAGCCTCAGAGTTCTGTTGTTGTAACTGCTGGTTGCGCAAAGATTTTAAATAATAATGCTTGAACATCTTAAAACTCGATGCCAAAGCGAGTGCGGTAAGCAATCCCAATATACTGCCAAGATAGGCCATGAATAATTTTTGAGGAAAGGTGCTGGTTGTTAAAAAGAGGTCGGCATTGGGGATCCATGGCATTTTAGACCACGGAATGAATATCAGAATAAAGGCATTAACTGTGATGCCAACCAGATAAAAGATACAGAACCAGAAAAAGGCACGACCGTATTTTTGCTTAAAAACAAAACGTGGCAGTATAAAATATAGAGCGGGATAAACAATAAATGTCTGGGGAAAGAGGAAAAAGAAAGTTTCGACTACAGTTTTCCAAAAATCGGGAAATCTTCCCGTTGTCTGGTACACCATAGGATTAAAATAGCGGGTAATAGTAAAATAACCGCCCCATAAGAACCAGAAAAACAGGTGCCGCCATAGGCGATAACCTTTCTTATCGGATAATATAAATTCCCTGACTGACATCCATGCCACAATTTTTACTTAAATGTATTGATATAATGCTCAGGTTTTGATCTTTCACTACAGAAATAGAATAAACCGGGACATACATAAATATATCTGCGACAAAAAAATTCAATCGACTTTCTTAATGTCTCTAACTACACTTTTTTGCATTCTGTCGCTATGATAATATTTCTAGAGAGGCAAGGATTAAATTTAATAATATTTTTTGAGTTAACGATCTGAATTTCAGTAAGTATGAAGTCTAAGGCGCTTAACGAATTACCCCCTTTAAAATTGCAGTTTCTGTAGGTTATACCGATAAAAAACCAGCAATAAAAACCATTAATTATAAAGCTTATTTAACTGTTGAACAGAAATTTTTACTCAAATGAAAACAATTATCACATTCATTTTATTACTGGCCGTTTCACTAAATCTTACAGGCTGTTCAAGTGATGACGAGATCCTTGTTCCTGTAATTGCAAAGGAAGATTCACAGGATGACGATGTGCCAGCGGAACCATTACCCAATTTTGAAGCAGTTGAAATACCAGGATTTCCAAAGAGCATTCATTATTACTTTAATGGTAATCTTTATTACTGGCTTAAATATTATTACAGATCTGATGGTAATTTGCTTAAGGTAAATTATGGTCACCCTGAGCATAGTTCTGAAATATTTACTGACACCTACCACTACAACACCGAGGGAAAACTGATAAAATTAGAGGGCCATGATGTTTATAACTTCCATTGGGATGAGGATCGAATTGTTGGGGCAGATAAATATAACGCCCTGTGGTTTGGAAGATCTAAAATCTTTTATGAATACAACTCAGAAGGTCAGATAATTCAAAAAACGGAAAATAATCTCGACTTTTTTGAGCGGGAAAAAATAATCTATACCTATTTCGAGGATGGTAATTTAATGAAGATCGAACAATACGGAGATTACCACGAAAGTGGGGTTTTTACACTGTATTTTGTGACCAGCTTTGTCGGTTATAAAGACGATAGCAATGAGTTTTTAGAATTTGTAATAATTCCAGGACAACGCGTGCAACGCCATTTTCCTGCTTCTATGGAGTTTAAACATCTTACTGAATCAGGTTACGATAGATACGAGACTTACCGCTATAATTACGATGCTGAAGGAAGGGTTGTCGAGAAGATATTCGGAGACTATAAAGTAGTCTATGAGTATTATTAAAATCCTTCAATGAAAAGATTAACCGGGGATAAAAAAATCTTATGAAAACAAAACGGGTGGCAACCCTATATGCCGGAAAATATAAAGTTATGTTCCCATTCACAAAAAATTGGGGATTATTAATTTTAATGGGAGTGTCGCTTTTAGTCATTTCCTGTTCTGAAAGTGATGATATAGAAACGATGGATAAGGAACCAGGTATTGGTAAGGAATTGCCTGTTACTGATGATTCACCTTCTGATGATGAAACAACTGAAGATGATGACTCTTCCACTGGCGATGGAACCTCTGTTGATGATGATTCTACGAATGATGATGAAACTCCAATTGAAGTTGAAACCCCAATTGAAGATGAAACCCCAATTGAAGATGAAACCTCTGCCGGTCCTGATTCACTTATTATTTATACTGATATCGAGCCAGATTTTGTTGGGAAAAATATAAACGACTCTTATGATCTGGATCTAAACAATGATAAAATTGTTGATTTTATTATAAGTAATAGTCTTTATGAAAACTGGAACTGGTTAGGAATAGGTGCTATTAGAAATGATGGTATTATTTCTGTGGAACCTTGGTATACTCACACGGTTCCGATAAAAAAAGATAGCGAGATTTCCTATCCGGTGGACTCCAATGTAGGTCAGCATTATACCCGTGGAAGCATTATTGCTACAGAAGATTGTTTCGGAAATGAAGAAGGGCTTGGCTGTTCTTATGACTGGGCTGGAAAGGGCGATAGGTATCTTGGCCTTCGGATTAATATAGATGGGCAGAAGCATTACGGATGGGCTCGATTGAATGTAACAAACCTTAGGGAATGGGTCATTAAGGATTATGCTTATAATGCAAAACCTAATATGCCCATACTAGCGGGTCAAAAGGAATAGTACCTGGAGTATATCTGTTCCCAGGCCCGCAGCCAAAAATATAGAATCTAGAGTAGTGTTTGGGCTATGATTTTAATTTGTAAGCATTTGATTTTTAGTTAAAAACATGCTAAGGAATAGATTCTGTGATAAAAAAAAGCATAAATTTAATCCACCTTCATGAATGTATATCAGAGTTAATTTTTAGGTCGTAATAGGATGTTGCGATAGATATAAGTGATCCCAAAACGCAAGGCTACCAAATAATAGGGTTTTGTAACATCATTTATTATGAAAATATCAGCTGTTGTTTTCCTTTCCCCTTTCTTTTTAATACAGTCTGTTTCAGCACAAAATGAAAATGAAGAGGTACGTGATACACTTCCGGAAGTAGTCGTCACATCGCTTCTTCGTCCAGAAAAAATTACCCGTGCACCTGCTTCCATCCAGGTTTTAACCACAAAGGATATTGATCTCTTTGCAGGATCGAATACCGGTGAACTGATTTCCTCGATTCAGGGTGTGGAATTTACCCGCTACGGTGT
Organism: Gramella jeungdoensis; assembly: GCF_023805255.1. GTDB lineage: Bacteria > Bacteroidota > Bacteroidia > Flavobacteriales > Flavobacteriaceae > Christiangramia > Christiangramia jeungdoensis. The sequence goes on from NZ_JAMSCK010000002.1 coordinate 24,984, forward strand.
AGATGGGACTACCTTTAACGCAAGGGGGCTTAACAGCGCTTTTAACAATAAAATACTCCAGGTCGTTGACGGTAGAATTAGCACTTCTGCATTAAGCGGCGGTTTACCTGTATTCAATAATGGTTCGACCATAAAAGATGACATTAAACAGATTGAAATTGTTGCGGGGCCACAAACGGCATTATATGGTCCCAATGCGCACAATGGGGTATTCCATACAATTACAAAAGATCCACGCCAGGACCCCGGAACATCCGTTTCGCTTAGTGCCGGGAATCAATACCAGTTTAGTGGTAGGTTACGACATGCCCAAAAGATCGATGATCGATGGGCATGGAAAGTGACAGGGGAATATGTAAGCGGGCGGGAGTTCTATTTTATTGACAGTATTTATGTAGGCACTCCTCCCGAAGCTATCCCGGAACATAATGTAGATTTTGATTTCCGTCATCTTCGGGGTGAAGCCCATTTATATTATAACATCAACCCGAAAGCCGAGATTGTTGTCTCTGCCGGAGCTAGCAACAATGACTTTTTGCAGGTTACCACCAGTGGCCGAAATCAAATGAGGGATGTGGGCTACAGCTTTCTCCAGGCCAGATATAAAAGCACCCATTTTTATGCGAATATCTATAATACCTGGGGAAGCCTGGGGAAAAGCTATGTCATTCCCGGTTATACTCAAATCTTCTGGATGAGGACCCAGACCGGGCCTTTATTCCTGCCACCAGAGGAAGCAGAACAAGTAGCCTTAAGCGGAGCAGGATTTAAAGAAAAAAGCAGAAGGTTTAATGGAGATATTCAATACCATACCAACTTTTCTGAGGCCGGATTATTTCTTATAGCCGGCCTGGATTTCGAGAATGCGAATCCTAACACTACCGATGGGACTACCCTGGCTGGCGAAGCTGGTGATATTTCCATATCACAAATAGGGGCTGTTCTGCAACTCGAAAAGGAACTCCTGAACGAGTTACGCATTATCGGAGCGATTCGATATGATAATAATGATAACTTCCAGGATCTATTTGCTCCCAAGTTTACTTTGGTAAAGGACCTTGAGCAGGGGAATATCCGGTTGGGTTGGGCTAAGGCCTATGCATTGCCATCCATACAGAATCAATACGCCAGTATTCGCGATTTCTTTTTTGGAAATGGAGGAAAAGGTATTTCATATATTCCGAATAATTCACCGGTTAACGACGGCATGTCGGTGCGTACCACGCAGCCTTTAAAGCCTGAGGAAGTAAGTACCTGGGAAGTTGGATTCAAAGGCCAGGCTTTCAAAAAGACCTGGATAGATGCCAACGCATATTATGGAATAAGTAAGAACTTTATCACGCCCGCATTGCCGGTAGGAGGTAAAGCTCTTTCCCTGAATGGCCTTGAAGTAAATCATAACCCTGTTTTTGCCGGTACCGTTAGCAATGACACTTTGAGGGGAGCTACATTTTTTACTTTCTTTAATTATGGCAGGGCAAAGGTATATGGTTTGGATCTTGGAGTGACTTACACTGTTTTCCCTTCGGTACAATTGGAACTTAAATATTCCTGGCTTAATGCCGGGTTTGAAGAAAATGATGCCAATAGGGACGGGCAAATAACCCGGGATGAAAAAAGCATTAATGCACCAAATCACCGCGGGGTGGCTGTTTTAACGGTTGAAGACCTGTTGAAGGAACGCCTCGTTTTGAAATTGGGAACCAGAATAGTGCAGAAATATGACTTTTATAGTGGGAATCAGGTTGGAAGCTCTGTTGGTGCCGGCACAAGAACGCCTCCTAAAAATTTCAATTATGGTCCGTTAGGCGGTTTCACCACCTTTAATTTTGGAGCTGAATACCTTTGGAACAAAAATGTTGTGTTTAATTTTAATATGACAAATATCTTTAATACCCGACAGATTGAATTTGTGGGTTCACCTTCAATTGGAAGGCTGGCCATGGCAAGTATAAAAGTAAGTGATTAAAGCTTTTTAAATAAAATAAGTAACTTCATAAACAAATCAGGAGCCTGATAGCTGGAAGGATGCTTCTTTAATTCTTGAATCTGGTGTTATTAAGGGCTCAGTAGTTATCATAAAGTCCGAAGCCGCTAAAAATGGGAATTAAAATTTTTGATAACGATAGTTTCATAAACTTAAGAGAAACTAAGCATGAGAAAAGTAATTGCAGCGATAAATATGACCCTTGACGGGTTTTGCGATCATACCGCAATAGAGCCTGATGAGGAGATACATCAGCATTACGCAGACCTGTTAAATGATGCCGGTAGCGTACTCTATGGCAGGAAAACTTATCAGCTTATGGAATTCTGGCGCGAGCTGGTAGAAAATCCTTCAGGAGATAGATCCATGGATGACTTTGCCGTTGTGATGGACAGGGCGCCAAAGATCGTCTTTTCTCAAAGCTTTAAAAGTTTAGACTGGAAAAGCGCAGAACTGGCGCAGCGTGACCTGAAGGAAACGGTTTTAGAACTCAGGCAGCAATCTGGTAAGGATATTTTAGTTGGCAGCCGTAGTTTGATAATTCAATTAATGAAACTTAAGATGATAGATGAATTGCAACTATGCGTTCATCCGGTTATAGCGGGAAGTGGGTTGCCATTATTTGGAAACCTAAAAGAGTGGTTTATTTTTAACCTCAGAAAAACAAAGACTTTTAGTAGGGGTGCAGTGATCCTTTACTATGAACCGGAAACATAGATTAAGGTAAATAGAAGCACCTGTCAAAGAAAATAAGTAACTTGTTATAACATAATCGTTAGAACGGTTTCCCAAATCTCGCCAATTTAAATTAACCGGGTTATAGTACCCAATTCAGGTTCAGGGGGATGAAAAGGATAGCAACCAGATTTCTAAGCTTAGGTGGAGTGATAGGCTCAATCCTGTTCACATCTATTACCATTATATGTGCTTCCCTGCAGGCAGATTACGATCATCTGGATAATTTTATAAGTGAACTTGGTGCTACAGGTGCATCTACCGAATTGATAATGAACTATCTTGGTTTTATCCCTTCAGGTATATGCTTCAGCCTTTTTGCACTGTCTCTCCTCATAGCTGTCTCTAAAGGCTGGGTATCCAGAACCGGATCTGTACTGTTCATGGTCTTTGGTATAGGAATGAGCCTGGCAGGTATTTTTTCGTGCGATGCCGGTTGCCCGCCTGTTGGAAGCATGGAATCTGGCATCCATGATGGAGTCTCAGCCATAGCCTTCATGTCAGCAATTCTCGGAATCATTCTACTGGGGTTTTCCTTTAAGAAGATTAAGGGTCTCCACAGTATATGGCTATATTCGCTCATAACAGGTCTTGTTGCCCTGATACTTATGCTGGTTATGATCTCTACTTTTGAATCAAAGCACCTTACCGGCTTATGGCAGCGACTTTTCTTGTTTTCTGTCTTCCTTTGGACCATTATTGCGGGGCTTAAGATCTATAAAAACCATGGCGCTAATGAAGGTCCAAACAACTCACGATTTTGATTATAAATAAAGCCGATCATCTGGGTTAAGATGCCGGTAAGCGTGGTTTCATATTAATCATGCTTTCTTAAGAAATGTTTTTCGTAGCTGCTTTTTTTGCTGCTTATTAGTCAGTTATATTTTTTATGTTAAGGGTCTGCACTATAAATTCAATAAATTTTCAGTAAATTTCTAGGGATGCTTCTGCCGTCATTCCAGTTGAAAATTTAAATCCTGTAAATCCCTGCTCTATATGATAAGATCATTTTTAATTAGTATCCTTTTATTAACTCCAATACTGGGATTCTCACAGCAGAACGACAGCCTGGCAGAGCCTATTATCCCTGCTGAAAAGATAGAGCTCTTAAAAAATATAAACATCACCTTCGGTATGCGCATGGACTTCCAGGCATATACCTTTAGGGGTGGCGACAACTATTACAACGGGATACAGTTTGAAAATGGTTTTACGGCCCTGGGTATTTCGGGAAAAGTGCATGAAAAGGTAAGTTTTCAGTTCAGGAACCGCTTTAATAAAAACAGCGATGTGCAGACCCTGGATCGGCTAAGTAGTAATATAGAACTGGCTTATCTTGATATTAAAATCAGTCCCTCCTTTGATCTTCTGCTAGGAAAAATGAGTGCCTTTTACGGCGGTTATGAATACGAGTTCAGTGGATTGGATGTTCTGGAGTACAATGATATTTATGGCAACGCCCTGGCATTTGTTACGGGTGCTGGAATTACCTATCAGGCTTCAGAAAATAACAAGTTCGGGTTGCAGGTTTTAAATTCGCGTACACAGCATTATGATGATCTCTATGGCGATATAGTCGCAGAGAACATCCAGGAGCCCGACTGGCCTGTAGCCTTTGTTGGAAACTGGCGCGGAAAGTTTTTTGATGGTAAATTACAAACCATTTATAGCTTAAGCCATTCTTATGAAGTAAGAAAAAGGGGAACCACCTTTTTAACGTTGGGACATAAATACCAGAATCAAGACCTGAGCCTGATGTATGACTTTCATTATAGTTATGAAGAAGTGGATACCAAGGGGATAGTAACCAATCTTTTGAGTGAAGAACAGGTGGCCGAGGATGTGATGTATATTGAGAACTGGTTGAGGGCAGAATACAGGTTCAGCCCCAAATTCAAAGGTTTGTTAACCCTTATGACCAGCAGTGCTTATGATAATGTTAAGACCAGTAAACAGCATATGAGAACCAGCTATGGAGCTGTGCCTACCATTTATTACAGTCCGTTTAAAAAAATCGATCTTCGGTTTTATCTTGCTTATATCGGCCGGTATTATGATTATTCCGATTATGCCATAGAAGAACTGGGAGCTTCCAGTTATAATAAGAATGAATTTAGGCTTGGCTTTATTGCGCCTTTGCTTTTATTGTAGACTTGTTCAGCCACAGGACTGCACATGAGTTTTTGGGAAAATAATGGTACTATATCGGGATTAAGAGGGATGGTCAAAAAGTTCTTTTTAAAAATGGCGGAAAACTTTTCAGAGAAAATAAGTAACTTCACTAAAAGCCCTTACCAATGTACAAAGGCCTTCTGCTAATACTTAGCGATTGAAAAGATAATTTTATCAGCCTATGACCAAATATCAACATTCCCGGAATACCTCTATAGGCTCGAAAGTACGGGAAGTCATCTTTGGTATGGAAGACGGTATGGTTTCAACCCTTGGAGCAATAACGGGTATTGCAATTGGGAGTCAGGATCAGTTCACCGTGATACTCTCCGGTACGGTGATCATCGCTGTTGAATCGGTCTCCATGGCTATAGGGTCCTATATCTCCAACAGGTCTGAATACGAAATCAATCAGGGAAGAATAGAAGAAGAAAAGGAGGAGATAAGGGATTTTGCGGTGCAGGAAAAGAAGGAGCTTTTCCGAATGTTCGTTCGGGACGGCTGGCCACTGAAACTTGCAAGGGAAATGACCAGCACTGCCTCAAAAGATCCTGATCTCATGCTCAAAGAGATGACCTATCGGGAACTTTTATTGGCTGGAAAATCAGACAATATCGTTTTTAAAAAGAGTGTCCTGATGTTCATTTCCTATATTGTTGGTGGTCTCTTCCCGCTGGTCGCGTATTTGATCTTCCCTATTAAAAGTGCAATGCCGGTATCTATTGGCATAACGATGATAGGTTTATTTATAATTGGCTCCACAACCACCAGGTTCTCAAAAGTTACCTGGTATAAAGCAGGAACCCGTGTGCTACTGCTTGGGCTTATAGCTCTGGTTATTGGTTATTTGATTGGGCAACTTGCTATTGCGTATAAATGATTTACTTAGAATTTTCATTAAGAATATATAGACATAGACGATTATTCTAAATAACCTGAATGGACTCCTAGAAAATCAAATAACTTCATGAATAAAGCTTTCGTTCCATGCCTGGGGTTGGAGAGGCTGCAGACCTTCAGTTCGCTTTAAAGACATAAACTTCATTTAATCGGGGTTTTGTGATTCTTGCGGAATTTAGCGCTAACTTGAATCATCAAATTCTGTTATTATGAAAAGAGAACTAATTTCAAACGGAAACCCTTTAGAAGATATAATTGGTTTTAGCCGGGCTGTAAAAGTAGGCTCATTTATAAGCGTTGGAGGAACCGCACCTGTAGATGAAAATGGAAAGACGGTGGGGATAGGTGATGTTAAGGCTCAGACCAGGAAGTGTATTGAAATTATTAAAGCTGCTCTTGAACAGGCCGGATCGGGATTAGAAGATGTAGTAAGGACCAGGATCATTTTAACTGATATTGATGACTGGAAAAGCGTGATAGAGGTGCGATCAGGATATTTTAAAAAAATAAAGCCGGTTGATACTATAATGCAGGTTAGCAGGTTTGTAAACCCCGAGTGGTTAATTGAAATTGAAGCAGATGCAATTATTAGTGAGAAGTAATGAATAATTAAGACAGATCCCTTTGACACCAAAACCTCAGCATACCTCCCTGAATAGGTTCATGAACTGGGCTTCAAGACTCAAAAAAGAGTTGAAAGCACTCAGGATTGCCCTTGCTTAGATAGGCCGGTATTATGATTATTCCGATTATGCCATAAAAGAATTGGTAGCTTCCAGTTATAATAAAAATGAATTTAGGCTTTGCTTTATTGCGCCTTTGCTGATATTGTAGGATTGTAACTAGTAAAAAGGTTCACGGTAACTAACAGATATGCTGGTTTCTGCTGTTTCAAAAAGCCGGTTCATTCACGTATCAGGCGATCTTTCGAGGAAAATAATTAACTTCATCAGCAATTCAGGTTTTAAACCGGCATCACTGCCCTTGCTCTAAATTATGATGAAGATCCAGCCAAACCTAATATTTCTGCTACTCCTGTTCCTTTTCACAAATGGATATAGCCAGCAAATCGAATTCTTTAATGCCGATGGTTTCTTCTCTATAGGAACCCAATCAAATAGAACGGCTTCGATAACATTATTTGACGTGGACCAGGATGGAGATCTTGACGCCCTGGTAGCCAACGGGAGGCATTGGCCTGAACAGAATTATATCTTTTTTAATGATAGTAAGGGGAATTTTAAAAATGCAATGCCCATCGGGAAGTTTATGGATGCATCTTACTCAGTAAAAAGCGCCGATTTTAATAAGGATGGATTTATGGATATTGCTGTGGCAAATGACAATGTTGAGAATAAGATCATATTTGGTTCAAAGAATTCTTTCGATCGTGAAATTTCATTTGGTTCCATTAATCCATCCAGGAATCTTGAAACGGCAGATATAGATCTGGACGGAGATATTGACCTTATTTTGTCAAATAGAAAAGCTCAAAACGAGATCTGTTTAAATGATGGAAAAGGGAACTTCCCGGAGATCATAAAATTCGGGGATGAATTAGACCAGACCATTCAAACTAAAATAATAGATTTCAATAATGACGGATTTCTGGACCTGGTCACTGCAGAAAGACAAAACACCAATAAGGTATACCTCAATGACGGCAAACAGAATTTTACAGAAATCATTGAATTTGGCAAAAAGGATAATGAAACCCGTTCCATAGATATCGGAGATTTTGACAAAGACGGTTTTTTAGATATAGTAGCCGGGAACTTAGGTTCAAAAAATGTCATTTATTTTGGTGATAAGGATTTGAAATTTCATAGAACCCTGGAGTTTTCAGAGGAGCGAATGACCTATTCCATTAAATTAGCCGACCTTAATCTGGACGGGTTCCTCGATATTGTAGAGGGAAATTCAGAGGAAAGGAACTATGTGTTCATGGGGCAAAAAGATCTGGAATTCATAGAAATTGGATTACGGGAGGATCTAGAGGAAAATACTTATAACATAGAAACCGGAGATATAAATGGAGATGGACTTCCCGATATTATTGAATCCAATTCAGGGGCCTGGAACTTATATTACAGGACTCTGCTGAAATAACCTGAGCGGACTCCTAAAAAATCTAATAACTTCATGAATAAAGCTTTCGTCCTATGCCTGTGGGCGGGCAGGCTGTGAATTCCTGATACTATAACTGATTGCCCGAAAGGGCTATACGAAGCACAACTTTTCCCTGTTAGAAAGTGGGTGATTTTTTAAAAGAAAATCAGGCTTTGAGACCGCCCTGAAAGAATTTTCCCCGAATTACTGTAACCTCTCAGCATTTCCTGCCGTCTATTAGACAACATCAATTCATCACATCAATCAAAAAACATGAAAAAATTTACGATTCTTCTTCTTAGCTTTTACACTTCATTCACTTTTGGACAAGGAATGAGTACCATTAAAAAACCTGAAATAGATAAAAGGGTCGAACTTCTGAGTATCGCATTCAGGTTAGCAGAAAGTGAAGAATATACGTCAGAAGTATTTAAGCTTTACACCGATAAGATCAATAATCACTATACTGCTTACAAGGATCATGAACTTATTGGCTTTATCAAAAAGTTAAGGCAGGAAAACGGGGTTAGCTATGATGCGGTGATGAAAATGGCTGTTCACCTGGATCAGAATCTGGAGCCTCTGGTGGAATTTAATGAGACTATTCCCGAACCCAGGTGGGGTAAAGAAAATGCGTATAAGTTTGTGGGCCTTCTGCAGGATTTCTATCACTACAGTAACAGTGAACAATTCTTTAAGGCCAATAGTGCACTTTATGCTGAAGCCAGCGGAAGATTTATACCTATCTATAATAAGCTGGATATAGAATGGTATAAAGACTTTTATGGCAAAGAACCGAACGAGGAATTCATCATCGTAAACGGATTAGGAAATGGAGGTGGGAATTATGGACCTTCAGTAGAATTGCCAAATGGAAAGAAGGAAGTCTATGCCATAATGGGAGCATGGAATACTGATGCCGAAGGCATGGTAGAATTTCCCGTGAACAACTATTTTCCCACCTTATTACATGAATTCAATCATTCCTTTGTGAATGAACTCCTGGATAAGAACAATGCTAAATTCAGGGATAGCGGGGAGATCATATATGACGTCGTTAAGAAGGAAATGAGGAGCGGAGCATATGGAAACTGGCAAACCATGATAAATGAAGCCCTGGTACGAGCGGCGGTGATAAAGTACATGAAAGATCATTCTTTTCCTGAAGATCAAATATCATTGGAGATCTCAGAGCAACTTAACAGAGGTTTTATCTGGATCGAAGATCTGGTAACAGAACTGGAAAATTATGATAACAACAGGGGCCAGTATCCAACACTGGAAAGTTTTACTCCTCAATTGGCAAGAGCCTATAAATCCTATGCTGAAAATATTCACGAATATATTGAAGCCAGCAAAAAGGTACAGCCTCATTTTGTCTCTATAAGTGAATTTAAAAATGGAAGTAAAGAGGTAGATCCGGCTTTAAAACAGATATCCCTGAATTTTGACAAGGCTTTTTCCGGAGCAAATTTTATAAGGCCGGGAGAAGATAAGGAAGCATTTCCCAATTTTACCAATCTAAGGTTTTCGGAAGACAGGAAAACAGTGATCCTGGAATGGAACCTGGAAGATGATAAAGATTATGAATTCTTCCTTATTGGTATTTCTCCAAAAACCGAAACAGCAACAGAAGATTACGCCATAAGATTTAGTACAAAATAAATATCCTGGAGGATCATGAAGTGATAGAAATTCTAACTTTGAAGCTGGCGAGAACTTAAATGGCTGGTCTCTTATTAGCGAAGATGAATTTGTTTTAGAAAGAAGAGGTTCAAAAGAGATTTATATTCAAATGTCGGCCAATACCAGCGGTGCCGAAAGAATATTAAAAATAGGACTTCAAAAGGCGAATTATTTTGATGGAGTTTCTGTAACACAAGCTGCAAAATAGATCCTGCAATGGCTTTCATTATGCCTGGGAGTGGCAAATGCCTTTCCGCATATAATGTAAAGGAAATCATCACGCAGATTTATCAAAAAACTGCGTGATGGTTTTTTATATTAATGTAATTGCCGGGTGTCTTTTCAGTATTTAATTATTTGCCTTGGTTGCATTCTTCTCATATAGTCTGGCCAAACAAAAAGCGCTAATCGCCATTACCAGATCCCTTACAGCCACATCTATATAGCTCCAGCTGAAAAGTAAGCTTAATGCAATAACTGTCAGCCATGCCGAAACTATGTATGCACCTACCTTTGTATGGGTAAGGACTAGAATACCTGCCAGAATTTCAATGATGCCAACGATCATCATAAATGTAGATGGCTCAAAAGGAAGAATCTCAGCAAAGCCATCTGAAATATACTGGCTCCAGTTGGTTAAGATGTTCGCAAATTTGTCCAGTCCCGCTACGATCGGTACGAGTCCAAAGGTGTACTTCAATACATTTTTTACAAGTTGCACGTTAGAATCCATAATTCTGAATTTTTGTTTTGTTTAAAATTTGTTACACCCATTTGATAGCTGAGATTAAGAAAGGATACAAAATTTTGTAACCTTTTTTAGAGTTTCCACATCTAAAGGGCAAACAGGCAGTATTATGGTAGCTATTAATATCAGTGATTTCAATGATCATAGAATAACAGAGAAAGAAGTAATTAATCGGATATTGGATGGAGAAAAGGAACTTTATGAAATCCTGGTTAGGCGAAATAACCAGAAATTGTATCGAATTATCCGCAGCTATATAAAGGATGAGGCCGAAATTGAAGATGTGATGCAAAACACCTATATAAAGGCATATACCAAGCTGTATCAGTTTAATTTTGAGGCTTCATTTTCTACCTGGCTAATCCGTATAGGAATTAATGAGTCCTTAGCAGAACTTAAAAAGAGATCCAGAATACTTAAACTGAATGGGTATAATAAGACTAATAATGATGATCTCATTTTGGAAATTCCGGACAGTATTCAGTTAAATCCACAGGAAAAGATGGTGAGAAGAGAAACTAAGCAACTTTTGGAGAACGCGATCGATCAGCTGGATATCAAGTACAGAACGGTCTATATGATGAAGGAGGTGGAAGAAATGAGCTTAAGGGAAATTTCTCAGGCCCTTGACATAAGCCTGGCGAATGGGAAGATTCGCTTACACCGCTCTAAGGAAATGCTGAAAGAAACACTGTATCGCTTATCCAGTGACACAGATGTATTTGAATTTGGTTTTAGCAGGTGTGACAGAATAACCGAAAATGTTATGCGTAGCATATAAATAATATCGCATCCCATGCATGGGAGGCGATCAATATTCATCAAAGTTCACCCCGGATTATTTTTAAATAAGCTAACCAACAATCGCTTAACTTTATATTCTTCTATTCTAAAATTAAATAGGGATGAGAAAAATAATCGTCTTATCAATGATCACCCTGGATGGCGTAATACAGGGGCCCGGCGGGCCTGAAGAAGATACATCGGGCGGCTTTAAATATGGTGGATGGGTAGCGCCTTATTTTGATGAGGTATATGACAAGGCAGTGGATAAGGAATTAGAACCGGCAGATTATCTACTGGGAAGAAAAACATTTAAGATCTGGGAAAATTACTGGCCTGAGCATGCCGAATCCTGGCCTGGTATCAACGATGGCACTAAATATGTCCTCACCAAAAGCCTTCAGAATTCAGATTGGAAGAATACCATTTTCCTGAAAGAACTGGCTGATATCAAGAAACTTAAAGATTCTGATGGTTCTCATATTCAGGTTTGGGGGAGTAGTGAACTTGTAAAACTTCTGCTCGCTAATAATTTAGTGGATGAAATATGGCTGAAAATTCATCCTTTGATCCTGGGGCAAGGAAAAAGGCTTTTTGATGATACCGCAATGCCTGCGGCTTTTAAGTTAACCGAGAGTTTGGTTACACCAGGCGGGGTGATCATTGCTAAATACAGAAAAGAAGGACAAGTGAAGACAGGTACCGTTGGAGCTTAAGAGGTGAAAAGACTTTTTTAAATAAGGATAAAACTATTCAAATATAGTGCTCCTAAAATCTTAATTATGCGATAAATGTTTCAAGAAGATTTATATGATTATTTAGACAAGCACACCCTAATCGGAATTAAAGGCGGTGTTGAACGTCCAACTTTTTTAAAGATATGGATGGTAGAAGTAGATGAGAGGATTTTCGCCCGTAGCTGGAATAAAAGTGAAAAGAGCTGGTTTACTGAATTGCAGAGAACGGGAATTGGTGAGATCAAATACGGGGATAAGGTTCTCAGGGTTAAAGGAAAAAAGCTGGATCCAAACAACCCGATCAATCAAAAGATCAGCGACGCATATCTAAAGAAGTATGATCAGCCTCAAAATCTGAAATACTCCAGGGGAATCTCCCATCCTGAATATTTTGATTATACCATGGAGTTATTCCCCTAAGATCATTTTAAAAATGATCATAGCTCACAGCCCATTATAAACCTGGAAGTTCTCGGGGAAAATAATTAACTTCACTACAATGCTAGATATCATATAGTCAGTCTGTTATAGAATTCGACAGAGGTATTTTAATGGAGCCAAACCCTGAAAAATGGAAAAAGGAAAAGACATAGGCCTGGAATTCAACGAATTTTCAAGGAATTATACCAATGATATGATTGGCCTGGCACCGCATTATCTTGAGTTAGTCTCCTGTTTTGTAAAATACCTTCCAGTAAATTTCAATCCCGTTTCCATTCTTGATCTTGGCTGTGGCAATGGGAATATTACAGCACAACTTCTCCCATATTTCCCAAAGGCCAGCTACACCCTGGTAGACGCTTCTGCAGAAATGATAGAAATATGTCGCAGGCAGTTCAAAGATTTTGAAATGGAATATGAGAATAAGTATTTCAGGGAATTTGAATTTGAGAATGAAAAGTATGATCTTATTACTGCTGGATTCAGCCTGCATCACTGTGAAAATAAAGAGAAAAGATCTCTGTTCAAGAAGATATTTTCTGCGCTAAAAAAAGGAGGAATATTTTCATACAGTGATCTAATGATAAGCAAAAATAATCCCGATCACCCAAGGGTGCTTGAAGAGTGGAAGAACTTTGTAAATGGTAATTTCCCAGACGGTGAAAAATGGTCCTGGGTCATGGAACATTATAAAGCATTCGACAGGCCAACAGATTACCTGCTTCAGTTAGAATGGTTAAAGAGTGCCGGATTCAATAACGTTCAGTTCCCATTTAAAAAAGGTTACTGGATGTACCTGCAGGCAGAGAGATAAAATTAATCTATGATTAATAAATTGTCATCCCAGGATGATTGCCCCCATTTTTAAAGAAAATAATTGACCGTAGACTAGCTTCTAACTAAACATCTCTATTACTTCTGAAATGCATATATCTAAATAATTGAATTGCAGAAAAATAAATTATTGTGGAGAAAAAAATATTATCTTAAATAAAGATTTGAACAGCATTCATATTTAAGCCCCTTTAATAGACTTCTGAGTAATCAATTAATACATATAAGATGAAAAAAGGGATGATTAAAGTAAGCGTTTTGTACCCCAATGGCGAAGGTAAAACATTTGACATGGATTATTACTGCAATAAACATGTACCGATGGTTGGGAAGTTATTAGGAGATTCAGTTAAGGCTGCGACCGTGGAAAAAGGCCTTACTGGAGGAGGCCCTGAATCACCGGCCTTATTTGCAGCCATGGGAAACCTGTATTTTGATTCGATGGAGGAGTTTGGAAATTCCTTTGGCCCGAACGCTGATAAGATAATGGCCGATCTGCCGAATTTCACCAATATTGAACCTAGTGTTCAGGTTAGTGAGGTTATGATCTAACCCACCAGGCTTATTATATCAGGTATTAGGGTTTAGAGCTAACACTTCTTACCGGAACCTATCTCCTTAATTCTTATCCTGACAAATCCCGGTATATGCTTAACAAGCTTAATGTAGCATCTGCAAATTTGCATAAGATAAAGCCATGCCATATATAAAGCTGAATAACGCCCAATTGTATTATGAAGATGAGGGCCAGGGGAAGGAGACACTGGTCTTTGGGCATAGTATGCTGTTTAATCTAAGAATGTTTGATGAGCAGGTAGATTTTCTGAAAGCTAATTATCGCTGCATTCGTTTTGATTTTAGAGGCCAGGGGAAAAGTGAAATAACGCTTAATGGATATGATCTGGAATCACTTACGGAAGAAACCTATGAATTTATTGATGCTATCGGCTGCGGGGCGTGTCATTTTGTAGGTTTTTCAATGGGAGGAATGGTTGCCTTGCGGCTCGCCAGTAAATACCCGGAAATTATAAAGTCCCTTATTTTAATTGACACCTCTTCTGAGCCGGAACCTAAAGGCCATTTTTTGAGAAATGAAATTATGTTATTTATCGCTAAATATGTGGGATTAAAACCTATTGCCGGCCGGGTGATGAAAATGTTTTTTGGTCCCACCTTCTTAAAGGATCCGGATAAAAAATTGTTGAGGAGAAAATGGAAGAACTATTTTCTGGCAAATCATCAAAGCGGAATTGTAAAGGTTGTAAAAGGGGTATTGGAAAGAAGAGGAGTAACAGAGAAGCTGAGCAGTATTAAATGTCCGTCTTTGATCCTGGTCGGGCAGCAGGATGCACTCACCGATGTTGGAAAAGCCGAGCTCATGCATAAACTGATTGAAGATTCCAGACTCAGAATAATTCCCAGGGCAGGCCATATGTCACCAGTGGAAGAGCCTGTTATAGTGAATACCGAAATTCAGCAATTCCTGTTAGATTTATAATATGAAATCACAAAGGATATGAAAATAGCAGTATTTAGCACAAAAGCCTATGATCAGGAATACTTTGAGCGATATAACAAAGACCATTATCTTGAATTCACCTTTTTCGAAACAGCTTTGAATTCCCATACTGCTAATATTGCTTCTGGTTATGAGGTAGTCTGTGTTTTTGTAAATGATAAAGTTGATGCCAGGACGATAGGGATTCTGGCCGGAAGTGGGATCAGGTTGATTGCGCTTCGTTGTGCCGGGTTTAATAATGTAGATATAGAAGCGGCAAAAAGGCATGATATCAAGGTAGTTCGGGTACCTGCCTATTCACCCGAGGCGGTGGCAGAACACGCGGCGGCTTTAATACTTACCCTTAACAGGAAAACCCATAAAGCTTACAACAGGGTTCGCGAGGCTAACTTTTCTCTCAATAAACTTATTGGATTCAATATTCACGGAAAGACGGTTGGAGTTATAGGAACCGGGAAAATAGGCGCTACATTTTGTAAGATTATGAAAGGTTTTGGCTGTAAAATTATAGCATTTGATAAGTACCGGTCTGATGAGGTAAAAGATCTGGGAGTGGAATACAAAACCTTGAATGATGTATTTAAAGAAGCTGATATTATTTCCCTGCACTGCCCGCTTACTCCGGAAACAAAGCATATGATAAATGAGAAGTCGTTGGCATCGATGAAGAACGGGATCATGATCATTAACACCAGCAGGGGAGCTCTTATTGATACAGCCGACATCATTAAGGGACTTTCTGACAGGAAGGTTGGATACCTGGGAATCGATGTCTACGAACAGGAAGAGAACCTGTTCTTTAAAGACCTTTCAGAAAGTATCATAGAAGATGATCTCATCTTAAGACTCATCAGTTTCCCGAATGTTCTAATTACCTCTCACCAGGCATATTTCACCAGAGAGGCTATGGAAGAAATAACCCTGACCACCCTAAAGAATATTACCGACTTTAAAAAAGGAGCGATATTAAAGAACGAGGTCGTATGATCTGGTCATCTATTTTATTGGAAATTACTGTATAACAGCTCGTTAACTGATTTTCTTGGATAAAATTTGGTATCTTTAATATACTCTTGCCACCAACCATCTGGAATCCAGCCTTCTTTACTGCTATTTATTCATAACATTCAGTTAGCATAAACTGCATAACTGCTATAATGTGCAATGTATTATTTGAATGTTTTAAACGGGGAAACCGAAAACCGATTAGAGTAGGCATCAGTAAAGAATGAAATAATGAAAAGTTCAGCATTTTATTTAGCATTGGCAGCAGCCTTAGTACTTACTTTTTCTATCTCCTGTAATGACAGGGCGAACGAACCTAAAGAGAAAGAGGAAATGGAAGCGAAAACTCCAAAAGACACCTTTAATCTTAAAACCGCTAAAACCGAGATCGTAGATGCCAACACCCGGTTTTCAGAATTATATGCAGCCAAGGATTCGGTGGGATTGGCAAAGTTATATACTGAAGATGCCAAGTTCATGATGGAGGGGTCTCCCGCAATCATGGGAAGGGAAAATATCCAGTCAACCATGGCCAGTATAATGAATTCAGGTATCGAAAAAGTTGAGCTTAGAACAATTAACGTTTGGGGGACAAAAGACCTGGTAGCCGAAGAGGGAGAACTCACCTTATACAAAAAAGGGGTTGAGGTAGACCGGGGTAAATACATAGTGCTCTGGAAAAAGGTAGATGGAGAATGGCATTTGTTCAGGGATATTTTCAACTCTGACCTATCCCCAGATTAAGGGATTGAGATAAGTTTTATAATATGAGATCAGTAGGCTTTAGATCGGCAATATCGAGGAATCAGGCTTGGGTCTCGGCAGCTGTTACAGGCCTGGTTTCATTCGTACTTCCATTTTTATATGTTGGGATCATCTCTCTTATTGGGATGCTATTAGGGATTGCCAATGAAGGTCTGGGTAATTTTTTAGCCTACTTGTTTACCGGAATTACTGTTGCTATAATGTGCTTTTTAATTTGCCGGGCCCACCCTGAAAGCCTTTGGTACACACCCGTAATTTGTAACGCCAGCACACTTGTGGCTGGTGTAGGTAACTATTTTGGAGGTAATCCCGATGTAACTTTACCCTTTGCAATTGGTTGGGTTCTTTCTGTTATTGCTGCTATTTGGGGTACAAGGAAAGCCAGAGGTGAGATAACAAAAGATTTAAAAAACTTGAAATGAAAAGAGTAAAAAGAGACTTCTTGGCCAGGTATTTTGGCTTTATCCAAGGAAACCATAAACAGCGCGAATGTTTAAATATAAATAAAGCTCATAATAGATCTTTTATTTGGAATGCAGTAAATTTGGCAAGGTTTACCAACTAAAACAGAAGTTGAAAATATTCTTCGAAATTTTTATTATTCCACTGTTTCTTTTGGCAATTCCCATTCTTGTGCTTCAGCACCGCAAGAAGCAATGGCTTAAGCCAGAAATTGTATGGAAGGTTTCAGGTGTTGTGGCCCTCATTGGCTTAACTGGCTTGTTATTCGCTAACCTGGATAAGTATGATAAAATAACCTGTTATTCTTTGTGTACTCCCTTTATTTACTGGTTTTTAGACAGGTTCTTTAAACATTTAAGCCAAAAGAAACTCGAAAGAGACTTTATTGCCTATGTTAGATTTACCCATGAAGTCAGAACAGGCTGGAGAACAAAGAATCCTCATGTTAAATTATCGGATAAACTGATAACTTATACCCTTTTATGTATGCTGTTGGGCAACTTTTTCCTGGCATTAGTATATATCAACTAACTATAGGCTTGGTGATAAGCAAAGGCTTATTTATTTAAGTAAATAACCATAAAATTAAAATGCCTTTTTTTGTTTCGGATCTTTACCCTGCATTAATTCGCCCCTATATTTATTGGGAGGCACGCCATATCTTCTTTTAAAGGCAGTAGAAAAGTTGTTGGGATGCTTATAACCAACCTTTTCTGCAATATCGCTCATGGTAAGACGGGGATCTGATAAAAGTCTAAGGGAATAATTTAGCCGGGTCTGGTTAAGGAAGTTTATAACCGGGGTTGCGAACAATGCCTTAAAGCCAGATTTCACCTTAAAATCATTGATGCCGAATTGCCGGGAAAGACTGTTTATAGTAATCTCTTCCTCAAAATGTTTTTCAATATGATCCTTGATGGAGTAGATAGCAAATATATCCTCAGGATTAAGTTTGTCAAGCCTTTTATCGCTCACCACATTCCCATCTAAAAGGAAGGTCTGCATCGCCATCAATTCTTCCCTGTTTATTCCAAACCAGGGTAAATGATCGGCCCCTTTGGTAAGCAATAATTTTGCTCCTTCTATATTTTCCTTTAAAAACTTGCTGTGACCGCACTCCACCAGTTTATCGCCTTCACGATGAATAAGCAGAACAGGCTTTTTGATCTTTTTAAGACAATGCCTTACATCGATATCCAGGTTCATTCGGTAAAGTGCGATGGCTGCCGAAGGGCTGGCACTGTGTCTCAGGTAGGACGCCCAGTACTGCTGGGCTTCAGGATCATCTTTTACGCTGGGAGCCATGAGCTGTAATCCCACCGGACCTCCCCAGTTCTCTGCCATATAATTGATGGTTTTTAAATGCCCTTCCTCATTCAATCCGTATGGATAATCCTCAGATCTTACCCATTTGGCGAAAGAGCCAAAAAGTATAAGTTTCGAGACCTTCTCAGGATAGGTTGCGGTAAAATGTATGCCGAGCGGACCGCCTTCCGAAAGGCCAAAGAATGCCGCCCTGTCGATTTTCGCGTGTTCCATCACCGCTAAGAGATCTTCTGCACGCTGGTCCATACCGGGAAGTTCAGATTCGTTCACACGATCAGAAAGGCCGGTGCCACGCTTGTCAAAAAGTATAAGCCTGCAAAAACCTGAGAGATGATTCACCCAGGCTGCCAGTGGCGGAATACTGGTAAACTGTTCTACATTCGAGATCCATCCCGGTACAACGATCAAACATGTATCGCCACTGCCGAATTCCTGATAGGCAATATTCACTCCGCCTGAACGCGCATAATTGGTTCTTCCCGTCTGCATCTTATAAAGTTAGTCTTTCTTCCTTAAAAATCCTTTTTGCATAGATGCTAATACCGATGTCATATGTCTGAAAATGAGATCTGTATATACATTTACATCTCAGAAGTTTAATAATAAAAATCAACAGTCATGAAAGCTTTAGTTAACACATTCGCAGCAGTAGTAGGTTCAACAATTGATATCTTCGTTTTGGTCATCGATAAAATATCATTCGGAGTATCTCAGGTTAAAACCGGTTCGTCACATCATCTTGGAGATCTTGGACAAGGTCTTAATAAGGAGATCGAATTTGAACTGTACCATCGCAGGGAGAGATAGTGAAAAAAAGGATGACCGTAGGTACTCCATGAAGTAAACATCGAATAAATTTTATTTGCCGTCCATTCGAATATTCTCAACCTCACCAGAATTTGAACTGGCAGATACAAGTAGTTTTCTGAAATAAAACTCCTAAATTTAGAATATGGATTTCAGAAAGATCGATTACTTAAAGTCTGGAAACGTGAAACAGAGACAGGTCTATGAACTGCTGACCAATTATGCGGTATTCAGGAAACTGAAGAAGTACGACCCCATTCTCACAGGCACTATTCCCATTGAGATTGATACGGAGGCAAGCGACCTGGATATTATTTGCTGCTGGGAAAACCGGAAGATGTTTGAGGAAGATCTTATTAAGCATTTCAATGGGGAAAAGGAATTCAGGATCAGACAAAAGAAAATCAATGAAGAACTTTCGGTGATCGCAAATTTCAGTCTTGGGAATTTCCAGGTAGAGATCTTCGGGCAGAACATTCCATCAAAAGAACAAATGGCCTACCGGCATATGATCGTTGAACATGAATTGGTCAATAAACATGGAGAAGATTTCAGAAAGAAGATAATAGCGTTAAAGAAACAGGGAATAAAGACCGAGCCCGCCTTCACCCGGGTTCTGAATATTCCTGGAGATCCTTACACAGAATTATTGAATTTCTAATTCAGCGACTCGTGAAAAAACTGGTATCACATATGCATGTAAGCCTGGACGGCTATGCCGCCGGGGAGAAAGGTGAGATGGACTGGATAAAACTGGACGAGGAAATGTTCGATTTTGTAAAGACCTTAACCGATAATTCAGATATCGCATGCTATGGCAGGGTAACCTGGCAAATGATGGACGATTACTGGCCCGATGCAGCTTCTAAACCGGGAGCGAGTAAGCATGATAAAGAACATTCGGAATGGTACAATACGGTAGATAAGATCGTCTTTTCATATACCATGCAGGGGGAGAAAAAACCTAAAACCTCCTTTTATGGTGATGATTTCCTGAACAAGATCAAAGAGCTTAAGCAAAATGACGGTAAAGATATTCTTTTGCTGGGGAGTCCTTCTACAACGAGGTTGCTTATGGAGGAAGACCTTATAGATGAATACTGGCTGTTCATGAATCCTGTGATCCTGGGGAAGGGAATTTCAATGTTTGCTGAATTAAAGAACAGGAAACAGTTAGAACATAAGGTAACCCGAAACTTTCCCTGTGGGGTGACGGCCCTGAATTTTACAAAAGCTGAATAATACTTAAGCAAAAGATGGCTTAAATAAATTGAAGATTCTTTATAGAAAATCGGTAATTTCATTAAGCTTTGAAAAGCTGTTTTACAATGAATTAGGATTTGATCTAAAAGAATACAAATGCAAACAATTTTAGGTGCTGGCGGACCAATTGGAACTGAACTGGCAAAAGCTCTTAAGGAATATACATCAGAGATAAGACTGGTTAGCAGGAATCCGGAAAAGGTCAATGAAACAGACCAGGTTTTTGTTGCTAACCTGCTGGATCCCGTCCAGCTGGAAGGCGCTGTGAAAGGTTCAGAAATTGTTTATGTGACCATTGGTTTTGAATACAGTAAAAAAGTATGGCGAGAGAAATGGCCAAAATTTATCAGGACGCTTATAGAGATTTGTGAAAAAGAGACCTGTAAGCTGGTATTCTTTGATAATGTTTATATGTATGATAAATATCATCTTAACCCGATGACAGAGGATACCCCGGTGAACCCACCCAGCAAAAAAGGAGAGGTAAGGGCCGAAATAGCCGAGATGATAATGATGCATACAAAGGCCGGTAGGTTAAAAGCTCTTATTGCAAGGTGTGCCGACTATTATGGCCCGTATACTGAAGGGACCAGTATTCTTACAGAAATGGTTTTTAAGCCATTGAAGAAAGGCAAGAAGGCCAATTGGCTGGGCAGTGATAAATTCAAACATTCTTTTACCTATACAGTAGATGCTGCTATGTCGACAGCGCGTCTGGGGAATACAGAGAAAGCTTACGGTCAGGTATGGCATCTGCCTACAGCATCAGATCCCATGACCGGCAAGGAATGGATCGAGGCTATCGCTGCAAAGATGAAAGTGCAACCAAGGTATCAGGTGGCTCCAAAATTCCTGGTGAGAATCTTAGGTTTGTTTATGCCTGTTATGAGAGAAAGTGTTGAGATGGTATATCAGTACGACAGGGATTATGTTTTTGAAAGCAGTAAGTTTGAAAAGGAATTTGATGTTCATCCAACCTCATATGAAGATGGAATCGATGAGATAATCAGGCTCAATTATTAAAAACATGTGAGCTGATGCTTCTTCTGGACTGAACAATCGATTTTAATTTAATATGAGATTCATTAAAACCAGGAAACCTGGGGTAAAGCAAAAGGAACAGCTCTTTAAGCTGTGGAATAATGAATATCCTAAGGGCCTGAACTACAATGATATTTCAGAATTAGATGAGTACCTGCAAAAACTGGAAGATCAGAATCATATACTCCTGGTAACCAACAATAATGAGATCAAAGGCTGGTATGCCGATTTTATCAGAGATGGCGAAAGATGGTTTCTGGCGATCCTCGATTCTGAATTTCAGGGCAAAGGATATGGGAATCAGATCCTGCAAATGGCTAAAAAAACCAATAGAGAGCTCAGTGGCTGGATAATTGACTCTGAAAATTATATCAGGGCCAACGACAAGCCATACAGATCTCCGGTTGCATTCTACCGGAAACAGGGATTTCAGGTCCTGGAGGATATCAAACTGCAGACCGAAAAAATTAATGCGATTAAGATCAGGTGGGATGGACCCTGAGAGCGATAAGCTTTGAGAAATTTAACCGCTATTGAAAACATAATTTTTAGGTTTGCATTTCATGAGCTGCTGTATAATTTTGGCATGATTATTTAGGAAAATTATTTCTAAGAATTAAGCTATGAGAAGAACCATGAAAACATCCCGTGTGAAAGAAGGGAGACCGCTTTCCTGGACAGTGATGGGTGCTTTGATCGCTCCCCTGGCTTTGATCACCTTTTCCTATGTTCAGGCAGATGAAGAGTTGAGAATGACCCCTGTTCTGGTGATAATAACCATTGTAGGTGCTATTGCCGGAAGGATCGCTTTTCTGGTCCAGCAATCGGCACGAGTGGAAGGATGGAAGCGATCGGGACTTTTAGTATTGGGCCTGCTCATGTATGGGCTGGTAGTCTTGCTGGGTTTCTTTATTGCCAGGCTCGCATAATTGGTGGTGATCAGTGAGCCTTAACTGGCGTATTTTCGATTTTTTCCTACTTAATGGCTAAAGGCCGTGACCCTACACACGACCTGTTATCACCTGTCAGAAAAGTGAATTAGCCATTAAAATCATTAATTCTTTTTATAGAATAGCCCGGGCCCGTCACATGCCCACCAGTTGCTGTTTAAAACACCATCTTCGGCATTGAAAAAAAGACTCTCTTCAGTGCCTGTACAACTGCCAATAAGATTACTGTCTTCCTGATATTCAATGATGATGAGCTGCCGGTCGTTCTCCTGGGAGATTGTGAAGTCACCTGTTATGCTTGATGACACTCCGTCTTGTGTCCTTGTTTTTACCACACTTGCATTGGAGCTAAACCTGTATTCTTCCTGCCAGGCCATATCCTCTCCAGCGGTTTCAGAATTTACCATGCTACCGGTCATTTTGAAGAGCTTCCAGGTTTGTGGGTAGGGACCTGCTGAGAAATCCACTATAATAAGACCATCCTTATTGCTTGAACAGGAATAAGCCAGTAAGATAGACAGTAGAAGGATAAGGCGTCTTAATTTCATTTTTTTGAAGCTATTGTTCTAACCTAAGATGCAGGATGAAGTTAATGGTTGCGTTCAAAACTCAGGAGATCGAAAAAATTTCTTTTCCATCCTGAACGGGAGGCATTTGGTTTTAAAAAATATGTCTATATCCCTACACCTAAGTATTTTGGTTATATTTAATCTACTTCTAACTAATATGAATTATGGAAATAGCTCTGGTAATAGGTTTGCTTGTAATAGCCATAATTCTTTTTGCTACTGAGACATTTTCGGTAGATGTGGTCACCATTGGTCTGCTGGTGGTGCTCTGCATTAGTGGTGTGCTTACACCGTCTGAAGCCTTTGCTGGATTCAGTAGTGATTTTATGATCATTCTTGCTTCCATATTTGTGATATCCGGTGCGCTTTCTGAGACCGGGCTTCTGGATAAAGTGGGTTCAAAGCTTATTAAAGGGATAAAGAGCAAGTCGCTCTTTATCGCATATACCATGCTCATTACCGGCTCGTTTTCAGCTTTCATGAACAACACAACAGTAACGGCGCTGGTTACGGGTCCCGTTGTGGGGATGTGCAGAAAACTGAAGATAAGTCCGTCAAAAGTTCTTATCCCGGTTGCCTATTCTTCCATCCTGGGAGGAACCTGCACCCTGATTGGCACTTCCACCAATGTTGCCGTTAGCGGATATATTGCCAGCGTTGGGCTTGAGCCTTTGCATTTTTTTGAGATCTTATGGATAGGTCTCATTCTATGTGCGGTGGGAATCGTATTCATGTTAGTTTTCTGGCGCAGGCTGTTGCCAGACCGGCAGGAAGGCAGTTTTACCGAGGAATACAAGATCAAACAATACCTTACCGAGATCGTTATTCCCCAGGGCTCCAGCCTTATTGGTAAACATGCATTCACTTCAGAGCTGGCTCAATGGGAGGTGAAGATCATAAAGGTGATCCGCCGAAAGGACGATATCATTCCAACCCCTTCTACTATTCTCGAGGTTGAAGATATCCTGCTTGTGGAATGTAAGGTAGATGACCTTATAAAGGTCAAGGAACATGCCGGGTTACATGTAATGGCCGATACCATTGGGAAAAAAGAGATACAAAGTGATAAGGTTAGACTTGTTGAGGTACTTATAACTCCGGGGTCCAGGCTGGTAGACCGCACTCTCAAGGAGGCCAGGTTCCGGCAGAATTACGGGCTGGTGGTCCTGGCGATACATCGTTTTGAGGGAATGGTCTCTAAGAAGATAGGTAATGTGAAGCTAAAGATCGGGGACGTCCTCCTGGTACAGGGAACCGAGGAGACGATCGAAGCGATTCGAAATTCCACCGAATTTTCGGTGATGGGAGACTTCAGGGTGAATATGTTCAAGGAAAGAAAAGGGATCTTTGCTGCACTGGTCTTTTTACTGGCGATTATCGCCGGGTCACTGGACCTGGTGCCTCTATCGGTGGCCTTTCTCACCGCCGCCCTCGTAACGGTCATGGTTGGTGCATTGCATGTAGAGCGGGCCTACGAGATAATGAACTGGAAACTGCTAATCCTCATAGGTGGGATGAGTGCCTTCGGAACGGCTATGCATAATTCTGGCGCTTCCGAATTCCTGGCGAATAATATCATTGGACTTCTGGGTGGATTGGGAACTATCTGGGTGCTGGCCGGATTTGTGATCCTTGTGATCCTTCTTACACAACCCATGTCCAATGCTGCGGCAGCCCTGGTTATTTTACCGGTTGCCATGGATGCTGCCGGAATACTTCAGGCCGATCCGAGAACCTTTGCCATCGCCATTATGCTGGGCGCTTCGGTTTCCCTTATAACACCTTTTGAACCTTCATGTATCCTGGTCTACGGACCCGGGAAGTATAAATTCATGGATTTTATCAAAGCCGGTGTTCCTTTAACAGTCATCCTTTTAACCATTATCTTGTTATTGGTTCCGGTTTTCTGGCCAATGTTGGAATGAGCAGGAATTTTATCTCCTGAGCATTTGATTTATTTACTAACTTAGTTATTGTTAGCTTCAATCTCCTGAGACTTCC
This sequence comes from Gramella jeungdoensis, assembly GCF_023805255.1. Lineage (GTDB taxonomy): Bacteria > Bacteroidota > Bacteroidia > Flavobacteriales > Flavobacteriaceae > Christiangramia > Christiangramia jeungdoensis. The sequence continues at coordinate 49,824 of NZ_JAMSCK010000002.1, forward strand.
TGCTTAAAAGCATAAACCCTAACCAAAATTTAATTATTATGAAGACCTTAAAAAGTATTGGCATAGTAGTGCTGGCATTTATAGTGCTCTTGCTTATTGTCACCCTTTTCGTTTCAAGGGATTTTCACTATGAAAAATCCATAACAATAGACAGGTCTATTGAGGAAGTCTGGGAACATACCAAAAGCCTGGCCGCTTTGGACGAATGGAGCCCCTGGAATGAATACGATCCCAATATGAAAAAGGAAATGACCGGTGTTGATGGTACCGTTGGAGCCATGAGCAGCTGGGAAAGCGATCACGAAAAGGTAGGTAAGGGAAGCCAGACGATCTCAAAGGTGGAGGCGCCAAGACTTCTGGCCACCGATCTTAAGTTCTATACACCATACGAAAGCGAGGCCGAAGGCTATATAAAACTGGATGAGGCCGGAAACAGTACTGTGGTTACCTGGGGATTTGACAGTGAGATGCCTTACCCGTTCAACCTTATGAAACTTACCATGGATATGGAGGAAGAAGTAGGAAAGGAATTCGAAATGGGGCTGCAGAAATTAAAAAGGATCGCCGAAGAGGAATAGCTTTGCTTACAGGCTAATCCTTAAGGTGCAATACGGGTTTCGATTTATTGATTTTCAGCCTGTTAATTCGTAAATTGAATGCACATGGTTTGATAATGAAACTATCGCCTTCGTCATATGAGATCCATTGGCTGTTTAAAGGCCTCATGAAAAGGCCAGGACGGAATTTCGTGCTGGTAACAGGCGCCATTTTACTTGTCCTGCCCTTGCTTTTTCTTACCGGAGTGATCTTTAAACATTATCTCCAAACCGATCTGTGGATCTTTACCTCTGTATATGACTGGATCATAAATGCCGATCAGAAATATGGAGATGCTTCATTTATGAACTGGGTTATTAGGTTCCTGTTACTGGGAGGACCCTTTATAGCCTTTCTGCTCAATTTCGTTTTCATTTTTCAGCGTAGGAAAACGGCCAGTTTCAGCCTTAGCTATAAATGGATCAACCTTCTTATCATCCTTTCGGGTGCCCTGCTTTGTTTCCTTTTTCTCGGTTATTTGATGATGGAGAACCTGGCGATACTAAATTAGGAGGATTTTAGCTTAACTTAGGTAGTGTTTAAATATCTTCTTGATGAAAAGAATAATTACACTGCTCGTCCTGATTTTTCTTTCCTGCAATCAGGTTAATGAAACTGCGAACATTGAAACCTGGAAAAATGAGATCATAGAGACCGAAGCAGCCTTCGCTAAAATGGCAGCTGAAGAAGGTATTCCCACAGCCTTTCTGTTCTACGCGGCCGAAGATGTCGCCGTTTTACGAAACGATAAACTCATCCTGGGAAGGGAAGCCCTGAAGAATAGTTATCCCAGCCTTGAAAAGAAAGCCGATGTGAGCCTAAGCTGGAAACCTGATTTTGTAGATGTGTCCTCATCGGGTGATTTGGGATACACCTATGGGAAGTATGTGTATAAGGTGACCGATTCTCTCGGGAACGAAAATGTTTCAGAAGGCATCTTCCACACGGTATGGAAAAGGCAGCCCGACGGAAATTGGAAGTTCGTTTGGGATTAGGCTTTTGCTAACTTCAATGATTTGAACTGCATATTTTTATTCTTCAATTAATTGGTCTTCTTTGCTGTTAAATAATCTTTAAATTCTATTTTAGGACTTGGTTTTAATTAAAAACGATGAGACCCCTATTGAAGCTTTTATTTCTTTTCATTTTCTGCATGATTATAAGTTCGTGTGGGAATGATGTGAGTGAAGAAGAATATAAGATCGGTTTTTCTCAGGCCATGACCACCGATAACTGGAGGAGGGAAATGAATAAGGCCATGAGGGTGGAATCTTCGATGCATCCCGGCCTAAAGCTTGAAATTAAGGACGCCGGAAATCATATAGCAAAGCAGATTACTCAGATCGATGAATTTATAAAGGAAGAGGTTGATGTTCTTATCGTATCTCCTATTCAATCCATTCCAATAACACCCGCGATCGAAAAGGCGATGAATGCAGGAATTCCTGTAATCATTATTGACCGCAAGATCGAAGGCCGCAATTTCACGGCCTATGTTGGTGCCGATAATATGGAAATAGGCCGGAATGCAGCAAAATATATCATTTCACATTCAAAAGGAGAAGCCGGAATAATTGAAATAACCGGGCAGGAAGGCTCATCCCCGGCCTATGAGAGAAGTATTGGCTTTAAAAACACACTGGATTCGGTTCCCGGGCTGAAAATTTCTCATTCGATAAAAGGCGACTGGGAGAAGGCTTCTATAAAGGATCAGCTTTCCACTCACCTGGATTCGGTTGAGGCCCCGGATTATATTTTTGCTCATAATGATCGTATGGCTATGGGTGCCTGGGAAGTAGCCAGGTCTAAATCCCTGGAAGACGAGATAAGTATTATTGGTGTGGATGGACTTTTCGGGCCAAACGGTGGAATCCAAATGGTAAAAGATGGTTTGCTTGATGCCACCCTGCTTTACCCAACCGGTGGAGCAGAAGCGATCAAACTTGCTGAAGAGCTGCTTAGAGGGGAGAGTGTGAATAAATATAATATTCTTAGAACGGTAGTAATAGATTCTGTAAATGTGGATATCATGCAGAATCAGTTCGATAAGCTCAACCAGCAGCAAAATGATATTGAGCAGCAACAGGCAGTGATAGATGAACAGATAAAGACCTACAATACGCAGAGCGACCTTATAAAACTGATGCTGGTGTTGTTAGGGCTGCTCCTTTTGCTTAGTATCTGGGCAATTTACCTGGTTGTAAAGATCAAAAAGAGCAAAAGAAAACTGGAGATCAAAAATCAAAAAATCATTACCCAGCGTAACCAGATAGAAGATTTTGCTGAAAAACTGAAGATCTCCAACGAAAGCAAGATCAATTTCTTTACGGCACTTTCTCATGAATTTAAAACGCCTCTCACTCTCATTACCAGTTCTATAGAATCTATCTCTGATAAGTCTAAGAGCGAACTAAAGGGTATTTCCTACGAGACCAACCTAATTATCAATAATTCAAAGCGACTGCTCAGGCTGATTAATGAATTGCTTGATTTTCGAAAACTTGAAAGCGGCTCCTTTAATATTAAACCGGCCAGGACAAAGATTTCAGCTTTCCTTGAAAATATAGTGAACGATTTTAGGGCCGAGGCTGTAAAGAGGTCGATTAAGCTGGACTTCTGTTCAGAAAATAAGGAGCTGGAAGTATATATAGATCGTGATATGGTGGATAAGGTCTTCTTTAATATACTTTCGAATGCCTTTAAGTTCACTCCAAAGAACGGGAACATAAAGGTTTCCATTCAGGAGGATAATGAGAATGTGAATATAATATTCAGGGATTCGGGAATTGGTATTCCAAAAGAAGAATTCAAACGCATCTTTGATCCTTATAAGCAGGGGAGTAATAATGTGAAACCCAGTTCTGGCCTGGGACTTTTTATAAGTAAACAGTTCGTGGAACTGCATAAGGGTGAGATCTCTGTATCCTCGCATCAGGGAGCCGAATTCAGGATTTCATTTCCTAAGGGGAAAGCTCATTTCAAAGATGTGGAGATATTAGAAATAGATGCAGACTTCCAGCCATCTAATTTCCATCAGCTATCCGATCCGGTAGTTCCCCAAGAAGAGCCGATTAATAAGGATCTGGATGAGAATGCTGAAACAGTGCTTATCATCGAGGATAATACCGATCTTTCTTATGTACTTAAAAAGAAATTGAGCACAGAATATCACGTATACCTTTCAGATGGAACCGATGGAATAGAAAAGGCCTTTGAAATAGTCCCTGATGTGATAATTTGTGATCTCAACCTGCCTGGAAAGACTGGATTTGAGATCTGCAGGGAGCTAAAGAATGATCTGCGCACCTCACACATTCCGACCATTATACTTACCGCTCTTGATGATAAGGAATCAAGGCTGAAGGCTTTAAAAGCGGGAGCCGATACCTATATTACAAAACCTTTTAACTATGAGATCTTAAGAGAATCCCTTAAATCGGCCCTTTATAACCGGGAAAAACTTCGGTATTACTACACCAATAGGATAGATGAGGTAAGGGATGAGAATTTTGAGAATGCTGAACAAAACTTTCTTAAGGATCTGAATGCGATCATTGATGAAAATCTTCGCGACCCCGATTTTTCGGTTGAGGAACTCGCCGGAAAACTTAATATTTCCAGGGTACAGCTATATCGTAAGGTCAAGGCCTTACTCGGAGTCTCCATAAGTGAATATATAAGTACCCAACGCCTTAATAAGGCCAGGAACCTTCTTCAGCAATCTGATATGAATATTTCGGAGATCGCCTATGAAGTTGGCTACTCTTCACCGGGCTATTTTTCAACTTCTTTTAAGAATAAATTCGGAATCTCTCCTAAACAGTTAAAATCTTAAGACCAAGCTTTTCTCCATCGTTTTCACTGGCTCTTCAAATATGTTACATAAGTTGAAAACCAGTATCATTTTTATAACTATAACGTTTGCGAAAATTTTCTAAAAAGATTGTAACCCCTTGTAAAACAAGGTTGTAATGGAAAATTTCACTATTAATTAACATTATTGTAATCATTTGAGGAATTCTTAAAATAAGGCGGGGAATTTTAAACATACATTGGTTTCAACATCAATAAATTAAAAGATGAATAAAATTCTCGCCTGGTCAATTAGTGCCGCTTTAGCCGGATTCCTGTTTGGATTTGATACCGTAGTTATATCGGGAGCCGATAAACAGCTCCAGGAACTCTGGGGAACCTCTGATGCCTTCCATGGATCGGTAGTAATGGCCATGGCTCTGTGGGGTACTGTAGTAGGAGCTATATTTGGAGGTATCCCTACCAATAAAATAGGAAGAAAGAATACCCTGTTAATAATAGGGGTGCTGTATTTTGTTTCAGCCCTGGGCTCGGCCCTGGTAAATGATCCTGTTTCCTTTGCTGTCTTCCGTTTTCTGGGAGGCCTTGGAGTGGGAGCTTCAACTATTGCAGCTCCGGCTTATGTTTCTGAAATCGCCCCTGCAAACCAAAGGGGAAAACTGGTTTCCCTGTACCAGTTCAATATAGTACTGGGAATCCTCATCGCTTTTCTTTCTAATTATTTATTAAGGAATACCGGCGCTCAACCCTGGCGATGGATGGTAGGTGTGGAAGCAGTTCCGGCCCTTGTCTATATAATGTTTGTAGTGTTCATACCGCGAAGCCCCAGGTGGCTTATTTCCAAAGGCCGGGAAAAGGAAGCTCAGAAAGTGCTGCATATTATAAATCCTGATATAAATGTCAGGGAAAAACTTGCTGAAATAAAGCATCAGGCTGAGACCGAAAAAACAGGAGAGAATATTTTCATGAAGAAATATCGCTTCCCCCTTATTCTGGCTTTCCTGGTCGCATTCTTCAATCAGCTATCAGGGATCAATGCCTTTCTGTATTATGCGCCACGAATCTTTGAATCTGCAGGACTGGGGGAAAGTACAGCTTTGCTAAGCAGTATAGGAATAGGGGTGGTGAACCTTTTATTCACCTTACTGGGAGTTTTTCTGATAGATCGTTTAGGCAGAAAGCAATTGATGCTGATAGGCTCCATAGGATATATCATTTCACTTTCTCTGGTGGCGGCGGCCTTCTTCCTTAACTGGGGCGGTCTCTGGGTTCCAATATTCCTTTTCCTTTTTATTGCGGCTCATGCCATAGGACAGGGTGCGGTGATCTGGGTCTTTATATCTGAAATTTTCCCGAACCGTCTTCGGGCCTCGGGGCAGGCCTTTGGCTCCTCTACCCACTGGGTACTGGCGGCTATAATACCCTCTTTGATCCCCTTCCTTTTCTCAAGTATAGGACCTGGATATGTATTCGCATTCTTTGCTTTTATGATGCTATTACAGCTCTTCTTCGTGATCTTCATGATGCCCGAAACGAAAGGCAAATCTCTTGAAGAACTCAGTGAGGAACTTTCAATTAATAATCAACAAGTACCAATTACAAACAACTGATCAATATGAAAAGAATAGTCAACTTAATGCTTATTTCGGCTTTGACGTTTGCTTCAATTACCTCCTGCATGGACAGGAAGGATAAAGGAGGCAAGGAAGCCGTGGCCATGGAGGTCCAGAAGGATGAGGATTTTCGACCTAACTTCCATTTTACGCCTGAAAAGAACTGGATGAACGACCCCAACGGGATGTTCTTCTATAATGGTTATTTCCATCTCTTCTTTCAGCATTATCCCGATGATAATGTATGGGGGCCGATGCACTGGGGACATGCCATTAGCACCGATATGATCACCTGGAAGGAGCAACCCATAGCCCTGGAACCCGATGAAAAAGGATATATATTTTCAGGAAGCGCGGTTGTCGATAATGAGAACACTTCCGGTTTTGGCAAGGACGGGAAGGTGCCGATCGTTGCCATGTTCACATATCACGATCCAAAGGGAGCAGAAGCAGGAGAAATAGACCATCAGTCACAGGCTATCGCCTATAGTCTCGATGAAGGTAAGACCTGGACCAAATATGAAGGAAATCCTGTGATCGAAAATCCCGGAATAAAGGATTTTCGTGATCCCAAAGTGATATGGGATGGGATACACCAGCAATGGGTTATGGTGCTTGCGGCAGATGACAAGAGCATGTTCTATATTTCTAAAAATCTGAAGGACTGGGAACTGGCTTCAGAATTTGGAAAAGGACTCGGAGCCCATGGCGGAGTATGGGAATGCCCAGATTTCTTTCCGATGTATGTTGAAGACAGTGATGAAGTTAAGTGGGTGCTGATTCAAAGTCTGAATCCGGGTGGATATAATGGCGGTTCCGGAACCCAGTATTTCATTGGTGATTTTGATGGAAAGGAATTCACCCCCGTGGACGAAATGCAGGACCTGGGAGAAGACCATAATTACTGGATAGACTTCGGAAAGGATAATTATGCGGGAGTTACATGGGCCAATATCCCTGAAGAGAACGGCAGAAAGCTATTTATCGGCTGGATGTCCAACTGGCAATATGCCCAGGAAGTGCCTACCGAGACCTGGCGAAGTGCCATGACCGTGGCCCGCGAATTAAAGCTTGAGAAGAATGATGGTAGTTACATGATAACCTCGGTTCCTGCAAGAGAGCTTAAGAACTACAGGAGCATCAATTACAAGGAGGAGAATGTAAAGATAAACGGTACCACGAAGCTTATAGACTCCGCGAAAATAGACCTTTCCAGTGCAGAGATACGCTTTAAAATCTCCGATCTAAAGCAAACAGATTATAAGTTCAGCCTTTCCAACTCTCAAGGTGATGAACTCGTCTTCGGGTATGATCATGCTGAAAAGGAATTTTACCTGGACAGGTCTAAAGCAGGTCAGACCGGTTTTTCTGAAGACTTTGCAAATAAGATATCCACAGCTCCGCGTATTTCGGATGCCGGCGACCTAACTGGAATTATCATTCTTGATAAGACCTCTGTTGAACTATTCTTTGACGATGGGAAAACTGTGATGACAGAAATTTTCTTTCCCAATTATCCATGGGAGCAGCTCTCTGTAAGTGCAGAGAACGGCGAATTCACCCTGGATCAGATAGATGCATACCAATTAAAATTTAAATAATAAACAACCATGAAACTAAAATTAAGCTTATTCCTGTTGCTCTTAGTGCCTTTGAGCTATATAACGGCTCAGGAGATACAGGTAACGGGAACCGTAACCACCGCGGCCGAAGGAATGCCACTTCCGGGAACCTCGGTTTTTGTAAAAGGATCCTCTCTGGGAACCTCCACAGATTTTGATGGGAATTACACCCTGGATGGGGTAGCTCCTGATGCCACCCTGGTATTCACCTTTGTGGGTTATAAAGAAACTGAAGTGCCCGTAGACGGTAGGGAAGTAATTGATATTGCCCTGGAGGCAGATGCCGCTTTGCTGGATGAAGTGGTGCTTACAGGTTATTCCCGGGAACGTAAAGTGGATGTGACCGGTGCAATCACAGTAGTAGAAACGGCACCGATCGAGGGCCAGAGCCGGAGTTCGGGTAATGCCATGCAGGCTCTTCAGGGACGTGTTCCGGGATTATTTGTTGAAAAATCCGGGGATCCTACCGGGGCCAGTAGCCGGGTGCTTATCCGGGGTATCACTACGCTGGGAAATAATGATCCTCTCTATGTTATAGACGGGGTTCCAACTCAGCGCCAGGAGGTGTTTTCATCCCTTAATCCCGATGCCATCGAATCTATTCAGGTGCTTAAGGATGCCTCGGCTTCTTCCCTTTATGGGGCCAGAGCAGGTAACGGGGTGATCGTGGTAACTACCAAGAACAAATCGGGTGCTGCAGAGAAGGTGAGCGTAAGCATAAACTCCAACGTTTCGGTTCAGTCTGAAGAGCAGCAAAGATATGATATGCTGAATGCGGTTCAGAGAGGGGAAGCAATCTGGAGAGCTTCTGTGAACGATGGGGCCGATCCTGCCGCCGGATACGGAGAGATCTATGATTTTGACTGGAACATGGATTATGATAATCCCGTACTAAACAGTGTGAGTGTCCAGCCTTTTGTGGGCGGGAATGAGAATGTTCCGGCCGGGGATACAGACTGGCAGGATGCACTCTATGAAACAGGCTATGTTTTTAATAATGAAGTGACCGTTTCTGCTAATTCTGAAAAATCCTCTTTCCTTGTGAATATGGGGTATCTGAAGAATACAGGGATCTTAAAGTATACCAATTACGATCGCTATACCGCCAAGATCAATGCGAACACAAAACTTTTTGATGATAAAGTGAGGTTTGGGGTAAATACCCAGTTCTCAACTTCAGATGAGACCCTGGCAGCCAGGGATGTTGGAGGGGCTCCAACTCCGGGACTGGCCATTACGCTGGCTCCTACGATTCCTGTTTATGATGCGAACGGAGATTTTGCAGGTCCGCTTGGAGCTGGGTATTCAGACAGGAATAACCCATTATTGATGCAGTATTTGAATCGTTGGGACAATGCCGAAAAGAATAACTTCTTCGGGAACATCTTTGCTGAAGTTGATCTGATGGAAAACCTTACGTTCAGGTCAAGTCTGGGTATTGACTTCAGTGATTTTAAAAGAAAGGATATCGAGCCAAGGGTGAACAATGGTTTTATTACCCGAAGCAATAACAGCCTTACCTTCGATACTAATAAATATACCAGCGTGGTATTTACCAATACCCTGAATTATAAACTTGAGCTGGATGATCATAAGTTTGGATTACTGCTGGGTGTGGAATCTGTGAAGAACGATTTTGATTCGGTCATTGCCAGGGCAGAGAATTTCGCTGTGGAACAGGAATCCTATTTTGTACTGGATGCCGCGACCGGAGCAAGAACAGCGAATGGTAATTCCTCAGGGAACCGCTTGCTTTCACAATTCGGAAAGATCAATTATTCATTTGATAACAGATACCTGGCCACAGTTACGGTGCGTAGGGATGGATCTTCAAGATTCGGAAAGAACAACCGTTATGGTGTTTTTCCTGCGGCTACTGCTGGCTGGAGAATAAGCAATGAAGAATTCCTTAAGAACAATAAGATAGTCACCAACCTGAAGTTAAGAGCAGGTTATGGGGAAGTAGGTAACCAGGCGATTGGAGACCTGGCTAGATTTGGACTTTATGAGGCTCGTTATGGAGCGACCCTTTCCCAGTTCACCGGTGGTTTCTTTGAACAATATTATAACGTAGGTACTGCCTATGATATCAACGGGAACGATACGGGTAACCTACCTTCAGGTTTCGTTTCTGTACAGGCCGAGAACCCTGATCTTAAATGGGAAACCACCAAGGAATGGAACTTCGGTGTAGACTTCGGATTCTTTGATAATAAGCTTACAGGTTCCTTTGATTACTTTACGAGGGAAACCGTAGACATTCTTACCACTCCGCCGATCCCTTCTGTAATAGGTGAGGGTCAGCAACGAGTACTTAACGGGGCATCCACCGAAACCAATGGATGGGAATTTGCATTGGCCTATTCTAATACCCTGGAGAACGGATTGACCTTTGCGGTGTCAACCAACCTGTCATCCTTTAAAGATAAGATAACTTACCTTCCGGAAGAAGTGCGACCCGCTTTCCCGGGAACTGCAGAGAACTCTATTCTTGGACATTCCCAGTTTTCGATCTTCGGATACAAAACCGACGGGCTTTTCCAAAGCGAGGAAGATATTGCCAATTCACCCGATCAGGTGGGTGCAAGACCAGGCGGTCTGAAATTCAGGGACCTTAACGGAGATGGGGTTATAGATACCGATGACCGTGATTTTATCGGGACTACCCTGCCAGATCTTGAATATGGTATACGTATAGATCTTGGGTATAAGAACTGGGATTTTTCAGTATTCGGTTCCGGGGTAACCGGAAGAATAGGTCAGGATCCTTATATATTCTGGAACAATTTCGTACAGGGAAGGGAGAATGCCGGTCTGGGAGTGCTGGATGCATGGACTCCTAACAATACGGGTAGTGATATCCCGTCTTTATCCCTTGCCTTCAATGACCTTAGGACTTCAGATTACCTGTTCAGAAATAATTCCTATTTCAAGATCAGGAACATGCAGCTTGGGTACAGCCTTTCAGATGGGCTGATCGAAAAATTAAGTCCTTTGCAAAGTTTCAGGGTTTACCTGCAGGGAGAGAATCTTTTCTGGTTTACTCCGCAGGACTATATAGGAGCTGACCCTGAACGTACGAATGTGGACGCGATACCGGTACCTACCGTAGTTTCTTTGGGTGTTAATGTGAACTTTTAATCAATGACAATCATGAAAAATATAAAACTTATACTAACAGGATTATTAATTGCATTTACCGCAATATCCTGTTCCGAAGATTTTCTGGAATATGAACCGGAAGGGGTTCTTTCCAGTGAGAATGTGGCAACGGCAGATAATGCCGAATCCCTTGTGATCGCTGCCTATGCCGCGATAGCAAATGATGAGATGATAGGTCCCCTTACCCATATGTGGGTCTATGGGAGTGTTAGGTCTGACGACTCCTACAAGGGAGGCGGAGGCCGTAGCGATGTAGATGTGGTAGACCGTTATGAACAGTATTATTTAACGGTGCCCGATCAGGGTGACTGGATGGCTCCGCGTACCTGGACCAATTACTACAAGGCTATTTCCAGGGCCAATTTTGCACTGTCTGTTATCAATGAGATTCCCGATGAGGAATATGAGATGAAGACCATAAGACAGGCCGAACTGCATTTTTTAAGAGCTCATTCCCATTTTATGCTGAAGCGAATCTTTAAGAAGATACCTTATATCACAGAGGAGCTTAGCCAGGAAGAGATCGCGCAAACCAGCAACGATATTCCTAACCAGGAACTCTGGAATATGATCGCAGACGATTTTTTGTTTGCCTATAATAATCTTCCTCAGGCCCAGGATGAGGTAGGAAGAGCCGACAGGAATGCGGCGGCAGCTTACCTGGCCAAGGTAAGATTGTACCAGGCATACGAGCAGAACGAGACTCACCAGGTAGTGAATATCAACGAAGCCATGCTTCAGGAGGTGATCGATTATGCCGATGAGGTTACCGGAAGCCTTGAACCTGATTATGCCAATAACTTTCTTGTGGAATATGAAAACGGGCCTGAATCTATCTGGGCCGCCCAGTTCTCTATCAACGATGGTACGAGAGTGGGAAGGGTAAGTTTTGTGACCGGGCTTAATTCCCCGCATGGTACCGGGCTTTATGGATGCTGTGGTTTTCATCTTGCCAGCCAGAATATGGTGAATGCCTTCAAGACCGATGCTAATGGATTGCCTTTACTGGATTCCTTCAATAATTCGGATATCCTGAACAATGTTCAGGAAGACGGAACAGTAGCGGTTTCTTCGGGCCTAACAGTAGATCCCCGACTTGATCATACGGTAGGAGTTCCCGGCAGGCCATTTAAATATCGAAATACCGTGAATTCACAGGGAGATATGATCTATAACTTCAGCTGGGCAAGGGATCCAGGGGTTTATGGATTCTTCGGAAATATGAAAGAACAGCAGGCGCCCGATTGCTCATGTTATGTGAAGGAAGGTCCTTTCGTGGGAACCTCAAGGAATGTGATCTTTATACGTTATGCCGATGTGCTTTTGTTCAAGGCTGAAGCGCTTATCCAGCTGAACAGGTATGAAGAAGCGCTGCCGCTTATCAACGAGATAAGATCACGGGCTGCCAATAGTGGGCAAAGACCTGTTGAAGCCGGAGCATCCGATATTTATAATGTTGGGTTGTATGATTCTTTCCCGAGCAAGGAATTCGCCTGGAAAGCCCTGAAGTTTGAAAGAAGACTGGAGTTTGGTATGGAAGGTCCAAGGTTCTTTGACCTTGTTAGATGGGGTGAAGCAGCCGAGACCCTTAACGCCTATCTCGATGAAGAGAAGACAAAAAGGGACTTTCTGGCAAATGCCGTTTTCACGGCCGGAAGGGATGAATATTATCCGATTCCACAGCGGGAGATAGACTTTACCGGAGGCTTATATGTACAGAACCCCGGATATTAATATAATAAGTGGTGTTTGAATTAGTCAAAAAAACACGGGGATCTTCCTCGTGTTTTTTATTCGATCTGTTTATTATGATCCTGCCCTGAAAATATTTTCTATCTTGAATGCAGAAGACTTTGAGATCATGAACATTCAGATAGAACATCGAAATCCCACACTTAGGGAATACCAGATCCTGAGAGGTTCTACGGGCTGGGAAGAACTGGACGACACTACGGTGGAAAAAGGCCTGGCCAGTTCATTGTTCTCTGTATGTGCCATCGCGGGTGGACAAACGGTGGGTATTGGGCGCATAGTTGGCGACGGAGCTATCTATTTCTATATCCAGGATGTGATCGTGATGCCGGCCTTTCAGAAGATGGGCATCGGCGACAGGATCATGAAAGAACTGGAAGAATGGCTCAATAAGAATACTTACAGGCATTCTTTCATCGGGCTCATGGCTGCGGAAGGGGTGAAGGATTTCTATACGAGGTTTGGTTACCTTGAACGTGGCAGTTCCAGGCCCGGGATGAATAAACTCAGGAAATAAAAAAATTGTAATTTAAAAGGCATGGCAAAAAAAGTAAAGGCGGTTTGTTTTGGTGAGATCCTCTGGGATGTGTTCCCCGATATGGAACGTATTGGCGGTGCGCCCCTGAACGTGGCGAGCAGGCTGAGCAGTATGGGCGTGGAAACCGAAATGATAAGTAAGGTTGGAACCGATGAGAAAGGGGAGGAGTTGCTTTCTTACCTGAGATCGAAACAGGTGGAAACCAAAAATATCATGAAAGATAAGGATCATCCTACCGGGATGGTAAATGTTACCTTATCGTCCAGTGGTTCTGCCACCTATGATATCACCTATCCTTCAGCCTGGGATAAGATCGGGCTGACCGATGAAATGGTGGAGTCAGTAAAGAATGCTGATGCCTTTATCTTTGGAAGCCTGGTGTGCCGTGATGAGGTGAGTCGCAATACATTGTTCCAGCTTATCCCGAAAGCCAGGTACAGGATCCTGGACTTTAATCTTCGTCCGCCGCATTATTCAAAGGAGCTCCTTATGGAACTTATGCAGCATGCCGAGTTCATCAAGTTCAACGATGACGAGCTTTTTGAGATCGCCGGGATGATGGGCTCAAAATACAATTCGCTGGAACAGAACCTGCTTTTTATGGCGGTGAAATCGAATGCCCGGTCTATCTGCGTGACCAAGGGCCGCCACGGGGCGGTGCTCATGCATGATAAAAAGCTCTATTACAATTCGGGTTACCAGATAAAGGTGAAGGATACCGTGGGTGCCGGAGATTCCTTTTTAGGAACTCTTATCGCTAAAATGCTCCAGGGAGAGGAACCTCAGTCGGCACTCGATCAGGCCTGTGCCGTGGGAGCTTTGGTGGCAGCAAGGGAAGGAGCAAATCCCGATATTTCTGCTGAAAGCTTACAGGCCTTCATAAAGCCTTATTAGGGAATTTAATTATTGTTTACAGGCGGTTTATTGACTATCTTAGAGGGTTTATGGGAAATCATGCTTCTCGAATAGAAGCAATATCTTCATAAGCTCCCAAAATTCCATTCTTTCCAGGCTTTTTGCTGGGTTATTTGATAATTCAAAACTCAATTATATGGAAAGACAGACCAACAATTTTTTAAGAATGTTCAGGATAGGGGCGGTATGCCTGCTTTTCCTGATGAACGGAGCGATCGCTTTTTCACAGGATCATAAGGATTCAAAGATGAAAAAGCATATCATGGTAAATCCTGATGATATCCAGTGGCAGAACGGGCCTGGCTCATTGCCGCCGGGAGCCATGTTCCAGGTGATAGAAGGCGATGTGACCAAAAAAGGCCTGTTTACCATGAGGCTTAAACTGCCTGCGGGTTATTCCATACAGGCACACTGGCATCCGGTAGATGAGCATGTGACCGTGATCTCGGGAAGCTTTAAGATGGGAATGGGAGATAAGTTTGACGCAAATGCCCTGGAGCATATTTCTGAAGGAGGTTTTGTGGTTATGCCGGCGAAGTCCACTCATTTTGCGACCACCGAAGAAGGCTGTATCATCCAGCTGCACGGTGAGGGACCCTGGCAGATCAATTACGTGAACAAGGCCGACGACCCGCGACAGACCAAATAAATTTTAAAAACTTAATCTAAAAAGAACAGGTGCCTTTCACCTGTTCTTTTTTGTCTTAACCTAATATTTTTATACCTAAACGTTATTATTGAATTATTCTGTTTATTTTAGATCGATATTCGGTTATCTCCTAACCTGGATTAGTGAAAAGCCGGTTGAAGTAAGGATATAACGAGTTGTGCGTAATGCTAAAATGAAAAAATGGCAATATCAGATTTAGAATGTGAACTATTAATTAAAGAAGAAAAACAGTTTTCAGATTTAATTAATCCATTAAAACTTGGACCTGCTCCTATTAGCTGGACAAGAGAAATAAAAGGGGTTAATAGTAAAAATTTGTATTTATTAGATTTCTATCGTGGTAGTTTTGAACTATCGAGATATACCTTTAATAAAAGATACAAGCAAAGCATTATTATATTTCGTTATGACAATGGCGGGAGACATACAAATCCCGATGGTAAGTCATTTGACGGACCTCATATCCATCTATACAAAGAAGGGTATAATGATAAATTCGCATACCCCATTGAGGATATAGGTATTGATAATTCAGATTCAATGGAAGAAGTTCTCAACAAAATATTGCACTTTTGTAACATAAAGAAAATACCATCGGTTGAAATATCTATGTTTTAAATGAATTGTGAATTAGTCATACAAGAATATCTTAAATGGATCAAGGATAATACAATGGTGAAAACCATTGATAATGAAAATGTATGCTCTATTTCAACTCCCTTTCTTGACAGGCATAATGACCATTTAGACATTTATTTATTAAAAGATAATGGTAATATTCTGCTGACTGATAATGGTTATACAATAGCAGATTTAAGAATGTCTGGAATGGAAATTAATACTCCAAAAAGAGAAAACATTCTTAAGACTGCTTTGAATGGATTTGGAGTTAAGGTAAACGATAAGGATGAGCTTTATATAATAGCAAATAGTAATAATATTGGGCAAAAAAAACACTATTTACTCCAAGCAATGCTTACGGTAAATGATATGTTTAATCTATCCCAAGAAACCGTTACATCATTATTTAAAGAAGATGTTGAATTATATTTTAGAAGTAAAGATATATTCTTCTCAAAAGATATAAAGCTAACTGGGAAAAGTGGTTTTGATCATAATATTGATTTTCTTATTCCTCAAACTCGAACTAAACCTGAAAGACTAATTAAGACGGTAAACTCTCCTAAGAAAAACAATATTTTAAATGCAATAATGGCTTTCAACGATGTTTCTCAAAGTAGAGATACTAAGACAGCTAATTATGTTATTTACAATGACATTGAGAAAGAGGTTTCTAATGATGTAATTATTGCGTTAGAAAATTATAACGTAAAACATATTCCTTGGAGTCATAAAGAAGATAATATATCAGAGTTCTCGTTGAATTAGCACTACGCACAACATCGGTTAACGGGTAAATGGCGACATTTGAAGAACTCAAACAAGCAACAAACTAGCGGAATAATCCGTGAAGATTATTCCGCATAATTTCTATAATCGCTGCCGTTGTGGCTTATTCGAAGCGGATCGTGGTATTTACGTTCCGTGCTCCAACCACAACACCTATGTGCTCAAAGGAACGCCCGTCTTCCAGTTCTCCCCGGGAGACAATGCTGTGCATTCCGGGCCGGCCGTTTTGTGGAAACTGGATCACATCCCTTTGATAGCTGGCATAGCCGATCAAAAGTGACGACAAGTCATTCAACTCCCCGATCGTTAGTATAAGATCCTGGGTAGCCGACTCAAACTCCGATAGTCCTACGAAATAGACCGGTACAGCGCCGAGTCCTCGATGCATGGCCTTGACGGCATTTGAGGGATTTGCAGGATCGCGTAACCATACCGTGCCCTCTATCGTAAGGCTACACCCGAATACAAACGGGATGTTGGGCGCCGACAGGAGATTGTAGTCGGCCGGGATACAATCCGGATTCCGCACGAAGGTGATAGCCACCCACTCGCCATCTGTTCGGGTCGCCCCGAAATCGGAGAGGCCAAGGCTCAGGCCTGAAGCATAGAGTGGAGGGCCGGGATTTTCTTGAGAAGGGAAGCTCTGGGTGATAAGGCCATTGCTGTTGGCATTCATCGCTGCTGCATTAACCTGAGCTGCTGCGTCATGTGAAATGACCGGTTCTTCGGTTAGATCATCTTTCGAGCATCCCATTAACAACATCATACTAACGAAAGCGATCGCAGTTATGAATGTTCGCCCAAAAGGCGAGGTCGATGCCATAAAATCACTCATAGGGAAGTGAAAGGCTTTGCCGGGATGAATAATACCGAACATTTTTTTGGTTTTGTCGGTCCTCCTGGCTTGCTGGTTTTCAGTATTTGTTTCCATACGCTTAGTTTTTTTTCGTAAAGCTATCCCAAATGCAGGGGCGTATGTTTTTTACAAACTGATTGTCAGTAAGTTACAAAATTCAAGGGAGTTTCTAATGAGAAAGTTCAGAAAAGATGAACCAGCTAAAACATATTTTGAAGGGATAAAAGAAGAAGTTGAAGTACTGGCAAATTCAAAATTAACTCCTGGTAACAATGCCTGACTCAAATAGGCTACAATCTTAAAAAGAAAATAACTAACTTCACTAACAAACCAGGCCGTAAACTGACAATTTGAAGCTTATAGCGATCGCGTTTTAAAATCTGTACACTTGCGATAACCGCAAACCATTGGCAGTAATGAAAAAAGCCATCATAAATCAAAGGAAAAATTATGGACAGAAAAGAATTTCTAAGAAACTCTGCAATTATAGGTGGAGCGACGGTTCTTCCTACCAATAACGTTTTTTCACAGAACGTGACTGAAAACGGAATAGACAAATTGGTAGATGAAAATGGAAACTTCATTCAAAAACCACTCCCTTATAATAAAAGCTTTTTGGAGCCATATATGGACGAAGAAACTCTACACTTACACTTTGAATTTCATCATGGTGGAGCGGTTAAAGGAGCGAACAAGGACTTGGAGAAAATCAAGAGCTATCTGAAATCAGGAGACCTGGACCAGGTGGATTTATGGACAAGAAAATTGGCATACCATTTTTCAAGTCACGTTCTCCATACTATTTTTTGGACTAACTTAACCAATAAAAGAAATGAACCTAAAGCCGAACTTTTAAAACAGATAGAAAAAGACTTTGGTTCATTTGATAAACTCAAAACTTATGTGGCCAAAATCTCAAAGACAGTTGAAGGAAGTGGTTGGGGAATTTTGGGTTATCAACCCTATTCAGACAGCTTGACAATATTACAGTGTGAAAACCACCAGAAGCTTACCCAATGGGGAGTAGTTCCGATATTAGTGATTGACGTTTGGGAACATGCCTATTATCTAAAATACAAAAATAAAAGAGCCGAATTTGTAGATACAATTTTGGAAATTATTAATTGGGATAATGTTGCAGACAGATTTATGACTGCAAAACGACTGACAAAATAATCACGACTGCAACAACGCTTATCTCTAATAGACCGGAGAGATTAGAAAGAAAATATTTAACTTGATCAGGCAGGTCTGAGCCTCGCGTTCTTCTCCGCTTGTTGTTAACAGGGATTCTAAGAAAAACAAAACTGGAAATGAAAGCAAAACTATACAGAGTGATTCTTCCTGTAAATGATATTGACAGGGCTGAGAAATTTTATTCTGATATTTTAGATCAAAAGGGGATAAGAGTTTCGCCGGGACGGCATTATTTTGATATTGGAGGAACTATACTTGCCTGTTATGATCCGAAATCTGATGGGGATGACCAGGGTGAATGGAAATTTCATGAAAATCAGTATATCTATATTTCAGTAGCCAATCTGGAAAACATAAGGGATAGAATGAAAAAATCTGATTGCAGGTTTCTGGGAGAAATTGAAGAAATGCCCTGGGGAGAAATCTTATTCTATGCGAATGATCCTTTTGGAAATCCGATTTGTTTTGTTGATGAAAAAACAGTGTTTACAGGAAATTAACGTCAACTAACAGCAAGGCATAACTCAAAATAGAAGTGACATTTTAAAAACACTATGACAAAAAGTAAATTACCAAAGATGCATAATGTTGGGATTGTCGTAGAATCCCTGGATAAGGCCATCTCGTTTTTCGAGGAAATAGGTTTGCAGCTGGAAGGGCGAACCACCATCGAAGGAGAATGGTCGGGACATGTTACCGGCCTGGATTCACAACAGGTAGAGGTCGCCATGATGGTTACGCCAGACGGGCATAACAGGCTTGAAATTTCAAGGTTTTTAAATCCACCTGTCATCGCTGACCACAGGACAGCGCCTGTAAACTCCCTCGGCTATTTACGAGTAATGTTCACGGTTGAGGATATTGACGAACTGGTATCCAGGCTCACCCAAAAAGGTGCTCAGCTTGTTGGGGAGATGGTTAATTATGAAGACACCTATCGCCTTTGTTACATTCGGGGAGTGGAAGGACTCCTTATTGGACTCGCGGAAGATATTAGCGGGAAATAATCATAAAGCCGTACATAAAAAAGAGGATTTAGGCGCCTGCCGGAAACATGCATTACAATTAGTGGCCGATCTTTCCAACAAAAATTGCTTAACTTATAGGTGGTTAGATTTTAAAAATTATTGACCGGAACTTCATATTTTTTATCATGAGACGTAGATATTCTCCATTCATCATTTTATTCTTCCTCCCTGTAATCATTTTGGGCTGTAAAGGCCAAAATTCAGAAAACAGGCTAGTTGGTGGCCCCTGCGAAGGTTGCGAGGCCATATTTGAATACGGTGACAGGGAACTGCAGCCTGTAGATACCCTGCCCGATTTTAGCGAGGAGGGAAAGAGGATGAAATTATCAGGAACGGTTTATCAGGAAGACGGAAAGACCCCGGCCAGCGATGTTGTGGTATATGTTTATCATACCAACCAGGAGGGAATATATCCCACCCGTGGTGACGAAAAAGGCTGGGCGAAAAGGCATGGGTATATCAGGGGCTGGACAAAGACCGATAACAATGGCCGGTATACCTTCTATACCCTGAAGCCGGCGCCTTATCCCGGCAGAACTGAGCCAGCCCACATTCATTACACTATCCTGGAGCCCGATGGAAAATATTACTGGCTGGGCAGTGTTCATTTTAAAGGCGACAGCCTGCTCAATAAGAAACAAACCGATCCCGAATCTCCGCGCGGAGGAACTTCAGGCCTCTTAAGCCTGAAAAAACAGGGCGATATCTGGGTAGGAGAGCGGGATATAATCCTGGGCAAGAATGTGCCTGGTTATGAATAGAAAAAGTATTTTCCGAAAATAAGTATCTTCATGCTTTAGGAGAGGCTTTCCTCATAGAAACTTATCATCATGGCAGGAAAAAGAGAATTATCGGCTCAACAGGCAGAGGAATTAATCGGCGTTCTAAGATCACGCTTTGAAAAGAACATGGATCGCCATCAGGGTTTTGACTGGGCGAAAATCCAGATAAAACTTGAAGCGAATCCCGATAAGCTTTGGTCCCTCAACGAGATGGATAACACCGGGGGTGAACCCGATGTGGTCGCTCAGAATGAAAAGGGAGAGTATATCTTCTATGATTGTTCGACCGAAAGTCCCAAAGACCGAAGAAGTCTTTGCTACGACGGGGAAGCTTTGGAGGCCAGGAAACAGCATAAGCCTGAAAATAACGCAGAAGATATGGCTGCTGCCATGGGAATAGAACTTCTATCTGAGGAAGAATACAGGGAATTACAGGAGCTTGATGACTTTGATACGAAAACTTCCAGCTGGCTCAAAACATATTCAGAAATAAGAGAACTGGGAGGCGCTATCTTTGGCGATTTCAGATACAACAGGGTATTTATATATCATAACGGGGCCCAGTCATATTATGCGGCCAGGGGATTTAGAGGGGTTTTAAGGTTGTAGATCAAAAATCCGTAATTCTATATTCATATTTAAAACACAGGACTATCATTAAAAACCTGCTCATATTAAGCTTTACCTTCATTTTATTCACCGTCGCAGGAACACTGAGTCATGAATTGGGACATATTGCCGTGGCTGAATTTTTAGGATACGAAACCACACTGCATTATGGAAGTATGAATTATGACAATTCTGAAATTAGTTCACTATTGGATTCGATCTATATTGAAAATCAATATGCCATTGAAAATGACCTGGACTTTGAGGAGAGAACTGTTTTTGAACGGGATATGGAAAAATTTTACGCTGATGATTTCCTGGTATTGATGGGCGGACCTGTACAAACAATCCTCACCGGAATGCTAGGTTTGATAATCCTTATTTTCAGAAGGCATAGAATTAGGAGATCTGGTTTAAAGATAGCAGACTGGCTGGCTGTTTTCCTTTCTTTGTTCTGGCTTCGTGAAGTTTTTAACCTGCTGCATTCAATTCTATTAGGATTTATATACCGGGAGGAAGGTTATTTTGGTGGTGATGAAAGGTATATTTCCGAATTTCTGGATCTGCATCCCGGGGTAGTTCCAGTTATACTTGGGTTTATCGGGCTTGGGTTATCGATGTATGTGATCTTTAAGATCATACCCCGCAGATTTCAATTGATATTTATTCTTAGTGGTATCATTGGAGGTGTTGGAGGCTTTCTGTTATGGTTTGAGGTTCTGGGGCCTGTTTTGATTCCTTAAACTGAAGTAAACAACAGGGAATCTTAAGCAGCCATTCACATAAAATAATTAATTTCACAGCCTGGGATAAGACGGATCCTAAAGATCAAATGGATCAGGATTCGAAAACATGAACTTGAGCCCGGAAATCTTGAAAATATGAAACTATTGGATACAATTTTTAAATCGACCTATTACTTCTGGGTGATTACAAGACTGGTTTTGTTACTCTTGTTTGGAAGTACCATCACCTATTACGCGAATGAAGAATTAGATGCGGGATCTATCATCGTTGGTGTCTTCATACTTGGGTTCGTGATCTCTTTGCTGATCATAGTCATAAGAAAACTGATGAAAAAAGATACAAAGCCGTTTCTTCATATTTATAATGGCGTCTTCGCGATCATTTTCTCTTTGGGGATCATCTATGTAAGCATTGCCTATTTTGACCTTTCCAGGGGCTGGTGGGTACTATATCTGCCGGTTTGGATACTTCTGTACGGACTCTGGGAACTAACCTATGAAAGTAAAAAGCGAGGTCTGGTTTCGAGTGATTCTTAAATGCGGGAATTATCTAAATTCAATAATGAAGAGATCTGTTAAATGAAAGAGATAGACTATAAGAACTGGAACAGGAGGGAGCACTTTGAGTTCTTTTCAAAATATGATAATCCCTTTTTTGGAATTGTAACAGAGATCGACTGCACAGAGGCCTATGAGCTTTCAAAGAAGAGTGATTTTTCCTTTTTCGCCTGGTATTTACACAGGTCTGTTATGGCTGTGAACAGAACTCAGGAATTAAGACTGCGTTTGCTGAATGATAAGGTGGTAAGTTTTGACAGGATACATGCGGCAACTACCATTGGCAGGGAAGATGGGACCTTTGGATTTTCTCATGTGGAATATTCCGAAAGCTTCAGCGAATTCAGTAAAAGCCTGAAAGAACAAATAAATATCGTTAAGAATTCTACCGGTTTAAGAGCCATAGAGGATTCTGAAAGGCTCGATGTTGTGCATTATTCAACATTGCCCTGGTTCAGGATCACCGGGGTGTCCTATGCCAAGAATCATAATACCGGAGAAAGTGTTCCAAAAATCACTTTCGGGAAATCCTTTATGGATGGGAATGCCCGGAAAATGGCGGTGTCTATTGAGGCTCATCACGGTCTCGTTGATGGGATCCATATAGCCAGATTCCTTGAGGAGTTCCAAAACCTGATGGCCGGATAGAGATTAAAAAATGCTTCTGTTTGGTTGCCCGTAAAAATGATTATTTTTGCAGCCGATATTAATTTTTGAATGAAGATGGCAGACAGTGATTCTCAGCTAACCGACTCAGCGGAAATGAATAAGGAAAGATCGGAGGTTTTACCTAAACTTTATTCCAAAAGGGTGATCTATTCCTTTTCTGTGATCTTTTCCACCATATTCGGGGCGGTGATCCTGATGAGCAATCTTAAACAGGTGAACGATAACCGGGCCAGGTGGGAGGTCCTTATTTTCGGGATCATTTTTACCCTGGGAACTGCACTAACCCTTACGACCATAGAATTAAAGACAAACCTGGGAATTCCCCTGAATATCCTGGGAGGAGTTATCTTGAATGAATTCTTCTGGAATAGGTCAATAGGGAAAGATGCGGAATTCGAAAAGAAGAGCTGGCATAAACCCGCGATCATTTCAGCACTTATTAGTCTACCTTTCGTTCTGGCACTTTTCTCAGCTGCATAGGATTTTTCAGTACAATATTTTCAGAATTCATTAAATGGAAAATCGGGATTTTCAGAGAATTTGGTAAGATTATAATTGTTTTCCCTCCCATCTTTGTAAACGTTTATTGGCTACATTTAATACGGTCTTTTTTATAAAACGTTTATAGTTATTTCCGGCAATAGAGATGATTTTCGAGAATGTTTATCCCTGTGCAGCATTGCAGGAATACGTTAGCCTGTACAGGATACGCCATTTTATCATTCCTTCTAATTTGAGAACTACCCCGAAGCCTTATCCTCCTCACCCTGAGCAGTGCATTATCTTTTATCCCAGAGGGGCAGAGGTTACAAATTTTTCTGGAGAAAATTCAAAGCATACCCGCTCGCGATCTGTTATAGTGGGTCAATTCACAAAACGTATAGACCGTATTAGTATCGATAATGAAATCATGATCATTCTGGTTGTTTTTAAACCGGGTGTACTTCATCGTCTCACCGGCATTCCTTTCAGGCTACTTATCAACATGGCGGTAGATTTGGAGGCCGTTATACCAGTAAAAGCGCGAGAGGTTAATGTTAGACTTAGCAGTTGTGAAACCTAGTAAGAGATGATCGGGGTTATTGAAACATTTTTATTAGACCTAACCGCAGCACCAAAAATGCTCTCCAGACCATCGGATAAGATTTTCGAATTCATGGTAACCAACAGTGGAAAATTCACCCTGGACTGGCTTTCAAAGGAGGCCTGTTTATCTTCCCGGCAATTCGAAAGAAAAGCAAAGGATTATATCGGAATAACCCCTAAGTTATTTGCCCGGATCGCCAGGTTCAGCCAGTCTTATTACATGAGCATGCAGCCTCGCCGGCCCGATTGGCTTGACATATCTCTTTACTGTGGTTATCACGATTATCAGCATCTGGTGAAAGACTATAAGGAATTTACCGGTGCCACCCCAACATATTTTATGAGTGAAGAGTCCAGGTCCATAGAAAGAGCACTGGGATTGAACCGATAAGGCCTAATAAATGTCGTTTTTTTACCACCAGAATATGTCTGGAAATTTCCAATTTTATGTTGTCAATCCCTGCGTTGTCATCCATTTTGTTTAATTAATTCATCAGTTATGAAAACGACATTCAAATTTTTAGGTGGACTAATAATCCTATTTAGTCTGGGGTCTTGTGAAAAAGACGTGATCGATTCTGGCGACGCCGAATTATCTTCAGCCGACATAAAAGGCGTCCAAAACTTCAATAATGGTATGATAAATTCATACAGTAATGAAGTTGTACTTCAATGGAACGAATTATTAAGTCAGTCTATAGACGACCTTATGCCGCTGCCGGCAGAAACTAAGATCTATGCAATGGTCACGCTGGCTATGCACGATGCTTTGAACAACGTTGTTCCAAAATATGAAACCTATGCTCTGGATAATTCAGGTGTTGATGTCACCGGTATTTCCAAAAAGAATATTCATTCCATTTCCGATGCTGCGGTCTCACTGGCGGCAAGGGATATGATGGTGCAGCTTTTCCCGGCATCGACAGCCGCCGCTGATGCCCAGTTAAGTGCAATTCTTGAAGGTATTGAAGATTCTGAGCTTAAAACCAGGGGTGTTAACATCGGTAAAGCCGCCGTGGCAGCCATTCTGGAAAAAAGAGCAAATGATTTTCCGCTGCGTTTTCAAACATATATTGGGGGGACCGCCCCGGGAGAATACCAGGTGAATTATATGCCTTTTATGCTTGCCAATCCTCCAGTATGGCCGGAAAATGCAGCTTACGCTCCCAATATGGGCGAGCTTACTCCATTCGGAATAATTTCGAGTGATCAATTCAGAGACGAGGGCCTTTATCCGTTAAACTCCAGTGAATATGTGGCAGATTATAACGAGGTTAAATCTCTTGGATGTACCGACTGTCCCATGAGAACTGAGGAGCAAACCGAGATAGGTGCCTTCTGGATTGAGAGCAATGCAAGTTCCATGAACCGGCTGGCAAGGACCTTAATAGAGGAGCGAAAACTGGATGGCTGGGAAGCAGCAAGGTTAATAGGTCTTGTAGAAATGGCGGTAATAGATGCCTATATAGCCTCATTTGAAGGCAAGGCCTATTACAAATTCTGGAGACCGGTCTCGGCCATACGCGCCGGGGACTTTGATGGAGTAGATGCTACCGTTGGAGATCTAACCTGGACATCAAGTTTTTTTACCCCTCCCACAGCAGAATACCCTTCAACTCATGCCTATGCCGGAGGTGCTAGTGCAGCTGTTTTCAAATCTTTTTTCAACAGCGATCATGTCAATCTGAATGTTACAAGTCCGTATTATTTACCCGGAGTTGAACGCCATTTGAACAGTTTTTCGCAAATGTCTTATGAAACTGCCATCTCAAGGATCTACATAGGCTATCATTTCAGACATGCTATAGAAGTAGGTGAAAGACAGGGTAAGGAACTTGGGGAATATGTCTTTCAAAATAACCTGAGGGAACTTAAAAAAACTCTCTAGTTCTATCGATATTTTATTTTGGAATAGTCCGGTTTCTAGAGAAGACCGGACTATTTATTTTGTGAGCCCATTTCTTGTAAAAATAAAGTCTTTCCCTTTTTTGTATTTTTATCGGAATAAACCCATTTTGACGGGATTTTCTTTTAACGAACTCCGGAAGGATCTTAACCCATATCAATGAAACTATCAGTGAAAGCTACCTTATTCTTTTTAATTTTTAGTATTCCATTATTCTCTTTTGCCCAGCTTAACAAGGCCGAAAAGAAGATCGTTAAGTCGGTAGATAAGCATACTCAGGAATCTTTGGATCTCCTTGAAAAGGCCGTGAACATTAATAGCGGTACCATGAACTTTGAAGGAGTTCGTAAAGTAGGCGAACTCTTTAAGAAGGAATTGGATGAACTTGGTTTTGAAACAAGGCTCACCTCGGGAGAAGCCTTTGGCCGGGCCGGACATTTGGTTGCTACTCACGAAGGTAAACCTGGACTAAAATTGCTGTTAATAGGCCACCTGGATACGGTTTTTGAGCTGGACAGTCCTTTTCAGGGTTCCAGCATGGAAAATGATTCGATCATGAAGGCACCGGGAGTGGCCGATATGAAAGGTGGCGATGTGGTGATCATACTTGCCATGCGTGCTCTTAAGGAAGCAGGAGTGCTGGATGACATGTCAATAGAAATTGTAATGACCGGCGATGAGGAGAAGAGTGGTGACCCAATTGAACTTTCCAAGAAAGACCTGGTAGATGGAGCAAAAAGAGCTGATGTTGCCCTTGGTTTCGAGAACGGAGACGGGAACCCTGAAACAATTGTGATCTCCAGAAGAGGTTCTTCCAGCTGGAAGCTTGAAGTAAGCGGAAACGCGGCCCATTCTTCACAGATCTTTACCGATAAGGTAGGAACCGGAGCCATTTATGAGGCTTCGCGTATCCTGAACGAATTCTATAGGCAGTTGTCGGCAGAGGAAAATCTCACTTTTAACCCGGGATTCATCCTGGGCGGCACCAGTGTGGACATGGAAGAAGATGGAACCGGAGGTTCGGCATTTGGAAAAACCAATGTAGTGGCGCAGAAGGCTGTAGTTCGAGGTGATATCAGGGCGGTTTCCCTGGATCAGCTGGACAGGGCAAAAGATATAATGAACAAAATAGTCACTGAAAACTACCCGGAAACCGGAGCGAAACTTAGTTTTGACGATGGAGGTTACCCTCCTCTTGCTCCTGCTGATGGGAACAAGAAGTTACTGGAATATTATACTAAGATCAGTGAGGACCTTGGTTTTGGAAAGGTGTACGCGGTTAATCCGAGAAACGCCGGGGCTGCCGACATCTCCTTTACGGCAGGGCATGTTGAAATGGCTGTAGACGGACTGGGCCTTAGCGGAGCCGATGATCATACCGTAAATGAGACCGGTAACCTGAATATGGTTTCCCGTCAGGCTAAAAGAGCGGCTATCCTCATGTACAGGCTATCGAAAAATTCCATGTTTAAGAAATAATTTTCAGCCGAATCAGGATATGGAACCGATAATAGATCATATTCAGATCACAGTGAAAGATCTGAATGCTGCCGAAGCTTTTTATGACAGGCTCATGCCCGTGCTCGGTTTTGATCTTCAGAAAAAATCCAAAGGCCGGGTACCAGAACATGATTTTGAGGTGATAGAATATTATCACCCCAATTTCACTTTTGGAATAAACTCACCAAGGAATGTGTTCAAAGAAGAGAGCATTCATCGCAGGAAACCTGGAGCCTTGCATCATCTTGCCTTCAGGGCGGGAAGCCGGGAGGAAGTAGACAGGATCTATCCTGAAATCAAGGCGGCCGGCGCAATGATCGTGGATGAGCCCAAATTTTACCCCCAACATGGGGAGAGCTATTACGCCCTGTTCTTTAAAGATCTGCAGGGCATAAAATATGAGATCGTTTACGAAGACTAATAACCTGAACAAATAAAATTTCTGAATTTTGAACAGCTTAGAATGAGGTCATCCGGAAAATATATGATTACTGCCTTACTGGCATCGGCATTAGCTTCCGTTTGTTGCATAGTTCCTGTACAGGTCATTCTTCAGATTCAGGTAGAACCAAATCAAGCTGTAATTCTGAAGATGGCGGAAAGGCTGGTTGTTGCAAGGCCTAGTATTTGAAGTTCGGGTAGAAAATCACTAATTGAAGACTATGCAAATTGAATTGAGATCGAAAATCACTTGTCCCGAGTGCGGGCATGAAAAGGAAGAGCTAATGCCTGAAAACGCCTGCCAGTTCTTTTATGAATGTGAGAATTGTAATAAGGTAATAAAACCGAAAGAAGGAGATTGTTGTGTTTTTTGTTCTTACGGAACACGCCCCTGTCCTCCTGTTCAGAAAAATCAAAGTTGTTGCTGAATGTCTTAAATCTATGATTGAAAAAATTAAGGAACTGGAAGCTTTGTCCAGAATTTTAAGCCCTTCCGGGGAGCAAAAAGAAAAATGGAACTCACGGGTACTTCAATACTCAGATTCCTTTCTGAAGGATATTGAAAAAGATAAGGCCTATTATCATTCCGAAGAAAAAGGCAGGGGGATATATGAATTCGATATTAGCGAAGAGCCAACCGAACTTACCAGGCTAATAACTGCCGTAGAAAACAATATTGACAATGCCGGCATTAATCCTGCTTCAGGCGGGCATATGGGTTATATTCCGGGTGGCGGGCTTTATCCTTCTGCACTGGGGGATTATATGGCCGCTATCAGTAACCGATATGCAGGTGTTTTCTTTGCCGCTCCCGGGGCGGTCAGGCTTGAAAATATGCTGCTCAGGTGGATGTGCAGGCTTATGGGTTTCCCTGAGAATTCTGCAGGTAATCTTACCTCAGGGGGATCTATCGCAAATCTTATCGCTATAGTTACGGCTCGTGAAGCCCAGGGGCTTAAGGCCCGTGATTTTGAAAATGCCGTGATCTATCTATCAGAACAGGCGCATCATTCCCTACATAAGGCTATTCGTATCGCCGGTTTATCTGAAGCGCATTTAAGGTATATCCCGATGGATGAAAACCTGAGGCTGTCAGCCACAGCACTTGAAAAAGCGATGATAAAGGATAAAGAGAGTGGTCTTATTCCCTTCTTTATAAATGCTTCGATAGGAACTACGAATACCGGGGCGGTAGACCCGGTAAATTCCATAGCCGATATTGCAGAAAAATACGGACTCTGGTTTCATATTGATGCCGCTTATGGAGGGTTCTTCAAACTCGTACCTGGACTGAAAGAAAAATTTAAGGGGGTAGAAAGAGCTGATTCCATTACCCTTGATCCTCATAAATCCCTTTTCCTGCCATTCGGAACAGGAGCAGTACTGGTAAAGAATAAAGAAGCGCTTTTAAAGGTACATCATTACCTGGCAGATTATATGCAGGATACTCATACCGAAAATGAAGAGATCTCTCCGGCCGATATCTCTCCTGAACTTACCAAGCATTTCAGGGGCATGCGACTATGGCTGCCTTTAAAACTGTTTGGGTTGAAACCCTTCAGAGCAGCACTCGAAGAAAAGATATACCTGGCCCGTTATTTTCATCAGGAGATACAGAAAATTGAAGGTTTTGAAGTGGGCCCCGAACCAGAGCTTTCGGTCGCCATGTTTCGTTATGTGCCCGACGATGAAACCCGGGCAAATGACTTTAATAGAAGGCTGCTGGAAGAAATAAGAAAGGACGGGCGTGTATTCCTGTCTTCTACCAACATAAATGATACCTACTGGATAAGGGTTGCAATACTGATCTACAGGACACATCTTGATAAGATAGAACTCCTTTTGGAGATCATAAAAGGAAAGCTAATTGAACTTAGGAGCTCCGTTTAAATTCTTTAGTTTCCAGTACTGCTAACTTCGGCATTTATTGATAAAACAATATGAAATAAGGACTAAATGCTGTAACTTATATGAGTGAATCAATTGTAAATGTGAATGTTATGAAGATTTCTGGAATAATTAGAATTGGTATCCTGTTAGTGGGATTTATGATCATTTCTTCTGCAGGGTTGAATGCCCAGGTAACAAAAAAGGTGAGAGCGGCAAAGAAGACAGAGGTGAAGTCTTATGAAGTTGTCGTTTCAGATCTGGAGTCTGAAGATCCGGCTGCTGCGCAACAGGCTCTTAAATGGAAAACAGCGAAGAATTTTATGTTAACAAAAGAAGGTAATTTTATTCCTTATTTACCCACAAGGGAAGGTTCTGATTCAGAATCTAAGGATGATATAAGCGCTGCACCGGTTAATTGCGTAAAAATTTCATGCCCGGAAGGTTTTAAACCAGAAGTTGTGTGCTGGGAATGTCATTAAGGAATGCTGTTTTAACTTTAAAAGGTGAGGGTAAAGGATTTGATAAAAGAATGGTTCAGCAAATGGGAGGAAGGTGATTTTCTGAATTTACCGGTATCAGATAACTTCTCACATATAAGTCCGTATGGAACCATTACAGGAAAAGATAAATACATAGAGTTGGTAGAAACTAATAAAGATAAATTTCTTGGGCATCGTTTTGAATTGCACGATGAGCTTTATGGAGAAGAGAGGGCCTGTGTGCGTTATACAGCCATTCAGGATGATTTTTCTCTAGAAGTAAGCGAATGGTATTATGTGCGCGATGGCCTCATTGAGGAAATTGTCGCCTATTATAACATTGAAGGGGAAATAAGCGAGGATAGAAAGCTATCTAATCCGGAGGCTTTTGAATAGACTAAAATGGTCAAAATAGGGCTTTGTTTTGACAGGATTGAAGCTCTAATAAGCTGAAAATGAAAATCTACATTAATATTTTTTTTGTAGGAAATATCTTTTGGAATTTAAAAAATGTGTAAGTTTACTTGCCAAATCTAAGTCTTAGCCTACTAACCGCGTTCCCTACTCCGCAGCTTGCGAGAGCTGAGACCACTAAACTTTAGAACATGAATAAAGTTCGCATTATCGGGTTAGGGGTTATAATCACAGGTTTTCTTACCGGGTATTTCTTTAAAGATTCAGATGTTTATATGTTTTCGGGAATGCTTATCGGCCTTGGGATAGGCTGGGCAATTACCGGTAAACTTCATGTAAGGTCACGAAGGAATAAAGTTTCCGTGGAATCTGAATGACCCGCGCTTAGGTTAAGTTCAACCTGTTTTCATTTAAAGACCGCTCTGGTTTTACACGATATTCATTTCTACATTTTCAACAGGGAAATTATAGTTTTGAAGATTTTCAAATTATCTAAAACAATAGGTAAAACCCAGGCTTTTAGAAAGCCTGGGTTTTTATTAGAAATTTCAGAAACTACCTTTTTACAAGCCTCAGCGTTTTCGTCTGGTTCTTATTATTCTCTACTTTTACCAGATACATTCCGTTAGGAAAGTCAGAAATGTCGAATTCTCCTGTATCGTTACTTAGCTTTCTCTGGAACATGAGCTTTCCGCTCATATCATAGATACTTATTTTGTTAAGAGCTTCCATGCCTTTCATCGAAAATTCAACAACACTCCTTGTCGGGTTAGGTGACATAAGGAAGTTTAAAGTGGTTACTTTTTTAGTCCCATCTTTTGATAATGTGGCATCACTTTTCTGAACAGAGGCTTTTTGAGCACCAGCCGTACAGGTTATTACATTACTGCTGCTATCATAGATCAAACTTGAATGTGATACAGCATCTACACAAAGCTCTACTGTTACACTTCCTTTTGCACTAGCCTGGGTTTGCAGGACCGCTGTACCATCGGTTCCGGTAATCGCCGTAGCCTGCTCGCTAAAACTTCCCGAGAAAGTTCCCGATATACTGGCTCCTTCAACCGGATTCCCAAGATCATCAATAACTGTGACGGTAGCAGTCCCATATTTTGCTCCCTTACCTGCATCTGCCGTACCGGTTGTTATTGAAGTTACATACATACTGGTAGCACTGCCTGTATTTTCTCCTGTAACATTTACACTAGCTGAGGTCGTACTTGCATTATCATTATCGGTAGCCACCGCAGTAATGCTTGAAGAACCTTCAGGAACCTGCCAGTCGATAGAGTAAGGTTGAGAATTGTCTGATCCAATACTATTGCCGTTCACAAAGAATTCAACGAGATCCACCGTTCCGTCAGCATCGGAAGCGTCTGCAGTTATGCTTATGGTAGAGCCGGTGCTAAAGCTTGCTCCGTCTGAAGGATTGGTGACAGAGACAGCCGGGCTTTGGTTTGAAGCACCGCTATCTGCATTATAGCTATCCAGATTATCATAATAGTAGGTGTCACCGGTAAAGCTGTTCGAGTTGAATAGCAGGATCATACTTTGAACACCGGCGTCTGATGCCGAAGGATCGGGTTCATCCATAAGATCGAATTCCAGTCTCTGCCAGTTGTTATTCTCTTTGATCGTAGCTACATATCGGCTATGTCTTCCCGTGGGATAATTGGTAGAAGTAGCATCGGCGGTTTCCAGTTGCAGGATTATTTCAGTTCCTATGGGAGCATTGGTATACACATCTATATAGAACTTTTTGTTCTTTAATACATATTCTGAAGCATCAGTAATATTAGTCACATCGTAAACGATAAGATCATACTGTTCTCCACTGTTACGTACATACTTTCCGCTTAGAGCACTGCTGTTTACAGGATTTGGTGCCGGGTTATTCACTTCGGTCAAAGTTCCGGTGGAAGAAGAAAAAGTAGCGGTGGCAGGATCATCAAAATTCTCAAATGAAAAAGCCTTTACATAAGGTGGCTCTACTTCTACAGCCATGCTTAGTGATTGACTGGTACAGCCATCGTTAAAAGAAGCCGATACGCTTCCGCTTTCAGAGCCAAAATCTATAGTTACCGAATCGGTTCCCTGGCCGCTAACTATGCTTGCGCCTGAAGGTACGCTCCACGTGACATTTACCCCTGAAGCCAGATTGTCAAGAGAATATATGACGCCCGACTCCATATTAGAAACCACCGATTCGCCATCAATAGAAGGCTTGAACCCGTCATAAACTCTCACATAATCTACTTCCATGGTTGCAGGAAGCATGCTGTCATTAACTTCACCTCCAAGGTTTCCGCCAACCGCAACATTCAGCAGAAAGTGAAAATCCTTATCAAAGGGCCAGTTGGCAGGTGAGATATCCTGGGTGGTTTTAGTGGAATATAGAATTCCATCCATATACCATCGTATCTCACCCGGTTCCCACTCAATGGCAAATTCATGAAATTCATTATAGAATACGTCATTCTGGAGTTTATAGGTATTTCCCTGTGACTGGTTATCGGGATACGGGTCTCCATAATGTATATAGCCAAGGATCTCATCAGGATTGGAGGCGACATACTCCATAATGTCTATTTCCCCGCTCTGAGGCCAGGTGCCGTAAAATTCATCGGTGGGCAGCATCCAGAAAGCTGGCCATAAACCATCGCCTGCAGGTAATTTTATAGAGGCTTCGAACCTTCCATAAGTGAAATCGGCTTTCCCTTTGGAATTTATCCTTCCCGAGGTGTACTGAGAGCCTCTAATGCGTTCCTTTCTGGCCGTGATCTTTAGAGTGCCATTGCTCACTTCAACATTGGCTTCCTGGTAGGATTGCAATTCATTGTTCCCCCATCCGCAGATATTCTGGTCACAACCATCCCCGATCTGATAGGTCCATTTTAAAAGATCAAGGTCGGTGCCGTCAAACTCATCCTGCCAGATAATATTAGGACACTGTGCCGTGAGTGACTGTAAACCGAAAATCAGTAAAATTAAAAAAGCATAATTTTTTAGCTCTTTTATTGTAGAATTGTTCATAATAGTAGGGTTTAATTGTTAGTAACGCATAAAACTATAGGTATGCTTGTCAGACTCCAAAATATGCGCCTCTACATGACCTCTACATTAGCTGTGAATCGGGCTTTTTTGACCAGATTTAACATAATTAGGTGTAAAAAAGAACTGACTTTAAGGATTTCCCCGAATTTAGGATCACGCTTTTTTTGATCGGATTTGTCACAAATTAGCCATTAATAAAACTAAGATCGGCGAGATTTAAGCTTGCTTTTTCTTAAATTGAATATCAAATTATAGGATTATTGATTCAAAAGATTGATCATGGCTTATGATGAATTTTTAGCTGATCGGGTTAGGCGCATTCTAAAGCAAAAAGCTGTTTCTTTTGAAGAGAAGCAAATGATGGGCGGTCTCTGCTTTATGGTAAACGATAAAATGTGTGTGGGTATTGTGGCAGATCAGCTTATGGCGAGAATCGACCCAGGAATTTATCGGGAAGCCCTTAAGAAGAAAGGCTGTAAAGAGATGAATTTTACCGGAAGACCAATGAAAGGATTTGTTTTTGTTGAACCCGATGGGATTGATACTGAAGAGGAGCTTGAATACTGGACTGGGCTTTGCCTCGATTTTAATCCTAAAGCAAAATCTAGTAAGAAAAAACACTGATTTAGTTTTCGCTTAAATAACTCTCAAATCTTTTATTCAATTATTTCCTTAAGTTTATAGAGCCTTTTTCAAAGCATACTGAAGGAGTTTAAAAATTATAAATGATCGGAATTCTTTTTGGCCTTGCCATTTCCTGGGGGATTTTGTATTTGTTTGAAAAAAGAAGTCTTCTGGCTCTTGGCATCCTGCCCCCCGGTAAAAGATCTATGCAGTTCCTTATAGGATTCCTTGTAACCGGTATCCTGTGTATTGGGGTACAGTATCTTGAATTATTATTAAGTGCGGGACATTGGAAACTTAATGAGTCTGCTACGGCAGAGCTGCTTCTGAATATGTTCTGGTGGGATTTTAAATCGGTATTCACTGAAGAACTATTATTCCGTGGAGCAATTCTTTTTATTCTGATAAGAAGAATTGGCGCCTTTAATGCCATTCTTTTTTCGGCAATGGCTTTTGGGATTTACCACTGGTTCTCATTTGGAATTCTGGGGAATATAATGCCTATGATCATTGTTTTTATTGGAACCGGGATGATGGGTTATGCCTGGGCCCTGGCATTCCACAGGACAGGATCCATGGCCATGCCTATTGGGTTTCATCTGGGGTGGAACTTTACTTTCAACAGTATTTTTTCAAACGGCCCACTGGGAGAAGGTCTTGTTCTTACTGATGGAGGCCATGCAATAAATGACTGGTATTCGCTAATTGGGCTTATGCTGGTGCCCGTAGTCGTGTTTCTGGTCGTTAAATACCTGGTGCCTTCGGTTCAGGATAGATCCTTATCTTCAACAAAAAGCTTTTCAATCTCTAAGGCCAATCAATAGAAATGAAAAAAATGAAAATTTTCCAGATACTAATTCTTTTAATAATTATCTCAAGCGAAGTTAACGCCCAGAATTTTACTATTCCTGACTCTGAAAGATCCGGAGTTTCTTTAATTGTCCTGGGAACCGTTCAGGATGGAGGCTCACCTCATATTGGATGCAAAAAAAGCTGTTGTGCAGCTTTATTTGAAGAGCCTGATAAAAACAGGAAAGTGGTTTCCCTGGGAATAGTCGATGCTTCGAATGATGCTAAATATCTTTTTGAAGCTACGCCAGATATCATCACCCAAATGAAAGCTCTGGCGCAAATGAGTACCTCCCCACAAAAGGAAGTTCCAGACGGGATCTTTCTTACCCACGCTCATATTGGCCATTATACCGGGCTTATGTATCTGGGGAAGGAAGCTATGGGAGCAAGAGATGTAAAGGTCTTCGCCATGCCAGAAATGAAAAACTTCCTTGAAAATAACGGGCCGTGGAGTCAGTTGGTTTCAGGCGGGAATATCAGTATTTCTCCCATTCAGAACCAAATTGAAGTAAGTCTTTCTCAAGATTTGAAGGTGGTTCCGCTAAAGGTTCCCCACCGTGATGAATATTCAGAAACTGTAGGCTTCAGGATCATAGGCCCGGATAAAACCGCCTTATTCATCCCCGATATTGACAAATGGCATAAATGGGAGAGGGATATTAAATCCGAGATAAGGAAGGCAGATTATGCATTTCTGGATGCTACATTTTATGATGCTGCCGAGATTAATAATCGTGATATTTCCGAGATCCCGCATCCGTTCATCATAGAAAGTATAAGCCTGTTCAAAGATTTTCCTGAAGAGGAAAAGAAGAAAATATACTTTATACATATGAATCATACCAATCCGGCACTTGATGTAAAAAGTGAGCAATATTCTGAAATACTAGGGCAGGGCTTTAATGTCGCTCGCATTTATGATGAGTTTAAACTCTAGGTAGGATTCATTTTTTTCTTTTTAAAGGAAGCTTACCGGTAAGTTGAAGCATTCCCAGTAGATTAAATTCTTTTCTTAACTCTTTTTTCATTGGGTTGATTATTCAAAAACGTATTTTGTTTAAAAAAAACGTTAAAAGATTAAACAAAACAATCAAAAGTTATATCTTTATGGAAATTAACTAATTGAAATTAAAGTTGTTATGAAGAAAATTATTTTAAACTCTGTTTTATTGCTCTTTTCCGTGGTGCTATTTACAGCCTGCGAAAAGGATGATCCTTCACCGACAGATCCTAATAGCTCTGATCTGGCTATCTATGAGGTAATGGACCTGTATACCGGTATAAATGATAACGGAAAAAAGCCCGCGCCTAAAAAAGGTGATGATCCTATTGCTGTGATCGCCCAGCAGGGTGGATTTGACGAGTTGGTTTCTGCTCTTGTTTATGTGGACTCCGAACTTGGTACAGGTCTAGTAGGTCTATTTAGCAGCGATGATGACCAGTACACTGTTTTTGCCCCTACCGATGATGCATTTGAAGCTCTGTATGCTGCATTAAGTACCGATGAGGCCGTAGTGGATGAGATTACCGATCTTCCTGCCGAACTCGTACTGGATGTGCTTTTATACCATGTAACCGATGGTAGAAGAGCTGCAAACAGCGTAGTGCCACCCAGAAACTATAAGTATATCACCACTCTTCTTGGAGAAGAATTTCAGGTTAATACAGACGCCGAGATCATGGCCATAGGAAGTACTGCCCAGATCATTGCGGCCGATGTTTCAGCCTCTAATGGAATAATACATGTTATTGACGCAGTATTATTGCCTATAAATTAATACCCTCTATTGTTTTCATTTATTTTCATTAAGAGGCTATCCATCCCGGGTAGCCTTTTTTTATATGGTTTTCCAAAATTTGCAAGCTAAATTCAATATCTTTTTATTTCAATTTAGCCGGAACCATCTTAATATGAAAGAAACAGAGAATACAAGGGCAATATTCAATAAATATGCTGAAGGATATCAGGATAAATATATGGATGTTGGTCTATACCATGAGTCCCTTGATCTGTTTTGTGAAAATTTGAATAGTAAGCAGACTGAAATTCTGGAAATTGGCTGCGGCCCGGGGAACCTTACAAAATACCTGCTTTCTCTGCGCCCCGATCTTAAAATTCTGGGAATAGATCTTGCTTCTAAAATGATCGATCTCGCAAGGCAGAATAATCCTGAAGCAGAATTCCGTACTATGGATTGCAGGGATATAAGCCAGTTAAACCAAAAATTTGATGGTATACTCTGCGGATTTTGTCTCCCATATTTATCTCAGAAAGAAACCATCAAACTCATCGAAGATATGTTTGCGCTGCTTAATCCGGGTGGAATAGTTTACTTAAGCACTATGGAAGCCGATCACAAAAAATCGGGATATGAGGGTTCATCTTCAGCAGAGGAAAAACTTTATATAAATTATTATGAGTCAGATTATCTTTTAAGAAACCTGGATAAGCAGGGCTTCAGGATCATTAAAATTTATACCCTGGAAAATCCTGTAAATAAAGAGGGTATCCGGGATCTTGTAATAATAGCTAAGAAAATATCCTAACCTGTGTAACAAAATTTCATGATGGAAGTCTATTGAAAAAACTACCATCATGAGATACAAATTACTTCTTTCAATTTTTCTTTTTGGCAATTTTGTGTGGTCACAAATGCCAGCTGAGCTTACCAATGCAGAAAAAGTCTATGGACTTTCCCGTTTCTGGCAGGAGGTGAACTATAATTTTGTTTATCTGGATAAAGTGGATCGAGCGGCCTGGGATGATTATTATATCCAGCTTATTGATGAGGTACAGCACACGCAAAACGACTATGAATATTACCGTTTACTGGAGAAATTCTCCGCGAAGCTTAAGGATGGACATACGGATATCTATATGCCCGAGGCTGTGCGAAACCAGTTGACCGATACCGATTTTGGAGAATATAAGATCTACCTTACCAATATTGATGGAAAGGCTATCGTTGCTGGAATCAATGAATCTAAAAGTGAGGAGATCCCTGTGGGAAGTGAGATCCTGACTGTAGATGGAATTGAAGCCAGTAAGTATATAGATCAGAATGTAAAACCTTATATATCTACTTCTGCAGAACATATTCTTGAGGATTGGGGAGTCTCAAGAATGCTTAGGGGCGTCATTGGAACATCGGTTGGTATCGAATATCGTACTCCGGAAAAACAGATTAAAAATGTTCTTTTGACCCGGGGAAAAGCTATAGAGGATAAGATGGTGCCAGAGACAGGTTCCGGTGAACTACTGGAATTCAAATGGCTTAACAAAACCACGGCATACCTTGCGCTGAATTCTTTTGGTGATAAAGCTATAGTTAAAATGTTCGAGGAGAAAATTCCCGAAATAGCTAAAGCAAAGAGTATTGTCATCGATCTCCGCAATAATGGTGGCGGTAATACTGATATTGGGGTTAATATTCTCAAATATTTTGTGAAGGACACTGTTTTATACGGTTCGCAATCTTCCACCAGGAAACATATTGCTACATATAAAGCCTGGGGAAGATGGACTCAGGAAAAGGATACTATTGGAAATCCGGGAGCCAGGGATACATATCTTGCAGCTAAAGATCTGTTAATCCATGATTTTGATAATCAGCCATGGAAGATCGAAAGACCTGAACAGATCTATGTTATTCCCATCGTCATTCTATTTGGGCATAATACGGCATCTGCAGCAGAGGATTTCCTGATCTTCGTGGAAAATCAGGAGCATATGGTTACCATTGGTGAACCCAGTTTTGGCAGCACCGGCCAGCCTTACGTATTCGAATTACCAAAAGGAGCTGCGGCAAGGGTGTGTACCAAGAAGGATACTTATCCCGATGGTCGGGAATTCGTTGGTTATGGAATACAGCCTGACATTCTGGTAAAGAAAAAACTCGAGGATTTTATCAATGATAAAGATCCGGTTTTGATAGAATCCCTAAAATACCTTTCGGATAATAGATCCTTGTAAAGCTGAAAGGAATAAGGAAGATTTAGTTTTATATCTTTGAGTTTTAAAATTTAAAGAGACCACAGCCTTGATTTGGTTGAGGTCTCTTTTTCGTTTTCAGGATTTAAAAATTCAATTTGACCGGACTATTTAATTTTTTCAAAAAGAACAGAAAGGAAGTAGGCTTTGGATGGGTGCTCACTTTTCTGTCCAGCTTCGGGCAGACATTTCTTATTTCTATTTATGTGCCAGAAATCCTCAGGACTTTCTCAATTTCAAACGGACTCTTTGGGAGTGTCTATGCGGTCGCCACGGTAACTGCATCAGTGATCATGCTTTCCATAGGCCATATGGTAGACCATAAACCGGTTAAGCGAATAACGGCCCTTACTCTGGCCGGCCTTGCGTTTTCATCTTTTTTACTTGGTATCTCCCATCTCAGTATCGCTATACTTATCATCGCGCTTACGGGATTAAGATTAACAGGCCAGGGACTTATGAGTCACATAAGCCTTACTGTAATGTCCAGGCACTATGATCTGGACCGGGGGAAGGCGCTTAGTATAGCTTCACTTGGTTATGCGGTTGGCGAGGCTGTTTTTCCATTGTTCATTTCCACACTTATTCTGTGGTATGATTATGAGATCGCGGCAATGGCAAGTGCGGCTTTCCTGTTATTATATTTGCTAAGGCTTTATTTTCTGGATCTTAAACACTTTGACAGGGATCTGGCTTTGACTAAAAAGCCTTCTGCCCTTTCTCTTTTAAAAGACTATAAAGACCTGTTGAAGAAAAAGGTTTTTTTCATACTTATGCCAGTTAGTTTCGCCTTGAGTTTCACCATTACTGCCGTTTTCTTCTATCAGTATGTGGTTGTTGAAGATAAGGGCTGGTCGGTATCGCTATATGCCAGCTTTTTTACTGCATATGCTATAACCAGGGTGGTCTTTTCCATTCTTGGTGGAGTGCTGGTCGATAAATACTCCGGAAAGCAGATGTTCCGGATCTATCTTATCCCGTTTACAATAGGTCTTATTCCGTTTGCGATTTCAGACAGTATTTTTGGTGCGCTGACTTTTCTTATCCTGGCCGGAATAAGCGTGGGAATGGCAGGAACTATAAAATCAGCGGTCCTGGCTGAAGTCTTTGGCGTTGAAAAACTGGGAACCATCCGGAGCGTTTTCACCATGTTCATGGTAATGAGTACGGCTCTTGGCCCGTTGATTTTCGGAAGCCTGATGGATATGGGTGTCGAATTCCAGACCATACTAATATTTACTTCGGTTGCACTGGCCTTTATCATTCTAAATGCACAACGTATCAGGAAAATTCAGCATGGCTGAAAAAGTATATTAATTTACCTTGAAAGCTGTAGTGGTACGTGGTTCTATGGTCTCAATGTCATGATCATTATACTTTAAGAATTTCGCTTTAAGCCGTTTTACAGTTTCCCCGTATTCCGGTTTATCTATAAGATTATTTTCCTGTCCAAGATCTGTTGAAAGATCATAGAGTTCTGTAGCCTGGTTTTCACGGTCCACCATGAGGACAAGATCGCCTTCGCGGATGGCACCATCAAAAGCAAACCCGGCCTGGTAAAGAACAAATTCATGCAATGGCTCATTTTCGGGCTGCTTCCCGGTAAGGATCGGCAATAATGAAGCGCTGTCTTTTGCCTGGTCTTCCTCCATATTCTGCTGTGTAAGTTCATACATGGTTGCAACCCAGTCATGGCCTACGATCAACTGGTCTGAAACGCTTCCCGGTTTTATGACCGAGCCGGCCTCGGTTCCATCTCCCCATTTGGCGATGAAGGGAACACGGTGCCCGCCCTCATAAATCGAGGCTTTATAATCCCGAAGCGGCCCATTATTGTCATGGGAGGGATCTCCATAATGGGTTACCCGCGGCCAGAGTGCACCATTATCACTGGTGAAAATAATAAGCGTATTTTCGAGGATGCCTTCTTCCTTAAGTTTTTCTATGATCTTCCCCACCTGAAGGTCCAGTTCATACAGCATGTCTGATGTAACTGCACCCGTTTTTCCATAAACCTGTTCGTCTATGGTTTCAGGATCTCCGTCAAAATCGAAAGGAGGAGTATGGGGAACGTGTATGGCTTGAGAAGCGAAGTATAATAGAAAAGGTTGGTCTTTTCCCTTATCCTCGTTTTCCTTAACATGATGATCAATGAATTCAACCGCTCCATTAGTTAGTATGATTCCTGCCTGGCTGGAGTCATAATTCACGTCGCCCCGTGCGGGAACATTTCCCGCCTCAACTATTTCCGAAAGTC
This sequence comes from Gramella jeungdoensis, assembly GCF_023805255.1. Classification (GTDB taxonomy): domain Bacteria; phylum Bacteroidota; class Bacteroidia; order Flavobacteriales; family Flavobacteriaceae; genus Christiangramia; species Christiangramia jeungdoensis. Next base: position 90,855 of record NZ_JAMSCK010000002.1, read on the forward strand.
CGTTATCGCTAACCCGGTAAAAACCATTTTTAAGTAACCTCGTACTTTCGTTGGTTGCCGGGCTACTTAGGTCTGCCGGCCTGTATTTGCCATTTTCGAAATAAGCATAAGGCTCATGCTGGATTCCGCTTAACAGCCCCAGCCAGTAATCGAAACCATGGTTGCTAAGGGCGTCATCCACGCCGCGGCTGTAATCCATGGTGTTCAGTTTATTTTTCTGCCGAATAACCTCTCCTTTCTCATTATAGACATTTCCCCCAAGATGCATTTTTCCGAAAAAGGCTGTTTTATAACCTGCATCCTGCATGATCTCTCCTACGGTGATATGTCTCCCTGCTTTTGTTCGGTCTCCGTTAAAACTAAAACCGGAACTATTGTTCACGTCCCATGAACCGCCAGGACGACCGTTGCGGTAGGGATAACTTCCGGTAAGCAGACTAAAACGTGAAGGAGCACATAAGGCCGCGGGAGAATGAGCATCTGTAAATCGCATTCCCTGCATGGCAAGACTGTCTATATTTGGAGTGGGTACGGTTCCTCCATCTATTCCCAGGTCGGCATAGCCTACATCATCGGCCAGGATAAAGACCACATTAGGTAGTTTATCTATTTTCTTTTGGCTAATTGCATTCAATGAGAAAGAAAGGCTTATTAGGAGCAATATTTTATATTGTAGGGAGGATTTCATAATGATTTAATTTAGGGTCAACAAAATAAGAAAAATACGCCGCTTTAAATATTTTAAAAATTTGAAACGGGCGACAATGGTTCAATGCCGCCCGTTCCTATAAATGAGACTGAAAAAATCTTAGTCTATAACGATTATTCCAACCAGGTAAACCACTTCAACAAGTTCACCTTCCTCATATTTTTCTTCGAGTATCAGTCCTGTGCCCGGAGCATAATATTTCAGTTCGTACACATCTTCTTCAAACGGGTTGATGTCTTTTGTAACCAGTACGTTCTCAAAGGTGCCAAGGTCGGTTGTCACTGTTTCATCTATGGCAATCACTTCGGCAAAATCTTCCGCTTCTCCTGCATACCATTCCTGGTAATAGATCTGACCCACAAAAGGATTTCCAGGAAGCCAGTAACCGGGTAAGGCTCCATCTACGCCGGCCTCCCACGAGCCTTCATTATCGATGAAATTTCCTTCTTCATCATAATTTTTAGAGTCTTCTCCAAAATACCATAGGTTTCCGTCCTCATCCTGGGCGAGCCAGTCATCGGTATCCTCTATAATCACACCATCTTCCATCACATAATCTCTCTGTATGATGGTGGTTACTCCCATCACAACTTTAGTTTCGGTCTTTCTTTCTATAAAGATCACTTCAGAAGGTTCTTCGGGAAGTTCTCCATCTTCAAGTTCGTAGCCTTCATATTCATAAATATGACCTGCTGGAGGGCCATAATATGGATTGGTAATGTTAGTGGGATTTGAAAATGCTGCTTCCTCTATATCCGGAAGGTCTTCAGGAGGTTCTGAATCACCGGCATCACAATTAAAGAAAACATGCTCATATTCTACATTTTCATCTCCGTTAAACTGGTCTTCGATATCTTCTCTGCTAAGACTTCCACTTACTTCTATCTCTTCCTCTATGGAATAAACTCCTTCCCATTCCAAAAGTCTTAAGGTGTAGTCTATATATTCTTCATCGTCATCGTAGATCTCCAGGTCGGGTAGAACTAGACAAAGAGGATCGGCAAAATACTCTCCATCTTCATTAATGCCGGTTACACTAATTTCTTCTTCATAAAGAATATTATCGCCTATACTAATTTCAACAGCATACCTCGCAGGATAGTGCCTGCCATTATCATCGCAATAATTTGCGAAGAAACAATACTGGAACAAAGGAATAGCATCCAGCTCAAAGAAAAGATACCCATACTCGTTAACGTCCCTGTTGTCATAGCACATAACCGGGATATCCATATAAGGTTTGGTGCCTGCCATAAGTTCTATATTCATGGGTAGCGGACTATCGGAAAAGGCGGCCATGTCCCCATCTATTCTTGGAGCCAGCCACAACAGGTCTCCGGCTTCGTTATAAACTGCAAAATGATCCAGGCCATAGGTGCCGGGAGGCAGTTTTAGGCCGGGAGTATCCCTGGTGAAGAGCTGTCCGGGTTCCAGATCGGCTCTAAATGGTGCACTGGGATCTCCGAGCATTTCTGTGTCTCCCTGCATTAAAATTAATTCCACATAAAAGGGAGTGTCATCAGAACAGTCAGGAACATCAGAAATAGACTGTTTTAGGCTTGATCGATTCATCATATCCAGGATCACGGTGTTAAAGTTAAGCTGCACCTGGTCTTCTAATTGGATGGGATCATTCTCTTCTCTGCTGCAGGAAAAGAACAGCAGCAGGCAGAGCATTAAGCACACCTGCTTTAGGTTGAAATTTTTCATCACTATTTGGTTTATAAAAGAATGGTTGTATACACAATTATGGCAAACCGGGGCGAAAAAATGCAATGTAGATAAGCAGTCTTCCCAAATTTATTAGATGATCGGGAAAATAGGGATGGGGTAAAACCCCGATTTTTGTATTCGATCAAAAGTAAATTGAAGTAAGAGGTTTTGAACTGAAGTTTTGAAAATTTCTAAATGCCCGGCTCAATTTTGAAGACTATAGGTAACGTATAGGATACGTTCACCGGTTTGTTCCTTTGGTGTCCCGGGGTCATTTTAGGGATTAATTTCACCACTCGTATGGCTTCTTTCTCGAGTGCCTTATGGGGCCCACGTGCACGAATATCGGTGACATCTCCCTTATAATCTATCTTAAAAACTACAATTACCCTGTTAATGCCTTCAAGACCCAGGTTAGCACCAAGATCGGTATCAAAATTTTTCTTTACCAGCTCCTGGATTTTATCAGACATGCATTTCTTTTTAGTATCATTTTCAGTCTCGTTCTCGCAACCAGGATAAACAGGGGTGTTGGCAATAAAAACAAAGGGCACTTCTTCGATTTTTTCCTCTGTTTTTTCTTCAACTATGGCCTCTACCGGTATCACTTTCTCCATGGGGTCATCTAGGCTGGTCTCGGTAGACTGAATTTCCGTCTCTTCAACTTCCAGTTCATCATCTATTACTTCTATAATTTCCGGTACAGGAGGCGGAGGTGGTGGAGGCATATTTTGAGGCTTTAGTTGAGTAACGGGGGGAGCCTCTGTGATGCTCATATCTATATTAAGTTTTTCATTGGTATACTCGGTGTCCTGTTTGAAAGACCATTCTATTCCAATATAAGTGATTCCCAGGCTTACGATTAATCCTATTTGAACGAATATAAGTCTGTATTTGGCAAGATCGGCCTTTGGATTTTTCTTAGTTTTCATAACTAAAATTTTTAAAGGCTAAAACCCGGGTTATCCCGTATTTTTAGTCGCAAAAAGCCTGAATAAATTATGACGAAAGTGAAATTATTTCCATTTTATTTAAAAGCGGATTTTTTTAAAACCTGAAGCTCATTTTCAAGTTATTAAGGAGAGTGGAAAATGAGATGCTTAAAGTTTTGAAAATAAAAAAGCCGACTTAAAAAAGTCGGCTTTTCTGGTGCGGGTGAAGGGACTCGAACCCCCACGCCGTGAAGCACTAGATCCTAAGTCTAGCGTGTCTACCAATTCCACCACACCCGCAGTCCTTTTTGAATTGGTCACTTAGTTTTCCTAAGCGGATGCAAATATAAACATAAGTTTTAAATAACAAATAGCTTCGCGAAAAATTATTCCTAACTTTACGAAAATTCGAAAAAAGCCTATATGGATAGTATAAAAGATTACGTTGAAAATAATAAGGAACGTTTCCTGGCCGAACTTAAGGGGCTATTGAAAATTCCTTCTATTAGTGCCGATCCCGCTTATAAAAATGACATGCTAAAAACGGCTGAGGTAGTGAAAGAGAACCTGCTCGATGCAGGTTGTGATCTGGCTGAAGTATGTAATACGCCCGGCCATCCTGTAGTTTATGCCGAAAAGATCATCGATAAAAGCCTGCCTACCGTTCTGGTGTATGGTCATTATGATGTTCAGCCGCCAGATCCTCTTGATCTCTGGGATTCACCACCTTTTGAACCTGTGATCAAGGAAACAAAGATCCATCCCGAGGGAGCAATCTTCGCCAGGGGCGCCTGTGATGATAAAGGGCAGATGTACATGCACGTGAAAGCCCTGGAATATATGACAAAGAATGATGAACTTCCCTGTAATGTGAAATTCATGATCGAAGGTGAAGAGGAAGTTGGGAGTGAACACCTGGAATGGTTTATAAAAGAATATAAAGATCGTCTTGAAAATGATGTGATCCTTATATCCGATACCGGAATGATCGCTAAGGATGTGCCTTCTATTACTACCGGCCTGCGTGGACTTTCCTATTTGGAAGTTGAGGTGACAGGAGCGAACCGGGATTTGCATTCTGGACTTTACGGTGGAGCCGTTGCCAACCCTCTGAATGTTTTAAGCAAGATGATCGCATCGCTCACCGATGAAAATAACCATATCACTATTCCCGGATTCTATGATAAGGTGGAAAACCTTAGTGATGAAGAAAGGGAAAAGATGGCCGAGGCTCCTTTCGATCTTGAAGAATATAAGGAGAAACTGGATATTGATGATGTCTACGGTGAAAAGGGCTACTCTACTCTCGAAAGAGGCTCCATAAGACCAACACTGGATGTAAACGGAATGTGGGGAGGTTATATTGGTGAAGGAGCCAAAACTGTCCTCCCGTCAAAGGCCTATGCGAAAATCTCCATGAGACTGGTGCCCGCTCAGGACTGGAAAGAGATCACCAAACTGTTCAAAGAGCACTTTGAAAGCATAGCGCCAAAGGGAGTAAGAGTGGAGGTGAAACCACATCATGGTGGTTATCCATATGTAACTCCAATAGATACCACAGGTTACCAGGCAGCCAGTAAGGCCTATGAAAAGACCTTTGGAAAGACTCCTATACCTCAGAGAAGCGGTGGAAGTATACCCATAGTTTCGCTTTTTGAAAAAGAGCTTAAAAGCAAGATTATTTTAATGGGCTTTGGCCTTGATACCGATGCTATTCACTCTCCAAATGAGAACTTCGGTGTTTGGAACTATCTGAAAGGTATAGAGACCATACCATGGTTCTATAAATATTTTACTGAAATGAGTAAGTAATTAAAGCGAATCGGTCATCCTTAACTTGTTTCAGGATCTCTATATTTAATTGAGAAGCTGAAACAAGTTCAGCTTGACGAAAATTTTAAGCGAGGTCATTTCTCTCCCGAAGAATCGGGAGAGAAATCTGATTAGGGATTAGATTTCTCAGTCGCAGGACATCTTCGAAATGCCCCGGAATATTAATCTAAAACGGGGAATCAGATTTTTTTAAGATTTGATTCCCCGTTTTCTTATTTTTGGAATCCAAAACTTAACAAACATGAAGAAAATATTAAGTATTGCATTGCTGGCAATGGCAATGACATTTGTGGCTTGTGATGATTCACAGGAAACTGAGCCAAAGGAGGTAGCAACTTCCGAAAACTTTGAATACAAAGTTGATGAGTTCGCTGATCTCAAGATCCTGCGATATCAGATCCCCGGATGGGAAAATCTTAGCCTGAAGGAGCAAAAGCTGGTTTATTATCTTACCCAGGCCGGTCTGTCAGGGCGCGATATCATCTGGGACCAGAATTACAAACACAATCTTGAGATACGTGATGCTCTCGAAAATATCTATGCCAACTACGAAGGTGAGAGATCTTCTGAGGAATGGGAAGCTTTTGAGACTTACCTGAAAAGGGTTTGGTTCTCAAATGGAATTCATCATCATTATTCCAATGATAAGCTGAAGCCTGGATTCAGTAAGGAATATTTAAACAGCCTTTTGGAATCTACCGGAACCGAACTTACCGGGGAGCCTTTGGAAGTGATCTTTAACGATAAGGATATGAAAAAGGTGAACCTTGACGAATCAAAAGGTCTTGTGGAAGGTTCAGCTGTTAATTTTTACGGGGAAGGGATAACTGCTGAAGAAGTTACAAAATTCTACCAGGCAAAAAAATCTCCAAATCCCGAGAAGCCTCTTGCCTTTGGAATTAATACCAAACTGGTTAAAGAGAATGGTGAATTAGTTGAAAAAGTATATAAAAGTGGTGGGCTTTATGGCGATGCAATAGATAAGATCGTTTTCTGGCTTGAAAAAGCCAAAGCTGTTGCCGAAAACGAAAAGCAGGCAAACGCACTGGGACTTCTTATAGAATATTACAAGACAGGGGACCTTCAAACCTGGGATGACTATAATGTTGCCTGGGTAGAAGCCACCGATGGGAATATTGATTATATCAACAGTTTTATTGAAGTATATAATGATCCTATGGGATATACCGGATCTTATGAAACCATAGTTCAGATCAAGGATTTTGATATGTCTGAAAAGATGAGCGTCGTTGAGAAGAATGTTCAATGGTTTGAGGATAATTCACCTATCATGGATGAGCACAAAAAGGATTCTGTGGTCGGAGTGACTTATAAGACGGTGATCGTGGCGGGTGAGGCCGGAGACGCTTCTCCAAGTACACCCATAGGGGTGAATCTACCTAATTCAAGTTGGATAAGAAAAGCTCACGGAAGTAAATCTGTTTCTCTTGGAAATATTATCAATGCTTATGAAAATGCGGGTGGATCAGAAAAGCTGAAAGAATTTGCTCATGATGAGGAAGAGATAGCTCTGTCTGAAGAGTACGGTAAACAAGCTGATAAACTTCATACCGCCCTTCACGAAGTGGTGGGTCACGCTTCTGGCCAGTTGAACCAAGGTGTGGGAACTACCAAGGAAACTCTGAAGAGCTATGCTTCAACCCTGGAAGAAGGCCGTGCCGATCTTGTGGGACTTTATTATCTGATGGATCCTAAGCTTGAAGAGCTTGGACTTACTGATGATGTTGAAAAGCTTGGAAAAGCAGCCTATAACGATTATATCAGAAACGGATTGATGACCCAGTTGGTGAGAATAGAGCAGGGAGCTGATATCGAGGAAGCGCATATGAGAAACCGCCAGTGGGTGAGCGCCTGGGTTTTTGAAAAAGGTAAGGAAGAAGGAGTAATCGAAAAGGTACAGAAAGATGGTAAAACCTATTATGATATAAAGGATTATCAGAAACTTAGAGAACTTTTTGGTCAGCTTTTAAGAGAGACTCAAAGGATCAAATCTGAAGGAGATTATGAAGCGGCTAAGAATCTAGTAGAAAATTACGGGGTAAAAGTTGATCAGGAGCTTCATAAAGAAGTGCTTAAGAGAAATGAAGCCTTTAAATCGGCTCCTTACAGCGGATTCGTAAATCCGGTACTCGTTCCTGAGACGAATGAGAATGGCGAGATCACGGCAATCAAAGTGACCCAGCCGGAATCTTTTGAAGAGCAGATGATGGATTATGCTAAAGAATATAGTTATTTAGCAAAACAAACTGAAACGAAAAACGAGGAGGAACCTGCTGAGGTTCAGTAACTCCTGTCTTACTAATTATAAAAAGCGCGACCATTGGCCGCGCTTTTTTATTTAATGGTCACTTCGAACGTATGGAGAAATCTATTATTAAATAATTTGATTCAGGAAATTTCTCAGTCGCTTTTCTCCTTCGAAATGACCTTAAAATGGTTCACATCACCCCGAATTTATTTGACTTCGTCGAATCTTTGATTTCAGGATCTTTAGATGTAGAAGCTGAAACGATTCCGATAGCTATCGGAACAGCTTGACGGAATTCTACATTAAAGTCATTTTGTTAGTCATTCCGAACGAAGTGAAGGAATCTCACAATAGAATATCAATTCTCAATTGAGAACTCATACTTTTTTTACAAATTTGGTAAGTATCACGATCTGCTGCCCCTCAACTTTACCTTCAATTTGTTCAGGATTGTCATGAACCAGAGAAACTCTTCTCACAGCAGTGCCGCGCTTAGCGGTGAGGCTTGATCCTTTTACATTAAGGTCCTTGATTAGTACGACCGTATCACCAGCTTCGATCACGGCTCCATTACTGTCCTTATGTACCGGGCTATTTTCGGTTACTTCTTCCTTAATTCCGGCTTTGGCCCATTCCTGTACATCTTCTTCCATATACATCATATCCAGAAGATCCTGTGGCCAGCCTTCAGCCTTTAACTTAGTTAGCATTCTCCATGCCATTACCTGAACCGCCGGGACCGGGCTCCACATACTATCGTTTAGACATCGCCAGTGATTAGCATCCACTTTTTCAGGATCTCCTATTTGTTCCTCGCAGGTGTCACAAATAAGAATACTGCTTTCCAGGCCTTCTGAGGGAGATTCCGGAACTTCAAAAATATTGAGATTATCAGATTTACTACAAAGTTCACAGGTGGAGTCACTTCTTTGCCTTAGGCTTTCTTCTATTTTCATTTTTGCTGAATCAGGCCACAAAGATAGTCTAAAGGTTTTTCCTCTTTTTCTGAAATTATGGTTTAATTCTGAAATGCCTGGTTTTAGTCCTAACTTTCGCTTCTGATATAAGCCATCACACGCTTTTCCAGGATCGGTAAAGTGACCACTCCCTCTTCAAGGATGACTTCATGAAATTTCCTGATATCGAAATTTGGGCCTAATGCGGCCTCGGCCTTTTTTCTCAACTCCCTGATCTTTAGTTCTCCAATCTTATAGGAAACCGCCTGTCCCGGCCACGAAATATAACGGTCTACTTCAGTATTGATCTCGTGTATTGAAAGTGCTGTGTTCCTTTTCATAAAATCGACAGCCCTTTCGCGGGTCCAGCCTTTGGAATGAATTCCCGTATCAACAACCAGTCGGCATGCGCGCCATTGTTCGTATGTGAGTTTTCCAAAGACTTCATACGGGTTCCTGTAAATGCCCATTTCTTCGGCCAGAAATTCAGAGTATAATCCCCAGCCTTCTCCAAAGGCTGAGATATAGAAATTCCTTCGGAATTCCGGAATACGATCTCCCAGTTCATTGTTCAGTGAGATCTGAAGGTGATGCCCCGGGACCGCCTCGTGTGCAGTAAGGGAGGGAAGTACATATAAAGGTCGGCTAGGCAGGTCATAGGTGTTCACCCAATAATAGCCGGGATCTGTATCATTTGACGCACCAATGTACCTGCCGGTGGTATATTTCGGTGCGATTGCTGCAGGGACTTCAGCCACTCCATATGGCTTTCGTGGTAGTTTTTTAAAAAATGCAGGAAGCCTCGCGTCAATACGTTTGGCGATATCTCTTGCGAACATGAGAAGTTCCTCGGGAGTCTCTGCATAAAACTGTTCATCGGTTCTAAGGAAATCGAAAAATTCAGCAAAACTGCCTTCAAACCCGGTTGCGCTCATTACCTCTTTCATTTCAGAATTGATCCTTTCCACTTCCGAGAGTCCTATCTGATGAATCTCATCTGCTGTCATATCCAGAGTGGTGTAATACTCCAGCAGATAATCATAATATTCCTCTCCATCTGGAAGTTCTGATGCTCCAAGAGATTTTCTCGTTTTTGGGAAATATTCGGTTTCGAAGAATTTCTTGATCCTTTTGAATTGCGGGATAACATTGTTGGTAATAGCTTTCTTCGCCGCCTCCCGTACCGAATCCTTTTGCTGTGCCGTAAGGGTGGGTGGAAGTTGTTCAAATGGTTTATAGAAATAACTCTTTTTATAATCATTTACGATCTGGCTGTCATAAGTGTTTTCGTATCCCTGAAAGATTACAAGTGGCTGTGTGATCCCTTTTTCCAGACCTTCTCTCAGTAAAGCGAAATGCTGATCAACGTATTCGGGGATAGCATTTAGTTTATTCAGATAAGCTTTTACCTGGTCATAAGAATTAAGATCCCTTATATGATAATTCAGGCTTAAATGAAAACCTGCGTCTGAAAGCAGCGGATTCAAATAGGCCTCATATTCATATGTTTTTATGGTATGTATGAGATCATATTTTAGAAGGGTTGCAGATATTTGCTGGGAGTCAGATAATTCTGAAAGCTCAAGTTTATTGAGTTGTCCAAGAAGTCCTTCAGCAAATTCTGCTTCTTTCTCATAATGGACCTTGGTGTAAAGGCCTAAAGGATGTTCCGAACGTTTAAAAGGCTTATGATCTTCATAGGTTTTAATGATTTTCTTCAGGTCTTTTGCTTCATTCTGGGATGAGAGGGGGGTGATGAAGAATAAGAAAAGGCTAAAAACGATAAAAAGGGAACGCATACACGGATTTTTCCCTAAAGATAATTAATTGCCGAGAATGCGGTTCCATAGCCTGGGAAGAAGCTCTTTTGCATCCTCCACTTCTTTTTCGGTTTCTGTTGCTACCAGTTCACCGTGCTCTTCTGAAAGTTTATAGCTAAAGACAAATGGAGCGTCGGGGTTTGTAATATCCATTTTTCCAAAACGCAGGTCGTTAAAATACAGCTCTCCTTTCTCTTCAGATAAAGTATACCAGCCCTTACTTATCTGTATAAGCCGATGCAGGTTTTCATTGTTGCTCCACGCTCCTGCCAGATCATAATTTTTCGGGACATGCTGAAATTCGATAGGTTTAGTGTCAAACACAGAAAAGTCTCCAATAAGGAATTCATCTTCGGTTTCGATATTTGCTGACCATAGAATGGCATTCAGCGGAGTTGGGCGTGTGTCCATTCTCTGATAATCTACCTGCTGATCTTCGAGCGCCTTTTCGAATTTCTGATAAGTATAAAATTTAAGGGAGGGGGTGATGATCAATAAGTAAATACAGCTTACTATTATTCCGAGCCTGTTGTACTTTTTTCGTTTTGGATCGGTCCTTTTTCTTCGCATAGCCATGATCAGGAAAACCAGGAATGGAATGGTGTACAAGGGGTCTATTACAAAAATATTCTTGTACGCCAGCCTTATATCAAACGGCCAGAACAGCTGCGTTCCCCACGTGGTGTGAGCATCCAGTAACGGATGGGTGAATAGGCCCCAGAACATAAGCCACGACCAGTTTTTCCAACCTACTTCCTTATTGCTTTCGATCTTTGAAATGATCCATCCAAAAATAGGCGCGAAAATCAAGCAAAAGACAATGGAATGTGAGAATCCCCGGTGCATCTCTATAGCTGTAATAGTATCGAAAAAATTCCCGACAAAGGTATCCAGGTCCGGGATAGTCCCGGCGATGGCACCATAAAGCATGGCTTTGTTGCCCGCCTTTTTGCCGAGCACCACTTCACCTACGGCAGCTCCTAATACGATCTGGGATAATGAGTCCATATCTGGCAAATATAAGGTCTTATTGAGAGACTGCTTCAGTCGTGATGCTCCTTCGCAGTGACCCTTTTGTAATTCCGAGTGAAGTGAAGGAATCTCACTCCTCCACGATTTTCATTTTCCTGAGCAAAAAAGAAGCATTCATATTCCTGCAAATGCCGGTCTTGAGATGATAGTCAAAATGAAGTTCATCGTTTACGATTTCGGCATCAAAATAGAAATTCTTGACCTGTTCCAGTTCTTCACTTATCTCGCAGAGGCTAAGATCGTGAGTAGCGATGATACCCGTAGATCTGCTACCAACGAGTCGCTGAACGAATTTCTTGGACCCGATCGCTTTGTCAGTACTATTCGTACCCTTAAGGATCTCATCAAGAATGATAAAATAGTTTTCTTTTTCTATTTTGTCTACAATGAATTTCAGCCTTTTTAATTCTGAAAAGAAGTAAGATTCGTCATCTCCCAGCGAATCACTGGTACGCATACTGGTAATGAGTTTGATCGGTGAATAGCCGCAGCTTTCCGCGCAAACCGGAAGACCTATGTTAGACATGACGATCTGAAGGGCTACGGTTCTCAAAAAGGTACTTTTTCCAGCCATGTTCGCACCGGTAATTATAAAGAACTGTTCGCCGTTGATCTCAAAATCATTATTTACCCGCTTCTTTATATCTAGGAGGGGATGTCCAAGATTTTTAGCTTTTATTCCTTTCTTTTCCGAAAGTATTTCAGGAAAATGATAATGTGGGTGATTGAAGGCGAAATTCCCAAGACTGTTATAGGCATCTGTTCTTTCTACTGCTTCAAACCAGTGTTCCACAGCGGTGTGATGGTGTTCTATCCATTTCTCGAAGCGGTAGCACTGTCTCAGGTCCCAGAGGAAAAATCCGTTGGCGAAAATCCCAAAAAGAAGGTTGTTCCTCTGATCCAGTGCATCGATGGCTTTGGAGAATTCACGGAGTATTACCGAAGCCTTTTTCGATTCTGATTTTATGGAATCCTTAAGTTTGATCATAAGTTCTGACTCGAACTCTTCATTTTCTATGAATGCCAGTAACTGGTGATATTGCTGAAAGGTGTCCTGAACTTTACTTACGCTGGAAGAAAGCTCATTTATTTTTTTCAGATAAAATCCGGTGACCATAACCCCTATAAGGAACCAGAGCAGTAACTGAGAAAAACCGATCTGATCAAAATAATAAGCCAGGAATACCACTACCGATAAAATTGTAAATACGTTTGGGAACCATCTCATATATTTAGGAACAAAACTCTTATAATTCCTTATCCAGTGCATAATGGTCTGAGAATCGGTTTCGGTTTTCACCAGTCTGGCCGTCGCAGTATAATTCTGCCTCCAGTCAGCTTTTGCGGCAAGTTCTTTTACCGCCTCCTGTTTTCGCTTAATCCTGTCAATCCTGTTGGCTAGAAGGATCCTCGAAAGTCTTGCCTTTCCTTCCTGAAGTGCTGTACGGTTTAGGTACTGAAAGAATGATTTTCTTCCGAAAAGATCAATATCCCTGCTAAATTCATGGCCTTCAATATCAAATTCACTTCCATCGGGAAGACCAGAAAAATCTCCCGTTTTAAGAATATGGAGCTCTTTTTCATTCATTTCGATAAGAGCCTTTATTTTTTCCCTTTCTTTTTTAAGATCGGTGTGCCTTGAAACGAGGAAAATGAAAACTGCTATAAGGATGATCACTACCGGAATAAGGATGCTCGCGTTTCCGAAGAAAAAATAGACAGCCAGGCATGTGGTCAGAAAAACGATTAGCCTTAGAGTGCTTGAAAAGATCAGTTTCTTGGAAAGTTTCCGGTGGGTTTCTTTATAGTCTGAGCTTCGACTGTTATAAAATTCTGTTGGATTTGTCATTATAGATCTTCGAGTTCTTTCTTCAGTTTTTTACTTAGGCTATCTGCCACCAGTTCGTAGGAATGATCAATAAGTTCAAAAACCAGCTTTGGGTCAAGTCTGTGGTCCAGCACCAGTGTGTTCCAATGCTGTTTATTCATATGGTAACCCGGTAGAATGGAGCCATCATATTCTTCACGAAGTTCAAGAGCGCGCTCGGGATCACACTTAAGATTTGCCCTTAGGGGAACTTCGTCAAGAGAAACTATAGAGAACATCTTACCCATTACCCTAAAAACAAGGTTGTCAGGGCCAAAGGGCAGATCCTCGGTCACGCCTTTTTTGCTTAGACAATAATTTCTGAAGGTGTCTATATTCATGACTATCTTAATAAAAGATTTCTCACTGCGTTCGAAATGACTTAACAGAATAGGGTCATTCCGAAACCATTAATTCGGGTGAGGAATCTCAGATTTTTTGTTCCTCTATCCGGTTAGCTTCCTTGTTTTCAATAGTCAAAGCCGTATAATCAAGTTTCCAGCCGATGGTTTCTACAATCTTTTCCATAAGTACGATGGTATCAAGAGCCTCTTTACGAGCCTGGTCCATAAGTCCGCTATGAGGGATCTTATCTACAATATGCTTTTTCGCGTCACGATTAATGTCTGTAAGATCGGAGGTAGTAAAAGGATTCGCCCAGCCTTCTCTTTTATCATAATATTTGAAATCGGTCTCTACGGTAAGCAATTCCGGCTGCGGGAAATTCGTCAAAATGATCTTTTTCTGCTGGTTATCGCTTTCCATCCTGATCTTGCTAAGATCGAAGCCAATATGAGCCTTGGCATTCACCAAAACGATGGCCTTTTTCTTTCCGAGGAACAGGCTAAGATACTTTTCCTTCATATTCTCATAATGATAGATCTCAGAAAAATCACCTTCCACCGTAATGAACTTGCATACGCTCCGGATCTTATCCATAAGGACAACAGACTGCTCACTGGTTTTCATTCTTGAACGCTCCTTATTGAAGCGGGCAAAAATGAAATAAGCCACTACAGCACCAACGGCCAGTCCTATAAATAGTAATTCCATATTATTTTCCTATTTCCCCCAGATGGGTAAATTTAAAACCTTTTTCGTATTTAAGTCCGTAGCCAGGCATGCGATCAAAACTGGAATGGGTAAAAAGAATGACGCCTGCTAATTGCCATTCTTCATTTGCCATAAAAACTCCGGTTAAGCCTAATGCTATTGCAACTCCCTTGTGATGAAAAAGATTATAAGTAAAAGCACCAATCCGGTTATTTATCAAATATCCCAGCATTCCAATATCGGGAACTAAAAACAAACCGGCAAACCACCACCAGCTGTAGTCAAGTAAACTAAAGGTACAGGCACCAAAAAGGAGCATGGCCAGTTCTTCGAGTTTTAGAACGGTGTTCATTATTATTTCATGATTTGATAAAGCACAGGTTTGCAGGGCGCTGCGTCGTTTTCGAAAGAAGCAGGCTGAAGGTTTAAAAAATAATCGCCGTCTTCGATCTTATTTGGAACATAGATCAGCTCTGTTATGGTGGCATCAAAACGTGTGTTCTTAGGATAATTCCAGAAGGCCTTATGCGCGAGTAGTTTACCGTTATCCTTTTCCTTATCCACAGAAGGCTGATCTGTAAGAAGATGTTTTATTCCTTTTTCCCTAATTAAGGTAGCGGCATCTTCTTCAAGATAGGGCCAGTTCGAGTTTGAATGATGTTTGGAGATCTTACCAATATAATTTGGAAGACACCTTATGATTAGAGCTTCAAAATCTGTATTATCCAATTTGTTTTCGATCATCTTTCGGGTGATCACCAGATCTTTTTCCTTCTTTTGAGGTTCCACAGAAATGAGCCTCGCCTTGAAAAAGAAGGTCTTTAAATGCTGCTGAATGCTGTGAAAGTTATTGCTGATATGCCCCACGCATTCGGTATGCGTGGCATGAGCATGGGGATTGAACCAGATATTATTGAAGTTTACTGAAGCGCCTGCGCTTACCTTTCCGATGAAATCTCCATCCCTAACCGGTTCTATTTCGGGGTGTTTAAGATACCAGGCCATTGGATTCTTTTCATCACCTCGAAGGCTTATTGAAATATCCAGCGGACGGGAAAAATCGATTTTATAGGAATTGCCATTATGGCTAATCGTAGCAAGCATTTAATTTAGATTGGTCAACACAAATTTATGATTGTTAGTTGATAAATAATAATTCAATTTCAAGAATAAGATTTCTCAGTCGCTGCGAGTGAAACTAAGCAGTCCTTTTACTATTTTGAGATTCCTCGACTCCGCTCGGAATGACTCCACCTAAGTCACTGCGAGTGAAACGAAGCAGTCTCTTTATTCAATTGAGATTCCTTCGCTCTGCTCGGAATGACTTCAGAATTGTCACCTCGAGTACTTCGGTTATGCTCAGCACAGGCTTTAGTCGAGAGGTCAGGTTTACGCTTCATCAATATAAAACAACTCCGCAGCTATTCCATCACTCAGGAATTTCCCTTTTTGAGTAATATGATAAATGCCATCATCATTTCTCATTAATCCATCCCGGAGGAATTTTTCAGCGTTCTCGACAAAATGAGTTGAGAATTTCTTCCCGAATTTTTCCTGAAGCTCTTTTATCTCAACGCCAAATCTGGTTCTTAGCCGGGTCATTACAAACTCATTATACCTATCGGAAATGGAGAGCGCTTCGGTTTCCTGGGGGATCTTATCCTTTTCCAGAGATTTTATGTAAAGCGTATTGTTACTGATATTCCATTTTCTGGAATTTCCATCGAACGAATGAGCCGAAGGTCCAATCCCCAGATATGTTTTTCCCATCCAGTAAGCCATATTGTTCCTCGAATGATAACCCGGTTTTCCAAAATTTGAGAACTCATAATGTTCAAATCCGTGTGTGGTAAGAGTGTTCACCAGAATCTCGAATTGTTCCCTGTACTGTTCGTCATCTACAGGCTTTACTTTGCCTTTTTCTATGAACTTTTCCAAAGCTGTTCTGGGTTCCACCGTGAGGGCATAGCTTGAAATATGGGGGATGTCCAAATCAAGAGTTGTCTGAAGGTTTTCTTTCCATTGTTCATTGCTTTGTCCCGGGATTCCGTAAATAAGATCAATGGAGATATTATCGAAATATTGCTTCGCATGTTTTAATGAACTCAGGGCTTCTTCAGAATTATGAGCCCGATTCATAAGTTGCAGGTCTTCTTCGAAGAATGACTGTACACCAATGCTCAGTCGGTTAACCGGCGATTCACTTAGCATTTTTAAGTTCTCTTGAGAAAGATCATCGGGGTTTGCTTCCAGTGTGATCTCGGCATTTTCAGATATTTCAAAATTATCAAAGATCGTTTGAAAGATATGCTCCAACTCTTCTTTGTTCAACAGAGAAGGAGTGCCACCTCCAAAATAGATGGTTTCAATCTCTTCAGAATCCAGTTCATTTTTTCGCAAAACAAGTTCACGGCATAACATTTCTACCAGTTGTGATTTTTTCTTAGTTGATGTAGAGAAATGGAAATCACAGTAATGACAGGCCTGTTTGCAAAAGGGGATATGTATATAGATACCGCTCATCAGTTAACAATGATCAATTAACAATTACCAATTGTCTTTTTTTGGTTGGATTCTGGTGGATTTCAGGATGGAATACAAAATTCTTGAAAGTTCATCGGCAGATTCAAATAGACTTTCAAAACTTTCTTCTTTCAGATAATTAGAATCCTTCAATAATCTAAGCCAATATTTAGTTTCCAGACTTTCTTTATAAGCGATTGAAATTTTTGCCGAAAAATCTGCATTTGAAATTGCTCCATTGGCTTCTGCTACATTCGCCCCGATAGATGTCCCACATTTTAAAAGTTGTTTGGATAAAATATACTCTTTTTGGGAAGTCAATTCTTTACAAACCGAAA
Source organism: Gramella jeungdoensis (assembly GCF_023805255.1). GTDB lineage: Bacteria > Bacteroidota > Bacteroidia > Flavobacteriales > Flavobacteriaceae > Christiangramia > Christiangramia jeungdoensis. The sequence goes on from NZ_JAMSCK010000002.1 coordinate 107,900, forward strand.
CAATTTTCAATGCAAACTGATAAGATTTATCAGCAAGAATATTCTTTTTATTAAAGTCGGTCATTGATAATTGTTTACTGCTAATTGATAATTGAAAAATTATTCAATTTGAAAATGCTGATCCTCAAATTTTCAAATTCTCAAATTGTTTCATTATTTAATTTTACCAGGGTTCTGCTTTACAAACGCCTCCCAGCCGGTATAGCTTTTTCCGATTTCGGTTCGGCCGGAATTGTAGAAATGGCATACCGCTGCAGCGAGCCCGTCGGTTGCATCCAGGTTTTTTGGAAGTTTTCCTATGTTCAGCTGACTTTGAAGCATTTTAGCTACCTGCTCTTTGCTGGCACTTCCGTTACCGGTAATGGCCATTTTGATCTTTTTTGGCAGGTATTCGGTGATGGGAATCTGTCTTGAGAGTCCGGCAGCCATAGCTACTCCCTGGGCACGTCCCAGTTTGAGCATGGACTGGACATTCTTCCCAAAGAATGGAGCCTCGATCGCAATTTCATCCGGATGATAATTATCGATCAATTCTATTGTTCGATCAAATATCAGTTTTAGTTTTACATAATGGTCTTTGTACTTACTCAGCTGAAGTTCATTCATCTGGATAAAACTCATCTTTTTATTTTCAACTTTTATGAGGCCGAAACCCATGATCGTGGTTCCGGGATCGATGCCAAGAATGATCTTTTCGCTTTTCAAAACCGATTTTTCAGAAGATTTGCTCACTAAAAATACCTAATTTGGGACTTTCACAAAGCTACGTAATTCTGCTTTGGCAGCGTCAAACCAACCGGTCATGCTTTTAGTTATTTTTATCGTACTCGTTACAGCCTGCTATCTAGGCTTAATTACGGCTCTTATTTATGGCTGGAAAAGACTGCCTGATTTCAGGCTTTATAAAATTGATGTTGAAACGGGGTTTACCATTGTGATTCCGTACAGGAATGAAGCTGAAAACCTTCCGAATCTTTTCAAGTCCTTGTCCGGATTGCATTATCCTCTGGATAAATTTGAAATAATCCTGGTGAATGATGAATCACAGGATCAATCAAAAACCCTGTGTGAGGAGTTCAAGAGAAATTTTCCGGAAATGAACATCAGACTTCTGGAGAATGTTCGAAGATCGGCTTCTCCAAAGAAGGATGCTGTGGAAACTGCGATTGCCGAATCTGCTTTTGATTATATCGCGACCACCGATGCCGATTGTATAGTTCCCGCAAACTGGCTACGCGGGTTTGATCAGGAAATCTGTGATAATAATTCCAGATTTATAGCAGGTCCGGTAGGATTTATACAGGAAGCGGGAAAGAGGAAAGCTCTCTTTAAAAGCTTTGAAGAGATGGATTTTCTGAGTCTGCAATCAACCACTATCGGTAGTTTTGGTTTAGAGAAGCCATTTATGTGTAACGCGGCTAATATGTGTTATGAGAAAAAGGCATTTATGGCTCATTCCGGTTTTTCAGAAAATGAGAATATTGCCAGTGGGGATGATGTTTTTCTGCTTCAGACATTGAGAAAGAATGGACTGAAGGTGTCGTTTCTGAATTCATCAGGCCAGATGGTTTACACAAAATTCCAGAGGGACTTACCAGGATTGATAAACCAAAGGATCAGGTGGGCTGCCAAAACTACGGGTTATAAGAGTTGGTTCGGAAAGTTTACGGGGATCATTGTATTTCTCATGAACCTTTTACTTATAATTTATGCGGGTCTTGCTTTGGTTGGCCTGGTGCCCTATCATTATGTTATGCTGGCTTTTTTGCTAAAATTCAATGTTGATTTTATACTTATTTATAAAGCCGCGAAATTCTTTAAACGAGAAAGTTTAATGAGGAGTTATTTCTGGTGCAGCATTTTATATCCCTTCTTTTCGGTTTATGTGGCGGGAGTTTCGCTTTTTAATGGATATGAATGGAAGGGAAGAAAGTTCAGGAAGTAATTGAAAATGAGATTCCATCACTACGTTCGGAATGACTTTCCAAAGTCAATGCGAGTGGAACGAAGCAGTCTCAATAATTAGTAAGACTTCTAATTTACGTCATGCTGAACTTGTTTCAGCATCTCAGGGGGACCCTGAAACAAGTTCAGGGTGACGTACAAAGATTTGATAAGGAGTAATTTCAATAATCAATTTAATAAAATTAAATATGAACTATTACATACTTTTTTACACACTCACTGAGAACTACCTGCAGGAAAGAGGACAGTATCGTGCCGAGCATCTGGGACTAGCCAAGGATGCAGCTGAGAAAGGAGAGTTGGTTTTGGGAGGAGCTCTGGACAACCCTGCAGACGAAGCGGTTCTAATCTTTCGGGGAGCTGATGAAAGCGTGGCAATTAATTTTGCCAAAGAGGATCCCTATGTGAAGAATGGATTGATCAAAGAATGGAAAGTGAGAAAATGGAATGCGGTTGTGGGGAGTAAGTTTGAGAACGAATAGGTGATTCCTTCGCTGCGCTCGGAATGACTTATAATCGAAATAACAGTAATGGAAATGGAGTCACCTCGAGCGAAGTCGAGAGGTCTTTTTTCAAACTTCGTACTTCTAAATTCTAACTTCCTCTTATTCCGCTTTCACTACTACGGGCATCTTAAAGACCGTTGAAACTGGAATTCCTCGTTTGCTGGCAGGATAGATCTTAGGGAGGGAGTCTATGCTTTGGTGTAACCATTCTTCGATATCTGGTAACTGGTTGGTTACCGTGGTGTCTACTTTTACAGAGTCAATCTGTGGCTGGCCCTCTTTCGTGATTTCCAAATAAATGTAAAGAGTGTCGTTAATGCTCTCAGTAACCACGGGTTGCTGACTTGCAAGAAAAGAGTAGATAGTTTGTGCTATCTTGTTTTCAAAGCAATTTTTGGCGGCAGCCAGTTCGGTCTGGTTCTTACATTCTTCAAATGCAGGGTACTCATCTACCTCTTTCCAGTTAAGGGAACGGCTTTCCTGCTCCAAAACTTCCTCTGACGAGATCTTTTTAGTTTCAAAATTGCAGGAAGCGATGATAAGAATTAGTACAGGCAGTAAAGATTTTCTCATTGACAATCCGCTTACGGATTTCAAAAATAGTGAAATATAGCAGCTTAGGAAAAATAATGTGCTATTCGGCCAGATGGATCTCTTTTTTTAATTCACTTATCCGATATTCGGCCATTGCTATCATCTGTTCATTGCCTATAGTCTCATATTTATCCAGGTATTTATGATAATAACTAAGTACAGATCTTTTATTTTTAAAATAGGCATCTGCAGCAATAGCTCTTTCCAGGAGTGCTCTTTCATTGTCCGGGTTTTCTTCCAGTGCCAATTCAAAATATTCCATCGCCTTTTTGTAATCTTTCTGATCCTTATAATTAAGGCCAAGACTTAAAAATTCTGCATCAACAGGCTGTTTTTTGATCAGTATAGACATTAGTAAATGCTGCTCTGCCTTTTTAAGATCTCCCATTTGGTTATAGATCTTTCCGAGGTTATAATGGGTGGCGCTGTTTCTGTCTTCTATATCCAGAGAACTTTTGAAATTTTCAGCGGCTTTTGCCAGGTCATCAGTACGATAATAGGCAAACCCAAGCCTGTCATATATAAAAGCTGATTCCTGGCCTAAGGATAGTAGTTTTTCATAGACCGGGATCGCCTTTTCGTACTGGCTTGACGCAGAGTATGCCTGTCCCAGCACAGATAATAATGAGACGTTGTTTGGGTTGGTATCCAAACCTAAATTACTTAGTTCAATGGCATTGCTGAACTGCTTTCTCTTTAGTTGTGTTTTAACGATCTTATATATTGCTGCCTGATGAGTTGAATCAAGCGCAATAGCCCTGTAATAAAAATACTCGGCCATTTTATCATGTTGTTTCTCTTTGATAAGTCCCATTCGATATCTGAAATTGGCGTTATCGGGATACTTTACAATAAGATCATTAAAAAGGCTGTCAGCTTTAACCAACCTGCCAGTTTCGATCAAAAGTTCACCATAATCAATGGCGGTAAGAACGCGATCAGGATTCTTCGCAAGTACTTTAGCATAGCTCTGCAAAGCTTCTTCAGTTAAGCCTTCAGCCCTTTGGTTTTTAGCAAGTTTTAGGTAGATATTATCAGTCTTTGGTTGGATATCCTCAAGAAGCTGAATAGCATTTTTTTGTTTTCCTACTGCTGAAAGGCTGTCTGCCAGTTTAATTTTATCCTCCTGAGCGACCGTCAGGCAGACCTGAAATAATAAGGCAATAATTAAAATACCTTCTTTTAAGTTGTACATGTCTCTATGTCTTAAATAAAGTAAGGCCAAAAACTGATTTTGACCTTACAGGTTATTGAATTATTACCTTTTATTTAATTCAGATATTTCGTTTTTCCACACTGGGCGAACTGGCCATCTTTAATAATATCTATCCTGTAGGTTTCCGCGAATTTAGTCATAAGGTCAGAATAGGCCCGTCTCTGAGACTCATTTATCTCTTCATTCATCATTTTGAAAGCATAGGTGTGGATCTCACCGTTTGGTTCAAAATAAAATTTATGGAGGATCATTATTTGGGACTCCTCAGTTTCCCACTCGAAATCATTTGCTTCAAGAAATTGTGCAATATCCCGATGCAATTTAGTCCAGGATTTTGTAACCGTTTCATGCTCCTCTTTAGCAATTTGAGGATTCAAAAGGTTGGGATGTGTTTTATCTAAAGCACTTGAACGGGTTTTTAAAATTTCAGGTTCCGAATCAAAGTCATAAACCTCTACAGCTTCCTTATTTTGAGAAACTGCGTTGAAACTAAAAATACATAGTGCGAATAGGAATAAGAAATATCTTTTAGACATGATGGTGGTTAATTTTAGAAAATTAAGTAAAGGCCAGAACCAGGTTCCGGCCTTGAATTAGAACAAATTTAATTTAAGTTATTCTGTTTTAAATGCAATTGGTAATGAATACATTACATTCACTGGCTTGCCATTCACTTCCCCTGGGTTAAATTGGGGTAGTTGAGAAATTACACGCTCAGCTTCTTCCTCAAGTTGAGGTAGTGGAGCTCTGGCTTTAATGTCTTTTACATTACCTGATTTATCGATCATAAACCTAACCACTATCCGGTTAATGCCGGTCAAACCAAACTCTTTTCCCAAACCGGTATTAAAATTGGCACTTACAAAGTTCGATATTTCCTTAGTGGTGCATTTCTTTCTTTCGCTAATATCCAATTGTTCACAGCTTTTAAAAGCTGGAGCTTTATCCAGAACAGCGAATGGTACTGCTTCTGTTTCCACTTCCACAGATCTTTTTTGATCAGTAGGTGGTTTTTCAGGTTGGAAACCCTTATGAATAAGGCCTATCAATTGTTGTCTTTCTTCTTCCGTTAAATTTTCCTTGGACTCTAATGTGGCTTCCAGATCGGAGATTTTGTCGGTAAGGCTCATTTCTTCTTCAACGATATCAGGATTCTTATTCTCTGAACAGGCTACGTAAGTAAGCATGAACAACATGGCTGGAATCAAGAGCAAGAATTTGAATGTTGAAAGTCTTGATGATTTGTGTTTTTGTAACATGACTATTCGTTTTTTGATTAAAGATTGATTGAAAAATTGATTGGTGAATGAGATGTCTTTGGTGTTGAAAGCAGTGTTAAGCAGTTGCTCGAAATAGGTCTTTTTAGTGAAAGTTTTTACAGCTTCACTATCGGCGATGAATTCATGAACTCCTGCAATTCTCGACTGGTAGATATACACCAGCGGATTGAACCAAAACAGGATCTTCAACATCTCGAAGAATAAAAGATCATAACTGTGTTTTTGCTTTACATGAACCAGTTCATGAGAAAGGATCTGTTTCTTTTCATTTTCATCCAGGTCTTCTCCCAGGTAAATTGAATTGAAAAAGGTATAGGCAAGTTTTGATCCGGGCACAATAATAATGCGTAATCCGTTTTCGTAGGATTGATTTCCGATTTGGGCAAGTTTTTTCAGATGAAGAAATCTAAAAGCGAAAAATCCAAGTGATACCAACAATCCGCCCAAGTAGGTGATAAGCCACCAGTTAGGAGTCCATCCGCCTTCTGCATTAATGATCAGGAGTGGTAATTGCTGTGTATATACATCAGGCTCATTAATTAGGGCCTTCGGTATCACCAGCCTGGCGCTATCCGGAACAGCCTCCACCAGGAATTCAAGTCTTAGCCATGGAATTATAAAGGCCAGGAGCGGGGTGACCAGCAGATATAGCCTGTTATAGTTAAAAAACGTTTCCTTTTTTAGGAAGAGGTCGTATACCAGCAGGAATAATAGCTGGAAAAAAAGTACCTGTAATATATAATGTATCATGATGTCTCTTCTTTATTGATTTCCTTCATAATGCTTTCCAGGTCTTCGGTGCTCATGTCATTTTTTTTCATAAAAAATGAGACCATACTTTTAAAAGAACCATTGAAGTAATTATTCATCAACTGAGTAATACTTTGGTTACTATAGGTTTCCCTTTCCAGGATGGGAAAGTAAATGTAGCCTTTGCCTTTCTGGCGATGGTCCACAAAGCCTTTATTCTCCAGAATACGAACAATAGTAGAAACAGTATTGTAGGCTGGTTTTGGTTCAGGTATTTTCTCAATGATGCCTGCTACATTGGTTTCTGTTAAATCCCATAAGATCTGCATGATCTCTTCTTCGGCTTTGGTTAACTGTTTCATGTTCTATGGATTTGTTACTACAAATATAAAACTAAATAATTAGTTGAACTAATAAATTAGTTAAAAAATTTAGTTCAAGTTACCTATCTTCGTTTTTAAACCTAAAATACCATGGAAATTATTCTCTTTATAGTAGCTGCATTTTTTATGATACTTGGGGTGATTGGCAGTTTTTTGCCCGTACTGCCAGGAGTCCCTTTAAGCTGGATAGGCCTTCTTATATTTTACTTAATTCCAGGTATAGGTATCAATTATCTGTTCCTGGGTATCACCCTGGCGGTAGCTATCCTTATATATATACTGGACCTAATTATTCCTGCCCTCGGAACAAAGAAATTTGGAGGTAGCAAAAAAGGTATGATAGGAGCCACCATTGGATTGCTTATAGGAATATTTGCTCCATTTCCATTTGCGATACTTATATGTCCTTTTCTCGGGGCTTTTATAGGAGAAATCCTGAATAAAAGTGATTCCAGAAGTGCTGGAAAAGCTGCATTCGGGTCATTTGTTGGGCTTCTTGCGTCCAGTTTTATGGAATTTATAGTGACCTTTGCCTTTCTGATTCTGTTTCTTTATCAGTTCTGGAATTATAAGGAGATCATTCTTTATTCATAAAGCTCATCCAGGTTTGCTTCATGAAGTTCAACAACGAAATCAGCAATTAGTTCCGTTGCCTTTTTAAAGAATTTCTCTCCTTTTCCGGCAGTAGCGGCTTTGGGGTTACCTACTCCTGTGTCTTTAGTAACCCTGGTCCATTCTCGCTGGGCACTAACCCAGCCTTCTTTTAGTCCCTTTAATTTATAAGTTCTTGCCGTGCCATCTCCCGCTTCTTCAAGTGGTAAGCATAGTTCAGGTCTTAGATGCATCATAGCTGCCGTTTCCAATTCACCTGCATGATCTCCGGGTTCATCAAAGAGTTCATTCGCATTGGTGACCTGCCACCAGTTAAGTGTACAGATAAAGACGTTTGGAAACTCCAGGCTCAGCTCTCTTATCATCTGCTTGAAGTTGTTCCCGCCATGTGCATTTACTATCACTAATTTGTATATGTTATGATGGTCCAGTACCTGAACCACGTCTTTAAGGACTGCATGCTGGGTGCTCGGATTCATGTTCATGCAGAGCTTTACATCCATCTGTCCTGTATTCACCCCAAAAGGGATGGTAGGTAGCACAATTGGTCTCGCATTTTTGTTCCAGGCTATCTCTGCTGCTTTTATGGCCGATTCCTCCGCCAGGATATTATCTGTTGCATAAGGAAGATGATAATTATGGGCTTCGGTAGCACCCCATGGTAAGATTGCTACCTTATAATTTTGTGATTTAACTTCTTTCCAGTTGGTTTCTGCCAGTACATATGGTCTTATAGCTTTCTTCATTTCCCTGTTTTTTTAACCGACCTAAAAATAAGGAAGTTTGAGAGATTTAGGTAGCCCCGTTAATAATCTTATTTTTGCATAAATTCTTCAGAATGCTCGATTTTATTGTTGTAGGTGGGGCTCAGGCAGGTCTGGCCATGGCTTATTACCTTAATAAACTGAATAAGGACTACCTTGTGGTAGACAAGGAAAATAAAATTGGTGCCTCCTGGCTTAACCGGTGGGATTCCCTTACCTTGTTCACTCCATCTGAATTTAACAATATGCCAGGTATGGAATTTCCTGCCGAAAAAGGACATTATCCCTCCAAAACTGAGGTGGCCGATTATTTCAAAAACTACGTTGCTAAATTTGATATTCCTGTTCAGCTTAATACGCTTATTGAAAATATTTCGCACGAAGAAGATCATTTTCTACTTAAAAGTCCGCAAGGCGATCTGGTCTCAAAAAATGTGGTGATTGCTACGGGTCCTTTTCATATTCCATACACTCCACCATTTTCAAAGAAGATCGACCAAAGTATTTTTCAGATACACAGTAACTATTATAAGAATCCTGATCAGCTTCAGAAGGGAAAGGCGATGGTAGTTGGAGCCGGGGATAGTGGTTTCCAGATACTGGACGAGGTTTCCCGTGATGATCGCGAAGTTTATTTTTCGGGTTCCACTGATGTAAGAGTGCTTCCGCAGGAAATTATGGGAAAAACATTGTGGTGGTGGTTTACCAAAACAGGTTTTCTAAGTTTCAGCAGGGATACATGGCTCGGAAGGAGGTTAAGCAGATCAAGACAGCCTGTTATTGGTACAGATGTGAAAGGAATTCTGAAAAGAGAAAATGTAGAAACTGTAGGGAAAACCAAAAATGCTGAAGGAACGATTGTCGTTACAGAAAAGAAAAAGATCACCGATCTTAAAAATATAATCTGGGCTACCGGCTACCGGCCTAATTTTAATTGGATAGACGGGCTTGAACTATCAAAAGACGGTTATCCAAAACATTACAGGGGAGTTAGCAATGTTGAAGGCTTATATTTTATTGGGTTGCCATGGCTACATACAAGGGGTTCGGCCACTCTGGGAGGGATAAAAAAGGATGCCAGGTATTTATATAAATATATTTCTGAATTAGATAATAGCTAGTATTGTGAGTTAAAATAGAGGCTCGGTATATGTTGTTTAACATATATTATGTAAATTTATTAAGGTATAGGGTAAAACTATACCTTTTTTATTTCCGTATATATGTAAAAAATGCGAAGTATTCTTTTCCATATTATTCTGTTTTTTCTGGTCTGCGCAAGTTGGCAGCCGGTACAGGCGCAGTTTTATCAAACCACTTCAGCTTCGGTGAGATTCTATTCTTCCGCGCCTGTTGAAGATATTGAAGCGATCTCAAAAGAAGGTGTATCGGTCATAAATTCTGATAATGGAGATATTTCCTTTAAGGTGAAAATGAGATCTTTTCGTTTTGAAAAAGCCTTAATGCAGGAACACTTCAATGAGAATTATATGGAAAGTGAAAAGTTTCCCGATGCCAGTTTCAAGGGAAAGAGTGTTGGACAGATTGATATTTCTTCTACCAAGCCGCAAAAAGTGATATTCAAGGGGAAATTTACGGTACATGGAGTGAGTAAGCAGCGGGAATTGCCAGTAACAATAAAGATGGGCAGCGATGGGGAAACCATGTCTTTAAGCTCTGAGTTCAAGGTGAAATGTGTTGATCACGATATTAAGATCCCCAAAATATTGTGGGAGAATATAGCTGAAGTTATAGACGTATATGTAAAAGCTGAATTCAAAATCATATCACAATGAAAAAAATATTACTATTTCTTTTTTTAATGATTTTATCGTTTGCCAAAGCTCAGGATGTAGATAGCATTATGGCGAATATTTCGGAGCAAAAGGAATATAAGACTCAGGCGACTTTTAAAAGTCCGCGGCTGGTTCTTCTTCAAACAAATGAAACTCAGAAAGCAAAGAACCTTGCTTTCTGGGTGGGTCACAGGTTTGGTGATATTGGAGGTGAATTTGGAAGCTCTCATACCTTATACGGGCTCGATTTCGCAACAGATCTTTACCTGGGGTTTGATTATGGGATTACCGATGAGCTTACAGTAGGTATTGGAAGAAGTAAATTTAATGAATCTTATAGTGCTTTGGTAAAATACAGGTTATTGTGGCAGGAAGAGGAAGGATTGCCTTTTTCGGTTACCTTATTTGGTCAGAGTAGCTGGATCACCAGGGAGCCATTTTCGAATAATGAATTCCAGGACGAAGGAGATCGCATAAATCATTTTTTTCAGGCAATAGTGGCCAGGAAGTTCACTCCGGGGATTTCTTTTATGGTGAGTCCGGGGTATTTTTTAAGGCCAGAAGCACAGGTTCAGGACGCTGGGGATAAGCAAAATCTTTTTGTGCTGGGAATAGGGGGGCGTTTCAAGATCTTAAAAAGAGTTTCCTTAATTACTGATTATACATTCGTAAATGGATTAAGCAGACCTGATGATCTTCAAACCGATTATCATAATCCTTTTGGTGTAGGGGTAGAGATAGAAACGGGAGGCCATGTATTTAGCCTCAATTTTCAGAATTCCCGCTACATCACCGCAAACAATTTTATTCCAAATACCACTAAAAGCTGGTCTGACGGCGGGGTGAGGTTTGGCTTTGCAATATCAAGGAATTTTAATCTGGGGCCTAAAGAAAGAAATGATTATTAAAATTATACCTAACTAAATATCACAATTATGAAAAGAGGAGAGTTTATAATTTCTGCAGGAAAAGGAGTATTATTAGTGTGTTCGGGGTCCTGTATGTTGGCCAGTTGTAGTTCTGGTGATGATGGTGGTGGCACTCAACCACCAGGTAATGGAGGGAATGGTTCTTCTACGGTGAGTGTGAGCCTTTCAAGTTTAAGTGATGTGGGGGATCAAACCTCTAAGAGTGGAGTGCTCTTTTTCAGGATTGCCGAAGGAAACACAACCAGTGCTTTTGTGGCTACCGAATCTGTTTGCCCACATCAGGGAGGGCAGTTAGTTTGGGTGGAAAATGAAGGCTATATAGAATGCCAATTACATTTTTCCAGATATGAGCAAGATGGAGATACCATCAGGGGGCCTCAGAATTCAGCCGGTTCTACCAGGGATCTTAAAGTGTACTCTACCACTATTAGTGATGGCAATCTCATCGCTACGGTAAGTTGATAATACTATATTCATGGGAACTTTATTGTATTCAGATTATTTCTGAAAGGATATGTATTGGTTTTTAAGAGAGTCTCTTTTATCATTCTGCAATCTTCTCTTACTTTTGCATTTATGAAAATAACCGATACTCACACGCATTTATATAGTGAAGCCTTTGATGATGATCGCGACGAAGTGATTAAAAAGGCGATTGAAAACGATATCAAACGTTTTTTTATTCCGGCCATAGATTCCGAATATACCCGGAGTATGTATGAGCTGGAGAAAAAATACCCCGAAAATGTATTTTTGATGATGGGGCTTCATCCTACTCATGTAAAGGAAAATTTTGAAGAAGAATTGGAGCATGTCGAGGCTGAATTTCAAAAAAGGGATTTCTTTGCTGTAGGAGAAATAGGAATAGATCTTTACTGGGATAAGTCAACCCTGGACATTCAAAAAGAAGCTTTTAAAAGGCAGATTCAGCTTGCGAAAAAATATGATCTTCCTATAGTGATCCATTGCAGGGAAGCCTTTGATGAGATATTTGAAGTCCTGGAGTCTGAAAAAGATGAGCAGCTATATGGGATTTTTCATTGTTTTACCGGAACACATGAACAGGCAAAGCAGGCGCTTTCATATAATATGAAACTTGGAATTGGCGGGGTGGTGACCTTTAAGAACGGGGGTATAGATAAATTCATTAACCAGATATCTCTTAATAATATAGTTATAGAGACAGATTCTCCTTACCTGGCTCCGGCTCCTTATAGGGGTAAAAGAAATGACCCGGTTTACATTTTAAAAGTGGTTGAGAAACTGGCCGATCTTTATGGTGTTGACAAAGAAGAAGTTGCGAGAATTACTACTGAGAATTCGAAGGAAATTTTTGGAATTTAAAGCTGTTAAGTAGAAATTTTGTTCATTTGTTAAAATAATTGAGTTATAGGTGCAAAATTTTGATGATATAAGATTTTATAACGATAAAGAGGTGAATGTTGCCTTACGGGAATATGTGCAACATCCTATGATTAAGGCTTTATTAAAGTTTACGTTTCCAGATCTGAAATTCAGGGAGATCGAAGAGATTGTACTAACCTGTAATTCGATTGAAGATTTTCAAACAAGGGTCATTTATCTTAGTGTGGAAAAGGTTTTGGAGCGAACCAGCGAAGGCCTAACCGATAAAGGTTTTGATAAATTAGACTCTAAGGAGTCTTATTTTTTTATTTCTAATCACAGGGATATTATTCTTGATACCTCGTTAATCAATTATACCTTATATAATCATGATCTTGTGATGACCGCATCTGCCATTGGTGATAACCTGGTGCAAAAGCCATTTTTGATGGCGCTTTCAAAACTTAATCGCAATTTCCTGGTGCTTAGGAATCAGTCTCCCCGTGAAATGCTGAAAAGTTCGATGAAGCTTTCAGAATACATCAGGCAGTTATTGCTGGAAGAAGGGCGATCGGTATGGATGGCACAAAGGGAAGGCAGAACCAAAGACGGGAACGACCATACCCAACAGGGAGTGCTCAAGATGCTGGCTATGGCCAAGGGTGAGAACGATATTCTGGATTATTTTGCAAAACTTAAAATAGTTCCTGTAGCGATCTCTTACGAGTTTGATCCTACCGATATGCTTAAAATGCCCGAAGTCCTGGCCAAAAGGATGAAGGAAGAATATAAGAAAACCGCCAACGAAGACTTCAATAGTATCATGCAGGGTGCGCTGGGGCAGAAGGGACGAATTCAGCTTAATGCCGGAAAAGTGCTTACCAGGGAGGATTTTGCTAAGATAAGGGAGCAGGAACTTTCGGTCAATGATCAGTTAAAGGAAGTGTCCAGGTTGATAGATCGCACCATATACAGAAATTTTAAATTATGGCCGGCAAATTATATCGCATATGATCTTCTTAAGAACGAAAACAGGTTTGCCGATAATTATTCAGAAAAAGAAAAAAGGAAGTTCGAAAGACGAATAAGTCGAAGGGTGGATGTTAAGAACCCTCTCGCTCTTAATAGCTATTTATTGATGTATGCCAACCCCGTGATCAATAAAATGTCTTTAGATGAAGAATAGGGCGAGGATACTTTTAATTTATACCGGGGGAACCATTGGTATGATAAAGGATTATGATACCGGGGCTCTTAAGGCATTCAATTTTGATGAACTTTTACAGAATATCCCCGAGCTCAAGATCCTTGAGCATGAGATAGAGACCTTAAGCTTTGAGGAGCCTATCGATTCTTCTAATATGAGTCCTGTCTATTGGTATAAGATCGCCCATATCATAGATGAGAATTATGATAACTATGATGGGTTTGTGGTGTTGCACGGTAGTGATACCATGTCTTATACGGCTTCTGCGCTCAGCTTCATGTTTGAAAATCTTACCAAACCAGTAATCTTTACCGGTTCTCAGCTACCGATTGGAGATCTAAGGACCGATGCAAAGGAAAATCTTATTACCAGTATTCAGATAGCAGGTCTCCAAAAGAATGGAAAACCGGTTATTTCAGAAGTAGGGCTTTATTTTGAATATAAATTATACAGGGCTAACAGGACCACAAAGATCAATGCCGAACATTTTCAGGCGTTCGCTTCTATGAATCATCCGCCTCTGGCAGAATCGGGTGTTTATCTTTCGGTGAATCATAAAGCCCTTTGGAAACCCAATCCCAAGCAAAAGCGAAAATTACATACCGGATTCAATGATGAAGTGCTTGTGCTCAAAATGTTCCCGGGAATTAGTGAAAGCACCGTGGAGCATATTCTTTCGAAGAAAAATCTGCAGGGAGTGGTACTAGAAACTTATGGGAGTGGAAATGCACCAAATGCCCCATGGTTTTTAGATATTTTAAAAGAGAAGATCAAAAGTGGGGTCAGGATAGTGAATGTAACCCAGTGTGTGGCGGGTAGTGTTATGATGGGACAGTATGAGACCAGCGTTGGTTTGAAAAAGATAGGGGTAGTCTCAGGAAAGGACATTACTACAGAAGCTGCCGTATCCAAATTAATGTATTTGCTGGGTAAGGATCTTTCGCCAAAAATATTCAAGACGATCTTCGAAACTTCCTTAAGAGGTGAAATGTCTTAAAATTAATGGCGGCATACTTGACGGGAATGATTTTTTTTTGTTATTTGCCGCCCCGAACAGATAAACAGAGAGGTGGCCGAGTGGTCGAAGGCGCACGCCTGGAAAGTGTGTATACGTCACAAGCGTATCGAGGGTTCGAATCCCTTCCTCTCTGCTAAGTGTTTTTATTAAAAATAATTTATATCTTTAACCCTTTAACTAATTAAATTAAGACAAACAGTAATGAAAAGATTATTTTCTATTTTGGTAATCGCCGCGATTACGGTTCTTGGGGCCTACAATCTAAAGGCGGCTAACAGCGCGAATACAATGCCAGGAACGATTGTGACCTTTGTTCAGGATGACGAAGAGGCCGCAGCTGGTGATGAAGCAGAGGAAGAAGAACTTGGTTTTCACCAGGAGCTTAAAAAACGTTTCATCGAAGGTGGTCCTGTATTTATGGGGATCGTTCTTTTATGTTTAATTCTTGGTCTGGCTATTGCCATTGAGAGAATTATCTTTTTAAACCTTTCTACTACTAATACAAGAAAGCTTGCTCAGGATGTTGAGGATGCACTTAACAGTGGAGGAATCGAAGCAGCTAAAGAAGTTTGTAGAAATACAAAAGGACCTGTTGCTTCTATCTATTATCAGGGTCTTGACAGAGCTGACGAAAGCATCGAAGCTGCTGAAAAAGCGGTTGTTGCTTACGGAGGTGTTCAAATGGGACAACTTGAGAAGAACGTATCTTGGGTTTCTTTATTTATCGCACTTGCTCCTATGCTTGGTTTCATGGGTACGGTAATCGGGATGATTCAGGCCTTTGACCGTATCGAGGCAGCGGGAGATATGCAGCCATCACTTGTTGCAGGAGGTATTAAAGTAGCACTTCTTACTACAGTATTTGGTTTGATTGTTGCAATTATTCTTCAGATTTTCTACAACTACATCATCGCTAAGATAGATAGTATCGTAAACGATATGGAAGATGCATCTATTCTACTTATCGATATGCTAGTAGCATACAAGAACAAAAAGAGAGTCTAAGAAAAATCATAAACAATTATGACCTTACATAAAATATTAAAATATCTGGCACTTGTTATTGGTGTGATAGGACTGGTTCTTCTTGGAAGAATCATCGCCACCGGTGACGACGCCATCAAAGCCTCGGCAGACCTTCAGGCCAGTCATCTTGATCCGTATATGTGGATCGCATACCTGGTTTTACTTGCAGTTATTGTGTTAGTGGCAATATTTGTGATAGTAGGTTTATTTAGAGGTAGCATTAAGAACACTATCATTGCAGTAGGATCATTTTTATTGATCATAGTAATCGCTTATGTATTAAGTGATGGTACTGCAAGAGAATTGAAAGACGGTACTATGCTTTCAGCATCTGGAGACCACTGGGTGGGAGCAGGTTTGGTTACCTTCTACATCCTGGCTGGAATTGCCGTTGCAGCAATGATATTCTCAGGAATTAAAAAATTGGCTAAATAATTATGGCAAAGAGATCAGCACCGGAAGTGAACGCTGGTTCCATGGCAGATATCGCTTTCCTGCTTTTAATCTTTTTCCTGGTAACTACTACCATTGAAACAGATAGCGGGATAAGTAGAAAACTACCGCCATGGCAGCCTGAAGACGTGGAGCCTCCGGTTATTAAACAACGTAACATCTTTACCGTACTGGTGAATAGTAACAATCAGTTACTAGTAGAAGATGAAGAGATGGAGCTTTCTGAACTACGGGAAGCTGCTGTAGAGTTCCTTGATAATGGAGCTGGTACAGGAGATGAAGCCTGTAGCTTTTGCCAGGGTGCTAAAGATCCTAATTCTTCAGTGAACCCTCAAAAGGCTATTATTTCCCTGGTTAATAACCGTGGAACAGAATATGGTACGTATATCGCCGTACAAAACGAACTTGTGGCTGCTTACAATCAGCTGCGTGATCGTGAAGCACAGCGTATGTATGGGATGACTTTTACACAGATGGAGAAGAATTACAACGATCCTAACTATAATGGGGATAAAGATGCCCTGAAAGAGAAGATCGATGTGATTACCGATATGATCCCACAAAAGTTATCTGAAGCCGAACCAACAAGCTAATAGAGCTTAAAAACCGAAAACGACTTTAATTATGTCTAAATTTAAAAAGAAAAAATCTGGAGATCTGCCTGCTATTAGTACGGCATCTTTACCTGATATCGTTTTCATGCTTCTGTTTTTCTTTATGGTGGCCACGGTGATGCGTCAGAATACTCTGATGGTTGAAAATAAATTACCGTTCGCTGATCAGGTTGAAAAACTTGACAAGAAAGATTTGATCATGTATATCTATGCTGGGAAACCTAGCCAGAGATATAGAGCACAATATGGAAATGAGGCCCGTATCCAGTTAAACGATAAGTTTGCCAGTGTTGAGGAAGTTCAGCAGTTTATATACTCTGAGCGTGAATCAAAAAGGGAAGAGTTGATACCTTACCTTACCACTGCACTTAAAGTTGATGAGGAAACAAACATGGGACTTGTTTCAGATATCAAACAGGAATTGAGAAAAGCTGAAGCTCTCAAGATCAACTACACCACTGTAGTTGGAGATGCGATGCAAAACGTAGAATAATCTTTTCGATTTAATTATATAAAGCATCCTGTCTGGGTAAAATCAGACAGGATGTTTTTTTATATTTAGGCTTCAGATATAAATGCTAATGAGCTTGAAAACTTACTTGTTCGCCCTTCTTATGATTTTCCCCCTCTTCACAATGGCACAGGAAGAAGAGGATAGGTACAAGATACCAGATAGCGTTCCATTTAGCATAGACAGCCTTTACAGGGAAGATCAGTTCTATGTTGGGTTTAGCTTTAACCTGGTCACCAATAAGCCTGCTACGATCTCCCAGGAAAGTTTTTCCGGTGGTCTGCATTTGGGATTTATCAGGGACTTTCCCTTGAATGAAAGGCGAAATATAGCACTGGGAGCGGGCCTGGGCTGGTCTATAAACAGTTATGGTCAAAACTTGTTTATTGGAAAGGATTCCAGTGGTAATACTCTTTTTAGAAGTCTGGATGATAGCCAGGATTATGATACGAACCGTTTTACAACACAACTCGTAGAAGCCCCGATTGAATTCCGCTGGCGCGCGTCGACTCCCGCAACCTATAAGTTCTGGCGTATCTATACGGGTTTAAGGCTGGGCTATATTTATAATTTCAGAAGTAATTATAAAGATCGGGATACACAGGTAATTATTAATGACTTGCCAGAACTAAACCGATTTCGTTTGGGAACCACTTTTACCTTTGGGTATAACACCTTCAATTTTCAATTCTATTATGCTCTTAATCCCTTTTTCAGAGATGCGATGGTAGACGAAAGGGAACTGGGACTTTCTACCCTAAAAATAGGTCTGACATTCTATATTCTGTAAACCAGAAATTGAACACTAGTAATTGAGGGATTAACCCGGCAAGAACTCCCAGGACTATTTCCCAGCCAGAATGCGCTTTGTAATAAAGACGTGAGGAGGCTGTTAGACCTGTTGCAACGATCAAAAAGCTGATGGTGTAAATAAAGTAAAGGTGAAAATAGATACAGAAGCCTGCTACGAACATTAAAAGACCTGACATCCCAACCATATGAAGGCTTAATTTTATCCTGAACCAGGTTAGAATATATGTGATCGCCGAAGAGATCAGGATTCCGACAAAATAATAATAGAGTCCCGGGTAATTATAGATGTTTAGAATCTGGTTAAGCACCATGAAACTTAAGAGTAAAAAAAAGAAAAGAGGCCATTTTCTCTCTTCAACTTTTTCCAGGAATATGTTGTTAACCTTGCCTAGGTTTTTTAGTAAAAAGTAAAATACTATTGGAATAAAAATAGTAATGATAGCGATTGCCAAAAGCTTTGCCTTAATGATTTCCTCAGGAAAATAACGCGGGATAAAGAGGAAGTAGAAAAGACTTCCTGCAAAAGGCATCCATAGCGGATGGAATAAGTAGGAGGCAAGCTTAAGGATTAATTTCATCAAATTTCTTTACGTAATCTTGCTACCGGAATATCCAGTTGTTCCCTATATTTGGCAACTGTTCTTCGGGCAATAGGGTAACCTTTGTCTTTTAATACTTTCGCCAGTTTTTCATCGGTTAATGGCTTGCGCTTATTTTCTTCTTCAATAGACATTTCAAGGATCTTCTTGATCTCCCTGGTAGAAACTTCCTCTCCCTGATCATTGGTCATAGACTCAGAAAAGAACTCCTTGATCAATTTAGTTCCGTAAGGAGTGTCTACATATTTTGAATTAGCTACCCTTGAAACCGTAGAAACGTCCATTTCAATCTCATCGGCGATATCTTTCAGGATCATAGGTCTGAGATTACGTTCATCGCCTGTGAGGAAATATTCCTTTTGATAATTCATTATAGAGCTCATGGTTACCATGAGGGTTTGTTGCCTTTGCTTGATAGCTTCAATAAACCATTTGGCTGCATCAAGTTTCTGCTTGATGAACATAACCGCATCCTTCTGGGCTTTGGTCTTCTCTTTGGATTCTTTGTAGCCCTTAAGCATATTACTGTAATCTCTGGATATATGCATTTCAGGAGCATTTCTCCCATTGAGGCTAAGTTGAAGCTCGCCGTCTTCTATTTTAATTGTGAAATCGGGAATCACATGCTCTACCATGCGCGTGTTTCCTGAATATGCTCCTCCGGGTTTGGGATTAAGGTGCTCAATGACTTCTATCGCATCACGCAATTCATCTTCACTAATATCGTGGCGGGAAAGAAGCTTTTTGTAATGTTTCTTACTGAAATGATCAAAAGATCGCTCAATGATTTCCGTGGCCAGGGTTACCTGTTTAGTAGGTTCTTTTCTTTTTAGCTGTATAAGCAGGCATTCTTCCAGACTGCGGGCACCCACCCCGGCCGGATCCAGTTTTTGCACCTTTTGCAATACCTTTTCTACAGTTTCTTCATCGGTATAAACATTTTGGGTGAATGCAAGATCATCTACAATGTCCTGAACACTTCGTCTTATATAACCACTCTCATCAACACTTCCCACGAGGAATTCTGCTATCTGTTGTTCAGTGTCATCAAACCTGAAAGTGCTTAACTGTGTCTTTAAATGCTGAGTGAAGGAAGTTCCGGCAGCATACGGTATACGCTTATCATCGTCATCGGGACTGTAATTATTTGTCTGAAGCCTGTAGCTGGGAATTTCATCATCACTTAAATACTCATCAACATCGATCTCTGTCTCTATCGTCTCATTATCATAATCATCTTCAGTGTTCTCGTTACTCAGATCGTCATACTCGTCAATTCTTTCTTCTTTACCATCTTCCAGAGCAGGGTTTTCCTCCAGTTCCTGCTTGATTCTCTGTTCGAATGCCTGAGTAGGCAGCTGAATCAGTTTCATCAGCTGGATCTGCTGAGGAGATAGTTTTTGAGACAGTTTAAGATTTAATTGTTGCTTTAGCATATAAAAATTGCTTCTCTAACAAAAATAAGGAAAATCCAGACCATACTCGCTTTGGCACGACCCATGATTGTGGTAAAATTTTGTTAAGGGAGCCTGTAGCGCTTAAGACTCCTTAGTTTTTTGGGAAGTGACATCTCAAAATGCATTGACTCCTTTGTGACAGGATGCTGGAAGGAGATACTCACGGCAAAAAGGTAAAGTGTTTTCCCCTTGAAAAGGCCCAATTCTTCTTCCCCGTACTCAACATCTCCCACAATCGGATTCCCGTTTTTTGCCAGATGTATCCTTATTTGATGAGTTCTACCTGTTAACGGATTTGCTTCTGCCAAAGTATATTTTTTATTCTCTATTTCGAATTTTTCCTTAGGAGTTACCTTCGTTGAAGCAGTTTTATCCTCGATACTGGAATTTATCTCTACCGGTTCTGGAATCTCCCCGTTTACAAGGGCATAATAGACCTTATTGATTCTTCTTTCCTTAAAATCCTGCTGGAGGCCTATGAGCGCTTTTCTTGATTTTGCACAGAGCAGAATTCCTGAAGTAGGATTATCTAATCGGTGAGCGGGAAGGGGTAAACTTAGCGCGTCTGGAGCTGTTGAAGCCTTAAGATTGTATGGCAAGGCATTCTGTATGGTTTTAAAATAGTTCCCGCTGGTAGGATAACCAGGAGGTTTGTGGACCACGGCCAAATCTTCATCTTCAAATAAGATCTCAAGTTTCAATTCAAAGACTTTCTTTGCTGAAACTTCCTGCTTTAGAAGATCAATTTTTTGCCCTTCCTTTATCCAGTCAGCAGTATGAGCTTTCCTGTCATTAATAAGGATAAGGCCTTTTTTTATGGCTTTTTTGATCCCGCTTCGGGTGCGGATAGAGGTGAAGATGGAAACCGCATATTCCTGCAATCTAATTTTCTCAGAGACTGCAGGAACAATATGGGTTTCTATTATTTTCAATAAACTAAAATTCGGCGTTCTGTGGAGTACGTGGGAACGGAATTACGTCACGAATATTGGTCATTCCGGTGGTAAACTGTACAAGTCTTTCAAACCCTAATCCAAAACCACTGTGTACGCAGGTTCCAAATTTACGGGTGTCCAGATACCACCAAAGTTCCTCTTCCGGGATATCAAGAGCTTTCATTTTTTCTTTAAGTACATCCAGGCGTTCTTCACGCTGACTTCCTCCAACTATCTCTCCGATACCCGGGAAAAGGATATCCATCGCTCTTACGGTCTTCTGATCTTCGTTCAGGCGCATATAAAAAGCCTTGATGCTGGCCGGATAATCGAAAAGTATCACCGGGGATTTGAAATGTTTCTCCACCAGGTATCTTTCATGTTCACTCTGGAGATCGGCGCCCCATTCTTCAATGATATAATTGAATTTCTTCTTCTTGTTAGGTTTGGAGTTCTTGAGGATCTCGATAGCTTCGGTATAACTTACCCTTTTGAAATTGTTCTCAAGGACAAAATTGAGCTTTTCAAGAAGGTTCATTTCACTTCTTTCGGCTTTAGGCTTCAATTTGTCTTCATTCGCCTGCCTTTCTGCAAGGAACTCAAGGTCTTCCTTGCAGTGTTTCATCACATATTTCAATACATATTTGATGAATTCTTCAGCAAGGTCCATATTCCCGTCAAGATCACAAAAAGCAACTTCCGGCTCTATCATCCAAAATTCAGCAAGGTGACGTGAGGTGTTGGAATTTTCAGCTCTAAAAGTTGGGCCAAAGGTATATACCTGCCCAAGCCCCATGGCAAATGCTTCAGCTTCCAGCTGACCTGATACCGTAAGATTGGTCTCCTTTCCGAAGAAATCTTCCTTGTAGTTTATGCTGCCATCCTCGTTCTTTGGGGGATTTTTCATATCCAGCGAGGTGACCCTGAACATTTCTCCAGCCCCTTCGGCATCACTTCCGGTAATAATAGGGGTGTTCACATAATGAAAATTCTTATCCTGGAAAAATTTATGCACGGCATAAGACAGTTTACTGCGAACCCTCATCACGGCACCAAAAGTATTGGTGCGCACTCTTAGGTGAGCCTGTTCTCTAAGCTTTTCCATACTGTGCTTTTTAGGCGACAGGATGGTCAGCTTCACCTCCTCGGGATTTGCATCTCCCAGAATCTCAAGCTCAGTTACTTCGATCTCAACCCGCTGCTGGCTTCCCATACTCTCCTTAAGGGTGCCTTTTACCGAGATCGCAGCTCCGATATTTATTCTTTTAAGCAGCTCTTCATCTGTATTTTCAAAATCGATAACACACTGAAGGTTTTTAAGGGTAGAACCATCATTAAGGGCTATGAACCTGTTGCTCCTAAAAGAGCGCACCCAACCTTTAACATGGTACTCCTGTAAAAACTGATCACTTTCCAGTATTTCAGCGATTTTTGCTTGTATCATTTACTCAAAATTTAGAAAAAACAAAGATAGTTTTTAGCCTGAAGCTTACCAAGCCAGGCCATTTCATTAATATTTTTAATTGCTTTGAACCTTTTCTTCCTGTTCCGGCTCACTTTCATCTTCTTCGATAATCTTCATGGCAGGCTCTTTCAATACATTCTTATTCGCAATGCTTCGCTCTAACGATAACAATAAAGATGGGAGCAAAAGGAGGTTTGCAAGCATGGCAAAAAGCAGGGTAGCCGAAACCAGTCCCCCTAATGCAACAGTTCCCCCAAAACTACTGATCATGAATACTGAAAACCCAAAGAACAATACAATGGATGTATAGAACATACTTACACCGGTCTCTCTTAGAGCCGCGTATACAGATCTTTTGATCTTCCAGTTATTCGCCTTGAGTTCCTGCCTGTATTTTGCCAGGAAATGTATAGTGTCGTCTACAGAAATTCCGAATGCTATACTGAATACCAGTATCGTGGAGGGTTTTATTGGAACCCCAAGAAAGCCCATCATTCCTGCAGTTACCAAAAGAGGTAAAAGGTTTGGAACGAGTGAAATCAGGATCATCCTGAAACTTCTGAACATCCATGCCATAAGCAGAGCGATCAGGAAGATTGCCAGGCCAAGGGAAATAATCAGGTTTCTAACAAGGTAATTTGTGCCTTTCTGGAAGAGTAAAGCTTTTCCGGTCAATGAAACCTCATAGCGCTCCTCTGGAAAAATTTTGTTGATTTGCGGAATAAGATCCTCCTCAATGCTTTCCATCTTTTCTGTGCCCACATCCTGCATAAAGGTGGTGATACGAGCATATTGCCCCGTTGAATCAACATAAGACTGCATTAGGCCTTCCTGTGAACCCAGGTTTTTCGCGTAAGGCATGATGAAATTCCTCTCCTGTGATGTGGGTAACTGGTAGTATTTAGGGTTGCCATTATAGTAGGCCTGTTTTGAATATTTTACCAGTCGTGTAACAGATAGCGGTTTGGAAAGTTCAGGGATATCCTGGATGAATTGTTCAAGTTCATCGATCCTCTTAAGTGTAGAAAGCTTCAGAACTCCTTTTGGTCTCTTTGTGTCTACTAATATTTCCAGTGGCATCACGCCGTCAAACTCTCTTTCAAAGAATTTCACATCCTTGAAGAATTGAGTACTCTGCGGCATGTCTTCCAGAATACTGCCTGAAATTCTGATGGTATAAATTCCAATGATGCTAGCCGCAAGTAGTGCGACAGAAGTGATATAGATTGCAATCCTGTGGTGTCTAACCATCTTTTCCATCCAGTTCACAAAACCACCTATCCATCTTTTGGTGAGATGCTTAAGGTGTCTGTCTTTCGGAGGTTTCAGGTAACTGTAGATGACAGGTATTATTAAAAGACTTAGAACGAAAATCGCCAGTATATTGATGGAAGCCACAACACCAAATTCCCTTAACAGCTGGCTGTCGGTTAAAATGAAGGTGGCAAAACCTGAAGCCGTGGTGACATTGGTCATAAGGGTGGCATTTCCAACCTTAGTGATCACCCTCTGGAGAGATTTGGCCTGGTTCCCATGCTTCTTTATCTCCTGCTGATATTTATTGATAAGGAAGATACAGTTAGGGATTCCTATCACAATAATAAGAGGAGGTATTAATGCCGTAAGTATGGTGATCTCATAATGGAGAAGACCAATTACCCCGAATGCCCACATCACACCAATACATACTGTAAACATGGAGATCAGTGTGGCTCTTACTGAGCGAAAGAAAAAGAAGAAGATAAGTGAGGTAACCATTAAGGCAGCCAGAATAAATAGACCGATTTCGTCTACAATATTCTGTGAGTTCAGGGTCCTTATATATGGCATTCCTGAGACCCTCACATCTATATCATACTTTTCTTCAAATTCATTTATAAGCGGGTCGAGTTCTTCCAGAACAAATACCTTTCTGGCCTTGGTGTTTACCAGTTCCTTATTCAGGTAAAGAGCAGATTGTATGGTGTTTGAATGTGAACTATATACCAGATTCTCATAAAAAGGAAGTTCAGTAAAAAGCTTGTTTTCAAACTGTTTTAACTGCAGGCTGTCTGGATCTTCTTCCAGTGCAGGCTGCATTTCAAATCTTTTGGGATCTTCAAGTTTTTTAAGCTCTTGAAGACTGGCAGGTGAGATGATATGATCTACCTCCGGGTATGATTCAAGTTTATCAGTAAGTTTATTCCATGCCTTGAATTTTTCAGGCGTAAACAATGCAGAATCCTGAACTCCTAAAAGTATGAGATTGCCCTCTTCGCCAAATTTGTTCAGGAAATCGGTGTATTTAATATTTACATCATGATCATCGGGCATCAGATTCGCTTCCGTATAGGAAAAACGCATGTTTTTCCATTGAGTGGAAAGCAGAAAGGTCGTAACCCCTATCATGACGATGATAGTGATCCTGTTTCGTAAAATTAAACGGGCAATGGAGTTCCAGAATCCAAAGCTAAAAATCTTATGCATGGCGGTCTTTTAGCGGCGCAAAGGTAAAAAAAGCTCAATTAATTAGTTTGGTATTAGGCCATTAATCTTATAATAATTACAACTGAAGCTGAAGGGTGAATTTGAATGAGAAATTCTGCTTAAATGTGGGAAGATGATAAGCTCCATACCTGTATGCTGCACTTAGACCAAAACCTGCAAAGATCTTATTTAGCTCCATTCCGGCTTCTGAATAGCCATGCTCCAGGGTGTTGAAATTGATGTTTTGATGATCACTGATATCTGTAAAATCACCGATGGCATGTCTGGAAATAAATACAAATTCAGGCTGGAAACTATCTGAAATCCTGAATGGTCTTAACTGGTGACGTATATGCAGCATTGCCTGCCTGTTACTGTAAAACTCATTAAAATACATGGTCTCAAAACTGTTTCTTCCTGCCACCGAAAACCTTCTAAAGATATTAGAACGGTTTGGGTTATTTGGATAGGCGTGGAAGGCATGGGTGAGAGGCAGGTCGCCAAAGCCGTAATTTCCTTCCAGTATGAATTCGGTCCTGGACTGGTCCAGTCTTTTGATTTCATGCTCAGCTTTTAATCCTATTCTGGTGAAATTAAAGTCTCCGTCAAAGGCTGCTACAGACTGCTGTATCTGCCCGGTGAACTGGGGGAAGTTCTTTTCAAGTAAAATGGTCTTTCCCGGGGTACTCAGGAATTTTGAAAAGGGTTGCCATAAGAATGATAGTGTAGCTGTGCTCAGTTCATAATCACGGTATGCATTATTGTTCTTTAAATAGCTGTAATCCTGAATTTGCCATATTTCTTCACGACCTAATCTAAGCTCAGTATTTAACTTTGGGCTTAACCTGTGTTCCAGGCTCGTCCAGTAAGTGCGGTAATTATAGAAATAGTTGATATTTACAAATCTGGGTTCAAGAATGGAGAAGGTGTTCTGACCCTTCAGGTAATCAAAAGAGGCAATTTCCTGAATATCCCTTGAGAAGAAAAAATTAAGATTTGTGCCCTTTCTTTTGTTAAGATAGATCTGAGTTCCTATTCCGTATTTTACTACTTCATCTTTGAATCCATAGGTGGTATATCCTTTAAGATTGAATTTTTCCGAAACCCGGTCGTTCGTTTTTCCTCCAAACCCAAGCCTTATCCCTTCATAATTATTGAATTTGAAAATTTTGCTCAGGTCAAGATCCCAGAAGCCTAAGGGGTAGGACCCGGAAGCGATCGCATTTTTAACCTGGAGTTTGCGTTTCACATTGCCGACTTTTATAAGGCTATCCACTTTCTCTCTGGTGGCTTTATCCCTGATGTTGAATTCTATCTGCCTATTGCTGGCCCAGAAAACAGAATCTCTTTCCGGAGCTATTGCTGTCACATCGATTTCAGCTCCCGGATTAGAGATCTCTCCTCGAAAATCTAAATTGATATCAGAATTTCTGGTGGTGGAAGTCAAATAAAGATCTCCTGATATTTGTTTTGATCCAAAAATGGTGCTTAGAATTCCTTTTTTCTGCTGTACGGCTCCCACTGAAATTGTACCGCCAAACACTGCAATTTCCTTTCCTCCAGAACCTGGTCGTATGGTCGTGGTTTGTTCAGAAGGAAACCAGATATCCTTTTCAGGGTAATATTTGTAATCATGCACCACTTCCAGTTTTACAGCACCCAGTAACTGGGCTTTTGCTTTCTGGATAGCCAGGCTTAAAGTATCCAGGTAAAGTATGCCCTCCAGCCCGGCCACTACCTTCTCTCGCCTGGGTTTGAAATAAACCATATAGGCCGGTCTTGCGGTTGAGGTGGTGTCCAGGATCCTGTATTCGTAATTATTGAGAGCGTTTTTTGCAAGTGGTCCGGCATATTCTGTTTTGTAGAGCTGATAATCCTTTTTGTAAAGCGAAAGCGGATTAACCTCCATAGCGAGTACGTTATACACAGGTTCTTCAAAACCAGCCGTCTTAATGCCGGTGACTTTCTCTTTACTGCCTTTATTTCTTACAAATAAGTGTTCTGATACTTTCTCGGAAAGATATGCTCTTCCTTCATCTATAATGGTTTCAATAGTGGCAGAGGTTGAATCCGCAGTCAGTTCTATTTGACTGTATTCATTATCGATAATGAATTTTGAATAGGAGTTATAACTGAAGCCCTCCAGCGCTTTTTCGGGATCGTTCTGCTCCCGCCTTGCAATAGCTCTTTTTACGATTTCATCAGCGGGGTTCGGTCCCGAAGAAATCAGGACTGTGTTGAGTTGTTCAAATGAAGGAGTAAGCCCGATCTGAAGATAACGGGTGCTTCGATGTACAAGTGTGGTCAAGGACTTAAAACCTACATAGGATATTGATATTCTTAGAGTGTCTTTGGTTAGGGGCAGCTCAAAGCTTCCATCAATATTGGTAAGGATCTGCCTGCCGTCCGAAGTCTGAATCTGAGCATAAGCCAGTGGCTTTCGGTTTTCCCTGTTTATTACTCTTCCGGGAATTGTAGTCTGAGCCGAAATGCTCATTGAACATAAGAGAAAAAGTAGTATGAATAAGGAATTTCGCATTCAGGCTGGTTTAAACTCTGGGGAAAATACTCAAAATAAAAATGCCGGATAAATCTGGTTCTAATTCAGATCTAAACCGGCATCTTAATATGGATAAGATAACATTAAACTGTCATTATCTCTTTTTCCTTGTTAGCAAGTATATTGTCTATCCTTTCAATATAGCTGTCTGTTAATTCCTGAACATCTTTCTCAGAATCTTTTAATTCGTCTTCTGAAATGTCCACTTTCTTAAGCTCCTGCATCGCCTGTTTCCTGTCGTTCCTCACACCTACTTTTGCGTCTTCAGCTTCGGCTTTGGCCTGTTTAGAGAGTTGCTTTCTTCTTTCTTCGGTTAGTGGCGGTACATTTATTATAACGCTCTCCCCGTTATTCATTGGATTGAAGCCAAGATTTGCCTGCATGATCCCTTTTTCGATCTCCTGGATCAGGCTTTTCTCGAAAGGCTGGATAGAAAGGGTTCTCGCGTCTGGGGTATTCACATTAGCTACCTGGTTAAGGGGAGTTTGAGCTCCATAATACTCAACCATTACGCTTCCAAGCATGCTTGGGTTGGCTTTTCCGGCGCGAATATTTGAAAGTTGCTTTTTAAGGTGTGCAATGGCTTTTTCCATTCCCTCCTTTGCTTCTTCTAGAATTAATTCGACTTCATCCATTTTAATATGATTTACAATTTCAGATTTTTATAGGTTCACTTTGGTTCCAACACGTTCCCCAGCCACTACCTTTAATAGATTTCCGGGTTTGTTCATGTCAAAAACTATAATAGGCAATTCATTTTCCTGGCTAAGGGTGAAAGCTGTGGTGTCCATCACCTTCAGTCCTTTCTTAATAACATCTTCAAATGTAATAAAATCGAACTTAGTAGCTTCCTTATCCTTTTCCGGGTCGGAGGTGTAGATTCCATCCACCCTGGTTCCTTTCAGGATCACATCCGCTTTTATCTCAATAGCCCTTAAAACGGCTGCTGAATCGGTAGTGAAGTAAGGGTTTCCCGTGCCACCTCCAAAGATCACAACGCGACCTTTTTCAAGATGCCTTATGGCCTTTCTCCTGATAAAAGGTTCAGCAACTTCATTGATCTTGATAGCTGACTGAAGCCTTGTCTGGATATCGGCATCTTCAAGTGCGCTCTGTAAAGCGAGACCGTTTATCACTGTTGCCAGCATTCCCATATGGTCTCCCTGCACACGATCCATCCCACGGCTTGCCCCCGCAACTCCTCTAAAGATATTTCCTCCTCCTATAACTATAGCCAGTTCAATACCTTTATCGACTACCGATTTGATTTCCTGAGCGTATTCTGCCAGGCGCTTGGGATCAATGCCATATTGGCGGTTTCCCATTAATGCTTCTCCCGATAGTTTTAAAAGTATTCTCTTGTATTGCATAGCTGATTTTTAGATAATCGTTGCAAATATAACTAATATCTGAATTTGTGAAATATAAAGCCAGTAAATTGAAAGGGAATCATAATAATTCATGAAAATGGAAGTATTGGCAGGATGTGTTCATAATATGATCTAAAAAATGTCGTGGCCGGATTTTTGATATATTTGAAGTCCTTAAAACAGATAAAACTTTTAACCTATGATGGGATATTATATAATAGCAGGACTTATTTTTCTTGTGAGCATGTTCGTGAGCAACAAGCTTAAGAGCAAATTCAAGAAATACTCGAAAGTTCATCTTCAAAACGGGATGAGCGGAAAGGAAATTGCAGAAAAAATGCTGAGGGATAACGGGATTCACGATGTAGAGGTGATTTCTACTCCCGGAATGCTTTCAGATCACTATAACCCTTCCAAGAAAACGGTAAACCTGAGCGAGGGTGTTTATTCGCAGAGAAATGCGGCTGCGGCTGCGGTTGCAGCTCACGAATGCGGGCATGCCGTACAGCATGCGAAGGCATACAGCTGGTTGCAAATGAGAAGTAAACTGGTACCAGTAGTAAGTGTGGCTTCCAAACTATCCCAATGGGCTATTTTTGGAGGTATTATGCTTATGATAATGGTTGGTTCAGGTATAGGCCAGACCATTCTTTTGCTGGGTATCATAATGTATGCTATGGGTACTCTTTTCAGTTTCATCACTTTGCCGGTGGAATATGACGCCAGTAAAAGAGCTTTAGTATGGCTGGAAAACGAAAATATGCTTACTTCAGCCGAACATGATGCGGCAGAAGATTCATTGAAATGGGCTGCAAGAACTTATGTGGTGGCTGCCATTGGTTCCCTGGCCACATTATTATATTTCCTGAGTATCTTTATGGGAAGGGACTAAACGAATTTTATAGAAAGAAAAAGCGGCCTTACCTGGCCGCTTTTTTTATATCTTGATCTGTCTTTTAATCTGTTGGTTAAGAGAAATAAAAGTTTCTGTTCTTGAAACTCCATCTATTGCCTGAATGTTCTTGTTAAGCACGATCATTAAGTGCTCGTTATCCCGGCATAGGATCTTTAGAAAGATAGACCAGTTCCCGGTTGTATAATGACATTCAATCACTTCGGGAATCTCACTCAACTGTTTTACCGCCTGCGGGTTGCTTACGGCCTTATCAAGATATACTCCCACAAAGGCCATGGTTTTATATCCTAAAAGTCGGGCATCCAGCATCATTCTCGAGCCTTCTATAAGACCCGATTTTTCCAGTTTCCTTAGCCGCTGATGCACTGCCGCCCCTGTGATACCTATATTCTTGGCAATTTCCAGAATGGGTTTTTTAGCATCTTCCATAAGGAAGTTCAAGATAGTTTTGTCTATCCCGTCCAGCTTGACATTT
Organism: Gramella jeungdoensis; assembly: GCF_023805255.1. Taxonomy (GTDB): domain Bacteria; phylum Bacteroidota; class Bacteroidia; order Flavobacteriales; family Flavobacteriaceae; genus Christiangramia; species Christiangramia jeungdoensis. Next base: position 137,924 of record NZ_JAMSCK010000002.1, read on the forward strand.
TCGTTTACTATCTTCATTAACTTTAGTTTTTTTGATAATTAAGCTAAAATACGAAAAATGCTTTTCAATTCTAATTTCCCACCTCTCCAAATGGGTTATATCCCAGGTATTCGGTCTCTTTTTCTTTAAATTTGATATCGTGATTCTCAAGTTTTTTCAAAATAGGTTCATAAACTTCTTTTTGAATCGGTAGTTGCACACCGGGCGTTTTGATCTCTCCATTAAGGATCATAATGGTGGCCATGGCAACGGGTAGACCTACAGTTTTGGCCATCGCGGTCTTTGACTGATCTTCCCCAATATGCACCATAGTGGAATCTATCTGTTTTTTCTCGCCATTAAGTTCATAACCAAATTTATGGTACATCACGATCATGTCTTTATCGTCCTGAGACAATGACCATTTATCCATTAAAATCTTTTGAAGAGCCTGGGCGGGAGTGGCGTTCTTCAGGCCTATCTTTTTATCAGGGTTGAAAATATCAAGCTCCAGAAGCTTTTCCCACATTATATCATCCTGATCTATCTTAAGGTTATGTCGTGTTTTAAGTTCAACCGAATCACTGGGTGAATAGGGAAGAAAGGAATTGATGAAGTCCCGATAGCTCATATCTTCTGAATCCTTCATTACAAAACTGTCATCTGTCATTCCCAGCTGAACGAACATGTTCCAGGCCCGGCTAAAACCAACTTTTCTGATAGTGCCACGATAAAGGGTGAGCGCATCTTCAAGTCCGTAGATACTCTGGTATTTTAGTGAATTACGGTTCGCGTAACCTTCAAATTTTCCATATTCATCGATTTCGAGAAATTCGGTACGCCGAAACAAACGATGATAAGGGATGTACTTGTATTTTCCTTCCTGGATGAACTCGGCAACGCCTCCCTGGCCGGCTACCACCACATTCCTGGGGTTCCAGGTGAACTTGTAGTTCCAAAGGTTATTATCGCTTTCCGGAGCAACCAGGCCACCGGTAAATGATTCAAAAAGCAGCATTTTACCGCCTTTATCTCTTATTCGGTCTATTACCTGCATGGCGCTCATGTGGTCTATCCCTGGGTCCACACCTATCTCATTCATAAAAACAAGGCCTTTTTGCTTGACTTCGGTGTCCAGAGCTTTCATCTCTTCACTTATATAGGAAGCTGTCACCATATTCTTGCCGAATTTCAGGCAGTCCCTGGCCACTTCTATATGGAACCTTGCAGGAAGCATGGAAATGACAATATCAGCTCTTTTAATCGCCGGTTCACGGCTTTCAGGCTTGAACACATCCAGGGTAAACGCTTCACATTTAGGATGGTCCTTACATGCATTTCTGGCATTGTTGATATCTATATCGCCAATTCTGAGGAAGAGATCTTCGGTTTCAGCTTGTTGCAGCAGGTAATTAATGAGGACCGAGGTAGATTTTCCAGCCCCCACAATTAAAATTTCTCGCATAAATTAAGTTAGTTTTGTGTAGTTGCAAACGAATGTATTAAAACTTTGGATGAAATAAAATTGAAAGTATGAACAGAAGATTTTTAATTGCCGGGGCACTTTTTGGATTGCTGGCTGTTATACTGGGGGCATTTGCCGTTCATGGTTTAAAGGATATCATTTCTGAAAATTCCCTGAATTCATTTGAAACAGGTGTGCGATTTCAAATCTATCATGCACTTTTGCTTTTGATAATTGGAGGATTTGGAAAAGCCTGGAATCTGAAATTCACCTGGATATTCTACTTGCTTTGTTTGGGGATAATTTTCTTTTCGGGTTCTATTTATTTGCTGGCTACCAACGATCTTACTGCTTTTGACTTTACCCGGATAGCTCTTGTAACTCCCCTGGGAGGGACTCTTTTAATCATAGCATGGTTCATTTTATTGCTGAATTTCATAACGTTAAAAAAGAAATAATTTGAGCCTGTTTGGCGATATATCTATATAAGATTTTTACTTTTGTCCACATAAACAAACCACAGAATTGATTTTTTTATGGTCGAAAACACCCAAATTACGAAAACGATTTCGTTAGAGGATTACGGGATCAATAATGCCAATGTACATTATCAGTTAGCTCCGCAGGAACTTCATGAAGAAACTCTAAGACTTGGTCAGGGTACTGAAACTTCATTCGGAGCGCTCGCAGTAAACACCGGTAAATTTACCGGAAGATCTCCAAAAGACAGATTTATTGTCAAAGATGAGGTAACTAAAGATAAAGTATGGTGGGGAGATATCAATATTCCTTTTGATTCTGAAAAATTTGATAAACTCTATAAAAAGGTTGTCGCCTATCTTGGAGGTAAGGAGATTTATGTGCGAGATGCCTTTGCCTGTGCAGATAATAAATATCGTTTGAATATACGGGTGGTCAACGAATTTCCGTGGTCAAATATGTTCGCTTTCAATATGTTCTTAAGGCCTGGTGACGACGAACTTGATCATTTTAAGGAAGACTGGCTTGTTATTAATGCACCTGGTTTTAAAGCGAATCCGGAAGTTGATGGTACTCGCCAGGAGAATTTTGCTATTCTCAATTTTTCAAAAAAGATCGCTCTTATTGGAGGTACTGGTTATACCGGTGAGATCAAGAAAGGTATATTCTCTGCTCTTAACTTCATCCTGCCTGTATATAAAGATACCCTGCCAATGCACTGCTCTGCAAATGTGGGAGAGGATGGAGATACAGCAATATTCTTTGGGCTTTCGGGTACAGGAAAAACAACATTGTCGGCCGACCCGGAAAGAAAACTTATCGGTGATGATGAGCATGGCTGGACGGCTGATAATACCATTTTTAATTTTGAAGGTGGCTGCTATGCGAAGGTTATAAATCTTTCGGAAGAAAATGAGCCTGATATCTACCGTGCGATCAAACCAGGAGCCATTCTTGAAAATGTTGTGCTGGACGATAAAGGCAATGTTGATTTCACCAATACCACAATTACTCAGAATACAAGGGTAAGTTATCCTATAAATCATATTCACAATATCCAGGAGCCTTCTTCAGGAAAAAATCCTAAGAACATCTTTTTCCTTACGGCAGATGCTTTTGGAGTTTTACCTCCTATAAGCAAGCTTACTCCGGGCCAGGCAGCCTATCATTTCATTAGCGGCTATACAGCTAAGGTGGCCGGTACCGAAGCGGGTGTAGATGAGCCTATTCCAAGCTTTTCAGCATGCTTTGGAGCCCCGTTTATGCCGTTACACCCTACCAAATATGCCGAGATGCTTAGTGCCAAAATGAAAGCGGCAGGAGTAAATGTATGGTTAGTAAATACGGGATGGACCGGTGGACCTTACGGAGTTGGAAGCAGAATGAAACTGAAATACACCCGTGAAATGATAAGTTCAGCTCTTGAAGGGAAACTGGATGATGTGGAGTTCGAAACCCATGAGATCTTCGGCCTGCAAATGCCTAAATCCTGTGAAGGTGTGCCTTCGGAAATTCTCAATCCTAAAAATACATGGCAGGATAAAGAAGCCTATGATAGAAAAGCAAAGGAACTCGCAAATTTCTTCAGAAAGAATTTTAGCAAATTTGAAGCTTATGCTAATGAAGAAATAATGAAAGGAGCTCCAAAAGAGTAGTTTTTTAAATTGTTAGATGTTGTAAATGAAAAATCCGGTCATTGAGTTGACCGGATTTTTTATGTTTAATCTTTATTGAAAGAAGGTAATTATTTCTTATTCACCTCGCTTATATATTTGTTGATAGCCATGGTCATACTCGGCGTTTCGGGCGTAGGAGCCTTAATATTCACAACAAGACCATGTTCTTTGGCTGCTTTGATAGTGGTATTACCAAACACGGCAATTCGAGTGTTATTCTGTTTGAAGTCTGGAAAATTCTCGAAAAGGGATTTAATCCCGCTAGGGCTAAAGAATACCAGAATGTCATAAGTAACATCTTTCAGGTGAGAAAGGTCACTTACAACAGTTCGATAAAAGATGGCTTTTTTCCATTCCACTCCAAGTTTATTCAACGTTCTTGGCACATCAGGCTTCAACATGTCTGATGATGGTAATAGAAATTTCTCGTTCTTATATTTTTTGATCAGTGGTGCCAGCTCAGCAAAAGTTCTTTTACCTACGTAGATCTTTCTTTTTCGGTAAACCACATATTTCTGAAGGTAATAGGCCACGGCCTCACTCTGGCAGAAATACTTCAGCGTATCTGGTACCTTATACCTCATTTCCTCAGCAATTCTAAAGAAATGATCTACGGCGTTACGGCTGGTAAGTATGATTGCCGTATACTGTGAGAGATCTACTTTTTGTTGTCTCACCTCTTTAGAAGGCACTCCTTCAACATGAATAAAAGGTATGAAATCAATTTTTACTTTTTGCTTTTCCTCCAGCTCAAAATAAGGTGAATTTTCAACCTTCGGTTCTGGCTGAGAAACCAAAATTGTTTTCACTTTCATATATAAAACTTTATTAGATCCTTTTTAGTTTGTAATAAGCTTGTACAAAATAATATAAGGGGCAATTTCAAGTGCGCAAAGGTACAAAATAAAATAGAACCAATTGGCGCTAAGCACACTTTGATTTCTTCTGTATATGATAAAAAGAGCAACAGAATTCGCAACAATTGCCGTACCTCCTACTACTCCTATAAGTAAGACTGTTGGATTCAAACTGTAAATCAAAAATAATGATGCCAGTAATAGAAAAAGAGAGATGAAATTACGATAACTAAATTTTTGGAAGAGGTAATAATCGATTTTTTCATCCATTTCAAAGATATTTCCTACGATCTTCTCAATTCCAGCTTTTATTAATAATAGGCAGAAATAAGCCGTGAGAATCCTTATAAAAACTATTAATGCTGATTGTTGAAGTTCATAAAAATAGCGATAAGCAATAAAAAGAAAGATGGAAACCGCCAGAGCCTGCATACACAACAATAAAATGTTAAAAGGATGAAAAGCCTTATTCTCCTTTCCTTTAAAGGCTATAAATTTACCGGAGTTCAAAAGGGAGGTGAATTCCTCGAAACGTTGTGGGAATAAAATCTTTGCAATGACCAGAAGAATAAAACAGGCTAGAAATACCAAAGTGATCCAGTCCTGATGTTCATGAATTCTTTCGATGGCCTGCATGGGATTTTTTTTACAAATGTAAAATTTTGACCATTAATCCCGGTGGTTAACATAAAGTTTTGAAGATTTAATTTGCCTACATTTGTGCAAAATTTTTGGGAATGGTGAATGGGATAATTATTATACCCACATTTAATGAAATTGAAAACATTGAACGCATTATAAGGAATGTGTTCTCTCAAAGACGTAAATTTCATATACTGGTGGTAGATGATAATTCTCCCGACGGAACGGCAACAAGGGTTAGAACCCTGCAGGCTGAATTCCCGGAAAAATTGTACCTGGAAGAACGTACTGGAAAACAGGGTCTCGGTACAGCATATATACATGGCTTTAAATGGGCCCTGAAAAGGGATTATGAATATATATTTGAAATGGATGCCGATTTTTCGCATAATCCCAACGACCTTGTACGTTTGTACAATACCTGTAAAAGGGATGGGGCAGATGTGGCTATAGGATCCCGTTATATAACCGGGGTAAATGTTATAAACTGGCCAATGAACCGGGTCTTAATGTCCTGGCTTGCCTCGAGATATGTTAGATTCATAACCGGAATGGATGTGGAAGATACTACCGCCGGTTTTGTTTGCTATAAAAGAGAAGTCCTGGAAGCAATAAACCTGGATAAGATCCAGTTTGTAGGTTATGCTTTCCAGATAGAGATGAAATTTAAATCTCATCTTTTAGGATTTAAAATAGTGGAAGTCCCGGTGATTTTTACTGACAGGACGCGGGGAACTTCCAAGATGAGTGGCTCTATTATTTCCGAAGCCGCTTTTGGAGTAATAAAAATGAAGCTGAAAAGTCTGTTTAACAGGATAAAAGTCTGATGAGAAAAGTATTAATTAAGAACGCAAAGATTGTAAACGAAGGTAAGATCCAGGATGGAGACGTATTTATAGAAGACGGTATCATCTCTGAGATCTCTGAAAGTATAAGCGCCAAGTCACCTGATGTGAGTATTTATGATGCAGAGGGAACTTATCTGCTTCCGGGGCTCATTGATGATCAGGTACACTTCAGGGAGCCCGGTTTAACACATAAAGAATGTATAGAGACCGGTTCCAAAGCAGCTGTGGCAGGTGGGATTACTACTTTTTTTGAAATGCCAAACACGCTTCCACAGACCACCACTATTGAGTTGCTTGAAGAAAAATTCAAACTGGCTGCTGAGACGTCCTGGGCCAACTATTCCTTTATGTTCGGCGGGACCAATGATAACCTTAGCGAGATAGAGAAAATAGATCCTAAATCGGTGGCTGCCCTGAAATTATTTCTTGGTTCTTCTACCGGGAATATGCTGGTAGATAATGAAAAGGTACTTGAGCAGATCTTCAAGAAATCGCCTGTCATTATCGCAGTTCATTGTGAGGATGAGCAAACAATCAAGGATAACCTGGCAGAATGTATGGAAAGATATGGGGACGATATTCCAATCGAATTGCACCCCAAGATAAGAAGTGAAGAGGCATGCTATAAATCTTCTTCAAAAGCGGTAAAACTTGCACAGAAAACCGGTGCCAGATTACATGTCTTCCATATCTCAACGGCAAAAGAACTCAGTCTTTTCAATAGTAAGAAAGCTTTAAAGGATAAAAAGATCACTGCTGAGGTTTGTATTCATCATCTCTGGTTCAATGATTCAGATTATGTGAACAAGGGAACCTTTATAAAATGGAATCCTGCGGTCAAGACAAAGAAAGACCAGGAAGCTTTACTGCAAGGGCTATTGGATAATCACCTGGACGTATTAGCTACAGATCATGCTCCTCATACAAGGGAAGAGAAAAAAAATGTTTATACCAAGGCGCCGAGTGGCGGGCCACTGGTACAGCATGCTTTGCCAGCTCTTCTTCAAATGTATCATCAGGGTAAGATTTCACTGGAAAAGATAGTGGAGAAGGCCTGTCATAATCCTGCAATTTTATTCCAGATAGAGAAAAGAGGATTTATAAGGGAAGGCTTTAAGGCCGATCTTGTACTGGTAGACCTGAATTCACCCTGGGCTGTACAACAGGATAATATTTTTTCCAAATGTAAATGGTCGCCTTTTGAAGGGACGACTTTCAAATCAAGAGTAACACATACCTTTGTTAACGGTAAGCTGGTCTACAAGAATTTTAAACATCAGCCATTTTCTAAAATTGCAGAACGCATCACTTTTGACCGTTAATTTCAAAAATACTGTTGCACTATTATTTCTTATGGTTTTTTCGGTGTCCTGCCAGGATCTGAAAAAAACCAGGAAGCCCGATGACCTCATTCCGGAAAGTAAAATGATAGATGTACTTACCGAAATATCGATTCTTCAGGCGGCCAGGAATTACAATAAATTTAAGCTTGAAGAAACCGGCATAAAGCCAGATCAGTATATTTATGAGAAATTCGATATAGACAGTCTGCAGTTTGAAAGAAGCAGTAATTACTATGCCGAGCAATATACCCAGTATGAGCGCATTTATGATAGTGTAAAAGCACGAATACAACGTATGAAAACCAGGCTGGATTCTTTAAGAGATCTGGAAATTAAAAGGGAGGATAGTATTAAGAAGGCACAAAAAGATTCCTTGGAGCTTCTAGACTCTTTAGGGATAGACAGGGACTCCCTGGAGACTGAAATCAAGAAACAGAAAAAATCGGTTCGGGATAGTTTGTTGCCCATTCCTAAAAGGATAAGTAGGGAACGGGATTCTCTTGAAGTTTAATTCTTCTTTGCAGATTCTTTAAGGTAGAAGCGAGTAGTTTCTTTAAGAACTTCAGAAATTGGGGTGAATTCCAGGTTGATGGCTTTGGAAATTTTCGAACTGTTATAATAGGTTTTTGTATATAAGCCTTTGATAGAGTCCTTAGTAATTTCTCTTTTCCCTCCAAACCAGCTACCAATCTTCTGAAATATCCAGCCAATCGCGATCATCCATTTCTTCAACTGTTTGTTGGGTCTGGGTTTATCCATATATTCTGCCGTAGCTTTAAGTACATATTCAAAACTCAGATTTTCAGATACCAGTATGAACTTTTCATTTCTGATATCAGTATTCATTAAGCGAATCATGGCTTCCACCACATCATTCACTCCTACAAATCCGCTCACCTTTGGAAAATGAAATTTTAATCCTTTGTCTATTCTGCTGAAAATTTTTCCGCTGCCGCTATTCCAGAAACCGGGACCGATTATTATTCCGGGATTTACAATTACCGTGTCGATTCCTTCCTGGGTTCCCCGCCAAACTTCTATTTCTGCTCCGTACTTTGAAATGGCATAATCATTATGATCCTCTTCAGGATTCCATTTGGCGTTTTCATCAATTTTTTCTCCTGGTCCAGATCCTATGGCTGCTACGCTACTTACATAACATAACTTCCTGATCTTTTTAGCAATACAAAGGTTGACCACATTTGCGGTTCCTTCAATATTTATTTTCCGAAGTCTTTTTTCATCAGAAGGATCAAAAGAAATAAGGGCGGCGCAGTGATATACAGATTTAATCCCTTCAAATGCCTCAGTGAGCGCTGGAATATCATTGATCTCAGCCGTTACCCAGTCTATCTTATTGAAAAGACGATCGGCTTCAGCCTTTTCCGAATAATATCCAAAGACCTTTCTAACAGTCCTTATGTCACTTGACGGACGAACTGTTGCCCGAATCCTTGCATTTTTTTGCACCAACTCATATAAGAGATGTGTGCCAACTAAACCTGTTCCGCCTGTAACCAGAATCATACGGTAAATATAGCTAAAGCACTTAGGAAAAATAAAGCTTTATGGTATCTTTACGGCTGCTTTTAAAAAGAATAGAATTTTTGTAAAGTAAATCACGTTGAAATCCCTTTAAAATGGTGATTTCACATGTTAAATACAGTAGCATAAGTAAGGAAAATAATTTGGAAGAAATGATTAAGAACCTGGTAGAAGAACTTCGCTGGCGTGGGATGTTGCATGATGCCATGCCCGGAACCGAAGAACATCTAAACGAAAAAATGAGATCGGCTTATGTTGGTTTTGATCCAACTGCCGATTCTTTGCATATAGGAAATCTGGTGCCAATTATGCTCCTGGCTCATTTGCAAAGGAGTGGTCATAAGCCAATTGCACTTGTGGGAGGAGCAACAGGTATGATTGGGGACCCCAGTGGTAAGTCCAGCGAAAGAAATTTGCTGGATGAGGAAACTTTAAGGCATAACCAGGAGTGTGTGAAAAACCAGCTTTCTCAGTTTCTTGATTTCAAAAGCGGGAAAGAGAATGATGCGGTGATGGTAAATAACTACGACTGGATGAAAGAGATCAGTTTTCTGGAATTCATTCGTGACGTTGGGAAGCATATTACGGTGAATTATATGATGGCTAAAGATTCTGTGAAGAACCGTATCTCGGGCGAAGGAACTGAGGGAATGTCTTTTACAGAGTTTACATACCAGCTGGTTCAGGGATACGATTTCTATCACCTGTTTGATAAAATGGATTGTACGCTGCAGATGGGGGGAAGTGACCAGTGGGGTAACATCACCACGGGTACTGAACTTGTTAGAAGAAAAGCCGCAGGGAAGGCTTTTGCACTTACCTGTCCTTTGATCACTAAGAGCGATGGAAGTAAATTTGGTAAAAGTGAAGGTGGAAATATCTGGCTGGATGCAAAACGTACATCTCCTTATAAATTTTACCAGTACTGGTTAAATACAAGCGATGAGGATGCCGAAAAATACATCAAGATCTTTACTTTTCTCGATAAAGAAGAAATAGAAGGTCTTATTGCAGAACATAAGGAGGCTCCTCACATGAGAAAACTTCAAAAGAGGCTGGCAAAAGAGGTTACCATTACGGTGCATAATGAAGAGGAGTATGAAAATGCCGTGACCGCTTCGGAAGTTTTATTTGGAAAAAGTACCGCGGACGATTTCAGGAAACTGAATGAGTCAACATTTTTGGATGTTTTTGAAGGTGTGCCGCAGGCTGAGGTCGAGAAGACTGAGATCGAAAATGGTTTGGATATGATAGGTGCTCTTGCAGCTAAAACCGGGTTTTTAAATTCAAATGGAGAAGCCAGAAGAGCTCTTAAGGAAAATTCTGTATCGGTGAATAAGGAAAAAGTAAAGGAAGATTATACTATTACCTCTTCAGACCTTATAAACGATAAATATGTGATCCTGAATAAGGGTAAAAAGAATACTTATATAATCAGAGTGGTTTAAAATACAAAACCCCTTAAGCGAGAGCCTAAGGGGTTTGCAACTAACTAACCAATCTAATATGAAAAATTTCACTTAGCCTGCAGATAATGATTTGAGAATCACTGATATCTGCATCTTATGTGTCGTAATTTTTTTTTCTTCTTTACAATCATTCTAAATAAATTTCAAAAAAATTATAGTAAAAGAAGGTTGCAGCCTCTAATGTCACTGTTATCGAACCTTCCCAGGATCTCTACCTCGTTATTTTTTTTTCTTCCAAGGTCCTGAGTGGCAATAAATGAGCAGGAATTTATATTGGCAAGATCAATTACGTTTATTCCTCCGGTTTTCCCGTTTTCCTGATAAGATAGGGCGTCTTCAGGATCCCGGATTAGTATCTTCATCCACGGAGGACATACAAAAATACCGTTGCCTTTGGAATAAGCCTGTGATAATAATTCGGTCATCCCATATTCGCTGTGTATTCTATTTACGCCGAATCCTTTTTTTAGTCGGCTATGAAGTTCTTCTCTTATCATTTCCCTGCGACGTCCCTTCATGCCACCTGTTTCCATTACAATGGCGTTTTTAAGCTCAAAATTTTTCTTTTCAATGAGATCTAATAGTGCAAAGGAAACGCCTATCAAAAAGAGTTTTTTACCTTCTATATCCAGTGTTTGTAGTTTCGATGCAAGCTCTTCAAGATTGTTCAGGTAGAATCCACTTTCGGGATTGTTTGAGCTTTTTATAAGAGAGTCCGCCATATAGACCAAAGAAGAACCTTTTCTTTCCAGATAGGAGGGGAGGAGGGCAAGAAAGATGTATTCTGAAGGATCTCCGTAAAAGTTTTTAAAAGCCTTCAGGGAACTTTCTTCGTAAAGTCGAATATCGGTAACGTAATGTTTACTGGTAGCCATTCCAGTGGTTCCGCTACTGGTAAAAGTGATCTGGGGAGGTTGAACTCCTGATATTAGCTTTTTGCTTTTGAAGAATTCTATAGGCAAAAACGGGATTTCGGTATAAGAGTCAATATTTTGTGGAGTTCTTCCTATAAGCTTACAGAACTGCCTGTAGATATTATTATTATCAAACTGAAACCTGAAAATATCAACGGACAAAGCTTCAAATTCTTTTTCCTGCGATATCTGAAAAATTCTTTCTTGAAGCATACTGAATAAGGAGAGTTTATCCAAAATTAAGGAATAAAAAAAGCCTCTGAAACAGAAGCTGATTAAAAATTAAAGGAATAAAGGTTTATTTAACGACCAGTTTTCTGGTTGCTTTAGCTTTTCCTTCCTGTATCTTTAAAATGTATATTCCTGGAGTCAAGGTAGAAACATCCATTTCTCTTCCCCGTATCCTCGTCTTATAAACGGATTTACCAAGAACGTTAAAGATCTCGATGATCTTATCCTGATTCTTGGTGGATGAAATATAAACTTTTCCCCCAGTTACCGGGTTAGGATAAATAGATAATCCATCAATAGGAGTCTCTGTTCGCTGTGGAACACGGGAAGTTTCCTGAGCAATTGCAGGAGCTGCAACCATCAGAAAACCAATAAGTAAGAAAGTTAATAAGTACTTTTTCTTCATCCTTAGCGATAGAGATTTCAACAAACTTACAAATAAAATTTCAAAAATCCTGCCAATAAAAATGCATAAAATCTAAAAATTATATAAATAAAAAACCGGGCAGTGATTTACCGCCCGGTTTTGGCTACTATCTGAAATTCAAATTATTACAAACAAATTGCTTTTTAATTAGCCCAGTCGAATGTACTTACGTCAACAGTAGCATCTGCATCAAAAGAGGCATCTAAAGTTGCATCTGTACCTTCTATCTGTATTCCTGAAAGATCGGTTCTCCCTGTTTCAGTGATGTCCAGTATGGTTTCGTATCCTGAAAGTGAAAGGCCTGTGATAGTTGCACCCGACTGTTTTTTAAATTGAAGTGCGGTACCTCCTGTTTCAGAAACAGCCGTAAAGTTCTCGATTGTAGGCATGTTATTCACCCCATCGGCTTCGATAGCAGTAGAGAAATTCTCAATAGTATGTAATACATAGGTATTCGTGATCTTTCCATCCCATCCTTCGGTCCAGTCAACGGCATCGTCTTCATTGTCTTTTAGAAAAAGATTGGTTATAGATGCTGATCCTCCAAAGAATTCAACCCCATCATCTTTTCCATTTAAAATAGCAACATTTTCAATGGTGGTCCCTGATCCTACGGCATAAAGGGAAAGGCCATTATACTGAGATTCAGAGTTGATCTGTGCTCCCGCATCCGAAAGAATGAGGTAGCTTATAGATCCTGAATTATCAGTCGCATCATTACCTCCGTAGATGATTCCACCAACTTCAGCAGTGGCATCAATACCTTCAGTAGTTACGGCCTTACCCGCGATCACAAGTCCTCCCCAGCTACCAGCTTTACCTGATGTAGAAGACATTATTACCGGATTCGATTCAGTTCCCTGAATATCGATCTTTCCGCCTTTTTGAACCACTATATAGATATTGGTTCCGGATGCATTATCATCAGATCTTGCTGTGATCTTGGTTCCCGCAGGAATTGTAAAAGTAGCTCCTTCTTCAACCGAAACCACACTGCTAAGTACATATTCGGTATTAGCATCAAGGCTTAGGTTATTATCAATGGTTTCCGGAAGTACAGAGACCTGTCCACGATTTGTGATCCAGTCGAAGCTAGCGGCAGATACGGTTTGAGCTCCTGAATATGCTTTTACAGACTCTGCTTCAGCTCCGTTTAATTGTATGTTTGAAAAATCTGTTCTTCCTTCTTCAACGATGTCTACAGAAGTATCATATCCTGAAAGAGACAGACCTGATATAGTTGCTCCGGAGTTTTTCTTGAATTGAAGTGCAGTCCCACCTGTAGTGGATACGGCAGTAAAGTTTGTGAATTTAGGACTATTGTCCACACCGTCTGCTTCAATAGCTGTAGAGAAATTAGCAATTGAGTGAAGCACGTAAGTGTTGGTCACTGAACCATCCCAGCCTTCTGTCCAATCCACAGCATCATCTTCATTATTCTCAAGGTAAAGGTTTGTCACAGAAGCCGAGCCGCCGAAGAACTCAACACCGTCATCGGCTCCATTTATGATCGCAACATTTTGTATGGTGGTTCCTGCACCAACGGCATAAAGTGAAAGACCATTGTATTGTGATTCAGAGTTGATCTGTGCACCGGCATCAGATAATACCAGGTAGTTGATAGAACCAGAACTATCATTAGCATCACTGCCTCCGTATATGATTCCTCCAACTTCTGCGGTAGCGGCAACTCCTTCTGTAGTAACAGCGTTACCGGCGATCACAAGACCTCCCCAGCTACCGGACTGGCCGCTTGCGGATGACATAACCACGGGAGCAGAAGAAGTACCGTTGATCTCGATATTAGCTCCCTGCTGAACAACAATATATACATCTGTTGCATCTGTGTCGTCCTTGGCGACAATTTGAGTTCCGGCAGGAATAGTCAGGGTCGCTCCAGATTCTACAGATAGTACTCCGGTAAGGCTGTAAGTTTTTGAAGGATCCAAAGTTCTGTCTTCTTCAACTGAGCCGTTAAGGTCTGTTCCTTCGGCTTGATTCCCAGTCCCATCATCTATTGGGTCAATTACCGGTTCCTCGCTACAGCCTATGGTTAAGAGGCTAAGGCTTACTCCAAAAAGAAGTATAAATTTTTTAATTACGTTTTTCATTTTTTTTGGTTTAAAATTCAAAATCTGGTTTTGAATGGTTAATAAATATTTGGTTAATAAATAATTGAGATTAGAATGAATAGTTTACTCCAAGGCTTAATATAGCTCCCCTGGTATATGATCTAACGGTTTCGAGGCTTTCAACTCCCGTAGAGCTTGGCCTGATTGCCTGTACTCTTTCGATTTCAGGATTTAGCAGGTTCTGGCCTTTAAATTGAACCTGCCAGTTGTCATTAAGTTCTTTTGAAATAATGGCATCCAGGGTTACAAAACCTTTTTCGATGATCTCGTCGTTATAGAATACATCATTCTGAGTCTGTACTTCCGGAGCACCAAGCGCATATATCTTATCTGAAGCGTAGTTAGCTACTAGAGATGCTCTGAACGGATTTTCAGTTTCGTTAGAAAAATTAACCGATCCGTTAAAGATCCAGTCTGATGCTCCCTGTAATCCAACTTTAGATTTACCGTTATATCTGAAGGTCCTTATAAAAGTGCCATTATCATTATTAACTTCCTTCAGGTCCTGTTCATGCCACATTCTTGAAGCATTAAAAGAAATTGCCATGTCAATCCCTTCTTCGGCTTCATTTTCGATCACATCCATCCTGGTTTCCAGCTCAAGGCCATAAATATTCGCCCTTTCCCCGGCATTGAAATATGAGAACACTCCGGCTGAACCTCTGTCCTGAACCCGGTTGATAGGATCATCAATTCTTTTGTAGAACCCGGTTAATGAGATCAATTGTCCTGAGCTAGGGAAAAACTCATATTTAAGATCAAAGTTGAGGTTGGTTGAAGCATTCAGGTCGGGATTACCCCTGGTAACCTGTCCTGTTTGAGATACATATTCAAATGGAGCGATCTCCTTGAATTCCGGTAGAGTAATAGTTCTACTTGCTGCAAATCTGATATTGGAATCCTCGTTTGGGGCGAACTTTATATTAAGATTCGGATAGATGTTATTGTAAGATTTGAATGAGAATTCCGGTTTGTTCGCAGGATAGTTGTTCACGTCAAAGACGATGTCAAGATTATCGTGCTGGTATCTTGCTCCCAGATTGATGTTCCATTTTCCAATTCCATAATTGAAATTAGCAAAGCCTGCGTAAGATTCCAGGATCGCATTATACCTGTCTGGAGTAAGGCGATTGAAATCTAAAGTCCCGTTCTCAAAGTTCTCAGTGGTGAACACCGGGGTGATATTGTCTATCGAGGGTGGGTTCACACTGTTCAGTTCTACCTCATCAGCGCCAAAGAATCGGGAGATAAAGTCTCTTTCCTTGTTTCTGTAATTAGCTCCCGCCTCAACAAAAATGTTCTTTGCGGCCTCCTCATCCTTTACAAGGTTATACTTATCTTCCAAAAAGGCATTCAATTCTGTATCATCTATCTTCTGTGAAGATTTTCGTTGCTGATAACCTCCGGTTCTGGCCAGTTGAACAAAGTCTTCACCATCAAAATTCACTTCGTTACGAATACGATTTGGCTCGTCGGCATTTACGATATTATATCCCAGCGCCCAATCCAGCTCATTTTTGCCATCCATGAAATCATGGTATCCATGCAACTGGTTCACCCAGAGTCGGGTTTGTTTGATATTCTGGTCACGAACAAATTGATTCAGGTTTTCACTTGGAGTAGTCTCTTCAAATACAACCCCTTCTCCGTTACGTCCTGCTTCATATACTTCGTCAGTAAGCTTATTGATGAATAAACTGGTAGCCTTAAAACGGTGGTTGTCATCCAGTTCATAGATTACATCAAGCAATCCTGTGGTATTGTCGGTTTTTGAGAAATTCTCCACATCGGTGAAATAATCATACAGGTTATTACTCCTGTACTCCCTGAAAATACCTTTGTTGTATTCAAATTTAGCCGATTGAGAAGCCGTTAATAATACTTTTAGATTTTCCCCAAACTTCTTACCTGCAGTGATAGAATATTTGCGATTTAGTGGAAAAGGATCAGTTTGTGTGTTCCAGGTTTGATTATTAAGTGAATGCTGGATCGGGATCGCCTGGTCGTAAAATCCGAAATAAACATCATCCTGGTTTGGAGATACCTTAAAATTACTGAATTCTCCAACGGCATTCGTATTCATTCCAAACTGAAGCCCGAGGTCAAGTTCTTCGGTCCCCGACAGCTCCCTGGATGTTATATCAATGGTTCCCGAAGCCTGATCGGCCGAATTCTCAGAAGAATAAGCCTTGCTTATACTCACGTTTTGAATTACCCTGGTAGGGAATAACCCAAGATCGATATTCTTTCTTTCCACATCATCAGAAGGAATTGGAAGTCCGTTTAAAGTAGTATAAAGGTAACGGTCACCCAGACCTCTGACGAAAATATCCCCTGAAGCCTCACTACTTGTAACTCCCGAAATTTTTGTAGTGGCGGTTGCGGCATCAGAGACTCCAAGTTTGGCGAGCTCTCTGGCTCCTATACTCTCCTTTATTTCAACTGAATTCTTCTGTTCTATTAACAATGCAACTTCTGAGTCGCGCCTTGCTACCGTTGAAATAACTACTTCATCAAGAGAGGCAGCGCTGGAGCCAAGATCGGTATTCACCTCAGTAACCTTACCTGCTTCAACAACTACCTCTGGCACCTCAAGCGTCTCATAGCCCACAAAACTGAAGACTACCGTGTAGGTTCCTGGATCAAGATTTTTTAATTGATATAGGCCATCATAATCTGAAGTAGTTCCCGTGGATGTTCCTTTGATGATTACATTTGCAAATGGAAGAGGTTCACCGTTCATTTCCCGGTCGGTTAACTTTCCTGCAATGGAACCTGTTTGGGGATCCTGGGCTTTCAAAGTTGATACAAATAATATTAGTGCGAGTAATACGTAATTTTTCATTTCCTTTTTTTGCTATAAATCTCGCTGCAAATTAAAGGCGGGGGTGTAAAGCCTGTATTACCTCAGGATTAATCATTTGTCATTATAATGTTAGCTTAATGTTACTATTTCTGTGAGGCCGCTATAATTCAAATTAATGGTTAATTTTATGGCTCCTTAATACAGTGTAATTCATTATGAAGAAAAAAGACATTCAAATTTTACTGGTTGATGATGAGCCGGATATCCTGGAAATTGTGGGTTATAATCTCTCTTCCGAAGGTTATAATGTAATCACTGCAGATAATGGAGCCGACGCGGTGAAACTTGCAAAAAAGAACAAGCCTCACCTTATAATTCTTGATGTGATGATGCCCGAAATGGATGGTATAGAAGCCTGTGAGCAGATTAGGAGGATACCGGAAATGGAAGATACCATCATTACTTTCTTAACTGCCAGGGGAGAAGATTATTCCCAAATGGCCGGCTTCGATGCGGGTGCAGATGATTATATTACCAAACCGATCAAGCCAAAGGTGCTTGTGAGTAAGGTAAAGGCTTTGTTAAGGCGTTACAAGGAAGATGATAAATCATCTAATATTGTTAAATTAGGAGATATTACTATCAACAGGGAGGAATATAAAATAGTTCAGGAAGGGGAAGAAATGGCCCTGCCCAGAAAAGAGTTCGAGCTTCTTTCTTTACTGGCTTCAAAACCGGGTAAAGTTTTCAAAAGAGAAGATATCCTGGATAAGGTTTGGGGAAATGATATCGTTGTTGGAGGAAGGACTATCGATGTGCATATAAGAAAGCTGCGCGAAAAAATTGGAGATGAAAGAATTAAGACCATTAAAGGTGTAGGTTATAAGTTTGTAGTTTAATGACCAAAAAATTTAAACGCTCATATCGTTTTGCCTTAAGGACTTCACTATATATTAGTATTTTTCTTGCGGTGGCGGTTAGCGTTTTTCTGTATCTCGACCCTGAATTTTCAGTAACACGGATCCTTCTCTTTGTCATCGCATGTTATCTTTTCTGTTTCTTCATTATTCAATACAGGGTTGAAAGGTTCATTTATCGCAGAATAAAGAAGGTTTATGATAATGTCTCGCTGTTAGATTCAACAACCCTTAACCCTAATCAGATCACTACCGATATGTCCAGCCTCACCAGGGAAGTGAAGAAGTTTGCTGAAGATAAAAAGCTGGAGATTGAAACTTTAAAGGTTCGGGAAGCCTACCGTAAAGAATTCATGGGAAATGTATCGCATGAGCTTAAAACGCCCCTGTTTACTGTCCAGGGCTATATACTTACTCTTTTAGATGGTGCTTATAAAGACAAAGCGGTGCGCAAGAAATATCTTAACCGGGCGAGCAAAGGTGTGGAAAGACTAATTTATATCGTGAGGGATCTTGATATGATTACTAAACTTGAGACCGGTGATCTTCATTTGAGGTATGAGAGTTTTAATATTGTAGAACTTATTCAGGGCTCTTTTGACCTGCTTGAGATGAAGGCGGCAAAAAAGAATATCACGCTCACATTTGATATGGATTATTTCAAACCGGTATACGTAAGGGCCGATAAGGAAAGAATTCAGCAGGTGCTTACCAATCTTATTGTGAATTCCATCAAATATGGTAAGAAAGGAGGTACTACCGAAATAAGTATCGAAAATCTTATAAAAAATAAAGTGATTATCAGGGTTACAGATAATGGTGAAGGTATAGAAGAAGAAAATATCCCGCGCCTTTTTGAACGTTTCTATAGGGTTGATAAGAGTGGATCGAGAAAAGAAGGAGGTTCCGGTCTGGGGCTTTCAATCGTTAAGCATATCCTGGAGGCCCATGGCGAAAAGATCTATGTTGAAAGTGTTTTTGGAGTAGGTAGTGAATTTTCATTTACCCTCGAAAAAAGCAAAGAGGTCCCTGAAGAAAATGTGATCCCCGAAATTACTTAAACCTTTGTAATTTTCTATCTCCCCTAATTTTGATTTATCGAACTTATCCTGTTTACAGGAAGGGGCGATTTTTAATTTTTTCAATCTTTCTGCGAGGTATTCCTGTTCATCCTGACCCGGGGTGGGAATAAAGAATGCTTTTTTTTCCAGTTTGGCAAGATCCATCAGGCTTGTATAGCCAGGCCGGCTTATTATATACCTGCTGCAATTTATAGCTTCCTGAAGGGCGCTTCCGTACAAGTAGTTCTTTATATTAATATTCGGATTGTTAGTGATGTCTTGTGCTTCTTCAGTAAATACTCCTCTCACAAAAAGTATTTTATAATCAGAATCTTTCAGCTCATGTATTAAAATGGATTCAAGAATGCTGCGCTGAGGTTCCGGGCCACTTAGGAGGACCAGATAATCGTAGATCACCGGCACATCAGTTTTCTCTAACCGGCTTACAGGGCCAATATATTTTACATGATCAGGTTTTGTGGGCAGATGTCCCAGAACACCACTCAAATTCTTTTCGCCTTCAATATCTGGCACCCAACACTGGTCGAATTTTTTGATATATCTCTGATGAAAATAACTGCTCAGGAAGGTGGTGTTTCCGCTTAGAACATTTAGCTGATGGGTGATAAAAACATTCCTTTTTAATTTCTTGCTTCTAACCCCCAATCGGTTATCTGAAATTATCCCTTTAAGCTCATATTGCTTTACCAGCTTTTTAGTAAGCTCTTTTTCAGCTTTGATAGCGTTCAGGATCCTGGGGCTGTCCATCATCAGCTTCCATTTTAAATAATTTCCATTTTTGGAATACTGAATATTATAGGAGGGAAGTTCGATATATGTTAAATGCGGAAATTCTTTTTGAAGAAGATCTCCAGCCTGACCGTCAGAAGCTATAACCGGTTCAAAATCATGGCTTTGAAGTCCTCTTATTATCGGAATGCAACGGGTGGCGTGGCCAAGTCCCCAGTTGAGTGCTGCCACCAGTATCCTCTTCTTTCGCATAATACAAATATATTCTTGTCTACAGCTGTGCGATTTTATTTAATTTTACCAAAATATTAATTTTTTTGTGGGAAGTAAGAATAAACTCAAACGCTTTAAGGAAAACGAAAAGTTTGAAAATGTAATTCAGCCTTCACGGGAGGAGCTAATTGATGGTTCTTTTGAACTGAAAGGTAACTGGAGTCGGGATTTCTTTAAGAACGATAATCCAATAGTCCTTGAGCTGGGTTGCGGAAAAGGCGAGTACACCGTGGAACTTGCAAAACAGGATCCAGGTAAGAATTATATAGGAATCGATATTAAGGGAGCTCGTTTCTGGCGTGGCGCAAAAACCGCTTTGGAAGAAGGCCTGGACAACGTTGCTTTTGTAAGGACTCAGATTGAACTCATAGAACATGTTTTTCAGAAATCAGAAGTAAGCGAGATCTGGATCACTTTTCCCGATCCGCAGATAAAATATAAAAGAACAAAACACAGGCTAACCAATACTAATTTCCTTCAGAGGTATAAGAATATACTTAAAAATGACGGTTTTGTTCACTTAAAAACAGATTCCGAATTCATGCATGGATATACTTTAGGGTTATTGCATGGTGAAGGTCATGAGGTTTTATATGCCCATCACGATATTTACAGTAATGAATATTCACCAAAAGAAGTGACAGGGATACAGACTTTCTATGAAAAACAGTATCTTGAAAAAGGAAAACCTATTACGTATATTCAATTCAAGATTAAATAAGGGGTATTGGAAGAAACAAAACTATTCCTCATTACTTATTTTGCGGCATTTCTAGGGGTGGTGCCCCCGGGGCTGGTTAATATGACGGTCGCCAAGACCTGTGTGGAGCGAGGTAAGAAAAATGGGATGTATGTTGCTGTGGGAGCAGCAATTGTAGTATTAATCCAGGCTTTTATTGCCGTACTGCTAGCAAAGTATATTTTTGATCATCCTTTCGTGCGAAAGATGCTTTTAAGAGCAGGCCTGGTAATCTTTTCCATTCTTTTTGTCTATTTTTTTCTGAAGGCAAGGAAAAAGAGAAAATTTGAACATTCAGCAAAAGAAGCCGATGCACACAGTATTCTTAAGGGAATGCTGGTGGCAGTATTAAACCTTTTTCCAATTCCTTATTTTGTGGCAATAGCGGGAGCCATGGACCTTAGTGATACGGTTACTTATGACTGGTCTATGATAATTTCATTCTCTTTTGCGGCTGCTCTGGGTACTTTCAGTACACTTTATATTTATGTGCTATCCTTTGCGAAGATTGAGGAAAAGGTCGATTCTTTCGCGAAATACTCCAATTATTTTATGGCTGGCCTAATGATGGTACTTATCGTTATTACTCTGGTAAGGATGTATAATTTTTAAGTATGGATGATAACCAGGGCTTTTTTGAAAGGGTTTATGAGGTTTGCAGGCATATTCCTGAAGGAAGAGTAACTTCATATGGAGCAATAGCGAAATATCTCGGAGCCGCCAGGAGCGCCAGGATGGTTGGCTGGGCAATGAATTCATCTAAGAACTTAGAAGATGTCCCGGCTCACAGGGTGGTTAACAGGAATGGTATGCTCACCGGTAAAAGTCATTTTGGAGGGAGTGATGCCATGCAACAGCTTTTGGAAGAGGAAGGAGTTCCGGTGAAGAGCCTGCAGGTTCAGGATTTTGAGAAATTCTTCTGGGATCCCATGAAAGAGCTTCCATAAAATAAGGGCATTTATTTCTCTATAATTTCCGGTTATTTCCCCATAAATCTATTATTGCTAAATTCTTCGTATTCTTAGCTTTTCCACCTATATTTGCATTTAGAATCAATCTATATAAGCTAAAGATCTGATTAAAACCGGTCTATGAAATTAAACAGAAAAGATATTTTAAAAGCCCTGGAAACTATCTCTGTAGCAGGAGAAGGAAAGAATATGGTGGAAAGCGGCGTAGTTCAAAACGTAATGACATTTGGTGATGAAGTGGTGGTTGATCTGGTTCTTCAGAATCCCGCCCTTCATATAAAGAAAAGAGCCGAGGTGGATGTAATGAAGGTTATCCACGAAAAAGTTTACCAAAAAGCCAAGGTCAAGGTAAATATAAAAGTACAGGCTCCGGAGAAGAAGAAACCGGAGATTAAAGGAAAACCAATTCCCGGGATTCAGAATATAATAGCTGTGGCTTCCGGAAAGGGAGGGGTAGGTAAATCTACCGTTACTGCAAACCTTGCCGTGACCCTTTCTAAGATGGGATTCAAGGTTGGAATTCTGGATGCCGATATCTATGGTCCATCAGCACCCATTATGTTTGATGTAGAGGCTGAAAGGCCGCTCTCTGTGAATGTAGATGGAAAATCCAAGATGAAACCTATTGAGAATTACGGGGTTAAGATCCTCTCTATCGGGTTCTTTACCAAACCAAATCAGGCTGTGGTATGGAGGGGTCCTATGGCTGCAAAGGCATTGAATCAAATGATCTTTGATGCCGCGTGGGGAGAACTGGATTTCCTTCTGGTAGATCTTCCTCCGGGAACAGGTGATATTCATCTTTCTATTATGCAGTCATTGCCAATTACAGGATCTGTAATAGTTAGTACCCCGCAAAATGTGGCGCTTGCCGATGCTAAAAAAGGTGTTGCAATGTTCCAGCAGGAAAGTATAAACGTACCTGTTTTGGGAATCATTGAGAATATGGCCTATTTCACGCCGGAAGAATTGCCTGACAACAAATACTATATTTTTGGTAAGGAAGGAGCGAAAAATCTGTCTGAAGATCTTAAGGTGCCTTTCCTTGGAGAAATACCACTGGTGCAGAGTCTAAGGGAGTCCGGAGATATAGGACGGCCTGCAGCCTTACAAACAGCCACTCCTCTGGAAGCGGCTTTCGAGAATATCACAAGAAATATGGTACAGGAAACCGTAAACAGAAATAAGAGTCTGCCTCCAACCGAAGCGATTAAGATTACTACCATGGCAGGATGCAGTGCTGTTAATAAGAAATAAATGACAAGCGAAGAAGTTAAAATTAATGTTGAAAAGGCCCTTGCAGAGATTCGTCCTTTCCTGGAAAGTGACGGAGGAAATATCTCTCTGGTGTCTATTGAAGATGACAGGCTGGTTAAGGTTCAGCTGGAAGGCGCATGCGTAGGATGCACTGTTAACCAGATGACCCTTAAAAGTGGTGTGGAGATGACCATAAAGAAGTATGTGCCTCAGATTGAGCAAGTGGTTAACATCGAAAAATAAGACCTGCCTGCGTTTAATTGAAGTCAGAACATGATTAAAACCGATATACTTATCATTGGTGCCGGGCCAACCGGCCTTTTTGCTGTTTTTGAAGCAGGATTGTTAAAACTGAAATGTCACCTGATAGATGCCCTACCTCAACCGGGAGGACAATGTTCCGAGATATATCCCAAAAAACCGATCTATGATATTCCCGGATTTCCGGAAGTTCTGGCGGGAGATCTTGTAGATAATCTGATGGAGCAGATCAAGCCTTTTGAGCCGGGATTTACCCTTGGTGAAAGAGCTGAGACAATAGATAAACAGGAAGATGGTAGCTTTATTGTTACTACCAGTAAAGGAACAAAACACCATGCTCCGGTAGTTGTGATCGCTGGTGGACTTGGAAGCTTTGAGCCGCGAAAACCCCCTATTCCTTGTATTAAAAAATTTGAAGATAAGGGAGTCGCCTATATAATTCGTGATCCGGAAATTTACCGGGATAAAAAAGTGGTTATTGCAGGTGGCGGTGATTCTGCTTTAGACTGGAGTATCTATCTTGCAGAGATCGCGAAGGAAGTTTCACTCGTACATCGTAGAAAGGACTTTAGAGGTGCTTTGGATTCGGTTGAAAAAGTAGAGGAGTTATCGAAGATAGGTAAGATCAATCTGATCACTGATGCCGAAGTAGTGGATCTTAAAGGAGAGGGCAGCCTTAAATCTGTACTTATCAGGCATAAAGATGAGGCCAGAGGAGAAGAGTTGAAAGAAACGGATTATTTTATTCCATTGTTTGGCTTGTCCCCAAAGTTAGGACCTATTGCAAACTGGGGTCTTGAGATAGAAAAGAATGCAATAAAGGTGGATAATTCATATGATTATCAAACGAATATTCCCGGGATCTATGCTATTGGAGATGTGAACACCTACAAAGGGAAGCTTAAACTTATACTTTGCGGCTTCCATGAAGCGGCTATCATGTGCCAGAGTGCTTATCAGCGAATAAACCCTGATAAGAAATATGTTATGAAATATACTACAGTAAGTGGTGTGAATGGGTTTGATGGTAGTAAAAAAGAGGCTAAAAAAGAGGTGATAAGAAGTATCAAATAAACATCTTCATATAACTACATATTCCACGTCTAAAAAATTCTGTAATAAAATCAGAATCACGATATTTGGGACCAGATTAAAGAAATTATGTCTGATATTAAAATTACTATTATAGACAGGGAGGGGGAAGCTCATACCATAGATGCTCCTACCGATATGAACATGAACCTCATGGAAGTAATTCGTTCTTACGAACTGGCTCCTGAGGGAACTATAGGAATTTGTGGTGGCATGGCCATGTGTGCTTCCTGTCAGTGCTATATGCTTAATTATGAACATATGCTTCCCGAAAAAAGTATTGAAGAGGAAGATATGCTTGATCAGGCATTTTTGGTGGAAGATAATAGCAGGCTTAGCTGTCAGATCCCCATAACCGAAGAGCTTGATGGGCTTGAGGTGAAAATCGCACCTGCCTCAGAATAGACTATAGTCTTTAGTCTGTAGTTCGGAGTATTTTTATCGATGATGTTAGAGGGGAAATCCCAAAGTCACTGCGAGTGAAACGAAGCAGTCTCTTCCAGTTCAAAAATAGCCCGGCTAATTAAGCATATTCCAGTTCAGCCTTTTTCTCTATCTCGGCTTCTATCCCATTCCAGAGTTCAAGCCTGCTTTTTAATGAGGTTTCGGCTGTTTCTTTTACAGCATTCCATTTGGTTTGATCATCACCGCATAGGTCTTCAACCATTTTGAAAGCCATTGGGCCGTGTTCGTCTTCGTCCAGCTCGATATGCCTGTCAAAATAATATTTGAAGAGATTAAGATCTTCATCCGGAAAATTCTTCTGTACTTTTTCAATAATGGAAGAGAACATTGCGGGAATCAGTCCTTCCCTGCCAAATGTAAATGATGAAGCTATTTTGTGTGGTCCATTGCTATAGACCACCTCAAAGGTGTTTTTTAAGAATTGCTTGATGCTTACAGGTAGCTTGCTTGTAGCAATGATCAAAAAGACATCGGTTCCGTGGGTCACGTGAAGAAGAAAATCCTGAATCTTTTTTTTGTTAGCCCCTGCGGCGGTCATGGCATCCAGGTACATCTCGAAATGACTCTGTCTTTCTCCATTTAAATTGATATCGGTCTCTTCAGCAAGTACTATTTCATTGATGAGATAACGTGTTTCCGGATCTCCTACAGGTAACCACGGATTTGTAGTTTTGGTAAGTCGTTCCTGTAAAGCGGTTAGGAGAGACATGAAATCCCATACTGCAAAAACATGGTGCTCCATGAAGATCTGCAGGTGCTGCGGTGAATTTATCTTTTTGTAAAGTGAATGATTTATTAACTGATTGGTTAGAGGTTCTAAACTTGCGTTTATCTCTTTTATCATATAGAATCAATTTTTTGCAAAGGTAAAATCTGAAAGAGGAATTATAAAATCTTAGAGAGTTTTTAATGCTTGTTTAACTCAGATTATCAGCATATTGAATTAATTTAATATGATGGCTCTTCAGAATATACATATCATAAAAGTGATAGTGTTCTATTCCAAAAAATCCAAAGATTATCTTCGGGTAGAGGGTGTTGTGGCCAAAAAACCAAAGCCTTTAAAAAAAGAATGCTGTGAAAAATATAAAAAGGGCAAGCGCTGTAAGCGTTGCCCTTGTTTTGATCTTTTGTAAAATGTCACTGCGAGGGAATGAAATGACCGAAGCAGTCTATTTATAAGATTGCTTCTCCGCCTATAACGGATCGCAATGACAACTCGTTTAAAATGAATTCTGCCGGACTGAGCCTGTCGAAGTCCGAGTTTTGACAAATGCGCTTCGTAAAGCTCAGCGCGTCAAACTAAAAAGCAGGAATGCCGGTAATATCCATTCCGGTGATAAGAAGGTGAATGTCATGCGTACCTTCATAGGTGATCACACTTTCCAGGTTCATCATATGGCGCATAATACTATATTCGCCGGTGATTCCCATTCCTCCTAATATCTGGCGGGCCTCTCTCGCGATCTTTATGGCCATTTCCACATTGTTCCTTTTAGCCATTGAGATCTGCGCTGAGGTAGCTTTACCTTCATTTCTTAGCACTCCAAGTCTCCAGGCCATCAACTGTGCCTTGGTGATCTCTGTGATCATCTCTGCCAGTTTCTTTTGTTGAAGCTGTTTGGAGCCGATAGGTTTATCAAATTGGATACGCTCTTTAGCATATCTTAAAGCGGTGTCATAACAATCCATCGCGGCGCCGATTGCTCCCCAGGCAATTCCGTAGCGGGCAGAATCCAGACAGCCAAGAGGGGCTCCAAGCCCTGATTTATTGGGCATAAGATTTTCTTTCGGAACCTTTACATTGTCAAATATAAGCTCCCCGGTAGCACTGGCTCTTAGCGACCATTTATTGTGAGTTTCGGGAGTGGAAAAACCTTCCATTCCTCTTTCCACGATCAATCCATGAATCCTTCCTTCTTCATTCTTCGCCCATACGATTGCAATATCAGCGAAAGGCGCGTTGGAGATCCACATTTTCGCCCCGTTGAGGAGATAATGATCGCCTTTGTCCTTAAAGTTGCTGACCATTCCACCCGGATTTGACCCGTAATCTGGTTCGGTGAGACCAAAACAACCGATCATCTCCCCGGTCGCTAGTTTTGGTAAATACTTCTTTTTCTGCTCCTCGGTACCATACTTAAAAATAGGATACATAACCAGTGAGGACTGAACCGAGGCGGTAGAGCGTATTCCACTGTCTCCGCGTTCAATTTCCTGCATGATCAAACCATAAGAGATCTGGTCTAGACCTGCCCCTCCATATTCTTCTGGGATATAAGGTCCAAAAGCGCCAATTTCGGCAAGTCCTTTAATAAGTTGTTTCGGGAATTCTGCTTTTTGCGCAGCTTCTTCTATTATTGGAGAAACCTCACGCTTTACAAATTCGCGTGTGGCGTCCCGTACCATTTTATGTTCGTCGGTTAACAGCTCATCAAGATTGTAATAATCAGGAGCCTGGAATTGATCTGGTTTCATTTTGTGTAGTGTTTCCAACAAATGTAACCAAGTCTTTTATGAGAAGCAATCTTTTATTTTGAATGGTATTAAACCTGTGAGGTTTTCAAAATCTCACAGGTTTATTTAAGTTGTCATGCTGTCCCGAAGCTTCGGGAGGTTCTGCATCTATATGGAAAGACCCCTGAAACAAGTTCAGGGTGACGGCATCAGGTGAAGATAATTATAATTTCAGGTAGAAATCTTTCACCAAAGCCTTGAATTCTTCAGTGTAATTATGCCTTGAAATCTCCAAAATAAGTTCGTCGGTTTCTGTTTCAGTTTTTTCAAATCCAAAGCTGATAAGACTTCTTTTGATTGGAGCATTTTTATTGCCTTTAACCCTGGTAATTCGGTTTGGAAATAAAAGATGCTTTTTACCAAGTTTCAAAGCTTTTTCTTCTTCAGAAAATGGGATAATGAGATCAAAATATCCTGTTTTGGAGAGTAGAAGGGAAGCTCCTTCAATAAGTTCGGCTAAGGGGAGTGCATCAGCAAACCTGGCTTTGTCGCGATTAATTTCACCTGATTTATAATTTTCAGAATAGAATGGGGGATTGGAAATAATAAGATCATATTTCTCTTCTTCATCCTGCATCTCATCAACAAATTCATCAAAGCCTGCGTGATAACAGAAAAGCCTGTCTCCCCAGTCGCTTTTTTCAAAGTTTTCAACGGCCTGCTCATAAGCATTATCCTCGATCTCCAGGGCATCGATCTGGAAAGCATCCGATCTTTGAGCGAGCATCAGAGCGATCAAACCCGTGCCTGTGCCAATATCCAGAATACTTTCAGGATTATGTTCCAGGGATGTCCAGGCACCAAGGAGGACTCCGTCTGTTCCAATTTTCATCGCACAACGGTCCTGGTCTATGCTGAATTGTTTGAATTTGAATGGTTTTGGAGGCATAATATTGAATTGTACTTAAGAGTTCAAAAGTCATTGCGAACGAAGTGAAGCAATCTCATTAGACTGCTTCGTTTCACTCGCAGTGACACTTTTTAATTTTGGAAAACAAAAAAGAGGTCCTAAATAAATAAGACCTCTTTTTCAGAAAATTATAAAAATTAGCTTATCCTAAAGCTACTCTTTCAAATCCTACAACTTCAAGGTCGCCGTCTACAGACTTAACGTACTGAGCAACGCTTTGCTTGTTGTCTTTGATGTAAGCCTGGTGAACAAGAGTATTGTCTTTAAAGAAACGCTGAAGTTTACCCTGAGCGATCTTATCAAGCATGTTCTCTGGCTTACCTTCCTGTCTAAGTGTGTCTTTAGCGATTTCTATCTCTTTATCGATAGTTTCCTGATCTACACCTTCTTCGTTAAGAGCAACAGGATTCATAGCAGCTGCCTGCATAGAAACGTTTTTTGCAGCTTCTTCAGCTCCGTCAACATTTTTAGAAAGGCCAGTTAGAACAGCGATCTTGTTACCAGCGTGGATATAAGATCCTACGAAAGGAGCTTCAAGAGTTTTGAATGCACCTATCTCGATCTTTTCACCAATTACTCCGGTTTGCTCTGTTAACTTATCTTCTACAGAGATTCCATTGTAATCTGCTTTTAATAACTCTTCTTTTGTAGAGTAGTTAAGAGCCATATCAGCGAAATCGTTCGCTAGCTTGATGAAATCTTCGTTTTTCGCAACAAAGTCGGTCTCACAGTTAAGGGAGATGATCACACCTTTAGTGTTGTCTCCGTTTACCTGAGCGATTGCAGCACCTTCAGAAGATTCCCTGTCGGCTCTCTTTGCAGCTACTTTCTGACCTTTTTTACGAAGCAACTCGATTGCCTGGTCAAAATCACCATCAGCTTCAACCAATGCTTTCTTACAATCCATCATCCCAGCACCGGTAGCTTTTCTTAATTTATTTACTTCAGCGGCGGTTATCTTAGCCATAATATTGTTTTTTATTTAAAAAAGTCGTTCAGAAACTCACTGTAAAGAAAGAAACTAAACGACTTTTAGATTTTATGAAAACGTTATTTATTCTTCTTCGTTAGATGATTTTGCTTTATCTAAAGTTTCACTTTTAGATTCAAGCTTAACATCTTTTTTAGCTTCTTTCATTGCCTTTTTATCTTCGGCATCTTTTGAAGGGGCTTCAGCTTTCTCCTTTTTTGCTTTTGGAGCTTTTTCTTCTTTACCTTCTTTTGAAGCTTTCTCTTCTTTCTTCTTAGAGTCTTTGTTAGACTTTCTTTCAGAAAGACCTTCTACGATAGAATCTGAAACATAAGAAACAACTTTGCTAATAGATTTAGAAGCATCGTCGTTAGATGGTATTACATAATCAACCTCACGGGGGTCTGAATTTGTATCTACCATTGCAAAAATTGGAATGTTTAATTTTTGAGCTTCCTTGATAGCGATGTGCTCACGAGTGATATCCACTACGAAAAGCGCTCCAGGAAGTCTGGACATATCAGAAATCGAACCTAAGTTCTTTTCAAGCTTCGCTCTTAGACGGTCTACCTGAAGACGCTCTTTTTTAGAAAGAGAGTTAAAAGTTCCGTCTTTCTTCATTCTATCGATAGAAGCCATTTTCTTAACAGCTTTACGGATAGTTACGAAGTTGGTAAGCATACCACCGGGCCAACGCTCAGTGATATAAGGCATATTCGCCTTTTCAGCCTGCTCAGCTACAATTTCTTTTGCCTGTTTTTTAGTGGCTACGAAAAGGATCTTTCTACCACTGGCTGCGATCTTTGCAAGTGCCTCACCGGCTTCCTGCATTTTTGCAGCACTCTTATATAAGTTGATGATGTGGATACCGTTACGCTCCATATAGATATATGGGGCCATATTTGGGTTCCATCTTCTTGTTAAGTGTCCAAAATGAACACCAGCATCAAGTAATTCTTTTACTTCTACTTTGTTTGCCATTTTTGTAATAGTTTACTTTCTGTTGAGATAGCAACATTCAGGTGGCTACTTTTAAGTACGGCCCTGACTGTTTAGATGCTAAACTAACCCCTGTTCGGCATGAACAGAGTAACAACAAATTGATTAATTTTTTAAGAACATTCCGGATATGAGTCCGGCAAATAATATTAACGTTTAGAGAACTGGAATTTCTTACGGGCTTTCTTCTGACCGTATTTCTTACGTTCTACCATACGTGGATCCCTTGTAAGAAGACCTTCTGGCTTAAGAACGCCGTGGTTTTCTTCGTCTAACTCTACCATAGCTCTGGAAAGTGCAAGACGGATCGCTTCAGCCTGACCAGTGATACCACCACCGTAAACATTGATCTTTACGTCAAAGTTTCCTTCGTTGTTGGTAAGCATCATCGGTTGATTTACCTTATATAATAAGGTTCCTGTAGTGAAGTAATCTTTAAGGTCTTTCTTGTTTACGGTAACGTTTCCTTTTCCTTCTGAAACGTAAACACGGGCCACAGCAGTCTTTCTACGGCCAATTTTGTGAATTACCTCCATTACTTAATGTCGTTTAAGTTAATAGTTTTAGGTTTTTGCGCTTCATGATCATGCTCAGATCCTGCATAAACCTTTAGATTTCTGAATAAATCTGCTCCAAGCTTGTTCTTTGGAAGCATGCCTTTTATGGCTTTCTCAACAAGTCTTTCAGGGTTCTTGTTGAATAATTCTGAAGCTGTAAGGCTTCTTTGTCCACCCGGGTAACCTGTGTGACGGATGTATTCTTTCGCGTCCCATTTTTTTCCAGTCAGGTTAACTCCAATTGCGTTAAGTACAATTACATTGTCTCCGCAATCAACATGTGGGGTGAAATTAGGCTTGTGCTTTCCTCTTAGCAAATATGCTACTTTGGAGGCAAGACGACCTAAATTTTGTCCGTCAGCATCTACCACAACCCATTCTTTGGTTCTGGTGGCCTTATTAGCCGATACTGTTTTGTAACTTAATGTGTCCACACCAATTGATTTTACTAATTATTAAACATTCCAATCCCGTTTGCCCGAATCTCAATCGGGAAAACAGGGGTGCAAATGTACAATTATAAATTCATATAGCAAATAGGGAAAAGATTATTTTGTCTTTAATGAATAAGCTGATTTTCAGTGTCATTTGGATGCTCTTTATTCTGCTTTATAAATCTATAATACTGTATTGCTCTTGTAAGCTTTTTCATTACTCATGAATTTAAATAATCCTCTTTTGAATCGGTGAAATGCGTTAAAAATCGTTTAAAGGCAATTTTAATGTTAAAAAAGTCATAAAATTTGTTTTGCTTTTATAAGTTTGCAGCCGAAATCTAAACCCGATGAAGATGATTAACATGTTAGAGATTAAAAAGTTAGCCTGCTTTGCTCTTGTAGCGCTGCTTTTAGCAAGTTGTAGTAAGGAAGAAGCTTACATGGAAGATGAAATGATCAAGGTAAGTAATGCTACAATTACTACAAACGATCTTATAGGTCACTGGGAATTATCCAGAATGGTATCTGATACAGCCGTAAATTTAAACCAGGATGGAAGTTACAGTACGAATTTATTGGATGAGACCTCATGTTTTAACAATATGAGTATAACATTTAACAGTGATGCTACGTTTGTAACTAATAATGCGACCATGACCTTCGAGTCTGGGAGTAATGGTGACCAGTTTGCCTGTATTGCCGATAGAATTGATACCGGTACGTGGAAAGTGGAAAATGACAATCTGATTCTTACTATGGAAATCAATGGATCTACTTATACTCATACTAAGGCATTAGATATGACCGGTAACACATTTAATTTTGATGTTACTAAAATTGAATCAGATCAATATGTGAACGATCCGGGTAATACCCAGGCATCGGAAATAAGAATTTTAGAGCTGGAGTACACTAAAGTTGAATAACCCAGCCTAATTGTAGTTTTTAGTGTTAGTTGGAAAACCTCACAGGTAAGAACCTGTGAGGTTTTTTATTTTTTGTGCTATTTTTGCCGTCCAAAATGTTAAAAAAAGCCTAAAAGGGTCGAAATTCTGTCACATTTTCAAAATCTAATTGTCTTTTAATAAATCATCAATCAAAAAACGAAATGAAATCCATCAAGCTTAAGCTGCTTTTCCTTATTATCATCTTTACTTCTAATAACATCACCGCTCAGGGGAATTCAAAAAATACTGATGCTGATTTCAGCCTGGCGAAGAGATCCTATACCACTACTTCGGTAGCCGGGAAAACCCCTATTAAAATTGATGGTCTTATTGATGATGCGGCATGGGATGCTGTAGAATGGACGTCAGACTATGTAGAATGGGAGCCAGATAACAGTACATCGCCAACTTACCAGACAAAGATGAAGATCGTCTATGATGATAAGAACTTATATGCGGCATTTCGATGTTATGAACCTAATCCCGAAATGATTGTTCAGAGAATGGGACGGCGGGATGATTTTCCTGGTGATTGGGTAGAGTTGAATATTGATAGTTATAATGACGATAGAACGGCATTTTCTTTTACCATTTCTGCCAGTGGTGTGAAGGGGGATGAATTCGTTTCTAATAATGGAAATTTTGATCCGAGCTGGAATCCTATCTGGTATCTTAAAACGAATATAGATGATGAGGGCTGGACTGCCGAGATTAGAATCCCGCTTAGCCAGTTACGTTTTAGTGCTGATAAAGATCAGGTATGGGGTATCCAGTCAACCAGAAGGTATTTTAATAATGAAGAGAGGTCTACCTGGCAGCCTGTTCCTGCCAATCCTGCCGGCTGGGTTAGTTCTTTTGGAGAGTTACGCGGACTTAAAAATCTGAAGCCTCAGAAACAATTGGAGATCCAGCCTTACACGGTGGGGAAATACAATTCATATGAAGCTGAAACGGGTAATCCTTTTCGAGATGGAAGAGACGGTGACCTAACAGCCGGTTTGGATGCGAAAATAGGTGTGACAAATGATCTTACTGTAGATCTAACCATAAATCCTGATTTTGGACAGGTAGAAGCCGATCCGGGTGCGGTTTCCCTTGACGGTTTTGAAATTTTCTTTGAGGAGAGAAGACCTTTTTTTGTGGAGAATAAAAGTGTATTTGATTACAGTTTTGCTAATACCCAGGATAATCTGTTCTTTTCAAGAAGAATTGGAAGGTCCCCGCAGGGTACTGCTGTTGGGCCTAATACGGCTTATGTAGATCAACCCAATAATACTACCATCTTAGGTGCAGCGAAGTTTAGCGGGAAGACCCAGAACGGATGGACCATCGGAGTGCTAGAGTCGGTTACTGCCAGGGAATTTGCTGAAGTGGTAAATGATGATGGTACCGAAACCGAAAAACTGGTAGAACCTCTAACTAATTACTTTGTGGGTAGAGTCCAAAAAGACTTCAATGATCGTAATAGTTATATAGGAGGGATGATCACTTCAACTCACAGAAATATTGAGGAAGATCTTACTTTTCTCCATACTCAGGCTTATTCCGGAGGCCTCGATTTTAAACATAATATGAAAGATAGAAAGTATTATGTTGAAGGAAACGCTGTGATGAGCCATGTTAGAGGTAGTGAGGAAGCTATTCAGAATACCCAGAACTCAATCACACATCTTTTCCAAAGGGTTGATGCAGATCATGTTGAGGTAGATCCTAACAGAACCTCACTCACCGGAACCGGTGGGCGGATTGAAGCAGGAAAAAGCGGTGGAGGTAACTGGCGCTATAGCCTTGGGGGAAAATGGATTTCGCCAGAACTTGAAACCAACGATTTAGGTTTTCTGCGTCAGGCCGACGATATCAGGCAGTACGCAGACGTGCGTAGGTTATTCACTAAACCAACCAGCTGGTTCAGAAGGGCGGTTATTGGTCTTGAACAAATGACGGCCTTTGATTTTGAAGGTAATTATAACAGGATTCAGTACGAGACAAAAGGATTTATAAATTATAAGAATAACTGGTGGAGTGAATTTGGTGCTGCACATAAACCCAGGATCTTCATTAATTCTTTTCTAAGAGGCGGTCCAAGATGGCGGTTTAATGAAGAGAACTATTTTTATATTTTTTCAGGAACTGACCGACGCAAGAAAATGAGCTTTGATCTGGGATATGTAAATTCTCAGGCTACTCAGGACGCATTTAGTCTTGAAAGATATGTTTTCAGGACACGATATCAGCCTTTGAATTCTCTTAGCTTGTCGCTGAACCTGGAATACGAGAAAAACCCGAATAAGACCCAGTATATTGCTGAACGCTCTTATAACAATTCAGCCCGTTATATTCTGGGGAATATAGACCAGGAAACTTTAAGCGCGACATTCAGGCTGAACTATAATATCAATCCTAACCTTACCATTCAATATTATGGGCAGCCATTCATATTTAAGGCTGATTATTCAAAGCTCAATTATGTGGTTGATGCCACCGCTGAAGATTTAAATAATAGGGTTTCATGGTATGACGAAAACCAGGTGTCGTTCCAGGACGGAACTTATCTTATTGATGAGAACAGGGATAATACTGTAGATTATACAATTAACAATCCCGATTTCGCTTTTGTTCAATTCCGGTCTAACCTGGTGGCTCGCTGGGAATATATCCCAGGGAGTGAGATCTTTTTTGTATGGTCTCAGGGTATTAATGGCTTCGGCGATGTAAATGATGATTTCAGCGGAATCGTGGATAATCAACTTTTAAGTCAAAAACCGCAAAACACCTTTCTTATTAAAGCTACCTACAGGTTTATTTTATAATTGAAAAAAATAGAGATGTCTGCTTTCAAACTCCCATTAATTACAGGGAGTTTTTATTAAATCCATATTTGGTAGAAGGACTTTCTTATCCTAGAAGTTTGAATCAGTGTATTTCAAAATCAATTTTTTTTTAAATAAAAAAACAGTAAAAAATTGAATGTCAATTTGTTAGGTGTTATTTTTAAGGTGATAACATGGAGGAGATGAGTAGGTGTTTTGTTTTTACGTTAATAGGTTTCTTGATTATTTTCTCTTATGCCTGCGATGAACAACAGGCGTATTCTTTAAGTGATGATGATTGGGAAACTATCATACATACTAGAATTAATCCCTCAGATTTATATGGTAGCTGGGAACTCACGGCTATCTACACTGAAGATGTTATAGATATTAATGGTGATGGGACTCATACTAATGACCTGTTACTGGAAACTAATTGTTTTGATGGAATGAGTATCGAATTAAAAGATGATGGAGGTTTTTTCGCAGTAAATGCTCAAATGGATTTCTCAGCAAGGCCAGGCGATTTAGAATATGAATGCGTTAGTAAACCGGGTGAAACAGGCACCTGGGAGATCAACAACAATGCACTCGTTTTAAATTTAGTTGTGGGCAATATTCTTATTAGCGATGCAAAAAAAATTAGTCTTTACGCAAATAGCTTTTCTTTAAGTGTTAATGAAAACCAGTCGAAAGACTATGTAGATCATCCACAAAATGACCGAATCCAGGTTATTGAACTCGAATTTTCCAGACTGAATTAATCCTGTTTTGCAGAATGGTATTTAGTTTTTCTGCTTAGTATAAATAGATAATTTTAATGCGCTTCCAGCCAGTTTTCACCAAGGCCAAGATCTACATCTAAAGGAACTTCCAGTTTATAGGCATTTTCCATTTCAGATTTGATCATGGACTTAACCTTATCCAGTTCGTCTTTATGGGCATCGAACACAAGTTCATCATGCACCTGGAGCAGCATTTTGGTCTTGTAATTCTCTTCCTTGAGCTTCTTGTGAATATTGATCATTGCTAGTTTAATGATGTCGGCCGCGCTTCCCTGGATAGGTGCATTCACCGCGTTCCTTTCTGCAGCTCCTCTCACCACGGCATTTCTTGAATTGATGTCTTTCAGATATCTTCTTCGCCCGAGTACGGTGGAAACGTAGCCATGTTCCCTTGCAAATTCCACCTGATCACCAATAAAATTGCTCAGTTTTGGATAGGTCTTGTAATAAGTGTCTATCAGTTCTTTTGCCTCACTTCTTGAAAGGCTTGTCTGGTTACTCAATCCGAAAGCAGACACTCCGTAAATTATACCAAAATTGACGGTTTTTGCATTACTTCGTTGCTCTCTTGTGACCTCTTCGATGGGTACATTGAATACTTTTGCGGCTGTTGAAGCATGAATATCTTCACCTTCCTGGAAGGCTCTGATCATATTTTCTTCCTTGCTCAATGCAGCAATGATCCTTAATTCTATCTGGGAATAATCTGCTGCAAGCAACACATAATTCTCATCTCTTGGAACAAAAGCTTTTCTAACCTGTCTTCCACGTTCTGTTCGAATAGGAATATTCTGAAGGTTTGGATTGTTTGAGCTTAATCTTCCTGTTGCAGCAATAGTCTGTACATAATCTGTATGCACTCTGCCGGTAGTCTTTTCAACCTGGCCGGGAAGGGCATCTACATAAGTGTTCTGAAGTTTTACAAGTCCGCGGTAGTCCAATACGTTCTGAATAATAGGATTATCCTTGGCGTGTGCCGAAAGCACGTCCTCGCTGGTAGAATATTGCCCGGTCTTCGTCTTCTTCGGCTTTTTCGCGATAGCCATCTTTTCGAAGAGTATTACTCCAAGCTGCTTAGGAGAGCTTATCAGGAATTCTTCACCTGCAGCTTCATAGATCTTGGCTTCAAGCTCTTTAATATCTGTGGAAAGAGCTTCGGAAAGAGATTTTAAATATTCTTCATCGAGCTTTATTCCCTCGATTTCCATATCGGCAAGCACTTCAACTAACGGAATTTCTATCTCATCGAATAACTTGCGGGTTCGAGCCTCCTCCAGCTCTTTTTCAAAAAAGTTCTTCAGCTGAAAGGTGATATCGGCATCTTCTGCCGCGTACTCAGTTTGTTTGGCAAGGGGAACGTCCCGCATATTTCCCTGGTTCTTACCTTTTTTACCGATTAATTCTGAAATAGGTTGCGGAGTATAATTGAGATAGGTCTCGGCCAGCACATCCATATTATGACGCATGTCCGGATTTATAAGATAGTGGGCAATCATGGTGTCAAATAACGGGCCTTTGATCTCCACCCTGTATTTGTGTAGCACCTCAATATCATATTTGAGGTTCTGACCTATCTTTTCAATTTTATCATTTTCAAAGAATTCACGTAATTCTTCTATAAGGTCCTGAGCCTTTTCTCTTTCCTCGGGAAATGGAAGATAAAATCCTTTTCCGGCTTCCCATGAAAAAGCGATCCCGACTAATTCAGCTTCCAGGGGATTGAGGCTTGTGGTTTCGGTATCAAAACAAACACTTTTTTGTTTTAGCAATTTCTCCAAAAAGATCTCACAGGCCATATTAGTGTTCAGTGACTGATACATATGGGCCGTATCCTTCAGGCTTTTTCTCGAAGAAGTGCGTTCTATGGCTTCACCCTCGTCTCCAAATAAAGAGAACTGGCCGGCGCCAGCTACCTGGGCATTCTTCTTTGCTGAAGGTGAATTGGTCACCTGCGTTTGAGGTGTGTCTTCTTCGCCGCTGAACAATTTAATGAACTGATCCTTCAGCCTTCTGAATTCCAGTTCGTCAAAGATGTTCTGAACCTTCTCAGCATCTGGCATGGAAAGCTCGTAGTCTTCAGCATGGAACTGAACATCACAGTCGGTAAAGATTCTCGCTAATTTTTTTGAAAGCCTACCTAGTTCCGCATTCTCTATCACCTTCTCCTTCATCTTGCCTTTAA
The DNA here is from genome assembly GCF_023805255.1 of Gramella jeungdoensis. Taxonomy (GTDB): domain Bacteria; phylum Bacteroidota; class Bacteroidia; order Flavobacteriales; family Flavobacteriaceae; genus Christiangramia; species Christiangramia jeungdoensis. The sequence continues at coordinate 175,638 of NZ_JAMSCK010000002.1, forward strand.
GCTGATCGGTGTTTTCCAGGAGGCCTTCCATGCTGCCAAACTGCTTGATGAATTTCTTTGCAGTTTTTTCTCCAACTCCCGGCAAACCTGGAATATTATCTGCCGAGTCTCCCATCATTCCGAGAAAATCAACAACCTGCTCCGGCCGTTCCACTTCAAATTTCTTCTGAACTTCCGGGATTCCCCATATCTCTATTCCATTCCCCATTCTTGCCGGCCTGTACATAAAGATATTATCGGAAACCAACTGGGCGAAATCCTTGTCAGGAGTCACCATATAAACCTTGTAGCCTTCTTTTTCTGCCTGTTTGGCAAGGGTTCCTATAATGTCATCGGCCTCCATTCCGGAGCATTCCACAACCGGTATGTGCATGGCTCTTAAAATGTCCTGGATAATAGGAATGGCATCACGTATGGGTTCCGGAGTTTCATCCCTATGAGCCTTGTAATCTTCGAACATTTCGGTCCTGGCCTCACTTCCATCCTTATCAAAACATACGGCCAGGTGATCTGGTTTTTCCCTTCGAATTACATCAAATAGCGAATTAGTGAAACCCATGATCGCCGAGGTGTTGAAACCTTTAGAGTTGATCCTTGGGTTCTTTATAAAAGCGTAATATCCACGAAAAATAAGGGCGTATGCGTCAAGTAAAAAAAGGCGTTTTTGCTCGGCCATGTGTATTGTTTAAAAATGAATTTGAGAATATTTCAAAACTACAAAGATAAAATCACTCTTCCTTGTTAATCGAATTAATTAAGACTGAAATCCTGGTGGTGGAAAAGTTACTCAATCATATAAGAAGGGCTGGTGTTATTTGAGCTTTCTCCTTCTTGATATTTAGCATAAGTAAATCCTTTATGAATACAATAGGAGCCAATTTCTCCAGCCTTGTTCAGCGCAACAAATGCAACCTGGAATTCCTTATGATTTTTATTCTGTTTTACAATTCGGTTAATTGCTTCTTCGCAGGCTTCCTGGGGCGAATTTCCCTGCCTCATAAGCTCCACGATCAAAAAACTTCCCACGCTTTTCATCACAGCTTCGCCCATTCCAGTGGCTACGGCTCCACCAACTTCATTGTCCAGATACAATCCAGCACCGATTATTGGGGAGTCACCAACCCTGCCGTTCATTTTATAAGCCAGGCCTGAAGTGGTGCAGGCTCCGGCAATATCACCTTTCTCATCGATACACAGCATCCCAATGGTGTCGTGGTTTTCAATATTAATAATAGGCCTGTATTCTTTTTCTTTAAGCCATTCTTTCCAGGCTTTTTCAGAGTTTTCGGTAAGCAGGTTCTTTCTTTTGAATCCCTGCTGAATCGCAAATTGAAGGGCGCCTTCCCCGGCGAGCATCACATGAGGAGTTTCTTCCATGACCTTGCGAGCCACTGAGACCGGATGTTCAATTTCTTTTAGGTATACTACAGATCCGGCGTTGCCATCAGGAGACATGATACAGGCATCCAGGGTGACATTCCCATCGCGATCGGGTGCGCCTCCGTTTCCAACCGTGGTGTTCTTTAGGTTTCCTTCTTCAACCATCACCCCTTTTTCAACGGCATCCAGTGCACTTGCGCCTTCATACAGCATGCTTCCGGCCATCTTTGTCGCGTTTTGGAAGTTCCAGGTCGCGACAGCAATTGGGGAGGGCTTTGCCATTTTTATATCGTTTAATGCAGACTGGGAAAAGACAGATGGGGCCGTACTTAGTGCCATTCCGGCCATTCCGGCATTCTTGAGGAAGTTTCTTCGTTTCATTTCTGGAAAAAAATTTCTTAAAGATAGGATTTTGGAAAATGAAAGACCAAATCTTTATACACTATCAAAATTGTTTGAAAACCTATCAGATTAAATTATCGTTAAGGCGTATATAATGGGGTGTATTAAACTTATATTCGTGAAAAAATATTGCTAATGCGTTGGATTATCTTACTGGTCTTTTACTTTGGGGTTGATTTATACGGGTACCAGGTAGTACGCAGTTTTTCGAAGAATATCTGGATAGGTGTAATCTATTTTCTTGTTTCGGCTATAGTAATAGGAAACCTCATATTTCAATTCAACCAGCCAAACCCGGGAGGTACATTTTCCGGTAGTCGCGGTTATGCGATCGGGATCTTTTTAGCCTTTGTTGTTGCAAAAATAGTACTGGCTTTAATCATGCTGGGAGAGGATGTTGTAAGGGTTCCTGTTGCTGTGGTCCAGAGACTATTCGGCGATTCTGAAAATCTTTCTATCCCCTCAAGAAGAAAGTTCCTGAGCACCATTGCTCTGGGGCTTGCTGCAATTCCCTTTGCTTCCTTGTTGTACGGGATGTATAAAGGCAGGTATGATTTCAGGGTGCTGAAGTACACGCTGTATTTTGAAGATCTTCCCGATGCATTCGATGGATACAGGATAAGCCAGATAAGTGATATCCATTGCGGAAGCTTCGATAATAAGAACAAGATAGAGTACGGGGTAGAACTTCTGAAAGAACAGGATAGCGACCTTGTGGTTTTTACCGGTGATCTGGTGAATAATATGGCGTCTGAAATGGAAGATTGGAAGGATCTGTTTTCCCGTGTAAATGCACGTGATGGAGTTTATTCGATCCTTGGGAACCACGATTATGGAGATTACCATAACTGGGAAAGCGCAGAGGCAAAAAAGCAGAATCTTGAAAGGCTGAAGCAAACTCATTCTGAAATGGGATGGGATCTTATGCTAAACGAGAACCGGTTCATTGAAAAAAATGGTGAAAGGATAGCTTTGGTAGGAGTGGAGAACTGGGGTGCTGGTGGATTCAAAAAAGCCGGTGACCTTAGAAAGGCAGAAGAGGGAGTAGATGAAGGTGATTTCAAGATTTTACTAAGTCATGATCCTTCACACTGGGAACAGGAAGTAAAAACCCATGAAAAACACTATCATTTAACGCTGAGCGGACATACTCACGGAATGCAGTTTGGAATCGAAATACCGGGCTGGTTCAGGTGGAGTCCTGTGCAGTATCGTTATAAACATTGGGCAGGTATATATGAAGAAGCCGGGCGTTATATCAACGTGAACCGTGGATTCGGATTTCTGGCTTATCCTGGCCGGGTTGGTATATGGCCTGAAATTAGTGTAATTGAACTGAAAAAAGGCTCGAAACCCGCTTAATTAGAAGAATTTGCTATATTTGATTTAAGCTGGCATTATTGTGGCTGCCACTGGCTGAAATTAAATCCTGAATTATGTCAAAATTTGGTGAATTAGTAGATTTGAAAGTCCCTGTTTTGTTGGATTTCTATACCGAATGGAATGAGGCTTCCGTTGCCATGCATCCGGTTTTAAGAGATGTCGCTGCAGCGATGGGAGACAAGGCTAAGGTGATTAAGATAGATGTGGATAAAAATTCGCAATTAGCCGAGGCATTAAGGGTAAAAGGGCTTCCTACACTAATGATCTACAAATCTGGAGAGATGAAATGGCGGCACAGCGGTGAGCAGGACGCTAATACTCTCATTGGCCTGCTGAAGGAATATCTTTAAGGCTCCTGAATTCAAATCCTTTTTCTTTATAATTATTTAATAATCTGGGTAGAACAACCTCAAGATTACCAAAAGCCTTTTTGCTGTCGTGAAGTACAATCGTGCTTCCGTCTCCTGCATTTTCAATAATATTCCTGTAGCATTTTTCTGGAGAAAATTCCTTTTCGTAATCCCCGCTTATTACATCCCACATTATTATCCTGTAACCAGCTTTACTTAGTTTTCTGGCCTGTGAGTTTTTAATTTTTCCATATGGGGGTCTAAAAAGGGGGGTGGTCTTTCGTTCTATATTCTCTTTTCTCTTTTCTTTTATTACACCTGAATTATTATGCAATTGAGCTGAAAATATCTTTTCTGCAATCTCTATATTTTCCAGGTAATCTGATGTGGAAGTTTTCCACCCGTTAAGATGATTATGGGTATGATTCCCCACAGCATGTCCTTCCTGGAGGATCCTTTTAAAAATATCCGGATGTTTTTCGACATTTTCTCCAATACAAAAAAAAGTGGCTTTTGCATGAAATTCCTGAAGCTTATCAAGCACCCACGGGGTAACTTCAGGAACCGGCCCATCGTCGAAAGTGAGGTAAATAGAGCCGGGTGTGTCAATTCTGGTAATCCTTTCAGGATAGAGCAATTTCAGCAATGCCGGATATTTTGGCCAGAAGAATTTCATGACGGCTTAATGTTGATATTAGTCATTCCGAGCCGAAGGCGAAGGAATCTCTAGTGTTTTATAAAGATCTCTTTGCTTAGTTCATATGATCTGTTTTCCTTTAATCCTCAACTGAATCCAAAGCCATGGAATCGATATTGCTTGGCGCCGGCGAGGCACCATCTATCCCTTCCCCTTCATCCAGGACTTCCTGCTGGGGAGACTGTACTTCAGTATCGAGTTCTTCATCTTCCCTGTAGAAGTGTTTGAATAACCTTAAGTAGCTGTTGAATTCCTCGGCTTTCTCTCGTACTGTGTCCCTGTCTTCATAGACTGACAGCAGATCAACAAGACCGCGGTAACGTTCCATATCGGTTATGATCTCATCGGCATACATATATTGGCGGTCCACATCCCAGTTACTGTAAAAAGTAAGGTTCTCCTGATATTTTTCTGCAACTTTCTCCCACAGCTTTCTGGCTTTTTCAGGCCTGTTCACTTCGTAATACCCACTGATAAAGGGTTCAAGAAGCGTGTAATAGTCGTAATATTCAACCGGCATATGCTCCATGCCCAGATCCAGTACCTCTTCCGCATGAATAGTGTCTCCTTCATTCAGGAGGTTTTCAGTTAGTCTTGCAAGGTTACTTCGATACGTGATACTGTTCTTCCTAGTTTCAGGGTCATGGTAAATATCCGATGAGCCCATATTACCCCAGTCCCAGTTCTTGACGATGTTGTACATCTTTTCAGTATTCACCCTTCCCATATCGAAAGGATTTCTTGGATCTAGTGGGGTTCTTATAGGAACCAGTTTATAGGTCACTCCTTCAAGCTGAAGGTAATCCTTCATCCAAAGGTAATCATCATCTCCAAAGCTTCCTCCTGTAAAATAAATTGGTCTTTCCCAGTTATTGTTAGCCAGGATATCCAGCATCAATAATCGGTTCTTGTAAAGGATTTGGCTGTCTATCGTGATGTCTATATGATCAACGATCTGATCGGCTTCAGATTCATCTACAATTCCATTTTCAAGAACGGTTTGCTTGTCTACTGGTATTCTCACATATCTTGAAGGGAATGTATTGATCATGGATCCGCTTTGAAGCTCCGCTTTTGTACGTGGATCTTCATTTTCAATGTAATTCATCCATGTACCGATTGGCACTGTGTCCTGAGTTACTTCCCTTAAGAATATAGCATCGTTCTTCCCGTTATAGAAATCATTTTCCAGCTGGGAAGGAACAGGATCGCTTTCAAAAGCTTTTCTCTTCATCTGGTCAATATACCAGTCGGTGGCGAGGAGGCTGGTGTTCACAATACGCACATCTGTTCTGTATTTTTCAACCTGTTGAACATACCAGAGCGCAAAGGTATCGTTGTCACCAATGGTAAATAATATTCCATTTTCATCAACCGAGTCGAGATACATTTTCGCCATGGTGAATGCGGTATCCCTGCCTGAACGATCGTGATCGTCCCAGTTCTCTGATGCCAGCAGTCCAGGAACGCAAAGTAAGCTTACCACTATCACTGCAGGGGCCACTATTTTTGGGCTGATTGATCTTTTGAGTTTGTCAAATAGGGCATAGACTCCAAAGCCTATCCAGATGGCGAAAACATAAAATGAACCAACCAGGGCGTAATCCCTTTCCCTTGGTTCGAAGGGTCTTTCATTAAGATATATTTTCAGGGCTATACCGGTAAAAAGGAAAAATACCATGAGTACCCAGAAGTTCTTTTTATCACGTTTTAGCTGAAATACAAAACCTATGAGTCCAAGGATCAGTGGAAGGAAATAATAGGTATTCCTGGCTTTATTGTTTTTAACGTCTGAAGGCAGGTCTTCCTGGGAACCGATATGCCATTCATCAATGAATTTTATTCCGCTCAGCCAGTTGCCATGGAGGTCATTATATTTTCCCTGGATATCATCCTGGCGACCGGTAAAGTTCCACATAAAGTAACGCCAGTACATGTAACCAATCTGGTACTCCAGTAAATAAGCTATATTTTCAGCAAATGTGGGTTTTTGAACGTCAAGATAATCGCTAAACTGACTAAGGAACTTATGGTAATCTTCCATATCCCTTTCTCCCCGTGAATACTGGTTCTTGAATTCATTTACAGCAGAGATCAATCTTTCTTCACCCTGGTATTCCGGTTTGACCTTAAAGTCGAGTGGACCGGTAAATTCCATATAGTTCACGGCATGTTCTGTACTCCACATCCTGGGAAGAATCGCTTTGTGGTCATCGTCCAGGTTCTGTTTGGCATTCTTGTAATCGTTAACGATCACATATTTGCCAAGTTCTTCATCCTTTTCATATTTAGGTTTCGCATCCTCGTAAGGATTTTCAGCATCCAGCCCCGAATACATTTCAGACCATTGCGGGCCATAGAAGAGGTGGGTTTCTCCATATTGTTCACGGTTATAGTAAGCCAGCAATTCCCTGGCATTATCGGGACTATTTTCATTGATCACCGTAGGGGCGTTACTTCTAATTGGAAGCATTACCCAGCTGGAAAATCCTATAAGAACGAAAAGAATACAAAGAAGCAACGTGTTGTATTTATAAAGATTCTTTTTTCGGGTATAGTTAATACCGAAATAGAAAACTCCTACGATCACCAGTAATGCTACTATCGTTCCGGTATTAAACGGAAGGCCCAGGCTATTGGTGAAGAACAATTCTGAAGCTGAGAAGAAAGTAAGAGTATAGGGTAACAGAAGTTTGAAAATGAACATAAGTACCGCAACCACTACAATATTTGCGATAATGAAATTCTTAACCGTTACCTCCTTATAATTCTTGAAAAAATAAAGGAAGCCTATTGCCGGCAGTGTAAGAAGTCCCATAAAGTGAACTCCAAATGACAGGCCTATAACAAGGGATATTAAGATGATCCACCGGTTTCCTCTTGGTGTGAACATATCTCTTTCCCATAATAGTCCAAGATAGAACATAACCGACATAAAGCAGGCGGCCATTGCATAAACTTCAGCTTCAACAGCATTGAACCAGAAACTATCGGTAAAAGTGAAGGCAAGAGAGCCCACAAGGGAACTCCCAAGTATGGCCATTTTTCTTGAAGGGCTGAGTTCCTTGACCGGCCCCGCAACTTTCAGTACCAGGATAGTGATAGACCAGAACATGAACATGATGGCCACGGCACTGGCGAAACCCGACATAAAATTGATCATGAGGGCTACAGATCCATTATCTGGAGCAAAGGTGGCAAAAAAGGCACCCATCATCTGGTAGAAAGGGGCTCCGGGAGGGTGTCCCACTTCAAGGTTTGCAGAGGTTGCAATATATTCACCGGCATCCCAGAAACTTGCCGTTGGTTCCAGCGTAAGCGTATATGTGGTCAAAGCGATAACAAAAACCAGCCATCCCAGAATTTTGTTCCACTTACCAAAGTTAAAATCAGTCATAAATAGTAGTGTAGTTGTACTAAAGTGGCGAATTTAATAATAAAATGCTGAATGCTTTCAAAACGAAGGATAAAAGCGTTTATTTTGGAAAAAGCTGAAAATGAAGCAGCCAGGAAAAAAGCCGGTCTCAAGGCATATTTTTTGAGTAAAATTCTTAGAAAAAGTTTGTGTAAAATAAACTTTGTTTTAAATTTGCATCCGCATTTAAGCATTGGCCTATGGTGTAACTGGCAACACGTCTGGTTTTGGTCCAGAAGAGTCTAGGTTCGAGCCCTAGTAGGCCAACAAAGTGCTAAAACCCGATCTGAAAAGATCGGGTTTTTTTATTGTGAATTATTCAAGGGCGAGAAGTTTATCCCGATTCGAGCGATAGCGAAATATCGGGGAGCCCTAGTAGGCCAACAAAAAGCCCAAACTGAAAAGTTTGGGCTTTTTTAGTTAGTAGTTAGTAGTTGATAGTTAGCCAATTCTGCATTCAGAATTCAAAATTCAGCATTCAAAATAGTCCTGACTCTCACTCGGCAGGCTTCGGACAGGCTGCTCGGGCTGACTTGTAGATAAAAAAAAGATCACCTCTCCAAAAAAATCACCGCAATGAATTTATGAAGAGGCAATCAGGAAATTTAGCTTTGATCTTATTTTAAATATGTGCAGCTAAATTGAATTTACTACGATTAATATCGTACTTACGGCTAGGCTAATTATCAAACTATTAAAGACAATTTTCGTTTTTAACTGGGCTATCACAGATGCGTTGAATCCCATACATACTGCAACCACCAGGAACAGCTGGATCATATTCGATATTCCGTGGCCATTCATAAGGATAAACATTGCTGCTATAGATCCCCAGCAACTGGATGCTATTATCGCCAGGGCTGCATAACCCAGATACATTTCTTCAAAATCCTGGTATAATCTGGCGTATAATTTCATAACTACTGGTTCTTTAATTACACTGTAAAAATAGTTACAGGTGTTTTTATAAAATATGACCAATCTCAGGTTTAGTGTGCTTTCCGGGAAATTTTGTTTATGAATTGAGGCGTTCAAAAGCCTGCTTTGAAAGTTCTTCTCTATGATCCGGATGAGCGATCGAAATCAGTGCTTTTGCTCTTTGTTTGAGGTTCTTTCCAAACAGGTCTACAACTCCATATTCTGTGGCAATATAATGCACATGGGCCCGGGTTGTGGTTACGCCTGCTCCTTCCTTAAGGTATGGGACGATCTTTGAAATTCCTTTATTAGTAACCGACGGCATTGCAATGATGGCTTTTCCTCCTTCAGATAGGGCTGCACCTCTTATAAAATCCATCTGTCCGCCAACACCAGAATACTGGTATTTTCCAATGGTGTCTGCACATACCTGTCCGGTAAGGTCAATTTCGATTGCTGAATTAATAGCTGTTACCTTAGGGTTCTGCCTGATTATCGCGGTATCGTTGGTATAGGCGGCTTCCTTGAAATGCACCAGGGGGTTATCATCAATAAAGTCATATAGTTTAGGTGAACCTATGGCAAAACAGGTTACCAGTTTTCCGGTTTTGATCTTTTTCTCTTCTCCGGTGATCACTCCTTTTTCTATCAGGGGAAGCACGCCGTCTGAAAACATTTCGGTGTGTACCCCGAGTCTTTTGTGGTTGGTAAGGTTGTTAAGGACAACATTTGGAATTCCGCCAATTCCCATCTGTAAAGTGGCGCCATCTTCAATTAACTCAGCGATATGCTTCCCAATGAGTTTCTCAACTTTAGTAGGTTCTGTAAGATGTGTGGAGTGAATAGGATTTTCTACTTCAATTACTGAATGGATTTGGTCTATATGTATAATTCCGTCGCCATGGGTTCTAGGGACATTGGGATTGATTTGCGCGATCACTGTTTTTGCATTCTGAATAGCCGGTAATGCGACATCTACAGATACACCAAGAGAGCAATAGCCATGTTTATCGGGAGGAGACACCTGGATAAAGGCAAAATCCAGCGGAAGAATATTCCGTCTGAAAAGCACATGGATCTCACTTAAAAATATCGGGATATACGCTCCGAAATTTGAATTCACCGCCTTTCTCGTATTTGAGCCCGCAAAGCAACTATTCGTCCAGAAAGATTCATTATATGGTGGTTCGGTGTAAAGAGCCTTTCCTTCGGTATGTATCTGGATAAGTTCTACGTTTTTAAGTTCACTGTATCTTTCGCAAAGAGCATCTACGAGGATATTAGGAGTCATGGCAGCACCTTGTATAAAGATTCTCTGATTGGACTTAACCTCTTTTACAGCCTCCTGTGCCGATACTATTTTCAGGTTTTTCATGAAGAATATTTTAAAAATTAGATGCTCAAGGAATTGAATACCTCAAGAAAATTTAAGAAAAATAACGGGAAGGTGTGATCTTATCTCTGGATCAAAAGATTGAACTGAACCTCGATCTCTTCATCTACCTCGATAAGTCCAAGAGCTTTTGTTGGTGGTTCAAGTCCGAAATCTCGAATATTCATTCTGAATTTTCCCTTAAACCTGTCATTCTCAATTTGAACCGGTAGGTTGTAGATGTTTTCCTTACCGGCGAGCCTTACTGTAATAAAGGCTTTAACGTACTGCTTTGAAATGAGCTGCACCTGATTAATATTGATCTTTATTTCAGGGTACTGATCAGATTTCAGAAGATCCTGAAAATCTTCATTCATCCTTTTGTTGCCACAATCAAAGCCATTCGTGGTTAATTTGAGGTTAAGATCCGGGAATCTAAGGCAGCTTTCCTCGATGGAATATTTTATGGTTCTGATGTCGGTGATCAGGCCTATATCAAATCGGCAGTCAAACTTATTTACATTGGTACTTCCGGCTATTATCAGCTCACTTTGTGGAAGTATTCTCATGGTTTCCTTTTCAAAATCTTTCTGTGCCATAAGGCTGGCGCAGAAAAGCAAACCACATATGCACATTAAAAGATTTTTCATGGTAACGAATTTAAGTTTTTCCTGATAAGATTTCGGGCGGAGTCTAAATAAGTTGGGGGATCTTATTTCAACTCTGCCCGAAAATCATCAATCAGATTTTAATATTTAGAAACTAATCGCAGCTTCCAGAGTGAATCCTTTGAAGTTACCTTCGTAGTGGAGGTCACTGGCTGGGTAGTCGTTATAGTCTTGGTTAACATATTCAGCTTTCATCAGGATGTTTTTGGTCATGAACCATCCTGCTCCAAGCTGGAATCTGTTCACTGTAATTTCATTAGAATCTGTAAGATCTCCTTTTACGGTATTATAACGAGTTCCTATATAAAGATCTTCATTTGCTCCGAATCTGTAGATAAGTTCTCCAGAAAGTTGGGTGTAATTTCTGTCTGAAGACTCTCCTTTGTCTTTGCCACTTGAAGTTTCGTAGATTCCGAAGAACTCAAGTCCGCCATACTTCAGAAATGGGTTGATCATGAAAGATGTTACCTCATTTTTGAAAGAAGGGATAATTCGTCCTGCTCTAAATTTATCACCAATTTCATCTCCGTCAGGATTGCGTCCAGTCATAACATTGTAGTAGCGTGATCCTGCACGGTCACCTTGATAAAGGTAATTTCCTCTTCCATAGTTTTCTCCACTGTGGAATAGAGATCCTGTTAATCTGAATCTAAGTCCTTCAGTGGCCTGGTTGTCATATCCAAATTTGGCAAGTAGTGAAGGTTTGGTTTCACCATTTCCTTTTGTAGTCTGGTTAAGTTTACCATTAGTGAATCCAAGCATACCTAACCATGGACCGTCGAAATAGTATACTTCAGCACCAACTTCAGTGGTAAAGCTATCCATCAGGTAGTTTCCAACAAATGGGTTGTAAGTTGCCATCGCGTTGTCAGTTCTTCTGAAGTGAGCGTCACCATAGTTGTTTTCCATGTGACCTATCTTGATCCTTAAGTGATCCATAAGACCCTCTGCAAAACCTTCGCTCACGAAGTCAAGTTTGTCTATCTGGATGTATCCACCTTTTACATAAGATTCAGTGTGGTGCTGAGAAGAGAGATAGGTTCTCAAGTGCATTCTTACACCATCGTAAAGAGCCACATCCAGATCAAGGTTGGCAGTCGCGAGGTTGAAATTTCCTTCAAGGTCATAAACAGAAATATCTGAATAAGAGCTCTCTTGAGAAAGATCCTGGAACTGGATGGTAGAAGCTCCACCAACTCTTACGTGTAATCCGTCGAATGTTGTAGTTGTATCCTTAGGAGCTTCGAACATGTTAATTCCTCTTTGATCGGGATAACGGTAATTATCCAGATCTCTTTGCGTTTGGGCCATTGCTGGCATCGCTAACAGTGCAATAAGCACTAAACTTAAATATTGGATAGTAGTTTTCATCTTGTTAAATGTTTAGATTGAAGTTTATTTATTAAAGTGTGTTTCAAATTTGATTGTTACGGTTTCGCCGGTAGTGATAGTACCGAACATTGCAGTTGGGGGTTCTACGCCATAGTCTGTCATGTTTAAGTTATGTTCTCCTTTTAATATGATATTGCTGGGGTTTATTGATAAATTGAAATTTAATGCGATATCTTTTTTAACACCTGCTATCTCAAGGCTTCCGGTGGTTTTGACTTTATAGTTTCCGTTAGATCCTGCAGAGATATCTTTTACACTCTTTAGCTGATAAGTGATCTTTTTGTGTTTATCGGTGTTTAGCGCCTTATAAGTGTTTTTGTCCATTCCGCTTTTTCCGCTCTTAAGAGCTTCAGCTTCTACCGTAAAGCGAAGAGCATTAATTTCTTCCAGTTTTCCTTCATCCAGTTCAACTGAAATGGTTCCGCTGGTACTTTCAGCTTCCAGGGTCCAGTCATGGATATTGGAAGTTCCATCTACTACCAGGCTGGAAGATTTATTATTAAGATTATACGATTGGGCGTTAAGGTTAATGTTCATCCCGAAGCTTACAACAAGGGCTGCGATCAAAACTTTAAGTGTGCAGTAACTTTTCATGATAATTGCGTTTTAAAATCAATACAAAGTTGCGGCAGGAGTGTTTCGTAAAATATGACAAGGGTCAGGTTTTGGATTAGTTTTCCGAATAGCCCATAAAAACTGACATTTATCAGGTTTCTTGGTGGTGGGGAGTTCGGAGTTCGTAGTTCGGGGTTGTGAGTTGTTTGTTTTGTGTTGTGGGTTGTAAGTTGTGTGCTTAAGTCATTTCGACCGTAGGGAGAAATCTTTTAGTTGGTTTGTAGTTCGTGGTTCGTAGTTCGGGGTTGTCAGTTGTATATTGTGGGCGTACGTCATTCCGAGCGAAGCGAAGGAAACTTTGTAGTTCGGAGTTGTGAGTTGTGTGTTGTGGGTTGTGTGTTTAAGTCATTCCGAGTGAAGCGAAGGAATCTTTTGTTGGTTTGTGGTCTTTAGTTTGAAGTCGTGGGCAAATCTAATCTCTCTTTTCTGTTTTAGATCAGTCCAAAATTCAACATTCGAAATTTATCTTTTAAAAAAGAGCTTAAAACTTACTGCTTATAGCTATAAGCTATTTCAAAATTCAACATTTATTACTCAATACTGAATTGCCCATTGTCAATAAAAATATTAGTTTTGCGACCGAAATTTCTCCACTCATTGAGATACCCTACTGCGAGAAATTGAAAGATTAACTATAATAAAATAGAGATCGCAGTATGCCCTGGTATGTAGTACGCACCAAGCCACAACATGAGATAAAATCATCCCAGATCCTTGAAGATCTTGGGGTGGAGGTCTATTGTCCGGTAGTAACTGAAATCAGGCAGTGGAGTGACCGGAAAAAAAAGGTGACCGTCCCGCTTTTTAAATCTTATTTGTTTGTAAATCTGGAAACTAGTAGTCGAAACCGTGTCTTTGAGGCCCCGGGGGTTGTTAATTTTGTACACTGGCTTAAAAAACCGGCAGTAGCACGACCTGAGGAAATAGAAGCAATCAAATCATGGATGAACAATGATTCTTTGGATGATTTTGAAGTAGGCAGTCTCCAGCCTGGGGATGAGGTGGAGATTAAAACCGGAAAGTTCGCGAATAAAAAGGCGGTAATTAAGGAGGTTGGGAATAAAAAACTCAAACTTATTTTACCGGGGATAGGCTGGACCTTGAGTGCTCGTATTAAGGATGTTGTGTAATTTATTATGATAACATTAACTGAATATTCTCAGTTTATTATATTAAAATCTGGATTTTCTACACCCAATTAATGAAATATATCCACTCTAGTTAATAATTCATAATTTAAAGTTAAAATTTTAACACTTGTTGGTTGACTAGGTGGTTTAATAATCATAATTTTGCTGCCTGAAAAAGCAACCTGATCCTTAACCCTACTTATGCATGATCTTGACCAACCCCGGTTAAGATCTTTTCCATCAGGTTTATCAAAATTTTTTACGGGAATTCCTCTCTGGGACTCACGGCGGCGAAGCCTTGTTTTCAATTTAAAATTATGTCTGAAATTATACATGTTCTACTTACCGGTGGAGTAGGTAGCAGGCTCTGGCCTTTATCAAGAAAATCAAGGCCTAAGCAGTATATAGATTTATTTGGCGGCTATTCCCTTTTTGAATTGTCGGTTAAAAGAAACTCTTCTATTTCTACAAAATTAAATGTGGTAGGGAATGTTGATAATAATGAATTGTCTCAAAAGTCCCTTTCGAAGTTAGGAAAGGTTGATTATATGAATATCGTGGAGGCTACTCCAAGGAATACAGCCCCGGCTATTGCATTTTCAGCATTTGCTGCACATCCGGAAGATATTTTACTGGTAACCCCTGCTGACCATATCATTAAAGAAGGTACGGAATATACAGAATCTGTGAAGAGAGCTATCGAACTGGCCGGTGAAGGTTATATCGCAACTTTCGGTATTAAACCGGAAAAGCCAGAAACCGGCTATGGTTATATAGAGCAAAAAGGAGAAGATGTTGTCGCATTCAGGGAGAAGCCTAACCTGGAAACAGCCAAGCAATTCCTGGCTGCAGGCAATTTCCTTTGGAACAGCGGAATGTTCTGTTTTAAAGCCGGGGTGTTCTTAGAAGAATTAAAGAAATATGAACCTGAGGTCTTTGCCAGATCCATGGAGGGCTGGTTCAACAATAAAGAAGGAAAATTGGATCTTGAAGATTCTTTAAAGATCCCTTCCATAAGTGTGGATTATGCGGTTATGGAGCGGAGCGATAAAATGAAGGTGGTGGCTTCTGAATTCGAATGGAGTGACATGGGTAGTTTTGAAGCGATCTATGAGTATCTATACTCTCAGGGACATCCTATAGATGATAACGGGAATATGGTTATCGGCTCAGAGAATTATACAGCTTTTGTTGGGTTTAAGAATTCAATTCTTGTTTGTACTCCCGATGCCAATCTTGTTCTTTCAAGAGAGCAGTCGCAGGAGGTGAAGAAGGTTTATTCGAATCTTGAATCTTCTAATTCAGTACTCGTTTAAAAAATATCAATAAAATAGCTTATCGCTTACAGCTTTAAGCTTAAAGCTAATAATAATGAAAGTAGCATTAATTACCGGGGTGACCGGACAGGACGGTGCTTATCTAAGTGAGTTCCTTTTAAAGAAGGGGTATATAGTTCATGGATTAAAAAGACGGTCTTCTCAGTTTAATACGGACAGGATAGACCATCTTTACCAGGATCCGCATGAAGAGAACAGGAATTTCATTCTTCATTACGGGGACATGACAGATAGTACGAACCTTATCCGTCTTATTCAGGAAATTCAGCCGGATGAGATTTATAACCTGGCTGCAATGAGTCATGTCCATGTTTCTTTTGAAACTCCTGAATATACCGGTAATGCTGATGGGCTTGGGACATTGCGAATTCTTGATGCAGTTCGTCTTTTAGGACTTGAAAAGAAAACAAGAATATATCAAGCATCTACTTCAGAACTTTATGGAAAAGTTCAGGAAGTTCCTCAATCTGAAACTACTCCTTTCTATCCTCGTTCACCTTATGCAGTGGCAAAAATGTATGCTTACTGGATCACGGTAAATTATCGCGAGGCTTACGGGATGTATGCCTGCAACGGGATACTTTTTAATCATGAGTCTCCGCTAAGAGGAGAAACTTTTGTTACCAGGAAGATTACTCGTGCAGCCGCAAGGATCGCTCTTGGACTGCAGGATAAGTTCTATTTAGGTAACCTGGATGCCCAAAGAGACTGGGGACACGCCAAGGATTATGTTCGCATGATGTGGATGATCCTCCAGGCCGAAGAGGCGGAGGACTGGGTAATTGCTACAGGCAAAACCACTCCGGTTCGAGAATTCGTTCGTATGGCCTTTGCTGAAGTTGGAATTGAATTGGAATTCAAAGGCACAGGGGTAAATGAGAAAGCTTATGTGTCTTTCTGCTCTAATCCAGATTTCCAGTTAGAAATTGGTAAAGAAGTTCTGGCTGTTGATCCTAAATACTTCCGTCCTACAGAAGTAGATCTTCTTATCGGTGATGCTAGCAAGGCGAAGAACAAGCTTGGTTGGGTACCCGAATATGATCTTCAAGACCTGGTAAAGGATATGATGCAGAGTGATGTTGAATTGATGCGAAAAGATCAGCATTTAAAGGAAGGCGGTTACCAGGTCCTAAACTATTTTGAGTAACCGACAACCGACAACCGACAACCGACAACCGACAACCGACAACCGAGAACTGACAACTGATTTCATGAATAAACAAACAAAAATATATATAGCCGGCCACCGCGGTATGGTAGGCTCGGCCATCTGGCGAAAACTGGAAGCTGAAGGCTATGCCAACCTTATTGGTAAAACCTCTAAGGAATTAGACTTGCGTGATCAAAAAGCTGTAACCGAATTTTTTGAATCAGAAAAACCAGAAGTGGTTATCGATGCAGCAGCACGAGTAGGAGGTATCTTAGCTAATAATGATTATCCGTACCAGTTCCTGATGGAGAACCTGCAGATCCAGAACAACCTAATAGACCTTTCTCATATAAATGATGTGGAGAAATTCATCTTTTTAGGTAGCTCTTGTATCTATCCAAAACATGCTCCTCAACCGTTAAAGGAAGAATATTTATTGACGGATAGCCTGGAGCCGACTAATGAATGGTATGCAATTGCCAAGATCGCCGGGGTAAAGGCCTGTGAAGCGATCAGAAAGCAATTTGGTAAAGATTATATAAGCTTAATGCCTACCAATCTTTATGGTACACATGATAATTTTGACCTAAAAACTTCTCATGTTCTTCCAGCAATGATCAGAAAATTCCATGAAGCTAAAATTAAAATGGAAAAAACCGGCCACAAGGAGCCTGTTGAACTCTGGGGGAGTGGATCTCCTATGAGAGAATTCCTTTTTGTAGATGATCTGGCAGATGCGGCTTATTTTGCTTTGCAAAATAAACTACCTGAAAACCTTTATAATATAGGAACTGGCAAAGACCTTACCATTAAAGAGCTGGCAGAACTGATTCAAAAAATTGTAGGTCATGAAGGAGAAATTATCTGGGATAGTTCTAAACCGGATGGTACTCCGAGAAAGTTGATGGATGTGGATAAGATGAAGAATGCCGGTTGGGAAGCTAATACATATCTCAAAGAAGGAATTAAAAAAACTTATCAATGGTTTTCAGAGAATCAGGATAAGTTCAAAGAAGTTAAACTCTAACTAAATCTGCTTAGAGCTTAATGCTTTAAGCGTAATGCTATTTAATGAAGATTAAAAATATTTGTTGTATTGGTGCCGGTTATGTGGGAGGACCCACCATGGCAGTGATCGCTCAAAAGTGTCCGGAAATAAATGTAACAGTTGTCGATATAAACGAAAAAAGAATTGCAGCCTGGAATGATAAGGATGTGGAAAATATCCCGATTTATGAACCAGGATTGTCGAAAGTTGTTGATGAGGCCAGAGGTCGAAACCTTTTCTTTTCTGCTGATGTTGATAAAGCTATCGATCAGGCTGAGATGATTTTTATATCTGTAAATACACCTACCAAGGCTTATGGAATGGGTAAGGGTATGGCGGCAGATTTGAAGTTTATCGAGTTGTGTGCCCGTCAAATAGCAAGAGTATCCACTTCAGATAAAATAGTTATTGAAAAATCCACTCTGCCAGTTCGTACGGCAGAAGCATTAAAGAATATCCTCGAAAATACAGGAAATGGGGTGAACTATCAGATTTTATCCAATCCTGAATTTCTTGCAGAGGGGACAGCTGTTGAAGATCTAATGGATCCAGATCGGGTTTTGATCGGTGGAGATATTGATACAGAAAAAGGAAAAGAAGCAGTAGAAGCTCTTGTCAATGTTTACGCACATTGGGTTCCAAAGGAACGAATCCTTACCACTAATGTCTGGTCTTCAGAACTTTCCAAATTAACAGCAAATGCGTTTCTAGCACAACGGGTATCCAGTATCAATGCCATGAGTGAACTATGTGAGAAGACTGGCGCAGACGTCAATGAAGTTGCCAAAGCGGTTGGAATGGACTCCCGCATAGGATCAAAATTTCTGAAATCTTCAGTCGGTTTTGGAGGTAGTTGTTTCCAAAAGGATATCCTAAACCTTGTTTATATAGCTAAATCTTTTGGACTGAATGAAGTTGCCGACTACTGGGAACAGGTGATCATAATGAATGATCACCAGAAACGCAGGTTTGCAGCAAATATAGTACGAACCCTTTTCAATACGGTAGCAGGTAAGAAAATAGGATTTCTTGGATGGGCATTTAAAAAAGATACTAATGATACGAGGGAGTCAGCTGCAATTTATGTTGCCGATTATCTGTTGAATGAACAGGCTGAGATCGTGGTCTATGATCCAAAAGTTAAAGAAGAACAGATCAATGCAGATTTGGATTATCTAAATACGCGATCAGAAAAAGAAAACAGACAAAGGATAAAGGCTGTTAATGACCCTTACCAGGTTTCAAAAGAAGCTCATGCAGTAGCAATTCTTACCGAATGGGATGAATTCAAGGAGTTGGACAGGAAAAGGATCTATGATGAAATGTTGAAACCGGCATTTCTGTTTGATGGCAGGAATATACTTCACCAATCTTCTCAAAAAGCAATTGGATTTAAAACATATATAATTGGCGAAAACTGTGATTTATTGTAGACGTTTTTTAATCCGTGGAATTTAACCAAATCAAAAATTATATAGCAAAGAATGTTTATAGTGGCGTAGTTAAGACAGCTATTTCATTTATACTTTCTTTAGTAGTTGTTCCGATCACCATAAAGAATATTGGTTTGGAAACTTATGGCTTAATTTCCATTGTGACAGTTTTTTCAAGTTTTACAGGAGTTTTAGATCTAGGTTTGTCTAAAGCCCTTATTACTTTCCAAGGAGAGAAGCGCGATACGACTAAAGAATTATCAAGTATTTATTTAATTAATTTAATCATCTTTTTACTGATAACCTTTTTGGCATTGATAATTTTCTTTGCTAATATCAATTTATTAGGGTCCAAAATTGAATTAGGTTCGGAAACATTAAGTTATGCAAATTTCATCTCCATTTTTCTCCTTGCTTTAGGGGTTTTAAATAATTTATTAAGGGCTTCATTAGAAGCTAATTTTAAATTGCAAATAGTGAATTGGGGATTCTTAATACAATCAATAATTATAAATATAGGGTTTCTTATTCTATCGTTTACCGATTTAAGTTTGATGTATTTTTTTCTAGTCCCGTTAATTACTTCTGTAACTGCTATCATTTATCACTTATCTTTTTTGCCACCCATATACTCAACAATTAGTATCCCTAGTAAAAACCATTTAATAAATGTGTTCAAAATAACTTCAGATTTTTTTAAAATTGGGGCTTTAAACTCCATACATCTCCCTTTGATAAAATATGCTATAATATTTCTGATTGGCGATGGAAGTGCTATAGGAATATTTGAATTGTCAACGAAATTATCAGTCCTTGCAAACAATTTACTTGCCTATGTATCTAATCCTTTTTTTAGCTTATCAGCCAAATTCAAGGACACTAATCTAAAAAATTTATGGACGATCATTAGGAAGGTGTCTTTAGGTTTAATAACCATAACTATATTAGGTTATTTTATATTCTATGTTCTAGAAAAATTTATCATAAATTATTTTTTCGGGGAATACTCAAATGAAATTTTCTTAGTACTAAACTTTACATTGATTGGATATCTTTTTATTGCTGCTAGTGAAAGTATTCAAAAGTTCTTTTTAGGAATAGGAGAAATTTCTAGGGTTACAAAAATCAAATTCTGTGGAATGATACTTAATGGTTTATTGTTACTCGGTATCTATTATTCTAAAAATATCTCCGTGTTAAGCTTGAGTGTGTCTTTCGCTATAAGTTTAATTTTTATAGGATCATATTGGTTGTTTATGGCTTTGAGTAATAACTTACAAGTATTGAAAGAGAAATAATGTTACTTGGAATTATTTTTTTACTGATACAGACTTTTTTTGCAATTACAAAGCCTAAGTATTTTGTATTTCTCTATTTTTTATTTCTAACCTCTTTTTTTGGTTTTCTGTCAAAAGAAATATTGATCGCAGGAAACGAAATAGGATTTTTCTACCAACATATGTTAATGTTGATATCTTGGTTAAAAATTAAGAATAGAAATACTTACCCAAGTCATGTAAAATTTTTTCTAAACGTAACTTCACTACTTTATTTATTTGGGATAATCTATCCGGTTATAGGTGGAAGCTCTTCCATAATTCAAAGTATTATTGCCTCAAAAGAGTTTTCAGGAATCTTTTTGGCACATTATTTATTTTCTTATCAATTTAAATTTTCACTAGAATTCTTGAAAAAGTTGCTGAATTTTGTTGGATATGGGCTTTCTATAATTTTAGCTCTGGTAATATTATGGAACTTTATACCGCCAGAATATGTAAAAGCAGGCTCATATATCGAATATGACTATCCTACTATACTTTCACTATTTTTATTTGTAAAGGTGAATAACTCTTTCACGTTTAAACAAAAGCTTTTATCTGCACTTTTAATAATAGTATGGGTATTGGGGATGATGAGAGAGGGGCATAGTGCCATAATGTTAACTACATTATTAGGATTAACGGTTCTATTATTCAATATACCGCTAGTGAGATTAGCCGGTAAATTTAAATGGATAATCTTATCCATTATATGCGCTCTGTTTACACTGTTATTTTTTTCGGTTGATAGCCAGTTGAATGAGATACTTGAAACTCCCTCATTTAAAGCAAGGAGTGTTTATAATATTGAAAGGTTGGAGTTGATTAAAGAGCAACCTGTTCAGGGCTACGGATTTCTTCATAAAAGTGCGTTGGATTTGGAAGGCGATAATCCCTATATGGAATCTTTAGCCTTTATTGATAGTGGGTATATTGACCTGCTTGGTAAATTTGGGTTCTTGGGAATGCTTATTTATTTTACAGCGATACTTTTACCTATTTATAAGGGATACAATGACTATAAGGTGATAGGATTGAAGTTATTTATTTTGCAGTATTTTATAGTTAGTATTACCTGGTCCGTCTTTACATTCTCTATAGGAATAATCGCTATTGCCTTAGCAATTTTTCTTGACTATCAATATAAGAACGAACTCGAAAACAAGGATCCACAGGGTATCAAATAATATGAATTTAGAACCAAAAATTCTCTATATAATGTCTTCCTACAATTTGTATGGAGGAACTCCTAAAAAAACATTGGATTTAATGAAATACTTCAAAGGTAATTCATCTATATATGTGTATGAAGACGCTTTTCCAGAGTTTAAATCAAAATTTGAAGCTACCGGAGGATCGGTATATGAAGGATTTTATGGAAGGAACCTTTTTGCACATCTAAAAAGACTCTTAGTAATAGTTGATAAGGAAGGGATTAATGTTATTCAGACTCAATTTAGCATGGGAGAAATTCTTGGCTCTCTAGTCAAACTATTCAGGCCTAATGTTAAATTATTGATCGCTTTTGTGGGGCCATTTAAGCCAGGGTGGTTTAAAACCATTCTGGCATCTATTTATTATAAATGGACTGATTCTTTCATTTATATCACAGAATACGTAAAAGGAGAAAAATTCAGCCAATTTCCAGAATTGAAAAAAAGAAGAGGAAACGTGATTTTCAATGGTTCGGATAGAAGAATTAGTGAGGATGATAATATGGTTAAATTAAAAGCTAACTCTTTATTCGATATTGCTGGATTAACTGAATGGAAGAATATTCAGATATTAATTGAGGCCATTAACATTTTAGTGAATGAGAGAAATTTGAAAGAAGTTTTTTTGTATGTGGCAGGTGATGGAGATATGAAAGCAACTCTTAATCAGCTTACAAAAAAATATCAATTAGAGGATCATATATTCCTATTAGGATATCAGTCAAACGTTGGACAGTACTTGGACAGTTGTGATATCTTTGTCCATCCAGCCTATGCTGAAGGCTTTGGAATAGTTATTCCTGAAGCAATGTTCGCTAAAAGACCTATAATAGTTTCTAATGCCGGGGCACTTCCTGAGTTGATAGAAAATGATGTTACCGGTCTTGTTGTGGATCCTCATGATAAAATCGCCTGGGCCGATGCCATCCAGAATTTGATCAGCGATAAAGATAAGCGAATATGTTTAGCAGAAAATGCTCATGCATTTGCCATTAAAAATTTTACGGTAGAGAGATTTATTAAAGATTACGAGGAAACTTATCACTCAATATTAGATGAAAAATAAGGTAGTTTGGTTTCAACCGCCTATGTATCCAGTAAATCACTATTTCTTCAATTCTCTTTCAATTTACATAGATTTAGTGGTTTATCAAATTGGAGATCATCCCAATTTCCATATTGAAAATATAATTTTCAGTGACAGGCATTATGAATTAAGGGTTTTAAACGATTTCACATATCATAATCGGAAAAATTATTCTTTAAACTTTTTAAAATACTTAAAGAAAGATAATCCTGATATAGTAGTAAGTGTCGCTTTCTGGGTGCCTAGTTTTTACCTCTCATTAGCCAAATGCTTTTTAAAATTTAAGTTGGTGATAACTACCGATGCAACAAATTTCACAGAGACGAACCTGGGAACATTTAGAAAGTATTTTAGAAGATTTATTTCAAAAAGGACTGATCATTTTATTGGTGCTTCCCAGTTAACAAAATTCTATCTAAGTCAATTTAAAGAAGAAGAGTATATCAGTATTTCTAGGCAAACAGTACATACTGCCAAGTGGATGGAGGAATCTATTAATAGTTCGTCCAAGGAAGTTTTAAGGGAGAATTTAGGTTTTCCTCAAAATAAAAAGATTATTCTTGGTGTAGGTAGATTTGAGAAGAGAAAAAACTGGGAACATGTTTTTAGGAACTTAGAATACCTCTCTGAAGAATATTATTTCATCCTTGTTGGAGAGGGGGGACTCAAGAACACCTACGAAGAAATGATCAATAATAAAGATCTCGCGAGCAAAGTTTCCTTATTGCCTTGGATAGATAATTCTCAAATGATTTCACTTTACCTGGCAGCAGATTTTTTTGTGTTTCCAACCCTTAGTGATCATTTCGGATTTGTGGTGCCGGAAGCTCTGAGCTGTGGTTTGCCAGTTATCTGTAGTTCGAATGCAGGAGCATCAGAGTTTATAATCGATGGATTTAACGGATATGTGATTCACCCAGATGAAGACTTTCAAGATTTAATCTATAAAATCAGTCAGAATTATGAATTCTTCACAGAGAATGCAAAAAAAATGGCTGCTGAAAACACTTTGGAAAAGAGGGCTGAGCAACACATGTCAATAATCGAGAAAATCCTAAGCCAGTGAAACGCATAGGTCATTTTATACCTCAATATGGTACAAATACCGGAACTGGAAAAGTAATTGAACAAACAGTTAAATTCTTAGACGGACTCGGGACATTTGAAGTGTTTATTTTTAAATGTGGTAATGAAAATAAATATTATAAATTAAATAATATAACCTTTATTGAATATAAAACTAGGTCTAAGCTATTTCCAATTCCTTTTCGAATATTAAAAGATTTATTTTTTAATAAATACAAGCTAAATAGCATTGGAATCCATCAGCCGTTCACAATGAATAATCTGTTGGTTTCACTTTTAGCGAGAATACCACTAGATTATTATCCTCACGGATGTTTTGCCCCTAAAACTCTGAATGCTCCGGGAAAAAAGTTCAAGAAAAAAGTTTATATAAAATTTATTGAAAAACACCTTATTACAAAAAGTAGAAAAGTGGTATGTGCTACGGAGAGTGAAGAAACTCACTTAAAAGAAATTTCTAAAGAGTTCAATACTACCTCGGTACATTACCCTTTTGATGTAGACTTTTTTTTCAATTCTGGAATTACTTATTCAGAGTTTAGAAAGGAAAACAATTTTAAGGAAGATGATATCATATTCTTATTTGTTGGTCGATGGGACATTTACACAAAAGGTTTAGATATATTGATTTCAGCTACAAAAGAAGCAAATAGGCAAAACGCAAAAATTAAAACGGCCCTTGTAGGGTATTCTAAGGATGAGAAGAAACTGAGGGGATTAATTGAAAGATCAGGAACCAAAAATTGTGTTTTTACACTAGGCCCAATGTTTGGAGAATCAAAATTAGCGGCTTTAAATTCTGTGGATTACTATGTACAGCCTTCAAGATATGAATCATTTGGGGTTTCTGTCATCGAAGCTTTATCGGTTGGGGTGCCTGCTATTCTATCAAAAGGATGCAATATATCAAGGGAAATCTTGGCGTCTAAAGGCTGTTATACTTTTAATTCTGACCCTATGGAATTAGCCGATCAGATGTTAGAAGTTACCTTAGATAAGAATGCAAAAAATATTGGAGCTAATGGGCGTAAATGGGTTCAAGCTAATTTGAATAAAACTAATCTAGAGTCTAAATGGACTAATATCTATAAGTAAGCATGCCAAATTATATTTTATCGAACTTTTTTTCAGAATTAAATAATCTAGGGATTTTATATTTGGTCTTAAGGAATTACAAAAAATTACCTGAGTCAACTAATGGTAGTGATTTGGATATTCTTATTCATGAAGACCACTTGATGAAATTTAGCGATTTCTTTTTAAGTTTTATTAGAACATATAACCTTGAATTGGTATCAACAATTCAAGATGGCAAATGTCCTAAGTTTTGTATTTCAAAAAATGACTGGGGTTTGCAAATCGACCTCTTTAAAGGATCGGTTAATTTTGGAAATAAAGAGATAATCCCAGCCAATGTATTATTTGAAAATACTAGAAGTCATGAAGAAGTTAACGTCCTTGATCCAAAAATTTCAGCGGTTTTATCTTTTTTAAAAGAATTACTTAATAATAAGGAATGTACAGAAAAGTATAAAAATTCCCTTTGCGAACAGTTTGAAAATGAAAGCATTCCTGCTGAGATTTTACAAAACTTTCCAACCGAATTTTTTATACTTCTAAATGAACGTTTAGAAAACTTGACCGAAGAGACTTGTCGCTCTCTTTATGAGATCGCTTCACAAAACTTTAAGCGATCTAGGTTTACAGGTTTGAGAAGTAAAATTTCTCGGTTATTAAATCATCCGGGATTTACGATTGCTTTTCTTGGAGTCGACGGTGCAGGCAAGAGCACCGTGATAAACAAAATTACTCCTGTGATAAATATGTCCTTTCACAATGCTGTGTATTACGAGCATATGAGACCAAATAAGTTTCCCAGTTTAGCAGAAGCTATGGGAAAAAGCATAAACTTTGAAGGACCAGTAACAAATCCTCACGCTAGTAAAAGTTCGGGCTTCTTAGGTTCTCTCATGAGATGGGGATACTATTTGTTAGATTATACTATGGGATATTATTTAAAGATCTGGCCAAAAAAAACTCTTAAATCGTGCGTGTGGATTTTCGATAGATATTACTACGACTATCTGGTTGATCCTAAAAGAAGCAGAATAGCTCTTCCAAAATCATTAATAAATTTTGGAAGATATCTTATAAAGTCACCCGATTTAATCGTTTGCCTGGGAACGGATGCTGAAATTATTTATAATCGTAAACCTGAGTTGTCTATCGATGAAATTAATAGACAACTTGGAATTCTGAAAGAATTCTGTGCTAATAATAACAAGGCTGTCTGGATTGATACAGGAAGCAGTATTGATATGTCGGCTCGCGAGACTTTAGATCATATACTTGAGGTGATGAGCAAGAGATTTAAAACATATAGGTTCGAATTATAATGAGGTACTCCTACATTCATCCATTTAAACCGCAATACTTTTTTCCTCAAGGCTTTCAGAAACATCCTTTCTTAAGCTCATTTTATCGACCTTACTCAAAACTAGGAAACCTTTCATGGTGGATGTTTAGAAAAATTGGTCTATTTAGATTGTTATTGGCTAAGGATAATATTGAAGCTTACATTCCTGATAAAAGAATCAGATCTGTGATTGGCAAGAATGTTCTTATTGCCTTTAACCGAGGAACAATTGGGCCTGAACGTAAGGTGACTGGACTTTGCATGGAGAAAAAGCGAAAGTTTTTCATAAAATATGCCGATTCAAAAATAGCAATCGACAATGTTAGGAATGAGCATTTCGTTCTTAAGCAACTTAATGATTTCCATTTTGTGCCGAAAGTTATTGCTTACGATGAAGGGGATGATTTCGCTTTGCTACAAACTACAGTTTTATCAGGTGAAAAGATCAATACATCAAGGCTCACAAAAGAGATTTTGAACAGGCTAATTGAAATAAATAATTTAAAGGTAATCACTTCTGATAAAACCAATAATAATAATGAATATTACTGTTTCGCTCATGGAGATTTTTGCCCATGGAACCTCATGATTAATGAAGGAGAAATCTTAATTTATGATTGGGAGTTGGCAGGTAACTATCCGGTTGGTTATGATTTTTTTACCTATTTGTTTCAAACCAATTTTTTATTAAACCCAAAAAAAGATATAGGGTCTATACTTAGTGAGGGCAGAGAGAATTTGGAATATTACTTTGATAAAATAAAAGTTGCTAATTGGAAAGATCAACTAATAGAATTTGCAGAAATCAAGATTGATAAAGAATCGAAAAAAGCTAATTCTTTACTAAAAAAGCATTTTGAAAATCTGCTGGATTATGCAAAAGAAGCTTAAAATTCTAGTGTCAGCGTACGCTTGCTCACCAGATAGAGGTTCCGAACCGGGTATGGGTTGGAATTTTGTATTGGGTTTAAGTAAATACCATGAAGTTCATGTCATTTCAGAAAAAAAGAAATGGAAAAAACCTGTAGAGGATTTTTTGTCGAAAAATCCTGAAATTTCGAAAAATCTGAATTTCTATTTTATCCACAAAAAAAGAAACAAGAAATTAAGAAAGATATGGCCGCCGTCTTACTATTGGTTTTATAGAGAATGGCAAAAAAGGGCATTTAAACTGGCACAAAACCTTGAAGAAGTAGAGAAATTTGATCTTATCCATCAATTGAATATGGTAGGATATAGAGAGCCAGGTTATCTCTGGAAAATAAATAAGCCCTTTGTTTGGGGACCTATAGGGGGTATGGAGAATTCGCCTTGGAATTTTTTGCCCTCTTTAGGTTTGAAAGGAATGTGTTTTTATGCAGGCAGGAATCTAATCAACCTATGGCAGCGTAATAATGCTATTAGGCCAAAAAAAGCTGCAAAGAGAGAATCTGTAAAACTTATAGCAGCAACCCAGTCCAATAAAACCTTAATCGGTAAAATTTGGAAAAAAAATTCTATTGTAATACCTGAAGTGGGTAAAATGGAAGATGATCTTTTTCAGCCACATTTTCGTTCAACTTCTGATGAAACATTAGAAATTGTGTGGAGTGGGCAACATACTGCTGGTAAAAATTTGCCACTCTTGCTTAATGCATTAAAAAACTCTTCATTGAATTATCGTTTACATGTTCTAGGGACCGGAGAGATGACAAAGAGGTGGAAGGTTTTGGCTGGTAATTTGAATATTAAAAGTAAGTGGTACGGTTGGTTAGAAAAAAGTAAAGCTATTGATATCATGAAAACTGGTCATGTATTTTGTATAACAAGTATCAGCGATTTGACATCGACAGTTACACTTGAAGCTTTATCGTACGCTTTGCCTGTTGTGGCATTAGATCACTGCGGATTTTCAAATATTATTGATGAAAGTTGCGGTATTAAAATTCCAGTTAAAAAACCACGGGAAAGTAGATTGTATTTAAAAGAGGCCTTGGAGACTCTTGGGAAAGATGAAAATTTAAGACAAAAATTGTCTTTGGGAGCTTCAAGGAGGGCCCAAGATTTTAAATGGGATAATAAAATTGAAAAGTTGAATTCTATTTATTCAGAACTAATTTAGAGTTTGAAAAAGAAAATACTATTTATTTTACATTATCCTCCTCCTGTTCATGGAGCAGCAATGGTTGGAGACTATATCCGGAAAAGTGATTTAATTAATGAAGGTTTCAATACCCGATATATTAATCTTGGGACATCCAGGGATATAAATGAAATCGGTGATGTGGGAATCTTGAAATGGTTGAGGTATTTTAAAATTCTTTTTAAAACTTTTTACCAGACGATTTTTTTTAGACCCGATCTCACATACTTTACTTTGAATTCTAATGGAGTTGGTTTTTATAAGGATGCTCTAGTGGCTATTGTCGCTAAACTGGGAGAAGGAAAATTGGTTTATCATTTTCATAATAAAGGAATTCAAAAAAGAGAAGCCAAGTCCTTTGATAACTTTCTATACAGAAAAGTTTTTAAGGATGCGGAAATAATTCTGCTTTCAGAGAATCTCTATCCGGATATTCAAAAATATGTTGATAGACGAAAGGTGCATATTTGTCCTAATGGAATACCGCAGTATGGTAAGAAAGTTTCATTAAATGGAATTGATAAGGAAATCAAAAAGGTTCAACTACTTTTCCTTTCAAATTTAATAGAATCTAAAGGTGTGTTTGTGCTATTGGAAGCCCTTAAAAAGTTGAAGGATCGCGGCATCCATTTTCACTGTTCATACATTGGCGGAGAAGGAGATGTTTCAGCTGAGTTTTTTAATAGTAAAATAAATGACTTTGGGTTAAAAAATTTCGTGTTTTATGAGGGTAAAAAGTATGGAAATGAGAAACTAGAGTATTTATTAAAATCTCACGTATTTGTACTTCCTACTTTAAATGATTGTTTTCCGTTAGTAATATTAGAAGCTCTTCAGTTTTCTTTACCAGTAGTTTCTACCATA
The DNA here is from genome assembly GCF_023805255.1 of Gramella jeungdoensis. Taxonomy (GTDB): domain Bacteria; phylum Bacteroidota; class Bacteroidia; order Flavobacteriales; family Flavobacteriaceae; genus Christiangramia; species Christiangramia jeungdoensis. Next base: position 204,436 of record NZ_JAMSCK010000002.1, read on the forward strand.
GAAGGTGGAATTTCCGAGATGGTTGAGAATGAAAAAAATGGATTTTTAGTTCAAAAGAATGATGCTTTTGAAATTGCTGATAAATTAGAGATTCTAATTAAAGATAGAGAATTAAGGGAGAAAATGGGGGCATATGGGAATTTAAAATATACTGAGGAATTTACCCTCGAGGCTTTTGAATATAGACTTAATGAAATTTTAGAAAATTTGGTTTCATGGAATTATTAGGTTATACAATCAGCTCAAAATTACCTTTAATTAATTATGATAAACAGTTAATTGTGAATACCATAAATCCGCATTCATACTGTGTTGCAAAGTCTGATGCTACATTCCGTGAAGCTTTATTGGGAAGCGATTTTTTACTGCCAGATGGTATAGGAATCGTTCTTGCGGCAAGAATTTTAAAGAAAAAGAGAATTTTAAAAATAGCTGGGTATGATTTATTTGTCTCACTAATGAAACAATTGAATGAGTCTAGTGGAACAGCATTCTTTTTGGGTGCAGCACCAAATACTTTAAGTTTAATCAAGAACAGAGCATCAAAAGAATATCCAAATGTCAAGATAGAGTGCTATTCACCACCTTATAAATCATTTTTTAATCATATTGATAATTCCGAGATGTTTTCAGAGGTGAATAAGGTTTCTCCTGATGTGCTATTTGTAGGAATGACTGCGCCAAAACAAGAAAAGTGGGTTTTTGAAAACAGGGATAATCTTAATGCAAGAGTGATTTGCTCCATAGGTGCAGTATTTGATTTTTATGCAGGAACAGTTAAAAGGCCATCTAAATTTTGGATAGGATTAGGTCTGGAATGGTTACCACGATTTTTAAAGGAACCCAGGAGATTAGCAAAGAGGAATTTGATTTCTACTCCAAAATTTCTATTTGAACTTGTAAAAGCAAAATTTTTAAAAATATAATTATTGCCCTACCAATAGGTCTATTTCATATTAACCTAATCTATATCTTACAAATGAATATTCTTGATCACGAGGTAATCCTTGGATTATTTCGTACTAATTATCTGTTCTTTGTTTTTTGTGTTTTTACAATTGCCTTTAGTGCTACCTGGTACTTTATACCCAAAGTTCTTTGGGTTACCAAAAAAAAGGATCTAATGAAAACAATTAATGAAAGAAGCTCCCATGACAAGATGGTGCCTAATTTTGGAGGGGTAGCCTTTTTTATGGTTTTAGTGCTGATCATTTCAATCCTTCAAAGCGTGAAAACCACCTATACAGGAAACCATCTTATTGTAGCAGCCACTTTATTATTCATGGTGGGACTGAAGGACGATCTGGTCATTTCAACAGCTCGAGTCAAACTTTTCGGTCAGTTATGTGCGGCCTTCTTTCTGGTGTTTTCTCCTGAATTGCAGATCACCAGTCTACATGGTTTTCTCGGGATCTATGATATTCATGAGGCGTATGGATACTTTTTAAGTGCTTTTATAGTAGTAGCCGTTATAAATGCCTATAATCTTATAGATGGAATTGACGGGCTGGCTTCCATGGCGGGAATCGTTATTAGTCTGGCTTATGCAGCTGCATTTTATGCATCGGGGAATCCATATTTCGTATTGGTAAGCGTATGTGTCGCCGGAATTCTTTTTGCTTACCTTCGGTTCAATTTTTCCCGGGGTAGGAATAAGATCTTTATGGGAGATTCAGGATCTCTTATCATCGGCCTTGTAATAGCATGTCTTACACTTAAGATTCTCGCATTAGCATTTGATTCAAAAGTCCAGTATCTAAACAATGCAAGGCTGGTTTATGTTGCCTCAGTGCTTTTTCTACCTTTATTTGATACCTTGAGGGTGATGATTTTGAGGATCCTATCAGGGAAAAGTCCTTTCGTTGCAGATCGTAATCATATCCACCATATCTTACTTGACCTTGGTTTATCTCATTTTAAAGCCAGTTTTAGCCTGGCAATTTTAAATATCCTGGTAATTTTAAGTTTTATTTTATTGAGCAAATATTTGGGTCATGATATGCTGGTTCTGGCTATGATCGGCATAGGCGCTAGTATAGCTTTACTTTTCCAGATCCTTAAAAAGAGAGCCAGGGAGATAAAACGTATCAACTCATTTGCATAATTGAGTTCCACACCTTATAAAGATTTAATAATTCTATATTCGCAAAAATTTTATGGAAATGCAATCCCCTCAATTTTTTAGACCGGTGATCACTATGTTTCTGATCACTATACTTACTACTTCCTGTGTTTCCCGTAAGGAAATAGTATATTTCCAGGGACTGGAAAAAGCAGACGAAGTATTGGATGAAAATATTAATACCAGTCTTGAAATTAAACCAAATGACCTTCTAACAATAAGCGTTTCGGCTCCAGAGCAGGAAGCCGCATTACCTTTTAATCTTCCGGTGATCGGGGTGCCACAGGGAGGAATGCAGGGTGAACTTACTGTTGGTGGTAGACAGCAGATGCAAACTTATTTAGTGGATTCCGATGGCAATATTGAATTCCCTGTATTGGGAACAGTATCAGTGGAAGGACTGAGCCGACAAGAATTATCCGGTAAATTAAAGGAACAGATTAGTGAATATGTTCAGGATCCTATAGTGAATATAAGGATCGTGAACTTCCAGGTAAGTGTTTTAGGTGAGGTAAACCGTCCCGGTACCTTTGATGTCAAAGATGAATATCTCAGTTTGCCCAAAGCTCTTGGTCTGGCCGGTGATCTAAGTATATATGGAAGAAGGGATAATGTGCTTGTGATGCGGGAAGAGAATGACAAGAAGATCCATGCCTACCTAGATCTTACAGACCCAAGTGTAATAAACTCTCCTTTTTATTATTTACAGCAGAATGATGTGCTCTATGTAGAGCCTAATGGTGCTCAAATGCAGTCAGCCAGTTATAACCGTAATGCAGGAGTGTATATTTCCATAGCCTCTGTTCTAATCTCATTAGCAGTCTTAATTACCAATTAATATGTCACAGCAAAATCATAATTCCCGTCCACAGGAAGAAGAGATCGATCTTAGGGAAGAACTAGAGAAATATAGTAAGCACTGGCCATGGTTTGTTCTTGGTGTTCTAATTTGTGTATTCATTGCTTTTGCATACTTAAGAGTTACCACCCCAAGTTACCATACCATTGCGAGTATTATTATAAAAGATGAGGAGAGTAAATCTCCTTCTTCGGAAATGGCGGCCTTTGCCGATCTTGGCCTTTTAGGAGGAATGGGAACTAATTCCATTGAGAATGAAATTGGGATCCTCAAATCGAAACGAATGATGACCAGTGTGGTAAAGGCTTTAAACCTGAATATTACCTATTATGATGATGATGCTATAAAGAGTTCAGAGTTATACAGGGATTCCCCTTATTTCGTTCAGGTGTTAAAGCCTGATGAAAAGAAGCTCTCTGAATTTTCCAGTGAAGGAGCAAACCAGTTTCTTCTAACCAATGTTTCGGAAGAAGGCTTTGAACTGGTCAATAAAGAAACCGGGGAAGTTTTTAAGGGCAAATTTGGCCAGCCTCTGGAAATTCCTTTTGCCGATATAATTGTGGTAGAGAATAGCGATTTTATTCCTTTAGAAGAAGGAGTTCCCAATGTGGGACTTCGCTTTTCCAATATTGAACCAGTAGTATTAAAATACAGAGAAAAGCTTCAGTTGAATCTAACCGATAAAAATTCAAGTCTTATAGAGCTGGGAATGGATGATGAAGTTAAAGCGAAGGCTCAGGATATCCTTAACCAGTTGATCTTTGAATACAATCGTGAAGCTATTGAAGATAAAAATCTTGTTGCAAGAAATACCGCTGATTTCATTGATGAACGTCTGCAAATCATCAACCAGGAACTGGATTCGGTGGAGACCGGAAAAGAGAATTTCAAGGAAGCCAACCGCCTTACCGATATTGAAGCCGAAGCCGAGATGTTCATTGAAAATGCCAGCGATTATAATAAACGTGAACAGGAAATTGCTACTCAACTGGAACTGGCCAATACCATGATCGATTATCTGAAATCAGGCTCACAGTCTGATCTGCTTCCGGCTAACCTTGGAATTGAAGAACAGTCAGTAAACGCCAGTATAGAGGAATATAATAATCTGGTACTTGAACGTAACAGGATCCTTGCCGGTTCTACTGAAAAGAATCCTGTAGTGGTTAGACTTAACAGTCAGATCGACCAGATACGGGATAATGTATTGCATAGTTTTGAAAGGTTAAGGGCTAATCTAAGAGTTTCTCAACAGGAACTGGAAAGACAGGGCTCGGTTATAAATTCTAAAATTTCTGCTGTTCCGGCAAAGGAAAGACAGTACAGAGGGATCGAAAGGCAGCAGAATATAAAGGAATCCCTTTATCTATTTCTGCTTCAGAAAAGGGAGGAAAATTCCTTAAGCCTGGCAGTGACTGCGCCCAAAGCAAAGATCGTAGACAGGGCATACAGTTCGGTTGCACCGGTGTCTCCAAAACCGAAAATCATTTTACTTGCAGCGCTTATACTTGGATTGTTAATTCCATTCCTGGTGATCTATCTGAAGAATCTTCTCAGCAATACAGTTAAAAGCAGGGAGGATATGGAAAAAGTGACTAAAGAAATTCCAATTGTTGGGGAGATCCCTAGTGTGGCAAGAAAAGAAAATGAAATGATCCTGCATAATGACCGGAGTGTCCTGGCAGAAGCATTCAGGATACTACATACCAATTTGCAATATCTTATTGTGAACACTGCAGAAAAGGAAAGAGGCAATACTATTTTTGTCACTTCTACAGTAAAGGGAGAAGGTAAGACCCTGGTTTCTTTCAATCTGGCTCTTACCCTGGCAAATACGAATAAAAAAGTGCTCATCATTGGAGCAGATCTAAGGAATCCGCAGTTACAACGATTTGAGGAAGACGCAAGACTTTATAACGGAGTGAGCGATTACCTGGCAAATGATGATCTTAGGCTTGGTGATCTAATTCGTCAATCGAAACATCATAAAAATCTTAATTTGCTTCCGTCAGGAAACATTCCGCCTAACCCATCAGAACTTTGGAGGAGAACCAAGACGGGTGAGATGTTTAAGGAACTTGAAGCGATGTATGACTATATAATTGTTGATACTGCTCCCTCACTGGTAGTAACCGATACCTTCCTGATCAATAAATGGGCAGATATCACCCTTTACGTGGTGAGAGCTGGTTATACGGAGAAGAAGCTATTGAACTTTGCTGCAGATGCGAAGAATGATGGGAAGTTACATGATGTAAGTTTTGTACTTAATGATGTAAAATGGGCAAACTTTGGTTACGGTAATAAATATGGTTATGCTTATGGCGAGGAAAAGAAGTCCTTTTTGCAAAAATTAAGAAACAAAGCTGCTTTTTGGTAGGACTTCGACCCTTCGTCAGGCTCAGTGTTCAGTCCTTCCAATGATCAATTAACAATATCTATAACCAATTAGTTTGATGCCCTGAGCTTGTCGAAAGGCTCTTAATTATTGTAATAAAATAAATTTAAATTTTAAGACCAGCTTAAAGTACTAAATCGCTTTAAGCTTTTCTTTTTTATAAACGATTACAAGGTGAAAATAAGAATAAGCTTATTATATATCCTCTTAATGTCTGGTTTCCAGGTATTCTCTCAAGTCGATTTTTCAGGAAGTCTAAATCTTCAGGGATATTATTCGAATAAAGAAAAATTGCCATTCTGGTTCTATAGTAATCAGAGAGGCAGAATATCTGAAGAAACTACTATGGCAGGCTGGATAAGTGGGAAGATGGATTATACTATTTCTGAAAAATCCAGCTTGGAGATAGGTGGAGGACTTTTATACCAGGATGATTACCTGAACGATGATTTTATTGATGAACTATATATTGATTTTAAATATTCGAAGTTCAGTTTAATTGCCGGGAGGAAACATTACGAGGAGTTATACAATGGATTAAGTGCTGCCAATGAGAATTTTGCCTGGTCCTTGAACGCAAGTCCAATGCCGGGGATACAGATAAAAACTGATGAAACTATTTATTTTAATCAAAATGAAAAGCTGGGATTCGAATTTTCATGGGCGGAATATTTAATGGGGAACGATCGTTTTGTAAAGGGAACTAGATTACATTCCAAAAGTTTATACCTCGTCTATAATTTAAATCAAGACTGGATATTAAAAGGAGGGATCAGGCATTTTGCTCAGTGGGGAGGTAAATCTCCAGTCGGAGGTTCTCAACCTACTGGGCTTAAGGATTATTTTATGATCATTACTGGGAGAGAAGGAGGTGAAAATGCGTTAGTTCAAGATCAGCAAAATGTATTAGGTAGCCATTTAGGAACTTATGAACTTTATTTAAGTCGAGAATTAGGAAATCTTAGATTCAGGTTTATATATAATCATTATTTTGAAGACGGTACAGGCAGTCGTTATGCCAATTTTCCTGACGGAAGGTATGGATTCTATTTTGAGAATAAAGAGGAGAACAGTCTTTTCCAGAGCTGGATCTATGAATTCTACTATACCCGTAACCAGAGTATGAACAGTTCTGCACCCCATAAGTATGATTACTATTTTTGGAACGGAATTTATAGATCGGGTTGGACCTATCAGGATCAAATTATAGGAGTGCCATTTTTTGATTTTGATGAGGAGACTCCAATTATCACTGGCAATAAATTCCTCGCTCACCATATTGGTTTAGCAGGTAATTTCAATAATTATTTTTTGAGCTATCCATTTAAATTACTGGCCACTTATGTTCGTAAGGATGGAACCTTGTCTAAACGATACACGCCAAACCGGGATGAAATCTATCTGAGTTATGAAATGGGACTGCTTAAAGAACCTTTTAAGCTTTGCATAATGCTGGGAGCAGAATATTCCAATGTTGCCAAGCCTGTATACGGCGCCGGCCTTAGCCTTTCAAAGCAGTTTTGAGTATTCGGTAGTTTGTAGTTCGGGGTTGTGTGTTGTGCGTTCTCTTTTGTGAGTTGAGAGTTGTGTGTTGTATGTTGTGTGTTGTGGGTGTAAGTCATTTCGAGCAAAGCGAAGGAATCTCCTTATTAGTTGGTAGTCTTTAGTCTTTAGTCTTTAGTCGGGAGTAAGTCTATCCTCTATGTTATCTTCTCTATTTTCAATAATTCAACATTCAAAATTTATCTTTTAAAAAAGAGCTTAAAACTTACTGCTTAAAGCTATAAGCTATTCTATAAGAGTTTGCCACGGCTTCGCCTCGCAAAGACCTTAAGGTTTTTTAGTTGGTAGTCTCTAGTCGTCAGTCCGTAGTAAGTCTATACTCTATTTTCTCTTTTCAATAATTCAACATCCCAGAGAAAGGCACCGCTCCTTCGACAAGCTCAGGACGCTCAGCCTGACATTAGTCATTCGACATTTAAAACCTAACACATCTCTTCTCTATTCTCTACTCTCCGTTAACAACAATTCAAAATTCAACATTTAAAATTCCTTTATTTAACTTCTCAATACTCAATACTCAATACTCAATACTCCGAACTCCGAACTCCGAACTCAAAATTAATCTTCATATTTACAGCTAATTACCTATATTTGACAACCCTAAAATTTAAGCCCTAAACCAGCCTTTAACCTCGTTGAATGGCCCAAACCATTAAAAACCCTAACACCATCTCTAAAAGGAAGCCATTCCTTATAGGCTTGCTTGCATTCCTGTTTCTGCTGCTTATCGGTTTTTTCATGTTATGGCAGCGCTACCAGATCCTGGAGGAATCCCGTCAGAGTGAAATGGAGGGAATCATTGATGTGGTGGAGCAGAATATAGATCAGTCCCTTAAATACAGCTATTCGGCAGCTCTTTCACTTGCTCTGCAAATCGACAATGATGGTAAGATCGATAACTTTGACGAAGTAGCACCCCAACTGGTTGACAATAATCCTAATATAGACGCGATTGAAATAGTTCCCGATGGGATTATAACAAAAGTGTATCCTTACGAGGAGAATAAAGCCGCTATAAATTATAACATCCTACAGGATAGTACACGTAACGAGGAAGCTTTTAAGGCAATTGAAAGAAGACGGATGTTCTTTGGAGGGCCTTTTGAACTGAAGCAGGGTGGAGTGGCTATAGTGGGAAGACTTCCCGTATTTATAAAGAATGAATTCTGGGGATTTGTTGCTGTTCTTATAGATTTTGACAATCTGATCCATCAGTCGGGGATTAGGGAACTGTCGGGAGAAAGGTATAAGTTCCAGTTCTCCAAAGTGAATCCGGTAACAAACAAAGAGGAATTCTTCCTTAAAGGAGTTTCTGGAGTAGATGGATCCTATTCTGAACACATTACCCTGCCCGATGGGGACTGGAAGATTTATATTATTCCACTGGATCCATATCAGCCTCTGTATGCCGTAGTGCCCGTTGCCTTTCTGATTCTTATCCTTTCAGGTGCATTTGGCTGGATCATTTACAATGCGATGAAACAGCCTTTAATTCTTGAAGCGAGGGTAAAAGAGCAGGCGGGAGAGCTTGCTAAAAGTGAACTGCGCTTCCGAACTATTTTTAACCAGGCTGCTATTGGAATGGCGAGGGTGAATTCCAAAACAGGAATGATCCAGCAAACCAATAAACGTTTTCAGGAATTGCTGGGATATTCTGAAGAAGAATTGAAGACAATGGATTATAAGGATGTTTCCCATCCTGATGATCTTGTGGAGAATACTGAGCTCATGAGGAAACTCAGAAATAACAGTATTAGGGAGTACAGTCTTGAAAAACGTCTTGAAAGAAAAAATGGAACCAATGTATGGGTAAGACTCAATGTTTCTGCATTATGGGAAGAAGGTCAGCCAGCAACATCCCATATTGCTCTGGTAGAGGATATATCGGCAAGGGTAAAAGCCAAACAGGAATTAATAGAGAATGAAAAAAGATTTAGGTCCCTTGTAGAAAATTCTAATGAGGTCATTCTTATTATAAACAAAGAGGGAGAAGCGGTTTACTGCTCCCCTTCTCTGAAACGAATTACGGGTTACGATGAACTCCTGTGCTCCGGAAATGATATTTTTTCTTTGATACATGCCGAGGAACGTAACCTTTTACTTGAGAAACTCAAATGTGCTAATGCCAATCCGGGAAAAGCATATGCAGAAATTGTTATGAGGGTTAAAACAAGTAATTCTCACTGGATCTGGGTGAATGCAACACTTACAAATCTTCTGAATGAAAAGAACGTAGAAGGATATGTGGTGAATTTAAGAGATGTGACCGCAAAGAAGGAAGCCGAGCTCAACCTTGTGAAATCCTATGAGTTGGTGATGGAGCAAAACAAGAGGCTATTGAACTTTGCCTATATTGTTTCTCATAATTTGCGTTCCCATTCCAGTAACCTCGAATCTATCTTAGATCTTTATGATACTGAAGACTCTGAAGAGGAAAAGCAGAACTATATGAGACTTCTGAAAAATGTATCAGAGAATCTCAATCAGTCCCTTCATGATCTTAACGAAGTGGTTTCTATAAATACAAATTTAGATATTAGTCTTGAGCCGATCAGTGTTTCAGACTATGTGGATAAGACAATTGAACTTCTTGGGTTGCAGATTAAATCAAAAGAGGCAAAGGTTTGTAAGAAAGTTCCGGCTGAGATGGTTGTGTCATTTAATTCTGCTTACATGGAAAGCGTGCTTCTTAATTTTCTTACCAATGCGTTAAGATATAGTCATCCTGAAAGGCAGCCTTATATCAAAATAAGAGGATATAAAGAAGGATTTAACTGGATACTGGAGGTAGAAGATAATGGGATAGGCATAGACCTGGAAAAACATGGGGACAAGGTTTTTGGGCTGTATAAGACTTTTTCTGGCAGGCAGGATGCCCGTGGAGTAGGTTTGTTCATTACCAAAAATCAGGTAAATGCCATGGGTGGATCTGTTGAGGTGACTAGTGAGCCTGATGTTGGCACAACTTTTAAAGTGGTCTTCAAATGAAAAAGGATATTTGTGTCATAGACGATGATGAGATCTATCAGAAGATTATTAGAAAGTTAATCACCCGAGCCGGTGTATTTGAAAAGGCCTTCTTTTATATGAATGCTGTAGATGCGCTGGAAGATCTTAAAAATCCGGAAACCAGTTTGCCAAGCGTAATCTTGCTGGACATCAATATGCCGGCCATGGATGGGTGGCAGTTTATAGAACTACTTCAGGATTCATATCCTTCCCTGTTCAGTAAATGTGATATTTATATAGTGACTTCATCTATAGCATATTCCGATAAAGAAAAAATGGAAGACCTCCCGGGTTTGGCAGGTTTCTTATCAAAGCCAATAAATGTAGATAAGCTGGTCGAAATTGGAGAGGCTGTAAAATAAAAAAGCCCGGTGTAGGGACCGAAGCTTTATACTAATAATTATTGGGGCTGAATTGTAACTCTATGCAGCCGATATCACGTTGTAGTGTGTTAAAAGGCTTTGATAGAAGAAAAGACTTTTTTCGTCTTTCTTAAGACAGGATTTAAGGAATCTTTCAATATCCTGACATTCAAAAGTGATATTGGTATATCTTCTACCGCCTACAGGCAGTTGCATATCGATTGTTTGATTTTCATAATCGATATTTACATGCTTTGCCTCGAAGTACTTTTTGATGATGGCGCGATGCATAGTCTGGAAATTTGAATTTTCCAGGTTCCTATTATTAATACTGTAAGAAATGAGATTTTTGACTTCATCAATTATCTCGGGTGTAGTAAATGTGCTCATAGGTGTCGTTTTCATCATTTTCTTCTCGGCTAAAATACTACTACACAGGATAAAAGCTGTTAAAAAAAATGTAATACTTTCCTCGTTAATAAATTTTTAACTTCGCGAGAACCGAATTAAGAAAGTATTTACTTTAAAGATCCAGAACCACCGGAGAGTTCATGATTCTAAAGCGTTCATCGAGAATGGATAGATTAAAATATTGCGATTTTGATCGCTTTAGGCTACCTGATGAATGATGTATATGTCCAAACAAATGATATTTTGGTTGGACAACCTCTAAAGTTTGGCTTAATTCTTCACATCCTAAATTCAAACCACTTCCAATTTGGTCCAGAATTCCGTGTGGAGGCGTATGAGTAATTAGGATATCTGTGGTTTTAGGGATAAGGTCCCAGTGTTTTTTTATGTCTGCTCCTCTTTCACGATTAAAGGCCCAGGTGCCTATGCCCGGGGTAAAAGGTGACCCCCAGAAGTGCAATCCTTCAATTTCAACTCCTCGGTCAATTAGTAAGTGAATATCTTTTGGGAGGTTCTTTAAATTTTCTGGTTTTTGAAAATAAAAGTCGTGATTTCCCGGAACCAGGATTTTATGTTCGTGAGGCTGATTAGTTAACCATTCCAGGAAATCTGAAGTTTCATTTTTGGTCCCTCCATCGGTACAGTCACCAGCATGAATAAGAATATCACCTTCTGGTATAGCTATATCATGATGTTGGTTATGGGTATCGGCCAGGCAAATAAGCCTCATGTATTTTTGATTAAAATGAAATGTCAATGTAAATAAAAAAATCCGTCGTGTTCAACAACGGATCATATATCTCCTTTAATTTTCAATGAAATTAAATTTCTTCCTCTTTATCTAATTGAAAATTATCCCTGTTATTAGGTAGTACTTTGTTAAGTGTTTTAAGCATTCCGAAGGCTATGATCGCAGCGGTGACGGCAAAAAATATAAACTTTAGCAACAAACTGTCACTAATAAGCAGGCTGTAGAACCCAAGGAAGATCTCAGTAACTACAAACACTATTTTTATGCCGACTTTAAAAAACATTTTTTCTCTTTTTGAATCTGTCCAAATATAGCACCCAATTATCGTACCGGGAAAGGAAAGAATTAAGTTTGACGAAAATTTAACTTGGGGATCGCCTGTCTCACAATCTTTTAAGTTAAAAACTCTTAAACATTATCTCTAAATTACCGCGAATTGTAAATTGGTTCTAACAAATCAATACCCGTAATTGAAAAGATCTACAAAATTTGCAATCGGAATTCTGATAGGTATAGGCCTTTTGGCTTTGTCGTTATTATTTCTGAACACTTACCTTGAAAAGAATATCAAAACTGCTTTAGAGTCTAATCTGGAAAGGGTCAACGCAAAATTCAAAAAGGTTGACGTAAAACTTTTAGACAGGAAAGCTGAAGTAATTCAGCCGATTTTTAAAATAAAAGGTAAAACTCTTGAAGTAGATACTATTCTTCTCAATAATATAAAACTCTGGAAATATATTACCAGAAAAGATATTGTCGCGGGAGATCTCAATATTTCCAATCCTGTGGTAAGGGTCTATAATCTCCCTGAAAATAAAAAGGATACTACTTCAACTAAGAAGTCCCGGGATTTCAAACCTAAGATATTTCTTGAAAAGGTGAAGATAAGTGGCGGGACATTAAAGATATTTGAAAAGGATAGTTCTGAGCACAGATTTTATACAGGTTTTAGTAATATTAGCTTGAGGAATGTTCGTATTAATGAAAAAACACTAAAGGAGTCTGTTCCTTTTAATTATGATTTGCTTCTCCTTAAAGCCGATAGTATTTTCTATGATCTGGATGCTCAACATGAAATGTCTGCTCGTGACTTTGAGATCGATAATAATAAGGTGTTGGTAAAGGATTTCAGGATCATTCCAAAATATTCCAAATCTGGTCATCAAAAGACCATTTCGGTTGAAAAAGACCGTTATGATCTGAGGGTCGACTCCATCACCATGAATAATTTTAGCTGGTCTGTTGAAAAGGATTCTTTAAAAATCCGTAATTCTTTTACCGGTATATCAGGAGCTAACTTTAATATTTACAGGGATAAACTGCAGCCCGATGACACTACCTATAAGCCAATGTATAGTTCCATGATCCGGAAACTTCCTGTGAAACTTGATCTGGATAGTATAGAGGTGTATCGCACCTATATAAGATATGAAGAGAAGATGCATAAAGACAGGGAGCCTGGTGTTGTTGAGTTCTCCAATTTGTATGCAAATATTCAGAACCTTACTAATGCAGGTATGGGGATGGAAGACTTTCCAAAGACCAGCATAGATGTGAATGCTGATTTTATGAAGGTTGCTCCTTTAAAAGTGAACATACAATTTGATGTGAGTAATATTTATGACAGGTTCCAGGTCTCGGGTGAGATGGGCAGACTACCGGCTGAACCAATGAACAAGTTTCTGAAACCGGCTATGAATATACTTGCTGAGGGTGAAATTTTAAGCATGTATTTCAATTTTTCCGGAAACAATAACAAAGCTAACGGAGATATGAGATTGGAGTATAATGACTTTAAGGTAGAGGTATTGAGAAAAGATGGCGAACGGAAGAACAAGATCGTATCAGCTGTGGCCAATCTTTTTGTAAAGAACAATGCTCTTAATGAAAAAGCCGAATATAAAGACATAAGTTTTACCCGGGATAAGACCAGGTCATTCTGGAATTATTTCTGGAACCTTATAAAAAGAGGTGCTTTAAAGACCTTTCTCTAGATTTTGAAGGTGACAACAGGTCGGTTAGCATGATTTACAAGATCTTCACTAATACTTCCATTAAAGAAGTGTGCCAGTCCTTTGCGGCCATGTGTACTTATGCCTATGAGTCCGGCATTCATATTTTCGGCAAAGTGTAAAATCCCTTTTTCCACACTTATGTCATTATATATATGTATCTCGTAATTTTCGGGATTTGATTCGTTTATGAATTTAGCCATTCTTTCGCTGGCTTCTTCACTGGTCATAAAATTATTAGGAGTATTAACAAACAGTAAGTGAAGTTTGGCTCCAATGGTATTGGCAAATTTTATCGCTTTCCTTAAGGTATGCTTATGTTCAATATTTGCATCGGTGGCAAAAATGAAATTGTCAATTTCAAAATTCGGAATTTCGTTCTTAATAACCAGCACGGGAATCTCTGAATGTCTTACCACTTTTTCCGTATTGGAACCGATGAACATTTCCTGAAAACCGCTTGTGCCGTGGGAGCCCATAACAATAAGGTCGCATTTTTTTTCACGGCCAATTTCCATGATTCCATCGAAAGCCCTGTGAAACTCCACGGTCTCGTGTACTTTTATTCCTTCCAGATAAGGTTTTTTCATCAGGTTGGAGAAACGCTGGTGCGCCAGTTTCATGAAAAATATGGCTTCAGGTAAATTGTGGCTGCTTCCCTGTACCGGGTCTATTAACTGAAGCGGTAACTCCAGCATATGCAGTAAATAGATCTCTCCATCGAACTTTCTGGCAAGTTGTGCGGCTACTTTAAGCGCTCTTTCGGCCTGGTCGCTGAAGTCTGTCGGAACAAGGATGTTTTTCATGAGTTTGAGTAATAGCTTGTAAATGAATGTGTAATTAAAATTACAAAGAATATTTCATTTATTATCACGTTTTTATACTTGGAAATAATTGCTATATTTGCAGCGTTGAAACTAAAAAAAGTGCAGCGAGGGGACATAAGTCCCCTCTTTTTATAAACATATGCTGAAGGAGAAGGTAGAAAAGTTAGCACAGAAGGTCTTTGAAGAAAATAATTCCTTATTTTTAATAAGCCTTGAAGTGAACTCCGCGAACCATATAAAGGTTGTAATAGACGGGGATGAAGGAGTTTCAGTAAATGACTGTATAAAGGTAAGTCGTGCTATAGAGCATAACCTCGACAGGGATGAAGAAGACTTTTCCCTGGAGGTAACTTCGGCGGGAGTCTCAGAACCTCTTTTAATGCCGAGACAATACAAAAAAAACTTAGGCAGGAAGTTGAAGGTGAAAACCGCGGATGACAAGTTCGAAGGAGATCTTGTGGCTGCCGATGAAAACGAAATAAAGCTTTCCTGGAAGGCAAGAGAACCAAAACCGGTAGGTAAAGGAAAAGTTACAGTGCAGAAAGAGGTGGTTTTGCCTTATTCTGATATTGTGGAAGCAAAAGTTAAAATAACATTTTAATCACAAATTGATATGGAAAATATCGCGTTGATTGAGTCATTCTCAGAGTTTAAAGATGATAAGCTCATAGATCGTGTAACCTTAATGGCGATTTTGGAGGATGTTTTTAGAAATGCTTTAAAGAAAAAGTATGGAGAAGACGATAATTTTGATATTATTGTAAACCCTGATAAAGGGGATCTTGAAATTTGGAGAAACAGAGTGGTGGTAGCCGATGGTGAAGTAGAAGATCCTAACAGGGAGATATCTCTTACTCAGGCCAGAAAGATCGAGCCTGATTTTGAGGTTGGAGAGGATGTTTCTGAAGAAGTGAAGCTTGCCGATCTTGGACGAAGAGCGATTCTGGCGTTGCGTCAAAATCTGATCTCCAAGATCCATGAGCATGACAACACGAATATTTACAAGCAGTTCAAAGATCTTGAAGGAGAGATATATACTGCAGAAGTTCATCATATAAGGCACAGAGCCATTATTCTTCTTGATGATGAAGGAAATGAGATAGTGCTTCCTAAAGACCGCCAGATTCCATCAGATTTCTTCCGTAAGGGAGAGAATGTAAGAGGAATCATCGAAAGCGTGGAACTAAAAGGTAATAAGCCTACGATCATTATGTCCAGGACTGCTCCAGGTTTCCTTGAGAAATTATTTGAACAGGAAATCCCGGAAGTATTTGATGGATTGATCACGATTAAGAAAGTTGTACGTGTTCCTGGCGAAAAAGCCAAGGTAGCTGTTGATTCTTATGACGACAGGATAGATCCGGTTGGAGCATGTGTTGGTATGAAAGGTTCCAGGATTCACAGTATTGTACGTGAATTAGGGAATGAAAATATCGATGTGATAAACTTCACCAATAATGATCAGTTATTCATCACAAGGGCATTGAGTCCTGCTAAGATAACTTCCATCAAGATGGATGAAGAAAATAAAACCGCCGAGGTTATGCTGAAGCCTGAAGAGGTTTCAAAAGCGATTGGTCGTGGCGGCCACAATATTCGACTTGCAGGTCAGTTGACCGGTTATGAGATCGATGTGTATCGTGAAGGGGTAGAGGAAGATGTTGAATTGAAAGAGTTTACAGACGAAATTGAAGATTGGGTGATCGCCGAATTTTCAAAGATTGGTCTGGATACCGCTAAGGCAGTACTGGAGCAGGATGTTGATGATCTTGTTCGCCGTACAGACCTGGAGGAGGAAACCATCAAAGATGTGATGGCTGTTCTCCGTTCAGAATTTGAAGAATAATATTTTTTTATAACGAAGAATACATTAAAAGAGGTAATTTAGAGGGCAATTTATGGCAGAAGCGAAAACAATGCGATTAAATAAAGTTCTACGTGAGTTTAATATCTCGTTAGACAGGGCTGTGGAATATCTTAATTCCAAGGGCTACGAGATAGACGCACGTCCAACTACCAAAATCTCGGGAGAAATCTACGAGGTGCTTTCTGACGAGTTCCAAACCGACAAGAGTAAAAAGGTAGCTTCCAAAGAAGTAGGGGAAGAAAGGAAGAAAGAGAAGGAGGAGCTACGTAAGGAAATTGAGGAAAAGCGTAAGGCTGAAGAGGAGAAAAAAGAGAAGGATGAAGAAGTTGTTTCCAGCCGGGCTAAACTCGAAGGTCCTAAGACTGTGGGTAAAATAGACCTGGATAAAAAGCCGGGTGAAGAGCCTAAAAAAGAGGAAGAAGAAGCCCCTAAAGAGGAATCTAAAGCTCCAGCTGAAGAACCTGTCAAAGAAGCTGAAGCCCCTAAAGAGCCTGAAAAACCAGCTGCAAAAGCAGAGAAAGAAGAAGTAAAAGAAGAGAAGAAGTCTGAGCCTAAGAAGGAAGAAGCTAAAGAGGAGCCTAAAGAAGAGGAATCCAGTACGATTGAAACAAAGTACACTAAGCTTAGCGGTCCTAACTTCACTGGTAAAAAAATTGATCTTTCACAATTCAAGAAACCTGTTAAGAAGAAGGATGAGAAGAAGTCCTCTTCAGATGATGATAAGAAAGATAAGCGTAAAAAACGCCGTCGTCGCATCAGTAAAGATGTAAAAGGCGGAGGAGGTCAAGGACCTGGTAAAAGAGGTGGACGCAAAAGAGGTAAGCCGATCGCTAAAGAAGAGCCTACCGAAGAAGAAGTACAAAAGCAGGTTCGCGAGACTCTTGAAAAACTTCAGGGTAAATCAAGTAAAGGTAAAGGAGCTAAATACCGTAGAGAGAAAAGAGACCAGCACCGTCAGAAATCTGAGCAGGATCTTGCGCAGCAGGAATCTGAAGAAAAGGTATTGAAGGTAACCGAATTCGTTACCGTAAGTGAGGTGGCGACCATGATGGATGTTTCGGTAACCAAAGTTATATCCGCATGTATGTCACTTGGAATGATGGTGACCATGAATCAGCGTCTTGATGCTGAGACATTAAGTATAGTTGCTGAAGAATTTGGATACGAAGTAGAATTTACAACCGCCGATGTTGAAGAAACGGTTGAAGAGGTAGAAGAGGATCCGGAGGATCTTGAGCCAAGAGCTCCAATCGTAACTGTAATGGGTCACGTTGACCATGGTAAGACATCCTTGCTGGATTATATCCGTCAGGAAAATGTGATCGCCGGTGAAAGTGGTGGTATTACCCAGCACATCGGCGCTTACGGAGTTAAGCTTGAGAACGGACAAAAAATTACATTCCTGGATACGCCGGGTCACGAGGCCTTTACGGCGATGCGTGCTCGTGGTGCTCAGGTTACCGATATTGCGATCATTGTGATTGCGGCAGATGATGATGTGATGCCTCAAACAAAAGAGGCGATCTCTCACGCACAGGCTGCAGGTGTTCCTATCGTATTTGCGATCAATAAATCTGATCTTCCTACAGCAAATCCTGAAAAGATCAAGGAAAAACTGGCCAATATGAATTTACTGGTTGAAGATTGGGGTGGTAAGATACAGTCTCACGATATTTCGGCCAAGACAGGCCAGGGTGTGAAGGAATTGCTGGAGAAAGTTCTTCTGGAAGCAGAGATCCTTGAACTACAGGCTAATCCTGATAAACTTTCTAAAGGTACAGTAGTGGAGGCCTTCCTTGATAAGGGGCGTGGTTATGTAGCTACAATCCTTGTTCAGTCGGGTACTTTAAAAGTTGGGGACTATGTTCTTGCTGGTCGTCATAGTGGTAAGGTTAAAGCCATGCATGATGAACGCGGTAATGAAGTTAAAGAAGCTGGTCCTTCAACTCCTGTTTCGATACTTGGCCTTGATGGTGCACCACAGGCTGGTGATACTTTCAAAGTAATGGAAGATGAACGTGAAGCCAAGGAAATTGCTGCCAGACGTACTCAATTGCAACGTGAACAGAATGTAAGGACTCAGCGCCATATTACTCTTGATGAAATTGGTAGACGTATCGCCCTTGGAGACTTTAAAGAGTTGAACATTATTCTTAAAGGTGATGTGGATGGTTCTGTGGAGGCGCTTACCGATAGTTTCCAGAAACTTTCTACTGAAGAGATCCAGGTGAATATTATACACAAAGGTGTGGGTGCTATTACTGAAAGTGATGTGTTGCTTGCTTCAGCTTCCGATGCGATCATTATAGGATTTAATGTTCGTCCTGCGGGTAACGCAAGATCGGTAGCCGATAAAGAAGAGATAGATATCAGAACATACTCTATTATCTACGATGCTATTAATGATCTTAAAGATGCGATGGAAGGAATGCTTTCTCCGGAGCTTAAGGAAGAGATTACCGGTACTGCGGAGATCAGAGAGACATTCAAGATATCTAAGATTGGGACCATCGCTGGATGTATGGTAACTTCAGGAACAATTTATAGAAATGCTGGAGTTCGTTTGATTAGAGATGGTGTCGTAATATATACTGGAGAACTTGCTTCATTGAAACGTTTTAAAGATGATGTGAAAGAGGTGAAGAAAGGTTACGATTGCGGTATGCAGATCAAGAACTACAATGATATCAAAGAAGGAGATGTTATTGAAGCCTTTAGAGAGGTAGAGGTTAAAAAGACTCTTAAGTAATAGAGTTGAAAATATCATAAAAAAAAGCGGCTGGAATCAGCCGCTTTTTTGGTTTTTAGGCTAAACCTCACAGGTTTTCAAAACCTTTGAGGTTTTTTGTTTACTTGTGAGGTCTGTTTTATTTACGTTGAGGTTTTGGAATAAAGGCAGCAGGAAAATTGTCTTTTATTTTCAATAGTGCCCTGTCTGCTTCCAGGCGATTCCTGAAATTGCCCACCCATACCTTATAATTAGGGGCTTCATAGGTGATCTGAGAAGGGTAAGAATATAGGCTTCTGTACTTTTGTATCACTTCATTCGCTTCTCCATTA
Source organism: Gramella jeungdoensis (assembly GCF_023805255.1). Classification (GTDB taxonomy): domain Bacteria; phylum Bacteroidota; class Bacteroidia; order Flavobacteriales; family Flavobacteriaceae; genus Christiangramia; species Christiangramia jeungdoensis. Next base: position 223,677 of record NZ_JAMSCK010000002.1, read on the forward strand.
TCACCATAAAATAACTGAATTACATAACGATCACCTATGCGGTTATTTTTATTGAGTTCTTTCTTGACTTCCATCAGCTTGTCTATTTTTTCACTTTGCTGTATGTTCACCGATGCCTGCTGGGCTTCTGATTCTGTAGTGAAAAAGAAAGCAATTGCTGTGAGTATAATTAGATGCGAAAATTTCAGGTTTCTCATGTGTTTCAGCTTTTTGACAAATGTAAAATTAAATAACTTAAACGTGTGCTAATTTATTATTTAGAACTAATATAAATTATGGATTAACACTTATGTAACATTCCTAAAATCCACCAGAAGTATTACTTTTGTGCACGAATTTAAAGGTACCTTTTTAGGTTTTTAGCCCTAAAATACTGAGTGTAAAAACCGTACCAAAGTTTAGACGTTAATCGAACTTACAATATGAAAAAGGTGATTTACCGCCATTCAACTTCGCGACAACTACTCTTTAGCGTAGCATTTTTATTTTCATTTACATTCTTTGGCTTTGCTCAGAATGATGCTTCTCAGGATACCACTGCTGCCGATCAGTCGGGAGTCGAGGCGTCTGCTGAACAGTCTTCTGCAGGTTCCGATTTAGGGGATCCTGCTGCTGGTAAGGAATTGTTTAATTCTTTGTGTGCGGCATGTCATAAGCCATACTCAGAATCTATCGGGCCGGCTTTGCACGGTGTGACAGATAGGCGGGATATGGAGTGGATCCAGTCCTGGATTTCTAATTCGGCTGCTATGATCTCCTCTGGTGATCAGGAGGCAGTAGCTATCTATGAAGAATATAATCAAACTGCGATGCCTGCATTTCCGCAGCTTAGCAATGAGGATATAGGAAATATTCTTGCCTATGTTGAGCAGCCTAAGCCTGAGCCAAAAGCTGCGGCTACTGGAGCTGCTGGTGATGCTGGTTCTCAAGGTGGAGGTGGAGGAATTTCAGTGAATGTGATTCTTGGAATTCTGCTTTTCGTGCTTGTGGTGTTGTTGATTGTATTGTTCCTTGTGAATAAGACACTGAGGAATTTTGCTGATGCTTCAGGAATAGTTATTCCTGAAAAACCAAAGAGAAAACCTATCTGGAAATCATTTGTAGAAAACCAATTCCTTTTGCTTGTTAGTTCTATTATAGTGCTGCTTGCTGTTGGTTACTTTGCCTATGGGTGGATGATGCAGGTTGGTGTAGATCAGGGGTATCAGCCAATCCAGCCAATCCATTATTCTCACAGGATACATGCGGGTGATAATCAGATAGAGTGTAAATACTGTCACTCTTCTGCCAGAACCTCCAAGCATTCGGGTATACCGTCGCTTAACGTTTGTATGAACTGTCATAAGGCTATTTCTGAAGTAGCTCCTGAAACAGCTACCGAAGAATACTCTAAAGAATTTTATGATAAGGAAATTGCCAAGCTGTATGATGCGGCTGGGTGGGATCCTGCTACCAGAACCTATTCAGGTGAAGAGAAACCTGTAAAGTGGGTTCGTATTCATAATCTTCCGGATCTTGCTTATTTTAATCACTCTCAGCACGTAAGTGTTGCGGGTATCCAGTGTCAGGAATGTCATGGGCCTATCCAGGAGATGGAGATAGTGTATCAAAATGCTCCGCTAACAATGGGTTGGTGTATTAACTGTCACCGTGAAACCAATATCAGGATCGAGGGTAATGAGTATTACGAGAAGATCCACGAAGAGTTGTCTAAAAAATATGGTGTAGAAGAGCTTACTGCCGCTCAGATGGGTGGAATTGAATGTGGTAAGTGTCACTACTAAAATCCTGAAATTCAGGTTTAATTTAAGAAGCTAATATCTAGATATAATATGTCATCAAACAAGAAATACTGGAAAAGTGTTGAAGAGCTAAAAGAAAACAGCTCTGTTGTTGAGACGCTCCAACAAAAGGAATTTACCGAGGAGATCCCGGTGGATGAGTTTCTTGGGGATAAATCTTCTCTTGAGTCTTCAAAGACTTCCAGAAGGGATTTTCTTAAGTATGTTGGATTCAGTACAGCAGCGGCATCACTGGCTGCCTGCGAAGGCCCCGTGACAAAGTCTATCCCTTACGTGGTACAGCCCGAGAGGATTGTTCCTGGAGTTGCTAACTTTTATGCATCTACAATTGCTGATGGATTTGACTTTGCAAGCGTTTTAGTAAAAACTCGTGAGGGTCGACCAATTAAAATTGAGAATAATGATCTTTCGAAGTTCAAGGGCGGTGTTAATGCACGTGTTCATGCTTCGGTTCTTTCATTATATGATACAAAAAGGGTGAAACGCCCAATGATTGAAGGAAGGAATGTTTCCTGGGAAGAATTCGATCGCGAGGTAAGAGCTGCTCTTGAGAATGCAAACGGAGAGATCGTTCTTCTTACTCAAACTTTCGCCAGTCCTTCAACTTCTAAACTTATTCAGGAGTTTTCTTCTAAATATGGCAATGTTCGTCACGTGGTATATGATTCAGTTTCTGAAGATGCCGCGCTAAATGCATTTCAGTCAAAATATGGCAGACGTGCATTACCAAACTACGATTTTTCAAAAGCCAAAACCATTGTTGGTGTAGGTGCTGATTTCCTTGCAGACTGGCAGGGAGGTGGATATGACTCTGCTTATGCAAAGACAAGGATTCCTGAGAATGGACAGATGTCTCGTCATATTCAGTTTGAATCTAATATGTCTCTTACTGGTGCGAACGCAGATAAGCGTGTTCCGGTTAAGCCTTCTCAGCAAAAAGCTGTTCTTGCGGCATTGAGAGGATATATTGTTGGAGGTTCTTCTACAAGTGATCTTCCTTCAAATATCGATGACGCGGTTGTGAAAGCTGCTAGTCAACTTAGAGAAGCTGGTAGTGGAGCTGTAGTTGCCTGCGGTATTCCTGATGACGAGGCTCAAACCTGGGCTCTTGAGATCAATGAGGCTCTTGGAAGTCAGGTAATGGATACTTCAAATGCGAGAGTGATTCGTCAGGGTAATTCTGGTGAGGTTGCTCAACTTGTTGAAGATATGAATAATGGAAGTGTTGGCGCTTTGTTGATCGCTGGTCTTAATCCTGTTCATACACTGCCAAACTCAAAAGATTTTGTAGAAGGTCTTAAGCAGGTTGAAACTGTGGTTGATTTCACTACAAGAACCGATGAGACTTCAAAATTAAGTAAATATGTAGCTGCTACTCCGCATTACCTGGAGAGCTGGGGGGATATTCAGTTTAGCGAGAAATCTTTCAGCTTAATGCAGCCAACGATAAGACCTTTGTTTGATACAAGACAATTCCAGGATACACTCCTGAAATGGTCTGATAACAGCAAATCTTATTATGAATATATCAAAGAGACCTGGTCAGGTGGATTAGGTGATAGAAACTGGAGTGAAGTTCTTCACGATGGTGTGTTTGAAGCTTCATCTCCTGTGGAGGTTGCTTCATCTTCAAGCTCTTCGTCTGTTTCATTTAATATGGATGAAATGGAAGGCGATGGCTTTGAACTTACTCTTTATACAAATACTGCTCTGGGTGATGGTCAGCAGGCCAATAACCCATGGCTTCAGGAATTACCTGATCCATTGACGAGAGCCAGTTGGGACAACTATATCACGGTTTCTAAGGCGGATGCCGAAGAGCTTGAACTGGAAAATGAGCACGTTGCCAATGGAGGGCTTAACGGTAGTTATGTGAATCTTACTGTTGGTGATGCTGTTGTTCAAAACGTACCTGTTTATATTATGCCGGGTCAGGCAAAAGGATCTGTTGGTCTTGCGCTTGGGTATGGTAGAAAAGCGGGCATCCAGGAAGAAATGCAAACAGGGGTGAATGCTTATCCTTTGTATAAGAACTTTAGTTCTGTGCAAAAGGTTAAGATTGAAAAAGCTCCAGGAATGCATGAGTTTGCATGTGTGCAGTTGCACAATACTTTAATGGGTAGGGGTGATATCATCAAGGAAACCACTCTGGAGATTTTTAATACTAAAGATGCTCATGTGTGGAATGAAACTCCTGAAGTTTCCCTTAACCATGTTGAGACTCCTGTGACTTCGCCAGAAGTTGATATTTGGGAGAGCTTTGACAGGTCTACAGGGCCTCACTTCAACCTGAGTATAGATCTTAATGCCTGTACTGGTTGTGGTGCCTGTGTGATCGCATGTCATTCTGAAAATAACGTTCCTGTTGTAGGTAGAGAAGAGGTGAGAAAGTCAAGAGATATGCACTGGTTGCGTATAGACCGTTATTTCTCTTCTGAAGATACCTTTACAGGAGACCTTGAGAAAAAAGAAAATATTGGTGGCCTTGGAAGTTCGCTTTCAGAATTTGGTGAGCTTGAGCAGCCAGCAGATAATCCTCAGGTTGTGTTTCAGCCTGTAATGTGTCAGCATTGTAACCATGCTCCTTGTGAGACTGTCTGTCCTGTTGCTGCAACTTCTCATGGTAGACAGGGTCAGAACCAAATGATCTATAACCGTTGTGTAGGTACAAGATATTGTGCTAACAACTGTCCTTATAAAGTTCGTCGTTTCAACTGGTTCACTTATGCCAGAAATGATGAATTCGATTACCATATGAACAATGACCTTGGTAGAATGGTACTTAATCCTGATGTTACGGTACGTGCGAGAGGGGTTATGGAGAAATGTTCAATGTGTATCCAGAAAACTCAGAAGACCATCCTTGATGCGAAGCGTGAAGGCAGGACAATTAAAGATGGAGAATTCCATACTGCATGTTCTGCGGCTTGTGATAAGGGAGCAATGGTATTTGGAGATGTGAACGATGAGGACGCAAAAATTGTAGAAAAGAAAAATGATGACAGGATGTATCATCTGCTTGAGTATGTAGGTACAAAACCTAATGTGATGTACCAGACAAAAGTTAGAAATACAACCGAAGCTTAAATAAACGAATAACTAAGAATCAATCAGATAAGGATATGTCTCATTACGAAGCACCTATACGAAAGCCTTTAGTTACCGGGAGCAAAAGCTATCACGATGTGACAGTTGATGTTGCTGCTCCGGTTGAGGGAAGGGCAAATAAATCATGGTGGATAGTCTTTGGTATCTCCCTTGTTGCCTTCCTTTGGGGTGTAGGATGTATAGTTTACACGATTTCTACAGGTATTGGTACCTGGGGATTAAATAAAACAGTAGGCTGGGCCTGGGATATCACCAACTTTGTGTGGTGGGTAGGTATTGGTCACGCCGGTACACTTATTTCGGCGGTATTATTGCTGTTCCGTCAAAAATGGAGAATGGCCATTAACAGGTCTGCAGAGGCGATGACGATCTTCTCGGTTATGCAGGCGGGTCTGTTCCCTTTAATTCACATGGGGCGTCCATGGTTGGCTTACTGGGTACTGCCTATTCCAAACCAGTTTGGATCACTTTGGGTGAACTTTAACTCACCACTTCTATGGGATGTATTTGCGATCTCTACTTATCTTTCGGTTTCACTGGTATTCTGGTGGACGGGGTTGCTTCCGGATTTCGCGATGATCCGTGACAGGGCGATTACACCTTTTACAAAAAGAGTTTATAGCATACTTTCATTTGGATGGAGTGGACGTGCCAAAGACTGGCAGCGTTTTGAAGAAGTTTCACTGGTATTGGCCGGTTTGGCGACACCACTGGTACTTTCTGTACACACCATCGTATCTTTTGACTTCGCAACTTCGGTAATTCCGGGATGGCATACTACCATTTTCCCTCCTTACTTCGTTGCGGGAGCTATCTTCTCTGGATTTGCAATGGTAAACACACTGCTTATCATTATGAGAAAGGTTTCAAATCTTGAAGATTATATCACTATTCAGCATATAGAATTGATGAACATCGTTATCATGATCACCGGTTCTATTGTTGGTACAGCATATATTACCGAGCTTGTTATCGCATGGTATTCTGGTGTTGAATACGAGCAGTACGCTTTCCTTAACAGGGCTACAGGGCCTTACTGGTGGGCATACTGGAGTATGATGACCTGTAATGTATTCTCTCCACAGTTCATGTGGTTCAAGAAACTGCGTACAAGTATCATGTTCTCTTTCTTTATTTCGATTGTTGTAAACATCGGGATGTGGTTTGAGCGTTTCGTAATTATCGTGACTTCTTTGCACCGTGATTACCTTCCGTCTTCTTGGACCATGTTCTCTCCAACTTTCGTGGATATAGGTATCTTTATTGGAACCATCGGATTCTTCTTTGTATTGTTCCTTTTATATGCCCGCTCTTTCCCGGTGATCGCTCAGGCAGAGGTTAAAACAATATTGAAGTCTTCTGGAGAGAAGTATAAGAAGCTTAGGGAGAAGCATGGTGATGAAGTAGTGTATCATGAGCACGAGACCTATGGTAAAAATCCTGCTAGAAATGTAGAGGAAGGTATCCATAATAAGATTGAAGACACCGAGCATGAGAAAACGGTAGAAGCCGATCATAAGCATGAAGATACAGTGAATGTGGATGGAGTCGTGATTTCTGAAGTTATGAAAGACCGTATAGATGAAATGCTTGAGCGAATTGGTACTTACGATCCTAAAACACAGGAAGCAGATGATCTTACCAAACTTAAGAACGTTGGGCCGTTGCTTCAGCAACACCTTCACCAGGTTGGAATTTATCTGTACGATCAGGTTAGCAAACTAAAAGAAGAGGATTTTGAATTGCTTGATGAAGTTATCGAGAACTTCCCTATCCAAGAGAACAGGGAAGGCTGGGTTGCGCAGGCAAACAAACTAAAAAATAAATAATCAGGATGGCATCTAAAGTTTTACACGCTATTTACAGAGATGACGATCTGCTTTTACAGGCTGTAAAGCAGATTCGTGAAGCACGCTATCATATTGGTGAGATCTATTGTCCATTCCCGGTTCATGGGCTGGATAAGGCCATGGGACTTGCGCCAACAAGAATTGCCATCACCTCCTTTCTGTACGGATTGGTTGGATTAGCTGTAGCGATTGCTATGATGAATTTTATCATGATTGAAGACTGGCCACAGGATATTGGTGGTAAGCCGAGTTTCAGTTTCTTTCAGAACATGCCGGCGTTTGTGCCAATTATGTTCGAATTAACCGTTTTCTTTGCGGCTCACCTTATGGTAATTACCTTCTATATGAGAAGTAAGCTTTGGCCTTTTAAAAAAGCTGAGAACCCTGATGTAAGAACTACAGACGATATGTTCCTTATGGAAGTGGATGCTGCCAATCATGATGTTGATGACCTTACAAAGTTCCTTTACGATACAGGTGCATCTGAAATTAAATTAATAGATAATAAATAGTGATAATGAGAAGTTTGTTCCATAAAACTATAGCATTGTTTCTTTTGGGATTTACCGTTTTGTCCTGTCAGGACAAGGATGATCCAAACTACCAGTATATGCCTGATATGTATGAACCTATAAGTTATGAGACGTATGGTGAATACAAGGTTTTCGAAAACGGGCAGGAAGCCAAACTTCCGGTAGAAGGAACAATTCCGAGAGGCTGGATGCCTTACGAGTATCAAAATAACGTAGAAAGTGCCGCCGATGCAAAGGCCAATCTCAAGAACCCTTTAGCATACACAGAAGATAACCTCGCCGAAGGAAAAGAACTTTACACTATTTATTGTGCGGTTTGTCACGGTGATAAAGGAGATGGTAAAGGAACACTGGTAGAACGAGAAAAGATACTGGGGGTACCATCATATGATGATGCAGGGAGAGCGATTACTGAAGGTAGTGTATATCACGTAATGTATTATGGTCTTAACAATATGGGGTCGTATGCTGCACAAACCTCCATTGAGGAGCGCTGGCAGATCACTCATTATGTGATGAGTCTGAAGGATGAATTGGAAGGAAAGCCTGCAAGAGAATTCGAGGATGCAGAGACAGCACCATCTAATAAATCAAGGTTGTTGCCTTCCAGAGCAGATGCTGATATCTATCAGGAAAACGATAACGATCAGGAAGAGGATACTCCTGAGACACAGAACCAAAACGAAACTCAAGAATAAAGATTTAGATCTATCGATATGTATACGTTATCCAGTAAATTAAAATTAACGGCGATCATTTTTATGATCGTTGGCGCTATAGGTCTCATTTACGGATTTATCGCTGCACCCGAAACCATAGAAGATGTCAAGGAGATGATGGCTTCTGAGCATCATGGGGAGGAGCATGCAGCAGTAGAACCTTCTGAAATTAATGTTGAACAGCTACCTGGTGAAGGAGTATCAAGGGAACATGCTCAGGAGATACAGGAAGAGCATGCGGCAGAAACCGCCCATGGCGAAGAAGCTTCTCATGAGGATGAGCATTACGAGCATGTTTTGCATCAGCTTCAAAATAAGCCATGGTCTGCTTTATATGTAGCCGCTTTCTTTTTCTTTATGATATCCCTTGGGGTACTTGCGTTCTACGCTATACAGTATGCTGCGCAGGCCGGATGGTCTCCTGTATTGTTCAGGGTAATGGAAGCGATTACCGCTTACCTGTTGCCTGGAGGTATTATAGTATTTGTTCTTTTAATGCTATCAGGATTCCATATTAATCATCTTTTTATATGGATGGATCCTGAGGTTGTTGCTCATGACGAGATAATTCAGGCAAAAACATCTTATCTAAATGTTCCTTTCTTCTTAATAAGAGCAGCTATCTATCTTGGAGGTTGGATCTTATTCAGGCACCTGCTTAGAAAGAACTCTCTAAAGATGGATGATGCTACCGATAATACTTACTTTAAAAAGAACTTTAAGCTTGCTGCGGGATTCCTGGTATTCTTTATTGTAACAGAATCCATGATGTCCTGGGACTGGATCATGAGTTTAGATCCGCACTGGTTCAGTACGCTGTTCGGATGGTTCGTTTTTGCCAGTCTTTTTGTTTCTGGAATTACTACTATAGCGATTATAAGCATATATCTTAAGTCACGGGGATACCTGGAATTCGTGAATGACAGTCACATACATGATCTGGCTAAGTTCATGTTCGGGATAAGCATTTTCTGGACATACCTTTGGTTCTCTCAGTTCATGCTTATCTGGTATTCTAATATTCCTGAAGAAGTTGTGTACTTTATTTCAAGAATGGAAGATTATCCGGTACTTTTCTGGGGTATGCTGGTTACCAATTTTATTTTCCCTGTTCTTCTTTTAATGAACAGCGATTATAAGCGTGTAAACTGGTTTGTGATCATGACAGGGATTGTGATTCTTTGTGGACATTATATAAATGTATTTGTACTTGTAATGCCGGCTACTGTTGGGGAATCATGGTTTATAGGTATTCCTGAGATCAGTGCCGTACTTTTGTTTGCAGGTTTGTTCTTATTCGTAGTTTTCAACGCCCTTACAAAGGCGCCTTTGCTGGTAAAAGGAAACCCTTTTATCAAAGAGAGCAAGCATTACCATTATTAATAAGATTGATTGTTTAAAGAAGATTTTATAAAATGACCGTATTTTTAGTAATAATAGTATTAGCACTTCTGGCCGTAACGGGCTGGCAGATCTCTAAGATCTTTGAATTGTCGAAGAGACCTGATGCTGATACCTCACAGGTAGCTAATGACAAGGATAACAAGTTGAATGGTATCCTCATGTTAGCCTTTGTTATTTTTATTTATGTGATCAGTATTTTCTGCTTCTGGGAATATGGTAGATTCTATCTACCTGAGGCAGCTTCTGAACATGGGTCTGAATATGACACTTTGATGTTCGTTTCTATTGCCCTAATTATGGTAGTTCAGGTGATCACTCAGGGACTTTTGCACTTCTTTGCCTATAAATACAAGGGAGAGAAAACCAAGAAAGCCCTTTTCTATGCCGATAATGATAAACTTGAATTTATCTGGACCATTATTCCTGTTATCGTTCTTGCCGGTCTTATCATCTATGGTCTTTTCACATGGAGTGATATCATGAATGTGAATACTGAAGAAGATCCTATGGTGGTTGAGGTTTATGCATACCAGTTCGCATGGAGAGCGAGATATGCCGGAGAGGATAACACTTTAGGAAAAGCGAATGTTCGTTTCATTGAAGGTGTTAACCAGTTAGGTGTAGATGAATCTGATTCTTACGGGAAAGATGATAAAATTGTGACAGAACTGCACTTGCCGGTAAATAAACCAGTCTTATTTAAGTTCCGTTCTCAGGATGTGCTTCACTCTGCTTATTTCCCATTCTTCAGGGCCCAGATGAACGTGGTGCCTGGAATGATAACTCAATTCAGCTTTACTCCAACCATTACTTCTGAGGAAATGCGTCAGAGTGAATATATGGTAGATAAAGTTAAGAGTGTAAATGAAGTTAGAAATGAAAGAAATCAAGAGCTAGCGGCTCAGGGAGAACCAACCCTGGATTCTTATGAATTCGATTATTTCCTTCTTTGTAATAAAATTTGTGGTCAGGCCCATTACAATATGCAGATGAAGATTGTTGTGGAATCTGAAGAAGACTTTAATGCATGGCTTGAAGAGCAACCTACCTTTGGTAGTGTAATGGCTGATCAGAATAAGGATGCCGGTCAGACTGAAGATAAAGGTGGAAGTGAAGACCCGGCTTCAAAAGAAGAAGGAGAAGATAGTACTAACGAGCAGTCACAGGAGAGTGAAGCGGTGGCTGTAGTAGAAAATAATAATTAAGATTAAGATAAAGAATTAGAGATATGTCAGCAATTGCAAACGCACCGGCACACGATCATCACGACGATCACGGACATCATCATAAAGAGACTTTCATAACGAAGTATATTTTTAGTCAGGATCATAAGATGATTGCCAAGCAATATCTTATTACCGGGCTTATTATGGGGATTATTGGTATCGCGATGTCGGTACTGTTCCGTATACAGCTTGCCTGGCCTGAACAGTCTTTCTGGATCTTTGAAGCCTTATTAGGAAAATGGGCGCCAGATGGTGTAATGACACCAAGTATTTATCTTGCACTTGTTACCATTCACGGTACCATTATGGTATTCTTTGTACTTACTGCAGGTTTAAGTGGTACGTTCAGTAACCTTCTTATTCCACTTCAGATCGGTGCACGTGATATGGCCTCAGGCTTCCTTAACATGGTGTCTTACTGGTTGTTCTTCCTTTCCAGTGTGATCATGTTAAGCTCATTATTTGTTGAAGCTGGTCCGGCATCTGCGGGATGGACAATTTATCCACCGCTTAGTGCATTACCACAGGCTATTGGAGGTTCTGGTACAGGGATGACACTTTGGTTGGTCTCTATGGCTATTTTCATTGCTTCGTCACTATTAGGTTCACTTAACTATATTGTTACTGTAATAAACCTTAGAACAAAGGGAATGTCTATGACGAGACTTCCTCTTACTATCTGGGCATTTTTTGTAACCGCGATTATAGGTGTTGTTTCTTTCCCGGTATTACTTTCTGCTGCGTTACTCCTAATAATGGATCGTAGCTTTGGAACTTCATTCTTCCTTAGTGATATTTTTATCCAGGGAGAGGTATTAAGTCATCAAGGAGGTTCACCGGTATTGTTTGAACACCTTTTCTGGTTCCTTGGTCACCCTGAGGTATATATCGTAATCTTACCTGCTTTGGGTATTACATCAGAGATTATTGCAACTAATTCACGTAAACCTATTTTTGGTTACCGTGCGATGGTAGCTTCGATACTTGCAATTGCGTTCCTTTCAACTATCGTTTGGGGTCACCATATGTTCGTTTCTGGTATGAACCCATTCCTTGGATCGGTATTTACCTTTACAACATTATTGATTGCGATACCTTCAGCAGTAAAAGCATTTAACTATATCACCACTTTGTGGAAGGGTAATCTCCAGATGAACCCGGGGATGTTGTTCTCTATAGGGCTGGTTTCGACTTTTATCACTGGTGGGTTAACGGGTATTATTCTTGGTGATTCAACGCTGGATATTAACGTTCACGATACTTATTTTGTGGTTGCTCACTTCCACCTTGTAATGGGTATCTCTGCACTTTATGGATTATTCGCAGGAGTTTATCACTGGTTCCCGAAAATGTTCGGTAGAATGATGAATAAGAACCTTGGTTATGTTCACTTCTGGGTTACTGCCGTAGGTGCTTACGGAGTTTTCTTCCCAATGCACTTTATCGGGATAGCGGGGCTTCCAAGACGTTATTATACTAATACAAATTTCCCATATTTTGATGATTATGCTGATGTAAATGTGATCATCACCGTGGCTGCAATCATTACCGCAGGCGTTCAGCTGGTTTTCCTATATAACTTCTTTAGCTCTATTTTCTACGGTAAAAAAGCTGTTCAGAATCCATGGAAATCAAATACTCTTGAGTGGACTACTCCTGTTGAACACATGCATGGAAACTGGCCTGGAGCGATTCCTTCAGTTTATCGTTGGGCTTATGATTACTCCAAAACCGATGAGAATGGGGATTATGTGATAAAAGGTCAGGATTTTGTTCCTCAAACCGTTCCTTTACAGGACAAGGAGGAAGAGCTAAATCATTAAGCAAGACCTTAAAATAACAGATATATCTAAAGCCTTTTCCAAACCGGAAGAGGCTTTTTTCATTCTATAAATAGAGCCAGTAATTAAGTTTTAAATTGATACTTCTGTAACGGGGGGCAAAGGAATTATTAGAAAAATAATTGTCATTATATACCAGATAAATATCTGATAATGGCGCAAATCTCCATTGCAGCCTCGAATTGATACCAAAATTGTTCTCTATGTTGCTATACTGTATCAGGGTCGCCCAGAATAGGCTTTTACTGAAGGTAATATCAAATTTGCTTCCTATTAACCAGATATCATTATCTGAATAAGGTTCCGGAAGGTCTACGTGATCATAACGAACTTCCATAGACATAAGGTAATTGGGTTGAAGTCTTAGGTTTAATCTTGCTTCCTGAGTGAATTTTTTACCATTATAGAATTCGCCATAATTGCTTTCCAGTTCATAAAAGAAAATCTTCCGACTATCGCTACCATATTCTAATTCGCCACTGGTATAATGATAATCGGTAGAGGCGGGTAAGGCTATGTCTCCTACTCTGGATGGATCAAATTCAGAAAACAGATAGGTGTATCTGTTAAATGCTCTCGCAGATAGTTTGCTTGTATTGGTAAATTCTGTATCCCAGGCCCCAATAAAATTATAGTCGGTCATCTTATAATCCAGATTTGGTTTCCATATTACCATCGGGATAAAACTAATATTATGCTGTACCATCTTTTCGTTCGTTGGAAAAATCAGGTGTTCTATTTTTGGGTCAATACGAAGAATTCCCTTTCTGGGAATAAAACCGAGATCAGAATTGAAATTTTCTCCTACATAGAATCCGCTCCCCCTAACTCGCCAATTGAAGGAATTGTAATTAAGCCTTAAACCGGTAGAAAAATCATCTTCGGTTAGTCCAGGGCTAAATGATTTATGAAGATACGCGTTCCCTGCCCAGGTATTATCAAGAGTCCCAAGATTATAATCCAGGCCAATAACGCGGTTATATTCATCTTCAGGATTCATTAGATCACTTGAGGTGTTCTGACGGTTAAGAAAGATGGCGCTAATGTTAGAACGTTCGAAAAGGCGATGTTGTAAGGCTATAACCGTATTATTGTTTGCCCCTATATTGAACTCCTCTTTTTCCTTGGTTTGAATATTGAGCAGACCAATCCTGAAATCATTGTTGAGTTTTCCACTTAACCTTGCACCAGCTACTATGTCTATTTGCCTGTTAATTCCAGAGGAATCTCTGGCTATTCCAATTCGCCTTGAAAAGAAAGGGTTAGCCTCTTCCGGATTGCCGAAATCACCAAATAAATCACTGTTTTCAATAAAAAACTGACGTCTTTCCGGTAGATTAACTTCAAAACGTGTAAGATTAGTAACAAGATTATCAGCTTCTACCTGTGAGAAATCAGGATTAAAGGTTAGATCAAGATTCAAACTATTGCCTATACTTAGCTTTGCATCTCCTCCGGCTTTAAAATCATCCAGATCCTTTTCCGTTTCAAAATCCCGACCCAGGGAGCCTGTAACATAAGGAATTAATGAAATAGGAGTTTTAGACCTGCTAAGTGGTTTTTCAAAGATCATATCTCCCATATAAGAGAGGTTGAAAATAAACTGGTTCCTGGGAATCCTGATCCAGGTATTTCTTTCATTACCCTGAGTGTCGAACTGGTAAGAATTGAATCTCCATTTCTTAGTTCCCTCTGTGAACTTAAAAGAACTCATAGGGATGGCCCATTCGCTTATGTAATACTCATCATAAACCTTTGTCTCAGCGGTCCATTTAACATCCCAGCTGGTTGTGAATCCACGTAAACTGGTGCCTCCACCAGATACCAAAGCCTCTCTTCTTACCCCGGCCGGATTTACACCAAAAAGAAACGCATTGGCTCCATCATTGAACGTATCGAACATTAAAGTGATATTGTCACTTCCACCAGCCCGAAAGTCCCTTCTCAGGGAAGGGATCACAAAATCCTGACCTTCGATATAAACCTTAATGCCCACGTATAAATAATTTTCATTATACAACATCTTTATTTCAGACTGGTTTTTAGCCTGCACACTATCTGAAGGGAAATATTGCCAGAAATCCTTAGCTGGTTGTGCTTCATCCCATCCGGGCTCATCCAGAATTCCATCTATTGAAACAGGAGACTTAACATATTTAACTTCAAATTCTTTGTGCTGGGAAAATAAATTCAGAGTGGTAAGAAAAAGGATGCTTGTAATTACAAATCGGTTCATTCGGGGGGTTATCTTATGTCTTAGGTTTTCTAAAAATACTAATTCCTTTTTTCAGTTAGAACATAATTGTTTTTGTTTAAAGCTTATTGGTCAATTTGTATATTTACGAAATGAACGAGAACCTAGATCCATCCGGAGAAAATTTTTCATCTGAGGAGTTTGATATTGAAAGAGCCTTGCGTCCGCTTAGTTTTGATGATTTTGCGGGGCAGGAACAGGTTTTGGAAAATCTACAGGTATTTGTTCAGGCAGCCAATCTAAGAGGAGATGCTCTTGATCATACGCTTTTTCATGGTCCTCCCGGACTGGGGAAGACGACTCTTGCTCATATCCTGGCTAATGAACTTAACGTTGGAATTAAAGTGACCTCCGGCCCTGTCCTGGACAAACCGGGAGATCTTGCAGGTTTGCTTACGAACCTTGAAGAAAGAGATATACTTTTTATTGATGAGATTCATCGCCTGAGTCCTATAGTGGAAGAATATCTTTACTCAGCGATGGAAGATTACCGGATCGATATTATGATCGAAACCGGCCCGAATGCCAGGACAGTTCAGATCAATCTGAATCCTTTTACCCTTATTGGAGCAACCACAAGATCAGGACTGCTTACTTCTCCTATGAGAGCCCGGTTTGGGATCTCCAGCCGCCTGCAGTATTATTCCACAGAGCTGCTTTCAGGCATTGTTGAACGAAGTGCAGATATCTTAAAAGTGCCAATTACCAACGAGGCGGCTATCGAAATTGCCGGGAGGAGTAGGGGAACTCCCAGAATTGCAAACGCTCTTCTAAGAAGGGTTAGGGATTTTGCTCAGATCAAGGGTAATGGAAAGATAGATATGGAAATCGCTAAATTCGGTTTGAAAGCTTTGAATGTTGATGCTCACGGTCTCGATGAAATGGACAATAAGATTCTGGCAACTATCATAGATAAGTTCAAAGGCGGACCCGTTGGGATAACTACCCTGGCTACTGCTGTTAGTGAAAGTGCAGAAACTATAGAAGAAGTATATGAGCCTTTTCTTATCCAACAGGGTTTTATCTATCGCACTCCCAGAGGAAGAGAGGTAACCGAACATGCATACAGACATCTGGGACGTATTAAAGGAAGTTCTCAGGGAGGCCTGTTTGATCAATAAAGTATAAAGACCTCACAGGTTTCTGAAACCTGTACGGTCTCCGTTGCATCAAATATTAAATATAATTGAACCAAGCTAGCCGAAATATACCTACAGTATCCTTACTCAAATTCCTGAGACATTCTACTAATATTGTAAAGAACCCGTTACCTTTTCACCATCGTAATTTTGAAGAAAAAGGGGATACTTTTCGGTTGAATATCGGAATTTCCAGGTCGGTTATTTTTTCGAGAGATGCCGGTATGCTTGAATATGTGCTTCAGAAAAATCAGAAGAATTATATAAAGTCTGAGATCCAGACCAAAGACCTGGCGAAATATGTTGGTAAAGGTCTACTCACCTCAGATGGGGAGCACTGGAGGAAACAGAGAAAGCTTATTCAGCCGGCATTTCATAAAAAGCAACTTGCGAATCTACTCGAAACGATCCGGCAGGCTATACTGACTGAATTTGATAGGATCCAAACCGGTAAGGAAATTGATGTTTTTCCTGTATTCAATGACCTGGCATTTCAAACAGTGGTTAAGTCTCTGTTCAGTAGTGCTGCGAATCAGGAGGAGATAAACCGGCTTCAGTTCATTACCGAGTCTGCGCAAAAAATGCTGGTAAGGGAACTGCGACAGCCTTATTTAAGATGGTGGTTCAGAGTGAGTGGGAAACTTGATAAGTATCTACGCCTGACGGCCGAGTCCAGAGAAATTCTGAAACGTATAGTCAATGAGCGGCGGACATCGCAAAAAAAATATGGAGACCTTTTAGATATGTTGCTGGAGGCTAAATATGATGATGGTAGTTTTATGGATGACGAGCAACTTATCGATGAAATTCTTATTCTTTTTGTAGCTGGTCATGAAACAACTTCCAATGCTCTTACTTTTACCTGTGAACTGCTTGCACTGCATCCGGAATGGCAGGAAAAGATATATAAGGAGGCTATTGAATTATCTGGGAGAGAACTGGGCCTTATGGAGATAGTAACTAATGCCTTTATAACCCAACAGGTCCTTGAAGAAGCCATGAGGCTTTATCCGCCCGCCTATTTCATAGACAGAGTGAATATTGAAGCAGATCAATTTGAAGGGAAGAGATTTGAACCAGGCTCAAGCCTTTTATTCTCCGTCTATGAAGTTCATCGGCATCCTAATCTGTGGGAAAAGCCCGACGAATTCAATCCTGATCGATTCCGGGACGGTGGTAAAAAATTTTCTTCCCAGTATTTTCCTTTTGGCGCTGGACCACGAAAATGCATTGGAAATAATTTTGCCATGTTTGAGATGGTCATAGCCCTCCAGGAACTAATTCTCCGTTACGAGATCCTTCCCATATCCTCCCAAATAGAAATTAAACCCCTGATTACCTTAAAACCTAAGAATGCCATTTTAAAATTAACTGAAAGAGGATAATATTTTTGAGAGGAGGTCTCTGTTATAAATCTGGTTATGATTAAACAAGTGTTAAGTTAATTCTGTAAGTGCTTAACAATCAAATTTTTATATAAATTAGGGTTTCCATGTATTCTTAAATGCAAGGATTTAAAACGGTTAATATGAAAGATCATATCGAACCACCAGGATTAGAAAACCTTAAAGTAACCTATGATTTTGGGCTTCATAAAGTCAACGATCACACTATTCCATATTGCCTTTTGGATATAAAATTTTCTGGCAAGGTCGTTACTCCATTCCCAAGGATAGGTCATCTTGTGGTGAATTTCTATTGTGGGGAGACCTATAAAAACAAATTTCTTAATTATTCAATGTCTCGGGCTGGCTCCAATAGATTGTATATTGCCGGTTTATTCACAGAAGGTTCGCTTCTTATAGAACAGGAAGGTGATTGTAAAGGATACGCCATTAGAATGCATCCTGTGATAGGTTATTATTTTCTCAGGATCCCCATGTGGGAGATTACAAACAGGCAGATAGAGATCACCGGTATTTTAAATGGTAGCATGTGTAGGGATCTTAGAAGTGCACAAAGAAATGAAAGGATCGACACTTTGGAGCATCAGATTCTCGATGAATTTCTAGGGCATTACCTTCCCGAAAAAAAGATGTATATGAATGACCCGATTTATCATGCAGTCAATAAAATAATTCAGTGTAATGGAATTGTTAAAATAAAAGATCTTGCCCGGGAGTATTGTATGAGCCACCGTAATTTCAACAGGAATTTCCTTTTAAAGGTCGGGATTTCAGCGCAAGCATACGCGAAGATATGGCAGATGGAAAATGCCATTAAGCTTATTATGCAAAACCCCGAAGCCAGTTTGACTGAAATAGCTTTTCGGGCCGGTTATTACGACGTTTCTCACCTGGCTCACGATTTTAAGGAGAAAACAGGAGCTTTGCCCACTTCTTTTAGAAGGAATGACAATTCGCTAATAGAAACCTATCTCACTGCCGAAAGTAAAAATCAATAATGGCGAATTCTTACAGGGATAGATTTTTAACATAATTGTAAATTAACCCTTCAATTTTTCGATAAGGCAAAAAACTTATTAAAGCTTATCAAAAAACGTTCGGTAATTAGTCATCAGTAGGGTGTGAATCTGTAATGAACGTCAGCAAGCACTTTAATTTTAAACTTTTATGATAACCTTAATGATCTATGGGTATCCGAGTGGAGGGATCGGATAGTCAGTCATTAAGGTTGTTATTTATTTAATTAAAGCGTCATTATTTTTCTAAGCTCTGTTTAGATGTGATTGATCCCTGTTTATAAGAAAAGCTATTCATTAGGATTTTAAAGAAATACCGGATTTCAGGTATTTTTTAATAATTAGATAATTAAGTAATTAAAACCTTTACTTTCCCATTTCTTCCGGGCTGATTTCTTATTGCTCTGGTAATTAATCAACCAAAATTTTATATTATGAAATCAAAAAAAATTAAGCCGTTTTCCCTTATGGGGATTTCTAGAAATGCCCTGAACTTTACCCTTTTTATTGTATTTCTCGCATCGGTTCTTATTTCCTGTTCAAAGGAAAATCTGGATACTTCGCTGCAGGATGTAGAATCGGCCGATTTGAAAATTGGTGTTGAACTAGAAACTACCCAGGAGCAACTTGACCGACTTACACAAAAAATGCGTCGTTTTCACAATATTCAGGTAGCCATGGCCCAGGGCTGGGATTTTGATCTTACAGGCAATATTCCCAATATGGGGCATCATTATGTCAATGAGGATCTACTCGATGGAACTTTTGAGCTTTTGAAACCTGAAGCACTTTTATACATTGAAGATGAAAATGACAACTGGATGTTTGTTGGTGTGGAGTATCTCGTTCTAATGGAGGAAATGGAAGATCCATCTACTCCTCCTGAAGGATTTATAGGGGACGAAGATGAATGGACCATCGTAGGACCATTCTGGACTTTACATGCCTGGGTTGGTGTTGAAAATCCGGATGGTGTTTTTAATCCGACCAATTCTAATGTTCCAGAATAAGTTTTGGAAAGGTTAAGCTTAGTGTTGAGGAAATCAATAGGTACTATATGAACCTGATAAAAGCCGAAGCTCCAAGTTTCGGCTTTTTAATACAAAATATTCCTGGGTAATTTCTAAACTGAAATTGTCTTAAAAAAACTGATTTACTTGTAAATGGTTGAATTTCAGATTTTTGTTTAAATTTAATCGTAATTAACCAACCAAAAATTTATTTATTATGAAAAGTTTACAAGCATTAATTCTGGTCCTGCTATTTTGCGTTCAGTTTGGAATGGCTCAGGAGAAAAAGTCAAAAGATCACGAAGGCGATAAGGCATTAACCACCTATGTAATTGAACGGGAGATTCCTGATATAGGAGAATCAACACCGGCTGACCTTACAGGGATTTCTCAGAAATCCTGTAGTGTCCTGAAAGAAATGGATGCAGATAAAATTCAATGGATTCACAGTTATGTTGCTGAAAATAAGATCTATTGTATTTATAAGGCAGAAAATGAAGATTTACTGAGAGAACATGCCAGTAAAGGAGGATTTCCAATAAATTCGATAAGCGTTGTTTCTGATGTAATAAGCCCTAAAACGGCTGAAGGTCAGAAATGATCAATATATTGATCGGTAGAGAGCCCTGTTTATCAGACAGGGCTTTTTTATTTCTCTGAAATTATCTCGAACATTAAATTTTATTAGTATCAGCTTTTATACTTTTACAATTCATCTGGGTAGAAGTGAAGCCCTAATGTAAGTCTAATTTTATGGATCTTAAGCGAAAGCATTCTGAACTTATAAAATCTGAGGCTAAACGCCTGGGCTTTCTTTCCTGTGGGATTTCCAAAGCTGAATTTATGGAGGAAGAGGCACCACGGCTGGAAAACTGGCTCGAGCAGAATATGCATGGAGAAATGCGTTATATGGAAAACTACTTCGATAAACGTCTCGATCCAACGAAACTAGTCCCGGGCTCCAGGAGTGTGATCTCTCTTTTGCTTAATTATTATCCTCGTGAATTCCAGAATAAGGATTCTTATAAGATCAGTAAGTACGCTTACGGCCGGGATTATCATTTTGTGATTAAAGACAAATTGAAGCAATTGCTGGCTTCTCTTCAGGAAGAAATCGGCGATTTTCATGGTCGTGCTTTTGTAGATTCTGCCCCGGTTCTCGATAAGGCCTGGGCGGCTAAAAGCGGATTGGGATGGATTGGCAAGCATTCAAATCTGCTTTCTAAGAAAACGGGCTCGTTTTATTTTATAGCGGAATTAATCGTGGATCTGGAACTTGAATACGATACCCCGGTTACCGATCACTGCGGTAGCTGTACTGCTTGCATCGATGCCTGCCCAACAAATGCTATTGTTGAGCCTTATAAGGTTGATGGGAGCAAATGCATCTCCTATTTTACGATAGAATTAAAGGATGAACTGCCTTTGTCTTACAAAGATCAGTTTGAGGACTGGATGTTTGGTTGTGATATTTGCCAGGATGTTTGTCCCTGGAATCGTTTTTCAAAGCCACACAATGAGCCTTTATTTGACCCGCATCCACATCTTTTAGATTATGAAAAAAAGGACTGGGAAGAGATCACCAGGGAAACTTTTAATGAAATATTCAGAAAATCTGCCGTTAAAAGAACCAAATTTGAAGGCCTGAAAAGAAATATCAGCTTTTTAAAGGAATAGATTTCTATTTAACTTCAGCCTTACTACCTTTGTTAGTCAGCCAAACAATTGAATTATGAGTAATACTTCCAGAAAGAGAAGAGAGGCTTTGGTTTACCACGCTAAACCGAAACCAGGAAAGATCCAGATAGTACCCACCAAGAAATATGCAACCCAAAGAGATCTCTCCCTGGCATATTCCCCAGGAGTGGCAGAACCATGTCTGGAGATCGAAAAGGATAAGGAGAATGCCTATAAATATACAACCAAGGGAAATCTTGTAGCGGTAATTTCCAATGGTACTGCGGTACTTGGATTAGGTGATATTGGACCCGAGGCTTCCAAGCCCGTAATGGAAGGGAAAGGTCTTTTGTTTAAAATATTCGCGGATATCGATGTTTTTGATATCGAGGTAGATACAAAGGATGTTGACAAATTCATAGAGACCGTTAAAAATATCGCACCGACCTTTGGAGGTATCAACCTTGAAGATATTAAAGCTCCCGAGGCTTTCGAGATCGAACAGCGATTAAAGGCTGAGCTGGATATTCCGGTGATGCATGACGACCAGCATGGTACAGCGATAATTTCTGCTGCTGCCTTACTTAATGCGCTGGAACTGGCAAAAAAGAAGATTGAAAAAGTGAAGATCGTGGTCAGTGGTGCAGGTGCAGCAGCTGTCTCCTGTACAAAGTTGTATAAGGCTTTTGGCGCGAAGGCTGAGAATATCGTGATGCTCGATAGTAAAGGAGTGATTCGTAAAGACAGGGATAATCTTTCAGAAGAAAAAGCTGAATTCGCCACGGCCCGAAAAATAGATACCCTGGAAGAGGCTATGAAGAATGCCGATGTCTTCGTGGGACTTTCTATTGCCAACATCGTTTCCCCAGAGATGCTGAAAAGCATGTCTAAAAGACCTATTGTTTTTGCCATGGCCAATCCAAACCCGGAGATAGATTATGACCTGGCTATGAAAACCAGGAAAGATATCATCATGGCTACGGGCCGAAGTGACCATCCTAACCAGGTGAATAATGTACTTGGTTTTCCGTTCATATTCCGCGGAGCTTTAGATGTACGCGCCACTAAGATAAATGAAGAGATGAAAATGGCTGCGGTAGAGGCTTTGGCAGAGCTTGCCAAAGAGGCCGTTCCGGAACAAGTGAATATAGCTTATGGCGAGACCCGCCTTAATTTTGGACCTGATTATATCATACCAAAACCTTTTGACCCAAGGCTAATAGCTAAAGTACCGCCGGCAGTGGCTAAAGCAGCTATGGAGAGTGGGGTGGCACGTCAGGATATTCAGGACTGGGATAAGTATGAAGAGGAGCTTCT
This sequence comes from Gramella jeungdoensis, assembly GCF_023805255.1. Classification (GTDB taxonomy): domain Bacteria; phylum Bacteroidota; class Bacteroidia; order Flavobacteriales; family Flavobacteriaceae; genus Christiangramia; species Christiangramia jeungdoensis. Next base: position 245,979 of record NZ_JAMSCK010000002.1, read on the forward strand.
CGAAAGAATGGGTAACGACAATAAGATCACCCGTTTGCTAATAAACCGTGCCAAGACCAATCCAAAAAGAATTGTATTTGCTGAAGCCGATCATCTGGATGTTCTTAAGGCAGCCCAGATCGTAAGGGATGAGGGGATAGGTATTCCTATCCTTCTGGGTAGAAGAGAAGTGATAAAGGAACTGATGGCCGAGATCGATTTTGAAGAAGATGGCATTTCAATCATAGATTCAAAATCTGATGAGGAAGAGGAACATCGAAAACTTTATGCTCATAAATACTGGCAAACCCGACACAGAAACGGGGTGACGAAATACGATGCCGAGAAACTGATGCGGGAGCGCAACTATTTCGCAGCTATGATGGTTAATGAAGGTGATGCCGATGCACTTCTTTCTGGCTACTCCAGGGCTTATCCTACGGTTGTGAAACCAATGCTGGAGCTTATCGGGATGGCAAAAGGCGTATCACGAGTAGCGGCTACCAACGTGATGAACACCTCACGTGGACCTTTATTTATTAGTGATACCTCGATAAATATTGATCCTCCGGCGAAGGATCTTGCAAAGATCGCTCAAATGACGGCCCGTACCGTTCAGCTATTCGGCATGGAGCCTGTGATCGCTATGATTTCCTATGCGAACTTCGGATCTTCAAAAGATCCGAAAGCCAAAAAAGTGAAGGAAGCCGTGGCGTATTTACATAGATTCCATCCGGAATTGAAGGTGGACGGGGAACTTCAGACAGATTTTGCATTGAACCGTGAGATGCTTCAAAGCAAATTTCCATTTTCAAAACTGGCTGGTAAAAAAGTGAACACCCTTATTTATCCAGATCTTGATTCGGCAAATAGCACCTACAAACTCATCAAGGAATTAAATAATGTAGATTCCATAGGACCTATTATGATGGGGATGAAAAGGCCCGTGCATATTTTACAGCTTGGAGCCAGTGTGGAAGAAATGGTGAATATGGCTGCTGTGGCTGTGGTGGATGCTCAGGAAAAGGAGAAAAGAATGAAAAAATAGGCCTGATGGCAGAATTAAAAGGCCGGGAGCTCATTTCGGCCTTTGGTTTATTTTACTACATTTGAATTGAACACAAGTTTTTTTCATGATTCATCATCTTAAGGGGCAATTAATTGAAAAAAATCCAACTTATGTTGTTATAGATTGCAATGGAGTTGGATACTTAGTAAATATTTCACTTCATACTTATTCGCTAATTCCAGATTCTGAAGCCATTAGTTTATATACTTATCTTCAGGTAAAGGAAGATGCACATACTTTATATGGTTTTGCTGAAAAGTCTGAAAGGGAAATATTCAAATTACTCATTTCCGTTTCTGGAGTTGGTACCAGCACAGCCCGCACCATGCTTTCTTCACTTCATCCGAAAGAGGTGTCTGAAGCTATCGCTACGGGAGATGTGCCTACCATTCAAAGCGTAAAAGGAATTGGAGCAAAAACTGCTCAGAGGGTGATTTTAGACCTCAAGGATAAAGTTCTGAAAGTGCTTGGAGACGATGAAGTTTTCGTGTCTCAAAACAATACTAACAAAGAAGAAGCGTTATCAGCTTTAGAGATCTTAGGTTATAACCGGCGCCAGGCAGGCAAGGTTGTAGACAAGATCCTTAAAGAGGATCCCGAATCTACCGTAGAATCTATTATAAAACTGGCTCTTAAAAAGCTGTAAGTAAATTGAGGAACAACTACCTTAAATTGTCTGTACCGGTACGCCTTACTTTCCTGATATTACTGGTATTTTCGCTGGATTCTGTGGCTCAGGAAACGCCGCAGGATACCACCGCGACTGGCTATGTACTGGGTGATATCAGCCTTCCAGATCCAGAAAGTATCGTTTCTAAATACGAGTACGACCCTATTCTTGACCGTTATTTCTATAAAGAAAGCCTTGGAGATATAAATCTGGGCCTGCCTCTTGTACTTACTCCTGAAGAATTCGAAGATCTTGTACTGGATGAGGAAATGCGTAACTACTTCAAACTTAAGAATGACGCGCTTACAGGTAGGAAAGAGGGATCGGAAGATATTCAACGCGATCTGTTGCCAGATTTTTATGTGAACAATAACTTTTTTGAGACCATTTTTGGCGGAACCGAAATTGATATAGTCCCCCAGGGTTCGGTGGAAATGGATCTTGGCTTGCTATTTACTAAACAGGATAATCCCGCATTTTCACCCAGAAACAGAAGAAACCTTTCCTTTGATTTTGATCAGCGTATAAGCCTGAGTCTTCTTGGACAAATTGGAGAGAGGCTGCAAGTGACCGCGAATTATGATACCGAGTCCACCTTTGATTTTCAGAATCAGTTGAAGCTGGAATATACGCCCAATGAAGATGATATTGTACAGAAGATCGAGGTTGGTAATGTAAACATGCCACTCAATAATGCCCTGATCCAGGGTGCCCAGAGCCTTTTTGGTTTCAAGACCGAACTTCAGTTCGGGAAGACCAGGATCACCGGTGTGTTTTCTGAACAAAAGTCTGAAAGAAGAACCGTGAACGTTGAAGGCGGCGCAACGGTGGAAGAATTCGAAAAGTTCGCTTTGGATTACGATCAGGACCGGCACTTTTTCCTTTCGCATTATTTCCGGGATAATTATGATGAGGCCTTAAGGAATTATCCCTTTATAAATTCCAATATTCAGATTAAAAGGATTCAGGTCTGGATAACCAACAGGACCAATAATATTCAGAACCTTACCGATACAAGGAATATTGTTGCCATTCAGGATCTTGGAGAAACGAATGTTCCGGGAAATATTGGTCTCGATAACCCACCAGGAGGATTCTTTAATCAGCCGACAGGGGCATTCCCGGATAACCGAAACAATGATTTTAACCCTTTCGGAATTACAGGTCCGCAGGAATCTGTGCTTACTCCTGCCATTCGAGATATAGCAACTGTTGAAAGCGGTTTTGGCGGAGTGACGGTTTCAGAAGGAACCGATTATGCAAAACTGGAAAATGCCCGCCAGCTTAAACCAAATGAATATACCGTAAACACTCAGTTAGGTTATATTTCACTTAACCAGAGGCTGAGTAATGATGAGGTGCTCGCGGTTGCATTTCAATATACCATTAACGGTGAGGTTTATCAGGTGGGTGAATTTGCGAATGACGGGGTGAATTCAACATCCAATAATCCTGAGCAGCAACCCGATACAGGTTCCAATCCAAGGGCAAATCAGAACCTTGTGGTAAAATTACTAAAAAGTACTATTACCAATGTGAATGAGCCTATCTGGGACCTGATGATGAAGAACATATACAGCCTCGGGGCATACCAGCTGGAAAGGGAAGATTTCAGGATGAATATTCTTTATACAGATCCACAACCTTTAAACTATATAAAACCGGCCGAAGGAACCACCCTGCCGCCAGATGTTGCCGAGACACCATTGCTTAGGGTTTTCAGATTAGACCAGTTAAATACTAATAATGATCCCATCAATGGGGGCGACGGTTTCTTTGATTATGTGCCACAGATAACCATAGATCCACAGAATGGTAATATCATATTTACCACGGTAGAACCATTCGGAAAACACCTGTTTGATAAACTGGACGAAACACCCAATACAGGAACTGAAGATTATACCATTCCCGAAACCTGGAATGAGAACCAGCAGAAATATGTGTTCCGTGCGATGTATCGCACTACAAAAACCCAGGCAGAGCAGGAGGAGGCCGATAAGAACAAATTCCAGTTAAAGGGTAGGTACAAATCGGCGGAGGTGGAAGGTATCCCTATTGGTTTCAATTTACCACCGGGATCTGTTACGGTTACTGCCGGTGGAAGAATACTTCAGGAAGGAGTGGATTATGTGGTGAACTATGAGCTGGGAAGGGTGCAGATACTTGACGAGGCCTTATTGGCTTCAGATATCCCCATCCAGGTGAATACTGAAAACAATGCCTTATTCGGTCAGCAGACCAAACGATTTACAGGGATAAACGTGGAGCACCAGTTCAATGAGAACTTTCTTATTGGCGGTACTTTTATCAATCTTAAAGAGCGACCGCTAACACAAAAGGCAAATTATAGTTACGAACCGATAAATAATACCATCCTCGGGCTGAATTTAAATTACAGTACCGAAGTTCCTTTTCTTACAAGACTGGTAAATAAATTACCGAATATCGATACCGATGTGAAATCGAACGTTTCTGTGCGGGGTGAATTTGCTTATTTGATCCCCGGGGCACCAGCAACCAACGATTTTGATGGTAAGGCTACGACCTATATTGATGATTTCGAAGCTTCACAAACCTCTATTGATATAAGCAATCCTTTGAGCTGGGAGCTTTCCAGTACTCCTATCGGTTACGGAGGTGAGCTTCCCAACGGTGATCTGGGAGTTGGATACAAAAGGGCAAAACTGGCCTGGTATACCATAGACCCTATCTTTTACAGCAATAGAAGGCCTTCCGGAATCAGTGATTCTGATATATCGACTTATGCTGCCAGAAGGGTGGCTTTAAACGAGATTTTCCCGAATACGGATGTGGTTCAGGGACAGCCACAGGTTGTTTATACAATGGATGTGGCATACAACCCAACAGAAAGGGGACCATACAACTATAATCCCGCTGCTGCAGGTACAAACAATCTTCCAAATCCGGGGAGTAATTTTGGTGGGATCATGCGGTCTATCAATACCACCAATTTTGAGCAGTCAAATGTTGAGTATATACAGTTCTGGGTGATGGATCCGTATATCTATCCTGAAAATTCAGGTAGCCAGGGAGGGAGCATTAATTTTAACCTCGGTAATATTTCGGAAGACGTCCTGAAGGATGGGCGTAAGCAATATGAGAATGGCTTGCCTGAAGGGGAAGGAGAAGCTAATATTATTAGTACGTCAGTTGCGGATGTTCCGGCCGATCAGTCACTGGTTTATGCATTTGATACCGAAGGTGATGCGAGAACCCGTCAGGATGCCGGTTACGATGGTATCCTTGATGCGGAAGAGGCTACAAGATTTAGTGATTTTGCAGGTCTTCCCGATCCGTCTGCGGATAACTATGAATATTTTCTCAATACAGAAGGGAATATCCTGGAGCGTTACCGAAACTATAATGGAACACAGGGCAACTCACCTACGCAGGTGACCGATACCAACCGTGGGAATACCACCCTGCCTACTACCGAAGATATCAACCGGGACAATACGATGAACACCATTAACAGCTATTTTGAGTATGAGGTGCCTTTCTTCCCGGGGATGAATATCGATAATAACCAGTATATAACTGATGTTAAGGAAATAACGACTACTCTTAGAAACGGACAGGAACTTCCCGTTAGATGGCTTCAGTTCAAGGTGCCGATCTTTGAACCAACGGAAGCTGTAGGTGGAATTGCCGACTTCAGATCTATTCGTTTTATAAGGATGTACCTTTCCGACTTTCAGGATCCCACCTTGTTGAGATTCGGAACCATGGATCTGGTGCGAGGAGATTACCGAAGATATACTCAGAGTCTTTTTGAGGACGAAGGCCGACCGGAAAACCCCAATACGCTTTTTGAAGTAAACGCGGTTAATATTGAAGAGAACGAAAATCGTCAGCCTATCCCTTATGTGCTTCCCCCGGGAGTTGTTCGGGAAGAGCTTTATGAGAACAATACCAATATCAGGCAGAATGAGCAGTCTCTTTCACTAAGAACCTGCGGCCTGGAGCCTCAGGATGCCAGGGCCGTTTATAAGAACTTTCAGGTGGATATGCGTCAGTATGAAAACCTGGAAATGTTCCTTCATGCTGAATCCCTTGTGAACAGGCAACCACTTAAGGATGGACAGCTGGTGGCTTTCATTAGAATGGGAACCGATTTTAGCGACAACTTCTACCAGATAGAAATTCCGTTATCTCCAACCTTATTCGGGGCTTCCACGCCTGAAGAGATCTGGCCTGAAGTGAACCGACTAAACCTCCAACTCGACTTGCTTCAACAGATTAAAACAGCGGTACTGGGAGATCCATCTCTTATTTCTACCGAGCTGAATTTCTTTACCGAAGATCTTGCCCAGATAGATGCCGAAGCTCCATATGATATGGGGCAGTTAAGACTCGGGGTAAAAGGGAATCCGAGTTTTGGAAATATCAGGCTGTTGATGCTAGGGGTTAAGAATGGTACCCGTGTAGATGGGGTTACCGATCTTTGCGGGGAAGTATGGTTCAATGAGTTAAGGCTTTCGGATCTCAAGAATGAAGGCGGCTGGGCTGGAGTTGTGAGCATGGATAGCAATCTTGCCGATTTTGCCAATATTTCGGCTACCGGAAGAAGAAGTACTGTTGGTTTCGGAAGTATTGAGCAGGGACCAAATCAGCGTAGCAGGGAAGACCTTCAGCAGTACGATATGGTCACCAATGTGAATATGGGGCAATTGCTTCCGAAGAAATGGGGGGTGAAGATCCCGGTGAACTACAGCAGGGGTGAAGAGCTTATCACTCCTAAATATGATCAGGAATTCCTTGATGTGGAACTGGATACGAGGCTGGAGAATATTTTTGATTCCGACGAAAGAGATGCGGTTAAAAAACAATCTCAGTCTTATACAAAAAGGGAAAGTATAAATGTAATAGGTCTTCGTAAGGAAAGAACAGGAGAGAAAAAACCTATGCCTTATGATGTTGAGAACTTTGCTTTTTCAACTTCCTATAATCAGATAAATCATCGTGATTTTGAGGTGGAGGAAAGCCTGGATCAGAGTATACGGGTTGGTGGAACTTATGAGTTCAATTTCCCGGAAAAATCTGTTGAGCCACTTAAGAAGATCACGGTGCTGGATAGCAGTGATTATTTTGCACTGCTAAGGGATTTTAATTTCAATTACCTGCCTTCAAATATCAATGCCAGTTCTAATATTTTCAGGCAGTATAATCAGCAAAAGTTCAGGTCGCTAGATCTTAGTGAAAATGATATTGGCATTCCTACCCTTTACCAGAGAAATTATTTGTTTGACTGGCAGTATGGGATCAATTATAATCTTACAAGGTCGCTGAGTTTTGCATTTAATGCCAGCAATAACAGGATCATTAGAAATTATATAGATGAAGAAGGCTTTGCCAACAACAGCATTGGCCTTTGGGACGATTTCTTCAATATAGGTGAGCCTAACCAGCATTACCAGACCTTGCAGGTGAATTATCAGGTGCCTTTTGATAAGATCCCGGTATTAAGGTTTATCAAGGCGACCTATTCCTATACGGGAGATTTCCAGTGGCAAAGGGGCTCGCAGATCTTTGATCAGCTGGAAGGTATTCCTGACCTGGGAAACAGTGTTCAAAACTCGAATACCCACCAGATTAATGCTAATCTCAATATGCAGGATTTGTACAATTATGTAGGGCTTGTGGAGAAAAAATCTCAAAGGGCTGGTAAGAGCATCAGGGAAAGAAGCCGGGGTGTGCCAACTCTGGGTCCACCGAATGAGGATGAAGAGCAGGAGGAAAATAAACCGCAGCCCAAGGCGAACAAAGGCTACAATACTTTTGTGAATATCGTTACGGGAATTAAGAGTTTACAGGTAAATTACCGGAACAGCCGCGGAATATTTCTTCCGGGCTATACTCAGAGTGTCGGATTTATGGGAACCTTCAGGCCTAGTGCTGCCTTTACTTTCGGATTCCAGGATGAGATACGCTATATGGCGGCAGAAAGAGGCTGGCTAACACTTTATCAGAATTTCAATCAGCAATACAGCTCTGTTGAGAACGAACAGCTGGATGCCCAGGCAACTCTTGATTTTCTACCCGATCTTACAATTGAACTATCCGGCAGAAAGAATTATGCGGAAAATTATTCCGAAAACTACAAAGTAGATCCGGTGACACTCGAATATAAAGCCTTGACTCCCTATACATACGGGAATTTCAATATTTCAACTATCCTTATAAAAACTGCATTCAGCCAGTCGACCGAAACCAGTTCAGAGGCGTTCCAGACCTTCAGGGAGAACAGGCTGGAGATTGCCCGCAGGCTGGCAGCAGCAAGAGGACTTGATCCTAACGATGTAGGTGAAGATGGTTACCCTAGAGGGATAGGAAGGTCTAATCAGGCAGTATTGCTTCCGGCTTTCATTTCGGCTTATTCAGGGAAAGACGCAGGTAAAGTTAAACTGGGGCCTTTCAGGGATACTCCGCTGCCTAACTGGACGGTAAAATATACCGGCTTGATGAGGCTTGGATGGTTTAGGGATAAATTCAGAAGATTCTCCATAAATCATGGATACAGGTCAGATTATACATTGAATCAGTTCCAGACCAATCTGGATTATGATTCTGAAAATCCTGAAGAACTGAATCAGGCTGGAGACTTTAAGAATCCGATCCTCTATTCTAATGTGGTGCTAACCGAACTCTTTACACCGCTCGCACGTATAGATTTTGAAACGAAAGGGAATATTCAGGTGCTTGCACAGCTTGAAAAAGACCGGTCCTTAGCCTTCAGTTTTGATAATAATCTTCTCACAGAATATAGTGGTAATGAGTATACACTTGGGCTTGGCTACAGGTTAAAAGATCTGAAGATTTCGACTGGCCTGGGTGGTAGAAACCGTATTTTGAGTAGTGATCTTAATTTTAAGGCTGATGTGTCCTATAGAAAGAATCGTACAATAGTGCGTTACCTTGATCTTGAGAATAATCAAACCATTTCGGGTCAGGATATCTGGGCTATAAACTTCACGGCAGATTATGGTCTTACCAGGAATCTTACTGCGAGGTTCTATTACGATCATAGTTTCTCAGAATATGCAGTTTCAACAGCATTTCCTCAAACAACCATCAGGTCTGGGATCACTTTGATATATAATTTCGGAAATTAACGGGGGCATATTTGAACAATTCCGCTAAAAAGCTAACTTTGCGGTCTTATAATACTAAACTATGAACATTCCACAAGAATTAAAGTACACAAAAGACCACGAGTGGGTTAAGATAGAAGGTGATACCGCAACCATCGGAGTTACAGATTTTGCCCAGGGAGAACTTGGGGATATCGTATATGTTGAGGTAGAAACCCTTGATGAAACTCTTGAGAAAGAGGAAGTTTTTGGAACGGTAGAAGCAGTTAAGACGGTATCTGATCTTTTTATGCCTGTCTCGGGAGAAATCATTGAATTTAATGATAGCCTTGAAGATGAGCCCGAAAAAGTAAATAGCGATCCTTACGGAGAAGGATGGATGATCAAAGTGAAACTTTCAGACGCCTCTGAAGTTGACGAACTTTTATCTGCTGAAGAATATAAAGAAGTAATTGGTAGCTAGAATACTCTTATTTGTTTCGCTGATCTACACGGGTGCCATTACTTATTTCTCGTTAATAGTAATGGACTTTAAGGTTAGTTTGGCGGGATTTGATCCTACAGACAAAATGCTCCATGCCGGAGCATATTTGTTTTTAGCTCTTTTGTGGAAGCTATTCTTTGTTTTTAAACACTCTGATTTTAAGCGATATACAACCAATCTTCTATGGGTTGCATTCGCTTGTTTTGTATTTGGTATGTTAATTGAGGTTTTGCAGGGAACCCTCACCAGTTACAGGACGCCCGATTGGTGGGATGTCCTGGCTAATTCTACTGGTGTTTTACTGGCTGTTTTGCTTTTTCTCGTCATGGCGCCGACGGTAAAAAGCCTTAAGCAGAAAGTTGACTAGCTATCTTATAACCTTAATTAACTAATCTTTCTATGAAATGAGCCATACTATCATTTGGCTTTATGCTGAATATTTAATGGTGAATTACATCTGACAGATTTATTAAAACACCAAAATCAGATGAAACCTAAAAAATACCCGAAGGCCGACCTTCGTCGGCGATGGTTCCTGTTTCTTCAGATCGGACTCATTTTAGTGCTTTTTTTGACCCTTCAGGCATTCCAATGGAAGACCTATGACCAGCAACAAATAGTAGATCCTGATATCACTTATAATGATATAGAGGAAGAAACACCGCCGGTCACAGTCCTTCCCGATGTTCCTCCGCCACTTCCACCACCAAAGACCATAGTTGATGTTATAAAGGAAGTTCCCGATGATAAGGATGTGGAAGAGGATAATGTAGCGCCTACCGAAATAGATCTTGACGATCTTGTAAAGCCTTCAGAAATTGAGGAGCCAGATGATGTTGAGGATCCCGTGCATGTTCCTTTTGATTTTATTGAAGATGTGCCGGTTTTTCCAGGGTGCGAAAGCCTTTCGGAAAATGAAGAAAGAAGGAAATGCATGGGTGATGAGATTAACCGGTTTGTAAGGAATGAATTCGATACCACATTGGGAGAGGAGCTAGGGTTAACTGGTATGAATCTTGTGGTTATTAGATTTGTAGTGAACAGGCAGGGGGAGGTCGATGAGATTAAAACCCGGGCCACTCATCCTGGACTTGAAAAGGAAGCTGAACGGGTGATTGGATTGTTGCCCAAAATGCAGCCTGGTAAGCAAAGAGGAAAACCTGTACCTGTTTCTTTTACTATCCCCATACGTTTCCAGGTTCTGGACTGAAAATGATGACTTTATAAAAATACTGAGTTTTTAATCGCTTATTATCTCAGATAAATTTAATTTTTTAGAAAAAATCTTTATTTTAGCAACCCTTAACAATATAACGCATTATGGAACCGAAGAAAAATCCTAAAGCTGATTTAAACAGGAACAGAGTTCTTTTCTTGCAGCTTGGTCTTGTCGTAGTTCTATTTCTAACTTGGCAGGCAATTGAGTGGAAAACTTATGACCCTGAAAAAATAGATATAGGGCAAGTAAACATGGACGCTCTTGATGAAGAGGATGTGCCAATTACTGAAATGCAGAATACTCCGCCACCACCACCGCCACCACCGCCGGCACCAGAAGTGATCGAGGTAGTGGAAGATGAAGAAGAAGTGGAAGAGGACGAAATTCAGTCTACCGAAACCAATCTGGACGAGATCGTTGAGGTGGAAGAGGTTGTTGAGGCTCCTGTAGAAGAGGAGGTAGAAGACGTTCCGTTTGCGGTTATCGAGGATGTGCCAATCTTTCCTGGTTGTGAGAACAAAAGAAACAACGAAGAGCGTAAGAAGTGTATGAGTGAAAAGATCAGTTCGTATGTGAACAAAGAGTTCGATACAGATCTTGGGGCTGAACTTGGATTGAGTGGTATAAACCGTGTGATTGTGCAGTTTAGAATTGACGAGAAAGGAAATATTGGTCAGGTTAGAGCACGTGCTCCACACCCAAGACTTGAGCAGGAAGCTGCCAGAGTTATCAATAGCCTGCCTAAAATGAAACCAGGTAAGCAGCGTGGTAAACCGGTAGGTGTAATGTATTCGCTTCCAATTGCCTTTAAGGTTCAGGATTAATATTACTCATAAAGATATTTTTAAATCCCGGCAAACGCCGGGATTTTTTATTTTATGTAAATTCGCTTTGAGGAAAAAATGTATCTTACAAGCATTAAATAATAGCCCCCTAAGCCTATGAAGTATATAATACTTCTCTCTTTTTTAATCTTAAGTTTTCAATTATCCGCTCAGGATGCTAACCTGTCTTCTGAAGTATATCCTGAATTTGAAGACTGCGAAAATGTTGATTATAAGGATCAGGCTTTCTGCTTTAATAAGACGCTTATAAATCATATTAAAAGTAATTTCCAATTACCAGAAATTGTTCAGGCAGAAAATTATACCGGACAGCTTACCATTATTTTCGAGGTGGATGAAGAGGGGAAATTCCAGGTCATTTACCTGGATGCGGCTTATGATGAGTTAAAGGATGAGGTAAGAAGGGTTTTTGAAGAACTTCCGGTTATTAAGCCGGCAACTTATAATGGGCGGCCTGTCCATATGCAGTTCAAACTGCCATTAAAGATTCCGCTTAGTAATAATGTAATTGTTCAACCGGTTGAGGAAGAAGACGAGATAGAATTGAAAGCTGAAGAAGAGGAGCAGGATGTAATTACGGAGAATCCTCTTACCGAGTATGAAAATATAAAATCTGATGAGTTTGCAAGCCCGAGGTATACCAGTCAGATAAATATTCCGCTTTCCCATGAGTTTTACAGCAGGTTTGATGCCGAATTCAATCAGATTGGTACCAATACTCATTCGGCCTCAAAACCATTGATGTTTAATGAGGTGAACAGGTATTACGATTTTGAAGCTAACCGGGATGCCATGCTGCAAAACAGGTCTTCCTGGGCTGGAAGAAAGCTATGGAACGAACATTTAGTTAGATTTCAAACTAATGATTATTGGTTTACCCTGGATCCGGGCTTGGATCTGCAGATAGGAAAGGATTTCGAACAGGAAGATCATGATTTCACCTATAATAATGGTCGCCAGTTTATAGTTCAGGGTGGCTTAGGAGAGAAGTTTAATTTCTACTCCGTTATCTACGAAAGCCAGGGGAGGTTCGCGGAATATTATAATCGGTATGCCGAATCTATAAGGCCCGCTGGGGGTGATCCGGCTATAGTCCCGGGACGTGGAATTGCTAAAACATTCATGGATGAGGGTTATGACTATCCGGTTGCCGAAGGTTATCTTTCATTTACTCCTGCAGATTTTGTGAACATACAGTTTGGTCATGGAAATAATTTTATTGGAGATGGTTACAGGTCTTTGCTTCTAAGTGATAACCCTAGCCCGTATCCATATCTGAAACTTAATACCACTTTCTGGAAAATTAAGTATACCAACACCTGGATGTCTTTAAGAGATGTGAGGCCTGCCGTGGTAAATAGCGGATCTTTCAGAACAAAATATATCGCTAATCATTACCTGAGCTGGAATGTTACCAAACGCCTTAATCTTGGGTTTTTTGAGTCGGTAATGTGGGAAAACGATAATGATCGTGGCTTCGATCTCAATTACTTAAATCCCGTTATCTTTTACCGGGCCATTGAATTTGCCACGGGTGCTGATGGCGGGAATGCCATAATAGGGCTTACTGGAAAATATAAATTATCAAACCAGGCTTATGCCTATGGCCAGTGGCTTATTGATGAATTCTCTTCGGGTGATGTTTTTGGCGGAGAAGGCAGCTGGAAAAACAAACTTGGTTTTCAGTTAGGTCTGAAATATTTTAATGCCTTTAATGTTGATAACCTTTATTTGCAGGCTGAATACAATCAGGTAAGACCTTATACTTATTCGCATAATTCGATAACCCTGAATTACGGACATAATAACCAGTCTATGGCTCATCTTTGGGGAGCTAACTTCAGGGAGTTTGTGGGTATTGCCAGATATAAGCGGGATCGCTGGTATGGTAGCGCCAAATTGATATATGGGAAGCGAGGGTTCGATTTTACCGATTTCGGATCTAAATCCAATTACGGTCAGGATATTTACAGAACCGAGGAAGACAGGCCTTTTGAAACCGGGGTGAAAATAGGACAGGGAAATACGACCAATTCTTTTTATAGTGAATTTGAGGCTGGTTATATAATTAACCCAACCACAAATCTTAAACTTTTTGCAAGCTTTATTTACCGTGATTTCAACCCTCAAATTAATACGCCGGCTAATTTTGAGAATTCAACAGCCTGGATCAACATTGGATTGAGAACAGATATCTTTAACTGGTATTTTGATTATTAATGATTTTTCCTGCTGAAAATTAACACATTGCCTTTCTTGTTAAAACCCAATTAAGGAGTATCTTTGCGCCAGTTAAAAAATAGCTTTTTTGAGCAACACTCGCGTACATAGTTCCAGCGCTTCAATCCTGTCAGATTTTAAGGAAATAACCAAGATGAGACTAGCAATCAGTGTGGTCTTCTCATCTGTAGCGGGATATTTTCTGGGTGCCGATAATATCGACTTTGTGGTAGTTACCTTGTTGGCTATTGGAGGGTATCTTATGGTTGGTGCTTCCAATGCCTATAATCAGATCATTGAGCGTAACCTGGATGCCTTGATGGACCGTACTAAGAACCGTCCGTTGCCGGCAGGAAGGATGTCTGTGCCTGTGGCTTTTACCATAGCCAGTATCTTCACGGTTTTAGGTCTTGTAGTACTTTATGTGATCAACCCTAAGACAGCGATGTTTGGGGCTATAAGCATTTTTCTTTATGTAAGTATCTATACTCCGCTTAAAACAAAGACGCCTTTATCGGTTTTTGTAGGAGCCTTTCCGGGAGCAATACCATTTATGTTAGGCTGGGTTGCAGCAACCGGAAGATTCAGTATTGAACCGGGAACGCTTTTCATGGTTCAGTTCTTCTGGCAGTTCCCTCATTTCTGGGCAATTGGCTGGTGGTTGTTCGATGATTATAAAAAGGGAGGTTTCTTTATGCTGCCTACCGGGAAACGTGATCGCGGGACGGCGATACAGATAATACTTTACACCTGTTGGACGATACTGGTCTCTCTAATTCCGGTTTTCGGAGTTACGGGAAAGTTGTTTTTGACTCCGGTTTCAGGAGTTATCATCTTCCTTCTGGGGCTTGGAATGCTTTATTACGCAATAAGACTCTTTAAGGAGAAAACGGCTGAAGCTGCCAAAAAGCTAATGTTTGCAAGCGTTTCTTATATAACATTGCTTCAAATTGTATATGTACTGGATAAATTTATCAGACAATGGATTTAACTCAAGGATCTAACGAAAAGAAACATGGCCGGGCCAAAAAAATGATGCTCTGGTTCGGGATTATTAGTATGGCAATGACCTTTGCCGGGCTTACCAGTGCCTATGTGGTAAGTAAAACCAGGCCCGACTGGTTAACCGATTTTGAACTGCCAATATCATTTTTGTGGAGTACCCTGGTGATCATAGCCAGTAGTGGTACTCTTGTTCTAAGCAAGCAAAGCATCGAGGCCGGGAATCGCAAGAATGCCACGGCATTCCTCATAGGTACTTTAATACTCGCTATCCTTTTCGTGGTATTTCAGTTTTACAGCTTTTCAGAGATCATACAACAGGGTTACTATTTTACGGGAAGTGAGAGTACCATCACCACCTCCTTTATCTATGTGCTCGTTCTGGCTCACCTTGCCCACCTTGCGATAGGAATAATCGTGCTTTTGGTGTTAATTTATAACCATTTTAAACAACGTTATAAACAGGGGCAAATGCTTGGATTTGAGCTAGGTGCGACTTTCTGGCACTTTGTGGACATTCTATGGCTGTACCTGATTTTCTTTTTATATTTCTTTAGATAATAAAATTGCGTATTTTTGCGCATCCTTTAACATTAAAACACTTCTATGGAGGCTACTGTTGTTAGAACAGGCACAGAAGGAAAAACCTGGGGTGGCGGAAATGATCCGCTAAAAGCAAGCTACGGAAAGATGATGATGTGGTTCTTCATCCTTTCAGATGCATTAACATTTTCAGGGTTCCTTGCCGCTTATGGTTTTTCAAGATTTAAATTTATCGATTCCTGGCCAATTGCCGATGAGGTCTTTACTCACTTCCCGTTTTTACATGGTGTAGAGGCGCCGATGTATTATGTGGCCTTGATGACCTTTATACTTATTTTTTCTTCTGTGACTATGGTATTGGCGGTAGATGCTGGTCACCATATGAAAAAAGGAAAGGTTACTCTTTATATGTTTCTTACCATCATAGGAGGACTGGTTTTCGTTGGTTCTCAGGCGTGGGAGTGGAGCACTTTCATTAAAGGTGATTATGGTGCAGTTACCACTAAAGGAGGAAATATATTGCAATTTGTGAATACTGAAGGAGAGAGAGTTGCTCTTTCTGAAATCGCAGTTCCAATTGAAGGTGCCAGGGTAGAACACGAAAGAAATAATGGGATTTGGTTTGATGCCGGGAAGGATCTTCCAGCTTATTCATTAGAAGAGATTAAAGCTGGATTTGTACAGAATGAAGATATTCTTGTAAGAACGCTAATGAATGATGAAGACGGTAATAAGATAATCCTTTCCAGGGAAGAATCCCTGATGAAACTGAATAACGAGGCGGTAGGTACTGTAGAGGGTGCGAACCTTATTCAAAATGAATATGGGCATCCGTTATTCGCAGATTTCTTTTTCTTCATTACAGGTTTTCATGGTTTCCACGTATTCTCAGGAGTAATTATCAATATAATTATTTTCTTCAATGTACTTATTGGAACCTACGAACGTCGTGGTAGTTATGAGATGGTGGAGAAAGTTGGGTTATACTGGCACTTTGTAGACCTTGTTTGGGTATTCGTATTCACATTCTTTTACCTGGTTTAATTCTGAAATAAAAAATTATGGCTCAAGATACTGCACAACATCACGATCACGGTTCAGCATCAAAAAGGATCTGGACTGTATTTGGAATCCTTTCGGTGGTAACAATAGTTGAGGTGGCGCTGGGAATTATAAAACCAACCTTCCTTACTCATACCTACCTTTTAGCAATGAAGTTGCTAAATTGGATCTTTATCATTCTTACTGTATATAAAGCATATTATATTGCCTGGGCATTCATGCACCTGGAGCATGAAACCAAGGGGCTTAGAAGAGCAGTGGTTTGGACCGGGATATTCCTTATTTGTTATCTGATCTTTATACTGCTTACCGAAGGAAACTATATTTACGAAGTATATAAGAATGGGCATGTTGCCTGGGATTTTTAACAAAAGTTAAAAGCATTTGAAAAGGCGGTTTTGTAAAACCGTCTTTTTATTTTTGTAGCCCCCTGTAAAAAGGGATCTTAGCTTAAGATTTGGACCTCCTAATTTGTTTCTGGGGAATAATATTTTTAGAGATATAAAAGAGGCCAATTAAAAGGCAAATACAAATAGATGAAAAAGTTTCTTGTTCTTGGAATTCTCTTCGCACTACCTATTACGGCATATCTGTTTTTTGCTTCAGGAAAGAACAATTTTGCCAGACTTCCCGTATTAACAGAGAAGGTGAAGGATATAAAAGATTTTAATACCAGTACAGATAGTATTATCAGTTTTGAGGATAGGATAAGCGTAGTGGCCTTCTTTGGCTCAGATTTGGATAATATCAAGGGAAATACCTTTAACCTTGATCAGAAGATTCTGGAGAAATATTATAGTTTCAATGATTTTCAATTTGTGATTATCCTTCCAAATTCAGCAAGGAATGAAACGCAAGCTTTTGTGGAAGATTTTAAAAAGATAAGTGAGTCTTCAAAATGGAAGATCGCCTATTCTTCTCCTGAAAAAATTCAGGAAGTTTTTGAAAGTTTTGAAACTCCTTATGAACTTGATGAAAATAATTACACTCCTTACGTGTTTATAGTGGATAAGGAGGCTAAACTTCGAGGAAGGGACGATGAAAAGGAAGGAAAGTTATATGGCTATGATTCGGGGGATGTTGCTGAACTTAGTAATAAGATGAATGATGATGTTAAGGTGATACTGGCTGAATATCGCCTTGCGCTAAAAAGGAATAAAAAAGATTAAGATGAAAAATTCTTATATAGGGATTTCACTTGTGATACTCGTTTTTGGGATCATTTTTATCCCAAAGATCATAGATCGTATAGGTAAGGATGAAGTGGTTTCCAGCGACAGGCTGAATGTGAAAAAGGAAAAATCTGTAGAGGTTTCTGGCGAAGAACTGGCTTATATAGTCCTGGATGGAGAAAAGAAAAAAGCCCCTCAATTTCAGTTTGTGAACCAGGATGGCGATACCATCTCTAATGAAGATTATAAAGGAAAGGTTTACCTGGTGGAGTTCTTCTTTACTACCTGTCCCACTATCTGTCCCATTATGAATAAGAACCTGGTGGAGGTTCAGGACGAATTTGAAGATGAAGAAGATTTTGGCATTGCCTCATTTACAATAGATCCTATGCATGATACTCCGGAAGTTTTAGCTGAGTATGCTGAAAACCATGGAATAGATTATCCAAACTGGAATCTTCTTACCGGGGAAAGGGAGAAGGTATATGAGCTGGCAAATCAGGGCTTCGGTATCTATGCTGGTGAGAGTGCTGAGGCTGCAGGCGGCTTTGCACATCAGGGCATGTTCGCTTTGATAGATAAGGAAGGTTATATTAGATCAAGAAGAGACGAGTTTGGTAACCCGGTTATTTATTACAGAGGCTCTGTTGAGCGAAATAAAAGTGTAGCTCGGGGAGATGAAGAGCCCCAGATTGATATGTTAATCGAGGATATAAAAAAATTGCTTTGAAAACGACTTTAAAAAAATCTGATCATATTGCCATACCGGTTATTATTGGTCTTTCTATTGCAGTTCCAATAATTGTTCTGGTTTTAATGTTGCTTCCCCAGCGCTACAATATTTTTGGAGCTGATACCTTAACCTTTCCTCTGTTCCATGCTATTCTCAATTTCGCTACGGCTGTTCTACTTATTATAGGATATTTCTTTATGAGCATTAAGAAATATGTTCAGCATAGAAATATAATGATTGCTGCCTTCGGACTTTCGGTTATATTCCTGGTAAGTTATGTTCTCTCTAAAATAAGTAACGAACCTGTGCCTTATGGAGGAGAAGGCGTTCTGAGATATGTTTATTTCTTTATCCTGATAAGCCATATTTTGCTTTCGGCTATAATAGTTCCTTTGGTATTGTTTACAATGTACAGGGGATTAAGCGGTCAGTATAACAAACATTCCAAAGTTGCCCGGTGGACTTTTCCTATCTGGCTGTATGTTGCTATAACAGGTGTCCTGGTCTTCTTGTTTATGATGCCTTATTATTAGTATTAGCGGTGATGTTTTATTAATTTTGAAAAGTTTAAGATACCTAGAGGATGAAGGAGAGAAACCTGACATACCCAATTTTTATCTTGCTAATCTTGCTGTTGATGCCGGATTTAGCTGAAGCTCAGTGTGCCATGTGCCGGGCGGTACTGGAAAGTGAAGCCGATCAAAGCGCGGCAGAAGGCATCAATGATGGCATCTTATATCTCATGATCTTTCCCTATTTGCTCATTGGGGGTGTTGGCTATTTCATCTATCGATCGCGGCGCAACAAGAGAAAAACTTCCTAGTTACTCCGGAAAGGGGAAAATTAACTTCCTGAATACATAGTTTTTACATGTAAACTGTAACATTTTATTTTTTCAGTAGTCTTATTAAGTAGGAGACCTGTTTTTCCTGTTTAATAACCATCAATCATGATTGAAATATCAAACCTTCACAAATCCTATAGGATGGGTGCAAATACACTGCACGTTCTAAAAGGTATCAATTTTAGTGTCGCCGATGGCGAGCTTGTTTCTATTATGGGGTCTTCGGGATCTGGAAAATCTACTTTGTTAAATATTCTGGGGATGTTGGATGAAGCCGATGAAGGTTCTTATGTGCTTGATGGGGTGACAATTAAAAATCTCAGTGAAAAGCAGGCCGCAAAATACCGCAATAAATTCCTCGGATTTATCTTTCAATCCTTCAATCTTATCGGTTATAAATCGGCTTTGGATAATGTTGCGCTTCCGCTTTACTACCAGGGGCATTCAAGATCTGAACGTATGGATCGCGCCATGAGCTACCTTGAAAAGGTTGGCCTGGCAGACTGGGCAGGTCATTTACCTAACGAACTTTCAGGAGGGCAAAAACAGAGGGTTGCAATAGCCAGAGCGCTGGCCAGTGATCCAAAGGTACTTCTTGCCGATGAACCAACAGGAGCGCTCGACACTAAAACTTCTTATGAAGTAATGGATCTTATCCAGGAGATCAATGATGAAGGTCGTACCATTCTGGTGGTAACGCACGAGCATGATATCGCCCAGATGACAAAGAGAATAGTCCATCTTAAAGATGGAGTAATAATAGAAGACACAAAAGTTTCACAGGTAAGAGCCTTCGAGAATGTTTGATCTGGACAGATGGAATGAGATTTTTGAAACCATACGTAAAAATAAATTACGCACGTTTCTAACCGGGCTTTCGGTAGCCTCGGGAATATTTATTCTTGTTGTGCTTCTTGGTATTGGCGAAGGGATGAGGAACGGGATTTCACGTGAATTTGAGCAGGATGCTTCTAACCTTATTTTTGTTTGGCCCGGTGTAACTTCAAAAGAATATAAAGGCCTGAATCCTGGCCGCCGAATTCAACTGAAAAATGACGATTATAACAGAATCCTCTTGGAGAATAGTGATAAACTGGATAAGACTTCTTCAACCTACCAGGTTTGGAGCAGTGTTGTTTCCTATGGGAAAGAATCAGGGAGCTACAGGATGGACGGTGTTTTTCCAGATTACCAGTATCTGGAAAATATGAGTCTAACAGCAGGAAGATTCATCAATAACAATGATGTTGAGCATGTAGAGAAATCTATTGTTATAGGTTATCAGGTTAAAAAAGACCTTTTCAGGGAAGAGGATCCGATAGGTAAATATGTAGAGCTTTCAGGGATCAATTTTAAAGTGGTAGGGGTCTTTACCGATCCTGGAGGAGAAAGAGAAGAGGCAAGAGTAGTGATCCCAATCACAACAGCACAAAAGGCTCTTGGAGGTTCCAATAATATTGGGCGTTTGTACCTTACCCTTAAACCGGAGGATAATTTTGAGGCTGCCGTGGCCGCTTCGACAGCATTTTCTGAAGATCTTGGTGAATTCCTGAGGGAAAGGCATACCATAGCGCCAGATGATAATCGCGCCATTAATATCAATAACACTCTTGAACATGCCAAAAGATTTTACGGTCTAATGGATATGATAAGACTTTTCTTCTGGGGAGTTGGTGTTTGTACCATCATTGCGGGTGTGGTAGGGGTGAGTAACATTATGCTGATCATCGTAAAAGAAAGAACAAGAGAAATTGGGATTAGGAAAGCACTTGGTGCCCAACCTCTTTCAATTGTAGGTATGATACTTCATGAATCGATTTTTGTAACTGCAATTGCCGGATTTATAGGATTGATATTCAGTCTTACCCTTCTTGAGTTTATTGGGCCTGCGATAGAGACTCAGTTTATTTATAATCCAACGGTCAATTTTACCGTGGCGCTTAACACTGTTTTTATTCTGGTTCTAGCCGGAGCTTTAGCAGGATTTTTCCCTGCCTGGAGAGCGGCCAGGATTAAACCGATAATCGCTTTAAGAGACGAATAGTATGTTTAGCAGAGACAGATGGAGTGAAATATTAGAAGCGCTTACCGCAAACTGGTTTAGAACGGTTCTGACGGCTTTTGGGGTGCTTTGGGGTATATTTATCCTGGTTATCTTGCTGGCTGCCGGGAAGGGTCTTGAAAATGGTGTCATGAGGGGATTTGGCGGAATTGCTACGAATACTATGTTCATGTGGACACAGGTGGCTTCTAAACCCTATAAAGGATTGCCGAAAGGCCGCCGATATAATTTTGAAGTTGAAGATGTGGCTGCCATCAGGGAGCAAGTGCCTGCTCTAAGATTCATATCTCCCAGGAACCAGCTAGGTGGTTTCGGTGGAGCGAATAATGTGGTAAGAGGACTTAATACAGGAGCATTTAATGTATATGGAGATTACCCAGAGATCATTCAGCAGGAACCCATGGATATCACTTCGGGAAGATTCATTAACTATTCAGACATCGATGATAAGCGAAAAGTGGCTGTTATAGGTGAGGGAGTAAAAGCGGTATTATATGACATGGGAGAAGATCCGCTGGGTACTTATATTAAGATCAATGGAGTGAATTTCATGGTCATCGGGACATACAAAAAGAAAAGCCAGGGTGGAGATGCCGAAGAAGGTCAGAAACAGATATACGTTCCGTTTACGGCTTTTTCACAGGCTTTCAATATGGGGAACAGGGTTGGCTGGATGGCAATAACGGCGAAAGATGAGGTGCCTATCTCAAACCTAAAAAACGATATAATAGATGTGGTCAAATCCCGACATACCATACATCCTGAAGATGACAGGGCTGTAGGGAATTTTGACCTTTATGAGGAGTATAGTAAGGTTAACGGACTTTTTGTAGCTCTCAAGGCGGTGGCTTATTTCGTAGGGGTACTGGTGCTGCTTTCGGGAATTATCGGGATAAGCAATATCATGCTCATAGTCGTAAAAGAAAGAACAAATGAGATAGGTGTACGTAGGGCGCTGGGAGCAACTCCATGGTCTATAAGAGGCCAGATACTTATGGAATCGGTATTCCTTACCATCATTTCAGGAATGGTCGGGATTATATTAGCAACAGGGGTGATCTGGTTGGTGAACTTTCAGATGGACCAGATGGATACTTCCGAGATGATGTTCGCCAATCCGTCAGTTAACCTTGGAGTAGTAATGGTCGCTTTAACAATATTAATAATATCCGGCTTACTGGCCGGCCTTATACCAGCACAGCATGCCATAAAGGTGAAACCAGTGGATGCCTTGCGAACCGAATAAAAACTGAACAGATAATACAATCAAAAGATGAAAAAATTTGTAACCATCGGAATTTTAGTGCTTATCGCTGTAACCTTCATTGGGGCATTGTACTACCTCTATCAAAAGAACCAGGAAGATCCTGTGGTATATGAAACAGAGGAGCCTACCGAGCAGACAATTATTAAAAAAACCGTGGCTACCGGAAAGATAGTACCTAAGGAAGAAGTGCTTATCAAACCAAATATCTCAGGGATAATTGATGAGATCTATATTGAAGCGGGAGATAATGTGAAATCTGGAGATCTTATCGCCAAAATTCGTGTGATCCCTAATGTGTCTTCTTTACAAAGTGCCAAGGATGCTGTGGCTACCGCGAAGATAAACCTGGATAATGAAAAAAAGGTTTACGAGAGACAGAAAGAACTTTATGACAAAGGCGTGATTTCGGCAAACGATTTTGACGCGGCTGAGGTTTCTTATAAAAGAGCGGAACAGAACTATAAATCGGCACAACAGAATTACGAGATCGTGCGTACAGGAACAACCAGTGGGATAGGTAGCGCGGCCAATACTCTTATTCGTTCTACCGTAGAAGGGATGGTTCTGGATGTTCCTGTGAAGACAGGGAACCAGGTTATTGAGAGCAACAATTTCAATGATGGAACTACCATCGCCACCCTGGCCGATGTGAACGAAATGATCTTTGAAGGAAAGGTTGACGAGAGCGAGGTTGGAAAGATAAAGGAAGACCTTCCTTTAGAGGTGACCGTTGGAGCCATAGAGAATAAGTCTTTTGATGCGGTTCTGGATTATATAGCCCCTAAAGGAGTGGAGGAAAATGGTGCTATCCAGTTCGAAATAAAAGGAACACTTAATAAGGCTGATACTACTTTTATTAGAGCCGGCCTTAGTGCAAATGCCTCTATTATCCTGGCCCGGGCCGATAGTGTTCTTGCTATCAAGGAAGCACTGGTTCAGTTCGACCCTGAAACCAAAGAGCCATTCGTTGAGATCATGACCGGGGAGCAGGAGTTCGAAAGACAGGATGTGGAGCTTGGTGTGAGCGACGGGATCAATGTTGAGGTGTTGAACGGAGTAAAGAAAGGAGATAAGATCAAGGTATGGAATCAGATAAAAACTCCAATGAACATAGCTCAGAACTAGAATAATTATTCCTTGTGTAACAACTTACACACTTTACAGACATATCTTACAGAACAACTATTATGAAGAACTTTAGCTTACTAGCCTTCCTATTGCTTTTTTCCAGCCTCGTAAATGCCCAGGATAAAAAGTGGACACTTGAAGAGTGTGTAAATTATGCTCTTGAAAATAATATTTCGGTAAAACAGGCTGAACTTGATGTAGAGTTTTCTGCTATCGATAAAAGCGATGCTATCGGTAATTTTATTCCCAGCATTAATGGCCAGGCGACAAATTCCTGGAACACCGGTCTAACTCAAAATGTGACCACAGGGATCCTGCAAAACCAAACAGTTAGAAACTTTTCAGCCGGAGTATCGGCCGGACTAACGCTTTTTGACGGATTGAGGAATTTCAAGGAACTTCAAAGAGCTCGCATTTCAAGACTGGCCAACGAGTATTCACTGGATAAGATGAAAGATGATATCGCGCTTTTTGTGGCCGATGCCTATCTGCAGGTTCTTTTCAATAAACAGAACCTGGAGGTTCTTAGAGCTCAGAATGATGTCACGAAAGAGCAGATAGAAAGAACCCTGGATCTTGTGGATGCAGGTGTTCTGCCGGAAGGAGATCTTTTGGAGATAAGAGCGACCATGGCCGATGAGCAGCAAAAGATGATACTTGCTGAAAATCAGATCCAGATATCTTTGATTAGTCTTGCTCAAACACTGGCTATTCAGGATTATCAAAATTTTGACATAGTAGAAAGGGATTATGATATTTTCGGAAACGAGATCCTTGAGAATTCGGTTTATGATATTATTGAAAGAGCTAAAGAAGAAAGATCGGAGATTAAGATAGCAGAAGCTAATAAAGAACTCGCAGAAAAGGATGTGGAGCTTGCCAAGGGAGCTTATTTGCCTACCTTAAATGCTTTTTTCAATTATAACACCCGTGCAACAGGACAGGACCAGGTTATAGATATCATTCCAGATCCGGATAATCCAACGCGGCAAATAGGTTTTGTAGAAGGGACCAATCAGGCTGTTTTAGCGCCTAACACGATACCGGTGCTGGGTTCACCACTGCCATTCTTCGATCAATTATCCCGAAATGACGGGTTCAGCTATGGACTTCAGCTTAATGTTCCAATCCTTAACGGATTTGCTACACGAAACCAGGTGAAAAGAAATGAAATTGGTGTTCTTCGTGCCGAATATCGCCTGGAGCAGGCAGAGCTTGATTTGGAAGCCAACGTGTACCAGGCCTTCACAGATGCTAAAGGCGCTTTTAAGGCCTACGAAGCAGCCTTGGTAGCAGTAGAAGCCCAGGAAAAAGCTTTTGAATATGCAACAGAAAGATATGATGTGGGACTCACCAATGCTTTCGATTTTAGCCAGGCTAAAGTGAGGTTTGAGAACGCTCAAAGAGAAGTTTTAAGGGCTAAATATGATTACATTTTTAAATTAAAAGTTGTAGAATTATACTTTGGAATTCCGGTGGGGGAATTAAAATTTTAAGTAATGAATAAAAAGAAACTTTTCATCATTCTAGCCATCATTGTAGTCCTGATAATCCTGCTGATCGTCGGTAAAAAAGCCGGTTGGTTTGGAAATTCAGCTAATGTCAAAGAAGTAGAGATCGCTAAGATAGAGCCTATAGATATTACAGAAACCGTCGCCGCGACAGGAAAAATACAGCCTGAAGTTGAGGTGAAGCTGTCTTCGGAAGTTTCAGGAGAAATAATTGAACTTCCAGTAGTTGAAGGACAACTGGTTGAAAAAGGAGATCTTTTAGTTCGTATTAATCCTGATATTTATCAATCAAGCGTTGAAAGGGCTCGTGCCAGTTATCAGAATTCCAGAGCCAATTATGCGCAGACCCAGGCTAACCTCAAACAGGCTGAAGCTGATTATAATAGAAATAAGACTCTCTTTGAAAAAGGAGTGATCTCTAAGGCCGAATGGGATGCCGTGGTATCGAAATTTGAAGTTGCTCAGGCGAACAAGGAATCGGCTTATTACAGTATGCAGAGTTCGGCAGCTACAGTTACAGAGGCCCAGGATAACCTTGGAAGAACTAATATCTATGCACCTATGACGGGAACCATTTCCAAATTGGATGCCGAGCTTGGGGAAAGGGTAGTAGGGACTCAACAGATGGCAGGAACCGAAATTCTCAGGGTTGCTAACCTTGACAATATGGAGGTAGAGGTAGATGTGAATGAGAACGACATCGTAAAGGTTTCAGTTGGCGATTCTACAATAGTTGAAGTGGATGCTTATCTGGGCAAGGAGTTTAAGGGAATAGTAACGGAAATTTCAAACACTGCAGATAATGAACTTACTACAGATCAGGTTACAAATTTTAAAGTAAAGGTCAGGATACTTAAAGAGTCTTATTCCGATCTCATAGAAGGAAAACCTGAAAATTACTCCCCTTTTAGACCAGGGATGACGGCCACTGTGGATATCATTACCAACAAACGCAAGGATGTACTGGGTGTGCCAATCAGTTCCATAGTTATAAAAACCGATACAGCGGCTACTAAAAAGTCATTCGTTAAAAAACCTGCAGATGAGGATGAAGAAAGATTCGAATGTGTGTTTGTGAAAGACGGAGATAAAGCTAAATTGCGCGTTGTAGAAACGGGGATTCAGGATGATTCTCATATAGAAATCACCAAAGGGCTTAAAGCCGGGGAAGTAGTGATAACTGGTCCATACAACACGGTTACAAAGAGTCTTGATACGGGTGATGAGATTGAGGTGAAAAAAGAAGAAGAGAAAGAAACCGAATAAAAATCAATCATTTTGGCTGTTATTTTATGTCTAGAAACGGCAACTACCAACTGCTCGGTTGGGATTGCTCAAAATGGCGAACTGCTGGCTTTAAAAGAAGATAATTCAAAGGGCTATTCTCATGCCGAAAAACTTCATGTTTTTATCAATGAAATTTTGAGAGAAACCAATCTTACTGTGGATGATCTGGATGCCGTTGCTGTAAGTAAAGGTCCGGGTTCATATACAGGATTAAGAATTGGCGTCTCAACAGCGAAAGGCCTGTGTTTTTCTCTTGATATTCCCCTTATTTCCGTTCCCACCTTAGATCTTCTGGCTAAACAACTGGAAGTAAAAGATAAAGCAGTAGTGGTGTCCATGCTTGATGCAAGGAGGATGGAAGTTTATTCGGCTATCTATGACGATGAACTCAAACAGCTTCGTGAGACTAAGGCAGAAGTACTTGATGAAAATTCTTTCCAGGAATATCTTAAAAAGTCAAAGGTTCATTTCATTGGTAATGGAGTGACCAAATTTGAGGATATCTGTAAACATTCCAATGCTGTTTTTCACAACCAGAAATTCCCTTCAGCGAAGGAAATGGTTCATATTGCAGAGAGCAAATACAAAAAAAGCGACACCGAAGATGTCGCCTATTTTGAACCTTATTATCTAAAGGATTTTATTGCAGGATAAATGCAGTTTTATTCTGCTTTTCCTTTTTTCTCAACTGTTCCATTCATTTTGGTTTGATCGTATAGATAAACATCTCTTTGAGGATACGGAATGGTCATTCCTGCCTCTTCGAGTCTTATCTTACCTTCCTCGATCATATACCAGTGAAGATCCCAGAAATTAGGTAATTCGGCGAAATATCTTACCGAGAAGTTTACCGAACTATCACCGAGTTCCGAAACAATAATTTGCGGTGCAGGATCTTTCAGTACATTTTCCTGTTCCATCACCATATTAGTAAGTACCTCTTTGGCTTTCTTGATGTCATCGTCGTAAGAAATACCAAAAGTAAGGTTCTCTTTTCTTGTTTCGTTGTAAGAGTAGTTGGTAATGTTGTCGTTGCTCAATTGTCCGTTAGGAATCATAACTCTCTGATTTCCGAACGTGTTTATTATGGTATAAAACAGACTGGTTTCAACTACAGTTCCGGAAACTCCCTGGGCCTCGATCCAGTCACCTATTTTAAAAGGTTTTAAAGCGATGATTAAAACTCCACCCGCCAGGTTAGCAAGAGAACCTTGCAGTGCCAGGCCAATTGCCAGTCCGGCAGCACCAATAGCGGCAACAAGAGAGGCGCTTTCCACGCCAAGCCTCATGATCACCATAACGAAAAGAAGAATTTTAAGCCCCCAACTTACCAGGCTTGTGATAAACGATTCCAGGGTTTCATCGTAATCCTTTTTATCGAAAAATCTCTTTACGTATTTAACAATGATTTTGATTACCCATAATCCGACGAGTAAAAGAAGGATTGCTGTGATTAAATTGGGTAAAAAGGCAATTAATTTTTCGCCATATTTTTCAAGAATGGCTTCCCAGTTATTAAAAATGTCCATAATGTTAATTTTTCAAAGACAATTCTAAAAAAAAATGATCCGAAAAGGCGTTTAACTAATGTTAAACTTGTGAAATCAATTGCATTGCCTCACTTTTTGAGCTTACCGGAAGTTGACAGGTTCCTTCCTCGCATATGTATATTAGATCTTTATCTTTTACAAAACGATCTTTAAGCAGGCTAAGATCTGAAGATGAATTTGTAGCTGCCAGCACCGTATTAGGCAAATATCTTTCCTGAAAATAATTGGTGATTTCCCTGTATTTTTCGCCGGTAACCGCGATCTCATAGAACGGATGGGTAAAATTCAGCATGAGGTCTAACCAGTTGGAATGGTATTGAGGATGTTCAGGTATCTTTTCTTTCAGAGTATGCAGCATTTCCTGGGACTTTTCAATATAATCCGGGTTTCCAATAAGTTTTCCCAGTTTAAGGAGGTTTTTGGCAATAACCGAATTGGAGGCAGGAATCACATTGTCGCTTATCTCGATGGTTTTTGTGATTAGTTTTCTGTCTTTATTAGATGTAAAGAAGAATAAACCCGATTCAGTATCCTGAAAATCCTCAAATACGATCTCCATTAATTTTTGACAGTTCTCCAGGAACCCGGTGTCAAAAGTCGCCTCATATAAATTTAAAAATGCCTCTATGGTAAAGGCGTAGTCTTCGAGGTATCCATTTATGCTGCTTCTTCCATTTTTATAGGTATGCAATAACCTTCCATTCTCCTGAAATTGGTTTTTGAGAATGAACTCTGCATTTCTTTTTGCAGCTTCCAGATGTTTTTTTTGATGAAAGGCTTTGAAAGATTCTGTATAACCACTTATCATCATGGCATTCCATGATGTGAGGGATTTGTCATCAAGTCCCGGTTTTTTTCTCTTTTTTCTTGCTGCAAGTAATTTTTTACGCCAGGTTTCTCTTTTCTTGTTCAAATCTTCTACAGAGCGGTTGTGCCGGTCCGCTATTTCTTCAAGCGTCCCGGTCCTGATGAGCACATACTTATTCGATTCCCATCTTCCATGGTTGTTGATGTTGTAGAAGTCGACGAATAATTCAAAATCTTCCGGTAGCATAGATTTTAATTCTTCCTTGGTCCATATATAATAAGCCCCTTCTTCATTTACTCCATTTTCGTTTTCACTGTCGGCATCCAATGCTGAATAGAAAGCACCTGAAGGATCGGTCATTTCTGATTCGATAAAATCCAATGTGATTTCCACTACTTCCCTGAACCATTCATCTTTAGTGATCTTATAGGCTTTTGAATAAAGCTGAACAAGCTGGGCGTTGTCGTAAAGCATTTTCTCAAAATGAGGTACATGCCATTTCTCATCTACCGAATAACGCGAAAAACCACCTTCAATTGGATCAAATACCCCGCCCCAGGAGATTTTATTAAGCGTATGAATGCAATGATCCATTATTTTGTCGTCGGAATTCTGAAACGCATATCTCAACAGAAACTCATAATTATTGGGCATCATGAATTTTGGAGCTCTCTTTGGCCCGCCGTTTTTAAGGTCAAAGGATCTTTGCCATTTTTCTAATAAGGGAATAAAGAAATCGCTGTGAAAATCGTCTTCATGGGATGCCGGCTCAATTATCTGGATCTGCTTTAGGCCTGTTTCAAGTTTTGTCGCATATTCCTCCAGCTTTTCTGGCTGGGTTTGATAAAGATGAGCGATCTGCTCCAGAGCATTTTTCCACTGTCCCTTTCTGAAATAGGTTCCACCCCAAACCGGTCGGCCATCTGGAAGGGCCACTACATTCATGGGCCAGCCACCCATTCCTGTCATAACCTGAACCGCATTCATATATACCTGGTCCACATCTGGCCTTTCTTCCCTGTCAACTTTAATGCAGATATAATTGGAATTCATCACGGCCGCTACCTCTTCATCTTCAAAGCTCTCGTGTTCCATCACATGACACCAGTGACATGCCGAGTAGCCAACACTAATGAGTAGTAATTGGCGTTCCTCCCGGGCCAGTTCAAGACTTTTATCGTTCCAGGCTTTCCAGTTTACAGGGTTATGCGCATGTTGTAGTAGATAAGGGCTGCTTTCTTTTATAAGCTCATTGGTGTATTTCGGCTTTTCCTTATTCATCATCTTAATTTTCTCACGGCCGTTTAAAATAGGCCCTATTAGGTGGATTTTATGGATATTTTAAATGTACTAATTATAGAACATGAAAAGGAATTCGTATTATTAATCTTTTAATAACTTTATGTTTTCAGCTCATTTATAGTAAAATAGCACATTTACAGGTTAAAATTTGATCCGCTTATGGAAGATATTTACATCGTAATGTTAGTGGCATTATTTGCCCTTGCGATTACAGATTTAGTGGTTGGAGTAAGTAATGATGCCATTAATTTCCTTAATTCAGCCATTGGTTCCAAAGCGGTATCAATGCGAACTATAATGATCGTTGCCAGTTTAGGTGTTGCCGTGGGAGCTATTTTCTCCAGTGGTTTAATGGAGGTTGCACGAAAAGGAATATTCATTCCGGGTGAATTCTATTTTGAAGAGATCATGATCATCTTTATGGCGGTAATGCTTACCGATGTATTGCTGCTTGATTTTTTTAATTCTCTTGGCTTACCTACCTCCACTACAGTATCCATAGTATTTGAGTTATTAGGGGCAGCCGTTTGTATGGCAGCAATAAAGATATATACCCAAACTGATGGTGATCTTTCTGCTTTAACAGGCTATATCAACACCGCGAAAGCTACCGAAATAATTGTTGGAATTCTTATGGCTGTAGTGATCGCCTTTATTGTTGGAGCGATTGTACAATATATTTCCAGGCTGGTATTCTCGTTCCAGTTTGAAAAGAAAATTAAATATGTTGGAGCGGTTTTTGGCGGACTTTCTCTTACGGCTATACTTTATTTTATTCTTATTAAAGGGATGAAGAGTGTGCCTTATATTTCTGATGCCATGATAGAATATGTTAATACCAATACATGGGTCATTGTACTTATAGGCTTTGTGATCTTCACCGGAATCTCTCAGTTCATCATGAGTGTGATGAAGTTCAATATTCTTAGAACCATCATAATCATAGGTACTTTTGCATTGGCCCTGGCTTTTGCGGGAAATGACCTTGTGAACTTCATTGGGGTTCCAATTGCCGCCTGGCAGTCTTTTGAGTTATGGCAAACTGCGAATGAAGCTAACGGCGCCATGCCTTCAGAATTTTTGATGAATGGCCTTGCCGGAAGTGTCCCCACTCCCGAAATTCTTCTGATAGGCGCAGGAGGCGTAATGGTGATCACGCTTTGGTTTTCAAGCAAGGCACGATCGGTTGTAGACACCGGGATCAACCTGGCCAGGCAAGGTGAGGGAGTTGAAAGATTTGAACCGAACTGGCTTTCAAGAGGGATTGTGAGGTACTCAATTATTTTCGGAAATGCCTTTACCACGATTCTGCCTCACAGAATTAAATCTAAGATTGAAACTAAATTCAATAAACCCTCTTCTCATTTACGGAGTAAAAGAATTGACGCACCTGCTTTTGATATGGTAAGGGCATCAGTAAACCTGGTGGTTGCCAGTATACTTATTTCCATTGGGACTAATATGAAACTGCCTCTTTCCACTACATATGTAACTTTTATGGTAGCGATGGGAACCTCACTGGCTGATAGGGCCTGGGACCGGGAAAGTGCAGTTTACCGTGTAGCCGGGGTGCTTAATGTAGTAGGAGGCTGGTTTGTAACGGCAATGGTGGCCTTTACTGCAGCGGCGATCTTTGCGGCGATCATCTTTTATGGAGGAACCATCGCCCTGGTGGTGCTTATTCTTTTAGCACTTACAGTAGTAGTAAGAAGCGGGATTCTTCACTCCAGAAAAACCCGGGAGGAAAAGAGAAAGAAAAGATTCAAGAAAAGTGATTTAATTACTATTAACGAGATCACTTCAGAGACTTCAGAGAATATCTCGAATGTTATAGGGGGTATCAATAAGATGTATTCAAAAACAGTTGATCATCTTGGGTATTATGACCTAGGAAAACTTAAAAAGAGTTATAAAAAGATCGAGAAACTGGAAGCTGAGGTCGATGAACTAAAGGATAATATCTTTTATTTCATCAAATCCCTGGATGAAAACTCGGTTGAAGCCAGTAAGTTCTATATTCTTACTCTTGACTATCTGCAGGATATGGTTCAGTCTATAGGTTTTATAACCAGGAACAGTTATAATCATGTTCATAATAATCATAAGAACTTAAAGTTTAACCAAATAAGGGATCTCAAAAAAGTAGATGATAAGATGCAGATACTCTTTGATGAGATTACAGAAACCTTTGATAAGCACGAGTTTGGGAATATAAATGATTTATTAAGCGAAAAACAGGAATTGCTGGATTATGTAAGTGAACTGATACAGAAACAGATCACGCGTATTCGTACCTCAGAATCCAGTCCTAAAAACACAAAGCTGTACTTCGGAATACTTCTGGAAACAAAAGATCTTATAGGATCTACAATGAACTTACTTCAGTTGTTTCAGGAGTTCTATAATGAAGCGAGAGCAACCACCTATTAATAAACCAGGCCTCCTAAAAAGTAGATCGACACGTCATTACGAGCGAAGTGAAGTAATCTGTCTTTGATTACAAATTATTTAAAGATTGCTTCGTTCCTCGCAATGACAGGTAAAGGACTTTTTAGGCAGTCTATTTTTTAACCGTTGATAGCTTCAACATATTCTACCTTATCCCTTAACATATCACGCAACATGGTTTCTATACCATTCTTCAGGGTTAGGGTAGACGAAGGGCAACCACTACAGGCTCCCTGTAATATTACTTTAACCGTTTTATTATCGGCATTATAGCTTTCAAACAAGATGTTTCCTCCATCGCTGGCAACAGCAGGTTTTATATATTCATCCAGTATCGCAACGATCTGTTGTGAGGTATCGTCAAGATGCTCAAAGTCGGGTTTGTTTTCCTGGTTAGCTTTTGCAGCTTCATTAGAATTAGAGGTTTTTACCGCTTCTTCGTTTAGAACTTCATTCCCTTCCTGCAGATAATTTCGTATAAATTCGCGAAGTTCAAGAGTGATCTCTTCCCATCCAGCCATGTCGTATTTCTGGATAGAGACATAATTCTCATCGATAAAGACTTCTTTTACAAAAGGGAAATGAAACAGTTTCTGGACTAATGGTGCGTTTTTAGCCTCATCTATATTTTTGAATTCTGCCGATTTTAAAACCAGTTTCTTGTTGGCTACGAACTTCATCACAGCCGGATTGGGTGTGCTTTCGGCATATACGGTAACAGGAACTTTTCCTGATTTGTTTTCAGATTCTGTGATCACAACTCCACCCTTGTTGAGGTAAGATTTTATCTGCTCAGCAACCTCTTCCTGCACTTCGGGCCAGTCTACAATATCATATTTTTCGATCGCTATAAAATTCTGAGCGATATAAACCGTTTTAACAAAAGGGAGATAGAATAACTGTTTCGCCAATGGCGATTTTGCCGCTTCGTCTATATTCTTAAATTCATAGTTCTCGTGGCGTGTAAGAAATTTGTTAGCTTCAAATTTTACAATCGCCGGCGTGGTGGTTGGGACAATATTTATATTAAAATCTTTCATCTCAAAATTTTAGGCAAAAATACTAAAGAAAATCTACGTATTATATATATTTACTGGCTTTATGGTAAGTAGGACCACTTTTAATGAATACCGAAACCGGTATTCAAGTTACAGAGGATTTCTTGGGGTTTTATTGTTAGTAATATTCTTTAATATTTCCACAATACAAGCCCAGGAGATTATACCTACCTATTCAGACTATCTTACAGACAATCTTTACCTGTTACACCCATCAATGGCAGGTGCTTCCAATTATGATCAGATAAGATTAACCGCAAGACGCCAGTGGTTCGACGTTGAGAAAGCTCCTAACTTACAAACGCTTGCTTACAATACAAGACTTGGAGAAAAAATAGGAGTGGGTGGCATATTCTTCAGAGATGAAAACGGAAATTTTTCCAAGCTTGGAGCTTATGGGACTTTTGCATATCACCTTATGTTTTCGAGGAGTACTGCAGATCTTAATCAGTTATCCTTTGGAATTAGTGCAGGGGTGATCCAGCACAGGCTTGACGAAAGTGGTTTCTCCAGGTTCGATCCTTTATTGGGAAATAATACAACCGATATTTTTGCTAATGTGGACCTTGGAATTTCCTATTATGTAAGGGACCTCTATTTCCATCTTGCCGCTAAAAACATTTTATCGGTAAGCCGGGAACTCTTTTATTCTGATGCGGTTCCAAGCAATATGAGAAAATATTTATTCTCGGCCGGTTATGTTTTTGAAGTTAATCGTAACGATCCCTGGAGCTTTGAGCCTTCTATCCTGTTTCAGGCAAGGGAAGCTACCGATGAGATGGCTATTGACGCTAATATGAAAGCCTATTATGAGTTGGAGTATGGAAACCTATGGGGAGGACTCTCATACAGGAATAGTTTTGAAGGAGCCGAATATACACTGGACGGGGAGGAAGTAAAAAGTCAGCACCTTCGATATATTACTCCATTCGTAGGTGTGGACTATAAGAAATTCATTTTTGGATATACCTTCAGCTATCAGTTAAATTCACTAGTGTTGAGTAACAGTGGTTTTCACCAGATCACCCTGGGCTATAATTTCGGTGAGAGTAGGGAACGATACGATTGTAACTGCCCGGCCATTAATAATTAGAAGTCAAGATAAGCTACTTCATATCCATTAGCCTCAGCCTGTATAATATCAGAAAGCACTTCAGGACTCACATTAGTATAGAACTTCGGAGTAATTTCTCGGTCCTTTTCAAGGTGCAGTAAATTGTTCCTTTCGAGTATGGATTTGGTTTGTCGGGCGACAGCTTCCCCTGAATCTATAATGGTGACACCTTCGGGAAGTATCTTCTTCAATAATGGAATAAGATAAGGGTAATGACTGCAACCCAGTACAAGATAATCTATTCTTTCCCTTATCATAGGTTCTAGTAACCTTTCAAGTAACTTTTGGATTTCCTGAGATTCCTTTTTTCCGCTTTCTATAAGTTCAACCAGCCCGTTTCCTTCAACTTCTATTACGTTTATATCCTGGGTATATAATTCTGATGTCTGAGCAAAGAGTTCACTGGTTAGAGTTCCTCTGGTGGCAAGGATCCCCACTGCTTTATTTGCGCTTTTAAGGGCGGCAGGTTTAATTGCAGGTTCTATCCCGATAAAAGGTACGTCATAGGAAGATCTTAATACCTTAATTGCATTTGTAGTGGCGGTATTGCATGCTACTACTATAAGTTTGCATCCCATTTCTAGAAGTATTTCTGTATTCTTAATAGAAAGACTTATGATCTCTTCCTGGGGCTTAATACCATAAGGTGCATTCCTGCTGTCAGAAAGATAGATCGTTTGTTCATGAGGCAATAACTGATGTATCTCCTTCCAGATGGAGGTGCCACCGACTCCTGAATCAAAAATGCCAATAGGTTTGGGATCGCTCATATATGCACAAAAATAAAAACTGCGTACAAGTGTACGCAGTTTTTTAAATTTTATTTATGAAGGTCTGTAATTACAGTCCTAGTTCTTTCTTTACATCTGGCATAAGATCATAACCATCAGCTAAAAGTACTCCTGTTCCAGTAGTAGAGTCCAATACGTAATCGTATCCTTTGTCTCTTGCTACTTTCTGGATAGCAGTACGCACTTTTTCAAGAATAGGTCTCAATAGGTCATTTTCTTTCTTCTGAAGATCCTGTCTTGCCTTCGCACTGTGTTCCTGAATTCTTCTTTGGGCTGCCTGAAGTTCGGTAGCTCTCTTCTGGTTCTCTTCTTCAGACTTAGTATTAGCTTCTGCTTCGTAACGCTGCATTGTACTCTGAGCCTCAGATAGCATGTCTTTTATTTCGGCGTCGTATGTTTTTTCAAGTTTTTGAAGTTGATCCATCGCGCTTTTATACTCAGGTAATGATTGTACTAAGTCCTGGGTGGCAATGTGTGCAACTTTAGACTGTGCATTAGTAAAAGCAGTAGCGCCAATCATTAAAGCTAAAGCTATAAAAAGTGTTCTGAATTGTTTCATTTTAATCGTCGTTAAGTTTAAGGTTTAAAAAATTAATTTATTGTATCATTCTTCTTTTCTCTCGCCTTTAAGATGGAATCTCTTTTCCTTTCTCTTTCAGCAAGAATCTTTTGTCTTCTTTCTTCAAATTCTTTCTGTCTGGCAGCTTTTATTGAATCTCTTTCTCTCTTTTTAGCTTCGATGAATGCCTCACGTTCATTCTTTCTTTGCTCTACCAGTTGTTCTCTTTCGGTGATCGCATCTTCCTGTTCAGGAGTTCGCTCTTCGGCTTTCTCCATTTCAGTGATTTCTTCTTTGCTTTCAAGCTGCTCACGGTTAGCCGTTCTTTTGATAGTTCTTAGAACCAGTTCGCTCACATCGTATTGTTTGTCAGCATATATCATTCCAATGTCTGAAGTGCGATCAAAAACAAAGTCCAGATTACGGTTTTCGGCTATTTGTTGAACTGCCGAAAATACCTGGTCCTGAATTGGTCTCACCAGCTGTTTCTTCTGGATCATGTAATCGCCATTTGGGCCAAATCTGTTTTGCTGATATTCGAGAGCCTGTTGCTCCATAAATGAAATTTCCTCTTCCTTTTCTTCAATAAGTTCTTTAGTGAGGAGGGCTCTTTCATTATCCAGCCTGGTTCTCATTTCCTCCACCTTTCTCATTTTGGTTTCGGCTTCAGTTTTCCATTCCTGCACCCGGTTTTCCAGTTGCTTAGTAGCTTCCTGGTATTCGGGGACATTTTCAAGAATATATTCCATATCTATATAACCCAGCCTGATACTTTTTTGGGCCACGGCCGAAGTAAGGCTGATGGCTAAAATTGCTACTATGGAAAATATTCTTTTTTTCATTTTAAACCGAATATAGAAAATATCATGCCAAATTAAAATTGTTGGCCAATGATAAAATGTGTTTCCCATCCATTTGGACCTTCTTGCCCTACTATAGGGTCGAATCCATATCCAAAATCAATTCCCAGTAATCCGAAGGTAGGCATAAAAATTCTTAATCCCACTCCGGCCGATCTACTCAATTGAAACGGATTGTAATCCCTGAAATTATCATATGAAGCTCCCGCCTCTAGAAATGAAAGTGCATAGATAGAAGCAGCTGGCTTTAAGGTTATAGGGAACCTTAATTCTAAGGAGTACTTGTTGTAAATTGTTGCTCCGTCATCTCTGGCATTTACAGGTCTGTCAATAGGTACAACCGATTGATTAGGGTAACCTCTTAACTGTATGGTCTCTCTGCCGTCTAGGCTGTAAGCTCCAAGTCCATCCCCTCCAACATAGAAACGCTCAAAAGGAGGTACGCCTCGTGCGCTGTTGTATGCTCCAAGGAAACCGTATTCGGCATGCGTTCTTAGAACAAGGTTACTACTTGGTCCAAAGCTGGCGAGGTTATTATACCAGGTTCCCGCAAATTTGATCTTATAGAACTCCAGCCAGTTGTATTTCTTTTGATCTACTTTTTGTGTATCTGGTACAGAATTCTCAGGACTCACCCTGTTGCCATTATTATCAATAAGATTTCCATTCTCATCTCTCAACTGGTATTCGTCCATGTTTTCAAGATTTCCATAATCCACACCATTCCACAGAGAATATGGTGGAGTAAGCTTTGCGGTAAATGAGAACTTCGAACCTTGGGTAGGGAAAATCGGGTTGAAAGCAGTGTTGTCTCTCGTAATACCTAATTGGTAATAAAGATTATTGGAGAACCCATCACCAAAGGTGAATAAGCCCGTATTATAATTGTTAAGATCATAACGCTGGAAACCTACCAGGTTAGATACGGTAACGTACTGATCTGGAGAAGTCAGTCTTTTTGCAAGGCCAACACTTACCCCAAGAATATCAAAGCTTCGGCTTTTATCAGCTTCCCTATTGATGTAATCAAAAAGGAATTGTCTTGTATAGCTAAAGGAGGTCGATAAGCTTACCGGTCTTTTTCCTCCCAGCCATGGTTCCCTGAAGGAAAGGCTATAGGTTTGATAGAAAGTACTCGCCTGAGCCCTTAAAGATAAGGTTTGTCCGTCTCCCATCGGGATAGGATCATATGCATCCTTGTCAAATAGCCCCTGTATAGAGAAGTTGTTGAAAGATAAACCTAAGGTACCTATGAAGCCTCCGCCTCCATAACCACCCTGGAGTTCTATCTGGCTTGAACCTGATTCCACTACCGGGTATTCAAGGCTAAGAGTACCAGCTTGAGGGTCCGGTTCAATGAATTTTGGTTCCAGTTGTTCTGCATCAAAGAAGCCTAACTGACCAAGTTCCCTTACCGTAGCGACTACAGCTTCCTGACTGTATTTCTGCCCGGGTTTTGTTCTCATTTCCCGGTAGATCACATGGTCTTTTGTTTTCTCGTTCCCGGTAACCCTTATTTCATCAAAATAAGCTTCTTTACCTTCAACTATCCTGACCTCAAAATCTATCGTATCATTATACACGTTGGTTTCAACCAGATCGATATTGGAGAACAGGTAACCATTGTTTTGATATAGGTTGGCTACCGATGTCTTATTGGGTTCTCTTCCCTGTACACGTTCTTCTATAAGAACACCGTTATATACATCTCCTTTTTTAAGACCAAGAACTCTGTCCAGGGTTTCATCGGTATAAGCTGAATTTCCAAGGAAATTTATGTCTCCGATATAATACCGATTTCCTTCTTCTACATTAATCCTCAGGGCTATTGTCTCTTCGTCTTTTTTCACTAGAGTATCTGAAATGATTCGGGCATCCCTGTAACCCTGTTCTTTGTATTTGTCAATTACGGCTTCTTTATCTTCCTGGTAATCTGCTCTTACAAACTTGGAACGTTTCCAGAAGCGGAATAGATTCTTCTGCTTCGTGTTCTTCATCTTCCGTCTAAGCTTGGCGTCAGATAATTTATCATTGCCGATGAATTCTATATCTGCGATCTTAACGCGATCACCCTTATTTACATCAACTACCATATTCACCTTATTTGAAGGGGTGTCTGTAGTATCTGTGGCCTCAGATGTTCTTATGGCTACTTTAGCGTTGAAATAACCCTCTTTTCTATATTTATTCTCGATATAGTTCTTGGTGGTAGTAAGAAGGTTTTCGGTTACTTTCACTCCCGGCTTTAGATTATTCTCATCGATAAGCTCATCGCGCTTACCTTTTTTCTTTAAACCTGTGAATTTTACCTGGTTTAATACCGGTACTTCTTTGATCTCAAGCTCGAGGTCGGCCACATTTCCTTCAACATTGGTGATATAGAAATTAATATCGCTAAAAAGGTCCAGTTCCCATAATTTCTTGATTACCGAACTTAGTTTGTCTCCGGGGATATATATTTCATCACCTTTTTTTAAGCCGGTATAGGCTATAACTGTACTTTCGTTATAGGTGGTGGTTCCTGTAACCTTTATGTCGCCTATGGTGTATTTTTTAGAGTCTCCAAGAGGTAGGTCCTGTGCTTTTGCGGCTATGCTGAATATGAAACAAATCGTAAAGAGTGTAATTATCTTTTTTGTCATGGATGCACTAACTGAGTTGCTCACTTGTTTTTCCAAATCTTCTTTCTCTGTTTTGATAGTTGTATATGGCTTCAAAAAGATCGTTCCTTCTAAATTCCGGCCATAGGATTTTCGTAAAATACAATTCGGCATAAGCAATCTGCCATAACAGAAAATTGCTAATGCGCTGTTCACCACTGGTGCGGATCAAAAGATCTACATCTGGTAAATTTCGGGTGTAAAGATGCTCATTTATAACCGATTCATCAACTGCATCAGGGTTTAATTCTTCACTTTTTACTTTGTTCGCAATTTGCCTTATGCAATTAGTTAGTTCTTCCCGGCTTCCATAACTAAGAGCAAGGGTTAAAACCATATGGGAATTACCTGAGGTCTTATCGATAACGTCCTGCAGTTCCCTTCGTGCTTTCTTTGGGAGGCTGGAGATATTTCCAATGGAATTAAGTCTAATATTATTGTCGGTCAGGGTCTTTATCTCCTTTTTTAGAGAAGAGACAAGAAGACGCATAAGGGTGTCTACTTCAAGTTTAGGCCTGTTCCAGTTTTCGGTAGAAAATGCGTAAAGTGTAAGATTTTTTACTCCAAGTTCGGCACATCCTTCAACAACATCTCTTACTGCCTTAGTGCCCTCTTCGTGGCCTGAAGCTCTTAGTAAACCTTTCTGTTTAGCCCACCGGCCATTGCCGTCCATGATGATCGCCACATGGGCCGGAAGTTTATCAAGGTTTATCTTGTCTTTGTAGTTCATTTAAAAGCAATAACAAGGCTTGCGCCCAAATGTAAATGTTAAGGTTAGACCGGTGAAAACATACCAGTCATTAGTGTTTCTGTTTCCGAATTCGGCATCTGGTTCCCGTCTATCTAAGTATTCTTCGGGCCAGCTACCATCCAGATTGTCTGTAAAGGTGTACCTGGCGCCTATTTCGAAAGCTGTAATAATATGTTCGGTAACTGCTTCTTTATAACCCATGGTCATCGGGATGGCAAAAGACCAGTTTGTCCCTTCGTTTACCAGATTTCCACCTCTTCCGTTCTTCAGCCATAGATGATCTGCTCTAAAATAAGTAACCCCTGTATATAAATAGGGTGTACTTTGTGGCAAAGCTTCAGAAAGGTCATAATCCCAGAAATTGAATTCTATTCCTAAAGAGGCCTCCGCTATGGTATTATCAAAAGAATAGCCACGCTGCTGCCTTCTCGTGTCATGAGACTTTGTATCATCGGCAGATATTTCTGCATACAATAATGTAAGTCTCAACGCGTGCCGGGTACTTCTGTTCCATTTTGCGATAACACCGCCTACCGGAGTGTTGGGTAGAATATAGTTGGTTCTCCCCACATCACCGATAAAATTCGCACCTCCGGCAAAAGCCCCTACTTCAACCTGTTGTGAGTATGTGCTTACTGTAAAAAATGCCATCACTACAAATGTGATTATGTACCTCATAGGTTTACAAAAGTTTGCAAATATAACAATTCTGTTTGCTCTGCAATAATTTGAGCAGATTTGTACATAGGTATAAACACTTTTTGGAAGCTTTTATTGCTTAGTTGCGCTTGTCTTCACCCCATAGCAGTTTTTTTCGAAGAGTGTTCAAAAAACTATCTTCCTGTAGTTCTACAAAATTTATGGTGTAGGGTGCTTTTTGTATGATGATTTCGGTATCGTTCTCCAAAGTGGCAATACGGGAGTCCATAGAGACCAGATGTTCCTTTTCCCTTCCCGAAACTTTTAATTTTATTGTGGTATGATCTTTTATAACCAGTGGTCTTGCGTTCAAATTGTGTGGTGCGATAGGGGTGATTACCAAAGAATCTGCATCTGGTGTGATCACGGGGCCACCACAACTTAGAGAATATCCGGTGGAACCTGTTGGGGTTGAAATGATAAGTCCGTCAGCCCAGTAAGAAGTGAGGTACTGATCGTCCAGCCAGGTGTCTACCGTGATCATTGAGGTAGTATTCTTTCTGCTTACGGCTATTTCGTTCAGGGCAATATGTGAGAATACCGGATCAAAACTTTTGGGATTGGTTTTGAGTGTTAGTACAGATCTTGGTGAGAGGCTAAATTTTTTCTCCAGGATTTCGTCAAGGGTTCCTTTGATCTGCTCTTTCTGAATAGTTGCCAGAAATCCTAGCCTTCCTGTATTTATGCCCACAATAGGGATATTAAGATTGCGGATATAGTTTATTGACTTGAGAATCGTTCCATCTCCGCCTATACAAAAGAAAAGGTCAAAAGAATTGTCCAGTTCTTCAAAGGCACTAAAATGCCTATAATCCTTATCTATTGTCTTATTGCTCTTTATAAGCTCAAGGAAATCCTCTTCTATGAGGACCTCTACGTTTTTCTGATTTAAAAGCTCGAGCAGTTGGCCTATATACTGGGCGGCGTTAGCGTGGTAAAACTGACCGTAGATGCCTATCTTCATAGATTAAATATTCAGATATTTATCCAGATATTTGGATCGATCTTTAAGGTTTTTATTAAAGGTGTCTTCCTGGTGTTCCGAGATTATAATATATCCATACCTTCTGAAAGACTGAATAATTTCATTCATTCCCGAAGGAGAGATTTTAAGGGTGATCTCGGCCATGTCATTTTCTATCTTGGATACAAATGAACCTAACAGATGTGCGTTGTGGGATTCCACTATCTGACTGATTTCGCCGAAAGTAAAATCCTTGAATGCCTTTTCTATTATGAGAATATTTCCAGGCTCATGAAGGAAGGGTGTCTCCTTAAAAAGAGAGATCATTTCATTCAGTTCAACATAGCCCAGGTATTTGTTGTCATCGTCCAGCACCGGAAGTATATTCGAGTTGTTCTGGGCGAAAGCCTCCAGGCTATCAAGCCAGTAATTGCTTTCTCGTACATAGAAACCTTCAAGGGCATAACGATAATCATCAATTGTTTTTTCGTTCTCAAAACACCTGATGTCGTTCTCAGAGATACAACCTACATAGACCCCTTCATTTTCAACTGGAAGATGTGTATAGGTTAACTGATTGAAAAGTTTCTGAATATCTCCTATCTTTTCTGAAAGGCTCAA
Source organism: Gramella jeungdoensis (assembly GCF_023805255.1). GTDB lineage: Bacteria > Bacteroidota > Bacteroidia > Flavobacteriales > Flavobacteriaceae > Christiangramia > Christiangramia jeungdoensis. The sequence goes on from NZ_JAMSCK010000002.1 coordinate 288,376, forward strand.
TATTTCAACGTCATTTAATATGTGTTCTTTCAAACTCATTTCTCAACTCCTTTTCTGCAAATTAATCAAAATAATATTCATTGAAGCAGACTCCTCTTTGTATTTTTGTTAATAAAAGGAAGTAAAAATGACCAAATTAAGTGTAAATATCAACAAAATTGCCACCTTGAGAAATGCAAGAGGAGGAGATGTTCCCAATGTACTTGAAGCTGCCAGGAATATTGAGGCTTTTGGGGCTGAAGGGATTACAGTGCATCCGCGGCCAGATGAAAGGCATATCAGGTATGCCGATGTGAGGGAGTTGAAACCAGTCCTTACTACTGAATTCAATATTGAGGGTAAGCCAATACAACAATTTATAGATCTCGTTCTGGAAGTGAAACCTGCACAGGTTACCCTTGTACCCGATGCTGAGGATGCAATAACATCTAACGCCGGCTGGGATACCATAAAGCACAGGCAGTATTTGCAGGAGGTCATTGCCGAGTTCAATTCAAATGGGATACGTACCTCCATATTTGTGGATCCCGATAAGAAAATGATTGAAGGTGCATCAAAAACCGGAACGAACCGAATCGAATTATATACCGAAAGTTTTGCTGTTGGTTATGCACAAGGAGATACGGGAGCGGTGAGACCTTATGCTGAGTGTGCGGAAATGGCGCATGAGCTTGGTTTAGAGGTAAACGCCGGTCATGATCTTTCATTAAAGAATCTTCGCGCCTTTAAGGAAAATGTTCCTCATCTGGCCGAAGTTTCTATTGGCCATGCCCTGATTTCTGAAGCTCTTTACCTGGGGCTTCAAAAAACCATTGAACAATACTTAAATCTTTTAAAATAAAATATGGAATTACACTCTGTGATCCTTGGAGAAGGAAAGCCTTTTCTTGTTCTGCATGGCTTTCTGGGGATGAGCGATAATTGGAAAACTTTAGGGAAGCAATTTGCCAAAGATGGTTTCGAGGTGCATCTGATAGATCAGCGAAATCATGGAAAAAGTCCGCATAGCGATGAATTTTCATATCAATTGATGGCTGAGGATATAAAACATTATTGTGACTCGCATAATTTGACAGACATCATTTTACTAGGACATTCTATGGGGGGGAAGACAGCGATGCTAACCGCCTGTGAGAATGAAGGTCTTGTTGAGAGGTTGATCGTGGTAGACATAGCTCCTAAATATTACGCTCCACACCATCAGCAGATCCTGAAAGGACTTACCGCATTAGATGAAGCTAAACTTACTTCAAGAGGTGATGCCGAAAACTTTCTGAAGGAATACATCCCGGAAACTGGTGTAAGGCTGTTTCTACTCAAAAATCTTTACTGGAAAACAAAAGAACAGCTTTCACTAAAGCTTAATTTAAATGCTTTGAAGGCGAATGTGGAGAATATAGGTGAAGCTTTACCCGAGGAGGCAAACTATGATGGTCCCACAATTTTTATTATGGGAGAAAATTCTGATTATATCACCGCTGAGGATCATTCAACAATAAAAGAACAGTTCCCCAATGCCGAAATCAGGGAAATAAAGAATGCAGGTCACTGGGTGCATGCTGAAAATATGAAGGACTTTTACGATACGGTAATCCGATTTGTTTAAAACCTTTCTAAATTTATTATGTATGCATAATAAACTCCGATGATTTGTTGCATAATCTCTATTTTATGCTATTTTTGGCGCAATTATTTTAAGACTTATAAAATATAATCCTATTTAAATTATGAAAAGACTATTTTTACTTGGCCTTTTTGTTATGGCTACGGCCATTACTTATGCCGGTGGTTACAGGGTGAGTTTGCAGGGGCAACGCTCGCTCGCTATGGGACATACCGGAGTTGCGATGGTGGATAATGCTGAACTGGCCTTTTTTAACCCTGCTGGACTTGTGTTTCTGGAAGATAAGATCAATGCTGCGGTTGGGGTGAGTGCGGTATTCTCTGATGTTGTATGGCAAAATGAAGAGTACGGTCAGATGGCAAGGACCGATAGTCCTGTAGGAACTCCATTTTACGCCTATTTTTCTTATAAATTAAGCGATAAGTTTAGTGTAGGCCTTGCTGCTTATACTCCATATGGTAGTTCGGTTGCCTGGGAAAAAGACTGGCCTGGATCTCATCTGGTGAATGATATTGAACTTGCTGCAATCTATATTCAGGCTCTTGGTTCTTATAAAATAAACGATAACCTCTCAGTGGGTGGTGGTCCTATTTATGTGAATGGGTCTGTTAATTTCAATAGAAACCTTAATAGAAGCCTTACCGATCTTGAGGGTAACAGAAGTAATGTTACGATAGATGCTTCCGGAGTTAGTGCCTGGGGGTGGTCTGCAGGTGCTATGTGGAGTCCTGTAGATAGCTTGCGAATTGGTGTGAATTACCGTTCTGAGATCATTATGGACGCTGAAAATGGAGATGCAGATTTCGAGAATATTCCAAATTCACCATTAACACCTTTTGAAGATACTACCTTTAATGCTGAATTACCGCTTCCGGCTGAATTGACCGTGGGTGTTTCGTATCAGATGAACGATCAGTGGACCTTTGCTTTTGATTATAACCGAACTTTCTGGGATGTTTATGAGTCACTTGATGTTGATTTTGCGAATCCAAATATTCCTGATTCTAGAAACCCAAGAAACTATGAGGATGCTTCGATCTATAGATTTGGTCTGCAGTATATCGCAAATGAGACCTTTACATTGAGAGCCGGATATTATTTTGATGAGTCACCTGTACAATCGGGATATTTTGCTCCGGAAACTCCAAGGAACGATTCCAATAACTTTACTGGAGGTCTTTCTATAAACGTAACCGATAAGGTGGCAATAGATGCTTCTTTCCTTTATAGCCGTTTTGAAGAGATAGATGAATCTTACGATTATTATCAGGAAAATGGAGAGAATGTGCCTTTTGAAGGTACTTATAAATCTAGTGCCTTTGTTCCTGGACTTGGTGTAACAATTAAAATTTAATCAGAGAAATGAAAAACTATTTTAAATATATAGCAATTCTTGCTTTGGGAATTGTGTCCTGTGAGCCTGAATTAGAGAATTCTATTGAAGATGAAGGTTTCTACAGTAATGGACAAGCCGACTTTTCTAACTATGTAGCCCTCGGAAATTCACTTACTGCCGGTTATGCCGATGGTGCACTTTATATTAGCGGGCAGGAAAATTCATATCCGAATATTCTTGCTAAAAAATTCGCCCAGACTCAGGAGACCAGTGGTTTTACTCAGCCTCTGATGAATGATAATGTTGGAGGACTTTTGCTGGGAGGTAACAAGATCGCTGAACCTCGATTTGTTCTTTCTGTGGGCGCTAATGGACCAAGACCAGGAAGGCTGAATGCAACACCAACCACCGAGGTTGGCAATAAGCTTGAAGGGCCATTCAATAATATGGGTGTTCCCGGAGCTAAAACTTATCATTTACTGGCACCTGGTTATGGAAATGTACAGGGCGTGGCCTCAGGAATGGCCAATCCTTATTACGCAAGATTTGCGACTTCCGATAATGCTACCGTTCTTGCTGATGCAATGACGCTGAACCCTACATTCTTTAGCCTTTGGATAGGTAATAATGATGTATTGGGATACGCTACTTCTGGAGGAACAGGAACTTTCCAGATCAATAATACCGATGTGGCTACTTATGGAGCTAATGATATTACAGATCCAAATGCATTTGCGTTTGTATACAGCCAGATCGTAGAGGAACTTACTGCTAATGCCGAGGGGGTTCTTCTTAATATTCCTAATGTTACGAATATCCCTTACTTTAATACTATTCCTAATAATGCACTTGCACTGGATGCTGCAACAGCAGCGAATCTAACAGGATTTTTTCAGGCTGTGGCAGGTGTGATGACGCAGGTGCTGATGCAACAGGGTGCCTCGGCTGAGCAGGCGCAGGCTATAGCTTCTCAGTATGCAATTCAGTTCAATGAGGGGGCAAATAGATTTCTTATCGATGTGCCGGTGAGCCAGACCAATCCTCTTGGCTTTAGGCAAATGACCGAAGAGGAGTTATTGTTGTTAACAATAGATCAGTCAGCCCTGGCTCAGGGTTATGGTTCTGTGGTGCTTACCCAGGGTGTAATGGAGGTTCTTGCCGTTTTACAGGCTGGAGGGCAGCCAACCCAGCAACAGGTACAAACACTTTTTGGAGCTGTTAGCGGAATAGACGATAAAGATGTTCTTGATAGTGAAGAAATTCAAAATATTGAAACAGCTACTCAGGCATATAATGGTGCGATTGCCGGGATAGCTCAGAATTTTGATCTTGCCATGGTTGATGTGAATGAAATATTCCGTCAGGCACTTGAAGGTGGGATAGAATTTGATGGTGGGCTTATTACTGCCGAGTTCGTTACAGGTGGAGCCTTTTCACTTGACGGTATTCATTTAACTCCAAGAGGAAATGCCGTTATAGCAAACGCAATCATTACCGCAATTAATGCTAAATACGGAGCTGAGGTGCCTAAAGCCAATCTCGGTGAGTATGGCACTGTTACTCTTGAGCAGAACGTGCAGTAGTATTAAAATTGACATAAATTTTGAAAAGGCCGGGATTTTCCCGGCCTTTTTTTTGCAATTTTACGATACCAACCAATTTTTTTGATAATTATGAATTTTATACTTCGACTTTTGCTTACCGCACTTGCTGTTGTAATTCTGGCCAAACTATTGCCGGGGGTAAGTGTTGATAGTTACTGGACAGCCATAATTGTGGCCATAGTGCTTGCTCTTCTGAACCTCATAGTTAAACCTATACTGGTACTGTTAACTTTACCCGTCACCATTCTTACTTTAGGGCTTTTCCTTCTGGTTATCAACGCTATCATAATTTTTATAGCTGATGGTTTTGTAAGTGGTTTTGATGTGGATGGCTGGCTTATTGCCATAATTTTTAGCTTGTTGCTGTCACTTGTACAGTCTTTGCTTTTCTCAATTCTTAAATCAGATTAGATTTAACTGAATTTCAACAAATTGAAACTTTGCAGGCTTTTGAAAAAAATGTAATTTTGCACTCCAATTTTTTATAACAGATCAAAATGAATATTACCAGAGAGAATATTGATGAATTAAATGCGGTAGTGAAAGTTGATATCGCGAAAGAAGATTATGCCGGTAAAGTAGATAAGATTTTAAAAGATTACCGTAAGAATGCCAATATTCCCGGTTTCAGAAAAGGTCATGTACCTATGGGAATGGTCAAAAAACAATATGGGAAGGCCGTATTGGTAGACGAGGTGAACAAATTGCTTCAGGATAGCCTTAATAAGTACTTAACCGAAGAAAAACTCGATGTTCTTGGTAATCCTATTCCAAAGGAACAGGAGAATTTTGACTGGGATAATGATAATTACACCTTTGAATTTGAATTAGGACTTGCTCCCGATTTTGAAGTGAATCTTGATCTTGATAAGCCTGTTACTAAATATAACATCGTTGCCGATGAGAAGATGGTGAACGATCAGATTGAGAATATTCAAAAGCAATACGGAAAGCTGAAAAGTAAGGATGTTGCCGAAGAAGGTGATTCTGTTACCGGAACTTTCAAGAATGAAGAGGAAGGGATCGAAAATGAATCGACCATTGAACTTGAGAACATCAAGGGAAAGCGTAACCTCAATAAATTTGTAGGCGCTAAACCAGGTGATACCATTACTTTAAAAACCAAAAATCTTTTTGAAGATGATCACGCATTGATCAATCACCTTAAGATAGATCACGATAAGGCTCACGATCTTGATATAGAAGTGGAATTCACCATTTCAGAGATCAACGAAAGAGAACTTGCAGATCTGGACCAGGAATTATTCGATAAACTTTTCGGAAAAGATAAGGTGAAGTCTGTGACCGAACTTAAGGAAAAGATCAAGGAAGATGCTGCAAAGCAATTTCAGCAGCAAAGCGATCAGCAGTTGATGAATGATATCACCGAAGCGCTGATTGAAGCTACAGATTTTGAATTGCCAAAAGAATTTCTTCAGAAATGGATCCAGACCGTTGGTGAAAAACCACTTACTGAAGAAGAGGCTAAAGAAGAATACGAGAAGAGCGAAAAAGGTCTTCGTTACCAGTTGATCGAAGGTAAGGTTGTTAACGATAATAATCTTAATGTGGATTTTGAGGATCTTAAAGCATTCACAACCGATAAGATCAAACAGCAGATGGCTCAGTTTGGTCAGACCGAGCCTTCTCAAAAGGAGCTTGATGATATCGCTGCCAGAATACTTTCAAATCAGGACGAGGTGAAGCGACTTTCTGAACAATTGATGAATGAAAAACTTCTGGACTTCTATAAGGAGAACATGAAGTTTGATGAAAAAGAAGTTACTTACGAAGAATTTGTGAAAGCTATTTATAAGTAAGCCTTTTTACGATATATTACCTATCTTTAAGGCGTTAACTCAATCGGGGTAACGCCTTTTTTTGGCTTATCCCGTATTATAATTAAGAAAAAAACATTAAAAAATTGATGGACTACGGAAAGGAATTTCGAAAGTATGCTGTCTCAGATCATAACATAAACAGCAATTATTACGATAAGATTATAAGTAGCATGGTGCCTGTAGGCATGACCCCAAATATCATTGAAGAACGCCAGATGAATGCGGTAGCAATGGATGTATTTTCAAGGCTGATGATGGACAGGATCATTTTCCTGGGAACGGGGATCAATGAACAGGTGGCTAATATTGTTCAGGCACAATTGTTATTTTTGGAAAGTACCGATGCTTCAAAGGATATCCAGATCTACATAAATTCACCTGGCGGTAGCGTTTATGCAGGTCTTGGGATTTACGATACCATGCAGTTCATAAAGCCTGATGTTGCTACTATCTGTACCGGTATGGCAGCTTCTATGGGAGCGGTTCTGCTTTGTGCCGGGGAAAATGGCAAAAGAAGCGGCTTGCCCCACTGCAGGGTGATGATTCATCAGCCTATGGGAGGAGCTCAGGGCCAGGCGAGTGATATAGAAATTACAGCCAGAGAAATTTTAACATTAAAAGAAGAGCTGTATAAGATCATCGCAAAACATACCGGCCAAACCTATGAAAAGGTGCATGAAGACAGTGATCGTGATTACTGGATGAAGGCTGAAAAAGCGAAAGAGTATGGTATGATCGATGAAATATTAAAGAGAGAAGGATAAAATTGTAAATTACTTTTTTTACATTAAGAGTAATTAGAGAAAAATTAGACAATGGCGAAAGAAGATTTAGAATGTTCCTTTTGTGGAAGAAAGAAGCCTGAAACCAATCTCCTTATTGCAGGGCTTGATGCTCATATCTGCGATAGATGTATAGAGCAGGCTCATGGCATTGTAGTAGAGGAATCAAGGCAGGGAGAGGCAAGAGAGCTTTCTTCAGATTTGATGCTGAGTAAGCCTAAATCTATAAAGTCTTTTCTTGATGAGTATATTATAGGACAGGAGGAAACCAAGAAGGTGATGTCAGTCGCGGTATATAATCATTACAAGAGACTGCTTCAGCCCGAAAGTGAAGATGATGTAGAGATTCAGAAAAGTAATATAGTGATGGTAGGGGAGACCGGAACCGGTAAGACCCTGATGGCCAGAACTATTGCTAAAATGCTGAATGTCCCTCTTGCCATCGTGGATGCTACGGTGCTTACCGAGGCTGGTTACGTGGGAGAGGATGTTGAAGGAATCCTTACCAGATTGCTTCAGGCAGCCGACTATAACACTGAAAAAGCTCAGCGCGGAATCGTTTTTATCGATGAGATAGATAAGATTGCCCGTAAAAGTGATAACCCATCCATTACACGTGATGTTTCGGGGGAAGGTGTTCAGCAGGCATTGTTGAAACTTCTTGAAGGTACTACGGTGAACGTTCCGCCTAAAGGTGGGCGTAAGCATCCCGATCAGAAATTCATTGAAGTGAATACAGAAAATATTTTGTTTATAGCCGGAGGTGCTTTTGATGGAATTGAAAGAATCATAAGTAAAAGGCTTAATATGCAGGCGGTAGGGTTTAGCGCTTCAAAAAGTGAGGATTCTATCGAACGTACCAATCTTCTGAAGTATATCATCCCTAAAGATCTTAAGGAATTTGGACTTATACCTGAGATCATTGGTAGATTGCCGGCTCTTACTTATATGAATCCATTGGATAGAGATACTTTAAGAGCCATTCTTACAGAGCCTAAAAATGCTATTATCAAACAGTACAAAAAACTCTTCGAGATGGACGATATCGAATTTGATATCACCGAAGAGGCTCTTGATTATATAGTTGACAAGGCGGTTGAATATAAACTAGGTGCCCGTGGATTGCGTTCTCTTTGTGAAGCTATCCTTACCGATGCCATGTTTGAATTGCCGGAAAGCGAGGAAGACGATTTTACCGTTACCCGCGAATATGCTGAAGACAAACTGAATAAATCGACTATGAGCAAGCTAAAGGCAGTATCATAAAAGCTTTAAGTCGTTATTGAAATAATTATAAAAAAATGTCCTCAAAATTTGAGGACATTTTTTTTATGTAACTTCCTAAAGTCTAAAGTCTAAAGTCTAAAGTCTAAAGTCTAAAGTCTAAAGTCTAAAAAATAGCCTTCGACTAGGCTCAGGCTGACAGAAAATGCTTAATTGTCCATTTTTAATCATCAATTGTTAATTGATTCTACCAGCTTCCTCCGGCGCCTCCGCCGCCAAATCCGCCGCCGCCGAAGCCTCCTCCAAAGCCTCCGCCGCCACCGAATCCGCCTCCGGAACTTCCGCCGCCAAAGCTGCCACGACCCAATGAACTCAGTATAATCGCATCCCAAAGTACGCTGCGTCCACGATCTCTTCCGCCACGACCACCACCTCTTTTGTTGAACATCGAGATAATGATCACAATAAAGATTATAAAGACTATGATAGAGCGTAACGGAAGGCCGCCACTTCCGGATTTTCTTCCGGGAGCACCTTCAAAGGTTCCGTTTAGAACTTTGAAAATGGCTGTGGTTCCCTTGTTCAGTCCTGCATAAATGTCACCATTCCTGAATTCTGGTAATATGATAAGCTCAATGATTTCCTTGGTTTTGGCGTCGGTCATATATTCTTCAAGCCCATAACCGGTAGTGATCCATATCTTTCTTTCTTTTTTAGCGACAAGGATCAATAATCCATTGTCTTTTTCACTCTGACCGATACCCCATTCGTGGGCCCAGTGGGCTGCATAGGTTCCTTCATACTCACCTTCCAGAGACTCGATAGTCACCACCACGATTTGGGTAGAAGTGGTATCGGCATAGTTGATGAGCTTTTGCTCCAGTCTTTTTTCATCAGAAGAAGACAGCATCTGTGCTTCATCATAAACGCTGGTCTGTTCTGAAGGTTTTTTCGGAATATCGCGCTGTGCCAGGGCGGTAAATCCGGTAAGAAGTGTTAAAAAGAGAATAAATCGTTTGATAAGCTTATGCTTTTGAAATTTGATCAGATAACTCATTGGTGTCGTCCTCGTCCCATGGAAAATGCTTTTGGAGTTGTTCGCCTGCTTTAAGTACTCCTTCAACCAGGCCTTCCTTAAAATGTCCTTTTTTGAAATGGGATACAATAAGATCTTTGGTGCTTTCCCAGAAATCATCGGGAACTACCTCATTGATCCCTTTATCCCCGTAGATTACAAAATTTCGATCCTCTACAGCCACATAAATAAGTACGCCATTGTCCTGCTTGGTATTGTCCATTTTCAGCATATGGAAAACTTCCATAGCTCTCTCAAAGATATCCTTGCCCTCGGCGCTTCGTTCCAGATGCACACGGATTTCACCCGAAGTCTTCAACTCGGCTTTACGTATAGCTTCTACTATTTCGCTCTCTTCCTTTTTAGATAGAAAACCCTGGTCTGCTTCTTTAGCCATTTTTTTAAAAATCGAATTCTACATCGGGGGCTTCTTCGGCTCCTGCATCGGCCTGGAAACGTTCCATTCGTTCAAAACCGAACATTCCTGCAAAAATATTGTTCGGGAAAACCCTAATATAGGTGTTGTAATCGGTCACTGCTTCATTAAAGCGATCCCGTGCAACATTTATCCTGTTTTCGGTTCCTTCCAGCTGTGATTGTAATTGCAAAAAGTTCTGATTCGCTTTCAGTTCAGGGTATCTCTCCACAGTTACAAGCAACCTCGAAAGCGCCGAGGTTACTCCCTGCTGAGCCTGCTGGAATTGCTGAATCTGGGCAGCACTCAAATTATCGGCATCAACATTTACTGAAGTAGCTTTAGCCCTGGCTTCCATGACATCGGTAAGGGTTCCTCGTTCAAAATCGGCAGCACCTTCAACCGTCTTTACAAGATTGCCAATAAGATCGTTTCTTCTTTGATAAGAACTTTCAACATTAGACCAGGCTAATTTTGCGTTCTCTTCTTTGGCTACAGCAGTATTATTGAAGCCGGCCGTGAATTTCCATATCACAACCACGCCTATTACGATAATTATTAATGGGATTAACCACTTTTTCATGTTACAATTGATTTTTAAGGTTGATCAGTTCTGCTTTTATAGTCTTCAACTTACGAATTATTTCAAAGTTGCTTAGTGTTTTTTGTTTTTCTTCCTTAAGGTGGATTTTGGCCCCTTCCAGGGTAAATCCCCTTTCTTTTACCAGGTGGTAAATCAATTCCAGGTTTCTGATGTCTTCCGGGGTGAATTTCCTGTTTCCTTTAGCATTTTTTTTCGGCTTGATTACATCGAATTCTTTTTCCCAGAACCTGATTAGTGAAGCATTCACCTTAAAGGCTCCCGCAACTTCGCCTATGCTGTAGTAACGTTTTTCAGGAAGGTTGATGTGCATTAATCAAGCGATTGGTTTTCTCGTTGAGCTCTCTCGAGTACTTTGCCAAATTCTTCAGGAGAAAGGTTTCCGTAATAGAAGTTTATAGGGTTGATTCTTTTATCATCCTTGAAGATCTCATAATGAAGATGGGGGGCTTCAGATCGTCCTGTGCTTCCCACAAATCCAATTACATCTCCTCTTTTTACTCTCTGGCCTCTGCGCACATTGTATTTGTATAAATGTGCATATAGACTGGTATAGCCATAACCATGATCTATTCTAATGTGGTTCCCGTACCCGGTAGATCGGCTGTCGGCTCTTATAACTCTTCCATCTCCGGTAGCATAAATCGGAGTTCCCCGGGGAGCTGTGAAGTCCATCCCGTAATGAAACTTTTTTACTTTAGTAAACGGATCGGTTCGCCAACCGTATCCCGAAGCAATTCTGCTAAGATCCTCATTGTTCACTGGTTGTATAGCGGGAATTGCTGAAAGTAATTCTCCTTTTTCCCTGGCGAGTTGTGCAACTTCATCCAGGGATTTTGACTGGACTACTAGACGTTTCGTAAGTACGTCCATTCTCTTGGTGGTCTCAATAATGAGCTTGCTGTTGTCAAAACCTTCAAGATCCTTGTAGCGGTTAATCCCGCCGAATCCGGCCTTTCTTTGCTCTTCGGGAATTGGGTTTGCCTCAAAATAAAGGCGGTAGATATTATTGTCACGGTCTTCGATATTGGCCATAACATCCTGGATCTGGTCCATTTTTTTATTGAGCAGGCCATACTGCAATTTCATGTTCTGCAGTTCGCGCTTAAGTGCTTTTTCTTTTGGGGTCTCTATCTCAGGTATATTCAGATAGATCATAAGCAGAATGAATCCACCTAAAAAACAGCCGGTGATACCAAGTAAGATTATACCAAAACGACGGCCTTTCTTTTGCTCGATCTTCTTATATGAAAGGGTATCGCTATCGTAATAATATTTAACCTTCGACATGAGTTAAATTTATGCTATTTTTGCGTCTCGAAACGGCTCAAATACCGTGCAAATTTATACGGTAAACGAACAAATATAGTAATTGTTTTGCCGTCTTCATAATTTAATGAATTTTGCAAGAAAATAACTGAATGAAGTCACAGGATATCCGCAAAGAGTTTCTAGAGTTTTTCAAATCGAAATCCCATACTATAGTTCCATCGGCCCCCATGGTGATCAAAGATGATCCAACGCTGATGTTTACCAATGCCGGGATGAACCAGTTCAAGGAGTATTTTCTGGGGAACTCCACTCCAAAAAGCAGTAGGGTGACCGATACTCAAAAGTGCCTGAGAGTTAGCGGTAAACATAACGATCTTGAGGAGGTGGGGCATGACACCTATCACCATACCATGTTCGAGATGCTTGGAAACTGGAGCTTTGGAGATTACTTTAAGAAAGAAGCTATTAACTGGGCCTGGGAACTGTTGACGGAAGTGTATAAGATATCTCCTGAAAATCTCTATGTGTCAGTATTTGAAGGAAGTGACGACCGCGACAATTTTGGTCTTGATACAGAAGCCCTGGAGCTCTGGAAAGAGATCGTGCCTGAAGAGAGAATCATTTTCGGTAATAAAAAAGATAATTTCTGGGAGATGGGCGATCAGGGGCCATGTGGGCCATGTTCCGAAATTCATATCGATATAAGATCAGAAGAAGAGAAGGCAAAGACGCCAGGGAGAGACCTTGTAAATATGGATCATCCTCAGGTGGTGGAGATCTGGAACCTGGTATTCATGCAGTATAACCGAAAAGCTAACGGAGATCTTGAAGAACTGCCTGCGAAACATATCGATACCGGGATGGGCTTTGAACGTCTATGTATGGTACTTCAGGGAAAGAAATCTAATTACGATACCGATGTCTTTACACCACTTATTTCAGAAATTGAAAAGATAACCGGTTCAGATTATGGCAAGGCTGAAGAGACCGATATTGCCATGAGGGTAATCGCCGACCACGTGAGGGCTGTGGCTTTTTCAATTGCCGATGGACAGCTGCCAAGTAATACCGGGGCAGGTTATGTGATAAGAAGAATCTTAAGAAGGGCCATTAGGTATGGGTTTACTTTTCTCGATACTAAACAGCCTTTCATTTATAAGCTGGTATCTGTATTAAGTAAACAGATGGGACCAGCTTTTCCTGAATTGGAATCACAAGAAAACCTAATGCACAATGTTATCCGCGAAGAGGAAGCTTCTTTCTTAAGAACTCTTGAGCAGGGCCTTGTGCTTTTGGAGAATCTCATGAAGGAGACTGCCGATAAAAAAATATCAGGTGAAAAAGCCTTTGAACTATATGACACTTATGGTTTCCCAATAGATCTCACTGCTCTTATCCTCCGGGAAAATGAATTTGAACTGGATGAGAAAGGTTTTGAAGAGGAGCTTAAAAAACAAAAAGATCGTTCCCGTAAGGCAACTCAGGTAAGTGCCGGGGACTGGACAGAGCTTACCGATGTCGAAGATGAGAGTTTTGTAGGCTATGATCAACTGGAAGCTGATGTGAAAATTGCCAGATATCGTAAGGTGGAATCTAAAAAGAAAGGAGAGATGTACCAGGTGGTGCTTAACCGAACTCCTTTTTATCCTGAAGGTGGTGGTCAGGTTGGAGATAAAGGAATTCTTATGTCTTCTGAAGGCGAAGTGATAGATATAGAGGATACTAAAAAAGAAAATAACCAGATAGTACATTTTGTAAAGAAGCTTCCCCGAAATCCTGAGGCCGATTTTGAAGCCATAGTGAATAAGACCGAAAGGGCGAGTACCGCGTGCAATCATACAGCAACTCATTTGCTTCACCAGGCTCTAAGGAGTATTCTGGGCTCTCATGTAGAACAAAAGGGTTCTATGGTTCAAAGCGATTATCTGCGATTCGACTTTTCACATTTTAGCAAGGTGACTGCAGAGGAGCTTAAGGAAGTGGAGGATTTTGTAAATGCCAGGATCAAAGATCAGATAGAGCTGGATGAAAAAAGAAATATTAGTTACCAGGAAGCTATTGATGAAGGTGCTATTGCCTTGTTTGGTGAGAAGTATGGAGATTCTGTAAGAGCCATTCGTTTTGGTGAATCCATGGAGCTTTGTGGTGGAACCCATGTAGAGAACACTTCAGATATCTGGTATTTCAAGATCACCGGTGAATCGGCCGTTGCTTCAGGAATACGAAGAATTGAGGCTATTACAGGTGAAGCAGCCATGAAATATTTCGAAAAGCAAACCAATATACTGGATGAGATTAAGAGCGCATTAAAGAATCCAAAAGAGCCTTTGAAGGCTATCAATAATATTCAGGAAGAGAATGCTGCACTTAAAAAGCAGGTAGAAAGCTTATTAAAGGATAAGGCTAAGAATTTGAAGTCTGATCTTAAAAATGAGATCAAGCTTGTGGATGGTATAAACTTCCTTTCCAAAAAAGTGGATCTCGATGCCGGGGGTATTAAGGATCTTGCTTTCCAGTTAGGAGATGAAATTGACAATTTGTTTTTATTGTTCGGTACCGAGCAGAACGGAAAGGCCTTGCTTTCCTGCTATATTTCCAAAGATCTGGTTAAAGAAAAGGAACTGAATGCAGGGCAGATCGTGAGAGAGCTTGGAAAATATATCCAGGGAGGAGGTGGAGGCCAGCCATTCTTCGCTACCGCGGGGGGGAAGAATCCTGATGGTCTGAATGAAGCACTTCAAAAAGCTGAAAGTTTTATAAAATAAAAATAAAATCCCGGATTTGTGACCGGGATTTTTTAATTTAAGGATATGGAATTCAGGACTAAAGTTCCCGTGCAGGAGGGGTTTCCCAAGGTGGAGCATGCCAGTGGGGTGTTTCTTATTGGCTCCTGTTTTGTCGAAAATATCGGGGCTAAGCTGGATTGGTTTAAATTTCAAAACATCCAGAATCCTACGGGAATTATTTTCCACCCTTCACCTATAAGAAGATTTTTTCAGCGACTCTCGAGTAATGATGATTACGGCGATAATGATGTGCTCCAGTTTAATGGTGGCTGGCAATCTCTGGAGGCGCATTCCGATATGCGACGGGAAATTAAAGAAGAGTGCCTGCAAGAGCTTAACATATCTTTACAAAGCAGTAGGGAGTTTCTGGCTAAGGCTTCTCATGTGATTATAAGCCTTGGGACTGCCTGGGGATACATTTATGAGGAGAGTGGAGATATTGTGGCTAATTGCCATAAGATCCCTCAAAAGAAATTTAGAAAAGAGCTCTCCTCTGTAGACGAAATAATTAATGATCTGGAGGTGATAAGTCATTCTATTTCACAGGTCACTGAAGATGCAAAGATCATTTTTACTGTTTCTCCGGTAAGACATTTAAAGGATGGGATGGTGGAAAACCAACAAAGCAAAGCTCATCTAATTACAGCCCTACATGAATTTTTGAAGAATAGTAATTCGGCTGTCTACTTTCCGTCCTATGAAATCATGATGGATGAGTTGAGGGATTATCGTTTTTATACTGATGATATGCTGCACCCGAGCAAGGTGGCTGTGAATTATATCTGGAAGCTTTTTTCCTACAACTGGATATCGGAAAAATCACTTGAAATAAATGCTGAAATAGAGAAGATTCAGAAGGCACTTTCTCATCGTTCCCGGGCAGAAAATTCTGTAAGTCATAAGAAATTTCTTACGAAATTACAAGCGAAAATCGAGGAAATTCAAAAAAAACACCCTGAAATAACCTTTCCTTAAGCCTTGCTATTATTGGGATTGTTAAATTTTTAATATAATGGCAACAAATTTTTCATGCTTTATATTAAAATATTCGTATTTTTACCAAGCAGATTTGATGTAAATCTAATTGATTACGAAAGGATGTACACCTCAAATAATCAGCATTTTACAGATAATTTGTTTTCTAAAATTTGTTGGGGTAGATTTTAGAATATACTAAAGGACGGGTGGGGCCGTCCTTTAGTTTTTTATGAACTTCATTTTAACTTTCTTTAGGATTTCATTTCTCCCGCTTCTGTCTCTTTTTTCCTAACTTTTCCTTCTCATAAATCTATGTCTATGAAGAACATTCTACTTGCTGTACTGTTTATTGCCCTGGTTATCCTTGGTTTCATGTACTGGGAAAGCAAAAATGATGAGAAAGAAGGCTTAAAGGAAGATACAGCACTTATCCAGGAACAGATAAGGAACGTAGGAAAGCTTGTAGTGACAGAAGGTAGTTTTTCCCAGGTGTTTACCTACAAGAACTCGAAAAGCTTCTATTTCGATATTCTGTCAGCCCGAAAAAAGGCTCTTATCGTCGTGAATGCTGAAGTGAGTGTGGCTTACGATCTAAGTAAACTTCAGATCGAGGTAGATGAAGAGAACAAGAAAGTGATCATAAAGGATATTCCGAAAGAAGAGATCAGCATCAACCCTAATATAAAATATTATGATGTTACACAGGATTATCTCAACCAGTTTGAAGCTGAAGATTATAATAAGATAAAAGAGCAAATAGAAGAATCTTTGGCTAAAAAGATCGAAAGCTCATCTCTTAAGTCCAATGCTAAAAACAGGCTTGTCAGCGAACTTCAGAAGATTTATATTCTTACAAATAGTATGGGCTGGACCTTGGAATATAATAACCAGCCCATAGAGAATTCGGAAACTCTGGAGGCTATTAAACTGTAGGAGCTGCCAGATTGCTTTCGGTCATCTCAATCCCATCTTCGATAAGATGTTTTACTTCCGGTCTGGATTTCTTAAGTTCCTGCAGGTGAGACTTTACCTCTGACGCTAATTTAGGATCATCTTCAGCAGCCAGCTCATAAATTTCTACCGATAATAACCAGTCTTTTGGATGGTGTTTTTTAACTATATCAAATGCGGCATCCAGTGAGAATTTAGTGTTCTCTCCATTTCTAATATTTCTTACCGACTCATAAAGAGATTCCAGTTCTTCTCTTTCTGGTGTTTTCTTACTCTTTATAGTGGTGGTAGATGGTGTATGAGTAATAAGGTCAAACGAATCATGGTCTGCAGGGCCCGCGAAGGCCGAGATAATTTCTTTCCCGACAGCCATATCATAAGGGCCCCATTCAGGTTTGAAAAGTAATTCATCATTGTAAGTTACCGTACAGTTCTTAAAGCTTATCAGAATTATTTTTCCCTGTAGATTTCTGGTTCCTGTGATGATCTCTCCTTCAACTTTTATTCCTCCCTCAAATTCAAGGCTTACGTTTTCACCTTCATATATCGCATAAGCCCGCAGGTCACGGGGACTCATATCTTCTATTGCCAGGTTGATGCCTTTTAGTTTTCCAACCGGTGAACCAAAACCCTCAGGGTGTGTGGAAACACCATGTCCCACCAGTTCTTTTTCCCGGTAGGCAAGTGCTGTTTTTCCTTTGGTTTGGAAATAGATAGGTTTTCCCTCATGTTCCTTAACATTGTCAAAATTACCGGAGATCTGGATGCCCGTACTCAACTCAATGCTTCCAATGGTTTTAGAATCTATAAGTTTTTGAACACCTTCAAGCCCTCCTTTTCTCAGGGCCATTTTATTGGCGAATTCTTCAAGCACAAGGCTTAAATGTGCAAAGTCTGGGATTACAAAAAGCTGTGGCTGAGGTTTGGTGATATCGAATTCCTGCTTTGCAGCTTCAATAGTATAAGAATATTTTTTTACTTCATCGGTAAGGCAGGATTTGCTTTCCCCAATAGAGGAGAGAAGACCTGCGCCATATATTTTAGGATGCTCCAAAGTTCCGATTAGGCCATATTCAACCGTCCACCAGTGAAGGTTCCTAATCTGAGCCATTTCACTTGGCTTAACTTCAGCATTCTGCAGCTCATCCACTTTTCTTTCAACTTCTTTTATCTTTTCTTTTGGAGTGTCCTCAGCCTCTTTTAGGATCGAAAGTTCTCTAATGGCTTCATAGATTTCATAATCGTGGGAGCTGGAAATCGCTTTACAGCCTATTTCTCCAAAACGTCGCAGGTATTCAGCGTATTCCGGATTTGCAATGATGGGGGCGTGGCCAGCACCTTCATGGATAATATCAGGTGCGGGAGTATATTCTATATGTTCAAGCTGACGGATGTCGCTAGCGATTACAAGTACATTATATGCCTGGAATTCCATAAAGGCGGCCGGGGGAATAAATCCATCTACCGCCACTGCGGCCCATCCAATTTCCTTTAGAATACGATTCATCCCGTACATATTAGGGATGCTGTCTATAGAAATTCCCGTTTGTTTTAAACCTTCCAGATAGGATTCATGGGCAACCTTGCTAAGGTAATCAACATTTTTGCGCATAACATATCGCCAAACCGCCTGATTAATAGGAGTATAATCTTCATAATTCTGCGGTTTGATATATTGCTTCAGATGGGCTGGCAGCCTATCCAGTATCTCATTCGATTGAATATTATCTAACATGATTCGGGTTTACTAAAACGTTTGCGTTAAAAGTACAAAATTTGAAACACAAAGGGAAGATTATTGCTTAACGACTGCGTATAAAAAAAGCCCCTTCCAAAGGGGCTTTCATTGTTTTATTATCTTTCCATTCCGGGAGGATATTTCTCCATTATTTTGGCTACGATCTCGTTGATGCGTTCCTGTTTTTTGTTCACTTCACGGGCAAGTGCTGCAGTTCCCATGCCTTGCCATACCAGTTCCTTGTCTTCTGAATCTATTAGGTCTATATAGAGGGTGCCTTCACTGGTACGGTTAACTGTATTGAATCCGCTACCCCAGTACCATGGATGCCATCCCCAGCCATAACCCCAGTAGGGATAGCCATGCTGGTAAATGTTGATATTCTCATTCGTTTTTGTGAATATACTTACCAGTAGATCAGGG
The DNA here is from genome assembly GCF_023805255.1 of Gramella jeungdoensis. Taxonomy (GTDB): domain Bacteria; phylum Bacteroidota; class Bacteroidia; order Flavobacteriales; family Flavobacteriaceae; genus Christiangramia; species Christiangramia jeungdoensis. The sequence goes on from NZ_JAMSCK010000002.1 coordinate 307,026, forward strand.
TTTTCAGACTTGGAAAAGCCTTTCTTTTGCATTTCGGTTTCTATAGCCCTGAGAATACGCTTTTTATCAAGGTCTGATATTTCGGCTTTATCTATACCCGGCTTAAAAAATGCGTAAGTGCCGTACTCACTGAAATTAGCTTCGCGATCATAATCTGATGCGACCCTCACGCTTTCACAGGAGGTAAAAAGAACTGCAAACAAAAGCAGTACAGGTGTAAATTTTAGAAATTTCATAGGTTCGATTTTAAATTTGTACAAACTTTAATCGAAAAGCGTTGGATCAACCATGTTCGGGATGGTAAGCTTAAGTTGCGGATTCATCTCCATTGCGCGTTTGGCGGTGAAAACAGCTTCCTTGTTCCTAGCCCAGGATCTGCGGGCAATTCCGTTGTTAACATCCCAGAACAACATAGATTTCAAACGATCTTCAGATGCTTTATCACCCTCAAGAATCATGCCGAAGCCTCCGTTAATAACCTCTCCCCAGCCAACACCACCACCATTGTGGATGCTCACCCAGGTAGCTCCTCTAAAGCTATCTCCTATCACATTTTGTATGGCCATATCGGCTGTAAAGCGTGATCCATCATATATATTTGAGGTTTCTCTATAAGGAGAATCGGTTCCTGAGACGTCATGATGATCACGACCTAACACCACAGGGCCAATCTCCCCCCGGCCAATGGCATCGTTAAAGGCTTTTGCGATTTCTATTCTCCCTTCAGCATCGGCGTAAAGTATCCTGGCTTTTGAGCCAACCACGAGTTTGTTCTGCTGCGCTCCTTTGATCCATTTGATATTATCCTGCATTTGCTGCTGAATTTCAGAAGGAGACTTTTCTTTTAATTTATTAAGAACTTCAGTTGCGATCTCATCGGTTTTTTGAAGGTCTTCCTCTTTACCCGAAGCGCAAACCCATCGGAAGGGACCGAAGCCATAATCAAAACACATCGGGCCCATGATGTCCTGAACATAACTTGGATATTTGAAAGTTTTACCATCTTCACTTAAAATATCGGCGCCGGCTCTGGAGGCTTCCAATAAAAAGGCGTTTCCGTAATCGAAGAAATAGGTGCCTTTTGATGTGTGTTTATTAATAGCCGTGGCCTGTCTTCTCAGACTTTCCTGAACTTTTTCTTTAAATTCGTCAGGGTTTGAAGCCATCATTTCGTTGGCTTCCTTAAAACTTAGTTCAACCGGATAGTAACCCCCAGCCCATGGATTATGAAGAGAGGTCTGATCACTTCCCAGGTCGATGTAGATATCGTTTTCGGCAAAATATTCCCATACTTCCACCACGTTCCCCTGGAAGGCAATAGAGACCACTTCTTTATTTGCTTTTGCTTTTATGACCCTCTCAGCTAATTCCTGCACATTGTCTATAACTTCATCAACCCATCCCTGTTTATGCCTGGTTTGGGTAGCTTTTGGGTTTACCTCTGCGCAAACAGTTATACAACCCGCAATATTTCCTGCTTTTGGCTGAGCTCCACTCATGCCTCCAAGCCCCGAAGTCACGAACAATTTTCCGCTGAGATCCTCGCCTTGTTTGGCGATCTTTCTACCGGCATTGAGAACAGTAATGGTGGTTCCATGAACAATTCCCTGCGGACCTATATACATATAGCTTCCGGCAGTCATTTGTCCGTACTGGGTGACTCCAAGCGCGTTGAATTTTTCCCAGTCATCAGGTTTAGAATAATTAGGGATCATCATTCCGTTAGTGACAACTACTCGCGGAGCATTTGGATGAGACGGGAAAAGTCCCATAGGATGACCCGAATACATCACCAGGGTCTGATTGTCGTCCATCTCGGCAAGATATTTCATTGTGAGCCTATATTGGGCCCAGTTCTGAAACACAGCTCCGTTTCCTCCATAGGTGATCAGCTCTTCAGGATGCTGTGCGACCTCAGGATCCAGGTTATTCTGGATCATGAGCATAATTCCTTTTGCCTGTACACTTTTCCCGGGATATTCATCTATGGGTCTGGCATAAAAATCATAATCGGGCTTAAAACGGTACATATAGATACGTCCGTATTTTTCAAGTTCTTCCCTGAATTCGGGAAGCAGTGTCGCATGATGTTTTTTGTCAAAATATCTCAATGCATTTTCAAGCGCCAGTTTCTTCTCGTCATCATCAAGAATCTTCTTACGCCTTGGAGCATGGTTTAAAGATTCGTCATAGGCCTTTGGCTCCGGTAAATTATCCGGAATTCCTTCCAGTATCTGATCCTTAAAATTCATTCGTTATGTTTCTTGTCGGTTTGTTTTTTTGTTGTATCCGTAGGGACAATGGCGACAACCGCTTTCACAGCAATAACCTCTTTTTAAATGATATTGCTCGGTAAAACAGCGATAGCCTTCAGGGGTAATATAATAATCGCCCTCCTCTAACGGTATTCTTTTCTTCTGAAAACTCATGGGGCTAAAATACAATTTCTTATCTTGAAAGCATGATTTTGATCGTGAACAAAAGGCTGCTTTCGGGCAGATTCAAGGGCCTTAGTTTATGGCCCTTTGTTTTCCTTGAGAGCAAAAAGCTAAAAAAGGATAAATACTTCTTAAATCACGAACGAATTCACCTTAGACAACAGCTGGAATTGCTGGTTATTTTCTTCTATGTATGGTATGCCATTGAATTTTTTGTAAGGTATCTTTACTGCCGTGAGGGAATGCTGGCTTACCGGAACATTAGTTTTGAAAGGGAAGCCTATCGCCGCGAGAACGATCTCAATTATTTGAAAAATCGACCTTTCTGGGCTTTTAGAAAATATCTTTAGAGTTAGATATCCCATATATTCGTCAAGCTGAACTTGTTTAACTTTGTTGAATCTTCGATTTCAGCTTCTAATAGATCCTGATACAATTACGATAGTTATCTGAACAGGATAACGATTTTTATTTTCATTATTTATTCTGAATGAGTTGAAGTAGTTTTGCAACATGCAGGACTTTTTTGATAGCCAGTTTTCACAAAATATTCCGAACGAATTTATTAAAGAATTCCCGGGAGGTATTGAACTTTGGATCAAAAGAGAAGACCTGCTACATTCCGAAGTGTCCGGGAATAAATTCAGGAAACTCAAATATAACCTTATTGCCGCCAGGGATCAGAATTATAATACTCTACTGACTTTTGGAGGTGCTCATTCCAATCATATTGCGGCTGCAGCGGCAGCCGGTAAGAAATTTGGCTTTAAGAGCATTGGCGTAATTCGTGGTGATGAGCTGGAGAAAAATCAGGAAATATGGAGTCCTACACTTAAATATGCGAGTTCCTGCTCAATGAAATTCCATTTTGTGAGTAGGGAGGAATATCGGCAAAAAGATTCAGCCGATTTTATTAATACACTTCGGGACAGCTTTGGTGAATTTTATTTATTGCCGGAAGGAGGTACAAACAATCTGGCTATCAAAGGCTGTGAGGAGATACTAACTGAAAATGATAAAGAATTCGATTTTATATGTTCATCGGTTGGCACTGGGGGCACTTTGGCCGGACTTATCAATTCTTCGGAAGCCCATCAAAGAGTATTAGGTTTTTCATCCCTGAATTCTGATCATCTGCAAGATGAGGTTAAAGAACTGGTGACTAAAAGCAACTGGGAAATTATACTAAACTATCATTTTGGAGGTTATGCTAGAGTGAATGCAGCTCTTATAGAGTTTATGAATGAATTCCATAAAAAATATAAGATCAAACTCGATCCCGTCTACACAGGGAAATTAGTTTTTGGTATTTTTGAACTCGTAAAGAAGGGCTATTTTCCTGAAAATTCTAAAATCCTGGCTATTCACACGGGAGGTTTGCAGGGAATTGAAGGAATGAATAGTTTTCTGAAAAAGAAAGATCTGCCGCAAATAATTTATTGATATGAGATTCAGCCGAATTTTGTCCTTACTATTGATTAGCGTTTTTGTAGTTTCCTGTGGTAGCAGGAAGAAGGTGGTAACCACTAAAAAGGAAGAATCCCATAGTGAATCCAGGGAAAAAAGGGTTGAAGTTTCTTCTTCTGAAAATAATAGAGAAGCAGCACCGGTGAGAAATTCATACAATTACACGGTAGAAAGTTATATAGCAGAGTTTGCTCCCATAGCCCAGGAAGAAATGAAATTATATCGTATTCCTGCGAGTATCACCCTGGCTCAGGGAATCCTTGAGTCTGGAGCCGGTCGGGGGGATCTTACCAGAAGGGCTAATAATCACTTCGGAATAAAATGTCATGACTGGGAAGGAGAAAGGGTTTATCATGATGATGATCTTCGTGGAGAATGTTTCAGAAAGTATAAAAAAGCTAAATATTCTTACCGGGACCATTCGCTTTTTCTGGCGAATAGGGGCAGGTATGCATCATTGTTCGAGCTGGATCCTGATGATTATCGCGGTTGGGCAAAAGGATTGAGAAAGGCCGGATATGCTACTGATAGGAGATATCCTGATAAACTTATAGATCTTATTGAAAGATATGAATTGTATCGTTATGATTCAGAAATCCTTGGGAAAGCTTCCCGGGTTTATACTTCGATACCCCAAGAGAATTCCGATAGCTACGTTGTGAGAAAAGGGGATACTTTATATTCTATTGCAAAGCGATATAATACCACAGTAGAAGAGATAAAACGAAATAACGACCTGGTGAGTAATAATATTTCCATAGGTCAGGTTTTAAATATAAAATAAACGTCATTCTGAACTTGTTTCAGAATCTTACTTTAAAAAGACCCTGAACCAAGTTCAGGGTGACGGAAAAAAGTAAAAGATATTTATGATTTATAAAAGAAGCAGTCAGTTATTTTCAGAGGCAAAAAAAGTAATTCCGGGAGGAGTAAATTCGCCGGTAAGAGCCTTTAAGGCGGTTGGTGGAGAGCCAATTTTTGTAGAGAGAGCCGAAGGAGCTTATATGTATGATGAGGATGGAAATAAACTGATAGACTACATTAATTCCTGGGGGCCGCTTATTCTGGGACATGCCCATAAACCCGTTTTAGATGCGGTGATCGAAAAAGCGAAGAAAGGAACTTCATTTGGAACACCTACAGAGCTTGAAACAAAGATCGCCGAACTGGCCGTGAAAATGGTTCCGAATATAGATAAGATACGAATGGTGAATTCAGGGACCGAAGCCTGTATGAGCGCGGTTCGTCTCGCTCGCGGATTTACCGGCAAGGAAAAGATCATCAAATTTGCCGGCTGTTATCATGGGCACAGCGATTCGTTCCTGATCCAGGCTGGAAGTGGAGCCATTACTTTTGGTACCCCTAATAGCCCGGGAGTTACACAGGGAACTGCTAAAGATACTTTACTGGCTAAATACAACGATCTTGAGAATGTAAAAGAACTGGTGGAAGCCAATAGGGATGAGATTGCCTGTATTATCCTTGAACCTGTAGCGGGAAATATGGGGTGTATCCCACCTGCGGAAGGTTTTCTTAAAGGCCTGAGAAAGATCTGTAATGAAACCGGAATTCTGCTTGTTTTTGATGAGGTAATGACTGGCTTCAGGCTTGCGGCTGGTGGTGTTCAGGAAAGATTAGGAGTGAATGCCGATATAGTTTGTTTTGGTAAAGTGATAGGAGGCGGGCTGCCGGTTGGTGCTTTCGCTGCACGAAATGAGATCATGGATCATCTGGCTCCAGTGGGACCTGTTTACCAGGCTGGGACGCTAAGTGGAAATCCGCTGGCGATGGCAGCAGGTTTGGCAATGCTTACAGAACTTGATGAAAACCGCAATATTTTTGAAAGTATAGATAAGAAGACTGAATATCTTCATAAAGGAATGGATAAGGTTCTTAAAGAAGCCGGAGTCGATTTTAGCATTAACCGTATGGGCTCCATGATCTCGGTACATTTCGGAAGTGAGCCGGTGACTGACTTTGATTCTTCTGCAAAGTCAGCCTATACAGGCAAATTCAATAAATTCTTCCATGGGCTTCTAGAAGAGGGAATCTATATCGCCCCCAGCGCATTTGAGACCTGGTTTATCAGTGAGGCTCTTTCTTATGAGGATCTTGATAAGACGATTGAGGCAGTGGGGAAAGTCGCTAAGACACTTTAATTTTTATCAGGTAAAAGAATATTTAAACCTCACAGGTTTCAAAAACCTGTGAGGTTTTTTATGTCAATATTTTAAGGTAACTCAAGATACTGGATAAAGAAATCTCTTTCATTATCCAGTAATATGAGAAATAAAAATTAATCTTTTTTTAAGAAAAATAAGCTCCTTTATCAATTATAATTATTTGTGAGTAAAAACCTTCATAAGTTTTATAATTAGACTCTTGTGGGAGGTTTTTATTTTTTTAATCGTTTTTTTAGTTGTTTGGTGAGTTAAAAAAAACTTAAATTCGCGGCCCCTACTCAAATATTAATCATTAATTTTTTAACAAATGTTAATACCATAATTGTGGTATTGTTCAATATTTAACAATCGCCGAAACTTGCAATCCAATATTAACCTAAATATGCCTTAATGAAACAAAATTACTTTTTAAAATTTCTAACATTGCTTATTCTTGGATCTTTATCCAGCTTAAGTTTTGGACAATCTCCTATTTTTAGTCCAGGAATGAATATATCTCCTTATGGGAGTATAGATTCTCCTGTTAACGAGGACTATTCTAAAATTATTGACGGAAATATTTACACTAAATTTTTGGACCTTAATTATTCCGATGGTATGGGTTTTACTGTCTATATGGGCGGGGATGCATATGTCGCGACTCAAATTGAAATAACTACCGCAAACGATTTTCCAAATAGGGATCCAAGGAATTTTCAGATTCTGGGGTCTAATAATGGTTCAAGCTTTTCTACTGTAGCTACAGGTAATATACCCTGTGTCAGTTCCAGATATTCGAAAAGAACATTTTCTTTTTCCAATACGAATGCATATACATATTACAGGATAAATTTCACTGATCAATGTGGGATTGACAACAGTTTGCAATTAGCAGAAGTTCAATTAATAGGTAATAAGATTCAGACTAATACTCCCCCAAAAGCCATTTGCCAGAATTTCACTGCTCAGCTTGGTACAGATGGTACGGTAACTATCACACCTGCAGATGTAGATGGCGGATCCACGGATGATAAAGCCGGATTTACTTTGGCTATAGACAATAACACTTTTGATTGTTCAAATATTGGAGATAATCAAGTAGAATTGACAGTGACAGATAGTGACGGGGTTACCGACAAATGTATAGCGACGGTAACTGTAGAAGATAAAGAAGCTCCAAATGCACAGGTAGTAGGAAATATTGTGGTGGAATTGGATGCTGGGGGGAGTGCGACTATTACTCCTGCAATGATTAACAATGGTTCTTCAGATAATTGTACAACCGTAGAAGATTTGACCTTAAGTATAGATAATACAATTTTTGGTTGTGAAAATATTGGAGATAAAGGAGAGACTATAAACGCATCTGCTCTTAATTTTGATGGAAATGATTTTGTTTCTATTCCTGACGCACCTTCTCTTAGATTAACAGGAGATATGACAATTGAGGCCTGGTTTAAGGCCGATGGCTTTAATGCAGATTGGGTGCGTATTGCAGGAAAGGGGGCAGATGGCCCTAGAAATTACGGACTATGGTATCACCCGGATGGAGCCTTTTTATTTCAACAGTATGGAGATGGGGTTGAAGTAGGCTTCCATCAAACCATCAATACAGGAGAGTGGTATCATATCGCAGGGGTTAAAAGCGGAAATGTTGGAAAGTTATATATCAACGGGGAATTGGTTGCCACAAATACTGGAGGTACAAACCCTGCGACCAGTACCGACCCATTGACCATTGGCTACGCTGGTTTCCATACCTATCACATTGGTCAGATTGATGAGGTAAGACTATGGAGTAAGGCAAGGACCGATCAGGAAATTCTCAATGATCATAACAGGACGTTAGACCCAGGAACAGACGGTCTATTGGCTTATTATAATATGGAAGAAGCTGCCGGTACAGATCTTATTGATCTTACTGGGAATGGATATGATGGAAGTCTTCAGGAATTCTCCCAAAGTACGGTGTGGACCCAATCCACGGAGACTTTAGGTCCGGATAATTTAGTTACCCTTACCGTTCGGGATAAAAGTGGTAATGAATCTACGGCAAAAGCTAGTGTAACAGTTCTTGATAATACTCCTCCTGTAGTCGAAACTAAAGACATAACAGTAGCATTGGATGAAACAGGAAATGTATCGATCACTTCAGAGATGGTGACGGTTAATTCTTCAGATAATTGTACTGCTTCCAGTGATTTGATCATGAGTTTGGATAAAACCGTATTCAGCTGTGAAAATGTTGGTGAAAATAATCTTACTTTAAGGAGTGAGGATAGTTATGGTAACATTTCCGAAACTTCTGTAATTGTAACCGTAGAAGATACTACGGCTCCAACAGTACTTGCTCAGGATGTAACAGTTTACCTGGATGAGAATGGGCAGGCAGTTGTAACTGCGAACCAGATTGATGCGGGCTCAACCGATAATTGTGGGGTCGATAAAGTTGAGTTGGGACACCTCCTGTACGCTGAAGTTCCGGAATTTCAGAATCTTACCATAAATCTGCCTGCCGGAAAGGTGGTGGAATCTGTAGAGTTTGCCAGTTATGGATTGCCTACAGGCTCTGATGGAAACTATAGCATAGGAGACTGTCATGCATCTGATTCCAAATCTATTGTAGAAGCTTATGCATTGGGAAAAAATTCCTTTACAATCCCTGCTGATAATTCAGTGTTCGGTGATCCATGTCATAATATCGTAAAACGTCTCTATGTAGCCGTGCGTTATTTTGATTCCGGGAAGACCTTTACCTGTGATAATATAGGAGAGAATCCGGTTGTTCTAAAAGTAACAGATAAATACGGAAACACTTCTACCAAAACAGCAACCGTTACCGTGGAAGACAATGAAGCTCCGGTACTTACTCCAGAAGCAGATCAGGATGTTGTGCTTGATGCAGATTGTAGTATCACTGTCCCGAACCTTGTTGATGGTTCAGTTGCTAATGATAATTGTACCTTTACGATCACTCAGTCTCCGGTTGCAGGAACAGTAATTTCCTCTGAGCATAACGGCACTGTAGATGTAATAGTTACGGCTGCCGATCCTGCGGGGAATAAAGATGAGTCTACCGTAGTACTAACTGCTAAAGATAATCAAGCACCTGTACTAACAGCGGAAGCCGATCAGGATGTTGTGATTGATGCAGATTGTAGCATCACTATACCAGACCTTGTTGATGGTTCAGTTGCAACCGATAATTGTACAGCTACGATCACGCAGTCTCCGGTTGCGGGCACTGTAATTTCTTCGGAACATAATGGAACTGTAGATATTGTAGTAACAGCTTCCGACGCCGCCGGCAATAGAGATGAGTCAACCGTGGTACTAACTGCTATTGACGATGAAGCACCTGTACTAACAGCGGAAGCCGATCAGGAAGTGGTGCTGGATACCGAATGTAGTATCAGCGTTCCAAACCTTGTTGATGGCTCAGTTGCTACGGATAACTGTACGGTAAGTATCACGCAGTCACCTGCAGAAGGAACAGTAATTTCTTCAGAGCATAACGGAACTGTAAATGTAGTTGTAACGGCCACCGATGCAGCCGGAAATACAGATGAGTCTACAGTAGTGCTTACTGCTATGGATACAGAAGCACCTGTACTAACAGCGGAAGCCGATCAGGAAGTGGTGCTGGATACCGAATGTAGTATCAGCGTTCCAAACCTTGTAGATGGCTCAGTTGCTACCGATAACTGTTCGGTAAGTATCACGCAGTCGCCAGCTGCGGGAACAGTAATTTACTCAGAACACAACGGAACTGTAGAGGTAGTAGTTACGGCTACCGATGCTGCAGGTAATACAGATGAAACAACCGTAGTGCTTACTGCTAAAGACAACGAATCACCGGTACTTACTGCCGAAGCCGATCAGGATGTAAACCTAGATGAGTTTTGTTCAATTACTGTTCCTGAGGTGATGGGAACCGCCACCGATAACTGTACAGTAACTATCACGCAGGCACCTGCTGCCGGAACTGTAGTTTCTTCAGAACATAACGGAACTGTAGATGTAGTGGTTACAGCCACCGATGCTGCAGGTAATACAGATGAGTCAACCGTAGTGCTTACTGCTAAAGACAATGAAGCACCTGTACTAACAGCGGAAGCAGATCAAGATGTGGATCTTGATGAGTTTTGTGCAATCACTGTTCCTAATGTGATGGGAACAGCCACCGATAATTGTACGGTAACTATCACGCAGTCGCCATCTGTGGGAACTGTAGTTTCCTCAGAACATAATGGAACTGTTGATGTAGTAGTTACAGCCACCGATGCTGCAGGTAATACAGATGAGTCAACTGTAGTGCTTACTGCTAAAGACAATGAAGCACCGGAACTTTCAGCGGAAGCAGATCAGGATGTGAATCTTGATGAGTTTTGTTCAATTACTGTTCCTAATGTTATGGGAGCAGCCACCGATAATTGTACGGTAACTATCACGCAGTCGCCATCTGCGGGAACAGTAGTTTCCTTAGAACATAATGGAACTGTTGATGTAGTAGTTACAGCAACTGATGCAGCAGGAAATATTGCTGAATCAACCGTAGTATTGACAGCTAAAGACAAAATCGCACCAGCCCCGGTAATGGAAAATTTAGCTCCGATTAGAGCCGAGTGTATAGTTGAAGCGGCCGATGTGGCAAAACCACTGGCAGTAGATAATTGTAATGAGTCCATTGAAGGAGTTGCCGATCTTTACTTCCCTGTGACCCGCAGTGGATCTACCATCATTACCTGGAAGTATGACGATGGGAACGGGAATGTAACTCACCAGCAACAGGAGATCATCATTGAAGATACCACTGCACCGGTGCCGGATGTGGTAGCTCTGGAAGACATTGTGGTAGAATGCGGGGTTTCAGATATTCCTGCACCAACAGCCACCGATAATTGCAGAGGAGCTATCACGGGAACCACTTCAGATGCGCTTACGTATATGGATCAGGGTGATTACACTATTACCTGGACCTATGATGATGAGAATGGGAATATCACCACCCAGCAGCAGAATGTGATAGTTCGCGATGTAACCGCTCCCGAGGTAAGCATCCGTGATATTACGGTGTACCTGGATCCTGAGACCAATGTGAGCATTACTCCTGAAGATATAGATAATGGCAGCTTTGATAACTGTAGCGAGGTAAGACTAAGCTTGGATCAAACCTACTTTGATGAAGTTGGTACTTATGAAGTGACCTTAAGTGTTACCGATGAGGCTGGCAATACCGGTGAGGCTACTTCGATGGTTACCGTGGAGATCGATGGTGTGGATGCCAAAGCCGTACATGTAGTGCCGACGATCTTAAAACAGAGCTCCATGGCCAAGGTAGTAGTGCCTTTCAGATCGAAGATCATGCAGGTGGAAGTACTGGAGACAGAGACCAATAAGTATAAGGTGTTTGAAGGTAATGAGTCCTTTGAAATGATGATTAATATTGCGCCATTCAAAGGAACTTTATTAGTAAGAGTGATGGATGAAGACGGCACGGTACATCTTAAAAAATTAATTGCATTGTAATGAAAACAAATATGACAACTAAGAATATATTTTTCGGTCTGGTCACCTTATTTTCAGGCCTTATAGCAACGAGTCAGGAACTGGTGCGCCCCGTGATCACGGGGGCTCCTTTCCTTCAGATAGTCCCGGACGCCAGGGCAGGCGGGATGGGAGAGAGCGGAGTAGCTACCTTACCCGATGCCTACTCCCAGTTCCATAACCCTGCAAAATTCCTGTATGCCGGAGAAAGTTCCAGGGGGATAGGTTTATCTTATATTCCTCAGTTCGTAGGTTATGCCAATGATATGTTCCATGCCAATGCGGCCTATTACCAGATGCTTAATGAGCGTTCGGCTTTAAGCGGATCATTGACCTACTTCAGTTTTGGCGAGGTGCAGGTGGAAGAAGAAATGGGTAATAGCATTATCAGCCAGGGAAGCTACAGGCCGAATGAAATGGCGGTAGACCTTTCATACAGCCTTAAATTGAACGAGAATTTCGGGATGTCGGTTACGGGTCGTTATATACGATCGGATATTGCCACGAACCAGGGCAATGATGATGTGCAACTAAAAACGGGTAATGCTGTGGCGGCCGATGTATCGGGTTACTATACCTCGGCTCCTTTAGATCAGCATGACAATAAATGGACCCTAGGTTTTAATTTAAAGAACCTTGGTTCCAAGCTTAAGTATGCCGATGAGGAAGGTTTTGATTATCCGCTTCCAACTTCTCTGAAAGTAGGAGGAGGGTATCATATCGCAATGGGAAGGAATGATATGCTTTCTTTTTATGGCGAGGCACTGAAGTTTTTAGTTCCTGCTACCGATGATCAGCGCAATCTTCCGGACAATAGCGCGGCCGGAGGCTGGTTCTCATCTTTTGGAGATGCGCCCGATGGCTTTTCGGAAGAGATGAAAGAAGTAATCTTCTCCCTGGGATCTGAGCTCAATTTCAACGATACTTTCACTTTCCGTACCGGTTATATTACCCAGAGCAGGGAGAAAGGATTTAAGAATCATATGAGCCTTGGGGCCGGATTAAGATACGATCGATTTATGTTTGACTTCGCTTACCAGCTTCCTGTGACCAGCAATATCATGAGTAGTCAGGATAAGGTTATAAAGTTCTCCTTAAGCTTTAATCTAGATGCTCCCGGAAGAAATACACAAACTAATACGGTAAGCTCTTTATAAAAAAACTAAGCCATTCATTAATAAAAATGCCCTTCCTTGAAGGGCGTTTTTGTTAATGGAAAATATTTTAAAAATTTCCAAAACCTGTGAGGTTTTTTATAAAGACAAGAGAGTGCTTAAGATACTCTAAGCGAATTCAATTCAAATAATTCTTCCAGATAATCCCTGGAGTTTGAAAGACGAGGAACTTTATGCTGTCCGCCTACTTTATTGTGTTTTTTAAGCCAGTCATAAAAAAGATTTTTACGAGCCTGGTGTACCGTAGGCATCCGTAAGGTCATATTATTATATCGCTTCGCCTCATAATCGCTGTTAACTTCCTGAAGTGCACGATCCAGTTGATACTTGAAATTTTCGAAATCTTTTGGAGGGGTCTTGAACTCTATCATCCATTCATGAGCTCCTTTATCCCTGCCTTCCATGAAAACCGGGGCAACCGTATAATCCACAATTTCGCAATTGGTCACCAGCGATACTTTTTTTAAGGCAGATTCGGCGTTTTCAATGATGAGCTCTTCCCCAAAGACATTGATGTGATGTTTTGTACGACCTGAGACCTTGATTCGGTATGGATTGATATCTGTAAACCTCACCGTATCACCAATTTTATAACGCCACAATCCTGCATTAGTAGTAATGACAACTGCATAGTTCTTACCTATCTCGACTTCGCTTAATGGAATTGCCATTTCATGTTCGGTTCCGTATTCATCCATCGGAATGAATTCATAGAAAATTCCATAGTCCAGCATTAAAAGCAGATCCTTGGAATCGTTATGATCCTGGCAGGCAAAGAAACCTTCTGAAGCATTGTAGATCTCATAATACCTGAAATCTTCCTTGGGAAGGATCTTTTGATATTGGGAAGCATATGGCTGAAAGCTTACACCGCCATGAAAATATACTTCCAGGTTAGGCCATACCTCGAACAGTTCTTCCTTTCCTGTAGTTTCCAGAACATTGTTCAACAGCACAAGCATCCAGCTGGGTACTCCTGCAAGGCTGCTAACCTTTTCCTTTATGGTCTCATTAACTATCGCCTGCATTTTATACTCCCAGTCATGCATTAAAGAAACCTCATTGCTGGGAGTACTGCTGAATTCTGCCCAGAAAGGCATGTTGTCTATAAGTATAGCGGATAGGTCTCCATAAGAAGTTCCGTTTTCTCTGTAAATTTCCTTACTGCCACCAAGTCGAAGGCTTTTTCCTGTAAACAGTTGGGATTGAGGATTGTTGTTAAGGTAGATGCATAAAAGATCTTTTCCTGCAGCATAATGACAATCTTCGAGGGAATCCTGACTTACCGGAATGAATTTGCTTTTGGCATTTGTAGTTCCGCTGGATTTAGCGAACCATTTAATAGGCGTTGGCCAGTAAATATTCGTTTCGCCTCTTCGGCTGCGTTCTATAACGCCTTCGTAATCCTCATATTTTTGAATAGGGACCCTTTCTCTGAAAGTTTCATAGGAGTCTATTTCCTCAAATTGAAAGCGTTTGCCAAATTCGGTGTTTTTAGCCTGAGAAAGCAGGTTTCTAAGCAATTCTTTCTGAACATCATGAGGGTATTTGATGAATAATTCCATCTGATGAATGCGCTTCTTCAGGAACCATGAAGCTATTGAGTTTACTAATGGAATTGGCATTATTCTTCTTATCTTTAACGCTTATATTCTGAAGGCGTACGTTATTTGGTTAAAAATAAACGAAACTTTGAAGCCTGCAAAAAAATCAGTAAGCCTTAAAATAAAAAATTAAATGAGATACGAGGGTGTTCTAACCAAAATGAGAACTGAAATAACAGATGTTGTTCAGTATTACCTTGTTTGGGAAAATGATTTTATAAACCTGAACCAGGCGCTTGGAAAAAAAATAAGTATCAACTTCCTTCGATATCAATGCCTTAGCTGTGGACTTGAGAAAAAGATCTTTCGCCAGGGCTTTTGTTATGATTGTTTTAGTTCCATACCTCAGGCAGGGGACTGGGTGATCAATCCAGAACTAAGCAGGGCTCATCTTGGGGAGGAAGACAGGGATCTCGAATTTGAAAAGAAGGCACAGTTACAGCCACATGTTGTATATCTGGCTAATTCCAGTGATGTAAAGGTGGGAGTGACTAGAAAAAACCAGATCCCTACCCGTTGGATAGATCAGGGCGCTCATGAGGCCATTGAGATCGTTGAGGTGCCAAATCGTTACCTGGCAGGAATTACCGAGGTGGCTCTAAAAGAGCACATCTCAGATAAGACCAACTGGCGTAAAATGCTTACCAATGAAGTGGTAGACCTTGACCTTGCCGAGGTGAGGGAGGACCTTAAGCAATATATTCCGGAAGAAGCCCGGGAATATTACCTGGCCAGCAATAAAGAGACCGAGATTAAATTTCCGGTAAAAGAATTTCCGAAAAAGATAAAGACGCTAAACCTTGGGAAATCGCCTTTTTATGAAGGTGTTTTAAATGGAATTAAGGGACAGTATCTCTTATTTGAAGACGGAACGGTCTTTAATGTAAGGGGACATGAGGGATTTGTAGTTGAGTTGAAAATTTTGGTCTGACTGTCACTGCGAACGAAGTGAAGCAGTCTCTTCTTTAGATGAGATTCCTTCGCTGCGCTCGGAATGACAAACTCTGACCTTTCGACTAAAGCCTGTACTGAGCGAAGTCGAAGTACTCGAGGTGACCATTCATGGTGACGCACTGAACCTGTCTAAGTGCGTTCGGTTAATTATTCTTTGTAGTATCTGTCTTCTTTTTAGTATTCTTCAGGATCCCACCTAAAATATCTTTCGCAGCATTCTTCACCTGTTCCTGCTGAGACCTGCTTATCGAGTCTCTTTTAGTTGGAACCTGCGTGCCTGTTGAGTCGGTCGTCTTATTATCTCCCGAAGTTGAATCTTTAACGAAAGGTTTATTAGGATCCCTTTTTCCTTTGAGAATATCATTGATGGCATCAACGGCCTTGTCTTCAAGGTTCCTTTTTTGCTGTTCCATCACTTTTTGAGTGAGATTGTTCACTGCCTGCTGCATGTTCAGTTTTACATTTGGGCTCTGAAAACTACCGGTTATTCCAATTGGTAGTGCTACCGTCATATTCTGAATATCCTCTCCACTCAATTTACCCAGGGTTCCTCCAACTTCCGATCCCAGGTAACGCGCAGGGACATCCAGCACCAGGTCATAATCCATAGACATGTCAAAACCATGACTTCCGGAAACCTGGAAGTTGATATCCTTAATATTAAAATCGAAAGGCTCTATCTCTACCATTCCATCTCTAAAGGTAAGATGAGTCTTAAGTTTGCTCAGGTCTAGTTTGCTGAAATCAAGAAAGCCCAGTTGCCCGTCAAGCTGAGACAGTAAAGCCGCTTTTTCCGGATTCAGTTCCGCGGTAAGGATCTGCGCAAGGGCATCTCCAGCTACACTCGCCAGCTGTGGTGTGAGGTCCTCATTCAGATTACCTTTTAGACTTAGGGAAGACTGTAGTTTTCCTTCCAATGCCCTGGCAAGAGGTGCAAGATTCTGCATTAATTCCATCCCATTAAAAGATGAAGCAATGTCCAATGAGTTAAGGTTAAGATTCATTTCGAACACAGGGGTCGGATTCTTGGTAGAGACCATTCCATCAAGACCAATACTTCCGTTAAAGATATTGGTCGTGATATTCTCCAGTTTAGCGGTTTCGTCCCTTAAAACAAGCACTCCTTTGGCATTCTTCAGTTCCAGATTATCATAAATAACCGTGTTGGCATCGAACTTCAGTTCCACATCAAGGAATGAAGGGATCTTCACCGCTTCCTTACCTGTAGTTTTAGCTACGGTCTTTTCGGTACCATCTTCATTTTTGGTCGTTAGTTCTTCGGTTTCAGCAACCTTGAAATCGTTAACCGAGAAAGTGTTGGATTTTACATCGAAATTTCCTTTCAATTGCTGGTCGGTAAACAGAAAACCAATCAGGTTTTCCAAAGAACCGGAGGCGGTAAGATCGCTTTGCCCGGTGGTAAGTCTGAGTTCAGGAATACGCACGTTTCCCTGATTGAAGCTCATATCGGCATTGGCGATCTTTACTTCATTAGGAATTTCGGGCGATACATAACTGAAATTTCTGATAGAAGCCGTTCCGCTACTTTTTACGTTCTGATATTGTTCCTTTTCGATGGAATTCATATCAAAACTTGTATTGACATCAGCCGTAAGAATTCCGTTGAGATCCTGCTCCAGTTCAAGCGGATAGGCCTTGCTGATATTTGCAAGGTTAATGGTACCATCTACGTCAAGGTTTACCAGCATATTCTCTGTGATATTGCTGATCTTTCCTTTGGTAGTAAACCTGTCCTGATCTATACGGAAGGTGGCATTATTGATATTGATATAGGTTTCTTCTGCGAGCCCACTATCGTTGAGCACTTCCAGATCAAGACTTATATCCTGTACACTTTTTGGAAGATCGGGATATTTAAAGGAAGCATCGGCTGAAGTTACCTTTATATCCATTTTTGGAATGAAGGTATCGTCTGCTTTTCCGAAGATCCTTCCGTTTACCACAAAATTCCCGTTGGTTTCCACATTTTCGATATTCTTCGCGTAGGTTTCAGGAATTACGGCAAGGAAATTCTTAAAATCTGAGGAAGGAGTTTTAAAACTCAGGTCCATCTCAGTATCTTCTTCATTCACCTGAACATATCCGTCAAAAGTTAGCGGTAGCTGATTTATCCTGGCTTCATTTTCCTTAAAAGTATATTTCAGTGTTTCCAGGTTCATCAGGAATACTGCATCCAGGCTTACATTATGCCGGTTCAGGTAATTCACTCCATCATAATCCAGGGAAACCAGTGCTTCAGAATAGGTGTCAAGTTCCGATTCATCAAGGGAGAAATCACCGGTGCCTTCATGGTTAAGATCCTCAATATCCAGGGTGATCTTCCCTTTTTCATCCAGGTATTTTACACGGGTATTTGTGATCTCATAATGTTTCAGGTCAAGGCTGAAAGGCTTACCGTTTGAAGAAGCAGTCGTGGTATCTTCTATCGCAATATCGTAGTTGTTGT
Organism: Gramella jeungdoensis; assembly: GCF_023805255.1. Lineage (GTDB taxonomy): Bacteria > Bacteroidota > Bacteroidia > Flavobacteriales > Flavobacteriaceae > Christiangramia > Christiangramia jeungdoensis. The sequence continues at coordinate 324,840 of NZ_JAMSCK010000002.1, forward strand.
TTCCGAGCGAATCCACTTTAATGTTGACAAACGCATTATCCATTTTCAGTTCATCAACACGCTTGGATTCTTCGCTGCTTTTGAACAATTCCCAGACCGACATTTCCATGGTGACCTCCTCGGCCAACGCCAGGGTATCTCCTTTAAAAGGTTCATTATTTATAATGCTGAGGTCCTCAATTACAAGAGTGGCTTGCGGAAAACTGCGAAACATGCTCAGGTCTATATCCTGGAAGTCCACCTGTGCATTGAGGTTCTCGTTCATGGTTTTTTTAACCAGGTCTTTCAATTGAGATTCAAAAACAAAAGGAGTCACTAACAATAGGATAATGATAGTGAGCAATATAAATCCGATAATTTTTAATGCTTTCTTCATTGGTTTATAACATTTGTTTCTAACTTCAATTCTTCAGCAGGTTTCAGATCAAAGAGTTTTCTAAGTCCGTATACCGCGGCATACAAAAAGGGCGTGTCCATAGCAGCGACCAGTACTTTGAATAGAAATCCGCTAAGTAACAGGCCTCCAAACAGCTCCCAGTCTATCTTTCCAAAAGAACAGAGCAAAAACAGGACCGAAAAGGTATCCACGAACTGCGACAGGAAGGTTGAAAAGTTATTCCTGAGCCATAAATGTCTGCCTTTGGTCAGTCTTTTCCAGAAGTGAAAAAGCTGTATGTCTATATACTGTGCCAATAAATAGGCTACCATAGAAGCGAACACGGCAATTGCTGTGGCCCCAAAAACCTTACGGAACAGGGAATTGTCTATTGGTGACCAGGCGGTTGCCGGCGTGGCCTCTGCAAGGTATACGATCAGTAAGGAAAAGAACGATGCAAAGATCCCGGAGGTAACCACCAGGTTTGCTTTTTTCTTTCCATAGACTTCGCTGATTATATCGGTAATGAGGAAGGTTACCGGGTATGGCAGGATTCCCACTGAAATCTCAAAAGTGTATAATCCGAAAAAGTCCCAGTAAAAAAACTTTTGAAAGATCAGGTTCGATGCAACCAGGGAAGCTATAAATAAGGCGCTTAAGACCATATATATTTGCTGAGCCTTAAGCTTGTCTTTCAGGTAAAATTTGGCCAAATTTTTTTATTAAAGTCTATTAACAAAATTAAGGGTATGTGCTTTTGTTTTGCTTAATTTGCTGTGAAATTATTTGGATCTACCTATTAAAATTTTCTTAATTCGCTTTGAAATCCCCTAAAACAGTAATATTAGCGCTGGGAAGCAACCTTGGTGACCGCCCGGGATATATGCAGAAAGCCCTGCAAATGATCCATGAGAATATCGGCTGGATCCTGGATATCTCTAAAATCTATGAAACCCCAGCCTGGGGATTTGAGGGGAATTCTTTTCTGAATGCCTGTGTTTCGGTTTCTACACGTTTAAAGCCACAGGAAATACTTCGGCAGCTTCTGAAGATCGAAACCGAGCTGGGGAGACAGCGGTCTGATGCTAAAAATTACCAGAACAGGACCATAGACCTGGATATTCTTTTATTTGAAGATGAAGTTCTGGATACACCTCATCTAAAGATCCCACATCCGGGAATTCCCGAAAGGGTTTTTGTTTTAAGGCCTTTGAACGATATAGCCTCTTCAGAAAAACATCCTGTTCTTAACAGGAAAATAGCCCAGTTGCTTAAAGAAACGAGAGATGATTCACCAATTTCAGTTGCCGGGGTAAAACTGGAAAAACCGCAGAAAACCTATGATTTTCCCGGTTGTAATTATATCGCTGTTGAAGGTAATATCGGGGCAGGTAAAACAAGTTTTTCCACGATGATCTCTCAGGACTTCAATGCAAAGCTGGTGCTGGAGCGCTTTAAGGATAATCCATTTCTTCCCAAGTTCTATGAAAATAAAGACAGGTATGCGTTTCCGCTGGAGATGTCGTTCCTGGCAGACCGTTATCAGCAGCTTTCAGACGATCTTGCTCAATATGATCTTTTTAAGGATTTTGTGATTTCAGATTATGACGTTTTTAAATCGCTGATCTTCGCTCGAATCACACTTCATGAAGATGAATATTCCTTGTATCACAAGCTTTTTCATTTGATGTATAAGGAGCTGGTGAAACCAGAATTATATATCTATCTGTATCAGAATACCGAAAGATTGCTCGAGAATATCAAAAAAAGAGGACGCGATTACGAACAGAATATTCAGCCCGATTATCTGGTAGAGATCAATAAGAGTTATCTGAACTTCATCAAATCACAAAGCAATATGAAGGTGCAGGTGATAGATATTTCAGGACTGGACTTTGTAGCGAATCGAAAGGATTATCTTTATTTACTTGAAGAAATAGATAAAGCGGTGCGTTAATCTGGCTGGCTTTTCATTTTTGAGAAAAGGTCCCATAACACCACACCCGTGCTAACCGAAATATTCAGAGAATGTTTGCTACCTAGCTGAGGAATCTCAATAACACCATCACTGGCTGAAACCACCTTTTGCTGTACGCCCTTCACTTCATTTCCAAAGATCACGGCGCATACCTCTTCTGACTTAGGCTGGAAATCGTTGAGCATGATGGCGCCTTCGGCCTGTTCTATAGCGTAAACCTTAGTTCCTTCACCTTTCAGCTTTTCTATAAGGTCCAGCGTGTTTTCAACATATTCCCAGTTAACCGTTTCAGTGGCTCCAAGAGCGGTCTTTTGAATGTCTTTATGGGGTGGCTGGGCAGTGATCCCACAGAGGTAGATCTTTTTAATAAGGAACGCGTCGGCCGTTCGGAAGACTGAGCCTATATTGTTCAGGCTGCGCACATTATCCAGAACAACAATTATCGGGGTCTTTTTAGCCTGCTTGAATTCCTCTACACTTTTGCGGTCGAGTTCGGCATTTTTCAATTTTCGTCTGCTCATGCGGCAAAAATAGGAAATTGAGGGATTAAAAGAATTTTATCAATATTCTGAAATTCAAAAAATTATATTTTTTTCACTAAATTAGAACTCCTTAAATCCCCCTATTTTCTTCGAAACTTCCTGCGCTATGGTTTAGAATAGTATTATTAACTAAACCAATCTTTATTATGAGAACGATTAGAACAATCCTCGGGCTCCTATTTTTATTTTGCAGTATTCACCTGGTAACGGCCCAGGAAATGACCGCTAAGAAATATGAAAATCCTAACTGGGTACAAATGGTATATATCAAATTCAAACCCATGAAAAAGGATGCGGCGATGGGTATTATACAGGAGTATTTCGCAAAGGCCGACAAAAATGCCGGAATAGAGGAGCCCACGGTATATCATTTTGCAACCGGAGATCATGATATGCTTGTAGTATGGGAGATGGAAGAAGGTATAGAAACATTGAATTATGAGATGACTCCCAATGACGCAAAATGGATGAATGAAATGGCAAAATTGGCCGGTGGACCTGATAAAGCCATGGCCAAGATGGATGAATTCTTTACTTACGTTGATCTCTGGGAGAGCAGCATTGCCAGGAAGGAATAATCAATATGGCTATTATTACTCCAAGCCGGCTAAGGCCGGTTTTTTTATAACTTAACCTCAGATTTTTAAGAAAATTTTGTGAACTGCATTCTATTTAAACTACTGAAAGTTAAATAAATACAAAAATTTAACTAAATTGTATCATTCATTTTCAATTTAATAAACGGTCTTTTTCCAAATCGGGACCATTGTGTTTGAATATTTCTGGCTTTTGCCGGTGTATTAATAATAACTAATCTAAAACCAACCGATTATGAAAACAAAATCGAAAAATCACCTTGGGCTCCTGCTTCTTGTGGGAATGCTATTTCTTATTTGGGGTGTCATGGGGCTTATGGACTCCAAGAATTACACCTATTCAGGTTATCAAACAGATGGTAATAATAAGATCGTCCAGGTAGAAGATGCCAGTCCTGCCGCGGTGGCGGGATTGCAGATTGGCGATGTGATACAGAGCACCGGCGGCATTCCGGTTACCGATACCAAAGCCCTGGTTGAAAGAGGCAGGCCTGAAATTGGAGAATCCCGCGAATTCGTTGTAGATAGAAATGGAGAAGAAGTAACCGCTTCGCTTACTTATGCCGAATTATCTCAAAAGGATAGTATGCTAAATAACCTGGCTTTCGTGATGGGTATACTTTTCATCGTAATGGGAATTTTTACACACTACCGCAAGAAGACAGTTCTCAGTTATACCTTCGCTATTTTCATGCTTTGTTTTGGTTTCATCTTTTTTAATGGGCCATATATAGAACCCGGTTTTACTGAAAGGCTACTTTCAGCCTTGAGTATCACCATTGTGCTGTTTTCCTTTGCCGCACTGGCTAATTATATGTTATACTATCCGCCAAAAAGCAGATACAACTTGAAATTACTTTATGCCCCGGCAATATTGGCGGCATTGGTTTTCTGGGGGCTGGAAATGACCCTTCCTGATAGTACCAGCACATTGAACCTCGGCATCAGGATCATGATAGGAGCGGTGATCATCTTTTATTTCGCCTTATCGCTTTATGTTCTCATCAGGAAATATGTCAGGGCTACTCCTGAAGAGAGAAAGGTCTCAGGTTTGAACCTGATGCTGATTGGAGCACTTATTGGCTTATTACCCATATTAGTATATTTTACAATAAATACTATTTCTCCTGGTACCATCCTGCCGGGTAATGATTATGTTTTTCTAACTTTTATCGCCATTCCGGTATTCTTTACCCTTGCGCTGCTTCAAAAAAGTACTGCCAGGGTTAGTGTGGAATAATAATTTAATGACCAACCAATATCAGGGATGGGATCTTTAGGGATCCCATCTTTGTCTTAAAAAAGTGTTTCTATGAACAAAAATCTCCAGCTTCTGGTATTTATTCTCTTAGGCACCTGTCTGCAGGCCCAGGAAAAATCTGAACTTCAATTACTCGATATCTTCGATTATGAATATGTTTCCGATCCTCAAATATCTCCCGATGGTAAAAAAATCATTTACGTACGAAATTTTAAGGATGTAATGACAGATAAGAACCTGTCTAATCTCTGGATAGTCAATCCCGATGGTTCTCAAAACCGGCCGCTAACTTCAGGGAATCAGAATGATTTTTCTCCACGCTGGAGCCCCGATGGCAAAAAGCTTGTCTTCAGGTCGAATATGCAGGACGATAAGATGAAACTCTACCTTATGTGGATGGACACACGCGAGGTTTTTCCGCTTACCAATACTCCGCAGAGTCCGGGGAATATCAGCTGGTCTAATGATGGGAATTATCTTGCTTTCACTATGTTTGTTCCTGAAAAATCTGATCCGTTTATAAAACTTCCTTCCAAGCCCGAAGGCGCGAAATGGAACGATCCACCAAAATACATTGATGAGATGAACTACCGTGGTGATGGTCAGGGATATTTAAAGAGCGGGTACGACCAGATCTTTATTCTGTCAACCGATGGAGGTACCCCAAAGCAACTAACTTTTTCAGAATATGATCACGGTAACCCGGTATGGTCTGCTGATGATAAAAAACTCTATTTTTCAGCGAATCTTAGAGAAAATGCCGATTTTGAACCTTTAAATTCAGAGATCTATGAACTTACTTTAAGTTCAGGAGATGTTAAGCCCCTAACAAAAAGGGAGGGACCCGATTTTAGTCCGGTGGTTTCGCCCAACGACAATACCATAGCCTACCTGGGCTTTGATGATGAATTACAGGGCTACCAGATAAGCGATATCTATATCATGGATGCAGCAGGAGGTGAGCCCAGGAATATTTCGGCTGAATTTGACAGGGATATTCAGAATATTCAGTGGGATGGAAAAGGTAAGGGACTGTTCTTTCAGTATGACGATCACGGAGATACTAAAATTGGCCATATAGATCTTAATGGAAAAACGGAGGTGGTTGCCGAGAACCTGGGTGGACTCTCACTTGGAAGACCTTATAACGCTGCGGCTTTTTCGGTTTCTGAAGGCGGAGACCTTGCATTAACCTATGGAACTGCATTGAATCCGGCAGATCTTGCTTATCATGATGGTCGTAAGATGAAGCGTATCACTAACCTCAATGAAGATCTTTTTTCGTTTAGAAACCTGGGAGAGGTAGAAGAGATCACCTGGAAATCGTCTTATGACGATCGGGAGATCCAGGGTTGGCTGGTGACGCCTCCCAATTTTGATCCTGATAAGAAATATCCCTTTATCCTGGAAATCCATGGAGGACCTTTTGCCAGTTATGGTTCGGTTTATTCTGCCGAGATACAGGCCTACGCCGCCGCGGGCTATGTGGTGCTTTACTCAAATCCGCGTGGCAGCTCAGGTTACGGCAGGGAATTCGGGAATCTTATACATCACGATTATCCCAATCATGATTATGAAGACCTTATGAGTGGTGTTGATGCCGTGATAGAAAAAGGCTTTGTGGATGAACAGAATCTTTTTGTTACAGGAGGCAGTGGTGGCGGAGTGTTAACCGCCTGGATAGTTGGGAAGACTGACAGGTTCAGGGCTGCTGTAGTCGCGAAGCCTGTGATCAACTGGTACAGTTTTGTGTTGTATGCAGACGGTCCCGGCTTCTTCAGCAAATACTGGTTTCCGAATAAGCCCTGGGAAGATCCCGAGCCGTATCTGAAAAGATCTCCCATATCCTACGTAGGAAATGTTACCACACCTACCATGTTACTTACGGGTGAAGAAGATTATCGTACTCCCATCGCTGAATCGGAACAATTCTATTCGGCCCTGAAACTTGAAGGAGTTGAAACCGCGATGGTAAGGATTCCGGGTGCTTCTCATGGCATTGCAAATAAGCCGAGCAATCTTATTGCTAAAATTGCTGCGGTTCTGGCCTGGTTTGATAAGTATAAACAAGATTAGGCTATAAGTGATTGAGTAAAGGCAATTGGTAGTAACAGTCAAAAAATATTAATCATGAATGCGGAAAAGGAGCCTTGGACCAAAATAGAACTGCAGATATACATTCTGCTGCTTTGTGCTAATGCCGATTCTGTTGAAACACCTAAAGAGCTCAGAGTAATAAGCACTCACGTAGATGAGAAGAGCTTTGATAAGATCTACAATGAATTTTCGAAGGATTCCGAAAAGGAAAGACTTGAAAAAATTCAGGATGCGATCGCTGTTAATAACTTTTCGCGTAAGGAACTAATGGATTTAAAAAGGAAGATGCATAAGATCTTTTTTTCAGACAGGCACTTTAGTAGCATGGAAGGTCATATTGACAAGATCCTGGATAATATTATCTATTGATAAAATATCACATCTGCTTCTTCCGGCTATGACCGGAAGAATGCATATGCTTCAGGCTGATAAATTTTTCGGGTATTATTTTAAAAAAACAGTAAATTAAACCTGGAATACCTAAACTAACATTTCTCCAATGAAACGACTTTCACTTCTCGCATTAGTAACTTTTATTTTCATTTTTACAACGAATGCTCAGAACCAGGGAATAAATACAGAAGACACCCGCTTGCTTTGGCAGCCTGCCATCAGCGATTCAAAAATAGCCTTTATTTATGCGGAAGACCTCTGGGTGGCTAACAGAGACGGTTCCAATCCTAAAAGACTCACCGTTGATGAAGGGATAGAACGCGACCCGGTTTTTTCACCTGATGGAAAAACCATCGCTTTTAGTGCCGAATATGACGGGAATACTGACGTTTTTGTGGTTCCCACCGAAGGCGGTATTCCAAAGCGACTCACCTGGCACCCATATCCCGATATTGTTCGGGATTTTACACCAGACGGTAAGAAGGTGCTTTTCCTATCTCAAAGAGACGTTTTTACCAATAGGTACGCAAAACTCTATAATGTGGATATAGAAAAGGGGAATGTGGAACCTTTAAAGATCCCGCATGCTAACTGGGCAGATTATAATTCTGATGGAAGCTTTATTGCCTACACTCCTTTAGGAGACAGATTTAACCAGTGGAAAAATTACAGGGGAGGAACGGCCACCAGGATCTGGATCTATGATCCTGAAACCTACGAGATTTCGGAAATTCCGAAACCTGAAGGAGGAAGTAATGACTCCAAACCCCAGTGGTTAAATGAAAAAGTCTATTTCAGAAGTGACCGTGATGGTGAATTCAATATCTATAGTTATGATCCGGCCTCCAAGCAAGTGACAAAACATACAAATTTTGAAGATTTCCCGGTAACTAATCTATCTGCCGGAAAAGACCAGATCATCTTTTCCCAGGCGGGATATCTGCATACGCTGGACCCTGCCACGGGTAATACCAGCCGCATTAAAATAGGCATCGCAACAGACCTTCTGGAATTAAGACCCCGCTTCGTAAAGGGTGACCAGTATGTAAGAAGTCATGGATTGTCTCCCACCGCCGCCAGGGTGGTAATGGATTACAGGGGTGATATTCTTACATTTCCTGCAGAAAAGGGTGATCCCATGAATATTACGGCCACGCCCGGAGTACATGAAAAATACCCTGCCTGGTCACCCGATGGCAAGACCATAGCTTATTTTTCGGATGAATCGGGAGAGTATGCCCTTCATTTATATGATCAGAATGAGAGTAAGCCGGTTAAGAAAGTTGAGCTTGATGGAGCTGGCTTTTATGCCTATCCGGAATGGGCTCCAGATAGTAAGAAAATCGCATTTGTAGATAACAGTCGAAGCCTTTATATCTATGACCTGGATAAGAATAACACCACAAAGGTGGCTTCAGATGTGCTATACACACCCGGTGTTTTCAGGGAAATGTTTGGTGACTGGTCCCATGACTCCAAATGGATCACTTATACCATTATTACCGACACTAATTTTGAACAGGCTTTTGTCTATTCTCTGGATGAGAATAAATCGTATCCTGTTTCAGATGGTTATTCCAACGTAATGGACCCGGAATTTGATCCCAGCGGTAAATATCTTTATATGCTTGCTTCTACCGATGCAGGGCCGGTGGTGAACTGGTTTGACCAGTCTAACCAGGATATGGAAATGAGCAGTTCTCTTTACCTGGTAACACTACAGAAGGATGTAGTTTCACCGTTCTTCAAAGAGAACGATGTAGAAGTTATTCAAAAAGAAGAAGAGGAAGAGAAAAAAAAGAAAAGAGCAGAGGAAGAAGATAAAGAACCGGATACTCCGCCATTAAAAATAGATTTTGAGGATCTTGAGTACAGGATAGTTGATATTCCGGTTTCTGCGGGAGTATATCGCGGGCTGGAAGCGCCTAAGGAAGGTCAGTTGTATTATCTGAAATTTTCACATCATGCGAACGGGCCCGGCGAACTCAGGAAATATGATCTTAAGGAAAAGAAGGACACCCTTATTATGCCGGCTTCCGGTTATGAAATATCAGCTAACGGTGAAAAGGTTCTATATGAAGTTCAGGGTAAGACAGGAATTGCCATTCTTGGACAAAAGCCCGATAAACCTGCACTGAACCTGGGAAGTGTTGAAATCAAGATAGATCCAAAAGCCGAATGGCAGAATATTTTCCATGAGGCCTGGAGAGTGAACAGGGATTATTTCTATGATCCCGGGATGCATGGAGCCGACTGGGACCGGATGAAAGAAAAGTATAGCCAGTTCTTACCACATGTGACTACTAGAAGTGATCTCTATGAAGTGATGGAATGGATGTTCAGCGAGCTGGGTGTAGGACATCATAGATTTTCCAGCAGGGGAGATGAGTTTGAAACTTCCGAAAATATTAAAGGAGGCCTACTGGGCGCCGATTTTGAAGTAGATAAGGGGCGCTACAAAATAAAAAAGATATACGGCGGGCTTAACTGGAATCCTGAAATGCGTTCACCGCTTACCGAACCCGGGGTGAATGTGAATGAAGGGGATTATATCCTGGCGGTAGACGGGAAAGAAGTTACTGCAAGCGACAATCTTTATATGTTCTTTGAGAATACAGCGAATAAGATCGTGACCATTACGGTGAGCTCAAGCCCCAATATGAATAATTCCAGAAAGGAAAAGGTAATTCCGGTAGAATCGGAAAGAGATCTTAGAAACCGTGACTGGATAGAAGGAAATATCAAAAAGGTTAATGAAGCTACTAACGGTCAGGTAGCCTATGTGTATGTTCCGAATACGGCTAATGCAGGTCATGAATATTTCAAGAGATACTTCTTTCCGCAGGCTGATAGAAAAGCGATAATAATTGATGAGCGTTTTAACGGCGGGGGACAGCTGGCTGATTACTATATAGATATGCTGAAGAAACCACAGCAGGCATACTGGAATTTCAGGTACGGGAAAGATTTGAAGTCTCCAAGTGCCTCCATACAGGGTCCAAAAGTGATGCTGATAGATGAGACCGCTGGCTCAGGTGGAGATTACCTGCCATGGATGTTCAGAAAGTTTAACCTGGGAACTATCATAGGAAAAAGAACCTGGGGCGGACTCGTAGGTGTGCTTGGATATCCTGAATTTATAGATGGCGGAATAGTAACCGCGCCTAATGTCGCATTCTATACCGAAGAAGGCTTCAGGGTGGAAAATGAAGGCGTACCACCAGACATTGAAGTGGAGCAGCTTCCAAAAGAAGTGATTAAAGGCAACGACCCACAATTGCAAAAAGCGATAGAAGTAGTTATGGAACAGCTTAAAGAAAATCCGCCTAAGGAGGTGGAAACACCACCTTATCCAATAAGAGGTAATAACTAGGAACTATGAAAAGAATAATTGTAATCCTGCTATTAGTAACAATGCCCCAGTTTTCTCACTCCCAGGATGAGAGTGCTAAGAAAGAACTGACTCAATTGCTAAATGATTTCCTGGAAGGTGCAGGAAAGAACGATGTGGAGATGCATGACCGTTTCTGGGCAGAGGATCTTATCTATACCAGTTCTTCCGGAGAAAGATTCGGGAAAAAGGAGCTGATGGATGGTTTAAGGAGTTCGGAAGAAGATTCCGGGCCTCCCATTAGCTGGTCTTCTGAAGATGTCCGGGTAAAGGTTTATGGAAATATGGCCGTAGTTGCTTTCCGGCTGGTTGGTACGCCAGAAGATGGCGGTGAAAAGAATACATATTTGAATTCGGGCACCTTTTTAAAACGTAACGAAGAATGGAAAGTGGTTAACTGGCAGGCAACCAGGGAAAAGGCTGAATAGCAGGAGTCAATCTTCACAGATTGACATGTTAGGTGCAGCCCTAGGACTTCTCCCACACGATATTTAGTCATTCCTGCGAAGGCAGGAATCCACAAAATATTCGATATGCCATATAAATATGTTCACCAATATTACCTGTATATACTTTCCAATAAGTATCATGGTACTCTGTACATCGGCATAACCAATGATTTGGAAAGGAGAATGTTCGAGCATAAGAATCAGGTTAATGAAGGTTTCACCAAAAGATATGGCCTTAAGCTATTGGTCTATTTCGAGACATTTCAATATGTAAATGATGCTATCAAAAGAGAGAAAAATATGAAAAAATGGAAACGTCAATGGAAAATAAACCTGATTGAGGAAGAAAACCCATACTGGAATGATTTAGCAAAGGAATGGACGAATGACTATTTGGAATTATAGAAACCCGAAAATGGATTCCTGCCTGCGCAGGAATGGCAAGATACATTAATCATGATCAAATTCTTTAGAAATATCCGTCACCGTCTGTTGCGTGAAAACAGAATCTCGAGATATCTAATATATGCTATTGGAGAGATCATCCTGGTGGTGATTGGGATACTGATTGCCTTGCAGATTAACGGCTGGAATGAGGCCAGGTTAAATGAGAAGAAAGAACGAGCATTTTTACTTGAAATTAAGGAAAATCTTAACGAAGACAGGCAAACTATTGAAAACATCCAGAGCAGGAATGCTATAAAGCTTAAGACAATAGATTCTGCATTTTATTATTTATCCATAGAAAATGGGAAGAATTTTTCAAATTTATTGCCCATAATTACTAATTATGATATGTTCACTCCTACTAGCGTAGCTTTTGACAACATGGTTTCTTCAGGCAATATTAATCTCTTGTCTTCAGATGAATTGCGTAAAACAATAAGTCACTATTATTCCAGCGAAGCTTTCAATGGTATTCAGGATCAAATAAAGATCACAACTCAGGACTTTCTTCGCGATGTAGCCCCAAAAATGGTAAATTTAGAAATGATGAAGTTTGTGACAAAACTCGATTTTGATGTAAGATCGGCTAAGGAAATTACGGTCTATAAAGACACTTATGTACTTTCACATTTGTTCGTAATGAAAAATAAAACTATTGAGCACAATAATGCTTTGAAAAAAAATGCAATAAATGCCCAAAAACTAATGAGTAATATAGAGGAGTATTTAGTTGAGAATTGAAAACCTACGTCCGTAGTAATCTCTATATTCTTATTGACTACTAATCGAAAACAATAATGATAAAGCTCTTTAGAAATATCCGCCGAAGATTGCTTCGTGAAAATAAATTCACCAGGTATATCTTTTATTCGATAGACAAAATTTAAGTTGGAATAAAAAAACATAAAAAATAAAGCCTTCAACTCTCGTTGAAGGCTTATTAATTAAAGTTTATTTCCGGTTTTAACTGGCCTTATTTTTATCTAATTTCTGGTTTACTTCATCTCGTATTAAAGCAAATTCAATAGAGTTAAATCTTTCTTCTGCGATTTCTTCATATAAGGCCATAGCCTCCTCAGTATTTCCAGCCTTCTCATGAATTTTGGCTTTCCAGTATTTATCGTGAATATAATCTTCATCGGTTTGGTCAATATGTTCCACTGCCTTTTCTGTATTACCCATATTATAATGGATAATCGCGAGGGCCCTGTGATAAGGATTTAATTTATCAGGATTATTAAGGGAATCTACAGCTTTTTTGATTGTTTCGGCCTTATTCATGGCCTCCTTGTAGTTTTTCTGGGTCACTAATAACATGGTATCCCAATAGTTCATAAACGCATTTTGATTGGCTGTTACAGTAGGACTATTGGCATCACTGGTTAATTTCTTTGAAATTGACTTCAAATTATTTACGATCTGCTCCAGGCGTTTAGCGTCTCCATCATGCATGGCTATATGAGCAGCGGTAATAGCAGCCTGAAATTTTCCAATATTTCTATTGCTTTCGGGAACATCTAATGTGTCTAAAGATTTTGTTCCCTCATCGAGAAATTTCAGTGCTTCGCCCGATTTACCTTCATAAACATATGTATTGGCTTCAGCACTGAGGTTTGTTCCAAATTCACTTACTTCCCTCGCATCTTTAAAATTCTGACGGGCTTCCTCGTAATTACCTAAAATTGAATTTGCGTGGCCAGATTTTGCTAAAGCTCCCTCGTCTTCGGGATCCAGTGACGCGGCTTTTTCATAGCTTGCGAGGGCCTTCTCCAGTTGATCCTGATCGCGATAATAATCGCCCATTAAAATGTGAGAACGCGGACTGTTGGGTGCCTTTTTTACGAGCATATCAAAATATTTTTTGGCCTGCCCCTTATCCTCCGGAGAATCGAATAAATAAGAAGTTCCTAAACTCGCCATAGCCGGTACATATTCGGGATTTAATTCGAGTGCTTTCTTCCAGTGTTCCCTGGCCTTTTCCTCCTCGTCGTTATTATCATAAAAAATAGCAAGGTTATCCATGGCCCTAGCAGATTTTGGATATTTTTCTACCATTTTTTTACTGATTTCTAATTCCCGGTCCAAATCACTCTTCATGCCGGCTTCGGTAATGTCTATCATCATAACTTCGGCGTCATTCGCCTTATCGCGCAGTGCCATGAACTTGTCACGATTGGTCGCCCAGTCTTTAGCCGAATTTGCGGTATAGCTTCTGTACATTTGAGCCGATACGAAATCGGGATCATGTTTCAATGCCTCGTCAAATTTGGCCCGAGCCTTCCTGGAACTTCCTTTGTCAAAATATTCCAGACCCTCCTTAAAAGCTTCCATGGCCTCTTCGGAATCGGTATTAACGGGTAATTCATTTCCCGCATAATCGGTTTCAACTTCTGTTTCTTTTCCCTTTTCAGAATCTTTACAGGAAGCTGCAAACAGCATAGCAACCAGCGTAAAGTAAATTGGCAATCTTTTGATCTTAAACATAGTTTTAATTATTTGGTTGGATAATAGTTATTTTAACTAAGTTAGTGATTTTCAGTATATAACGTATTTTTATTTAGAGCTTGATTAAGACCATTGGATTTGGTTTAGATATCTGAATAAGATAATACTGTTCTAATTTTATTAAATAATGATCCGGTTTTTCAGAGATATCTGCCGAAGATTGCTTCGTGAAAACAGAATTATGTGGTACTGCTTTATGCCATAGGTGAAATTAATGTCGTGATGAACCCTGACTTATCCTTTGACTCCTTCCACAAGATTATTTGTCATTCCTGGGAATGCAGTAATCCAAAAATTTGAAATGAGATATAAAAATGTTCACCAATATTACCATGGCTGCGCAGGAATGACGAGATAATAAGAATGATCAAATTCTTCTTATAAGCGAAGCTTAAAGTATTTGTGGAAAGGGCCGTGCTCTTTATAACAGATTTTCAGGTAGTTCATCCTGAATATTTCCATAAGACATACATTTTCAATAAATTAATCCTTTCTGAAACCTGTCCCATCAGAAGTTCCCAATCTCTTTTTGAATTATAAGCTCTGCCCGTTAGAGGGTTTGCTTAACTAATCTCCTTTGCTATTTCTCACCGGCCCCGGGTGACCGATTATGAAATATTAATGATCAAATATTAACTAAAAACCAACTAATTATGAAAAGACTGATCGTTTTATTACTGATAATGCCATTCCTGGGGTTCTCTCAGGAAGAGGATAGCCGTATCATGCATATGTGGGAACTAACCATTAAACCTAACCAGGGGCAGAAATTCCAGGAAGGAATGAAAAAATGGAAAGACTGTTACCTTGAAAACGAAGGGGTTGATTCCTGGAACGTATGGAATCGGGTTCAGGGCGTTGGAAACGTGGTAGCCGTAACCCTTTATATGGATAAGTGGGCTGAAATGGACGAAGATAATGATGAAGCCGGGCAGGCCTGTAGCTCCATATTCCAGACAGATGTTTTTCCCTATGTGGAAAGAATGGAACATCATATCGCAAGAACGATGCCCGAGTTTAGTCGTAGCCAGGGAGACAGACCCAACCTTGTTAATGTAGTTTACTTTAAGGTCAACAATTCTTCCGAGTTCGAATCTGTGGTAAAGGACGTAAGCTCTACTTTCATGGCATCCAGTGAGAACGCCGGTGGTTTCTGGTATGATTTAGTTGGGGGCGGGCCTGACTCTCCACATTATATGGTCGCAGCGCCTTTAAATAAATTTGCAGATTTAGATGAGAATCGGGATGGACCATGGCAGGCCTATGAGAAAAAGCATGGGAAGGCTAAAATGGAATCTACGCGTAATAAATTCCGTGAATCTGTAGATGAAATATGGTCTTATATGTACAGGCTGAATACAGAGCTAAGTCGTGATGCGGAGTAAACCCGTTTCAGAAATAATATTAAAAATGGTGTCTTTTTGGATGCCATTTTTTATTTTCAGACAGTTTATATATAAGATTTGGAGTGTTTGTGTTAGGTTTATTTTGCTTAAATTCAGTAGGTTAAATTAAAAAGCGTTCCGATGAAAAATTTCTCAAAAAGTCTCTTCCTTCTGGTGTCATTTATTTTTTTCAGTTCAGTTTATTCACAGGAAATTGATCTGAAATCATATTTATCCTATGATGATCCACAGCTTAAACTCACAGGTGGAGTGAAAATGGTTCCCGTGGAGACCCCAATAGGAATTTTCAATGTCTTTACACAGCAGGTTGGCAATAATCCGAAAGTACGGGTATTGCTTCTTCATGGAGGTCCGGGGGCGACACATGAGTTATATGAGCCTTTTATGAGCTATTTTCCAAAGGAGGGAATCGAATTTATATATTATGATCAGCTGGGATCCTATTACAGTGATCAGCCCGATGATAAAAGCCTTTGGACGATAGAGCGTTTTGTAGATGAGGTGGAACAGGTGAGGAAGGCTCTGGGTTTAAATAAAGACAATTTTTATCTGTTTGGTCAGTCATGGGGTGGCGTGCTGGCTATGGAATATGCGCTGAAATATCAGGATAATCTCAAAGGCCTTATCATTTCTAATATGGTAGCGAGTGCTCCTGAATATAACAAGTATGCGAAAGAGGTTTTGGGTCCGCAGCTGGATCCCGAAGTGCTGGCCGAGATCCAGGAACTTGAAAAGAATAAGGATTTTGAAAATCCGAGGTATATGGAATTGCTAATCCCGAATCACTATACCAAACATATTCTAAGGATGCCTGTTGAAAAATGGCCAAATTCGATCGATCGTACTTTTGAACATCTTAACCCCGAGATATATGTCTACATGCAGGGGCCCAGTGAATTTGGGATTACACCGGAAGCCACTCTCGCCAACTGGGATATTTCAGATAAACTGAAAACCATCAAAGTTCCTAGCCTGGTGATAGGAGCAAAATACGATACTATGGATCCTGAATATATGGAGTGGATGTCCCGGGAAGTTAAGAATGGCAGGTTTTTACTATGTCCGGAGGGAAGTCATCTTTCGCAATATGATGATCCCGAACATTTTTTTCCCGGCCTCATAGGCTTTATAAAGGATGTGAATAACGGAGATTTTCAAAAGAATTAGGTGGTGTTTTTCTTTGATGAATGGTGGATAAATGCCAGCTTTTAAATTTTCTTTAAAAAGCTGGAATCCCTACATTAGCGGCTAATAATTTTCAAAAAGTTGGCAGCGAAAAAATCCCCGAAGGTTACCCCGTTAATGAAGCAGTATAACAGCATCAAGCTGAAGTATCCTGATGCCTTATTGCTATTCAGAGTAGGAGACTTTTATGAGACCTTTGGTGAAGACGCTGTTAAGGCTGCTCGCATCCTGAATATCGTTCTTACCAACCGGAATAACGGAAGCGAGCGTACCGAGCTCGCCGGATTTCCTCATCATTCCCTGAACACTTATTTGCCAAAACTGGTAAAGGCAGGAGAGAGGGTCGCGATCTGTGATCAGCTGGAAGATCCTAAGATGACGAAGACCATCGTAAAACGTGGTGTGACCGAGTTGGTGACACCCGGCGTGGCGATGAACGATGATATCCTGCACAGCAAATCCAACAATTTTCTTTGTGCCGTTCACTTCGGAAAGAAGAACCTTGGGGTTTCCTTTCTGGATGTTTCCACGGGAGAATTTCTTTGCGCCCAGGGGAACCGGGAATATATAGACAAGCTACTTCAGAATTTTGGGCCAAGTGAGATACTTGTTCAGAAGAAATATAAAAAGGATTTTTCTGAAAAGTTCGGGAAAGAACTTCACTGTTTTTACCTGGACGACTGGGTCTTTAAAAGCGATTATGCCGAAGAGACACTTAATGGACATTTTCAAACGAAATCCTTAAAAGGTTTCGGGATAGATCACCTGGAAGACGGGATCATCGCTTCAGGCGCGGTGCTTTACTATCTCGCGGAAACTCGACATCACAGGCTTCAGCATATCACTTCCATCAACCGTATAGCCGAAGAGGAATATGTGTGGATGGACAGGTTTACCATCCGCAACCTTGAACTTTATCATTCAACGGCTGCCAATGCGGTGACCCTGCTTGATGTAATAGATAAGACCATCTCACCCATGGGAGGCCGTTTGTTAAAACGATGGCTGGCCCTGCCGCTTAAGAATGCCGAACTTATAGAAAAAAGGCTTGAGGTGGTGGATTACCTGATAAAACACCCCGAAACTCATAGTGATATCCAGGACCAGATAAGGGAGATCAGTGACCTGGAGAGGCTTATTTCAAAGGTTGCTACTCAGAGAATAAGTCCGCGTGAAGTGAACCAGCTTAAGAATTCACTGAATGCTATTATTCCGGTAAAGGAACTGGCCACAAAATGTGAGAACGAAGCATTAAAGGTGATTGGCGATAAACTGCATTCCTGCGACCTGCTGCGTAAGAAAATCGAGGAGAGCATCAGTGAAGATGCGCCGGTGAATGTTCAGAAGGGCAATGTGATCGCGAAGGGCTTTTCAAAGGAGCTGGACGATCTCAGGGATATTGCTTTTTCAGGCAAGGATTATCTTGATGAGATGATAAAGCGTGAGACAGAAGCGACTGGGATCACCTCGCTTAAGATCGGAAACAACAATGTGTATGGTTATTATATCGAGGTAAGGAATACGCATAAAGATAAGGTGCCCGAGGGCTGGACGCGTAAGCAAACGCTGGTGAATGCTGAAAGGTATATCACCGAAGAACTCAAGGAATACGAATCCAAGATCCTGGGAGCCGAAGAGAAGATACTTCAGCTGGAACAGGAGCTCTTCGGAAAGCTCATCGCATGGATGGGAGATTATATAGATCCTGTTCAGCAGAATGCCAGACTGATTGCCAGGCTTGATTGTCTATGTTCGTTCGCGCAACAGGCACAGGCCGAAAATTACTGCCGACCTCAAATTACTGATACTCATGCCCTGGATATTGAGGAGGGAAGACACCCGGTCATAGAAAAGCAACTTCCTCCGGGCGAGGTCTATGTGACCAATAATCTTCACCTGGACAGGGAAGAACAGCAGATCATCATGATCACCGGGCCTAATATGAGTGGTAAGTCGGCCATTTTAAGACAAACTGCCCTTATTGTGCTTATGGCCCAGATGGGAAGTTTTGTTCCGGCAAACTCGGCCGAGATAGGTCTTGTCGACAAAATCTTTACCAGGGTTGGGGCCAGCGATAATATCTCTATGGGCGAATCTACTTTCATGGTAGAGATGAACGAAACGGCCAGTATTCTGAATAATATTTCAGATCGCAGCCTGGTGCTGCTTGATGAGATCGGGCGGGGTACCAGTACTTATGACGGTATCTCCATCGCCTGGGCCATCAGCGAATACCTGCATGAGCATCCGGCGCGACCCAAGACCCTTTTCGCTACCCATTACCACGAATTGAACGAGATGTGTGATACTTTTGATCGCATCAAAAATTTCAATGTTTCGGTAAAGGAATTAAAGGATAATGTCCTGTTCCTTCGAAAGCTGGTGCCCGGTGGCAGCGAGCACAGTTTCGGGATACATGTGGCCAAGATGGCGGGAATGCCGCAAATGGTATTGCACCGCGCCAATAAGATACTTCAGAAACTGGAGGCCTCTCACTCCATGGAAGATTCGGGAGAGATCCTTAAAAAATCAGCCGAAGACGAGATGCAGCTTAGTTTCTTCAATCTTGACGATCCGCTGCTGGAAGATCTTAAGCAGGAACTTATCGGGATAGATATTGATACCCTAACTCCCGTGGAAGCTTTGATGAAGCTTAACGAGATCAAACGCATGCTGGGGAACGGCAAGCAGTAGTTAGTTAGCAGTACGCAGTCGCAGTTGACAGTTTTTCTAAGCTCTTAGTATTAAGAGCAAACCCAACGCTTTAAACATTTTCTCGTAGAGTCACTGCGAACGAAGTGAAGCAGTCTGTTGTTAGTGGGTAGTCTGTAGTTAGTAGTTTTTAGTTTATGGCAGTCTTTGGGACAGAATAGGATATATACTTCTAGCTAGAAGCCTTTACCAATCAAAAAACGTACATTGTTTATGATTCTACTGATAATACGAACCGGCCTCTCGAAATTTGAACGCAGAATTTGAAGCGAAGGCTTCGTGAAAATTTCAGGCTGTTTGAGCCGGAAAGGCGAGTTCCTGAAATTTAGAAGACAAGCGAAAAATTCAGGGCAAATTTCGGAAGCCTTGATTTTTTTGGTTCGTTTTTTCATCAAGGAAAAAATGAACATATGCAGATATTCTATTGAGCATGGAAGCCTGAAGCAATAAGCGTAAAGCTTTCAGCTTACAGCTTAATACTTATAGCTATTATCTTCATTCCAAGACAGAAAGCTTCAGGCTTATCGCTTATCGCTTAAAGCTAATGGGCGGAAGCCATTTTTTCTCCAAAAAATTCTTTGCTATTATGAGATTTGTATTAAATTTGCCTCCGCAATAATCGCTATGAGAGCATAGCGGAAGTTCTTAAAAAAAACGCGAAAATAGCTCAGTTGGTAGAGCGCCACCTTGCCAAGGTGGAGGTCGCGGGTTCGAATCCCGTTTTTCGCTCTTGAAATATTAAAAATGAACCCCGGTTTGTCGGGGTTTTGTTTTTCGCTCGGATGGTGGAATTGGTAGACACGTTGGACTTAAAATCCAATGACCAGCAACGGTCGTGCGGGTTCAAGTCCCGCTCCGAGTACTTTTGAAACCTGTCTTTGCTAGTGTTTATAAGCAAAGACAGGTTTTTTTATTTATAAATTCCAAACATCTTCCAAACTTTTCTTTAAATTACCATTATTCGAGATTTTTTAAACCCCTTTTTTTCATTTCTTTCTCCAGATGGGGAATTAATTCCGTGAAGCCTCTTTCTCGAGATTTTCGTAAAATGTTTTTTAGCATGTTATCTGGCCAACATTCAATTATTGTTGTCTGAAGTTTATCTGGATTTTCTTTATAATAATCCCAGTTAACAATATTACTATTACATTTAACCCAGTCAATCATATAGAAATTTTATAATATTTTGAGTACTGCTAAAAATATTTAGGAAGGAATAATTCTTTAAAGTCATTTTACCTTACCAGTCCGAGTCTTTTTTATAATTGGAAACATACTCTTTAAGAGAGGTGGCAAAACTGTTTAATTTCTCTTTTGCCTTATCATATAGCATAGTTTGCATATCAACAAACTCCTGTATATCAGAATCTATTTCACCTTTTTCATCCTTTTTATTATAGGTTTTCTCCATTCCCTTGTTTATATACATTTGCTTCATTTCCTCTTTAGCCTTCCCTTTGTCAAAATTCATTTCAGGGGCTAATGGAAATTTACCGTTCCATGATATCGGATCCATAAGAATTCTATATCGGCCTGGTTTAAATTCCGTATTCAAAACAACTTCTAATTTATTTGGTCCAATAACATTTATATTGCCTTTAGAAAGTATTTTATCATCTTCATTTATTTTAATGGTATAATTCGAATTTCCTGAATTAGTGGCTAAAAATTGCTCAATGGCATCATGTACTTCAGAGATTGATTTTTTGGTTTCTACAACCTCTTCGTAATATACGGATCCGTTTTCATTAACTTTTAATTGAGCATTTATAATACCCGTCATTAGTATAATTAACAGAAATGCAATTTTTCTCATAAAATTGATAATTAGTTGGTTAGAGAATTAATTTATGAATAATTAAAATTAGAATCACTCTAAATTGTAAAATAGGGGAAAAATCCCCTCCTGAATGTTAGGTTTTGTTAGGTCCATTAAATCACTTTTTCGCACGCGTTATGAACTCTAAAAATTCTTTACTATTAGCGGTCTCTCGCACGTGCGTAATGACTTTAGAAAAATCTTGGTCGTGTGCGCGTTGTGACCTGTAAAAAATCTTCAATTTTCACCCTCACGTTATGGACTCAAAAAAACTTCCTTTTTTATCGGGTTGGAAAACACTTCATCCCTCGCGCGCGTGCGCGTATTGCTTGGATTTTACTCTTAGGCTGTTCTTAGGGTCTTTGGGGACTGAAAACAATACTATTTATCCTTGACGCAATCTTGACGTTTATAGGCATAATTAAATATATTCCTTGCGCGCGTAATGACTATCAAAAAACCTTACTCGATTCTTTTTATTATGGTAGTAAACTCTTTTCTTAATGTCAGGTTTTGTCAGGTTCAAGTACTTAGTTTGATTTTAGGTTTTCTCAGGTTTATTTGACCGTTAAAAAATCTTTCTGCATGTCCGTTAACTAACGGTAGAACCCTTACCGTAATCTTACCGTGAAAGGTTTTTGAGCCCTTAGTGCAATCTTAGTGTCTTTTAATAGTTACAATGTCCAGTAAATTCGTTTGATGGGTAGGATATAGATTGGACTGTTTTATTCTTTGGTTGTTTGCCTTATTTCTGATATTATGGGCAATCTCTTTAATTTGTTTTTTGTGATCTGCTTCACTCCAAAGGGTTGAAAGGAATTTCCTTTTTACTTCTTTAAAAATCTTTTTATCGGTTTTGTAATAATATTTTAGACCAGTATGACTGAGCAAAATACTTTCTTCTTTCTGCATAGATATATTTAATCCGGTTACCTGGCAAAACCTTCTATTTGGATCGTTATTCTCTGAGGTGCTAACTACCGTTTTTAACCGTATATATAAAGGGTTAATTTCGGTAGTTTCGGTATTTAGAAATTCTGCTTTTGACTTTATTAATTTTGCTATTTGGAATTTGATATTTTCCGGGTGTGCCTTTATAATATTGTTGAGGTTCTTGCGGTGGTACTTAAAATTCTCATAATTTAAGTTTTCCCAATAATTAGGGTTGCTGTATGTCTGTTCGTATTGAGTGCCAGGCAAGGCTTTAAAATCATAAAAAATAACCTTGTGCCATTGCTTTATAAGTTCCGGGGTAAAGTTGTATAAACTATACTTAAGAAGATCAGCAATAGTCATAATTCCTTTACTTTTAAGATAGGGCATTTTGGTATATTTTATTTCAATTCTCAAAACCTCATCTTCAATATTGAAACCTCTGTTTTTGTAGTGCTGCTTTTTGTCGTATATCTTCAATATATACTGTTGGTATTTCGCCTGTATGTAATTACCTTCATCATGTGTAAAGATCCACTTTAAACGGTCTGTTTTGTGTATAAGGCAATGTTTTAAAATGGTTTTAGTCTTTTCAGGTGGTTTTATATTAACTCCTATTTCTAACTGTTTTAAAATGCAGTTTTCAGGCTTTATTAAAAATTTCTTTTGAAGATCGGAAATGACTTCTTTAACCTCAACTATTCCGAAGTCGTTAAAATTGTGTGCGCCCTTATTCCAATACTTATGTAAACTTCCTTCAACGGTTATTCTCCTAATTGGATTTGCTGAGGTTGGTTCAAATATTTTAAACTCGAGACCTCTATAATAGGCATTTATAAAAGTACCTAATTCCCCTGTTTTGGTATTGACTTTACTGTGAAAATCTAAATAACGGCTTCCTTCCAGTGTGTCAGGATTTACATTATTTAATTCATATTTAATAAAATCAATCAAGAGAAATTCTTATATTTGACAATAGGGTAAGCGTTGCCACGTTGCCTTACATTTGAACAATATTAGAGGGGTTATGCACCCCTCTTTTTGTTGGCCTAAATGCCGTAAGCCTTAAGCAATCTAAAGGTCATTTTGTCTTTTGATTTTACCGAGAATATATAAGCATACTCACTTCGGTTGTCTTCGTTGGTGAATTCCCAAAGGCCGTAATAGTTGTTAATTCTACGCCCGTCAATCAGGGTAGTATCGAGTAATTTGTTCCAAAGTTCCTTGTCGAAATGTTTTTCCGCATCGATCCATTCCGGCTCAAATAAAGGCTTGTTTAGATCGGCTATCGGTACATCGGCATTTTCTTTTACATAGCCTTCGCCGGCCTTCTTTGTTTTTAACTCGCTGTTTCCTTTGGCGTTCAGGAATTGAATGTTTTTGTCCTGTAACTTAACAATCCCGTTGTTAAACCACCACGAATGCCGTTGTCTGTTTCGCGCCGGGGTTAGGTTGTAATTAAAGCCGGTATCAGGGGCATAGGTTCCGGTGGGTTGTTCTTCAAAATCGTCTTGCCATTTTCTTACTTCAAAGAGTTTGTTTCTTCTTTGGCGTTGGGTGTCTTTGACATCGATTAGGAAATTATCTCTATCGTAAGGTGTATCTTCATCGGGGTAATCTGCATATTGCATTCTTCTGGCATCTTCCAAGCCGTATGCGTCCGTTCTTGCCGTTCCCAGTGCCTCATATTCATTATCTGTAATGGTTAGAGGGGTTCGGCTTGTCATTTGGGTGTTATACTCGTCAAGTCCTAAAGGCTTTTCGTATTCGCCTCCTTTGAGATAACCAAATTTTAATGACTGGTAGCAAAATTCAGAGGCCGTTTGCCTTTTTATATTGCTGAGTTTTCCTAGATGACCTACAATGGTGCGTTGAAAGAAAAAGCGTAAATCTTCAAAGAGTATTTTTTGTTTGTTCCCTTCAATACCGATACCATAACCCACGGGTAAAACGGCGTGAATTGCTTTATAAGCATCTTTAAAAGACAACTCTAAAGGCCATTCTAACAAATTGTCGTTGTCGTCTTTCTTTTTAAGGTTACGAACCCAGCCGCCGGGGGTAAAGATTAAATTATGCAGGCTATCGGTTAGGAGTGTAGTATCCCGTCCGTCTAACAAATAACTCTCAAAACTATTAACGTTTCCGGTGTAGATTTCTGAAAGCCGGTTAAAAGCATCCCATGCAGTCATGCAAGGGGATTTAGTGCTCCCAAAAAACGAATCTTCCCTAAACTCCTGGTTAAACGTATAGTTATCGAAAAATACTTCTATATATCCATCCCCGGCTACACCGCCTCCATACGCTCCGTCTATCCAAAAGAAAAGGCCGTAACTCTCGTCTTTTTTAATATCGAGTTCTACCGTTCCGTTATAGGAAAAGGTTTCCTGATCGTGGTCGCGCGGATCTCCTACATTGATTAAAATTTGCTCGTCCTGATAAACAAGGGTATTATCTACATCTGTTTTTAAGTAGCGTCTTAGTGTTACTTTGAATTGTGCAACACTAACTAAATGCTGAGAAATACCATTGATGCGAAAAGAAAGGTTAATCGGTACTTTTACTTTTCCATGATCTCTATCCGCTATCAAATAGAACATCTGGTTTATACTTATATCACTCCTTCTTTGAGCAAACGTAACA
The DNA here is from genome assembly GCF_023805255.1 of Gramella jeungdoensis. GTDB lineage: Bacteria > Bacteroidota > Bacteroidia > Flavobacteriales > Flavobacteriaceae > Christiangramia > Christiangramia jeungdoensis. The sequence goes on from NZ_JAMSCK010000002.1 coordinate 349,570, forward strand.
TTTTGCGGTTGCGATATATTCTCAGGATCGGCATTTGATACTAATACGCAAGGGGCTGGTCTAAATCCTTCACGGTTTGCCCCTGAAGAATTCCATTCCCCGGAATGCAGACTAAAATCGGTTGTTTCCTGATTTTCCCAACGGGATAACAAAAAGATTTCACGCCCTTCAAAAAGAACATCATCTCTTTTTAAAGTAGTTATCGGATTCCCTTCAATATCCGTTGTCCTGTTTAATTCGAATTTCTCCCGTAATTGTGAGGTTAATATTTCACGTAAACCGCCTTCAACAAATTTTAAGGTTAATTTACCGTTCTCGATTTCCCGTGTGGAAAAGTCCAAGAATCCTTCTGAATGTAACTCCCAGTCGTCCGTTGTCGGGTGCTGTTCTTTGCGAATCATTCGGCACTTGGCATGAACGCCATATAAAGCATAGAGGTTTTCTAAATACTGTTTGGCTTCTCCTATGAATTCAAGGTTGTTTTCTACTTTCAGGAAAATGCCAAAAGTGGCTTCACTTCGCTTTAAATCGAGTTCGCTGTTTTTATATCCCGGAGGATCTTTGTATAGGGTTTTTGGCCCTAAAACAGAATATAGTGTTATTTCGGTGCGATTATTAAACATGTCCCAGTTCTTTAAATCGTATATCCCTGTCAATCTGCGTAACAATATCTGCGTGATTTAGGGTGAAATAATTCTGAAAATAGTAGATAGACACTTGGCCACTTTGGTTCGGAATATGAACTATGATGAGGTGTTTTTTATATTGACTATCCCCATGAAATAAATTAGGTCTATCGGTATCAAATAGGCCTGTAATGGGTCTACTCCATTTTTTACCTTTTCGGATTTTTAACCAATACTTAGGGAATGATTTAGCAAATTGTCTGTCTTTCTGAAGGTTTATCCTATCCGATAGAACGGATTTTCCGTTCTTAACGGTTTTCAGTTCGAAATGTCTTACACTTCTATATTTTCCTTTATTGATCTCGGTGTAAGTATGGATAATTGGGGCGGGTATATCGTGCATTGCTAAAAGATTTAAAGTTGAACAATTGCACGTTCTACCTCAGAACGTTTATAATAAACACGGTTTCCGATCCCGTGCCGTTGAAGTTTTCCGGCCTTACTCCAATTATGCACTGTGGAAATATCCACTTTAAGCATTTTGGCGACCTCAGCGCGACTTAGATACTCTTCGGGCTCTCGCGGTTGGTATTCTTTCTTAAGTTCGTCTAATTGGCTCTTTACGCCTTTTAGGATTGATTCCTGAAGTTGTTCAGGAGTTGTGTTGTGAAGTTGAGTTACATTGTTCATTGCCGAAACTTTTTTTGTTTCAACAAATTTCAATGCATTTCATTTCCGATAAATGGCAGTTTATTCCGAAAAATCGGAAAACTGTTGAGGTTATATTTTGAAGATGTTATTAAAATTATTTTCCCTATGAACGGCACCGCATTTATCAAGAGAATAAAAATTTCCTTTTTCTACAAATACATCAAATGTTTTCTCACTTATATAATTGTTATCCTTCAGAAATTTCATGAAGTCCATATGTCGTAAATGCTGAATTAATTTTTCCTTTTTTAACCGTTGGAAAAGATAACTGTGATCTAAGTAAGGATCTATAATATGCTGTTGGTATTCCTGAAACTGTTGAAAAGAGGTTTCATTAACAAAAGGGAAAAAGGCCTTTTCAGTTTGTCCGATAGGATCTTTGTAACCTAATTCCCGCCTTTGATCTTTGAAGTAATTGAACAAAATGTAATTGATGAGGTGCCAAATAAATTCCCCTTTCAGTTCAACAAATTTTCGCACATATTCCTCAGCATTATAAATCGGTTCTAAAGTGAAATAGGAGGGGTTAAAATCATCGGATGCTAAATCTTCAGTAAATAAAGATATTTCCTCTTCTGCTTTTCCTGAAGGAACTTCATAAGACAGATTAATAACCGTTTCCCTATCTATTATTAATTTTCCTTTTTCGGCATTTAAATGATAGTCAAAAGGCTGCGCTGTAAATAATTCCGAAGGAAAATCCTTCCTTAGCACCTCTAATTGAGTTGTGAGAAAATCATATTTTTCCTTTTTGGAAATTAAAAGATTCATTTCCTGTTCTGCCTTTTGGATCCGCTCAAGGGTGTTGAGTTTTACTAAATATTCAATCTCATTTAGTAAATCTGTAATGTGATAAGATTTACCGGCGTAATATGCTTTTGGTTGCATTGACTAAGGTATTTACTGCGTTGCCGTTACTAATCTAAAGAAAATTTAGAAAGTATTTTGATTGTTGTCAAGTTTGCTGAATTCCTTTTGAAACTGATCTAATAATCTTAAATTTTCTTCTTTGGAATAATTTTCTATATTTTGCTTATAGATTTGGTATTTATCCCACAATTTCATTATATCCGAGGATTAGTGCTTCATCCATTTGAACAATATTTTAATACCTAAGCCCCGGGTCTATTAGGGAAGATAGTTTTTTAAAGTATTGTTTTTTAAAATATTCTAAATATTCGTCCCGTTGTTGATCTGAAAACTGATCCTTATTTTCTAAATAAGTTAAATAATCTTTGTTAACGCTCATTATTAGATGTTTTTATATTTCCCTATTCCTAATTTCAGTTTTGAAATATTCTAAAATTTCTTTTTTCTCTTCTATGGAATACTCATCCCGGTATTTTACATAGGTTAAAAATTCATCGTGAATCTTATGAATGTTTGATTTAGTTCTCATTTGAGGCGTTTTTAATTAGTTTCAGTTCCGGCTTTTTGGTTTTATGTATCTCCTCATAGAACTTCATAAATAAATTGGCGTTTTCATCCTTGTCCTCTCTTCGGTTAATATATTCTAGAAATAGACTTTCTTTAGAGTGCCCGGTAATATTTATTAGAATTGGAGTAGGTATTTTTTTATAATAATTAGTAGCAAAGGATCTTCTAAAACAGTGTGAAGTAATTAAATCGCATTTGCGGTATTTCTTTAATTTTTTACGTCCGCTTTCCTTGTCATATTTTTTACCTTCTATCTTTTCAGTGATTTCAGCCTTTTCACAGACTTTTTTAATATGCTTATTGAGTTTTTGAGAACTTACAGGATAGGGAAAGCCATTTTCAATTATTTCTATTACGTGCGGTGCTATTACGCCTATAGTAACATTTTTACCTGTTTTCTTTTGCTCAATATCTATGTAATAACTCCCTTTGGAATATCGTATATCTTCTTTAGTCAACCTCAGCAAATCGCTGGCTCTTTGACCAATTTCGCATCCAATTAATAACCACTTTCGGGCATTTATTAAGGCTTCATTTTCTAAATCTGCCTTTCTGATTTTTTCTAACTCTTCAAAGGAAAGAGTAACTATATAGCGGTCTTGATTTCGTTCTCTAAAACTTTCTATTTTATTTACATACGGGTTGCAATCAATGTCCATCGATTTTGCATCTAAGGCAACGGTTTTGAGATTGTCTACAATTTTACCCGCGTAGTTCGTTGCGTAATTCCGGGTATTGAGTAACCAATTAGTGAACTTATTTACGAAAGGTTTATTAATGTCCAGAAAGTGAATCTTCTTTTTAATTACCTTCTCGTAATCCTGGATCACTTTAAGAAAAGATTTATAACCTAAAACTCTTCTTTCCGATAATCCTATTTTGTCACTTCCTTTTATCTTTCGGGTATTGGCATTATCAATAATAAATTGGATATGATTTGTGAGCAAAGTGTTATCGGTCTTTTTAACCCTTTTAAAGCATTCATTTATTTTTTGTCGTAACCAATAAGCATCTATTAGAACCCCTTTAGAATTAGCATCGTTCACCTCATCATAAATAAACTTTTCTAATTTATTCAGATCACTAAATGTCTTTCGGTTCTCTTCTGAATTTTGTTTGGGTTTGTTTGTGGTTTTGCTCCAATCTTTTGAATTAACAGTGAAGCCCGAAGCAACCTCAACGAAATTGCCGCGCCCTGTAGATAGATAAATATAAATTGAAGTGTTTTGCTTGGATTTGCCTCGTATCCTGTATTTAACCGTTGCCATAATATGAAGTTGAACATTTGAACATTACTAAATTAATCTTTTAATATTTAGTTTCCAAACGTCTTCCAAACATAATTACGATTTTATTCTATTTTATTCTATTTATTTAAATGAAAATAAACCTTGTTTAATAAACTGTCATAATTGAGTTTAACTAATATTTTATCAATTTTATTAGGCTGTGGTGAATTCGTTAATTTTAGGGTTTCTTCTCCCGCTCCGAGTACCAAAGACCCTCTTAATCTGTTGATTTTGAGGGTTTTTTTGTTTTTAAGGTTTAATATTGTACGCTAGATTGTACGCAGCTATATTTTAGAGGCCCACTTTCTTCTGAGTGGATGAAAAAATAGATAATATTGATTCAAGATCAGTCTCCTTTGTAAGAATTCGTTTCCTAAGGATAGGAATGGTAATTTCTTAGCAGAAATTCCAATAGAATTTTAAACAGGATTTACCTTAATTTAGAGTCAAACGTAATTTTCTATTCTGTTGTTCCCGATCTTAGGACAATTAAGTTAAAAAAGATTGAATATCCCTTCCGTTATTGACTTCTCCTAAATCGCAGTATCTAAATCACGCAAAAAAATAATTCATTATATAAGTTAAACGATTGCTTTAAAAACATATATTTAAATAAAATATTGTGCTTATTATTGCTTAATTAGTAAATGGATGAACTTTGTGAAAATATTTGATTTTTGTTGCCATGCTATAGAGTCATCAAAATCTCCTTGAACTGACTGTTTTCAGGGTAGAATCATAACCATTAGTTAAAAAATGGAGGCTTGTAACCATTTAAAAAACGGGGAGTAACCGAAAAGCCAAAAGAGTAGGACAATCTTAATTTAAATAACCAATAATTATGGCAGAAGAAAACGAAATGGCTCCAGAGGTAGTTGATGAGAATTTGTCACTTGAAGAAATTTCTGAACGGAAAAGATGGCAAAAAGTAATTGAACTTCGTGAAGGCAAGTATGTGCAGACTGGGGAAGTAAGAAAATGCAGAAAAATATATTTCAATATTGAATATGGGAAGATTCGATTTGAGATTACAGGTCAAAAAAACCTTACTGGTTCTAAAGAGGCCCCATTCAGTGGTGGACCTTATGGCGCAGGGGGAGGAGCATACGATTGGGGAAACATAACAAACCTTAAAATTATTGCTGAAACTCCTGCAAAATTCTATGTGCATGTGGAATGGACCGTGTACGGGCCCTTTGATGTTACATTCGGTGGTTAACTGTAGGGATATTAAAATGGGTTAACAATTGTAACTGAGTTAAAAGCCAATTTGCTTAGGTTTAAACTACCCTTAACCCATCACTTTTTGAACAGTACAATTTGACTTTTTGGACGGGGTCTTATTCAACCCCGTCCTTTAACTTTTTCTCTTTGATTAACAATAGGTATTGTGTTCGGTTTAAATGTAATTCTGCGGTTGAGAAGAGTGAGTTCTATAAGATTGGCGATTTGTTTTGCTTCCAAATAAGTTAATTCTTAAGATGAATTGCACCACATGAATCTGTACAGAAAAATTGGTTTACAAAAAGTTGAAAAGTATATACCGTAAATTTTGCTTGCCCACCCCCTCCCCCTAAAAAAGGTTTCATTTTCTTTTTACGGCATAGACCCTAAAACACCCCGGGTACCCTTATGTCTCGAATAGACCGAATAATTTTAAACTCCTATTACAATTTCTCTTGGTGTTCTTATTCTTTCGGGGATATCAAATTCAATTTTATAGATAGGGACTTGTTTGATTGGAAGGTTATTTTCATTAGCGTTAACTGTACATATAGATGTACTTGGTTCTGAAATTTCTATTTTACATTGAATCACTTGAGAAGCAAAGTATTGTTGAGCTTCATCTTGACCTCCAAAACTACCGCAATCATAATCCCGGTTACCAGGAGGCATTGATTGAAGATCATATTTGTATAATTCTTGAAAGGTGTTCTTATCCATTGCAACATTATTATTGATATGAGTGCTTCTTAAAACGGCAACCTCTGCTAAAGCCTCTTCTAACCATTTTTTAGTTTTGGAAGTCCCATCATAAACTTTCTTGCGATACTTTTTATAATTCACGGTTTGAGTTAATATTTCATGTTTTGTTGAGAACCTTTCCACTTGATGATGAAATAAAAGGTGGCGGAAAATTGCGTAGCTATAGGCGTATTTAATATCTTCTAGATTTACTTTTAGTTTTTTTCCGATTTCATTATGCAATTGCTGAGATCTTCCTAATATAAATTGAGGGAAAAGGTAGATGCCCCAGGGATAACGTTTGTTCTCAAAATGAGAATGCATTGGGAGATATGAACCAAATGCTTTTCTTCCTAAATCTTCAATTAGTTTATCGATAAGATTGGGGTCAGCTATATTATCATTGTTGAAGTCAGAAAATAAATGCTTATATAAATCTTGAAATTTTTCAGCTTTAACATTTAAACTTGTAGCAGAGGGTTTTGAATATTCGGTCAAGTCTGCTTCAATATATTTCTCTTCCGAGTTTGCTCTTAGGTAGTCATTAATAGAATGAAATAATTCATCGGAATGTAATTTGTTAAAAGTGTCTATTTCTGGTTTTATTAAAGCCTTAGGAAGGTGTTTTTTAAGAAATTGATATTCATCCAAAAATGTATTGGTGCTCATTCAAAATTGCGTTTAAGGTTGATTTACTCAAATTTCTAAAAAAAGATGAACATTCGATATCTATTTTTATGGCAAACCGTGTGAATTATTAACAAGTGTTGCCAGAAAAACATAAAATTTTCTAAATTGTTGCTCTATTAACCTACCCTACCAGGTTTATTATCTACTAACCTTATCTAACCTACAATGGGCAAAGTCTCAGAACAAATCAATCAGTTTACCGAAACCTATTCTACTATTGTTTTAGGAATGCATAATGACATAAATCGATATCGCAAAGAGGTAAAAGAATTGCAAGAAAATAATTCGTACGACAAAGAAGCGGTAATGGGAGTTCTTACAACCGCGAAAAAGTTAGAAGAGGGTAATCATAAGATCTTGGGTAAGATAGATGATCGAAAGTCCGAGATTGAAAGATTTTACCGTGAAATTGCAGGATCTTCCAGGAGGATCAAGGCGAATTCTGAAGAAATAGATTCAATTAAAAATAAGATTGAAAATGACAAGCACAGAATCTATAAATTAGAAGAAGATGGCAAAAGGCTTAATGCTGGTTTAATTGAGCAAAAGGAAAAGAATTTAAAATTGGGGGAAGAAATAACCAAGCTTCAAAAAGATTTAAATGGCGTAAATGAAATTATAAGAGAATTAAGAAAAGAAGATCTGAATTTGAAAGAGACAATAGAAATTCAAGCCAATCAAATTTATACTCATAAGCTTTTAATTATTGGAGGTGGGGTATTGATTGCTTTTATTCTTTTATTAACCATCCTTCTGTAAAATGAATCCCAGAATTACATTTTTAAAATCTAGCTATGAATCTTTCCGAGGTCGTGATGTTAATGATTTGTATAAGCATTATGTTCAGAAAAGAGAAAAGGCTTTGTTAGATTCAATAGCCGCTGCTACAGCTATCAACGGGATTTTCTTTTCAGATTATATTGATTATGATAAAATAACTCCAGAAATAGCTGAGGCTTTCCAAACTAGTTTTCCTAATCTGGAATTAAGCGATCTCAGTAAAATGTCTGAGGATCAACTTGCGGGAATTATTAGTAACTGGAAAGGAAAGTTATTCGAGTTTAATGTACGCGATAACTTAAATGTAGGTGAGATGGTTGGCGATATACAATTAGAGGAAGGGCAATATGCGGTTGTTGCTGATTCACTTACGCAGCCAGGATGGGATCTTCAAATTCTGAATGCAGATGGTACTGTTGCTCGAGAACTACAGGCGAAGGCGACTGATTCTCTTAGCTATATAAATGAAGCCTTTGAGAAATATCCTGATATTGATATTATTTCCACTAGTGAAGTGGCAGGCTTAAATGATAATCTTTTAAACAGCGATATTTCCAATGAGGATATTACTAATTCGCTAGTCGATCCTATGAAATCTCTTTTTGATTCTCCTGTTGAGAATTTTCTAGAAGATATTTTTCCAATGTTACCTGTTCTTATTATTACTACCACCGAGGGACGAAAATGCATTATGGGTAAGCAAACTGCTATGGAGGGACTGCAAAGTGGTATTAAAAGAGGTACGCGATCTGCTGCTTCTATGGGGCTAGGTGCTTTACTTGCTTGGATGGATTTTGGGGTGTTTTCTATTGGGGGAACCTTTGCTTTGAATTATTTCTGGAGCCGACACGAAGATAGCAATGAAGCACTAAAGATATTAGAAAAAAAGGAGAGAGAATTAAGGTTATTAGCTGCTAAATATTAATTCTTAATCTAACGGATATTTAATTTATGTTAGAATATTTTGAATTTTCTTTTGACAAAAGCATGGTGTTCATTATATTTGAGTGTTCATTGTCACTGAACACGCTAAAAAAATGAACATTAAATCATGTATCGAAATAATGATTTTATATACGAAGCTGTAACAAATCTGGAAGATTTAACTGGTATTGAAGTAGAAATCGAGACTTCAAGAGCTAAGTATGACGCGCTTTTACGAATCAAAAACACACAATTTATTGTGGAGGCTAAATCGGCAATGAGGACGTCTAATCTTGGCTTGATGTTAAACCGAATAGAGGAATTGAGCGAGATCAGTGATAAGCCAATAATCTTTATTGGAGAGTATATTTCAAAAGACGCAACTAGGCTGTTAAAGGAAAGGAATTTTAATTATATCGACACTGCAGGGAATGCCTTTATTAATGAGGGAGATTTGACAATTTATATAGAAGGCAAAACAAGAAAGACAAAAGATAAAAATAACCAATCCAGAGCCTTTCAAGAAGCTGGATTAAAAATAATATTTTATCTGCTTAGTGAACCTGAAAATCTTCAACACTCATACAGGAAAATCGCTCAAAATGTGGAAGTTTCTTTGGGATCTGTCAGCAATGTAATGGCGGAATTAGAAGAGCTGAACTATTTGATGAAATCAAAAAATAAAAGAGTTCTTAAAAATAAAGAGGATCTTTTAGAGCGCTGGCTGATAGAATACAATGAAGTACTTAAGCCTCGAATTACAAGGACTAAAATGAAAATTATAGATCCAGATTGGGCTAAAAATTGGAAAAAATTATCGGGTCTTGGAAATGCGATAACTTGGGGAGGTGAGCCTGCCGGAGCATTGATTACTGGAAACTTGAAGCCTGAGGAGTTTATTATATATAGTAATCTAGAAATACCTGAATTAGCAAAAAAAATGAGACTGGTGCCAGATAAAGACGGGAGAGTTGAAGTACGTCAAAAATTCTGGAGGAATGATGACTTACATATAGCCCCACCTTTATTAGTATATACCGATCTTATGAATAGCGGATTAGGGAGGAATGTTGAAATAGCTAACCAAATTTTTGAGAATGAGTTACAGCATATCCAGTAAAAAATTCAATCATCCGTTATTAAAACCGATTCTGGAGGAATTAACCGAATATTTTAAAGAATCGGAGATTTCTTTTTTCGTGATAGGTGCAACCGCTAGAGATATCATAATGGAACTCCACAATGAGAAATCCGGGCGTTTAACCCACGATTTGGATATTGCTATCACGATCAATGATTGGAGTCAATATCAAAAAGTAGAAGACGAAATCACCAAACTTCCTAATTTCACAAAGGACCCAAATCAAAAACAGCGATTTAAATATCTTGAAAAATTTGATCTTGATATTGTGCCGTTTGGTAATATCATGAAAGAAAATGATAAGATCTTCTGGCCTCCTGATGAAGAATTTGCGATGTCAGTCTTGGGCTTTTCGGCTGTAAATGAAGCTGCGATGAAAGTTAAAATTGACGAAAGTCTTGAAATTTATATTGCATCATTAGCAGGAATTGGGTTACTTAAAATAGTAGCTTGGAAAGATAGAAGCCAAAAGACAAATAAGGATGCAGATGATTTAGCATTCATCCTCCAAAACTATCTGGAAATTCATCGTGAGGAATCTTTAGAAAATTACGAAGAAATTTATACTGAAGATCACACCATCTTTAAAGGTGGGGCAACTTTATTGGGAATACATTTCAATAATATATTAGAAGACCATCCTCAGGCTAAAAATAGCATCAAAGAGATTTTGTCAGTTGAGGTTGAAAAACAAGTAGAAAGTGTTCTCATAAATCAGATAATCGAAACAAATAAAACCTTGGGCTATGATGAGGTTTTAGAAAGTTTAGAAAATATAATTACACAATTAACCTAAATAAAATATCAGTCAAAATATATGGCAACAGCAATTAAGGAGAAAAAGGACAGTACAGTTTTAGAAGATAACCAATTACTCTGCGTACTGACCAACCAGCCTAAAAAAATAAGTGCAAAAGAAAACAATCTTCAATCGGTTATTTTAATGCTTAATGAGGAGTATGGTTTCGATCTAGAAGATATGGAGCGTGATTTTACCATAATTTATACCGATCCAGAAACCGATAAACAAAAAAAGCAAAAGTTAGAATTAGTCGTATTTGAGAAGGGAAAGGATCATTTACAAGAAAATATCATCCGTATGGTCGTAGTGCAGGATGATAAAGTAAAAGTTACTGACAAGAAAAAAGGACTTACAGCAACCCTTGAAAACGCCATGGGTGCCGCGGATAATTGTGAATTTGGTCTATGGGCAAATGGTTCAAGCTATCATTTTCTTCAAAAGGAAGAAGATGCAATTGGGTTAGATTTTGAGTTTACAGATCTATCAGACTTTCCAGGAGAGGGAGAATCTTTAGAAGATCTAGACCGTAACGATCGCTCTTATAGTAGAAAACCAGCTAATGATTCCTTAATTAAAGTGTTTAAACGTTCTCATGATTATATCTATGGGAATGAGGGGAGAAAGAAAGATGCTTTCTGGCAGTTGCTAAATCTAATTTTCTGTAAACTCTATGATGAAAAACGGCGTTTTTCGGCCAATGATGATGGCTCTACTTACCGTCGTAAATTTTGGGTAGGTGTTAAAGAGCAGAATACAGAAGAAGGACGAGAAGCTGTAGCGAAACGAATTAAAGGCTTATTCAATAATCTCAAAAAAGATGAGGTATTTTCAGAAGTGTTTTCTGGAAACGAATCTATCGATTTAACAAACAAAGGTTTGGCCTTTATAGCTGGTGAACTGGCAAAATATTCCTTTTTGGATGCATCTGTAGATGTTAAAGGAATGGCTTATGAAACCATTGTAAGCAATACTTTAAAGCAGGAAGCAGGTCAATTTTTCACTCCACGGAACATTATTAAAGCAATGGTAGAAATGCTGGATCCAAAGGAAAATCATAGAGTGTTGGATCCTGCTTGCGGCTCAGGAGGTTTCCTGGTGATGGTATTAGATCACGTCCGTAAACAAATGACCCAAGCCATGTATCCTGATCTATCTGGACCTTTATTAGAAGCGAAATTTAATAGTCCAGAGATCAATGAAATGGTAAAGCAGTATGCTGAAAATAACATATTTGGTTTTGATTTCGATCCAGATTTAAAAAAGGCTGCTAGAATGAATATGGTAATGGCTGGAGATGGTCATGCTAATATTTTTCATGTTAATTCTTTAGCCTATCCTAACTGGGAGCATCCTGCTGAAATAGAAAAAATCGAACAGAGTATTGAAAGAAGTTTATTAGCTATGGATGAGGATAGCAATACTTATGGTTTTGATGCTCGCGAAAAGTTTGATATGGTCTTCACAAACCCTCCATTTGGGGCAAAAGTTAAAGTAGATGAAAGTATCATATATAAAGAAGATGGTTCGTTAAGGTACGAGCTTGGAGCCCACAGTAATGCACCAGAAATCCTATTTATAGAAGCCTGCTATAATTTCTTAAAACCTTGCGGAAAAATGGCCATTGTATTACCAGATGGTATATTAGGCAATCCAAATACTTTACCCGTTAGAGAATGGATACTTGACAAATTTAAAGTTTTAGCTTCGGTAGATCTAGCAGTAGAAGCATTTTTACCACAAGTTGGTGTACAAGCCTCACTATTATTTTTGGAAAAGAAAACTGAATTAGAACGCCAACTTGCTCAGGATAGAGAGGAAAATTATGAGGTGTTTATGGCAATTGCAGAAAAGCTTGGAAAGGATAGAAGAGGTAATCCCATCTATTTAAGGGATGATGATGGAGCGGAAATAATATTTAAAGTAGAAAAGGAATATTTAGTACAAAAAAGGGATGGAAGTGAATCGCAGGTAAAAACGAGGCAGGAAAAAATTAAAAAACTTGATGACGATTTACCAATAATTTCAGAAGCTTATAATAATTTTTTAAATAAAATATTATAATGAAAACCATAGAAGTTAAAAGTGATTGGCTTTCGGAATCCGGTTTACGTTTAGATGCCTCTTTTCATTTAAGTGATGGGCCTTTAACTAAACTCAAATTAAGGCAATCCCCATATAAAGTTTCCAAGCTGTCATTGGAAACCAAAGATATTTTTAAAGGGAATATTTTTAAAAGGGTATATGTTACAAGTGAAGAATATGGTCTTCCGTATTTAACCGCTTCTGACATGATGAAAACTGATATTGCAAGTGGCAAATTCATTTCAAGAAAGTATACAGATAAGGCTAATTTAATGCTTGAGAAGAATTGGATACTAGTATCAAGGTCGGGAACTATAGGAAATACAATATATACAAATGAAGAGTTTGAAAATGTAATTGGTACGGATGATTTAATTCGTATAATACCTAATAACAAAAGTATTAAAAGCGGGTTTTTATATGCTTACCTGTCATCAAATTATGGATATGGATTATTAACTCAGTCAGGATATGGTGGAGTAGTTAAGCACATTGAGCCACATCATTTAAATGAATTACCCATTCCCATTCTTCCCAATTCCTTACAAACAAAAATCCATGATCTAATTGTTGAAGCAGCTGATTTACGTTCTAATGCTAATAAATTACTAAGGGAGGCTAAGGAGGAGTTTTATTCGAATTGTCAGATCAGTAAGGAGGAAGTAAATAGTCTTAATTTTCCATTGGAAAGGGATATTAGTCTTTCTCACCAAGTGAACATTAAAGATATTTCGAAGCATACATTTCGAGGTAGAAATTATAGTATTAGAAAGAAAAAAATAATTTCACTTCTATCAAGAATTAAACACGATACCCTCCGAGATGTGATTGAAAAACCTTTAGAAAGAGGTGGTCGTTTTAAAAGAGTAAAAGTTTCCGAAAAATCCATTAATGCTGTTAATTTATTGAACCAAGGGGATATTTTTGATTTGAATCCAAAAGGTAAATTAATATCTAAAAAGGCAATAAAGAATTGGGCAGATGAGAAAACTAAAAAGAATTTAATTCTTATACCGGCTTTAGGGACTTTAGGTGAGAATGAAATATTTAGTCGAGTTCAATTTTGTTACGGATATTTAGAAAACCAAACTGTTGCAGAAGGTCTAATGAGAATCGTTCCAGACGAAAAATTAATTGACCCCGGTTATCTTTTTACAGTCCTTTCATCAGATCTATGGTTTAGAATGTTAAGAAATAGTGTGCATGGTACAAATTTATTGGGTTATATATATCCTATGTTACACGGTTATCCAATTCCAAGGATTGGAAAACATGAAGAGGAAATAATTGGTGCAAAAGTCCGACAAGCCTATACGAATTTTACCAGAGCTTTAAGTTTAGAATCTAAGTCTATTAATATGATGGAAAACGAAATAGAATCATGGCAAAAATCATAAAACCACCCTATTTTGAGAAGGTTGTTAACGCAGGAGAGCAGCGGTTAATGGATTTTCTGGAAGTAAATCTGCCAGAAAACTATACGCTTATTCCAAATATTGAATTAGCAGCTACCAATCCACGCAACCATCAGACTCAATATTGGGAATACGATCTAATTGTGGTTACACCACATGCTGTTTATAACATAGAAAACAAAGATTGGAAAGGTCGTATTGAAGGTGATGATAATTATTGGTATGTGAATGACCGCCAAAGGCCAAATCCTTTAAAAACAGGACGTATTAAAACCGCTATTTTAGCTTCTAAATTAAAAGAGGAAGATGGTGAGTTGGGGAAAGCCTGGATTCAGAATATGGTGACTTTATCCTATCCTAATAGCATAAAGCCATCAATATGGAAAGAAGCTGGAAAGGTAAGCTTTCAATTAGATAAGCGATTGATCAATTACATTACCGATCCTGAGAGCGCGGGTAAATGGGAAAATGCCATAGCGGATATACAGGATCAAATTATTGATTTCCTAGTAGGTAAGTTCAGCGAAAAGAAAAATGAAGATAAAAAAGAGCTCTATGGTCATGAGATTCTAGAAATTGTTGATCAAGAAAATTATTTCACAGAATACCTGGCCAAACCGAAAGGGGTTACTTCATCTATACGAAAACGAATTAAGGAATATACGCTTCAGGTAAATGGGTTTTCACCAGAAGAGCTCAAGCAACGTGAGTTAAAAATTAAGAATGGATTTAAGGCTTTAGAGCATATTAAAAGTAATCCATTTATAACCAATGTTCAATATGAATTAGATGAAGAAAATCATCTGTTTTATGAAATAACAGATTTTCTGGAGGAAGATTCGCTTCGGAATATTGCGAAAAGTCGGGAATTTACTTTTTCAGAGAAAATAGATATTCTAAAGAATATTATGGCTGCACTGAAAGCAGCTCATGAGCAAAATGTTTTCCACCGCGATATTAATCCTGATAATATCTATTATCGTGGAGGCTATGCAATGTTAGGTAATTTTGGAAAAGCCTATTTCACTTATCACAATGAAGAAGGCTATACCGTTCAAGCTACCATAAACGAACAGAATGCCACACCCTATCATGCTTTGGAGTTGACCGTAGGCGAGGCTAGTAGAGCCTCAGATTTATATTCCTTTGGTGTCTTGGCGTATTGGCTTTTTGTGGGAGAAGAGCCTATTAACTCACCTTATGAATTGAATAATTTAAAAGGGCGTTTACCTGAAGCCAAATGGCCTTCGAAAGTAAAACCATCCTTACCCACCTGGATTGATGAATTATGTAATAAAACTATTTTAATAGATGAATTTCAGCGGATCGACAATGTAGAGGAACTGGAAGAATTTATCAGAAAAGTTACTAAGCAAGAAGATACGGAAACCAGAGATCAAACTTCCGATTCGGATTCGGAGGATGTTTCCGAAAAAGATTTAGAAGAAATAAGCGAAGGTGATCGTATTGGGGATTATACAATTTATAACGAATTAGGTAAAGGGGGATATTCAAAGGTATTCAGAGTCAAGCATTCAATTCAGGGTACTGAATATGCTATGAAACTGTTTAACAAGAGTGTAAATGATTCTTCTGTTAAAGATGAATATAAGGCCTTAGTAAAGCTTAATCATCCGAATATCGTTAAGTTTATTTGGAATGGAACTACACCATCAGGACAATTTTATACCCTAACGGAACTGTTAGATGGTGAAAATTTAGGTACCTATGTCCGTACGGATGCTCGATTACCCATTCATAGAATCTATAAATTAGCAACGGATGTTTTGTCTGCATTGGTAGTAATGCAATCGCAAAATCCACCAATGTACCATAGGGACATCAAACCTCAGAATATTATTTGGGATGACCAAGAGCGATTTGTATTAATCGATTTTAATGTAGCTTCCTTTGCTGAAGATAATACCGACTTTGTTGGGACTAATCCTTATCTAGCTCCAGATCTAATTACAGATAGTAATAATGTAAACTGGGATAGGTCAGCCGATGTATTTTCCTTAGGTATTACTCTTTATGAATTGGTATGTAAAAAGTATCCCTGGGCACCTCATAAAATGCCTGTTAGGCCTAAAAAACCTAATGATCCTAAGAAACTTAATGATGCTATTTCATCAGACTTTGCAGCCTTTCTTCTTAAAGCCATAAGTACTGAGAAAGAAGAAAGATTTAGTTCAGCTCAGGAAATGTTAGATGCTTTAGAAGAAATAGGTTTAGACAATTTACTCGCTGAAAAACAAGAGGCAAGTACTGAATTGCCGAATACAGAGCGTTTATACCATACCGAAATTACCATATATCAACCAGGCTGCAATATTAAACTAGCTGACAATATGCAGCGCTTTGTGACCTTGAATGATACCATAGATGAAGCATTAGGTAAGTTTAAAGACAATCTCAAAAAGTATAAAAATTCAATAAAATTAAATGAAAAGATAAAAGTTAACATCAAGGTAGATAGCGAATCTATAGTAAGTGAAATATTTTGGAACGGAGATGCGAAATCTTTTACGGAGGGGAACATAGATCGGGTGTATAATAGCCTTGTTGAAACTGTTGAGAGAAATAAAGAGAAAATAAAACGCTTTAAAGTAGATGTTGAGGGTTTAAATATTGTAGAATATATTAATTCCTTATACAGTCAATCTAAACAAGGTAACTTTGGTACTCGTGCTAGTCAAACTATGAACGAGTTCGATAAGCTCACCTATTCTCCCTCCCTATTAGATCAAAAGCTAATACCAGATATTTTAGACGACAGGTATAAATTATTAATTATTACTGGTAATGCTGGAGACGGAAAAACGGCTTTTATAAAGGAAATTGAGCAAAATCATGGTGTAAAAAACTTAGAAAATTTCAAGCATAATAATGGGGCTCGTTTTGAGATTAAGGGGACTCCATATGAAAGCAATTATGATGGATCTCAGGATCAAGAAGAAAATGCAAATAATGAGGTTCTTGATAAATTTTTTGAGCCATTTGAAAATATTAAAGATTTCAATCGGGCCAAGGAGGGTAGAATCATAGCAATTAATGAAGGGCGTTTAGTTGATTTTTTAATGACATCTTCCAAACATAAAGACCTGTACAATTTAATAGATCAATATTTCTATAACGAGGGCCATTATAAACTACCAGAAGGGGTAATGATCATTAATCTTAACCTACGTTCAGTGGTAGCTGATAGTGAGCATGGAGGAAGCCTTTTTAGAAAGCAGGTTAAAAAATTGACTAATAAAGCTTTATGGTCAAAATGTGAAGGATGTTCTTTAGCTAATCAATGTTTCATTAAGTATAATGTAGATAGTTTTAATGATCCAGCGTCTGGAGATGAGGTTATTAGTAGGATGGAATGGCTGCTAAGAACAGTAAGTCTAAAAAGAGAATTGCATATTACTATGCGTGATTTGCGCTCTTTTATTGCGTTTACTTTGACCCGAGACTATGAATGCCCAGATATTGATAAATTATTTAATGAAGCTGCTGGTGCTCCAGAGAAGTATTGGCAATACTATTATTTTAATATCACCAGCCCAAATATAGATGATTCAGCTAATCAAGATCGTTTGATAAAGTTGTTAAGAGAAACCGATATTGGTGAAGTACCTATACCGGATATTGATAGAAATCTATTTTTCGATAAGCATAGATTTAAAGAGTTTATAGAATTTTCTGAAAGAGAAATCAACCTTATTGAGCAATTTAATAAGGTGAAAAGCGATGAACTTCATTTACCGGTCCACGAAAAAACTCCTGAAATATTAGAGCGAATTAGAAAAATTCAGAAGACCTATATAAGGCATCACTATTATGAGGCAAAATCTAGCTTGATAAAGAACAATGATTCAAAAGAAAAAGGTATGCCTTCATTTATGTTAAGGTTACCTTATCAGTCAGTTTTCAAATTTGTCCAATTATTACATGATGAAAGTAGCAGTCAAGAAACGATAAAGAGTATATCTAGGGCAATTGCGTTAAATGAGGGGTGTGATAACGTTAATATCGATCAAAAAAGCCTTGTGCTAGCGGCCACTGAGGTAAATGATCGTTATAGTAGTTCATATAGATTATTCAGTTTATCGGATTTTGAGCTGAAAGTAAATAATACCGAGCATCTGGTTAAGTACCTCGAATATGAACCGGATAGTTTTATGTTTAGGCATAAAGGGCAACATCATATTAAACTGACCATTTCGCTTGACTTATACGAAATGCTTTATTTCATCCAGCAAGGTTTTAGTCCTTCCTTAAATGATATTAGAGGAAAGTTTGTAGAGTTAATTATTTTCAAGAATCTTCTAAAGAACTTGAATTATAATGAGGTTGTGGTTACCAATGGTGATTCAGATTATTATAAAATTAAAAAGGATTACCAGAATAAAATATTGATCGAACCTATAAATTTTTAAGTATGGCGATTAAAATGAATAAAGATGAGAGTGTCTTTCGAAATGAGCTTATTTATACAGTAGACGCTAAATCTATTAATATAGACTATACCTTAATAAATTTATTTATGTTGCTAAGGTATAATGGTCAAAAACCAAGGCAATTAGCTAGAGGAAGAGGTAAATCAATTGTCGAAATCAGCCATCTTAAGAATGCCATTCAGGTTCTAGAAAGTGAAAATATAGTTTCTGGCTATTCAGAGAATAGTGAGGCTGTAGAACCTTGGATTCGAAATAACTTTTTAAATATGGCATTTCGAGGTAAAGTTGATAAGGAAAAATTAGCATCCTTAAGACCTATACATTTAGAAAGTTATAGGATTAGAAATGCAAATGTAGCAAGAGATTATTATTCAGCTGATCAGGTTTATTTAATGCTGAGTGCAAATCATAAGGTTAAGAATGATCTTAAAATGTTCTTGATGAAAGGCTGGGACCCTGCAACCGATAAACTAAACAATTTAAGTGATCTGGATATAGATAGTTTAGGAATGTTAAATATTATTCCTAAGGTTTCACCTCGCTTCGTATTAGATACATCAACCTCCTTAAATAGAATAGAACCTTTATTAAAACAACAAGCTGAATTATTTTGCGATGATATTAGAAGATTATTAGCTTATCAGGATGAGATTCCTAGAAGTGTTCTGGTGGATTATTTAAAAACCATAATTTCCTTCCATATGTCTTTATATACACAGAAACTGGTACATTTTCTCCCCCTTATGGTGGAAAATGGAACTTCTAATGTGGAGGATAACTGGAATATTATTATAGACGCTACTGATGACTTTGAAAGCAAGGTGTCTAATTTTGCAATAGAAGATGCTGATAGACTATACAATTCAATTTACAATTATATAGTAGCCACCTTTAAAATTAATATGACCCTTGAGTATCTTGGATTAGATAAAGATAACTCAACTAATTTGCACAGAGCGCTAGATGAATTGAAGAAATCAACAGCGGAGAAAGAAAGCTATTTCAAGGCAAAATATAACATCTTATATAAGGATTTGGATGAGGATGATAGGCTTTTGGTTGATGATATTGTGAAGTATGAAGAAACCTATTTCGATAAATATTTAGCAATAATATTGAATAGTAAGGCTAAAAGGCAATTCGTAGAATATAAAAGGTTATTGGCCAATCTAAGTCAGAACAATTCAGATAGGGGCTTTATGGCTCAGGGTAGAAGTAAGAAACATCCCAGACGATTTGTAATAGGAACTAGATTATTAGAGACATTAGTTCAAATTTTGGTATTGAAAGGAGAAGATGATCATTTCATAACAAGGAGTTTATCCATTGAAGAGCTTATGAAAATTATTAGAAAAAGGTATGGCCTAATAATTAATGGAATTGCAGAGGAAAGATTCCTGAATGCAAATGTGAATACACATTTAGCGTTTAAGGAGAATGTAGAGTCATTTAAGCAAAAATTACGGCAGATAGGTTTTTATGATGATTTAAGTGATGCCTACATTCTTCAAAAAGTAAGACCTCGATACCAACTAAAACAGCAATAATACTAGGGATGAGTATAAATAAGTATTACCAGGAAATAATCGAGTTGATTTTAGATCTACATCATAATGAACTCAAATCAGCTAAGCCAGGACATTGCATGAAGATTTCTGGGCTAGCATTTAAAGAATTAAACGCTCTTAGCGAAAAAATAGGATCTCAATTTCCACAAATTGATACCTATATAATTTCGGAAATTAATCATAATGAGAAGTGTATTAGTGCTACGAAATTAATCGAATTAAGAAATAGTCAGGCGAAACCGTTATTGATACTTATTCCCTCTAATAGTAGAACTGCTGCAGAAGATTCCTACGGGAATGCGACCTTCAAGGAATTAAGTTTAGAAGGAGTTGAAACTAAGCTCATAGACAAATTAATTGATGAGATTCCTCCCCAATTTAAAAATCTAATTATTGAGGATATTATCAAATTCATCGGATTTGGAAATCTCAGTAATTCAGATATTATAAACTTTCTGATCGATCTCAAAGAGCATGGTTATACCCAGCAAAGTATAGGTGATTTTATATATAACCTAAATTTAATTCCCGATTCAAAATTATTAGAGGATACTAATAAAATAAGATCTCGTATTAAATTTAATAGCGACTGTATAGGGATTTTATCAACTTTTGATAAACCTGTTGCAGACCGTATTTCAGATATACCTATTGAATCAAATACTCTACAAAGTGAAATTGTTAACTTCATAAAAAAGGAGGAATATTTAAGTACTAAAAAAGAAATAGCTGAGGCAATTTTTGAGAATTATGCTTGTCTTAATTTTTCTCAGTGGAAAATATCAGAGCTTGAAGTCGATCATAACGACATCAAACTTACTATTGATAAAATAAAATCCAGTGATTTTCAAGTAGAAAATGATAAAAAGACCTTATATGCCAACCCTAATAGTCCTTCTAAGATAAAAGTCAGATTCTCTACCAAACCAAATCCTAGTCAAATTTCCGACCTAAAATATTTTAGAATAGTGCTAATGGCAGTTGATGGAGGAAGAGGAGAAGAAATTACAGTTTTACGAAAACTAAAAAATTCAAGTTCAAGTAGAGCTTACCGCGATGCTGAGGTAGAACTACATCCTAACATAATAGACGATGGGGCGTATTTTATTAAGGTATTAGCTGAAAATGAGTTCGGTGACTTACTAAATACAAATGATGATTTTAAGGACCTTAAAATCCAAAAAGCTTGGGAAGAAGAAAGGAATGAAAATCCCGAGGCGTCTAAGTTAGATTTTCCTTACAAGTTGACCTGTGATTCAGAAGATTTTGATTTTGTAGTCGACGACACTATAGAAAGGGAGGATAACCAAAGAAAGGATAAATTAAAAAGTGTTCTACAAGCTTACATAAATCACAGAATTTATGATATCAAACAGGATAATGAACCATCCATACCAGAACCAAAAGAACCTTCAAACACTTGGTTAGATGATAATAAAATGGGGCATACCTCTCATTTTCATATCAACTATTCAAAAAATCATAATTACCAGATTCATTTATCCACTAAGTTACGGTCGATTGAAAACAAAATTTTAGAAAACTCAGATTCCCTAGGCTTTGTTAAAGTGAGATTAAACCATAATGCTGCATATACAAATCTTTCTGATTGTAAGTTTATTGAAAGCGAATTGACCTTAAACGCACCGGAACCAGTTTTAAGGTTAAGGACGAAAATTTTCAAACGAATTAAAAATTCAAATGAAGATAAAAATGGAGTTTTCGAAACTGCAGATATCTTCAATTTTAAGGATGATATAGAGGAATATATTTCTGCATATACCTCTTGGACTACTGAGCTAAAAAGGCAAATATCAAGTAATGAGATTTCGGAGGACGATAGAGCTAATTTGGTTGAACTGGTTAGCGAATTACAATTTTTAGATGTTATTAAACTTGATACTAAACTACCTGATGGTAAAAAAATTGAGGCGATATTATTATCACCGCTACATCCTTTAAGATTAACCTGGGCCATTCAATTATTGGATGTTTTTTCAAAATGGGAAAATGAAACGCTTGGATTTAATAAATATAAGGAATCATGGGCTAATAATTTAGAGTCATTATTTAATAATGACTTTAGCTATGCTAATAATCCGCTTGTTATTGTAGGGAAAAAAGCCTTAAAACATTATTATTATTCGGGGGAATTGTCTTTTGGATGGGGGCTCTATTTGGAAGGTTCGGAATCTATCGATAATAAGGCACTTACTTCGGTTTCTAGACAATTACTACATTATTTTCGCACGCTCTTTAATGTTACCAAGGAGAATTATGTAGATACTGATATTAGTAAAAAGCTTGTAATTGCTCATATAAAAGATTATCTAAGACAACATCCATACGTTGATAAACTGATCTTAAATTTAATTAACGCTGGTGATGCGAATGTTTTTTCTGATGCTTTAATTGAGTTGGAAAAAGAAGCAGAATATTGTGCAATCAAATATGAGATAAGGTTATTTAAAGATACCAATAAGATCATTGAGCATGGTGAGGCTTTAAAAAGCTTGCTGAACCCAGATTCTTCAATTTCAGAAGAAGCTGAGGCTTTTTCACAACCTTCAAAAAATAGATTGTTCCCGAAATTACGGTTTTCTATTAATGAGATTTCAGATTATTTAAAAAACCCATTAAAATATAACGCTCACATAAGCTTCTTAATAAGTCCATTTCCTATTAAAATCGAACTAGTGAAGCCGTATGGAGATACTAGAAACTTTTTCGTTAATGGAATATTGACTGAATACTCCGTTCGTGTTGAAAATGAGGAAAACAAATTTAGATGGAATAGATTTATTAGAGCTAATGATCTTCCAATTGAGTATGCTAATTCTGGTAAAATGGGCATTGAATTATTTGAGAATATTCAATCCTTTACAAGTTGTGCACTCAAGTTGGAATACACACAGGCCATTCCATCCACACAGATGGTCCTAAATGAAAGAGACAAAGTTTTAATTACTCATTTACATGATTATTCAGATTGGGTAGTGACTTTCGATAAAAATATGGGTCCAGAAGTCTATGACCAACCTTCTAATGGAGAAGATATTCCTTTTCTATTAGACTATGTTCCTGGTGAAGAAATCTCTGGTATTTCTTCTTATTTAACTACAAGGCCGACTTCAGAAGTACTGGGGTTAATAGGGCCTCACTTCAAAGAATTTGGTTTAAATATCCATGATGAGGATCATAAAATCAAAATAAAATCATTGTTGGAGGATCTTAGAGCATTGAGTAGTTCTTTGGTATTACAACTTAATTCTTCAAAAAATAAAGCTTTTGAAGTAATTGGATCTGCCTTTACAAAGCGAGTTTTGGAAAAGAAAGGTTTTTTGGAGAACGGAGTTTTAATTCCTATCGACTTACATCAAAATCTATTCAATGATAAAAAGTTTGAAAGTAAGAGTAGAGCCGACAGCTTATTGATAGCCCTAGATCCCGAAAATAAGGAAATAATTATCACTGTTATCGAAATTAAATGTAGAAAGCATTTAAATGATACAGAACGAGAGGATTTAAAATTAAAAATAAAAGAACAAATTGAAAATACGATTGAGGTTCTAAGGTATCATTTTGATCCTCAATACAATCTTTCTTATGATAGATTAGATAGAGAAATAAAAACTAAGGAGTTAAGAAATTTACTAGGCTTTTATATAAATAGAGCGAATAGATACACTTATTTAAGCGATTTGGTGTATGATAATTATAATGAGTTTCTTTTAAAACTTGATTATGGTTATAGTTTGAAATTTAAGAAAGTAGGAATTATTTATGATTTTTCTACCAATAAAAAACATCATAAAGAATTATTTGATGGCGATATCACCATGTTCACAATGGGACATGACTTAATTGAAGATATTCTTGACCCAGATTCAGATTTAAATACTATCAGACTTGAAACTGACGATTTAGATAATGACTTAAAGGAGGCTTTAGGGATCGATAATAGGATGAAGAAATTCTTGCAAAAACTCAATAAAAAAGCTGGTCCTACGGAGGTAGAAAATCAAAATGATGAAATGCCCAATTCGGCAACCGAAGAAAAGGGTGAAACAAACTTAAATGAAACCTCTACTATTAAGTCAGAAATAGTCCGAGATGAGGTGGAAAAAACAAATTTTGAGACAGAGCTATCAGAGGTTTCCAAACCTATTTCGGTTAAGCCTTATTCAGAGCCAGAGTTTGATTTATTTGTAGGAAATTCTAAACCTTCTTCTCAATTCGGTTTGCTTGGTGAGACTTCCCATCAGAATAAAAAAATCGCTATTGACCTAAGTGGTGTTAATACGATAAGTCTTTTCGGTGTTCAGGGAGGAGGAAAAAGTTATTCTATAGGAACTCTAACCGAAATGGTTTTGAAACAATTTAGTAATGTAAACAAACTTCCTTCTCCTTTAGCCGGTGTGATTTTTCATTATAGCGAAAGCATGGATTATGAACCTGAGTTTACCTCTATGACTCAAGGAAATGATCAGCCAAACGAATTAAAAATTTTGAAGGAAGTTTATAATGTCGATCCAGATAGTATTGACGATATAATTATTCTTTGTCCTGAACGAAAAGTTGATGAACGCAAAAATCAATTTCCATCTGTTGAAGTAGCGCCACTTCTATTTAACCCAAACGAACTATCAATTAAAGATTGGCAGTTTTTAATGAATGCAGTTGGAAACACATCAGATTATATTAATGAAATTAATTTTATTCTAGAAGAATTATTCGATAGTAATAATTTGAATGTTTCCACATTGAATCAAGCTATTAGTGAAAGCGAATTATTATCCAAAAGAGATAAAACTTTAGCTACCAGAAGGATTAGGTTTGCCTCAAAATATGTGAAGGATGTAAATTATTTATCTAATTATTTGAATCCCTCTAAGCTTATCATTATTGATATGAGGGACGAATTCATTCATAAAGATCAAGCTTTAGGACTATTTGTGACCGCCTTGGACATTTTTTCTGCAACGAATAGTTCAGAAAATCAGTTTAATAAATTCATTGTATTTGATGAAGCACATAAATACATGGATAATAAAGATCTTACAGGGAATATCGTTACTGCAATAAGAGAAATGCGTCACAAAGGGGTTAGCATATTAATTGCCAGTCAAGATCCGCCAAGTTTACCGAATGAAATAATTGAATTAAGTTCGGTGGTAATACTACATAAATTTAATAGCCCACAATGGTTAAAGCATATCCAGAAATCTATTACTCAGTTATCATCATTAACTCCTTCAGATATGAGTGTGCTAAAGCCAGGAGAAGGTTTTTTATGGGCCTCAAAGGCTACTGAAAAAAGAGTAACAAATCAACCTATTAAGATTTCTACAAGGCCTCGAGTAACTAAACATGGAGGATCAACAATCAATGCAGTTAAGAAAGATGAATAATTGGTTTATTACAAATAAGGGGAAACGAAAATCGAATCAAGATGTAGTTTTAATTGAAAAATTAAATGAGAATATCGATTTGTTTCTTTTGGCTGATGGAATGGGTGGTTATAAACATGGAGAATATGCCGCGAAGTTTGTAGTCTCAAACACTTTTAAGCTTCTAAAAAATCAAAATAAAATAAATAGGGAAAGCATTCAGTCCATTATCAATAAGGTCACAGAAGCTTTAGCTCTTGAAAATAAAAAGCTTGAATCAAAAATGGGTGCTACATTGGCTGGAGTAATTCGGTGTAATGAAGTATTTCATTGTTTTTGGGTGGGAGATGTTAAAATATGGCACCTACAAAATGATAAAATCAAATTTGAATCAACCGAACATAATTTAAAAAATGAGCTAATTGATAATAAGGTATTTGTTGAATCTAAGAATGCCAAGAAATATGATCATGTTGTAACGAGGTCTATTCATGGGAATATTGAAAAAGCTAAAATTGATTATTTTAAAATTACAGATTTCAAGAATGATGATTTTATAATGATTTCATCCGATGGTGCAAATGATATTTTAGATACTCATTATCTGAAGACAAGCTCATTTCTAAAATCTGATATTGATTGGAAGCTAAATGAATTAGATTGTAAATTCAAGGACCAGGCAAAGGATAATAGTTCGGTCTTATTAATCCAATGACCAATGTGTTTTAAACAAAAATCTAAATCCTTTTTAATGCCTTATCTCCTAATAAATTCACGTAGTGTTAAGGTTTTAATTTTTAGACCTTTTGCTTTTATTTGGAGCCCGTGATCTGATGTTATTAAAATTGGATTTTGAGTTTTAAATTTTAAAGCAACAGTTAATATGAGATTGTCTGGTGACCTTTTATTAAAATCAATTGGCAAGAGTGACAAATCTGCCATCTCCATCCTCAAATCTCTTTTATCGAAACTCTTGTTAATGGACTTTAAGGCCTTCTGAACTTTTCGCTTACCATTTTGATCTAATGTTGATTTAAGTTTGTCAAGTTCATCTAGTACTTTGGCAGAGAGTATAACTGGATATTCCTCTTTTATTTTTGAAATTATTTCTGGATAATCAACAAAAACATTTGTATCAATTATATAAAGGTTTTCCTTATGCTTTTCTATCTCCTTTTTCGGCTTTTCAAACTTTGTAACATCAATTTTGCCCACCACTTTTAGACCAATACCATTGCTCGATTTATTAGAATTGGTTAGGCTGCCATTTGTAATGCCATTTTCCCCTTTTTGTTTTTGATTATTTGAATCTGGTTTCTCATTACTAGTATTTAGTTTATAATCATTTTGCCCGCTTTTAGCGATTTCACCCGATACTGGATGTACTGCAAATGCAAATTCATTTTGAAGTTTGGACAGATAATAGCCAACCTCACTAGGGAGATTTACGAAACGGTCAAAATCCTGCTCCACTAAAATAAGTGTGCTTTTTTTTGAGCGACTTGTGGCTACATTAAATCTGTTTAGATTAAATGAAAAAGAACTTGATTTGGGAACTACATAAAAACAATAATCCACATCCAGTCCCTGTACCCTGTCTACGGATTCTATTTGGTAATTTCTTGAATTAGTCTTTGATTTTAAGTTTTGTTGCAAATGAGTTAATGTATCAATGTATGGTGTTAAAACGGCTATCTCATTACCTTTTAATTTCGTTAACTCGTTTAAGCCAATTACCAAAAAATCTATCATTTGATTTAAAACATCTCCATCCTTTTTAGAAAATTCGACTAAGGTGGGTCCACCATTGGGATGTGTCAATGAAGAAAGCTTATCGAAGCTGTTAATATCATTATCAATATTTTTATATAAAGATTTTGATTGAATGGTGTTATTATAGAAGCTATTGGTATAATTTGTAGAACGATCAGTAAGTCTGCGTGTTTCTGTCTTACGGTTAAACGAAAAATCTTCAATTTGACTCAGCGTATTCATACCGTTTATTAAGGATTCAATATTGGGATATACTCTGTAATTTTTGTTAGTGACAATTGGAACAATTTGCTTTGGATCACCTACAACAATTACCTTTTTACCCACCTTACAGGCTGCTGCAATGGTAGTTAAATAGGCTTGAGAAGCCTCTTCGACAATTACGTAGTCATAGGATTGTGTTTGTTCTTCCCAAATTCTTGAAAACTGATAAAACGTTGTCAAGGTAAGGTGTCCTTTAGTTGGAAGCAGATCTTTGGCATTTAATAGTTTCGGAAATTTTTTTCCTTCGTCTATAGAAATCGGTAGTTTTGAAACACGCTGTTCATCAAAGAGTTTATCAAAGAATGACTTTTCACAAACTTCAACTGCTGCTTTATTAGTTAAAGCAGTAATTAGAACAGATTTATTCGATAATACTAATCGTGATACTAGATCTGCTACTTGATGAGTTTTACCTGTTCCAGGAGGCCCTTGAAAAATATAGATTATAGATTTTTCAACATCTGTAATTATTTGGTCTGCAATATCTAGATCTTCCTTAAGCAATTTGGGGCTGGCCTCAGTTATCAATTTATATTTAAAGCCTAAAATTTTCTCCCAAAGCTCAGTGCCATTTTCATCAAATGCTTCGCTAAACTTTCTTAGGTTTTCTAGATATTCAAAAGGAGGAATAGTTGGGCCAAAAGCCAAGATTTGATTGTATTGAAGGCTTTCAATAAACTCAGCATCCATTTCTCGAATAAGCATAGTAATCCAGCCTTCACGTTTTGACGGAATGTAGTCTACAATTTTAGTTTCTGTGCAGTTTCTGCCTTTTATTAAATCTGAATACGTAAGGTTTCCCCAAGACTTTGGAAGTTCAAAACCTGGCTTTGGCCTGAAACAATTGAGTTTTTGGTCTAACCTTGGGGCATATTTACCTTTACCAGTAGGGATGTCAACAAAAACATTACCTCTTTTTTCATCTAAACCACGATATTGCCCGACATATACATTTCCGCTTTGAAATAGGGAAACCCCTGTCGCATTCCAAGTTTTCTTTACAGAGAACTCTAGTTCTTTAAGTTCTTCTGCATAAAATTTCACTTGATCTTCTTTTGTAACCATTATTCTATTACAATATTTTCGTCCATTACATTAGCCTCTTCATTTTTATTAAAAGTACCTTTTTTACCTACCTTCTCAAAAAGACTCTCTTTCATATGTTTGCTTGTCACAAGAATAAGATGAGAATCTGATTCTGTTTTATCAAACACATCATCTATCTCTCGTTCACTCTTTTTGTTCGGCATTCTAAACAATACTTTCTCTTGTAATTCATCACTAAGAAGTTCCATTTTGTCCCTAAAGATTCTCATTTCAAACTTAGGATAGATTGCAATTAATTGGGTTTGGCTTGAATCTAACATTTCCCAATGACTTTTATTTATAAATAACAAACCTCCTCTCGCACTTTTTACTATAAAATCTATTCTTTTCCCTTCTGAGTCTTTGATTCCATATAGAGCAGCAAAATTGTTCTTACTATGACCTTCGTTTACCTCATATCCATTTTCCTTTAAATAATATAGGACTTGCCTTTTAGCATTACTATTTTCGTCATTCTGCCTGTCTTCCGAAATACCGTATCGGTCTTGAATCATTCGGTCAAAAGTTTCATTATAGTTTTCCTCTAATGGATTTTTTTCAAATTCATCAGGATTTTCCTTGAAATAAATATAGAAGTCTTTTAAACTTTGGAACTTTTCTTCAGGCAAGATTGTTGGCTTTTGATTTAGAATAGAACTCTTTAATATTTTTGAAAAATAAAAGGCACCTTCGTATTCCTCCATTAAGCTCCCTGCTAATGTGGTAATCGTAATGTTGTTATAGGATTTTTTATGGGGTATTTCGTTACCATCATAAATATAAATTTGACAATTCTCATAATGTTTCCAATTCTTATAGTAGTCCGCATCCCAAAGTTTAGATTTTTCTTGAAGTACTTGTTCATCTATAGACTCGGTTAACGCAATGTTTTCTATTGGAAAATGATTAACCATTTTACCGCAAATACTATCCACAAAAGCCACATCCTTATTTTCTGACTTGACTTTTTCAAAAATAACATCATCGTATTCTTGATCCTCTTCAATAAAGTAAAGTTTTGAAGAAAATTCTATTTTTTCTAACTTATAAAGTCTTTCTTTTTTATTATTAATCACCTGAATTACAGGGATTACCATACCTTTAGTGCCATCTATATTAAGAGTTAAAGAATCATTTATCCTCCTGATGATTTCTTTATTTTTGGTAATTATTTCTGGACTATATTGAGATAACCATTTAATTGTATTCCAAGTAATTTGTGAATTTGATTTAGCATCTGTATAGAAGCTTATAATTTCATCTTTATCACTATTAACATCTATCATTGATTTTCTGAGGTTAACAATAGTACTATCAGTACCATTATACCCTAACTTTGATAAAAATTGTAATCTATTTTCTTTGTCAATTTCTATCCATTGATTTAACCAATTAGGAATATATTCAGATTCGATAGCAAAGTTCTTATCAACACAAATAGACAGAGTTAAACCGTGAAAAATAAAATTTGATAGGTCGGTAAAATCAATTTTGATTAAAAGATCTAAAAACTTTTGATACGAACTATGAAGTTGTTCTTCTGTACCCCTTTCTTTGTAGTGATCATCAAAGTGTGATTTGTTCCATTTTCGATTATTTCCAAACGATTCATCAAGCAATTGAAAAACAACTTGTTCAATAGAATAGAAGGTTGAATTTTCTTTTTCTATTTCATAATGAATCTCTTGAGTCTCTAAAATTCTCGTTTTAAAAATGTGTTTTCTTAGCTTTCTTTTATTTGTAATCTGGGTAAAAGATTCAATTATTTCTTCAAGTACATTTGTCTCTCCATCATACTTATTTAACACATCTGAAATGTGTAACTCTTTTATTATTTTCCCTTTACCAAAGGAAATTGCATTACTAATATCGAAATGTTTTAAAGGCTGTTCATTAATCAGAGTTTTTGCTTTTAAAACCTTAATAACCTCAGATATTTCTTCAGAAACCACTTCACTTTCATCAATCTTATTTAAAATATTATGTACAATGATATGCTCAGCAGTATCGCCTCCATAGTCAGAAGAGGTAAATAGTTTAAACTCTTTTATATTGGTTATAAAAGGCTGTAATAATTCAATTGCAATGTTAGTAGGAAGGTGTACTGCTAAATTTTGATCGTATTTCTCAGATTCAATAATTGCCTTAATTAATCTATCCCCTTGAAGTAAACCAATCATTGAGCGATTTTCACTGCATAAATTCTTGTCTAGTTCATTAAATATTAAAGAAAGCTCTGTATTTGATTGAATATAAGTTTTTAAGTCTTTATCTGAACCATCAAAAATTTGTATAGCTTCAATTTCTTCAATCTTATAATTACCCTTGAATTTTTCAACAATTGTATAGTTTTTAAAGAAGTCTCCAAATCCACCATCATCTTCCATCCAATCTAATAGTGTATTTGCTACCATCATTTCAAGTTCTTCAACCTCTGACCAATCTATATCTGAGCTGTCATCAGTTTTTATCTGGAATGCTTTTATTAATGCCCCACATTCTTGAATAGGAAGTATCTTTAGCTCAGCCGTTTGAAAGACCGTCTTTATTATTTCAAATTTATCAGCTTTTAAATTCTTAAAAGCTTTTGACCAATACACCTTATCAGACGTTTCAAATCTAGCCTCATCATCTATATATAGCCAAGGAATGGAAGCCCATTGAGCACTAGAGATGTCGTCTGGATTATCAATCCAGCTGTAAATGGCTTTTAAATCACTTACATAATTGTTGATGTTTTTTGTATCAAACTGTTGCGACCATTCATCAAACAAATCTTCATCTAGAATAAAGGATGTAAATATTGCATCTTTTGCTATTAACTGTTTCTGTAAATCATCTGTAAGACCGTTAAACTCTGTCTCCTTTATTCTAAATTTATTGATACTATTTACCTCTAAAGCCTCTTTACGACTTATTAAATGCCTTACTGGACGAGGGATATTGTTTTCATCCGTAAACAATTTTAACTTGCCAGAATATTTATCTGGACCAATACCTTCCATAAACGTGCTGTTTTGAAAGAAGTCAATCAGTTTTAGTTTTGATGCAACAGGCAACTTATGAGTGTTGGCATTTGAAGCTATTCTCTCGTAAGCAAGCGTTTTATCGTTAATATAGCCACTAAGTCTAAGCAAGAAATCTTTAATATTGGAATATTTGTCTAGATTTAGTTGGATTGTGTGATACCCTAATTCCCCAAGAAGAGTTTCATATTGTGAAGTATGCACATTTATTAACCAAGCATCATCCTCATCAATTAATTGCTCTAAGGAGAAAGGTGAATTGTTATGTTGAATAAAAGGAATTTTACCAAAATCATCGGGGATGTATTTTACCAGCTTATTTAGCCATTTTAAAAGTTCTGGTTTTTCATATAATGTTTTTTGAGCAATGATACTACCTAAGCTTTCACAAAGTTCTGGCGTAATTTTTTCTGCTATTTCTTTTAAATCTATGACCTCAACCTCTAAGTAATCATAGTCTTTTAAATATTTGGCATCAAGATTAGAATTTGGAAGTCTTTTTTCGGTATCAACTATATCATAGAATATTTTGTTCCCAAATAATTCTATTAATCCTGAATCATCGATTATAGTCTCGGACAACAATTGTATTTGATCTTTGTCATTGATAACAATTGCTGTTTTCTTAAGTTGTTCTAGGTAGGTTGCATTATAGCTTTCAATAATTTGTTGGGCCATATCATCTTCAGACAAAGGACTTTTCAAGAGTAGGGATAAATACGAACTGTTGGTATCTTGATCTTTAAGAAACCCCTGAGCAAAATGTGCTAATATAGCTACGTGTTTTTCAGCCACCTTAATCATTATGTATTGGTTCCAGGGATTACTATATTGTAAATTTTCTCTTCTTGAATCTGGAACGAAATCAGCATTAACTAAAAAAGGTAATAGTAGTCTTTTGTCTTCCATAGGCAGATAGGTAAATAAACTAGAATAGTTTTGCGAGTTATTTAAATATCCTTCTTCTGCGTGAATTTTTTGATTCTCTATTTTTATTGCAAACGATATTTCTGTTTGATTAACAGAAGCTAATTTGGGAGGGATTTCATCTAATCTATTTTCGTCCAAATCGACAAAATAATTGTTTATAGTGTTCGTATTTTCATTAAAATCTGATTTCTTCTTTAAGCCTATCCCTGATTGCTCAAACGCTTCGTTAGATATCTCTATCTTATTGAAAACCTGTTTAGTATAATGATGCGTTTCATTTTCTTCCCCTTTCAACTTTAAAATCTCAATAATATTTTTATGGTCCTTTCTCAATATCATTACTCCATTTTTTCGAGAATTGAACTTTGAGGTATTTCTTAAAAAGAGTAAAAATTGTGGACGTTTTGAAATGTTATCAATTGCAAGTTTATAATTCTCTATATTGTTTCTACCTAGCTTAAGAGCTATTTGAACAGGATTATTGAATCTGTCAAAATTCGCCTCATCAAAATCTTGAGGTAGTTGTTCTTGCCAAATAGGCATAAGCTGCCATGGAACATGTAAGGTAGAATCAAAACCTTCTTCTTGTTCTAGAAATCTTTCCTTTTCAACTTTGAGACCTTCTTCAGTAAATTGTGCTCGCCTTTCATCCGGGAAATAAAGAGAATCAAAATCTTTAAACAATTCACTATGCTTAAGAAATGCAAATTGATATCCTCCTGACTTTATCCATACTTCTGAACTGTTTGTAAATACAGATTTAAATCCAATACCTTTATAACCAGTCTTATTTTTAGACTTTTCCTTCGTGCTCTCACCTGCACTAGTGATTGCTTTTACATCTTTTTTGTTAAAAGGTGCACCATCATGCATTATAAAGAAATAATCTCCGTTGATATCAATGTGAAATTCTACTTTATCTTTACCTGGGCTATCATCAGCATTTTGTAGTAGCTCATAAATCATTCGTTCTTTCGAAGAGTACATCCCAATACCTATTTCGCGCATTGTTTTTGCATTAGCTTTATTAGAGGCTGGATTATTGTGAAGCTTAAACCTTTCTTCAATTAGTTCTCTGTAAGGATTATGTTTAGGTTGGATTGTATTAATTATCGCACTTGGAAGTTTTCCTTCATTTTCAATAAAGGAGAATTGATAGTAACCACCTTGTTTTAACTCAAGATTAGGTGATACATATACTTTTTGTGATTCTCCTTGAAACATCAAAATTTCACCAGTTTCAGAAAACATAACATTTTCAAAGCAGGCAAAAGCTTCAGAGACTTTATGATACTCCCCAATATATTTTACAATATTGTCAACATCTGAATTTTTCTTTGAAAGCAGTTTTTCTACTTTATCTTGATTTAATTCTGTAACAGTTTTAATCTTCAAGGAGAATGGGTTATTCTTTCCTTTTGGATTATTGGTATGCTCTAGTTCTACTTTATAATATGCACCATCGGATAAATTTGGATTGTTACCGTAATAAAATGAAACTCGTTTATCTAAAACTTCTACACCATCAAAATCTGGGTAAAAAAGTTTCATTTTATTTGTAGGATTCGTGAAATGATTAAAAAAGCCAGCGTTCTTATTAATTCTTTTAAATGTGGCTATAAATGCAAGATCTTTTGATTTCCAATATTTTTTCAGTCGGTTAGTATAGTTAGTCATGAAGTTAAGAACAATTAAAAATTATTTTTCAAAGAGAATCGTCATGAATATTCTCATGTTGCTTAAATATAATAAAGGATAGGTGGGTAGGGCACTAATCTTAATTGTGGAAGATATCAAAAAAACTGTTATCTCAATAATTGCATCTGAAGGTTCTTACCTTGCCCCGGTAAGAAAAGAAATAACGGTTAGGTTGATGACTTTGATTATAGAGGTATCTTAAAATAGGCTTGTAAATTAAAATACCGCCTGAATGATTGCTATTGCTTTTAAAAGAAGGTATGACCTTATAATCGGAAAATTTAATACTACTGAATTGGGAAGTTTCAAATAAGAATTGAACTGTCTTTATTTTTCAATTTTCTAAGTGCCAGTTAATAATTCAAAAATAAGGATATTGTTATCGAGGGGCTTTTTAGTTCTGTCGGATTTTCTTATCTAACTATGAAACCCTCTGAAGTGTTAGTGCTGTAAATCATTTTCCTGATAGAATCTGGATACTTAAAATACCTGGGTAAGTTGTTCTTTATAATTGCAAATTATAGTTTTTCATTTCTGTTGTTGATTTTCCATCTTGCCTTTATCAAAAGCCATAACTTTACTTCCTGCGATATAAATTCCTTACTGTCTGTTTAATATTAGTTCATTTCACATATTCTTCTAGTAGATTTTTAGTTTGAAGGTTAAAGAGTTCCATAGTTTTTACCGATTCTTTCCCATGCTCGGCGACTAATTTTGTGGGGTATCTTACTTCTATTTATTTCGTGTGATTCAATTTCACCAGTTTTTAGATATTTAGTGATTCTCCTTTTTACCGCTGCCTTACCTATATCACCCCAAATATTGGAATCAGCTATCTCCTTATAAGTAAGCCATTTTCTGCGTAAACACTGCTCCTTCAATCTTTCGGCTTCAGCTTTACCTTTAGGAACAATTACAAGATCATTCATCCGCAGATATTCTGCTATATAATTCATTACTTCTGAGAACTTCAATTGAGTAGACTGTATATCTTTCATCCTTATAATTTTTAAACTTCGACAAAACTATACCATCGTAGAAGGGATGTCAATAGGTTTGAGTCAATTTTTTATTGATTTGTTTCATTTTAATGATTAATGATATTGACAGTTTTTCTGAAAATGCTATAAAGTTAGACTGGTAAAGGGGTGCGATCAAATTTTTGAAACAACTATTGAAAATTAAATTGGCAAATTAATATGCAATGATTACATATACTTCATAACATACCTTAACCTGCGCCGATTGAGATAATTTACCAAGCCTCTCTCTTAAGTTTAACAGGGAATTCTAAATAGTTTTTCAACATTTCCTGCATTATACATTGCAGGTGTTTTGAATGCTTCTCTGTAGTAGAAAGACTATCATGTCTTGATATAAGTAATAATTTAGGATTCTGCTTGTGAATCCTTTTTGAGCATATGTCCAATATAAACTTAGCCTCCATTCTTTGTAGATAAATAGGGAAATCAGTGCTTTGTTTGCCCTTAATGGCATCTATTATGGTGAAGAGGCTAGGGAACTCTTTTTTAAGGTCATTTATGGCTTTTAGGCCTTTTGTGTTTGGAGGGCTATATAGGGCATTTAACATTACTGTTTTAACACATTTCCTAGGTGTGGAAAAGCTATTCTCTTCTTGTATACCTTTCCCTTTATTATACAGTTTTGTGAAGTATTGCTCATCCTTTTTCCAAACTGCATTACTTTCCAATAATACCTTCTCTATATGCTCGTAAATAACACCTTCAATCACTAATTTTTTAAACAGTAAAACATCAGTAAAATCAAGGGTTTCGAGGCTTTTTGACAAGATAGTAGATATATTATTAGATAACCTATTAGTATCTATCTTATACTTACTAATATTATAATAGCTATCTTTATTACTGTTATTGATATAGCTACTTAGTGTATGCTTGATTCTCTTTTTCAATTCTTTGAAAGAGAGGCTTGATTGAATATGGTCTTGGTGGATTGATCTAATCTCCTCAAGTAGCAAGACTAGAAATAGAGGTTGCGAATTGGTGATATCAACCTCAACTATTTTTTTATCACCGAATCGCACGAACTGTTTCAAATCTGAGGGCATTCTAGTAAATATGGAGTGGAATCTATCATCATCACCTTCTCTAGAGTACTTAATCAAATAATTTTCAAAATTCAGTATAAAATCCAATCTCTTATGATAAGACTTTGAGTTATCCTTATAACTACCATCAAGATAACCTAATGCCGCTTCCTTATTCATAAGAAAATCATTCTGCTTTAACCATTTTGAAAGATGCTCAGTTCGGTGCTGAGCAACCAGTCTCCTTTCTTGGTCTTTTTTAGCGATTTTTTTTAATAAACCTGGTTCTGTTAGGGTGTAATTCATAATTAAGAGTCTTTTAAAAAGTTTTCAGAGATTTTATATCCACGACATTTTCCTTTGTTGTCTGGCATGTTCGAATACTCGCTCATTGTTAGAAACCCGGAGCGTCTTAAAAATTTGAGATGGTCTTGACATTTATATGGTCGGTAATCGAGCTTTCTAAGAAGGGTAGAGCATAGATTGATATAATTATCCTCCCTTTCCATGTTCTTATATGGATGAAGAATAAGGTGCAATAGGTAAACAGCCAGATCCATACTGATATCTGGCCGTTTACTTACTTCATCCTTTAAGCAATCGTAAAGTTGATCTGGAAGGCTTACAAAGGCCTTTTTTTGAGGATGAGTGACCCACATAATTATGGATGCAGGTCTTCAATTAAATCTTCTAGCGGTGCGTATGAGGCAGACTGTATTCTACCCTCTGCTACATAGCTTGTCATCAGTAGTTCTTCCGAATCTAATGGATCTTTCCCAAACCCATCTGAATTGTGCTGATTGTTCCTGTTAAGATGATCTTCAGTTGCAGACGCTAATTTTCTCAAAAGCCTTCTTAATTTAGGAAGAGATACTACCTTAAGGTCTTTTGATTGTTCTGGATTAATACCAGTAATTTTAAAAGTTTTCATGATATAATTTTTAAATGTTATATCACAAATATGAAGTGCGAAGTATCTTATTTAAACAACAAGCCTGTAGTAAAAATGATATACTTATTCTTGATTGAAGTAGACTTCTTCGATTAGATCATAAGTTTTATTGAACTTAGCTTTTTTATTCCTAGTGTCACTAAGTAATCTGTAGTACTCCACTTCAAAATTCTCATTAAGGAAAACAGCAAAATATTTCTTTGAAATATTCTCCCGGATTCGTTTATCTTTTTGCATTCGGTATAAAATACAGCTATAATCTGCTTGGGGCGTTTCGATATTTTCCTGTAGTCTTTGAAAAAAGCCAAAAGCATCGGGGTTTTGAAAAATTTGAGGATAATATTTATTTAATGTATGTTCGGCCTTAGGATCCTCTTCTGTATGTAAATCATAATCATTAATTGCTTCGAAGAATTTATATGGAGGATAATAAGTCATTATTCTTATATACTTATCAATCATTTCATGATTTGCCCTAATAAAACCGTTTAAAGCAGGAAATCTCTCTATTACAATATCTTCGAGTTCCTCAAGTTTAAAATTTTGAGGATAGTCTGGGAAAAATTCTAAGATTTGATCTATTTCGTATTCTATCCTATTTATATATTGTTCTATATTATCTAAGGACGGTATTTCCTTAAGATTTTGTAATAATTCATCTGATGGGCCTTCCAAAAAATTATTTCTCGCTTCACTTTCTTTCCAATCTTTTTTTATTTTCCTAGGGTTAAAATCATCAATTAAATGTCGAACCACTCCTTTATCAACGGCATCCATAAAAATTTCAAAAGTTGTATATCCGCTTTTATTATAATCGCTTAACATTCTTAAATTATTCAGGTGAATTGCTAAATCGTATGTTACCATAAATAGGTTTTAGATTATTATTGAATTATTTAATTTTAGGGCATAAAAATAAACCTATCGCTAGGGCGCTGTCAATAGGTTTTCTAATATTTTTTTGATTATAGTTAGGATTATTGCATTATTGCTGCCTTGATAACTAAACAAGGCTTTCTAGTTTAGACCTTCAAGCACAGCGCTCAGTAGTTCATAATAATCTCAATCAGGAGGATAAGTTATGTTCTGAATACAAGGAGATCAGATAGGGAAAGAATAACATAATCAAATCAGTCAATTCTATAAATGGGGTAATCGGGATATATAAAAACCTCTTATTTTTAAAATTGACTCCCATGGATATCCCTTATTAAAGCTTTATGAGAGCCCCTTCAATTTCGCTTAGTTTGTAATATTTCCTATTCCCAATACCGTACGACTGAAGCTTACCTTGATTGGTCCAATTATGAAGAGTGCTCAGGTCGATGCTGAAAAAGTTGGCGGTTTCTTGGCGAGTTAATAATCCTGAGGTTTCTTTTTCCGTTTTTTCGGAAAGTACCTCTTGTAGGTAATCCTTTACTCCTTGTAAAATTTCTTCTTTTAAGTCTTCTGGTTTAATTCCGTTAAGTAGAATAGCATCCATTTGCATTGTATATTAATTTTAATAATGCAAAATTCGATGTGGTGGTATCTTATTGAAACTACTTTTCCGTCATATAAATAAGACATGACATGAAGTAAAGTGAAAAATAGTAACATTTTATGCTTCTATAAGCTTTCTAGCTTAGCATGTAAATCAGCAAATTGTTGAGCATAATCCATAGCTGATTTCCCAATGTAACCAAGAAACATTTTTTCTGTACTGTGTGCTGTTATTTGCATAAGTAGAGGTGTAGGTATTATACCATATTGATTGGTTGCAAAGGTTCTACGGCAGACATGAGAGGTTATCAAATCATATTTAGGGTAAACTCCTGTAATTTTTCTTTTATAACCCTTCTCCTTATACTTTCCTTTTTCATCCTTTTCGATAATTTCACCTTTGGCATTTAGCATAGCTATTTTAGCTCCTTTAGTCGGTGAATCAATACCTACAACCTTACAGAGGATTTTAAGTTCATTATTGAAATTCTGAATAGCTATTTTGTAAGGCAATCCCTGCTGAAAAATTTCTTTAGTTTTAGGTAATACAGGGATGGTAACATTCTTGCCAGTTTTTTGCTGTTTCAATTCTATAACTTCGTAACCATTGCGAGTAATGAAGTTTTCTTCTGTCAGCTTTAAAAGGTCGCCTCCTCTTTGACCAATCGAACAACCTAGCAGAA
The DNA here is from genome assembly GCF_023805255.1 of Gramella jeungdoensis. Taxonomy (GTDB): domain Bacteria; phylum Bacteroidota; class Bacteroidia; order Flavobacteriales; family Flavobacteriaceae; genus Christiangramia; species Christiangramia jeungdoensis. The sequence goes on from NZ_JAMSCK010000002.1 coordinate 388,803, forward strand.
GCCATTTCCTGACATTCCTCAGAGATTCAGACTTTAGTTCCGTTTTCTCGATTTTATTTAGTTCCTCGGGTGTTAGGTATATGATATAATCATTTTTGGTCTTTCCTCCCTTAACTTTTTTTAGTTGGCGGCTAACCTCTACATCGTTGATCTCAGCCTCTGCGCAAACCGTTTTTAGATCATCAATTCTTTTTTTAGCATATCCTTCTGAATAGTGCTGTGAATTAATTAACCAGTACAGAAATTTTTTTCCAAACTTGATATCCACATCCTTAACTTTATATTTTTTACGACCTTGGTATTGTTTAAAGATGTTCATAAGAGTCTGGTAGGACTTGATCCTGCTCTTAGATATTCCAAGACTTCCTGTTGCATTCTCTCGGGTATTAGCATTGTCTATAATGTTTTGAATCCAATCTGTTATTAGATCGCTTGTAATAGCTTCTTCAGTCTCTGGATTGTAATACTCTTCCAAGATTCGTTTAAGCCAATCCTTTTGATGAGGTTCAGGCTTTTGGGTCTTATAATTGGTTAGAAGATAGTTCTCTAATTTCGAAAGTTCAGTATTAACCTCAGCTATTTTACTTTTGTCCACTGCATCTACATTACGCTTCTTATGTCTGGTTGTGTTCCAGTATCGCTTGGATACTTCAAGTTCCGTTTTAGCCTGAAACTGAAATTTTTTGTTGTTACTATCGTGATCTTGTAAGCGTACAGTTAAGGGAGCTTGTTCACGGGAAGAGCGATAAAGGAAGTAAATGGTGGCCATACTTTAAGTTTTAAGAATGACAAACATATAGTATGTAAAACATGTACGCAAATTGTACGCAATAAATCTATCTAGATCAATTTAATTCAATTCTATTCAACTACCTTTGGTACACTTAAGCTGCGTTATGTGTTGAAAATACAGGTTGTCAGCCTTGGCTTATTGAGTTCAGTCCAGCTCTAATATTTTTGGGTTCAAGTCCCGCTCCGAGTACTTAAAAAAGCCCTGATCTTCAGGGCTTTTTTTTGTTTAAGGCATGTGAGCGTTCATCCCGATAGCTAGCGGGACACGCTCCGAATACAGAAACCCTCTTAATCATTTGATTTTGAGGTTTTTTTTCTAAGATGGGATTACATTGAAGTTGTTTATTTTCATTTCTCTACATTAACCGGTGCTTTCCCCAGTTCTTTCTTAAAGAATTTAATCATATCCTGCTCCCACTTCGGGTTTCTCATTATGATATGGTCCATACCCTCAAACTCTTTAAACTCAAAATTTTTATAATTCCTTTCTTTTAAAGCTTTTACAAGTTGATACGAATCAGTTATAGGCACATCGTCATCTGCTGAGCCGTGGTGGATTAAAAGTGGGGCTTTTAGGCTTCCTAATTTTGGAGTAAGGGCCGATCTTTCATAGGCTTCAGGACAATCGGCGGGTAGACATCCCATATAAGGTTCTATGGCTATCCTGAATCTGGCAGGATCTATGGCCGCTGCACTAAGATGTGCCGCTTTGTAAAAATCGGGGTGCTCCAGTACCGCACGTAAGGCATAATGCCCACCCCAGCTATGCCCAGATATACCCAGTTGTTCGAGATTCATATAGGGATGTTTCGATGCGAGTTGCTGTAGGGCATATACATGATCCTTAATTTCTAACTGTCCAAATTTACCATAGCTGAAATTTCTAAATTTCGCTCCCCGACCGGGTGTGCCCCGGCCATCAATGATCACCACGATAAAACCCGAGTTAGCCAGATTCTGTAACTGAATGTTAATGGGATGTAGGGCAGTCCTGTGAATGGCATTGGTATGTGCCGCACCATATATCCATTCCACCACCGGGTATTTTTTATGTGAGTCAAAATCTTTGGGTTTTAAGATCATGGTCTCGATAAAAGTCTCAGCATCGGTGGCAGGAAGTTGCTCGAATTCCGGTGCGAAACCTAGCCCGGTAAGGGCGGACATATCGGCTGACCAGTGTGAAGAAAGTTTTTCTCCCGCAGGATCATAGATTTCAAGTTTGGAATACTTTTCCATGTCATTACGCCATACCCACAGGCTGTCTTTTGCTTCAGAGAAGAAAATCTCCGTAAAGTAAGGTCCATCCACTATCTTTTGAATGGAAGTTGAATTTAGCGAAGTTCTATACAACTGCTCTGCGTATGGCTCCTTTGTATCACCCTGAGCAATAAAATAAACCCAGCCAGTATCATGGTTTACCTCCACCAGATGACTCACCAGTCCATTCTCTTTGTAATTAGTTAAGGGCCTTAAAAGGTCGCCATCTTCATTATAAAGATATAACTGGTAATACCCTGAACGCTCACTCTCGTAGATAAACTGCTCCCGGTCGTCCAGAAAGTAAAAGAAATTTGCCTTTTGAAGTCTGCCGGTATACCCCTGCAATAAATCCAGGCCTATCAGGTAATTTTCTGTACTGTCTTTAAACCAGGTCTCCGCCATCCCGGTACGGGGATCTACCCGAAGGAGTTCCAGCGTTTTCATAAGACGGTCAGCTCGAAGGATGCGGATTTCCTTTCCGTCTTTACTCCAGGAAAGTGGATGTATATAAGGTTTAGTAAGGCCATGGTCAACAGGCGTAACAGTCTTGGTAGCCGGTGTTATTACATAATACTGGAATTTTGGAAGCGGTTCTCCCGCCCGGCTGTAGGGTCGGTAAATTAAGGTGTCAGCTTGGGTAAGCTGGATTCGGGGCACCTCCTGGTCGTTCACCTGCCTTACCAATAGTTGTTTTCCCCTAGGAGACCATAAGGCATCAGCTATATCCCAGCGCCATCCCGGCTCTGGCTGTGCAATAATTTTTATTTCGTCTTCTCCTTCATTTCGCAGGTAAAGCTCACCTTCAGGGGTGTGGCCGGCGAAGGTTGTTGAGCCTGAATGGTAGGCTTCTCTAACCGGGCGAATATGATTAAACAAGCCGGGACCCAATACCCTGCCTTTTGGTTCTTCCGGAATGAGATGTTCCGGGAAAGGGGGTATCAATTGCTGGATAAATTTTCCTGGGTTTTGGGCTGTAGCTGAAGAAATTGCAAGCACAAGCATACCCGTCCATACAAGAAGATGAATACTTTTCATTTATCTGGTTTTTAGTGTTTTAAATTTAATCCTTTCTTATGTGAATTGTACCTAAGGCTTAAAGAAATAGCGGAATTAGTTGGTTTTGATTTTCAATCCCGGAAGCTCGGGAAATGATTTCGGTCCCGATACTTACCTGGACTATAGGGCTACCGGGACCTGCTCCGAGTGCCTAAACCGAACAGTATGAGGAAATTAATTTTTAGCAAGAAAATAGTATGCCTTCATTCTTTTCGTTAACTTGTTAATCCCTTGAATCACAAAAACTTATACCTTATGAAAAATGTTATCCTGCTTGCCTTTATGCTATGCATAGGCTACACCGGTCTGGCTCAGATAAAGAAGCCATCCAAAATTAAGACGACCCAGCTGAAAAATCTTAAACTCAGCGAAGCTCAGCTAAAGAACATGAATGCGAAGGAAATTGCCAATTTACCTATCACGAAGGTTGATCGCGGTAAACTGGTGATGCTAAAACCCAATGAATCCTGGAACCTGGATGCTCCAAAATTAAGCGACAAAGACCTGCATGTAAAATCCTTATTTGGATTTTACAGATCGGATGGTTCCTATGAGATACATCCCATTTTTGTTCATGATAACCGTAATGGTTTTTCGAACCTTGAGTACATGAAACTACAATTCCGGCCGGAAACGAACCAGAGATACAGGTTGCAGATCCAACTGGAACCCGGCGATTACCCCAACCACCATGTGATGTTCAATACAGGTGGGTATAACAGGGCATTTGTGGTGAACGACCAGTATGATGAGATCCTGCTTGATTTTAGAGCAGACAGCAACGGGTTTGCTATAAGTAACCTGGTAAAGCGAAATGAACCGAATATGCTGAAGATACACCAGCCCTTAAAGATCAGGTCGATTAAACTGGATAAGGTGGAATAGGGAAAATGCTTTAAATGAAAAACCCTCTTTATCTTCCGGATGCAGAGGTTTTTTTGATTTCTAATTTGATTTTTTCCCTGCGGTCGAAATGAAAGGAAACTTCAGAATTTATTTAGTTAATATTTGAAAGTCATCTCGAACGTCCTGAGCCTGACGAAGGGGCGAGAGATCTTCCTCTGTTCCATTCCTTTTCTTTTTCCCATCGCCGGATCCCTCGACTTCGGTCGGGAGAAACAAAAAGGTCTAGGCTTACGAAAATTTAAATGAATTTTTCGCTCAGCAGCTAAATTTTAGGAACTCATCCGCTTTGGGCGGACTCAAACAGCCTAAAATTTTATGCTGCTTTCACTTTAAATTCTGGTTTAAATTTTCGATATGCCCTATTTTAAAGGAAAGTGAAGCTCTGATTTTTTCAGTTCCATTAAGATCAGCTCAAAAGTCATTTTACTTCAAAACCTGGTTAATCAACCTATCTTTTTTGCAAGTGTAGTGCTTCTCCGGCGTTAAGAATTTTTGAAGCCCTGGAAAAAATTTAGCCGGGGAAGAACGGTTCCGATTTTGCAGGGGCAAAATTGGAAACACCTACAAAAAAGTGTCCTTTTTTTGGTTCGTTTTTTTGGACAGGCAAAAAAATGAACTATCCTAAAACCTCTTTATCTCGATAGAGTGTATTCAAAACCTGGTGAGTATATCTCTGTTCCATTCCTTTTCTTTTTCCCATCGCCGGAAAAAGAAAGAGATAAAACATTTTATTTAAGCATCCCTAACAGTTTTTCTGCAGCCAGGCCTGAAGACGCCGGGTTCTGTCCCGTTACCAGGTTCCCGTCTACCAGCACATGTTCTTCCCAGTCACCGGCTTTGGAATAGATTCCGCCGTTTTCCTTTAGCATATCCTCCACAAGGAAAGGCACAACCTCGGTCAACTGTACGGCTTCTTCTTCGCTATTGGTAAAACCGGTCACTTTTTTGCCTTTTACCAGAGGCTCTCCATTGCTGGTTTTTACATTTTTTAATGCTGCCGGAGCATGGCACACAAAGCCAATAGGTTTATTCGCCGCATTAAAACTTTCAATCAGGCTGATGGAATCCCTGTCCTGGGAAAGATCCCAAAGCGGACCGTGACCTCCGGGGTAGAACACCGCGTCAAAATCTTCAGCCTTCATATCAGACAGTACTTTAGTGTTATTGATCACTTTTTGCGTAGCCTCATCCTTATGAAAGCGCCTGGTAGCCTCGGTCTGGTTATCTTCGGTATCAGAGTTTGGATCTATAGGTGCTTTTCCTCCCTTGGGAGTCGCCACCGTGATATCCACGCCTTTATCCAGTAATTTATAATACGGACTGGCGAATTCTTCTATCCAGAATCCTGTTTTGTTTCCTGTATCTCCCAGTTTGTCATGGGAAGTAAGCACAAATAATACTTTCATAGCTTTTGTTTTTTTAGGTTTATGATCCCGAAATCTTCATTATCTCACGGGATCTCATTAACAGCAAGCTAGGTATTTCCCTCTTATTTTGGTGTTATAAAAAAACTAAGATTTAGTAAAGAAAGCTACTTTATGTTTTTGTTTAGAGCTGTTGAGGTCTTGTCCCGACTTATAGGTTTTCAGCCGAAAAAAAACGTCCTCAGTTTCGACTTCGGGACCCACAGGCTATAAATCCGTTAAAAATGAATTGCTGTTTGAAAGTCATCTCGAGCGTCCTGAGCCTGGCGAAGGGGCGAGAGATCTATTTCCATACTCCTTCTTTTCTGGCAATAATTTTAATCTAGATTTCTCCCTACGGTCGAAATGACCAGGAACTATAATTTTATTTCTTTTTCATCAATGGAAAAAGAAAGGGATAAAAGCTTTATGTTTTATAGCCTTCTACGAATAATCCTAATCCAGATTTCTCCCCCGAATCCTCGGAGTCGAAATGACCAGGAACTTCAATTTATTGCTCTTTAAAAAGTCATCTCGAGCGTCCTGAGCCTGACGAAGGGGCGAGAGATCTATTTCCATCGTCCTTCTTTTCTGGCAATAATTTTAATCTAGATTTCTCCCTGCGGTCGAAATGACCGGAAACTATAATTTTATTTCTTTTTCATCAATGGAAAAAGAAAGGGATAAAAGCTTTATGTTTTATAGCCTTCTACGAATAATCCTAATCCAGATTTCTCCCCCGAATCCTCGGAGTCGAAATGACCAGGAACTTCAATTTATTGCTCTTTAAAAAGTCATCTCGAACGCCCTGAGCCTGACGAAGGGGCGAGAGATCTTCCTCTGTTCCATTCCTTTTCTTTTTCCCATCGCCGGATCCCTCGACTTCGCTCGGGAGAAACAAAAACGTCTAGGCTTACGAAAATTTAACTGAATTTTTCGCTCAGCAGCTAAATTTTAGGAACTCGTCTGCTTTGGGCGGACGCAAACAGCCTAAAATTTTACGCTGCTTTCACTTTAAATTCTGGTTTAAATTTTCGGTATGCCCTATTTTAAAGGAAAGTGAAGCTCTGATTTTTTCAGTTCCATTAAGATTAGCTCAAAAGCCATTTTACTTCAAAACCTGGTTAATCAACCTATCTTTTTTGCAAGTGTAGTGCTTCCCCGGCGTTAAGAATTTTTGAAGCCCTGGAAAAAATTTAGCCGGGGAAGTACGGTTCTAATTTTGCGGTGGCAAAATTGGAAACACCTACAAAAAAGTGTCCTTTTTTTGGTTCGTTTTTTTGGACAAGCAAAAAAATGAACAAATAAGAACATCTCAATCAAGTATTATCTATAGAATGTTTTCAAAGAGATGGAAGAATATGCCTATTTCATTCTATTTCTTTTTCTATCAATGAAAAAGAAAGGGAGCAAGTTCCTATTGATAAATTTCATTAAAAAAATACTTAACTTTAAGTATGAACAGCCAGTATAACATCATCATCGCCGGTGCCGGGGGGATCGCCCGGGCCGCCGGACTCATGCTCGCGGAATTAAGCGGCGTGGTGCCGAATCTTTTTATCCTTAACCGAAGCCTGGATAACGCCCAGAAGATGGCCCACTGGATCCAGAAAGGATCTTCCAGGGGAATCCAGGTGGAGTGTTTTGAGTTGCCCGAAGATGAGATCCCGGTTAGAGTTAGGGAAGCCCTGGAGAGTGCAGATATCCTGCTTGACTGTCTTCCCGGAAGTCAGGCTCCCAGGATGGCTCAGCTGGCAAAAGATTTCCATTTGCATTATGCCAATCTCACCGAGTATGTCTCCGAAACCGAAACCATAAAGAACCTGGCTGCAGATGCCGGTACGGGTTTCTTATTACAAACCGGCCTTGCACCCGGTTATATAGATGTGCTGGGGAATCACCTTTTCCAGACCTTCTGTAAAAGATTTAATGTGGAGAAAGCAGATTCCATCGCGCTTAAGGTAGGAGCGCTAACCAGGCATGCCGTGGCCCCGTATTATTATGGATTTACCTGGAGCCCGGTGGGGGTAGCTACCGAATACCTGAAAGAGGCTGCGGTGATACGTGACTATAAGGAGCGGACTTTGCCTTCGCTTTCCGAAAGAAACCGCATCATCATAGACGGGATGACCTATGAAGAAGATCTCACCTCGGGTGGCGCGGCCGACCTGCCCCAGAGCCTGAGCCATAAAGTGAGGAAGCTTGACTATAAGACGCTGAGGTTCCCCGGGCACTATGCCTGGGTGGATGAGCAGCTTTCACTCATAGGGCACAGCCTGCATATAATAGATGAATTACAGCAAAAGATGGAAGAGATGATCCCTCATATAGAGGAAGACCAGATCATTTTGTATGCCTCGGTAGAGGGAAAGGATGATAAGGGCACCATGCGTAAACTGGAAGTGTCTAAAAAGATCCTGCCCCAGCAGATAGGCAATCACAGCCTGCGTGCCATTCAAACCACCACCGCGGCTCCCTTGTTGCAGTCTGCTATGTTGTTACTCGAAAGCTCCGCCAAAGGAGTGGTCCTTCAAGGTGAGATCGAAACCGCTAACTTTTTAAACGGGCATTTTATTAAGCCGGTTTATGGAGAGATAAGTTCAGAATTGTAAATTGGGATAGGTTAAATTTTGTTTCAGAGTTGAATACAAAACCCTCTTATTTAGAATTAAGGGGTTAGTAATTTATTGTTTTTAGGATATGGTCCGATAATTAGTTAACTTCCATTAATCCTAGTTGAACTATAATTTCTTCTGGCCATAATATAAATTTTCCAAACTTTCCCTCTTTCTGCAGAGCCCCAAATCGATTACCTTTTGGGGTGGCGTACCAATCATTTCCTTCCTTTTCCATAAGATTTTTATTTACCAGAATTGAATTAATTTCTCTACTACTAATAGATGTTATTTCAGATAATTCTTTGGTTGACTTATAGACTGAATTGGAATAGTCCATAATTGTTTTAGGGTCTTTTTCATTTAAAATATATTCTGTCTTTTCTAGAAGTATGTATTGGTTAAACCAGTTTTTATTTAATAGAACGGCGACTATTTGATTTTTTCTGGGGAGCTCTTGTTTTGTGTCATACCATCTTGTGTAATCTTCACCGATAACCTTCATTTTTACTTGATCATAACTGAATTGTCCATTCTGATATCTGGTATCTAAAATCTCTCCATATGTAAAGTCCAAAGCAAGATTCATCTGATCAAAAATAGGTGCAGCTAGCTGATCTACTTTTTTCTGATTTCTAAGAATATTTCTAAGTTGATTTTCAGAAAGATGTTCGCTTTTTACGATTTCTAAAATTTGCTGATCTGATAAAATGTTTTCGGATTTCTCTTTAATCTTGAGAGAAAATTCCTTTCGGAAATATTCCAGTAAAAACTTTTGGGTTTGTTGTGGATATGTTAATTGGGGAGTTTTCTGAATTTCTGATGTAGAATTTGGATTAGCGACTTTTATATCCTCCTTTTCTTCAAGTTCACCAATTTTTTTTCTATCTCCATTGATCTTTAAATCTGCAATATCTTCCATCATACTTTCATATGCATCTTTATCTTTTTCTCTGTCTATAAGAAACCCCATTTCAATATTTGATGTTTGACTATAATCATAGAGATTCATAGAGGAAATGATGGCTTTATTTTCATTGATATAGCATTTAGCATGCAAGTTTTTCTTTTGGAAAACTCTCAGGTCATCAATCTCTTCCATCCATTCTAGCTCCTTTTCCTTTAATTTTGTATTTCCATAAATAATGGTGATCTCGGAAAGAGTTCCTAATTTACTTTTGGTTTTTAATCTTTCTTGAATCTGATTATTCACTTGAAGTGAATATGTAACTAAGATGATTTTTTCTTTAGCCTCTTTTAATAATTGCATTAATTCACTAGAAATCTGGGAGGTATCCAAATATTTAGCCATCTGTAATAATTGATTTATAGGTTAAAAATTTTATTAATTAAATTGAGTATAACCCTTCACAAAAACTAATAATATGGAGGAAACAGGGAGTAGGGATGCCTGATTTATACGATTGGTAAAGCTAAAAATATTATTAAATTCTTTGAAGGAATAAACCGGTAAATTCGACTGGATATTCAAAAAGGCAAACTTTTATTTTGATTTAGATTATCAAGTTGCTAAGTATCTCCGTATTTCCAATATTTCAAATCCAGGTCCAAAATTAATTGTGTCATGAAGTTTTTTACCAAGAAGTAATTGGGACATCTTACTTTCTGCACTAATTGATTGAGCAGTTTCAGCTTCTACACCAATTGCAAACCATTTCTCAGGTTTGCCAGGAGATTTTAGTAATACTAAATTCCCTATTTGAATTTTTTCGGGAGTTTGAATTTCCGATCCAATTTTATTTAAAGTAAAGCGACAAATTTTATATCCACTTTTACCCGTAACGATTTCCGCATGGGTAACATAAAATAGACCATCAAATTTATAACCTTCTTTTGGTGAAAATTTTGAGTTATGTTTCCAGCCTCTTATAACTCTAATTGGATATTGAGCTTTCATACTCTTAAGTAGTCCAGCATTACCCGGCGAATTCCATGATTGATGAGCCACTTGTTTCCCACTGGAGGGATCATTTCCTCCTTCACCAGTATAGAGTATTTCCTCACCTAAATCATAGTCATCTTCATAGCCACCTGACATTACTATTGCAGCAGCACCATCAGAAGCATTCCCATCTATACCTCTCACAGTAGATCGATGTAAACCGGCTTCGATAAGTTCATAGCGATTATTATAAATCGTGCCTTCTTTTATGTCATATGGATTGCCAAAAATTATCTTACTCATCTAAAGTTGGTTGTTTTACAATTAGAAATTTATAGAAAAATTAATCTTTTTTAAATAGGCGTAACCGTTTTATTTTAATTGTGACTTAAAGTCCGTTGACTTATAGTCTTCGTTAATGCAAATTTGTTTAATGACTGCTCAGTTAAAGGTTGGTAAACGAATTCTTCACCTAAGAAACGATTTAGGGCTTTCTCAAGAGAAGCTTGCTCTAAAAGCCGATATTGATAGAACTTACTTGACAGGTGTAGAGAATGGTAAAAGGAATATTTCGATTAAGAATATTGAGAAAATTTGTAAGGCATTGGAAATTAGCCTGAAAGATTTCTTTAATGATAACCTTTTTGATTTGAATTAATTTCAGGTTGACCCCTTCGGTTACCTTAAAAACTATATATGATACCAACCAATATTTCCAAAGAAAATATTTTGGAAGCATTTTCTTTTATTGACGAAGAAGGCATTAAAAACGGTGCACAATCTTCCACTTATGATGTTATTTTTAATGATAAGCGTTATCCACCAAAGTTGGTTATAAGCTTAGCTAATAAATTTGCTAATGGCTATGAGTTGGATAGATCATCATTCAAGGGTGGTGAAAAGACAAAAGCATTTGAAATTTTAAGGAATCATGGATTCTTAATTGAAAGAAAACCATTTATTAAAGATTTAGTTTATCAGTTTTTAGAACAAGCTAAAACTGATTCACTTACAACTAGTCAATATCCAAATTCTTACAGAGGTTTAAAAATTAAAGTTAGTTTCGGTGTAGGTAATCAGGCCAAAATACCCTGGATAGCATTTTTGAAGCCTCCAAATAAGGTTATGGATGGAATATACCCAGGCGTACTTTATTATAAAGAAGAAAATCTCTTAATTCTTACTTATGGAAGAAGTGAGACCAATAGTTCTAGTTTTAGATGGGGAGTGGAGGATGCCGAGACTATAAATGAATATTTTCAAAAGAATTTAAATAAAAAACCTAGGCGATATGGTGAATCATTAATGAAGTCTGCGTTTGATCTAGATCATAGTTTGGATATTGAAAAATTCGAATCAGATTTAGATGAATTAATTGATACATATAAGAACCTTTCATTTGAAAATTTGGTTAATGAGCCCGAAGAAAAATACAATTCCACAAACTATTGGATATTTCAATGTAATCCAGCAATATTTGATTTAGAAAGTGCTTTAAAGGCAGATGCAGTTCATTCTTGGAAAGTTGCAGCTCATAAAGATAAAATCCAACCGGGCGATAAAGCTATTATATGGGTTACGGGATCAGACGCAAAATGTCTGGCCTTAGGAGAGATTCGTTCCGAGCCGTCTTTAATGTATGAAAATAATGAAGAAAGAAAATACTACTATAGAGATGACAAACCTTCCCAGGAGACTAGAGTGAGAATAGTAATTACTGATAACTTTTTGGAGAACCCTATTTACTGGTCGGATATCAAGTTGTTACCAGAATTTAAAGATTTTAAGGCAGGGAACCAGGGAACAAACTTTTCGGCTGATAAAGAAGAGTTCGATGCACTAAAAGAATTTGGGAATGCAGGTCAGGTTGGTATATATGAACAAATTAAAAGAAAACTCGATTCTATAAAAGTTGAAAAGTACCTTAAAATCCTGAAAGAGTTTAAATATAAAAATCAGCTCGATCAAAATGATGAAAGAATCAGTTTTAATGTAAGGCCGGAGAGAAATCGCTTAGTTTTTATCATTGGCAATAGGTATTCGTTTTTAATCCATAAAGAAAATGGAGAAACTCAATTTGAATTTATATCCAATAAAAAATTAAATGATAATTCTGGTTCATTCTATAATTACCATGGAGAGGAAAGGATGTTTTTTAATAAAGTAAAGGATATAAATGGTTTTGAAAATGATATTTTATTGGGGTTGCAAACTGAACTGGATAAGAATAGGAAAACTCCCTATCGCAAATTTTTAAATCAAGATTTTATGAAGGATGTTTTTGAAACCAAAAGCCATTCGCTCAATGAAAGAAAGGATGTAGCCCTTCCTTTAAATTCTATTTTGTATGGCCCTCCAGGAACAGGCAAAACTTTTAAACTTCAAAATGAGTATTTCGATGATTTTACAGTTCGCGAATCTTCTCTCACTAGAACTCAATATCTGGAAAATCTTGTTTCCGAGTTAACCTGGTGGCAGGTGATCGCTATTGTATTATTGGATATAAAGAAGTCAAAGGTTAATGATATTCATTCTCATGAGTTATTAATTATTAAAGAAAAGCTTTCCAATAGTAAACGAGTCAGACCGATTATTTGGGGGAATTTGCAACATTTCACCGATCCTGAATGTGAATATGTAAATGTAGCAGAAAGAAGTCCTAATCCCATTTTCTTTAAAGATAAAGAGTCATTTTGGGAGGTAAAAGAAGATTTATTGGAACAATTTTACCCTGAAGCTTTTTCGATATTAGAGGAAGTGAAAAATTATCATCCTAATCCGGATAAATTAATTAAGAATTATGAGTTTGTCACTTTTCATCAATCTTTTAGTTATGAAGATTTTATTGAAGGTATTAAGCCAAAACTTGAAGATCAGGAAAATGAAGTTTCTTATGAAATTCAGGATGGTATATTTAAAAAGCTATGCCTAAAGGCAGATGCCGATAGAGGTAATGATTATGCCATTTTTATTGATGAGATTAATAGAGGTAATGTATCTGCCATTTTTGGCGAACTTATTACGCTAATCGAAAAAGATAAAAGATTAGGAGAGGAGAATGAATTAAGAGCAAAACTACCTTATTCAAAAAATGAACTGGGCGTTCCTCCAAACCTATATATTTTTGGCACCATGAACACTGCAGACCGTAGCGTTGAAGCTTTGGATACGGCATTGAGAAGAAGGTTTGTATTTGAAGAAGTGATGCCAATACCCGATCTATTAAAAAATATAGAATTTGATGGATTTAATTTGAGCCAGGTATTAATCACAATAAATGAGCGGATAGAAGCTTTGTTAGATAGGGACCATGCGATTGGACATTCATATTTCATAAAAATTAATTCTGGCGATACAGAGGCTTTAAAACTTGCTTTTGAAAATAAAATAATCCCTCTTCTTCAGGAGTACTTTTATCATGATTACGAAAAAATTGCTCTTATACTGGGGGAAGGTTTTATAGAACAGGATGATGCCAGGGTGAAATTTGCAAGATTTAATAATGTGGAAGAACCAGAACTTACTTCATCTTTTAAACTCAAGCCCGTAGAAGATATCGAAGCTGCAATTAATGCTCTTCTAAATAATGTTGATGAAGAAAACTAATCGCATACAGGTTTTTGAACATCAGTTTCTTCCAATAGGAGGGGCTTTTAAAAAACATCATTTAAAAGCTTTTTCCAACTTAAATGCCATTCATGATGATTGTTATTTTGATCTTCGCTACAATGGTTTAAAGTTTAAAAATTATGTAGGCGTAGTCCAGGTAGATGGTTTAACAATCGAGATTCTGCCCAAAATAGATTCTCATGAAGAGAATAAGGATTTATGGCAGGGTGTCTTAATCGACATGTTAAAAGCCACAAAAAAATTAAAGGTTCAAAAAATAGGACAGGCTAATGTTTCAAAACAAAATATCCATTTGCTGGATATCTATTTTGAATGGTATTTGAGAGAAGTAGAGCTTCTTATTCGGCAAGGCCTAATTAAACAATATTACAAACAAACCGGCAATGTGAAAGCCTTGAAAGGTAAACTGGAATTTTCAGGGCATATCCAAAAAAATCTAATTCATAAAGAACGATTTTATACAACCCATCAGGTGTATGAGAAAGATCATTTAATTCATCAGATCCTCTCTTTTGCTCTGGAAATAATAGAACATTTCTCTAAAGGCACCTATTTATATTCGAAATGTAAATCTGTTCAATTAGATTTCCCTGATGTCAGCAAATGCTATATTGATAGATCTACTTTTTCAAGGTTAAAAAATAACAGGAAAACAGCGCCTTATAATACAGCTCTTGAAATTGCTAAATTTATAATTCTTCAGTATGCCCCAAATATTTCATCCGGAGATGAAAAGATGCTGGCACTTCTTTTCGATATGAATTCCTTATGGGAAGAATATGTTTTGGCAAGATTAAAAAATGAAGCTAAGAACCATCCTAATCTGGATGTCTACGGCCAAAAATCTAAGAAATTCTGGCAGGGAATAACTATTAGGCCAGATATAGTAGTAAAGCTTAATGAGGATATTTTCATTATAGATACTAAATGGAAAAACATAAGGAATTCCAAGCCTTCCACTCAGGATCTTAGGCAGATGTATGTTTATAATGATTACTGGAAATCATTTAAGGCAGTATTGTTATATCCAACGGATGAAAATAGTAAAACACCTGTTTTTTCTACTTACCACGACAAAGACCATGAATGCGGAATAGGAAAGGTAAATGTTTTACAAGGTGAAAAGTTGAATCCTGAAATAGGTGAAGAAATAATTAACTGGTTTAGAATCGAGAAGCAAGATTTTCGAAAAATCACTTCTCAAATGTTGTGAACTGGATACCCTCGCCATGGTAATGATCTACGAACACCTCCTGGAACTGGTTAAAGAGCACTGACACAAAAAATTAATCCTTCCATCCCAGGATTATATTGCTTAAATTATCAGGATTGCTTTCTAAAAAAATAAAACAATGAAATACCTTTTAATCATGATCATCTTGTTTTCTGCCAGCTCATCCCTAATGCTCTTCGACTTCGGTAAGAACTCAGATCTTAGCAACTGGAGGGTGGTAGATGATGTGGTGATGGGCGGGCGATCCTCAGGGCATTTCAGTTTAAACGAGGAAGGACATGCTGCTTTTCAAGGTGAGGTTTCCCTGGCGAATAACGGAGGTTTTTCCTCTGTAGATTATAACTTCAGGAAGATAGAGACTTCCGATTATTCCAAAGTAGTGATACGGCTTAAAGGTGATGGCAAAAAATACCAGTTCAGGTTAAAGGCTGATTCTAAGGAGTATTACTCTTATGCAGCCGAATTTGATACTTCCGGAGAATGGGAAGAGGTCGAGATCGATTTTGAGGATATGTATCCCACCTACCGCGGCAGAAACCTGGACAAACCAAATTTTGATGGAAAATCCATGACCCAGGTTACATTTCTTATCGGCAACAAAAAAGAACAGAATTTCAAACTGCTACTTGATAAGATAGAATTGAAATGATCTGTATTAATTACTTAAGTTAACATGTATTTTAACTCAACGGCTGGAAAAACCCCGATAAATTGAGGAAACAGTTGTTAAAATGATTTCTTTACCATTCCTCTTTTATTAGGTTCAGCAGTGTTTTTAATCTCAAAATCCACAATACCAAGTATTAGTTCCTCTTCCGTAATCACTTCAACTTTCCATTGGCCTTCCTTAAGGTTATTTTTATAGGTATATCCACGGAAACCACGATCACGCCCACCGGCAACTTCAAAATCAATATCATCGGTAACTTCCCATTCCCCGGTTTCAGGATTGTACCATTTCCACCTGTGAAAAATGGACTTTTTTAGATCGGTAGGTGCAAAAACAGAAGTGAACACATAAACTCTTTCATCTGCCTGGCGATGAAAAGTGACGTGATGTTTACGCCAGAATACATACCATGGATTCCTCTCGTAAGTAACGATGTATTCGTTATTTATTTTTCGCACATCATGAGCCACCAAACCATTATCCATAGCTAGCGGCACTGGTGGAATAAGATTGAAATAGTAAAAAACATTGATCGTTATATAGATAGAAAGGATAAGACTGATCAGTTTTTTTAGACTTATCTGAGCTCTTGTGCCCGGGCTTGAACTGTAAATAAATGTGATGAGTGCCAGCGTACACCCCAAACTTATAAGCCCCGAAATGATAAAAATAAAGGTATTCATTTCCTTGATCAGCGTGGGAATCATAAAGGCGAAAAAGGTGAAACTTATAAAAAAATAAATACTGAACTGAAGGTATTTATTGGAGATTTTCCTTTTAAGAAACTCGTTTGCAAATAAGAGCAGCACCAGCAGTATGAAAAAAAACAAGGTTTTTGACATGGACACACTTCTGAAAAAGTAGATGACAAAAGCACTTGAAAGTGCGCCAAAGAAGAACTGTATGGCTAGCGGAAGATATTCGGAATAACGTTCGATAAAAGTACCTTCCCACTTGTCTTCATCCACGGTATTATACAAATAAAGCGTTATGGACAATAAGCTCATATGCGAGCAAAGTACCACCGTATCATAAACACGATCTATTCGGCCTAATGTCAACGTATCAAAAATAAAACCACCCATAAAAAAAAGAACGGGAGCGTACTTTTGATTGCGATAAACAAACCTTCCAAAAGCAGTATTTCTATATCTTACTAAAGTTCTTTTCATCATGTATTTAGTAGCGCCAAATTTAAGGTAAAAACTTCATCCGGATATTTGCTTTGCCTTTAATAAGAAAAACTGGACGCGACATTTTCAGAAATGGAAAATATCGCCGATGGTGGCGCTGCACTCACCGCCTATGAAAAACTTTAGTATACCGATATGCCTGAAGAGGAACGGCTGGAGATAAAAAATCCACAATAAATATAACCTGAGCTATTTAAGTTTTATTAGGCTGTGATTTTATTTTTATTCTCAACCGTAATTTAATTTTGAGGGTGAATATTTCATTTTTTATTTAGAAAATCTTAACATTTATTTATATTTATCCTGAATTAAACTTCTGCAGGAGTAATAACACCCAAACTCATTTTTAGTATGTTATGAAATATTACTTTTATCTTATTTATTTTCTCCCATTTTATCTCTTTTCCCAAAATGCAATATTATTAGAAACCAATTTGGCTAATAGCAGTACTCCGAATGATTTTGTGATGACTGACACAGGGTTTTACTTTTCGGCTCAAGATCCCGTATACGGTCGGGAATTGTTTTTTTCAGACGGTACCGTTGAAGGTACAAGAATGGTGGTAGATATTTTTGAAGGCAATCGTAATGGCCATCAGAAGAATCATGGTATTTTAAACAATAAATTGCTTTTCACAGGGAGTCCTAACTTTTCCTCTTCAAATAATTTATACATAACTGATGGGAGTGAAGAGGGTACTACTTTACTCGTTGAAGATATGCAAATACTTGAGTGGTTGGAGTATAATGGCAAAATCTATTTCAGCGGAAATTTTCAAAATACTGGATACAAACTTTGGGTCACAGATGGTACCGCTAATGGTACGCAACTTGTCATTGATCTGAATTCTGAAAATGGTGGCTCGAATCCTAGTAATTTTAAGATTTTCCGGGAGAAAATTTTCTTCACTGCTAATACCGTAGAATTAGGAAGAGAAATTTGGTATAGTGATGGAACTGGCGAAGGGACTGAAATGCTAAAAGATATAGGTCAGAATGGGAATGGGGTTTTGGAATCTCCTTTGTATGTTTTTAATAACGAGCTATATTTCATGGGTAAGGGTGCTAACAATTATTTTCAATTATTTAAAAGTGACGGTACTAGTGATGGTACGTATGAGTTGAAGACCATAAACCAGAGAGATAATGCTACACATAAACTTCAGGGAGTGGTATTGAATGAAGGATTTTATTTCAAGGCTGATGATGGCCTCCACGGTACCGAATTATGGAAAACTGACGGCTCGGAAGAAGGCACACAATTGGTAAAAGATATCTACGAAGGTTCGGGGTCTGGCTTACCTTACTCAGGCTACATGGGTGTCGATTTAATTGAATTTAACGGAAAAATTTATTTTACCGGTAGTGATAACATACATGGAGATGAGTTATGGCAAACTGATGGCACAGCAGAAGGTACAAGTTTAGTAAAGGACTTAAGCCCTGGTTCATTAGGCACCTGGCTTCCACAATTTTATAAAGTTGATGATAGATTATTTTTTGTTGCACAAGCCAGTGGGGAACCAGAATTTAGTTTATACGAAATAGACCAGAGCCATTCACAACCTGAAAGAATTAGTGAAGAGATAGTACCCTGGAATTACTCTGATGTAAACATAGAGGTAGTAGGTTTTGAATCTAAATTTTACTATGTTACAAAAACCGAAAAATATGGAAATGAACTTTTTAGATATGATCCTGTAACAGGTAAATCTTCCCTGTTTAAAGATCTTAACTCCAGATATCCAGGCTTTCCAATTGGTTTTGAATCAATAAATAACAACTTGTATTTTTCCGCTTCAAATCATTTGTTTTTAACTAACGGTTCTAAGGAAAACCTGAGGAAGATTGATAAAGTTCGATCTTCATATTACCAGCGCCAATCAGAAAAGATTGAATTCGAAAAGATGAATAATGAATTATACTTTAATGGTTTATCTGAAGGTTCTGGTATAGAACTCTGGAAAACTGATGGCACTCAAGGCGGGACGGTAATGGTTAAAGATATAAATCCCGGGCAGGAGAACAGCGTATATGAAGAGTATTTCTATAATAACTTTAAAGCGGTAGATGGTAAGTTGTTTTTTCCGGCAGATGATGGTGAGCACGGATTGGAATTGTGGATAACTGAAGGGACTGAGGAAACCACCAGAATGGTAAAAAATATCAATAGTGGCTCTTTAAATTCTTTTCCAAGCCAAATGGTCAATGTGGGGCAAACCGTCTACTTTAAGGCAAAAGACGAAAGTGGGCCGGGTTTATGGAAGACTGAGGGGACAACTGCGAGCACATCTAAAATAATTAACCTGCAAGATATTCGTTTAATGAGAGCTGTTAACGATAAGATTATTATGGCTGCAGACTATGATAATGGTCGAAATGAACATCATAATGACTTGGTAACTTCAGATGGAACCGCAGAAGGAACATCCCTTCTAATGTCCTTTCCAAACTATTTCGATACCCACGCCAGGTACTGGGCAAATAAAGGTGATTATATTTATTTTGTTCAGAGACACCCCAACACTTTGAAGCATTCTATTTATAAGACAGATGGTACGGCAGAAGGGACGGTTTTGGTTTATAACGGGGATGATCATGAAAATAGCACTCCGGAAATAAATTGGTTGAAGGTTTGTGGGAATAGCCTGTATTTCGCGATCGAAACTATTAGTCCCTATTCGGGAGTCGAACTATGGAGATTGGATGATCAGGGAGAAGTTGAAAAAGTGAGTGTTGAATCAAATAACCTTAAAAGCACTTTGGAGGGGATTGAATGTTTTGATGAAAAACTATTTTTTGCAGATAATCTCCGGGCACATGAGTTATGGTTCCATCAAGCCGGAAAAGCTACTACAGAAAGATTAGATTTTAAGGTAAATGGTAGTGTTCCGGATTCCGAATTTAAAATCTGGAATTTAACTTCAGCAGGGAATGTTCTTTATTTAATTGCACACACAGATAGATATGGGCAAGAGTTATATTCACTGGCTTTTGGTGAATTAACCAGTCTTCCCGATGAGACTTCCAATGAGTCTGAAGAACAAGAGGTGGTGAATTATAATTTATTCAGCCTTCAGGTATTTGCCGAAAGTTGTGCGGGTAAAAATAATGGAAAACTTCAAATTAAGGCTAATGAGACTGGGAGTTACCTGGCAGTATTTGATGGTCAGGAGATTGAATTTGATAACGAATTAAGCTTAGGGAGTTTAAGTCCTGGAGTATATAATATCTGTGTAAAATTCGGGAATGAATTTCAGTATTACCAATGCTATGAATTTACTATCGATGATGGGGTAAGTCTTCAGGGGGAGATTTCTGCAGTTCAGGAAAGAAATAGTAAAGAGAATAAATTTTCGGTAATAATGAGCAACGGATTAGCACCCTATACTGTTAAATTAAATAATCAAGTGTTAGGTGTATATTACTCCAATGAATTTGATCTGGGAATAAAGCAGTCTGGTGTTTTAGAAATAATCTCTAGTAAGGCCTGTGAGGGAACTTTAGAATTTCAAGTTAAAGCAGACAATAAAATTATAGCCTATCCTAATCCCGTAGAGAATATTCTTAATTTGGTGCTGCCTCAAGAGGTTTCGACAAAATTAAAAATAGAAATTAACTCAAGTTCTGGCCAGTCGCTAGAAAATTATACCATTATGCCTAATTCAAACGCCATTGAATTAAATTTTGAGCATTTAAATCCTGGAATTTATTTTATAAAATTAAAAGGCGGGGTGAATGAAACAATTAAGTTTATAAAGAAATGAGAGTAAAATTGACCTATACCATCATCGCATCTTTGTTAATATCTTGTAGCCCGTCTTCGACAGAAGATGATACCGTTGTTGAAGAAGAATCAAATTTGCCACCTACAAGCCCCACATTAATTTCTCCTGTGAATAACCTGTTGTGTACAGATGAGGTATTAAACTTTGAATGGAATATATCTTCAGATCCTGAAGATGATGCGATACAGTATGAGATTGAAATTGGCACAGATCAGCAGTTTTCAGATTTATATATGGAAAAATCTATTTCTGGCCAGAGTACAGAAGTGGAGTTGAATTCTTTTGAGAATTATTACTGGCGGGTTAGGGCAAAGGACATTAAAGGTAATGTAAGTGAATTTTCTGAAGTACGCACTCTGTCAACAGATGGAGAGGCTGAAACGAATCATCTTCCGGGTTCTCCGGAACTCATTTCGCCGGAGAATGGCACGAAAATAAGTGATAATGATATAGAACTATCTTGGGATTGTACGGACCTGGATGATGATAGTTTAACTTTTGATCTTTATCTGGGGACTTCGGAAAATCCTGATATAAAAGAACAAAATTTAGAAGGTTATTCAATTATTATCAGTTCACTACCTCCAAATACCTATTATTGGAAAGTAAACGCTAAAGATGGGAATGGCGGGATAGCTGAAGGACAACTTTGGAACTTTGAAGTGGAATAAAAGCTTTTTTACATTTCTAGTGGTAATAGTTAATTTCCCATACGTGACAGATTCTCAAAAATTCTTTTTTGCTAATCATCAATTATCATTTCCAGGTTGACCTCAGAAAATTCCCGCCATAAAACGTTAAATTTTTAACAGTATTGTTATATTTGGTAGGCCAACCAAAATTTAAACCGTGAACGACCAGAAGCTCACCCAAATGCTGCTGCATTTCAGAAAGACCAGTCTGCTTCCTGCCCTGGAAGCTGAAACCGATAAAAGGATATTCAGGGAATTGCAGCGATATTATCTTGTAAGGCTTAACTCCAGGGGAGAATGGATCATTACCAGGAAGGGGGAGGAGGCCCTGAACATGGGTGTGAAAAAATTTATCAAGGCAGAGAAATTTGAAAATCAGCTTGCAAAAGAGGCTCCCCGTCTTAAAAGACAGAAGAATATTCTCATGTTGCTGGTTGCCCTTCTATTATGCTTTTTTGTATTCCTGGTGGTAAGCAGTCCCCAAACTCTTATTGGCCTTCTGGATTAAGTGATACCGGGTTTGTCATAACAAGAGGCTGTCTAAAAAGTCTTGTGCCTGTCATTGCGAGGCACGAAGCAATCTCATGATGGTAACCAAAAGGCAGATTACTTCGCTTTGCTCGCAATGACGTCTGGAATTACTTTTTATCCAGCCTCTTTATTATTGGTGATGAATTGATGACTAATGATGAATGACCCTATTCCGAGTTTTAATTTGGTTGCACAAATTCCTTTTCATAAAACTGAAGTTGCTAACCGTAACAACAGCTTAACATTCCAGTTTATAAGGTTCAAATAAAATAATCGAAGCAATTTATTTCGGGGAGTTGCTCGCAAAATACCAGCTAGAAGGGTTTTGGAGGTATCTTATTCTAATTGGTTAATATCGAAATCAAAAATAGGGACTCTCTGGGAATAAGTCTTGTATAAATGCGACATTGTTCACTGATAATCAAACACTTATGCGTGCATAAGTATTGCTTTTATCGATTCAGCAGGTAATTGATATAGTCCATATCTAAAGTTACAATACTATTAGGGGATACCTTTAAATACTCTTTTACATAACGAGACATATGGGATTGGTCAAAATACCCGGTTTGGCTGGCAAGCTGTGACCAGGTAGTCTCCGGATTGTGTTCCAGGAAGTTGATAAGACATTTAAACCGGTAGATCTTTATATAAACCTTAGGAGACAGGCCTATCTTTTTCCGGAAGTGACGCTCAAGGCTTTTCCTGGGGTAATAAAAGCTTTCCAGGATTTCTGTAATATTTACATTCCCTTGTTTTTCATGTATATAATCCAGTACCTTTTCTAATTTCTTATCCTCCTCCCTGTGGGTGATATGTTTTCTGAAAAAATCGTTGAGTATATTTATTTGCTGTTGATTATCTGGCTGCGCTTTCAGGTTATTCCATAGAAGATCAGCTTCTTCCGGGCCCAGGAATTCAGTTAAGGCTTTGGAACTATTGGTGAGTTGTGAAAGATCATTCCCAAAAAACCGGTGCATTCCCATAGCTTTAAAGAAGACCATAATAGATTTGACTTCTCCTACCAGTTCGCCATATACGGGAGCCGTAACCTGCCCCCCTGCCACCGCATTTGCCGTAAAAAAATCCCTGTCTTCGATCCTGGCGATCACCGTGCCTTTATTTTTACCTATGTTGATTATAAAACCGCTCATTGCCAAAGGCGGCGAGAAATAGGTTTCAGTTTGGCCGTCAGGGATCTCCAGAATCCCGTAGGACGCAATAAATTCCTGAAGATCAGTTGGTGGTGTAAAAGCTAAGGGTCTTTTCATAGTATAATTTAAGCATAATCAGGATAACTCTTATTAAGATCTTCAAATTAATCTGGCTTATTATTCTTGTATAAATTGCCAGGAATGTATGGGAAGGAGGTTTTGGAACTTTAGGCTAATAGCCGTCACTTTTACAGAACCTTATGAAAAAATCATCCCGTGCTATGGTCACGGGATGATTTGAATGCTTCCGGTTTTTTGGCCGACTAGGATTTTTCCGGAAGTATAAGAAATGGAAATGAAAGATGCCTGTCTATATTCTCTACCACGGGTTCGCGGAAGATGCTTTCGGTAAAACCGTGTTTATAGTAGATCATACTTAACAGGTCCATATTATTGTTCTTTACGAATTCGGCAAGGGTACGCGAGATCTCTATATGAGTAAAGGAATACTCAAGATGTACAGGAACTTCTTCAAAATAAGATTTCAGCTCATTGAAATTTTTCCACTGTTCCTTGCTAAGGCTCCCCTCTTCACCGTCATAGACCACGGTGATCCTGGAACCAAGGCTTTTCGCTAACTGCCTTAAAAAACTGAAACTGCTCTCTTCAAACTTTCTGCTAAGATCGCTCGCGAAAGCGATATTCACGGGAGGAGTATAATCCAGTTCTCTCGGGATCACCAGGATTGGCCGGGAGATAGCCCTTTCAATCAGTTTGGTGGTATGGGTGCCATAAATACTTTGCAGCGTTCCCCTGTGTTTTTTAGTGCCCATGATCACCAGGTCTATATCCCTTTCTTTTATGAGGTTCTCTATGCCCTTTATGAGTTTCTGTTCAGAGCTTATGATCTCAAACCTTTCCTGGCCTAATTCTGAATCACGGATTATTTTATGAAGAGTTTCAGTGCAGCCTACCTGTGAACTTATCTTTAGCAGAGGTGCTTTCTTAAACTCCTCTTCATTCACGATGCTGTATACCGAAGTATGGATCTCGTCCCCATAGAAATTGGCGATATGAAATGTCGCGTCTTCCTCCTTAAAAAGTTGGGTAGCGTAATAAAGAGCGCAGTAGGCCTCTTTGGAAAAGTCGGTCGCAATAAGGATATTTTTCATGATCAAAAAGCTTAAAAAAATTAAAACTCTTCAATGATTTTCATTTTCAGCAACAAAATTAGTAGTGAAGCTCCTTTTAAAAAATGATGTTTATCATAATATTCCAGATAAATAAGGTGCAGGAAGGAGTAAAGGCCAAAAAATGAAGGTGATAATCCGATTTGTTTTAATCATTTGAAAATTAGAACTTTAAAAAGTCTGACCAATACTTTTTAAATATGAAAATGATCGTTTGTTCCCTGATGTTACTTTTAAGTTTGAGTGTTTATTCACAGAGCCGAACCACGCAAGATGTTTACAGGCATCACGAAGAAGCCCTTCTGAATAAGAATAAGACTGAAATTATGAAGGATTATGATGAGAATTCTGTAATGATTACCCCGGATGGTAAGGTGTATAAAGGATTGGAAGAGATTAGTAAAACCTTTGATTATGCCTTTGCTGAGTTCTTCCCGCAAAAAATAGAGATGCAAAAATTACATGAGGTGATTAAAGAGGAAGTTGTTTTTCTTGTGTATAAAATAATCGATGGAACTTCGGGTGAGGTAGTAACGCCATATGCCGTGGATACATTTGTTATCGAAGCCGGAAAGATAAGATATCAAACGATTGCCAGCCAGATGCCTGAAGTGGATTAAGATCATTTTTTAGTTACTGGAAGAATTTTACTCATGTCAGTTTTTCTGGTCTTCCTTCTTTTTGTTTTGTTCGCTTACAGCATCGTCATGCTCTTCATCACCGCTGGCTCCTTTTTTACGCTCTTCAAGGTTTTTTAAACCCGAACTTTCACCATAAAGAATGAGAATATCATCAACTCTTACCATGGTTTTTCCATAGGGAGCTCCTATATATTCTCCATCGGCTCTTTTGATTCCCAGAATAAGCACTCCTTCTTTATCTAACTGAAGTTCCTTTAGGGATTTCTGGTTCACCCAGTCTCCTTCTTCTACCTTTAATTCTGAAACACGGTAGTCACCTTCCAGGTTTAAAAGGCTGTAATAATCCTTTACATCCAGGTAGGTGTATTTTTTCAGAAGCTTTTCTAT
Source organism: Gramella jeungdoensis (assembly GCF_023805255.1). Classification (GTDB taxonomy): domain Bacteria; phylum Bacteroidota; class Bacteroidia; order Flavobacteriales; family Flavobacteriaceae; genus Christiangramia; species Christiangramia jeungdoensis. Next base: position 413,848 of record NZ_JAMSCK010000002.1, read on the forward strand.
AAAACGGGAAAGTCTGCGATCTACAAAATCGCTGTAGGCCAGAAATATGAGAAGCCCGAACCCGGCCGCCAGCACCAGCATTTCAACCGAAAAGAAACCGGTTTCCTGCAGCGACAGAAAACTGAAGATTACAGAGGAAATAGTAGTAATCACCCCGGCATTCCCGGTAAAGATAAGGAAGGTAAGGATCTTCCTGCGAACCGGGTCCTTTACCATGAGTTCAGATTCCTTGGTGGTAAAACCTACACCCAGATATGCTGAACGTGCCTGGAATTTGGCAACCTCCTTGGAAAGCCCTGTATGTACAAAGGCAATGGTTCCAATTCTGGTAATAAGCAGGGAAATTGAAATGATGATGAGTAATGAGATTACCGCAGCCATGATCTTAATTTTTCCTGATTCTCTTTTTTAATTTAATCATTTTTTGGGAATCAGCGATCAGGGCTAAGGCACCACATTTCGTAATGCCATTTCGGGTTGAAAATAGTGGTCTGATACTTTCATTTATAGGTTTTTATATGCTTGAAACTATACAGGGGTTTTTTCCTAATTAAAGTATTTGTTTTAAATAACTGCTTTTCAGTAGTTTAATATAACTAACCAAAAAATGGAATTATGTAATATTTATTGTTTGGGTTGTTCTTATCCATGTCTTTTGGCATGACTGCCCAGAATCTTTCTGAAGACTCCGAAAAACTAAAAGCAGATCAACCTGAAATATACGAATCTATTGAGAAATATGCTTCCTCCAAGTGGTGGAACGATCCTTCAAAGAAAATTAATGAGATCAACCAGCAGGCTGAAGCATTCAGCGAACTGTGTCAGCTGGTAAAAAGGGGTTTTTCCAGGAACAGGTATTGTCTGGAAGCATTAAAGCAAAGAACAGAAGACGGAAAAAATATGAGCTTTAAAGAGGCCTCTGTTAACTGGAAAGAAGTGTTACTGGAGGCGAGACAACAGGTAGAAGTAAAGACGGCGTATTAAGCCATTCCTTCTTTAGTTAATTTCTTCACAAAGAAATTCCGGGAATCTGATTTTTAGCTTATTTAGATGCGTTTTTCTAAACCATAAATTAAATGAAAAAAGCACTTCTAATTGCCGGATTTTTTCTGCTTACCGGTAGCTATTCTTTTGCTCAGACCTTTGAGTACAAAACCATCACCGTGGTGGAATCTATCGTTCCAAACGGACTAGGACGTTCAAGAATGATAAGTTCTGAAGAAGAGCGCAATTACAAAGAATTTACCTCGCAGCGAAGCGAAGAGAACGATGAGAGAAATAAATCTGATCGCGGAGACATCAGGCTTAAGAACTTTGAAGAAACCAAACTGCTTAACTTTTTCAATATGGGCGGGATCCGGTTTCAGAACATCGCCGCTAATGATGCAGTTGTGACATCACGGCTTAACGATCTCGCCGAACAGGGATGGGAACTGGCTTTTGTGAATAGCGGTGTTGAAAGTTATAGCGGTGAAGATGATGATGGGGGTATTTATATTACCCGGTATATTTTTAAACGCTCTAAAAACTAGAAGAAGGCTGTTTGAAAAGTACGTCACTTGTCATTGCTAGGAACGAAGCAATCTTTACATAATAGGGGGTAATCTAGAAACAGATTATTTCACTTCGTTAGTAATGACATCTTGAGGTATTTTTCAAACAGCCTCTATAATATTTTTATTTCCGGTCCTTAACCTGGTGGTAGGCCATTTCATAACGGGCCATGATATCCCGCTGAACAAAATCGCCCGGTGTAAAATCTAAAAGATTAGCGGTAATAATATTGGTTTTCTCTCTCTGTCTCGGTATCTCCATAGTTACATCGTAGAACATCCTCTCCGTTAACCTGGTGTTTACATGGTACCAGTCATCATAGCGGCCGGCAGAAACAATAGAGCCTGTGGAGTCGGTTTTTACCACCACGACCCGCTCTTTTATTGTTCTCATTTTATTGCTGGTAATATCATTGCTGGTCTTTTGAAGGTTGCAACTTGTAAATACGAAAGCGGTGAAAGTAAAAAGTAATAGTAGTTTTCTCATAAGATCGGTTTTATTAAATTTTGTGAATTATTATAAAATTCCCAAAAAACATGCCGTATTGTGAATAGTTGGTGGAAATGTGGTAAATAAGATTTAATATTTCTAAAAATACCCATAATTAGGTATCGATAATTCATTTTTTAAATTAGTTTCCAGGGACTCATTTTTAAGTTTTGAAGGTCTTGTTTGCCTGAATCAGGGCATCTAAATTTTAACAAAATCAGCGATAAACAAATTTTGACACCACATTAAAAATTTGTTAATTGCCAGCCTGTTAGAGAGTTAAAATTGTGTTAAGGTGAATGCGGAAGATAAAATCTATCAGGTCTGTAGAGACGGGATGTTGGTAGCCGATGTAAGAAAAAGGTCCTCTGTGAATTTTATTAACGAACTCAGGGAGAACGAGCTTATCGTGATAAACCGAAAGGGAAAAATAAGGCTCACATCCAAAGGGAAGGTCGCCCGGAATATGGGGCTTTCAAACTACCTGGAAATGGATGAGCTGGAAAGGGAACTCCTAACCCGGGAGGTTTCTGAAATAAGATCGGAGAATAAAGGCCTTATCATGGTTCTTGGCGGATTGCTCATATCCTTTATATTTTTCCTGGGATACTGGTTTGTGAATTTCCAGAACTAAAATTTCCGTTAAAGATCCAGCCATTCTTTGAAAGCTGAAGCTTTACTGCTGCTTATAATATGATCTTTTTCTGAAGCAGGATCCAGTTTTAGCTGAAGCCTTCCCTTGAAGTAGGGGTGTACCTCTTTTACTGCCCGGATATTTACAATCAACTGACGGTTAGCCCTGAAAAATGTCTTATGATCCAGTTGGTTTTCTAATTGATCTAAAGTATAATTAACCGCAAACCTGTTACCCTTGAAGTTTACAAGTAACACGATCCCTTCTTCTGCCTGGAAATAGGCCACGTCTTTGCTGGAAATGGTCTTTATGCTCTGCCCGCTTTTTACCATAAAACGGGATTTTGTGTTATTCCCTGAATTACTCCCCATTTGGGTTTGAAGCAGGTTCTGCAGGTTCTGAAGTTCCTCACTCAGTTTATCCTGTTTTAGTTCTTCATATTTTTCGATGGCCTTTAAGATCTCTTCCTTTTTAAGAGGTTTCAGTAAATAATCAACACTGTTCACCTTGAAGGCTTCAATAGCATATTCGTTGTAAGCGGTGGTAAAGATCACGGGGGATTTTATCTCTATTTCTTTAAAGATCTCAAAACTGCTGCCGTCAGAAAGGTGGATATCACAAAATATTAGTTGCGGCATTTCATTACTGCCAAACCATGCTACTGCTTCTTCTATAGAAGCAAGTCTTGCCATTATTTTTGTGTCGGGGCGTAACTCTAAAATGATTTTCTGCAGGGCTTCTGCCGCAAAGATCTCATCTTCAATGATCACTATTCTCATAATCTTCTACTTTAAGGAGTGGAAGTTCAACCACGAATTCGTTTTCAGATTTTTGAATTTTTACCTTCTTATCGGTTAAATACTGGTACCTGTTTTGGATGTTCTCCAGTCCGGTTTTGGTGGAACTAATATTTTCTTTTCTGGGATTCAGCCCATTACTTACAACCAGGTAATCATTTTTAGTAAATATTTCGACCTTCAACGGATTGGAAGGTGTTGACCCGTTATGTTTTACGGTATTTTCTATAAGCATCTGTACTGAACCCGGTGGGAGTTGCAGGGCTAATTTATCCTCTGGTATATGAAAACTGAAATTTACCGCATCTCCAAAACGGGTTTCAAGCAAATAGGTATAGGCCCGGCAAACCTCTATTTCTTTTTTCAGGCTTATAAGCATCTCTCCACCATGGTCCAGGTAAGAACGGTAGAGGTCTGAAAGTTTTCTTATAAAATCAACCGCCTTATCCTGATCGCTGTAAACCAGTGATCCCAGTACGTTCAGGCTGTTAAAGAGGAAGTGAGGGTTTACCTGTTGCTTCAGGCTCTCCAGCTGGGCCTGGAAATTTTCTTTCTGTAACCGGGCCGAATTAAGTTTTTCTGCCTCTAACTTTCTTTTGCTTCTTTCCCTTTCCACAAAAAAATAGAAGAACAGCGCCACAATTATCTGTACAAGAAAGGAAGTTCTTAAACGTACAGGATTAAATGCATCCCAGGAAAAAAGAAAGGTGAGGGGTAAAATATTGATAAGGAAATGTAGGATTATCGCACTCGTAATAACAATTATCATCTCTATCGCTACCTTCAGAAAATGATTTAGATGGGACAGGCGAGGAGAATTGATTAGTTTGGAGAACTGCCGGTGCAGCCAGAAAAGAATGAGAAGAAAGATAAACTCTAATCCAAGTTCTGTCCATTCTAACCAGCTTGGAATTATAAGCCTGCCTAAATTATTGTAAACTACTGAAAAATAAACGATAAAAGTCGTGATAGCTGCTATCCCAACTTTTTCCAGTATCGTGCGGAAATTGGATCTCAACTTTTTTCCTTCCGGAGAATCTTTATCTGAAAGCTTTTCTTTTATAGTGTGAATTTTTCTTACCGGGTAAAAGTAAAAAATAAAATGTTTTTTATCTACTCCTGGTCTCTTCATGTGTTGCAACTTAATAGAAGGCAATTTTGTGATTTTTCATGGAATCCCTTTCCATTTCATTTATCCCAAATCCCAATTCAATAGCCTAAAATCCCGATTCATCTTTTTACGGTTTCTCACGGCGTCATCAGTGCTCATATTTGCGCCGTTAGCCAACGAAAAAACTATTAACCATAAAAATTTAAAGTGATGAAGTTGTATCAAAAAATACTATTTACGATCCTGATCTTTTTTACAGGATATACTTCCTCCGCTCAGAGTTCAGAAAGAGGAACACTTAACGGAACCCTTCTGGATCAGGAAGAAGTGACAATACCATTTGCTACCGTAGCAGTGATGAAAGCACCAGACTCTACCATTGTAACCGGATCTACGACCGATATAGATGGAAAATTTGAATTTAAAGCTCCCGAACCCGGCGATTACTTCCTTAGATTTAGCGCAATTGGTTACTCATCAACATTTAGTAGTAGGTTTCAGGTTGATGATGCCAGTTATAGCCGGGATTTTGGGGCTGTTCTTATGAAAGAAGAATCCACCATGCTCAATGAGGTGATGATTGAAACCTGGAGGCCTAAGATAACAATGGAAGGCGGGAACCTGAATGTAAGAGTGGAAGGTACTGCGCTTGCTGCGGGAAGCACTGCTTTTGAAGTTTTATCAAGGGCTCCCGGGGTGGTGGTAGACCAGGATGGGAATTTTCAGCTTAACGGAAAGAGCGGCGTGACGGTTCTTATAGATGGAAGAGAAACCTATCTTTCCCAACAGGAACTCAAAACCCTTCTTGAAAGTATGTCTGCAGAGAATATCGAAAGTATAGAAGTGATCACCAATCCGTCTGCGAAGTATGATGCCGAAGGCAGCTCCGGGATATTAAACATCAAATTGAAGAAGAATACGTTAAGCGGACTTAACGGAAGCATTTACGGTGGTTATAAGTATAATGAGATCCACGGTTACAATGTTGGTGCGAACCTGAATTATAAAAAAGGTAAATGGAATTCTTTTCTGAATATGGACCTGAGAAGAACTGGAAGGATAAGGGATCAGTACTTCGAACGTGGATTCGCGGCCGAAGGGGGGCAAACGGCTTTCCTGGCACAGGATGCAGTAGATAATAAAACATTTCTTACACCTAACTTTAGGTTGGGAACAGAATATAGTATCAATGAGAATCATACGGTGGGAGTGATGGCCGATCTTACTTACAGGGAAATGGAAAATAACTGGAATTCTGATGGGATCCTGAATGATTACATTGCGAATGAAACCACAGATATCATCGCGCTTAACAATATTCAGGAAGAATTCACCAATAAACGATTGAATGTTCATTACGATGCTAAACTGGATACTACGGGAACCAGCCTTTCTGCCAATTTAGATTATGTAAGCCTCAATAAGAGTTCGGAATCCAGCTTTAATAATACCTATTTATTCAATCAATCGAATAACGAACAGACCGAACAATTATTCAGCAACAGTATTTCAGATTACGAGATCTTCTCAGCCAGGATCGATTTCAGTACGTCATTATCTGAAAGATCAGGGCTTGAACTGGGCCTAAAGGCTAGTGATGTGGTTTCCAAAAGTGACCTGGATTTCTTTATCGAGGAGAATGGTGCCCCAACCCCCGATCCTTCAAGGAGTAATGAGTTCAGGTATAAAGAGAGCATTTATGCGGCCTATGCCAGCTTTAATAGTAAGCTAAGCGATAAATTTAATCTTAAGGCGGGGCTTAGGCTGGAGCAAACTGAAGCGAAGGGAATTTCGGCCAGGATGGATCAGACCGATGAAAGGGACTATCTGGAACTATTCCCAAGTATAAACCTTGAACAAATTGTAAGCAGGAACTATAAACTGAACTATTCATACAACCGAAGGATCCTGAGGCCCGATTATGACAGGCTTAATCCGTTTATTTTCTACATAGATCCGTATACCTATATAAATGGTAACCCAGATCTTAGGCCCCAGTTCACCAATTCTTTTCAGCTTACCCAAACCTTTTTCAGCAAATATAACCTGATCCTGGGCTATGATGTGGTGAACGATTATATAGGAGAGGTCCCAATCCAGGACCCGGAAACCAATGAGACCGCGTTTGCGATTAGGAATATGGAAAACTATACCAGTTTTAGCGCTATCCTTGTGGCTCCCTTCCAGATCCTTCCGGAATGGAACACTACGAACACAGTGATGCTTGCTGATAATCGCTACGACATAAATATTAATGGGGTAGAAGCCGAAAATGATCAGTTGTACTATATGGCCCAGTCCACCCACAGAATAAGTCTTCCGGCAGATCTAAGTCTGGAACTCAATGCTCAGTATCAGGGACCGGTAGCTTATGGGCTTTACCGTATAGAAGACCGGTTTGGAATGGACCTGGGAGTAAAAAAGAGTTTTATGGACGAGAGGCTGGATGTGACCTTAAGTGCAACTGATATATTTAAAACCATGGATGTGACAGGTGACTCTTATTTTAATGGAAATACCACGTATATCGAGAATTATATGGGGAACCGTAGTATAAACCTGAACATTCGATATAACCTCACCGGCGAAAAACCTCAGGCACAGGCAAGACCGTCTGATCTAGAAGAACTGAACAGGGCCGGAGGACAATAGATTACAAATTTGAATTAAGTCAGAGAAAGATCCCGGTAATGACCGGGATTTTTTTATGGAAGGTTTCGGGATCTACAAAATGATCAGATTGAAATACTCTTCCATATTGCTAAAGGCCTGATATTTCATTCATTAAATATCCCGGTTCATATATCATTATTCCCGCTTCATCTCTTTGGCCTTTCTCCCTGGCGGGCTTAGCTACATATTTGTGTTGTTAGCCATCAAGATTATTAACCAAAAAATTAAAAAGATGAAGTTGTATCAAAAATTACTATTAGGAATAGTTGGATGTTTGATTAGTTCTGCAGCCTTTGCCCAGGGCGGGCAGAGTAGCAGAAGACCGGTAACCGGAGCTTTAAAAGGAACTCTTATAGATGAGAAAGAGGTAAGTGTGCCATTCGCTACGGTGGTGGTTATGAGCCTCCCCGATTCTACTGTAGTAACAGGATCTACCACCGATATGGATGGTGTTTTTGAACTTAAAGCTCCGAAAACCGGAAAGTATTTTCTTAAGTTCAGTTCTATTGGATATACCACAAGCTTTACCCCTGCCTTTGAGGTGATTGGCCCGGTATTCAATAAGGATTTTGGTAAGGTGCTCCTCAAGGAAGAGGCCACTATGCTTAATGAGGTAATGGTGAAGAGCTGGCGCCCGCAGGTGAAGGTAGAGAACGGGAAAATGGTGATGAGAGTTGAAGGAACTGCTATAGCGGCCGGTAACACCGCCTATGATATGTTGTCCCGTGCTCCGGGGGTCACCGTAGACCAGTCAGGAGGATTCAGGATCCACGGAAAGAAGGGAGCATCCGTTATGCTGGATGGCCGTCTTACTTATTTAAGTTCAAAAGAACTTCAGACATTGCTGGAGGGAATGCCCGCAGAAAACATCAAGGAGATCGAGGTTATCCACACTCCTTCTGCAAAGCAGGATGCCGAGGGTACCTCGGGTATCCTTAATATCGTATTGAAGGAAAATACCATGCAGGGTTTTAATACCAGTATCTATGCCGGGTTTCGCTATGGAAAACAGAAGTTTCCAAATGCGGGAGTCAATCTGAGTCACAGAGCCGGCAAGTGGGACTCCTTTTTCAATTTAGATCTTTCTTCCAGGGGAATGTACAGGACCCAGGACGTGGTAAGAACCTTTCCGGGAACCGAAGAAGCATCGGTTTACCGGCAAAAAGGGGTGCAGGAAATCAGGAATCTTGTTCCAACCCTTCATTTAGGCTCCGATTATGAGATCACAGATGATCACAGTGTTGGGTTTATGGCAAATCTCACCTACCGGGACACCGAAAGTGACTGGAATACAAAAAGTACTCTTGGAGATCCTGTTGAGGGAGATTTTGTGAAAATTGATTCAAAGAATCATATGGATGACGTCTTTAAGAATGGCCGTTTCAACCTTCACTATACCGGAGAGCTGGATACCATTGGAACCACGCTTTCGGCCGATCTCGACTATGCCCGTTTGGAAACCGATTCAGAATCAGGTTTTACGAATCAGTACTTTTATACAGCCGATGACCGTGAGGAACAGGAAAGACTAGCCAACGATAAGTTTTCCTTTTATGATATCTATGCGGCCAGAATAGATCTCAAACTACCATTCTCTGAATCCTCTTATTTAGAGACCGGGCTTAAGGCCAGTAAAGTGGTTTCTGATAGTGATCTGAATTTCTTTCGATTTGAAGAAGGAAACTTTACACTGGATCCCGCTATTAGCGACAGGTTTAGATATGAAGAGAATATTTATGCGGTTTATGCGAGCTATAGCAATAAGATAAATGATACCTGGGATATCAAATTAGGTTTGAGAGTGGAGCAGACCGAAGGTGATGCATTATTATACAGTTCAGGTGAAACCTCTGAAAGAGATTATCTCAAATTTTTTCCCAATGTGATGATCGAGCAACATATTAGCGAGAACTACCAGTTGAACTACTCTTATAACCGAAGGATCACCCGCCCGAATTACCAGTTCCTGAACCCAGCTATTTTCTACCTGGATCCTTACAGTTATGTTCTTGGGAATCCCGATCTAAAACCTCAGATCACTAATTCCCTGAAGATCACACAGACCATCTTTAAAAAGTTCAATTTACTGCTTGGCTACGATTTTGCCCGGGATTATATGAATGAATCGCCATCTACCAATCCTGAAACTGGAGAAACTATCTTCACCACAAGAAACCTTAGACATTACAGAAGTTATAATGCAACCCTGGTAGCACCGGTGACTTTCGCTTCCTTCTGGACTTCAAATAACAATCTTGTGGTAACCCAGGAGGAATATAATATGGATATTGACGGGGAGAACCTGGATAACGATAATCTTTTTTATATGCTCCAGTCCAATCATCAGCTTAGTCTGCCAGGTGAGCTTAGCCTGGAACTGAATGGAACTTTTAGAGGTCCCGTGGCCTCAGGTATATATACCGTAGATGGTATGTGGTGGGTGGATGCCGGATTAAAGAAGTCATTTCTGGATGATAGATTAAATGCCAGTCTGAGTTTTACCGATGTTTTTAGAAGCAGGAAAATGCACGTTGAAGCCGAATATGTTGGCAATACATTTACTCTGGACCAGTATTTCTTCAACCAGGCTGTAAGCCTAAACCTGAGATATAGCTTTAATAAAGCTAAAAAAGCCGAAAAGAAATCCCGCCCGCAAAGTCTGGAAGAATTGAACAGGGCGGGAGGCTAACACATCAATTCTTCCTGATACATCTATCATCTTGAAAATCCCGGGTTTTACCCGGGATTTTTTTAAGAATTGTTTATACTTGAAATCCCCTATTTCCTGTAGCAGATCATACTTCTATATTTGGTAGCAGAAGTGTATTGATTATTATTCCAAATCCCTCCCGATTATGGTAAAAAGCTATTCAAAAATATTTCAGTTCATTTGGCTTTTATGTAGTATTCTTCTGGCAGTTTATCTCGTGCTTAAATTCAGTTCATAAGAATGCCTGTAAAAACTTTCCAGATGACGATTAACCGGCCTTTCTTCCGGCTGTATTTTAACATGCCTTAATTAAAAACATTAAAATTTTGTTGAAATGTATTACCAGCGTATTTAGCCTGGAACCTAAATTGCGGCATGAAATTTTATTATTCTGGTAAGAATCCTAATACACAAGGTGTAATTATGGTTCACGCAGACGATTGTAAGGCCCTTCCCGATGTTTTGGAGAGAATATATATTGGAATATTTGCCAATGGAAATCTTGCCATAGCATCAGCAAAGGAAAGATTTCAGCTTACTAAAGTTAAGCTATGCCAGTGCTGTAACGAATAGGCTCTATTCGATAAGATGTGGAATATTTCTTTAAATGGCCTTTTAAATAGCTAAGCTTTTTATTTTATTTCCGCTTTTCGTCCTAACTTTGTTTAACTTCTTTAAGGTATGGATGAAATAGAAAAACTTCTTAAAGAACATCATGTTCGTCCTACGGCAATGCGGCTGCTTATGTATAAGTTTTTGCATGAAAAAAGTGTTGCCGTTACCCTGAACGATATTGAATCGGGTTTCGATAAGTCTGAACGTACCACCCTTTACCGTACTATAAAAACTTTTGAGAAGAATGGTTTGGTTCATCAGATAGATGACGGAACTGGAGTTGCCAAATATGCACTTGACGAACCTGAAAAAGGAAAATCTCAGGATCTTCATCTTCATTTTCACTGTACCATCTGTAACGAAACGATTTGTCTTACCGATCATAAGATTCCACACATAAGTTTGCCAAAGGGCTTTATCACCGAAGACATGAACCTTGTACTTAAAGGGATCTGTGATAAATGCAGCGGGGATTAATGCACTTAAGTTGCATTTTTTTCAGCTTATCTTAGTCAAAAATAAAAAGAGGATTAAGATGGCTTTCAGAATGCCTGTCACTATTAAATTTCATTATCGTAAGGAAATACAGGACCATCAGGAGTATTTCAGAAAAAAGGATTATATCCGTTCCTGGAATTCTCTGGAACGAAGTCATGTACTGGGTCAGGCCTATCCTTTACAGCATACTTATTCCCACTGGTTAATGCTCAGGTTTGGATTTAAGATCAGAAATTTGAGAGAAGTGATGGGCCAGATACCAAGGTTGCTGGTGGGCGGTATTAAATCTTTCGTAGGAGTGATCCCAGTTGGAAATACAGGAGGTGCCAATGTGCCTCCACTCAGGCCAATGGAAATTGCGCCAGATCTAAAACAAATACTTAATATCAAAACAAATTCAAGCAATGTCCAATCATAATCATGGCTGCTGTAAACACCATAACGATGGTATATTTGGCGAAAGAACCGAACTGATCTTTGCTATTCTTAGCGGAGTGTTTCTTCTCACCGGTTTTTTGCTGGATACCTTTGCTGAACTCGCCTTTGTATATGTACTTATTCCTTATGTGATATCATATGGGTTTGGGGGATATTATACTCTTAAGGAAGCGATAGAGGAGGTCTCTCATGGCCGGTTCCAGATAGATTTTCTCATGCTGGTTGCGGCTATTGGCGCTGCTTTTCTGGATAAGTGGGCTGAAGGAGCCTTGCTTTTATTCCTTTTCAGCCTTGGGCATTCACTCGAACACCTGGCGATGGATAAGGCCAGGAAATCTATTGAATCCCTTACCAAATTGTCGCCCAAGAAGGCGCTTAGAAAAGAAGGAGAGGATTATGTGGAGGTTAGTATCCAGGAACTAAAGGTAGGCGATATTATAAGGATTAAGCCTAATAGCACGGTGAGTGCCGATGGCGTTATCCTTAGTGGCAAGGCGAGCATTAACCAGGCGCCTATTACGGGTGAGAGTATCCCGGTAGATAAAGAACCGGTAAAGGATCCTGATAGGGAATATGCCTCAGATCAGGAAATTCCGGAAAAGAGCAGGGTGTATGCCGGTACTATAAATGGGGATAACAGTATAGAGATCAAAGTGGTGAAAGAATCACAGGACTCAACGCTTAACCGGCTTATTACCATGGTGCAGGAGGCGCAGGATAAAAAGTCACCTACCCAGTTGCTGGCCGATAATTTTGAGAAATTTTATGTCCCTGCAGTGCTTATTCTTATAGTGCTTCTCAATTTCGCCTTTCTGGTGATTGATGAGACCTGGGGTGAAAGCTTCTATCGCTCTATGGCGGCTCTAGTAGCTGCAAGCCCCTGCGCACTTGCCATTTCTACACCTTCGGCTGTTTTAAGCGGAATTGCCCGGGCGGCCCGGGGAGGTGTTCTGGTAAAAGGTGGTAAGCCGCTCGAGGATCTGGGAACCTTAAGAGCTCTGGCCTTTGATAAAACTGGTACTTTAACCGAAGGTAAACCAAAGTTAACCGATCTGGTTCTTCTTAACGGGCAGTCCAATGATGAGTTTTTAAGAACGGTGATCGCGCTGGAAAGTTCGAGTAATCACCCTCTGGCCAAAGCCGTGGTGCGGGATGGAAAAGAGAGAATGAAGGTTGAGAATGGTATTCCTGAAGTGAAGAATTCTGAAGCTATTCAGGGTAGGGGAATCAAAGGAGAAGTAGATGGAGAACTTGTGAAAATTGGAAATCTTGAACTCTATGATCATTCCGGAGGAGTACCTTCAGAAGTGAAACAGAAAGTAGAAAGCCTGGAGAAACAAGGGAAGACCGTTATGCTCGTGCAGAATAAGGATGAATTCAGTGGAATACTTGGGCTGATGGATACTCCCCGCGATGCGGCCAGGTCAACTCTGGCTAATCTGAAAAAAATAGGGATCCAGAAAATGATCATGCTTACCGGTGATAATCAAATCGTGGCCGATGCGGTAGCTTCACAAATAGGAATCACTCAGGCATATGGTAGTTTATTGCCTGAGGAGAAGGTTGAACGTATAAAAAGACTTAAAAAGGAAGAATCAAAGATCGCCATGATAGGAGATGGGGTGAACGATGCCCCGGCTATGGCCAATAGTACGGTGGGGATCGCCATGGGAGCCGCAGGTAGTGACGTGGCACTGGAAACAGCCGATATTGCTTTGATGGCCGATAAACTGGAGATCCTTCCATTCGCCATAGCCTTAAGTCGGAAAGCACAACAGATCGTGCGCCAGAATCTGTGGATAAGTCTGGGCGTGGTAGCCCTTCTTCTCCCGGCCACTATCTTTGGATGGGCCAATATAGGTATTGCGGTGGTCTTTCATGAAGGCTCTACAATAGTAGTGGTCCTCAACGCACTGAGACTTCTTGGTTTTAAGGATCGGTATAGCAACTCATAAAAAATTTTCAGATAATTTAGTTAAATAGGATTAAATCCAATATTTTTGATTAAATTTTGGAATAATTCCTAATCATTGATATTTATGGGCACACCGGGATCTATTGAAATTAAGCACTTTAAAGAGGTGCGTGAGGAAAATAATTACACTCAGGCCGACTTCGCATCCCTTCTTGGAATCAAGAATTCTACAGCCGATATTGAAAGGGGGAGAACCAAACTATCGGGAAAAGTGGTTGCCGAATTACTGCGACAGTTTGGGATTAACCCGCTCTGGCTGTTTGGCGAAAGTGGGCAGAAATACCTTAAAATATCTAAGGGAGATGTAAGTCCTAAGGTGGTAACGGTTGACAATTCCGATAACGAGAATATCGTCCTGGTAAACCAGAAGGCTGCGGCGGGATATCCACATAATGTGCAGGATGTGGAGTGGTATAACCAACTGCCGGCATTTGATATACCCTTGCCTGAATTCCGGAATGCGACCTATCGCGGATTCCAGATAGAAGGTGATAGTATGCTTCCCGACTACAGGCCTGGGGAATGGGTGATGGGAAAGGCGGTCCCAAGTATTGAGGAAGCCAGTAATAACAGGGTGTATGTTGTTGTAATGTATGATTCGGTGCTGGTAAAGAAACTCCAGAAACTTCCTGATTCTTCTAAGGTTCTATTAATATCCTTAAATGAAGAATATCTGCCGCTCGAGATCAATGTGCACGATATTCAGGAAATATGGCAGGTGAATTCCAAGCTTACCTTTAATCTTGATAATCCATCCAATAGTGGGCTTTTCCAGGAACTTCAGCATTCTATGGAAGAACTGAAAAAGGAACTCAAATCATTTAAAAAATAAAGAGGTTGTCTAAAAAGTCTTTTACCTGTCATTGCGAGGAACGAAGCAATCTTTAAATAATTGTTGTAATCAAAAATGAGATTACTTCACTTCGTTCGTAATGACCTATGGTATTACTTTTTAGACAGCCTCTTTTTAATATAAAAGCTGTATGCTGTAAAGACGCTGCTTTTTAATAGTCGTCAGATGTCTCTTCTTCGATCTCACCTTCAACTTCTTCTGCTGCACCTTTTACAGCTTCTCCGGTTTCCTTGGCGGCATTTTTAACCGCGTCACCGGCGTCGTTGGCTGCCTGTTCAATATCTTCTCCAAGATTATTATCATCATCTACTTCATCCATGGCATCGCTCTGGTCATCCATATCGTCTGAAGCTTCTTCCATTGTATCTTCCATATCATCAGCTTTATCCTCAGCTGTTTCCCTGCATGACTGGAATATGCTAAAAGAAAGAATTAAAGTCAGCATTAAAAATAACTTTTTCATAATTGAAGTTTTAATTTAGTAGTTTGTTGATTTTTAGTTGTCGTCGCCTATTTTCTCTATTTCCTCATTGATTTCCTCATTCACTTCCTTGTCAACTTCTTTGGCCGTTCTTTCAAGGATTCCTTCTCGCTCCTCTTTAGGAGTGTCAACTTTTTTCTCAACTTCCACCTCTTTTACAATGGTTTCTTTCTCCTTGGTTTCCCGGCAGGAAGTAAGAACAGAAGCGACCATGATAAGCATGCTTGCTAAAATTGTTATACGTTTCATCTTAGTAGTTTTTGGTTATTATAGACCGAAATTACAACTAAAAGCTATTGAACGTTCTTATTTTAAGGTTTTTTAGCAATAAATGTTAATTTTTCGAAAATCCTTTTTATAGGTATTTTTCCAGAATGCGGGTGGCTCCTGTATTGCTGTTTATGAAGTGTCCGGCGATCATTCCGGTTTTTCTTCTGAAGTCTTCGTTGGTGTATAATTTGGTCATTATCGCCGAAAATTCATGCGAATCTTTCACTGAAAAAAGTCCGGCCAGTTGCCTAAGTCGCTCTGCTTCCGGAAATTTTTCAAAATTCTGGCCTATGATTATTGGGTTCCCAAATGTGGCAGGTTCAAGGATGTTATGAAGCCCTGTTGTTCCTGCGGCACCTCCTACATAGGCGATATTCGCATAGCTATAGGCCCTCCCAAGAAGACCTATCGTATCAAGAATGAGTACATCGTAATTTTTAAGGTCCTTTCCTTCTTTCTTTGAATATTTAATGAGAGGCAGTTTGATGCGTTCTTCCAGTTTTTTGATCTTTTCCGGTTTTATCTCATGGGGTGCAATAATGAACTTAATATTGTGGGATCGGTTGATAAAATCCAGGATTAGCTCTTCATCCTCCGGCCAGGTACTTCCGCAAACCACCAGCAATTTATCTTCTTTGAATTCTTCTATGAATTCAATTCGGTTATCGGCTTCTATCTGTGCAGCCACGCGATCAAAACGGGTGTCGCCAGCTACTGTCACGTTTGTGAAACCTATTGAATTCAGTAATTCTTCCGATTCTTTATTCTGAACAAAGAAATGTTCAAACGTCTTCAGGGAAGATCTCATCCATTTTCCGTATGGCTTGAAAAATGCCTGGTCTTTCCTGAAAACCCCTGAAACCAGAAAAGTTCTCACCTTTCTGGATTTCAACTCATTTAAAAAATTTGGCCAGAAATCATATTTGATGAAAAAGGCCATTTCAGGCTGAATGATATCCAGGAACTTTTTTGCATTCTCTTTTGTATCTAACGGGAGGTAAGTAAAATGATCTACTAGAGGATGTTTTTTCTTGTTCTTAAAACCTGAGGGAGAAAAGAAACTTACCACAATTTCGGAATCGGGATATTTATTTTTCAGCATTTTCAGCACCGGAACGGCCATTTCAAACTCCCCAAGTGAGGCGGCATGCACCCAGATATAATCATGGGATCGATCTATGGCTTTTTCCAGTTTCGGAAAAAGATCCTTTCGACCTTCGGTAAAATCCTTAAGCTTTTTGCTGAAATAGGATGCCGATTTAAGTACGGCACCGCTTAAATTGACCAATACGTTGTATACTCCCTGCACTCTAAAAAACTTCTGGTTGCTAAAATAGGCCTTTCAAATGGATTGTTAGTAGGGCCTATATTTTGTATTTTCGTACACCTGAAAAATATTGTAAATGAAAAAGATTCAAATGGTTGACCTTAAGGGTCAATATGAAGGTATAAAAAAACAGGTTAACGATTCGTTACAGGAAGTTCTTGAAGATACTTCTTTCATAAATGGGCCTCAGGTCCATGCTTTTCAAAAGGAACTGGAAGACTACCTGGGTGTTAAGAATGTGATCCCATGTGCCAATGGAACCGATGCACTGCAGATAGCCATGATGGGACTTGGCCTGAAACCTGGCGATGAGGTGATAACGGCCGATTTTACCTTTGCGGCGACGGTTGAGGTGATAGCCTTGCTTCAGTTAACTCCTGTTCTTGTAGATGTAGATCCACAGACCTTTAATATAGATCCTGAAGAGATCAAAAAAGCTATTACACCTAAGACGAAGGCTATAGTTCCCGTTCATCTTTTCGGGCAGACTGCCGATATGGAGGCGATCATGGAAATTGCCAGGGAGCACGATCTTTATGTTATTGAAGATAATGCACAGGCTATAGGAGCCGATTTTCACTCGAAAGATGGAAGAACAATGAAAGCCGGAACCATTGGTGATGTGGCTGCTACTTCCTTTTTCCCTTCCAAAAATCTTGGCTGTTATGGTGACGGTGGAGCGATCTTTACCAATAATGATGAGCTGGCACATACCATAAGAGGTATTGTGAATCATGGAATGTATGAGCGTTATCATCACGATGTGGTGGGAGTTAATTCCAGGCTGGATAGTTTTCAGGCAGCCGTTTTAAGGGCTAAACTTCCAAATCTTGATAAATACAATGACGCGAGAAAAGAGGCTGCCCAGAAATATAATAAGGCTTTTGAGGGCCAGGAAAATATTGAGACCCCGGTACAGGTTGGTGACTCCAGCACGCATGTATACCATCAGTATACTCTAAAGATCAAGGATGGCAAAAGGGACGCACTTGCAAAGCATCTTCAGGAAAAGGGAATTCCATTCGGTATATATTATCCGATTCCGTTACATCTTCAAAAGGCCTATGCCGATGATAGATATAATGAAGCAGATTTTGAAGTGACCAATCAGCTGGTGAAGGAAGTTATTTCCCTCCCTATGCACACCGAGCTGGATGAGGATCAGATCGACTACATTTCAACAAGCATTATAGACTTTTTAAATAAATAAATCATGAAAAAACTGTTCTTAGCCCTTCTGGCCATCTTTATCTTTTCAACTGCGATGGCACAGGATATTTATATCCATGCCGGGAAACTTGTCGATACAAAAAATGGAAAGGTTCTCAATGATAAGACAATCATTGTGTCAGGGGATAAGATAAAAAGTGTTGAAGATGGATTTATGGATCCGGCATCGGAAGAAGACAGTTTAATTGATCTTAAAGATAAAACTGTATTACCCGGGCTTGCTGATATGCATGTGCATATTGAGAGTGAATCGAATCCTTCGGAATATCTGCAGCGGTTTACGAATAATGAAGCCGATAACGCATTCAATTCGGTTGGCTTTTCTGAAAAAACGCTGATGGCCGGTTTTACGACAGTTCGTGATCTTGGTGGTACGGGAATTAATATTGCTTTGCGGGATGCGATCAATAAGGGGAAAGTAGATGGGCCCAGGATATTTACCGCGGGAAAGATCATTTCAACTACCGGCGGGCATGGTGATCCTACCAATGGGATGAACGATGAGATGATAGGCAATCCCGGACCTAAAGAAGGTGTGGTGAATAGCGTGGAAGACGCAAGAAAAGCGGTAAGGCAGCGATATAAAAATGGAGCTGATCTTATCAAGATCACTGCCACGGGAGGAGTTTTGAGTGTTGCGAAAAGTGGTTCCAATCCACAGTTCTTTAAGGAAGAGATAGAAGAGATTGTAAGAACAGCCAAAGATTATGGGTTTCATGTGGCAGCCCATGCGCATGGAGATGAAGGGATGCAGCGTGCCGTGAGGGCAGGAGTGAAGACCATTGAACATGGTACCTTAATGAGTGAGGAGACCATGGAATTGATGAAGGAATTTGAGGCGTATCTTGTGCCTACAATCACAGCCGGAAAAGAAGTGACTCAAAACGCCGAAATTGAAGGTTATTATCCTGAACTCGTGGTACCCAAGGCGAAAAATATCGGACCTAAGATCCAGAACACTTTTGCAAAAGCATATAAAAAAGGCGTGCCAATCCTTTTCGGAACTGATGCAGGTGTGTTTAAGCATGGGGAGAATGCTCGTGAGTTTGCTTATATGGTGGAAGCGGGAATGCCTGAGATTGAAGCAATACAGTCAGCAACTATAACACCCGCGAAGATCTTAAAAAAAGAATCTGAAATGGGACAGATAAACCCCGGATTCTTTGCAGATATCATTGCGGTAGATGAAGACCCCACTCAGAATATCGAAACACTTAAGAAGGTGAGATTTGTGATGAAGGAAGGAAAGATCTATAAGTCTGAATAAAAAATAAAAGAGGTCTAAAACTGTTAGTAGGTCATCCTGAACTTGTTTCAGGATCTTTTAGAAGCTGAACCTGGTTCAGCTTGACGAAAATTGGAAGTTTAGACCTCTTTTTATGTCGAAAATTAAATCCCGGCAGAAGAAGTTTCCATTCCTCTGTCTATTTTCTTTACCAGTCCCTGTAGAACTTTTCCGGGGCCCACTTCGATAAATTCCTTAGCTCCGTCTTTGATCATATTCTGTACAGACTGTGTCCACTTTACAGGCGCGGTAAGCTGAAAAACCAGGTTTTTCTTGATCTCTTCAGGATCGTTCACCGCAAAAGTGCTTACATTCTGGTATACCGGGCAGATAGGATCACTGAACTTTGTATTCTCAATGGCCGCAGCAAGATCTTTTCTGGCTGGTTCCATGAGAGGGGAATGAAAGGCTCCGCCTACCGGAAGTATCATGGCTCTTTTTGCTCCTCTTTCCTTCAGGTTCTCGCAGGCTCTTTCTACCGCGTTATATTCCCCTGAGATCACAAGCTGACCCGGGCAGTTATAATTTGCCGCGACGACGATTCCTTCGGTCTCTGAACAAACCGATTCTACCATTTCGTCTTCAAGTCCCAGCACTGCCGCCATGGTAGATGGCTTGATCTCGCAGGCTTTCTGCATTGCCTGGGCTCTTTGAGATACAAGCTTCAAACCGTCTTGAAAACTCAGTACACCATTAGCTACCAGGGCAGAGAACTCTCCAAGGGAGTGGCCCGCTACCATATCTGGTTTAAAATTATCTCCAAGAACCTTGCTTAAAATTACCGAGTGTAGAAATACTGCGGGTTGGGTAACCTTGGTTTCCTTGAGATCTTCGGCAGATCCCTGGAACATAGTATCTGTAATGGAGAATCCAAGAATATCGTTAGCCTGGTGAAAAAGATCCTTTGCTTCAGGAGACTTTTCATATAGGTCTGCTCCCATACCTGGAAACTGGGCTCCCTGGCCCGGAAAAACATATGCTGTCATAATTTGTTGGTTTAGTGTCCCAAAAATAGTTATAATAAAAAAGACCTCATAACAAAAGAGGCGCTACGAGGTCTTTTCCGACAAATACAGTCTTTATAGATTTAACTTTCCTTTTTCTCCTATGTCTTTATCACTTCCCATCGCGGCCATCCCTATCTTGAAAAGTGTGACATATTTATTCGATTTGGTGTCCCAGTAATAAGCTTCTTTAGGATTCACCTTTATCCCGGTTAATTTGGGATCGTCTTTCCCATCTTCAAACCATGCATCGTCTACCTTGGAATACAGATCTTCAAGTACCTCCCGGTTGGTTTCTATAAAAGCTTCACCATAGATGCTTACATATTCCATTTCGGAATTATCGGTGTATAGCAACTGGACATCCTTATCTTTTTCAATATTTTTATTATGCTCACTGTCGCTTCGGCTCAAAAACCAGATGGCTCCGTGGTCATCTACCTGTTTGGTGGTCATCGGGACCGCACTCAGTGGTTTGGAGAGCATATCGGTCACTAGAATACCCGTTTTGATATCCTCTACCAAAGATTTGATCTTTTCTCTTGCTTCCTTATCATATAAATTCTTCGTACTCATAATCAATTTTATTTGTTATGAATATACTTTACGTAGACTGGCTTTTGCGCTAATGAACTCCTAAAAAAAGAATTAGCGATGTTAAGAATTGTAAAATCAGCTGAAGCTTTTGATGATCGAAGTGACCTGGGACCTGTAACCTGCACCAAAAATATTGAGGTGAACCAGCAAATAATAGAGTTGCCATAGCGGAATCCTTTTTTCCCAGTCTGATTCCAGAGGGAATACTTCGTTATAAACCTGGAAAATCCGATCGTTGAATCCGCCGAAAAGTTTCATCATTCCAAGGTCCATTTCCCGTGGAGCGAATGCAATAGCGGGGTCGATAAGGCAGGGAAGACCTTCTGAATTCACCAGGTAATTCCCGTTCCAGAGATCGCCATGAACCAGCGAAGGCCTTTCATCAGGGATCAGCAGTTCACAGTTCTTAAAAAAACTATCGGATACATTAAGATGAAAGCCTTTTTCTTCTGCCATCTTTATTTGTGGCTGAAGTCGCATGTTGATGTAGAACTCAGCCGCGGAATCCTTACTTTCATTATACTGTGGAAGGCTTCCTATATAATTATCCTTTTCCAGTCCGAAATTTTGGGCCGTAGTTTTATGTAATTCGGCCATTTGTTCTCCGAAGCTTTCCCAGAATTTCGCATTTCTCTGTGCCGAATCTTTATGTTCTAAAATCAGATAAGCCATTTCATTGGCTATGCCGGTGGAAAAGGGTATAGGGATATCGATCACCTTTGGTTCTGCCAGCTTTTCCAGGCCAAATTTTTCTGCATCGAACATTCCAGGGAAACGGCTCGCGTTATTAAGTTTAACCACAAATTTTTCTGACTGGCCTTCCAGAAGATAGACTTCATTGATATCACCACCACTTAAAGGAGAGGAGTTTTTGTAATTTATCCCGTTTTCTTCTGCGATTTGTTTTAAAATATCTTCCAGCCTATTTCCGTTCATAAGTGAGATAAGTGAAGGCATATTTATGCTTTTCATCTTTTTCATGGAACTGTTCTTTTACCAGTTCCCATTCATTTTCATCGACCTCGGGAAAATAAGTGTCGGCATCAAAATCACCATGAACACGGGTAAGTTCTATTTTATCGGCCACATCCATTCCCATTTTATAGATCTCACCACCACCAATAATAAAAGGCTGTTCATCCAGTTTTGAAACCCGTATTGCTTCTTCAAGGGAATGTACTACGATAGTACCTTCAGGCTTATAATCATCTTTCCGGGTGATTATGACATGTGTACGGTCTGGTAGCAATTTAGGGAACGACTCGAATGTCTTTCTTCCCATGATAATATGGTGGCCAGAAGTAAGTCTTTTAAATCTTTTGAAATCGTCGGGGAGGTGCCAAACAAGATCGTTGTCCTTTCCCAGAGCATTATTTTCTGCCGCTGCGGCGATTATTGTGAGCATTTAATATCTAAGAGTTTATCGGTGTATCCGGATCTTCCGGTTCAATTCTTTTCTTGGGTTCAATTGGTTTCTGCGGGTCTTTTTTCATAGGCGATGGGTGTTCTCTTTCCACCTGTTCCTGCAGCCTGGCGATCTTCTCCTTTTGTTTTTTTACCAGCCTGTCTACCTGCTTTGCTTCCCAGTCCTTTCCCATAAAACTGTTTACTATAAAAACGTTGAAAAAATGAACCAGGAAAATAAGCAACCAGATCAGTACCGCCCACACGAACCAGTTATAACCCAGGGGTTGGAAATCTTCCTTATAGCCTATAACTACATTGAGTACAATCAGAAAAACAGCTCCGATAAGAAAAATCACAAAATGCTGAAAAAGCCTCTTTTTTTCTTTAGTTCTTTTTCTTGCATTCTCGTATAATTCGCGCTGTTCGTAATCTATTTTGGAAGTGTTTTTCTTTTTAGAAAACATAATAACAATTACATTAGTGTACTATCAAATTTACATTTTATAAAAAGAACTCCCTAAAGCTTATGGATAATTTAAGAAAAGGCTTCCCCGTCCTTGAACAGTATACTTATTTAAATACGGCCGCATCTGGTCTTTTGCCGGAAAAGGTATGGGAATTTCGCCAGGAACACGATCTTGATTTTCTTATTAAGGCAAGCCTGCTTAAGGAGAAAATGGGGGAGATCCTTACCGGCGTTAGGGAGAGCGTTGGGGATTTCTTTAATTGTGCGCCTAACCGTGTGGGACTGGTACCCAATTTTTCTTATGGCTTCAATTCGGTGCTTGAAAGTATTGACAAGCCTTCTAAATTTCTCCTTCTGGAAAACGATTATCCTTCTATTAACTGGGCGGTAGAATCCCGTGATTTTAAGGTAGTCTATGCAAAAATCGATCGGCATCTTGAAGACAATATCCTTCAGCAGATAGAGAAGGAAAAGCCAGATTTCTTTGCTTTTAGTATTGTTCAGTATATTAACGGAGTCAAGCTTGGAATTGATTTTCTGAAAAAGCTCAAGGACAAATTTCCTGATCTTATCCTTATCGCTGATGGCACTCAGTACTTTGGAACAGAAGAATTTCATTTTGATGATTCGGGAATCGATATCGCTATAAGCAGCTGTTATAAATGGATGAATGGCGGTTACGGAAATGCTTTTATGCTGTTCAATGAATCTATACAGGGTAGGATATTTCCCAAACATCTCGGTTTTGGTTCGTTGCAGGGAAAGTATAAGGCGCATGAAGGAAATTTTATCGGGAAGTTCGAGCCGGGGCATTATGATACCCTGAATTTTGGAAGCCTGAAGGTGGCCATAGATCTTATTAAGGAAAAGGGAATGGATGCAATAGAGGAGAAAATAGATCTTCTTAAGAATATGGCCCGTGAAAGATTCAGCGCTGCCGGGCTCCTGGAGGAGTGGACGGCTACCCGAAATGATTTTGCCCCTCTTTTCAATATAAAAGGTGATGACAGGCTTTTTGCCAGATTAAGAGAAAATGATATCATCACCTCACAAAGAGGTAATGGGATAAGGGTTAGTATGCATTATTTTAACTCTGAAGAGGATCTTAAACGCCTTTTTAAGGTTCTAAATATCTGATTTTCAAAAATTTTATCAGGCTTTTATTGATGAAAAATTGAAGATTTAATCCCTGATAACGTTTGCGTATTTTAAAGTCTTCCTATAATTGGCAAATTATTTTTGATATTCGAAAAAATGACTATAACTAACTGATTTTTATTGTTTTATAACTCTATATTATTTTAATTTGGAGCTTGAATTAGTATAAAAAATTAAGTCATGTCTATCACAAAACAATACCTTAAGTCTAAGCCTGAGTGTAAGATAACTTTTTGTGTTCCTGCAAAGGATGCAAGCAAAGTTGAAGTAGCCGGAGATTTTAATGGCTGGAATTCAGCTGAATTAAAAAAATATAAGAACGGTAATTTTAAGGCCCAGTTCAACCTTCCTGTAGATAAAGAATATCAGTTCAAATATATAGTAGACGGTGAATGGGTGAATGAAACGGAAGCTGATGCTTATCAGTGGAATGATTATGCAGCTTCAGAAAACTCTGTCTTAGTGGTTTAGTTAAATGGTATAATCGGAGAAGGGCCGATTTTACCAGAAATGGGTAAAGGTTACCGGAGTTTTATTCGGTAACTTTTACCTCATTGCAGAAGGCTACATGATTTTCTATGGGCCTTGCAGCATAACTTGTTTTCGGATAGTACCATGCCGCATTCCGGTTGAATTCACTATCAACTTCAATGTGAAAATAGGAAGCTTTGCCTTTCCAGGGACAACGGGTATTATGATCGCTTTTTACGAAATATTCTTTCTCGATATCGTCCATGGGAAAATAATGCTTGTTTTCAACGATGAGCGTGTTAGCACTTTCAGCAATAACGGTATCATTCCAGACGGCTTTCATGGGATGTATTTAGAGGTTACTTCCTTCTAAATATATAATTTTTAAAGCAGTTTTCCTTATCACTGAAAGAGCGTTCCACTACCAGTCCGGCTTCATCGGCCAGCCAGTTCACAATAGAATCGTCATATTTCTGAGAGATCTCGGTATGAATACTCTCCCAGGCATCAAAATTCACTTCCAGTCCCAGTTTTTTGATATTCACCTTTTGCGGAGTTTTACTAACCAGAAAACTTTTGGCAGTACCCGTTTCAGGATTGTAGGTTTCCCAGTGCAGGAATTTATCAGGGTCAAAGTTCCCACCTAATTCATTATTGATACGTACCAGCAAGTTCTTATTGAACTCTTCTGTGATCCCTGCAGGATCGTTATAGGCATCGAGTATGGCCTGAGGATGTTTTTTCTGATCAAAGCCCATGAACAGCATATCGTCCCTACTCATTGCCTTTGCAATGTTGGCCAGGAACTCCACGGCTTTTTCATGTAAAAGATTGCCAATATTACTTCCAAGGACAAGGATCACTTTTTTACGTGAATTATATTCTGAAAGCTTTTCAAGGGTTTTGAAATAAGTACCCTGCTGAACTTTTACATTTACCTGTGGAAGCTCTTTTTTTAATGAGAGCTCCAGTTCATCAAGAGCATGCTGACTAATGTCTACGGGCAAGTATTCGAATTTATATCCCTTATTTAACAGTTCCTGTAAAAGTACCTTGGTCTTTTTACCATCCCCGACTCCAAGTTCTATTAGGTCAAATCCTTTTTCACTGCTGAAGGATTCCGCAATGGCAGTCGCATTTAGCCTGAGAATATCAAATTCGCAGGCCGTAAGATAGTATTCGGGCATTTCCATGATCTTCTGGAAGAGCTTATCACCCTTCTCATCATAGATATACTTAGACAGCAGATATTTAGGATAGCTGGTAAGCCCTTTATAGGTATCCTCAGCAAAGGCCGATTCAAACATGGTTTCTGTTGGGTTTTTCATTTGATATTCAATTTATTTTACCAGCCTGAAGCCTGTAAACTGCCATCTTAGCTGTGGATGAAAAAAATTTCTATAAGTGTGCCTGGTATGCTTCGCAGAGGTGGCTACCGAGCCTCCTCGTAAAACTTTTTGATTTACCATGAACTTGCCATTGTATTCGCCCAGGGCACCATCGGGTTTAGTGTAATTAGGGTAAGGGGAGTAGGCACTTTCAGTCCATTCCCATCGGCTTCCCCATTCAAAATACTGTTGAGCGGTTTCCCATTCCTGTTCTGTAGGCAGGCGCATTCCCTTCCACTGTGCATAGGCAAAAGCTTCGTAATATGAAATATGGGTAACGGGCGCATCCGGGATCAGCTTTATCAGTCCGTTCAGGGTGTACTGATGCCACTTCCCATCTATTTTATGCCAGTAAAACGGGGAGTTTATATTGTTCTCATTTACCCAGTCCCATGCTTCTGCATGCCATAGGAGAACATCTTTATAACCACCGGCTTCTATGAATTCTATGAATTCCGCATTGGTGACAAGTTTGTTTGAGACTTCAAAGTCACAAAGGAACGTCTTATGGGCTCCTTTTTCATTGTCATAACAAAAGTCATCCGATTTATTGCCAATTTCATAGACTCCTTCAGGGACCATTAACCATTCCCTTTTAAAATCCTGGATGGGGTTTTCCTCGAACTCATCGTTATATTTCGGGAAAAGAGGATTGTTACCCAGGATGTATTTAATGTCTGTATATAAAAGTTCCTGATGCTGTTTTTCATGATGGCATCCAATTTCCACCACACTTAGTGCTTGCTCGTCCAGTTGTTGGGAATTAAGGAGTTCCAGCATGGCATTGGTAACATATTTCCTGAAATCATATATCCACGCAACGGTAGGCCTTGAAAGATTTCCGCGGTTGGTGCGTATCACTTTATCTCCCACGCTTTCATAGTAACTGTTAAACACATAGGCCGTATTATCATCAAAAAGTTTATGGGAGTCGGCGTATTTTTTTAGCACAAACTCTTCAAAGAACCAGGTGGTATGGCCTAAATGCCATTTTGGAGGGGAAACATCCACGATGGGCTGAACCACATAATCTTCGGTCTCAAGAAATGAGCATATATGTTCAGAATCTTTTCTGGTCTCTTGAAAGAGTTGGATTAATTCCTGTTGTGAAAGCATAAAAAAAGAGTGATACTTTTGGGTATCACTCAAATTTACAATTTTTTAAAAATGACCTTCCTAATCAGTAGTTAAGGTCAAGTTAAATGTATTTATGCCTAAAAAGTCAGCGGGATGGTATATTTAACCGACCTTGGCTTTCCGGCAGCATGACCCGGAGTCATTTGCGGGATTGCCATGATCATTTTTTTAGCTGCTGCGTTCACTTTCGGGTTAGCGCCTTCAACTTTTGTGACCACTACATTGCCTTTTTCAGTAACTTCCATAGAAATAGTGGCCTTTCCACGAATGTATTCTCCCTTTTCGTTTTTAGGGTACTTATAATTTTCTTTAATATGCTGCATCAGCATTTTGTTGAAGCAGGTCTTTTTATCATCACTGTCTTCACAACCCGGCCAAACAGGTGCCGTTTCCTTAATAGTTATTGTGTTACCCTTTACTTCCACATCTTCCTGGGCGAAACCGGTAATTCCTGTTAGCATTAAGGCAATGATCAAAAACTTTTTCATAACAATTCTTTATATTTTAGGTTTAGAAATTGAAGGGAACCGTAAAATTTCTCGCGTCTGGCTCACCATTCAATGTTCCTGGTTCCATTTCAGGAATCTTAAGGATCATTTCTTTGGCCGCCTGATTCACTTCTGGTTTGGCTCCTTCCACAGAATTAACAACAACCTTTCCATTCTCGTCTATTTGAAAAGAAATTGTCACTTTTCCGCGAACATACTCGCCGGCATCATTTTTTGGATATACATAATTCTCCTGTACGTGTTTTGAAAGTTTCTGGTTAAAACATTTTTTCACATTGTCGGCATCCTCACAGCCCGGCCAAACCGGAGAGGTTTGCTGTGCATTTGCGATTCCCATACCACCAAGTAAAAAACATGTGATAACTAATAACTTCTTCATAATCTTTGAAAATTTTAAAAGGTTAAACTATACCGCAACCTTGGCTTTAATGCCTGGATACGGATCATAATCCTCTAAAATAAAATCTTCAAACTTAAATCCAAAAATATCTTTGACTTCGGGGTTGATTTTCATCTTTGGAAGTGGCCTTGGTTCCCTGCTAAGCTGAAGTTCTACCTGCTCCATATGATTGCTGTATATATGCGCGTCCCCGAAAGTATGTATAAAATCTCCTGGTTCATAGCCGCAAACCTGGGCCATCATCATGGTAAGAAGAGCATAGGAAGCAATATTGAACGGAACGCCAAGGAAAATGTCGGCACTCCTTTGATATAACTGGCAGGATAACTTCCCATCAGCCACATAAAACTGAAAAAAGGCATGGCAGGGGGGAAGGGCGGCTTTTCCATTGGCTACATTCTCTGAAAATGAAACGGAAGTATCCGGTAAAACTGAGGGATTCCAGGCCGACACCAGCATTCTCCGGCTATTGGGATTGTTCTTCAGGGTATCTACCACTTCCTTGATCTGGTCTATGCCTTCGCTGTTCCAGTTTCTCCACTGGTGGCCATAAACTGGACCCAGATCTCCATTCTTATCGGCCCACTCATTCCAGATACGAACACCATTCTCCTTTAGGTATTCAATATTTGTATCTCCTTTAAGGAACCAAAGCAATTCGTGTATTATGGATTTTAAATGCAGTTTTTTGGTGGTGACCATAGGAAAACCTTCGCTCAGGTCGAACCGCATCTGGTAACCAAAAACGCTTTTTGTTCCGGTAAGTGTTCGGTCTCCTTTCTGTGCTCCATTCTCCAGTACGTGCTTCAGTAGATCGTGATATTGTTTCATTGGAAAGGCCTTTTTGCTATGAAAAATTCGAAAATTAAATTCCAATAAAAATAATAAAACATGTAAAAATTGAAGGCTGAAATTGAATGGAAAAGGGAATAGTTATCAACTTAGTATCAACGAAAATACTTAATCTTCGCAATCCTGGTCAACAGCGCATCTGTCGGCATGATAAGCCCTGCGTTCTCCCATTGGCCTTTGTTCACCGATGGTGGTGTCATATCTGGTTTGATGTTCCATTTCAGAATTTACCTCTGCTCCCATTAGAACGATAAAAGCGGTAAGGAATAGCCAGAGCATTAAGATAGCCACCGCTGCAAAGCTTCCGTAAAGGTCGTCGTAACTCCCAAAATTACTCACATACCACGAAAATAGCATTGAACCCGCAAGCCATAGCAGAGTACCCAGGATAGCTCCCCAGCTCACCCACCTAAACTGGGGACTTCTCCTGTTGGGAGCGATTTTATAAACTATACTTAGCGAAGTAATTAGGATGAGTCCGAGTATTACCCAGCGAAGCCAGGTAAGGGTTCTTTCAAGCATCTGTGGAAGACCAAGTTTATCAATTAAAAGAGGGAAAAAGATCACGATTAATAGACTTATAAGTCCAAGTACAAGCCCGCAAAGGGTAAAAAGAAGAGTGATGAGATTTTTTTTGAAAATATTACGGGTCTCTATTTCATCGTAGGCAATATTTATTCCCTGGAAAAGAGCATTTGTACCTTTATTGGAACTCCATATACTTATAAGAACACTCACTACAAGTCCCCAGCTGATCTCCTTTCTGGACTGCCGAATAACCGGATGCAGAAAGTCACTGATCATTCCAAAGGCTCTTTCAGGCAGGATGAGATTAAGCCTGGAGATCTGCTCCTCAATTTGTGAAGGATCTATAACCAGAGTATAGATGGAAATAGCAGCTACAATGGTTGGGAAAATGGCCAGGAAGAAATAGAAAGCAACTCCTGCAGAAACTATCTGAACATGATCGGCCTTCATTTCGTGCCAAACACGTTTAGCGATATCAATCCAGCCCTTAGGAGGGATCTGGTGAGGCCATTGCGCCTCTTCACCGCGGTAGAACGATTTATTTCGGTTTTCTTCCATTTTCTGAAGACAAAAAATTCTTAGTCTTAAGCCATTTTCAATATTGAAAAAAATGCTCAGGGCAATTTAGAATTTATCTACTGCCTTAAAGAAAATCAAATTAGAAAGTTTTCTAAAAACTTTTGAAAAACCTAGCCTATGATCATTCCTGCGATAGTTGCAGAAAGTAAAGATGCGAGAGTTCCCCCAATAAGTGCTTTCATTCCGAATTCTGAAAGTGTCTTTCGCTGCCCGGGAGCAAGAGATCCAATTCCACCGATCTGGATTCCAATGGAAGCAAAGTTCGCAAAGCCGCAAAGCATATAGGTAGCCATGATCACTGATTTCTCGTAAGTAAGGCTTAAAGCGTTGGCGGGATTCTTAAGATCTGCAAGCTGAACGTAACCAACAAATTCACTGGCAGCCAGTTTAATTCCCAGCAATTGCCCCATCAGCATCATGTCTTCTCTTGCTACACCTATCACCCACATAAGTGGAGCGAATATCAGCCCTAAAATAGATTCCAGGGAGAATTTGGAATAGGGGGTGTGTTCGGCCATTAAAGAGTTAAGTGATGTCCAGCCACCTATCCAGCCCAGGATGTAATTGATCATGGCGATAAAAGCGATGAAAACTAGAAGCATTGCCGCAACATTCGCAGCCAGCTTAAGGCCTTCGGTAGTTCCATTAGCGATGGCGTCTAGAATGTTTGATCCTATCTTTTCAGAAGAAACCTCCACATCGGTATTTACAGATTGCTGCTGCGGATATAATATTTTTGATACCACGATGGCCCCCGGTGCCGCCATTACTGAAGCAGCCAGCAGGTGTTTCGCAAACTGTAGGCGCATTTCTGGATCATCGCCTCCCAGGAAGCCTATGTAAGCCGCAAGCACCCCTCCTGCAACGGTGGCCATTCCGCCTACCATGACAAGAAGTATCTCAGATCTGGTCATTCTTTCCAGATAGGCCTTGATCATAAGAGGAGCTTCAGTCTGACCAAGGAAGATATTCCCGGCAACACTTAAACTTTCAGGCCCCGAAATTCCTAATAATTTGGTGAGTATCCAGGCCATTCCTTTTACAACGATCTGTATCAAACCTATATAGAACAATACAGAGGTAAGCGCCGAAAAGAAAATGATGGTTGGTAATACCTGAAACAGGAAGATAAATCCGAAACTGTCTACATCCATCATTCCACCAAGAAGAAACTCACTTCCTGCTGCTGTGAAATCAAGAATAAGAACAAAGATATTTCCAACGAATTCAAAAACCTTTTGAACGATTGTGATTTTGAGTACCCCGATTGCCAGCAATAACTGGGCGGCTAGGCCCAATCCAACGGTCTTCCAGTTAACTGCCTTACGGTTGCTACTGAAAATAAAGGCTATTACGATAAGAAGTATCATCCCTATGACACCTCTAAAAATGCTGGAAGAAGTTATTCCCTGGCTCGGGACCATGGTTTTAGCAGTCTTTGCAGGGATAACTTCGTCTGCCGACTGGTCTTTCACCTTTAGATCGAATACCAACTTATTGGAGGCGATGGTCATGGTAGAGTCGCTAAGACCGGTTACTCGAAGGTTTTGTATAGTATCTTTAGGGGTATTGTAAAATAAAACCAGAAGTTTATTCTGGTAAAGATAATCTCCTGAAGCAAGGGTGTCCTGGCCGGAATCACTTAAAAAATGAAATCTTCCTTCTTTGAAATTAATTTCTCCAGCATTGCCAAATATAGCCTGTTGACTAAGGCTGTCTGCCTGAGGTTCAAGTTGCCAGTTTTTTGAAATACTTTGAGAGAATGCTGATGTAATAGAAAATAGGATCAGCAATAGGCAACACCAGAATTTGTTCATTTTCGGGGGGAATTATTTTCTTTTAGAAATCTCGTCCCTGATTCGGGCCGCTTTTTCATAATCTTCCTGACTTACAGCTTGCGAAAGTAATTCTTTTAATTCTTCCAGCGACATTTTTTTATAATCGGTGGTGTCTTCAGACTTCATTTCGATCTCTTCTTTTAGAAGCTCTTCCTCTATGATGTCCTCTTCTTCTTTTTCCTCTTTTTCGCGTTGTTTTTCTTCGGCCTTCAGATAGATACCGGCCTTGTCAAGAATATTTTTATAGGTGAATATTGGCGCATTGAATCTTAGAGCCAGTGCAATGGCATCACTGGTTCGGGCATCGATGATCTCTTCAATTCCATCTCTTTCGCAAATAAGGCTGGAATAAAAAACACCGTCTACCAGTTTATGTATAATAACTTGTTTTACCACAATCTCAAACCTGTCTGAAAAGTTCTTGAACAGGTCATGAGTAAGTGGCCTTGGCGGTTTTATCTCTTTCTCCAGGGCAATGGCAATAGATTGTGCTTCAAAAGCCCCGATCACAATTGGCAGCTTTCTTTCGCCTCCTACTTCGTTGAGGATTAAGGCGTAAGCACCGTTTTGTGTTTGACTATAAGAAATTCCTTTAATATTCAGTCGCACTAAACTCATACTACAATAAGTTAAAAAGGCTGTCTAAATAAGGACAATTCGCCAGATTTAGACAGCCCTTTTATGGGGCACAATTTATGAAAATTATGCGTTTTTCTCTTTAAATTCCCTCAATTTTTCATTCAGTTTAGGCACAACCTCAAAGGCATCTCCAACCACCCCGTAGTCTGCCGCCTTAAAAAACGGGGCTTCCGGGTCGTTGTTGATCACAACTTTTGTTTTTGCCGCATTGATACCCGCCAGGTGCTGAATAGCTCCTGAAATACCAACAGCGATATAAAGATTGGAGGCAACTGGTTTTCCGGTCTGGCCAACGTGTTCGCTGTGAGGTCTCCAGCCCATGTCGCTAACCGGCTTGGAGCATGCGGTGGCAGCACCAAGAATTTCGGCCATTTCTTCGATCATTCCCCAGTTTTCAGGTCCCTTTAATCCTCGACCTCCTGAAACCACTACTTCGGCATCTGCAATGGTCACCTTATTGGTGGCCTTGTCCACAGATTCAACATTAACTGAAAAGTCTTCATCAGACAGCTGAGGGCTGAAGTCTTCCGCTGCCGCATCTCCCTGAGTTTCCTTAAGTCCGAAAGCATTCTTCGCCAATCCTAAGATCTTAACATCGGTATTGATCTTGGTGAAGTTAAAGGCCTTATTGGTAAACGCGTTTCTTTTTACAGTAAAGGGATCGGCGCTTTCTGGTAAGGCTACTACATTGGAAGCATAACCTGCTTCAAGCTGAACGGCTAAAAGAGGAGCAAGGTATTTACTGTCTGCGCTCTGGCTTAGAACAACTACTTTGCTACCTTCTTTCTCTGCTGCCTGTTTAATAGCATCGGCATATGCTTCAGCATTGAAGTTTGAAAGTTTATCATTGCTCACTTTAAGCACTTTATCCACTCCGTAAGTTCCCAGTTCAGAGATGTCTTCAGCATTGAAAGTGATCGCGGTCACACTGGTTCCCAGCATTTCTGCAACTCCTTTCGCATATGAAGCCACTTCATACGAAGCTTTTTTAAATTTTCCTTCTTCTGATTCTATATATACTAAAACTGACATTTTTCTTCTGATTTTAGGTTTGAAATTTAATGAGCCTTGTTCTTAATTACTTAAATAACCTTAGCCTCGTTATGAAGCAGGTCTATGAGTTCATCAAGATTTTCTGGATCCACTAACTTAACCTCTCCTTTTGGAGCAGGTTTTTCAAATTTCACCGCTTCAGTTTTGGGAGTGGTCTCAGATGGCTCAACCACGTTCAACGGCTTTTTACGGGCCTGCATGATCCCTCTCATATTTGGTATGCGAAGATCGCTTTCTTCTACCAGTCCTTTCTGTCCGCCAATTACAAGAGGAAGTGAGGAAGTTAAGGTTTCCTTTCCGCCATCTATCTCACGAATGGCTGTTGCCTTGTCTCCTTCAACTTCAAGGCTTATACAGTTGTTTACAAAATTAGCATCTATAAGCCCTGCAAGCATCCCAGGAACCATTCCTCCGTTATAATCAATAGACTCTCTGCCGGCGATTACAAGATCGTAGCTTCCTTCTTTAACTATTTTCGCAAGTTCCTTTGAAACCTGGAAACCATCTGTTGGTTGAGCGTTCACTCGAATAGCACTGTCGGCACCTATGGCCAGAGCTTTTCTAAGGGTAGGCTCGGTTTCAGCACCACCAACATTTACAACATCTACGCTTGCGCCTTGTTTTTCCTTGAACCACATTGCTCTGGTAAGACCAAATTCATCGTTTGGGTTAATTACAAATTGAACTCCGTTAGTATCAAATTTGCTATCCCCGTCGGTGAAATTGATTTTTGATGTAGTGTCAGGCACATGACTAATACATACTAAGATTTTCATATATAAAGTTCTTTTTTTAATAAAACGATTTCGCTGACGAAGGTAAGTAATTTTAGTCAAAAAAAGCTATGCATGCATAATAAATTTTACATTGTTCCCCAATTGAGTTTTAATATGATTCTTAGCGGATTATCTCTTTAATTTATTATTAATAGTGCGAACATTTGAATGTATAATTTATCCTGATACGTCGCGGGCCCCCTTAGTTCTTTGGCAGTTGGGAAAATTTTAATCGGCAAATATGGTTTTTACCTTATTGAATTACTATTTTTGCCTTGCAGGAATAAAAAATAACATAATACATAATGAGGACAATTCAATTTAGAGAGGCTGTTGCCGAAGCTATGAGCGAAGAAATGCGTCGTGACGAAAGCATCTATTTAATGGGAGAAGAGGTAGCCGAGTATAACGGTGCATATAAGGCTTCTAAAGGGATGTTAGACGAATTCGGTCCGGAACGCGTTATAGATACTCCAATCGCTGAACTTGGTTTTGCAGGTATAGGTGTTGGGTCAGCTATGAATGGTAACAGGCCAATCATTGAATTCATGACCTTCAATTTCTCTCTGGTTGGAATTGACCAGATAATTAACAATGCTGCTAAAATGAGGCAGATGAGCGGAGGGCAGTTTAATATTCCTATTGTATTTCGTGGACCTACAGCTTCCGCGGGTCAGTTAGGAGCAACTCACTCTCAGGCCTTTGAAAGCTGGTTTGCGAATACCCCTGGATTAAAAGTGATAGTGCCTTCAAATCCTTATGATGCAAAAGGCCTGCTTAAAGCAGCGATCCGTGATGACGATCCGGTGATCTTTATGGAAAGTGAGCAAATGTATGGGGATAAAGGTGAGGTTCCTGAAGATGAATACGTGATCGAAATTGGAAAAGCCGATATAAAAAGAGAAGGGGATGATGTAACCATCGTATCTTTTGGAAAGATCATTAAGGAAGCATACAAGGCTGCAGATCAACTTGCGGAAGAAGATATCTCCTGTGAGATCATAGACCTTAGAACCATTCGTCCGATGGATCATGATACCATCCTGGAATCTGTGAAAAAGACGAATCGTCTGGTAATTCTGGAAGAAGCATGGCCATTCGGAAATGTAGCTACTGAAATCACCTATCAGGTTCAGTCAAAAGCATTCGATTACCTGGACGCTCCAATTGTAAAACTTAATACGGCCGATACCCCGGCGCCATATTCTCCGGTTCTTCTGAAGGAATGGTTGCCAAACAGCGATGATGTTGTTAAAGCTGTTAAAAAGGTAATGTACAAGTAAGACTATTCAACTTATATTTGAAACTTCATCTTTATGGTGAAGTTTTTTTTTATCCATATATGAACAGGCGTTTCTCTTTATTTCTTCTTTTAAGCTTTTGCTTGAACCTTGTTCATGCCCAAACCAAGGTTGGTGGACGGGTTATTGATAATAGCGGCAAAACGGTTCCTTTCGCCAATGTGATCTTTGAAAACTCTTCTTCAGGAACCACTACCAATGAAATAGGCGAGTTCTATTTGCAGTCAGATAATGACTATGAAGCCATAGTGGTTTCATTTCTGGGATACAAGACACAGAGGGTTCCCCTGGAATCTTCAGTAAATCTTGATCTGGAAATTATCCTTGAGGAGGAGGCCTCAAGTCTTGATGAAGTTTTTGTCTACCGCGGCAAGACCTCCAAAAAGAATAACCCCGCAATTGATATTCTGAAAAAAGTATGGGCAAACAGGAGAAAGAATGGAGTGAAGGCCTTTAAGCAATATTCATATAAGGAATATGAAAAACTTGAATTCGATCTTAATACCATAGACAGCGCGGTTATTAATAACCGGATCTTCAACGGGATGGAATTTATCTTTAATTATGCCGATACCAATAATGTTACGGGGAAGACCTATTTACCGGTGTTCATTAATGAATCGGTCTCGAGGATCTATGGTGATAATGAATTAGGAAGAAATAAAGAAGTTCTCATAGGAAACAAGAATTCTGGTTTTAGTCAGAATCGCAATCTGATTGATGCGGTAAAGGATATCTATGATGACTACGATATTTATAAAACCTATATCAAATTCTTCGATAAAAGTTTTGTAAACCCAATTTCGACCACGGGAATCGATACTTATAATTATATACTTTCAGACAGTGCTTATGTAGATAATAAATGGTGCTATAATATTATCTATTATCCCCGCCGTGAGAATGAACTAACTTTTAGAGGAAATTTCTGGGTGAACGATACTACCTGGGCCGTAAAACATATCAATCTGGAGTCATCACGTGATGCCAATATCAACTGGGTAAAACAAGTGTATATAGAACAGGATTATGAAGTGCTGAATGATTCGATTTTCCTTATCACCCGTGATTTCTTTATGGCCGATTTTGGGCTTACTAAAAAGAAAGGTTCCAGGGGAGTCTATGCCAAAAGAACGATGCTTTTTGATGAATACGAATTCAATAAAGAAAAGCCGGAATCATTTTACCAGCAACAGGTATATGATCCCCGCCCCCAGGTTTATGATAGAAGCGAGGAATTCTGGGAGGCTAATCGGCTTGAAGAACTCAATAAGGATGAGCAGGGTATCTATGTAATGCTGGATAGTTTAACCAAAACTAGGGCTTTCAAAAGAATCTATGATATCGCGACCATTGCAGAATCTGGTTATGTGGAATTTGATGGATGGGATTACGGTCCTGTATATTCCACCTTCGGATTCAATGATGTGGAAGGCATGCGGGTGAGATTTGGCGGAAGGACATATTTTGGACAAAACGATCCATGGAGGATCGAGGGCTACGGAGCTTACGGATTTAAGGATGATAAATTCAAATATGGTATTTCAGGGAAGGTATTGATAGATCCTAAGTCCAGGCTTATAATTTCGGGAGGAAACCGGAGGGATGTGGAACAACTTGGGACCAGTCTTACAAATTCCACCGATGTGCTTGGTCGCAGTCTTGCTTCTTCATCGCTCATTAATGTTGGTGATAATGATAAATTGAGCTCTATCAACCTCAGTACATTCTCCATTTCTATGGAGCCGGTTAAAAACCTTACTTTCAGGGTTGGTGCAAATTACAGGGAGATAAGTCCCGCTTCTCCGGGCTTTAGTCTGGATTATTATGTAGATGAAGAGAGAACGGTTACCGACACTGAGATCAATCAAACGGAGCTTTCCACCATTCTCACTTTTACCCCGGGCAGAAAGGTTTCAGGCTATGGAGTGGAGCCTAATGTGGTTAACGAGGAAGACTTTCCTACCTTTTTTCTGAATTACAGTTTAGGCGTAAAAGATGTTTTTAATAGTGATTTCAATTATAAGAAATTACAGTTCTTTTATAATCAGCCTTTGCTAATTGGGGGGTTAGGGAGATCCAATCTGAGCATTGAATCGGGCAAGACCTTCGACCCGGTACCCCTGGGATTATTGAGTGTAGTACCTGGAAACCAGACCTATTTTGGTATTTACAATACATTTCCCACGCTGGATTATTATGAATTTGTGACCGATTCGTATGTTTCGGCACATTTTCACCATAATTTTAATGGCAGGTTCTTTTCCCGAATTCCGTTGCTCAGAGAACTCAATTTAAGGGAGCTGGTAGGGATTAGTGCAGTATGGGGGGATATATCGGAAGAAAGCAAAAAGCTGGATGCCTCAGGAATTCAGCTGCGAGCTCCCGATTCCGATCCCTATTATGAATATTATTTTGGTATAGGAAATATTCTTAAAATTTTACAGATCGAGGCTCACTTCAGGGGGAATTATTTTCAGAATCCCGATGCAAGGTCCTTCGCCATTATCGCCGATTTCGGATTTCACTTTTAGTTAAGGAATTTAAAGGTTGAAATTCACTATCTTTGCAGCCCTAAAATTAATGTTGTAAATAAAGAAAAATGTCTGAGACTTTTGATGTAATGATCGAAATCCCAAAAGGGAGTAGAAATAAATACGAATACGATTTTAAACTAAAGAAAGTTCGTTACGACAGGATGATCTTCTCTTCGATGATGTATCCTGCAGATTATGGTTTTATTCCAAATACACTTGCGCTTGATGAAGACCCGCTGGATGTACTTGTGTTGGTATCAGAGCCTACATTCCCGGGAATAGTGATGGAAGTAAAACCAATTGGGGTTTTTCATATGGCCGATGAAAAAGGACCTGATGAAAAGATCATCTGTGTCCCGGTTTCCGATCCTATCTGGAACAGGCTTAACGACCTGAAGGAGCTTAACGGTCACATGCTTAAGGAAATTGAGCATTTCTTTAAGGTATATAAGGATCTTGAAAGAAAGAAAGTTGATACCGGAGATTTTGGTGATGCCGGTGAGGCTAAAGAGATCATTAGACAGTGTGTAGAGCGCTTTGAGAACTTTGAAGGAGATAAATCCCGGTTCGGTATATAATCGGAATTTTTACCAGAATATTTTAATACTCTAAAAGCAATAACCTTAAAAAGTTATTGCTTTTTTAATTATTGCCGATTTTACTACATTAGCGGGCATTAATAATTTATTAACATAATTAACCTAGCTAATATGGAAGCAATAATGATTTATATGCCTGCTGTTCTGGCAATAATCGGACTCATTTTTATGTGGGTCAAAAGATCCTGGGTGATGAAACAGGATGCCGGTGACGGAAAAATGAAAGATATTTCATCGCATATCTATGAAGGCGCGCTCGCCTTTTTAAAAGCAGAATATAAATTATTGACATTTTTCGTGATCGGTGCGAGTATCGCTCTTGCGGCGATCGCTTATTTTGTTCCAACTACTCATTATCTAATTATTGTTGCCTTTATTTTCGGGGCATTCTTCTCGGCTCTTGCCGGAAATATGGGAATGCGAATCGCAACCCAGTCAAATGTAAGAACAACCCAGGCTGCCCGAACAAGTCTGCCAAAAGCGCTTAATATTTCCTTTGGTGGTGGAACCGTTATGGGACTTGGTGTTGCAGGTCTTGCGGTTTTAGGTCTAACCGGTTTTTTTATTCTCTTCTTTAATTATTTTATGGGAGGTGAGTGGACGAATACAGAGCAAATGACCATTGTTCTTGAAACCCTTGCCGGATTCTCCCTTGGGGCCGAATCTATTGCTCTTTTTGCCCGTGTAGGAGGAGGTATTTATACAAAGGCGGCCGATGTGGGTGCTGATCTTGTAGGTAAAGTTGAAGCCGGGATACCTGAAGATGATCCGCGTAACCCCGCCACTATTGCCGATAACGTTGGTGATAATGTTGGTGACGTTGCGGGGATGGGCGCCGACCTTTTTGGAAGTTATGTGGCAACTGTGCTTGCCGCGATGGTTCTGGGTAACTATATCATAGAAGATATGGGAGGCGATATCACTTCATCAGGTTTTAATGGAATCGGTCCAATCCTATTACCTATGGCTATTGCCGGGGCAGGGGTTATCATTTCCATCATAGGAACCTTACTTGTAAGAATAAAATCAAACGACGCTAAAGAAGCTGAGGTTCAGAAAGCTCTTAATATTGGTAACTGGTTCTCTATCTTTTTAGTGGCTGTAGCCAGTTATTTTCTGGTAACCTGGATGCTTCCTAAAGAAGCGATGACCATGGGCTTTTTTACAGGCGGGGAGGCCGGTTTCGAATTTAAAGAAATCGAAGCTATAAGAGTGTTTTATGCCACGCTTGTAGGTATTATCGTTGGAGGTGTAATATCTGCGGTGACCGAATACTATACTGGACTTGGTAAAAAGCCTGTTCTGGGCATCGTTCAAAACTCCAGTACGGGAGCTGCCACAAATATAATTGCCGGTCTTTCTACCGGGATGATCTCAACTTTTTATTCAATTCTATTATTTGCCATAGCCATCTGGGCTTCCTATGCATTCGCAGGTTTCTACGGGGTGGCACTTTCAGCTTCGGCCATGATGGCCACAACGGCTATGCAGCTTGCTATTGACGCGTTTGGACCTATTGCCGATAATGCTGGTGGAATTGCTGAAATGAGTGAACTGCCACCGGAAGTTAGAGAAAGAACCGATATTCTTGATTCGGTAGGAAACACGACCGCAGCTACCGGTAAGGGATTTGCGATCGCTTCAGCGGCGCTTACCTCGCTGGCCCTTTTTGCGGCCTACGTGACTTTTACTGGAATAGATGGGATTAACATCTTTAAAGCACCGGTACTTGCAATGTTATTTGTTGGTGGAATGGTGCCGGTGGTATTCTCAGCCCTTGCAATGAGTTCTGTGGGTAGAGCTGCGATGCAAATGGTTCGCGAAGTGAGAAGACAGTTCAAGGATATTCCGGGAATCATGGAAGGAACAGGAAAACCGCAGTATGATAAATGTGTGGAGATCTCTACTCAGGCAGCTTTAAGAGAGATGTTATTACCTGGAGTAATAACAATAGGTTTCCCTATTCTTATTGCATTCCTTCCAATGCTTTTTGGATACGAAAAAGTGCTAATTGCTGAAATGCTTGGAGGTTATATGGCCGGTGTAACGGTTAGCGGTGTATTATGGGCTATTTTTCAGAATAATGCCGGTGGAGCATGGGACAACGCAAAAAAGTCTTTTGAAGCTGGTGTGATGATCAATGGAGAGATGACCTATAAAGGTTCTGATGCTCACAAAGCGGCGGTGACCGGTGATACGGTTGGAGATCCGTTCAAAGATACTTCAGGGCCGTCTATGAATATCCTTATAAAGCTTACCTGTCTGATTGGCCTTGTGATCGCTCCGATCCTTGGTGGACATACCGAGGGCGATATTCCTCATGATTCTGAGGCTACAGCCGTGTATGAAAACCGGGAGGAACATAGCAAAGAAATTAAGGTGGAAATGTCTTCTGAAAATGATAAAACGGTTGCGCATGTTGAAGTGATCACTACCAAAAATGGTGAAACGAAATCTGAAAAAAATACTTTTACAGGTACCGAGGCTGAAGTAAAGGCTAAAATAGAAGCTTTGAAGTAAATTTTTGCTTTAAACACTTAAAAATAGAATCCCCCGCAATGCGGGGGATTTTTTATTATCCTACAGGAAATTTCATCACTCCTGTATTATTCATTTCACTAAGGTTTGTCTTTACCTTATGTTTGTGTGCCAGTAATACCTCTCTTACGCGGGCGTGATTTATTCTGGAAAGATATTTATGATATTTTTTAAAACTCTTTACTTCCCTTTTATATGCCCTCGCATATGTGTGTTTCATTTTGTACTTCAGATATAATTGGGATAACTCGCAACGCTGGCGTTTATAAAATGCCAGAAGCTTAGGATCCTTTATAGGTGAAATCTCAATCTTTACCTGCTCGATCTTTTCATCGATATCTTTAAGGAACTTTTGCTTTTGCTGGTGTAGTTTGCGATAAAAGTTTTTTAAGATCAGCCGATCCTCTTTATCGAACGCGATTTTATATATAAATGCGCTCTTATAATTCATTACTCTTAATTTCTCCAGATATTCAATGGTCCTTTTTTTCTCATGTAAACGCATACATTCCCCCCTACTTTTCAATTTTGCGTTAGTGAATTTTTTGGAAAATTAAATTTATAATACAAGTACATA
Source organism: Gramella jeungdoensis (assembly GCF_023805255.1). Lineage (GTDB taxonomy): Bacteria > Bacteroidota > Bacteroidia > Flavobacteriales > Flavobacteriaceae > Christiangramia > Christiangramia jeungdoensis. The sequence continues at coordinate 455,142 of NZ_JAMSCK010000002.1, forward strand.
ATTCAATAGGATTTTAACTTATTTAACCCCTTATTATCATAAAATGCTCATGTGTCTAAATTAATTATTAATTAACTCATTTAAGAAAAATTCTTATAGATCCTTTTTATTCATAATGAAGACTTAATAAAGATGAATTCTGGCGTTAAAAACCAGTTAATCGGTCCTTTATTTTTTAAAGTATCTGGCCTAAATCGTAGCTTTAAGAGGATAACCATAAAACAGGAATTATGAGTAAAGATCATGGGCCACAGATTAAAAATGATGAGCAATATGAAGAATTGCGTGATAAGGGAATGAGCAAGGAAAAAGCAGCTCGAATTGCAAATGACCCGAAATCTGGAAAGAAAGGAGGCCGCGCCGATAAGTATGAAGAAAGGACCAAAGAAGAGCTCTATCAAAAAGCCAAAGAGGTAGGAATAGAAGGGAGGAGCGAGATGAGTAAAAAGGAGCTTATAAAGGCTCTTCGTGACCGGAATTAATATTGTATAGGAAAGAGAAATCATCCATGTTCAAAGTCGCACCTAAGAGTTTTAAAGTGGCAAAGTGCTCGAGTCCGTCCCTGAATGAACTTTAGATATTAAAAAATTTATAAAACTCAGCCCGAAAACATTCCCTCTTAGGAATAAAAACTAACTTGAGCTCAAAGCTTGTGTTTTAATGATCAAACGTTTTAAGAAAATCATTGGCCGGTACCGTAATCTGGAACAGGTCTATGTGGTCCCTTATCGAAGTTACGGTACGTTTTCTCATCTGTATGTAAAAGGAAGAGCTCTTGACAATGAACCTCTAAAAATTGTAAAAGACCAGTCTTTTTTTAAAACCATAAAGAACACCTATAAGCAGTTCGATAGTTTTGAAATTCCCGATGCTTTGATTGAACTTATTGTTCCGGGAAAGACCAATCTAAAGGAATTGACCAATGATGAAGGTTATTTTCTATTTGATAAGACCATAGATGAAAACCTTTCTGAATATGCTAATGACGAAGGTTGGGTGGAATATGAAATTTACTATCGGAACGAATTAGAGAAACGAACCGAGCTTCTGGCTAATCCATTCAGGGGTGAATTCCTTGTTCCCCCGATCGATGCCGAATTTGGGGTGATAAGCGATATAGACGATACCATCCTCCACACCGGGGTGACCTCCTTTTTAAAATGGCGTTTGCTTAAGAATTCACTTCTGACCAATGCATACAAGCGTATTCCGTTAAAGGATGCACCAGATCTGTATCAAAAACTTCATAAGGGAAAGAGCGGGAAAAATAAGAACCCGATGTTTTACTTAAGTAACAGTCCGTGGAATCTATATGAATATCTGAAACTTTTCCTGGATTATAATAAATTTCCAAAAGGCCCTATTCTACTAAGGGATCTTCGAACACCTTTTGAAAGTACGTTAAAACCTGAAAAACCGCATAAGCAAAAGGAGATCACCAATATCCTCAAAACATATCCTGATCTTAAATTTATTCTTATTGGGGATAGTGGAGAGCATGATGCCAGTATCTATACCGATATCGCAGCCCAGTATTCCGATCGTATCCTGGCCATTTATCTGAGAAGTGTAAAGCACAAAAGAAGAATGGGGCGGGTGAGAAGTCTTATTGATAATTTTGATACCGTTCCTGTTCTGCTGGCCGAAAACTCAAATGAGGCCGAAATGCATGCTCGTGAAAACGGATTTATTCAGTGATATTAAAAAAAGAACCCGGAAATTCCGGGTTCTTTTTTGTCTGAAAATTGTAATATTTTACTCGATCGAAGTTGCAATGACTAACTAGGATCTATACTCGTTCCCACTTTAGCGCGTTCACTTTTGGGTGACTTCCTGGGCATGGTTCTGAAAATATGATCCCACAGAGGGGAAGATACTCCAAAAGCCCTGTCTGGCTCCCTGTAATGATGAATGCTATGATGATGCCATAAGGTCTTTAAAAAGTTATTAGGCACCTTGAATGCATGCACCGAATAGTGTACAGCAAGATAGCCGGCGTAGCCGATAAGAAACCCTGCCAAAAAACCGAAAACATAATCTCCAAGTACAGCACGATAAATGATAAAAAGTACCGTAGCGATAATAAGACTTAATACCGGCGGCATGGCCAGTCTTGATTTATCCTTTGGATAATCATGATGCACACCGTGCATGGTATAGGATATCTTTTGTCTTCTGGGTGTTGTTGCAGGAATATGGTATAGATATCTGTGCATTACATATTCCACAAGGGTAAAAAAGAAAAGACCAGCAAAAAACAATAGAATCATTTCAGGCACTTCAAAACCCTTTTCTATGATCCCGTAATAGATTAAGGCGGCGGCAATTGCTCCGAAAATTATTAACGGGATAGATATATGGGTACGTGTTAGTTTTTCAAGGATGGGGTTGTTAAACAACTTTGGGGATCCTTTATGCTTTGGTCTTTTTAGTTTTGTAGATTCCATAATTTCAGTACGTTTAAAAAAGTCCGTGTAGCTCTCCATCGATTCGGCTAATGATATCACCAAGATCTTCCGGTTTATCTACAAAGTTAATATTATCAACATCAATAATGAGCAAATTTCCTTTATCATAATCATGCACCCAGGCTTCATATCTTTCATTAAGACGGCTCAGATAATCTATAGAGATCGAATTCTCGTAATCCCGGCCACGGCTATGAATCTGTGATACCAGGTTAGGGATACTGCTTCTTAGATAAATAAGAAGGTCGGGCCCCTGAACCACACTTTCCATGAGATCGAACAGAGATTTATAATTCTCAAAGTCCCTGTTTGTCATTAGTCCCATGGCATGCAGGTTGGGAGCAAAGATATAAGCGTCTTCATATATGGTCCTGTCCTGGATTATCTTTTTTCCACTCTCTCTTATCTGAAGAATCTGCCTGAATCTGCTATTAAGAAAATATATCTGAAGATTAAACGACCATCGCTCCATTTTGTTGTAAAAATCCTCCAGATAGGGGTTTTCAAGAACATCCTCGAACTGGGGCTCCCATTTGTAATGTTTTGCTAGTAATTTAGTTAGAGTGGTTTTTCCTGCACCAATGTTTCCTGCGATGGCTACATGCATAATAAATATTTTACTGCCCTGGTTAGATTAGGTTGATTGTAGTTTAGGTTTTTTGCGGGAGTAAAGATAATAGATTTAAGATAAAACATGGGTTCAAGGGAAAGGCAGAATAGTTAAAAATAGTTATTTTTTGCCATTACAAATTAGGTATGCCACTTCTTAAAATATATCCTGAAGACAGGGTGCGCATCGGGCATAGGTCCAGATACAATCAACAAAATCGGTAAACATATGAAAGAAGAGACCTATGAATATTATTCTCAGGACTTTGTGTTTTACGAAGATCATTCCCAGAACATACGCGGTAATTGCCAATTCGGAATGCAGAGGATGAAATCCAATTCCACATCTTTCCGGATCAAAAATGGGATCGGCCAGCAGATGATCAAGATCTACCAGCATGGTAGCTGCCAGGATTAACCAGTATTTTAGCCAGTTTTCTTTATCATAAACATAGGCAATGATTCCAATAACCAGAAAGTGAAGAGAGTAGTGAACTATTTGCTGCACCTTATCTGGTTTTTATTTTTTATTTGAATCATCCTCATCATTATTGTCGTCCCGCAGTAATTTATTAAGTTTTCTTTCAAGGGCAATATATCTGGAAACACCTACGAGCAGGAATAGAACACAAATAAATAAAGCTAAATAGCCTACCCACATTAAACTGATGCCCTGATACTGCTTAATTTGAAGTAAAGCAAGGCCGCTTATCAATAAATATATGGAAGCCCTTATGTATGAGAGTAAAGTTCTTTCATTTGCAAGTTTCGTACGCTCCAGAGCCAGATGTTCCCGGATGATTTTTTCATCTATAAGTCTTGTTTTGAATGGGTTATGTAGTTTTACTTTTCTCATAATTAAAAAGGAAAAAATATTGGGATCAAAAATGATGCTGCGATCCAGACTATAAAGTTAAGAGGTGTTCCGAACTTTAAAAAATCCCGGAACTTATAATTTCCCGGGGCGTATACCATTGTATTCACGGGATAGCTCACGGGAGTCATAAAAGTAAGGGAACAGGCAAACATGACTCCTATAAGAAATGGCTTCTCGCTAACCTGCATTGCGGCAGCCAGACTTATCACAATGGGCGTCATTAAAGCCGCCGCAGCTTTGCTGGATAAAACGTTGGTAGAAAGAAATGTGAACAGGAAAATCAGGCTTAAGGTCCATCTAGGATCCATACCTCCCAGTGACTCATAGATATATTGCGAAATAATATCAGAACCGCCAGTTTTTTCCAGTGCTTTTCCCATTGAAAGTACCCCGGCCACCATAAAGATCACTTTCCATTCTATTGCTTCATAGGCCTCCTGGGGTTTTAAGATGGTAAGTGTGACGAGTAAAAGACTCCCAATCATGGCACTTATCAATATCGAGGTAATATTGAAAGCGGCAGCACTTACAACACCTATAACAATTAAAAGCGCGGGAATTGCCTTTTTATAGTTCACTCTTCTTCCCTGGTATTCGGAAAGGGTGACGATAAGTTTTTCTGAAGTGAGCAGGGAAATAGCTTTTTCAGAAGCAAAGAGCAGCATCATATCCCCTTCTTTTAAAACAACATTTGAGACGTCTTCGGTAATGGTTTCTTTTCTATGCCTTATAGCCAGGACCGATGCATAATAGGTGCTCCTGAAATTGAGTTGTTTTATGGATCGCCCGGCCAGTTCTGAGCCATAGGGGATCATTACCTCATAGATCTTCTTTTCTTCATTAGGAGTGGGTACTTTTTTAGGATCTATCTTATCATTAACTTCAGCTTCATGAATATTCTCCTTATCTCCTTTTACCGAAAGTCCTCTTTGCATTTTTAATTTGGCAAGGTTCACAGGGTCTACCAGAATCCTTAGAAGGTCGCTTTCCCTAAGTACTGTTTCTCCATTGATCTCATAAACGCGGTAATGTTTCCTTTTGATCCGCAGTATCTGGACCTTATAATCATTCACCAGTTTAGATTGCGAGATAGATTGATCTACATCAAGACTATCCTTATTCAGCTCTATTTCGGCCATATATTTTTCAGCCTGTTTTTTTAAACCCACGCCTTCCGGCTGGCTGCGTTTTGGAAGAAATAAAGGAGCCAGTAGGATAATGTAGGTCATTCCAATAGCCAATAAACAAAGTGCCAGGAAAGAGAACTCAAACATCCCGAAGCCTTCAGAACCAAGCTTTTCGGCATAACTACTAACAAGGATATTTGTGGAGGTTCCTACGAGGGTGCAGGTTCCGCCAAACAATGCCGAGAAAGAAATGGGGATCAGCAATCTCGAAGGACTTATCCCAGCTTCCCGGCAAACCAGTAGTGCAACGGGGATAAGTATAGCCACTACCGCAGAATCATTGATGAAGGCCGACAAAACTGCCGCGGTACAGCAGAGCGACAGAAGGGCTAAGAAATAATTGATCCGGGCGATCTTTATAAGCTTGGCACTTAAACCGTCAATGATACCCGATTTGAATACACCTGCGCTTACAACGAACATACAGCCAAGTGTAATAGTGGCAGGATGATTAAAACCCGAGAACCCCTCTTCAGGACTTAGCACTCCTGAGACAATGAACAGCGCCATGATGATAATGGAAGTAGTATCTATCGAAAAATAATCGCGAACAAAGAGAATGATCCCAATGATAATTATCGCGACGGTTAGATAGAGCTCCATTTAAACCAAGTTTAGTTTAAATATACAGTAAGTTTCTATCCAATAAAAGGCCTGTTATTCAAAAAAGTCTAAAAACTAGGAGGTTATGTTAGAATTCTAATCTTTGAAGGTCTACATTTCCTCCAGAGATTATGATGCCTACTTTTTTGTTTTTAAAATTTTCCTTTTCCCTTATAATTGCGGATAGAGCCACTGCGCTTGAGGGCTCCACGATGATCTTCATCCTTTCCCAGATAAGTCTTAGAGCCGATTTTATTTCATCTTCGGATACTCTGATGATTTTGTCCACATTTTCCAGGATGATGGGAAAATTAATATCTCCAAGATTGGTCTTAAGACCATCGGCTATGGTATTAGCGGTTTCATTGGTTTCAATTTTTCCACTTTGCATGGACCTCCAGGCATCATCAGCCTCCATTGGTTCGGCCCCTATACATTTACAGCTATTGCCAAAATATTTTACGGCAAGAGCACTTCCGGCAATGAGTCCGCCACCGCCTACAGGAGTGATCACATAATCAAGGTCGGGATGATCCTGTAGAAGTTCAATGGCCGCGGTTCCCTGTCCCAGGATCACTTCCAGGTCATTGGAAGGATGTATAAAAGTTGCGCCTGTGCTTTTTTCAATTTTAGAAGCGGTTTCTTCCCTGTCTTTTAAGGTAGATGGACATTCTGTGATCTGCCCGCCATAAGTTCTTACGGCAGCTTTTTTTACTTCAGGAGCATTGTTGGGCATCACAATATAAGCCGGCACATCCAGGCTTTTGGCAGCAAGGGAGAGTGCCTGGGCGAAATTTCCTGAAGAGTGAGTGACCACGCCTTTTTTTCTCTTCTCCTCGCTCAGACTCATAATGGCATTTGCCGCGCCTCTCATCTTGAAGGCGCCCATCCTCTGAAAGTTTTCACATTTAAACCATAGCTCAGCCCCCGTAATTTCATTTAAAAGGCGTGATTTCATTACAGGAGTGCGGTGAATATAAGGCTGCAGTTTTTGCTGAACATTCTCCAGCTTAAGCTTAGTGATTTCCAAAATTCTTAAGTTTTGGATGAAGTTAAAAATTCTGCTGAATATCCTGGAATTATTTTTTAACCTTCATCTATAGGAATTGTAAGCATTGGAATCTCGGCTTTTTTGATAAGCTCCATGGAGACACTCTCCTGAAGGAGATTATGAAGAAAACTATGTTTATGTGTTCCCACAATTAACAGGTCTATATTCAGTTTTTTAGCCTCTTCCAGAACGGTTTCTACCGTAGATCCCTGGATAAGCAAGGCTTCCGATTCTATATCTTCATTGATGAAATTTTTGCATACTTCCTGCAAATTTTGATGCTCTTCACGATACTCCTCGGCTTTGATGTCTCTTATGTACTGTGGCCCTGGCTCGTAACCAACAAAATCGGGTTCAGGATCTGCTACATGCAGCACCCAGATCTTGGAATTGAATTTTTCAGCCAGACCTTCAGCATAGACCATTAGTTCACCTATACTGTCATTAAAATCGACAGCCACCATGATGTTCTTTAACGTATCCATCCTTAAAAAGTTTTAATTATCAATAACCTTTATCTATTTCGACCCTGTATTTCAGGGGCTCGTCCTCTTTCATTCTTTCGTAATTCTCTACGATTTGAGGCACCACAGACTTAGGATTGGTAAGGCTGGCAATATGAGGCGTTATGTTGATCTTTGGGTGTTCCCAGAAGGGATGTTCATCGGGTAATGGCTCTTCCCGGAATACATCCAGCGATGCTCCCGAAAGATGGCCACTGTCTATCATTTCCATCAGGTCATGCTCTACAAGATGCTGACCTCGAGCTACGTTTATAACGTAAGCACCTTCAGGAAGCATATCAAACAAATCGGCATTGAGTATATTTTCGGTATTCTTGGTTAATGGGAGCAGGCATACCAGGATTTCAGAATTCTGGAGAAAATCTTCGAGCTGTTCTTTGCCATGAAAGCTGGTTACATTTTCACAGTCTTTTTCTGTTCTTGACCAACCATGGATTTTGAAACCATTTTTATAAAGTTTATCGGCTACCGCATTTCCCAGGACTCCAAGTCCCATAATACCGATTTTTGTATCCTTTGGCCGTTGATACTGGAAGCGATCCCATTTCTTTTCTTTTTGTGATTTGGTATAGTAGTGCAAGCCTCTTATATGATTCATTACCTGGCTAAGTACAAAATCGCTCATGTCTTCGGTAAGCATATCATCAATAACCTTGGTGACCTTTACACCATCGGGCAGGCCACTGTCGCTTAAAATATGATCTACCCCTGCACCCATACTTGCGATTACTTTTAGATTCGGATAGTTTTTGAACAACCCACGCGGATGATTCCAGGTGAGCGCAAATTCCACTTCTTCATTATCATGATCCTCAGGATAGACATAAATATTCATTCCCGGATGCTGGTTCCTCAATTCATTTACCCAATTCTCCGGATCCTTTCCGGGACATACAATTAATACTGACATAAAATTTCTTTCGTTTTCATTTTAACTAACAAAGGCACTGTAGCCTGTAATGGCACGGCCCACAATTAGTGAGTTTATTTCTTTCGTTCCTTCATAACTATAGATGGCCTCGGCATCTGCCACGAATCTTGCGACATCATATTCGAGTAGAATTCCATTGCCTCCCATGACTTCCCTGGCACGGCTAACAATATCTCTCATTCTCATACTGCAATAAACTTTGGCAAGGCTGGCATGCTCATCGGTTAGCATTCCCTGATCCTGCATTTCAGAAAGCCTGAAACATAGGGTTTGCATAGAAGTGAGGTTAGATAACATCTCTACCAGATGGTCCTGGATCAGTTGAAATGAGGCTATTGGCCTACCAAACTGCTCTCGTTTTTTAGTGTATTTCAAAGCGCTCTCATATGCCCCCCTTGAGCATCCTACAGCCTGCCAGGCTACACCAGCTCTCGTCATACGAAGTACATTGGCGGTGTCTTTGAAGGAGTTTGCATTCTGAAGACGATCACTCTCCGAAACTTTGCAATCTTTTAAGGTAATAATGGCATTCTGAACTATTCTCAGCGCCATTTTATCCTTGATCTTTTCGGTTTTAAATCCGGGATTTTCCTTCTTTACAAGAAAGCCTTTCACCCTGTTCGAATCCAGGTCCCTCGCCCAGATGATAGTTACATCGGCGAAAGTGGCATTCCCTATCCATTTTTTCTGGCCATTCAAAATCCAGTTCTCACCATCAAATTTACAGGTGGTCTCCAGTCCGCCGGCCACTCCTGAACCTACATTTGGTTCGGTGAGCCCGAAGGCTCCTATTTTTTCCAGTTTCTGCATTTTAGGCAGCCATTCCTGTTTTTGTTCCTCACTTCCACAGAGGTAGATTGACCCCATTGCCAAACCACTGTGAACGCCAAAAAAAGTAGATACTGAAACGTCTACACGTGCTAACTCCTGAGCGACAATTCCCTCCATTAAGAAAGGAAGATTAGGGCATCCATATCCTTCATAAGGCACTCCCACAATATCTATTTCTCTGAATTTTTCTATGATCTCAAAGGGGAATTGGTCTTTTTTCCAGTATTCGTTTACCAGAGGTCGAATTTCATCTTCCATAAAATTTCGGACCTTCATCTGGATTTCCCTTTGCTCCTCGGTTAATTTCAGATCAAGATTATAAAAATCACCGTCGATGGGAGGGAGGTCATGCTGACCTTTTCTACGTTTGGTTTTTAACATTTTCATCAAACCAGCCAGTTGGCGGTCATCTAATTCTCCAAGCGTTTTCATAGCATCGGCCAGATCTATTTTTTTATTGATCTTCGCCAGCTGATCCATGTCTACCGACTTTAAAAGGCTGATGGTGTTTTTTACTTTTTTGAATAAAGACATAGGAAAACCCTCTTGGTGAGTTTTAAAAGTAGGAATTAATAAAGCTCACAGCTGTTAAGGTTTTCCGAAGAAATGATAAAAAAAGGCCGCACAGTGGCGGCCTTAAGAAATTTTATTAATTGTTGAGGGGAATGACCTCCTTTATTTTATCTACATAGTCCAGTTTCTCCCAGGTAAATAATTCCACATCTTTGGTGATCCTTCCGTTATAAGGACTTTCAAATACCTTGGTTACCTTTCTTGGCTCTTTTCCCATATGGCCATAAGCCGCTGTTTCGCGATAGATTGGACTTCTTAGCTTTAAGCGGTCCTCGATAGCAGCCGGTCTCATATCGAAAATTCCCCTTACTTTCTCAGCTATCTGCCCATCTGTAAGATCGGTGTTCTTTTTTCCGTAAGTGTATACCGAAATAGAAGTAGGTTCAACTACTCCAATCGCATAGGAAACCTGAACAAGTATTTCGGGAGCCACTCCTGCGGCTACAAGGTTCTTGGCAATATGCCTGGAAGCATATGCGGCCGAGCGGTCTACTTTAGAAGGATCCTTTCCTGAAAAAGCACCACCACCGTGAGCTCCTTTACCACCATAAGTATCCACTATGATCTTTCTACCGGTAAGTCCGGCATCTCCATGCGGTCCTCCTATCACGAACTTTCCGGTTGGATTGATATGATAAACAATATCATCATTAAACAATTTCTGAACATATTCAGGTAATTGCTCTTTTACTCTGGGAATCAGGATCTCGATTATATCTTTCTTGATCTTTTTCAGCATGGCCTCATCATCCTTATCAAAATCATCATGCTGAGTTGATACTACTATAGAAACGATTCGCTGAGGTATATTATCGTCGCTGTATTCAATAGTAACCTGGCTTTTGGAGTCGGGACGAAGATAATCTATCACCTTTCCTTCTCTTCTCAGTTTCGCAAGCTCAATAAGTATCTTATGAGAGATATCAAGAGCCAGAGGCATGTAGTTTTCAGTTTCACTGGTAGCATAGCCGAACATCATTCCCTGATCACCGGCACCCTGCTCATCTTTATTACCACGATCCACTCCCTGGTAAATATCCTGGGACTGTTCATGTATCAAAGAGATCACCCCACAGGAATCACCGCTAAACTTATAGGTTCCTTTCGTATAACCAATATCATTGATCACATCTCTCGCGATATTCTGAACATCCAGATAGGTGTTGCTTCTAACTTCCCCGGCAAGTACAACCTGCCCTGTAGTTACAAGGGTCTCACAGGCTACCTTGGACTCTTCATCAAAGGCCAGGAAATTATCCAGTAAGGTGTCGCTTATCTGGTCTGCGATTTTATCGGGATGTCCTTCAGATACACTCTCCGAAGTAAATAAATAAGCCATTCAATTCCTTTTTTTAAGTTTATACGAACGGAGAAATTTGACGTGAAAGGCTAATTAGGAGTGTAAAAAACTACTGCTTTAGCATTTTAGCATGTACAGCAAAACTTTGCTGTACATTTTAGGGTTGCAATCAGTCAAATCTGTCCCTTTCAATATTTCGCTACAAATGTATGAAAATTAGTATGACAGCAAATCGATTTAACGCCAAATTATATAATCCTTTTTTCCAGATTAATTATTTTTACATCACTACGCTTTAAATTATTAATGATAATGGCGTTGCGCTTTGCCCGTAATGGGCTCGCTTCGGGCTTTCGGGATTCGCTTCGCCTTTACCTCCCAGGAATTGGGAGGTCGGAATTTCAATTTTAAAATTCGCGGGAGCGAGGGGGAGAGCTCAAACAATTCGCTCAATCCCTAAAGCAATCCTTTTGAAGAAAAATAAAAAACCTTGGGCTAAATTCCGAAATTCTTGAAATATCGATCAAAAAATTAAATTTCAATAATTCTTTTGTAACCGCTTGGAAATTAAAAATCTGTGTCGTTATCTTTGTAAAGACAAAAAAAAGAAAATGGTCAGAATTATGTGTAATATGATGTGTATGATGGGGACAGGGTCCGCAGCGCACTCTATTACATGAATCTGAAACAAGATAATACTGTAAAAAGCCGCTGCCAACCGCAGCGGTTTTTTTATTGAATACCGAATACTGAAAAAGAAAAATTGCAAACCAGCCGAAAGGCCTGAAAATTTAAAATGATGGTAACAGCTAAATTCCAAAATATGATGATCTGTCGCATGATGATGCACATGTGTATGTGTCAAATGGAAAGCTATTACCAAAAACGAAGAATTTAATTAGTTATAGAGTTCAATTCTGGTCCCCTTGGTAATAGCAAATAATCAAGGGGACTTTTTTTAACCAATAACAACATTAAATTTTTCAAATCATGAGTACACAAAAATTTTCAACAGCAGCATTACATGCAGGACACGATGTAAAGATCAACGGTGATACCAGAGCCGTCCCTATCTATCAATCCACATCATATGTTTTTAAGAATTCAGATCACGCGGCCGATCTTTTTTCCCTGGCCGAACCTGGTTTTATTTATACCAGAATAAATAATCCTACGAATGACATTCTGGAGCAAAGACTGGCAGCCCTAGAAGGTGGGATCGCTGCCGTAGTGACCGCATCGGGAACAGCTGCGACAAATACAGCTTTATTAACCTTACTGAAAGCAGGAGATCATATCGTTTCATCTAACAGTTTGTATGGTGGAACCTATAACCTGTTTAAGAATACACTCCCACGATTAGGGATTACTACAACATTTGTAGATCCTTCAGACCCTTCAAATTTCACCAAAGCAGCAAAAGATAATACACGTGTATTCTTTGCCGAATCTATAGGTAACCCAAAACTTGATGTACTCGATCTTAAAGGAATTTCTAAGGAAGCTAAGGCATTTCAGGTTCCTTTTATTGTAGATAATACGGTGGCAACTCCTTATTTACTGAACCCTATAGAGCATGGAGCCGATATTGTGATTCATTCACTTACTAAATACATCGGCGGGAATGGAACATCTTTAGGTGGGGTGATCATTGACGCTGGGAAATTTAACTGGGCAAACGGCAAGTTTCCTGAATTTACCGAGCCTTCACCCGGCTATCACGGGATAGTTTATCATGAAGTGCTTGAAGAAGCGGCATTTATTGCAAAGGTTCGTATTGAAGGTTTACGTGATCATGGGGCGGCACTTAGTCCGTTCAATGCCTTTCAGATTCTTCAGAGTCTGGAAACATTAAAGGTGAGAATAAAAGAACATAGTAGCAATGCACTGAAGCTGGCTAAATGGCTGGAGAAACAGGAAGAGGTTGAATGGGTTAATTACCCCGGTCTTGAAAGCAGTAAATATCATGAGCTTGCTAAGGAATACCTGACTGAAGGGCAAAGCGGGGTACTTACGTTTGGAGTAAAAGGTGGATATGAAGCAGCCAAAACAGTGGTTGATGAAACCGAAATATTCTCGCTTCTGGCAAATATCGGGGATACAAAATCCCTGATTATTCATCCGGCAAGTACCACACATCAGCAGCTGACTGAAGAGGAGCAAGCCTCAACCGGGGTTACTCCAGATCTTATAAGGCTTTCTGTTGGGCTGGAAGATATAGAAGACCTTCAAGATGATCTGAAGGAGGCCTTCTCAAAAATTAAGAAAAAGGCACTGGTATAAATTGTTGGTTTGGTTAGTGAATCCGGGAAGAGAACAAAAGGCTCTTCCCGGATTAAATTAAAAGAATATGCTCGATAAAATAGTCATAGAAGATTTTAAAAATTCTGCCGGAACGGTTCAGGATATTAAGCTTTCGTATGAGGTCTTTGGTCAGCCTTTGTATTCGGCGCCGGTAGTACTGATTAATCATGCCCTTACCGGAAATTCAAATGTGGCTGGAGATGACGGCTGGTGGAAGGAAATCGTTGGTGAGAAAAAATGTATCGACACCAGTAAATACACCATTCTGGCTTTCAATATTCCGGGAAATGGCTATGACGGATTTATCATTGAAAACTATAAAGATTTTGTCGCCCGTGATATCGCGAGTATTTTTCTTCTTGGCCTGGAAGAATTGAAGATCCCAAAACTGTTTGCCCTCATTGGTGGTTCCCTTGGAGGCGGCATTGCCTGGGAAATGGCTGCGATCAATCCGTCGATTACTGAAAATTTAATTCCTATCGCTACCGACTGGAAATCTACCGACTGGCTGATCGCTAACTGCCAGGTGCAGGAGCTATTTCTTAATAATTCAAAAAATCCGGTTCATGATGCCAGGATGCACGCAATGTTATGTTATCGCACGCCCGAATCATTTAAGACCCGCTTTAAACGTAGTACCAATGAGGAGCTGCAGGTTTTTAACGTGGAAAGCTGGTTACTGCATCATGGAAATAAACTGCAGGAACGTTTCCAGATAGGGGCGTACAAATTGATGAATCAGCTGTTGAAAACTATCGATGTTTCTCGTGGCAGGCCGGAACTGGATAAAATTCTGGAGCAAATTCAGGCTAATATTTGCATTATCGGGGTAGATTCCGATCTATTCTTTACTGCGGAGGAGAACCGTGAAACACATCGTCAATTAGCGCAAAGCAGCAATAAAGTGACCTATAGTGAAATTCATTCTGTGCATGGTCATGATGCTTTTCTCATTGAAGCTAAACAGGTGGAGCAGATCATTTCGGGAATTTTTCAGCAGGGCAGTAAGTTGAAGATCGTGAAATTCGGTGGGAAATCCCTGGCTAACGGAAATGGAATCAACGCAGTTCTTGATATCATCGAGAATAAAATCGAAAACCAGGAACGAATAGGAGTGGTGGTTTCGGCGAGAGGAAAAACGACCGATCAGCTGGAAGACCTGCTGGAACTGGCTGCCTCAAATCATGATTATAAGGCGGCCTTTCAAAAATTTAAAAAATATCAGACAGGCGGTTATGAGGCATTAGATTTTTCCGAAGAATTTAAAAACATTGAAAATATCCTGGAAGGTGTTCGATTGCTGGGTGATTATAGTCTTAAAGTAAAAGATCAGCTACTGGCGCAGGGAGAAATCCTGGCGGCCAAATTCATAACTGAGGTACTACGGCAACGAGGCCACCAGGCGCATTTTACCGATTCCCGTAATCTATTAAAAACCGATGATAAATTTGGAAGTGCCCAGCCACTTGAAGCGATTTCCAAAGAATATTTTCTGAAACATTTTGAACTGTATAACGGGCAAACGGTGAATATCATTACCGGGTATATCGGTTCCACAACGGATGGTGAAACCACAACTTTAGGTAGAAACGGAAGCAATTATTCCGCAGCACTAATTGCCAATTATCTGGATGCCGAAGAGTTGCAAAATTACACTCATGTTGACGGGATTTATACTGCAAACCCAGACCTGGTTCGAAATGCGCAACGTATCGAAGAACTTTCCTATAGTGAAGCCAACGAACTGGCCAATTTTGGAGCAACGATTCTTCACGCTAAAACGATTATTCCGCTAATTGAAAAGAATATTCCGCTCCGAATTTTAAATACCTTCAATAACGATAATCAGGGAACTTTAATTACCGCCAAACCCACAAAAGAAGGGATCAAGTCGTTATCGGTTTTGGAGCACACTTCATTGCTCAACCTGGAAGGCCGTGGACTTTTGGGAAAACCAGGTGTCGATGCCCGGATTTTTCGAGCGCTTGGAGACAACGGGATTAGCGTTAGCATCATTTCACAGGGCTCTTCAGAAAGAGGTATCGGCCTTGTGGTTGACGCACAAAATGCGCATCGTGCGGTGAAAGCGCTGGAAAGGGAATTTGAAAGTGATTTTTATTCTAAAGACGTCAATAAGATCTCGGTTGTAGATGATGTTTCTGTAATATCTATCGTGGGGCAGGACCTGAGCACTTTTCACAAACCTTATAACGCGCTTATCCGGAACCAGATCGTGCCGCTACTTTTCAATAATACTGTTACCGGAAACAATGTGAGCCTGGTGGTGAAAAAAACACAGCTACATAAAGCGCTGAACGTTATTCACGGGGAGATTTTCGAGGTATATAAAAAGATCAATATAGCCATTTTTGGCCATGGAAATGTGGGCGGAACCCTTATCGAACAGATTCTGGATTCGGCGACTTCGATCGAAACACGCAAGAAGATAAGACTGAATGTTTTCGCAGTGGCCAATTCCCGAAAACTAATACTGGATTCCGAAGGAATTTCTACAGACTGGAAAGAAAGGCTACAGGTTTCAGAAGAAGAATCTTCGGTATCTGAAGTTATTGATTACTCGAGGCTGCATCACCTGGAAAATCTAATTGCGATTGATAATACGGCCAGCAGGGAATTTGTCAGGCATTATCCGGAATTGGTTAAAAATGGTTTCGATCTCATCTCATCCAATAAAATAGCCAATACTTTAGATATACAGTTTTATAATGATCTGCGGGAAGATTTAGAGAAAAATCAGAAACGATATTTTTATGAAACCAATGTGGGGGCGGGGCTTCCACTTATAGATACCATCAGAATTCTGCATCTATCAGGAGAAAATATTACCAGAATCAGAGGTGTCTTTTCGGGAACCTTAAGTTATCTTTTCAATACTTTTTCTTCAGAAGACCGGCCTTTTAGCAGTGTTGTGAAAGAGACGATCGAAAAAGGTTTTACTGAACCCGACCCGCGAGAAGATTTGAACGGAAATGATGTAGGCAGGAAACTGCTTATTCTGGCAAGGGAACTCGATTTGCAGAATGAATTTGAGGATGTAAAAATTAAGAATTTAGTGCCGGAACACTTAAGAGGTGGAGATGCCGATGACTTTATTTTCAATTTGGAAAAACTGGATGAAACCTATCAAAAAATAAAAGAACAACAGGAACCTAATCATGTTTTGCGATTTATAGGCGATCTCTCCGGAGATTTACAACAGGATAAGGGCGAGCTGGAAGTCAAGCTTGTCTCTGTTCCGGCAGATAGCACTCTCGGTCAGGTGAAGGGAGCCGATTCGATCTTTGAGATTTATACCGAATCTTATGGAGACCGGCCAATTGTGATCCAGGGAGCAGGAGCAGGAGCCGCCGTTACCGCAAGGGGTGTATTTGGGGACATTTTAAAATTATCAGAAAAAATAGCTTAATGGAAAACTTTGAAACTATAGCAGTAAGAACGCAGACTGAAAGAACGCAGTTTCTGGAGCATTCAACTCCTTTATATCTCACTTCAAGTTACGTATTTGAAGATTCTGAAGATATGAGGGCAAGCTTTGCCGAGGAGAAAGAGCGTAATATTTACAGTCGGTTTACCAATCCCAATACTTCTGAATTTGTGGAAAAGATCTCGAAAATGGAAGGAGCCAAAGCGGGTTATGCGTTTGCCACGGGAATGTCGGCTGTTTTCTCCACCCTGGCAACACTGCTAAATAGTGGAGATCATATCATTTCGGCGAGAGCTGTCTTTGGTTCAACTCATAGTCTGTTCACCAAGTTTTTTCCGAAGTGGAATATTTCACACAGCTATTTTAATGTGAATGAAGTTGACAGGATTGAGAGCTTGATCAGGCCTGAAACAAAAGTGATTTTTGCGGAAACTCCCACCAATCCGGGTGTGGATATCCTGGATTTGGAGGTACTTGGAAAAATTGCCAAAAAGCATGATCTGCTATTGGTGATAGATAATTGCTTTGCGACCCCATATCTTCAGAATCCGATAAAATTCGGAGCTGACCTGGTGATACATTCGGCAACCAAACTTATAGATGGCCAGGGAAGAGTGCTTGGAGGAGTTACTGTAGGAAGTGAAGAGCTGATTAGGGAGATCTATCTGTTCAGCAGGAATACCGGGCCGGCGCTTTCACCCTTTAATGCATGGGTTTTGTCTAAAAGTCTTGAAACCCTGCCGGTAAGACTGGACAGGCATTGCGAAAATGCATTAAAAGTTGCAGAATTTCTTGAAACTGAAAATAACGCAGAAAATGTAAAATATCCTTTTCTGAAATCGCATCCGCAGTATGAGATCGCGAAAAAGCAGATGAAACAGGGAGGAAATATCGTTTCATTTGAAATAAAAGGAGGAATTGAAGCCGGGCGAAGGTTCATCGATAAACTTGAGCTTTGTTCGAGATCGGCAAACCTGGGTGATACCAGGACGATAGTGACGCATCCGGCATCTACAACTCACAGCAAATTATCTAAGGAAGAACTGGAGGCCGCAGGGATTTCTGAGGGTTTGGTGAGGGTTTCGGTAGGGCTGGAATCTGTAGAAGATATTATTAACGATTTAAAAAACGCATTGAACAATTAAAGGAAGCAGAAGGAATATTTTTATATTCGTCTTATGCTTTCAAAAAAGACCAAGTACGGAATTAAGGCGCTGGCCTACATTGCCAGAAAAAAGGACAGGAAACCGGTCCAGACTTCAGAGATCTCCGAAAGTGAGAATATTTCACAGAAATTCCTGGAAAGTATTCTGCTTGAATTAAGAAAATCGGGGTTCCTGGGATCAAAAAAGGGTAAAGGAGGAGGTTATTATCTCATCAAAGAACCGGAAGAGATAAAAATGACCGCAGTTATCCGGGTTTTGGAAGGGCCAATCGCGATGGTCCCCTGTGTAAGCCTTAATTATTATGAGAAATGTGATGATTGTCCAGACGAGAATCTCTGTGCGGTTCACAAGCTCATGATCCAGTTAAGAGACGCTTCTTTAAACATACTTGGCGAAAATACATTGAAGGATATTGCTACTCCTCAATAATCCGAAATGTTAAAATAAGATATTTATTAGTGAAATAGTTGGTTGTTAGGTAATTCAAGTATAGTTTTGTCTAAAACCTAGTAAACCGATAGGGTAATAGAGAAATGATAACAGGAATGTTTATAAACCAGTCAAAAGCCACGGATACTTTTAAGAAAGACAGAGCTTCAGAGAAGCCTCTTAGGAGTATAGCCAAGACAGTGAGCTGGCGAATCGTGGGGACTTTAGATACTATAGGAATATCCTGGTTGCTTACAGGACAGATAGAAACCGCACTGGCAATAGGTTCGGTAGAATTGGTGACTAAGATGATCCTGTATTTTGCTCATGAAAGAGTTTGGAACGTGATAAATTTTGGGAGAGATTAGTTATGAAAAAGTATACAGAACAGGAATTAAAGATATTAAATGAAAAATTCAGGCAATCGAAGCCTGAAGAGATCATAAAATGGGCTCTGGCCGCAAGTGATAAGCCGGTGGTAACAACTAATTTCAGGCCTTATGAAGCAGTTATTCTCCATGCCTGTGTAAGTGAAGATCCTTCCATTAAAGTGATCTGGTGTGATACGGGTTATAACACCCCACAAACTTACAGGCACGCCAGCGAAGTTATAGAGCAATTACATTTAAATGTGAAGCTTTATATACCAAAGCAAACAGCGGCGTACAGGGATGCTTTTTTTGGAGGAATTCCGGAAATAAACAGCCCAAAACATGAAGAGTTCACTCGTCAGGTAAAACTGGAGCCTTTTCAAAGAGCTATGGCACAACAGCAGCCGGATCTTTGGTTTACCAATTTGAGGAAAGGCCAGACAGCTTTCAGGGACAGTATCGATATCCTTAGTTACAGTAAAGATGGTTTGTTAAAGGTTAGTCCTTTTTATCACTGGAGTGACAAGGAACTGGATGTATACTTGGCAGAAAAAGGATTGCCAAATGAATTCAAATATTTCGATCCAACTAAAGTATTAGGAAACAGAGAGTGTGGTTTACACGCTTAAAAAAGAATAAAATGGGAGCAGTATTAAATCAAAATACCTTAGAAAGCGAAGCGGTCTATATCTTTCGTGAAGTGGTGGCGCAGTTTGAGAATCCCGTGCTGTTATTTTCTGGAGGAAAAGACTCTATCACGCTCGTAAGACTGGCGCAGAAGGCCTTTTTTCCGGCTAAGATACCTTTTCCGCTTCTGCATATAGATACCGGTCATAACTTTCCTGAAACCATAGAGTTTAGGGATAAACTGGTAGAAGAACTGGGGCTTCAGCTTATAGTTAGGCATGTGCAGGATGATATTGATAGTGGGAAGGCGATCGAAGAAAGCGGAAAATACTCCAGCAGGAATTCCTTGCAAACAAACACGCTGCTGGATGCCATCGAGGAATTCAAATTCGATGCCTGTATAGGAGGAGCCCGTCGTGATGAGGAAAAAGCCCGAGCCAAGGAAAGGATCTTTTCAGTAAGAAATGATTTTGGAGAATGGGACGAGAAGAACCAGCGTCCAGAGGTATTTGATATGCTCAACGGAAGGATAGAAATTGGACAGAACGTAAGGGTCTTCCCGATTTCCAACTGGACAGAACTGGATGTATGGAGTTATATAGCCAGCGAAAGGATAGAAATTCCATCCATCTATTATGCTCACGATAGGGAGATTTTTGAACGGGATGGTCTTCTTTGGTCTGCCTCTGAATTCGTTTACAGGGAAGAGAATGAGATTCCTGTAAAAAGAAGGGTTAGGTTTAGAACAGTGGGAGATATGACGTGTACCGCGGCGGTTGAGTCAAATGCCGATAGCATAGACAAGATCGTGCAGGAGATAAGAGAATCAGCGATCTCTGAAAGAGGAGCAAGGATTGATGATAAACGATCTGAAGCCGCAATGGAAACCAGGAAACAACAGGGTTATTTCTAGGGTAAAAAAGAATATCAGCCTGAACACGGTTCAGGATATAATTCGATAAAAGAACAAAATGGAAGTTTTAAAAATAGCAACAGCAGGAAGTGTAGACGACGGGAAAAGTACCCTCATTGGGAGACTGCTTTACGATACCAGATCGCTTACATCAGATAAGCTTGAATCAATAGAGGTAAGTAGCCGTAAGAAAGGGCTTGATTACCTTGATTTCTCCCTTGCCACCGATGGACTGGTGGCCGAAAGAGAACAGGGAATCACTATAGATGTAGCTCATATATACTTTTCAACCAAAAAGAAAAGCTACATCATCGCCGATACTCCAGGACACGTGGAGTATACCAGGAATATGGTTACGGGAGCATCGACTTCTCAGGCATCCATAATTCTTATCGATGCCAGGAAAGGTGTGATCGAGCAGACTTACAGGCACTTCTTTATCAATAATCTTTTAAGGGTAAAAGAAGTGATCGTAGCTGTGAACAAGATGGATCTTGTGAATTATTCAGAAGATGTTTTCAATGAGATCGTTGCTGATTTTCAGGAACTGAGAAGCCGAAGTGAATTCAGGGAACAAAACGTCACATTTATTCCGGTAAGTGCTCTTTGGGGTGAAAATATAGCAGAGAAGTCTTCAGCAATGTCATGGTACGAAGGAGATACGGTACTAGAGCATCTTGAGGCAGTCAAAGCTGAAGATTTTGAAGAGGAAAGTCAGGCAAGGTTTGCAGTTCAAACGGTGATTAGGCCAAAAACTGATGAATACCATGATTATCGGGGATATGCAGGCAAGATAAGTGGTAGTAGTTTAAAAGTTGGCGACGAGGTAACCGTTTTGCCTTCCCTTACAACTTCAACGATCAAGGATATTCACTTCTTTGATGAAAGTTTTGAGGAGGCTCCCGCCGGTAGTTCAGTAACTATTAGCCTGGCCGATGATATCAACGTGGCTCGTGGAGATATGTTGGTAAAGTCTGGCGAGGTTCCGCAGCAAACAAAATTGTTGGATGCTACGGTTTGCTGGATGGATAATAAAGCCCTGCTTCCTGGAAATAAATATGTGTTACAACATAATACCAACGGAATACTGGCGAAAATTGACCGGATCGAAGGTCATGTAGAAACCAATTTTGGGGGAGTAACCCAGGCCGATTCTCTGAAACTGAACGAAATTGGCAAGGTGAGCATTAAATTAAGTAAGCCAATCTTTGCCGATAATTTTGAAAAGAACAAAGCCAACGGAAGATTCATTCTGGTAGATACACAAACAAACACAACTGCCGGAGTAGGATTTATAAAATAAGAAAAAGAAACAATAGTGAACTGGTTGATTATGAACATCATGCAAATTATGTGTATGCGCTATTCGCCTCACACTTAGAAGTCTTATTTATAAAACGAATTATAAAAAAGTCCTTTTAAGTGCGATACCTAAAAGGACTTTTTTCATTTAAACAATTATTAACCATGCAAAGTTTTAGAACCGAAATTGAAAACCCAGTTGTTGAACAGGACATTCTGGATTTAGAGAAAAAGATCAGGTTGTTCCGGGAAGGAAAAGCCGATGAAGAGAAATTCCGAAGCCTTCGTCTTGCGCGTGGGGTTTACGGACAGAGACAGGCTGGTGTACAAATGGTTCGTATAAAACTGCCGTTTGGAAAAGTGACTTCAGAACAGTTACACAGAATTGCCGATGTTTCTGATGAATATTCCAAAGGGAGGTTACATATTACTACCCGGCAGGATATCCAGATCCACCATGTGAGTCTGGACCGCACACCAGAGCTGTGGGCTCAGCTGGAAAAGGATGATATCACGCTTCGTGAAGCTTGTGGAAATACTGTACGAAACATTACAGCGTCTCCTACAGCCGGTATTGATCCAAAAGAGCCTTTTGATGTGTCACCATACGCTCATGCGGCTTTCAGTTTTTTCCTTAGAAATCCGATCTGCCAGGAGATGGGAAGAAAATTCAAAATCTCATTTTCTTCATCTGAAGAAGATACGGCGTTGAGCTATATCCATGACCTTGGATTTATTGCAAAGATCAAGGATGGAAAACGAGGCTTTAAAGTATTACTTGGCGGCGGACTGGGTTCACAGCCAAGACACGCAGATAAACTTTATGATTTTCTCCCCGCAGAAGAGATCATTCCGCTGATCGAAGGAGTATTGAGGGTATTTGACCGACACGGGGAAAGAGCAAAAAGATTGAAGGCAAGAATGAAATTCCTTATAAAGGATATTGGAAAGGAAGCTTTTATGGATCTGGTTGCAGAACAGCAAACGGCCCTGTCTAAAAGACAGCCTGAGTTCGAAATTGAAAAATTCGAGGTGGAACCTCCTTTACAGGATGTTGAGGTGCCTGCAGTTGAGATTGAAGACGAAAAAGAATTTGAGCTTTGGAAAAGTACGAATGTTATTTCTCAAAAGCAGGAAGGATTGTTCGCGGTAGGAGTTCGAGTTCCGTTAGGCGATTTTTATACCGGGGGAGCAAGACAACTGGCCGATCTGGTTAAGAAATATGCCGGAAATGAGATAAGGCTTACTCTTAGACAGGATATTCTAATCCGTCATGTGAGGGAAGAATTTTTGCCATTTTTTTACTCTGAACTTAAAAAGCTTGGCTACGCCGAGACCGGTTATAATAAGACGGTAGATATCACCGCCTGCCCCGGTACCGATACCTGTAATCTTGGAATTGCGAGCAGTACGGGAATAGCAGATGTGCTGGAAGATGTGCTTAAAGAAGAATATCCGCAATTTGTGAATGGTAAGGATATCACTATTAAAATAAGCGGATGTATGAACGCCTGCGGCCAGCATAATATGGCCGAGATCGGATTCCAGGGAATGTCAATAAAAGTAGGGAAGACAGTCGCTCCTGCACTTCAGGTATTACTTGGAGGGGGAACCCTTGGTGACGGGAAAGGGCGTTTTGCCGATAAGGTGATAAAAATTCCTAGCAAAAGAGGCCCGGAAGCTTTAAGGATCCTGCTCGATGATTTTGAAGTGAATTCAGGAAGCGAAGAGAAATATGCTGATTATTATGATCGTAAGGAAAAGACCTATTTCTATGATCTTTTAAAAGACCTGGCAGATACTTCCAATCTCACCGAAAGCGATTTTGTGGATTGGGGTCACGAAAAACCTTACATCAAAGCCGTGGGAGTAGGAGAATGTGCGGGAGTTGTGATAGATCTTATTTCAACATTGCTTTTCGAAAGCGAGGAGAAGATAGATAATGCGAAAAGTGCTCTCGAAAGAAAGGCCTGGGCAGACAGTATTTATCATTCCT
The DNA here is from genome assembly GCF_023805255.1 of Gramella jeungdoensis. Lineage (GTDB taxonomy): Bacteria > Bacteroidota > Bacteroidia > Flavobacteriales > Flavobacteriaceae > Christiangramia > Christiangramia jeungdoensis. The sequence continues at coordinate 478,649 of NZ_JAMSCK010000002.1, forward strand.
ATACATCTATCGTGAATTCAGCCAAGGCATTATTACTGGCTGAAGATGTGAAGACCAACACTCAGGCCGGGATCATTTCACAGTTTGATGAATTGTTCGTGGAGTCTGGTAAAATTGAATTGTCAACTTCTTTTAAGGAGTTCGCATATCAGTTAAATGAAAATGAGCCTACCGAGGCTTTTGCAAAAAAATATTTAGAAGATGCGCATGTATTCTTAAAGAGAGTAGATGCATATAGAACGAAGGAGGTACAACATGTATAGTATACCAAGATTAAGTGTAGTAGGGGCAGGTCCGGGAGATCCTGAACTAATTACCATAAAAGCTGTGAATGCCTTGAAAAGTGCAAAAGTGGTACTTTACGATGCTTTGATCAACAGGGAATTGCTGGATTATGCACCGCAGGCCGAGCATGTTTTTGTAGGGAAACGAAAAGATAAGCATCGTTATTCTCAGGATGAGATCAACGAGTTGATAGTTAAATATGCCCTGGAAAGAGGCCATGTGGTAAGATTAAAAGGGGGTGATCCTTTTGTCTTCGGTAGAGGATCAGAGGAAATCACCTATGCCAGAAGTAAAGGTCTGGAAACCGAAGTGGTTTCAGGGATCACTTCTTCTGTGGCTGTTCCTGCAAATGTGGGAATCCCATTAACGCAAAGAGGAACCTCAGAAAGTTTCTGGGTCATCACCGGTACTACATCTCAAAGGAAACTTTCGGATGATGTCCGCCTGGCCGCCCAGTCCACAGCAACAGTGGTCATTCTAATGGGAATGAGTAAGATCGCTGAGATCGCTGAGGTTTTCAGCCGGTGTGGAAAAGAAGATACCCCGGTTGGAATTATCCAGAACGGAACTACGGTGAATGAAAAATCGGGCTTCGGTACCATCCAGAATATTGTGGAGGTTGTAAATAACAAGAAGCTCACCGCTCCGGCAATAATTGTCATTGGAGAGGTGGTGAAGGAGGCGAATGCCTTACAAAAGGTATATCAGAATGTGAATACCATTCCGGGGCAAACAAAATTTCTAAATGCCCGAGCTGTATAAAATAAAAAAACGTCATCCTGAACTTGTTTCAGGATCTATTAGAAGCTGAAACAAGTTCAGCTTGACGAGATGAGAAAAATTGCTATGAAAGAGAGAAATGAATTATATCCGGTTTTTTTAAAGGTCAGCAAGCTCAATATTCTGGTAGTGGGCGGTGGAAATGTGGGGCACGAAAAGCTACATTTTTTACTAAAATCCAGCCCGAATGCCAATGTTGAAGTCGTCGCCAAATGGTTTCTACCAGAAACTGAAGAATTAGCACTTAAACATGGGGTGAAGCTGACCAAAAGCCGGTATAAGCGAAAATTTTTAAAGAAAAGGCACGTGGTCATCGCGGCCACCAATGATGCCAAGCTTAATAAAAGAGTGCACCGGCATGCTAAAAAACGCTATTTACTGGCCAATATAGCCGACACCCCAGAATTATGTGATTTCTACATGGGTGGAATAGTAAATAAAGGCCACGTCAAAATAGCGATCTCTACCAATGGGAAATCGCCAACTACAGCCAAGAGGTTACGGCAGTTCTTTGAGGAAGTGATCCCAGAGAATGTGAACGAAATGGTAGAGAACCTGAATGAATATCGAAAAACAATAAAAGGCGATTTTGAAGCCAAAGTAAATCAGTTGAATAGTTTAACAGAATCCTTAATCGAAAAAAAAGAAAAAGATGATTAAAACAGACATCCTGATCATAGGAGCAGGACCAACGGGATTGTTCACCGTATTTGAAGCGGGACTTTTAAAGTTGAAGACACATTTAATAGATGCCTTGCCACAGCCTGGTGGGCAATGTTCAGAAATATATCCAAAGAAGCCCATTTATGATATCCCGGCATTCCCGGAGATACTTGCGGGAGACCTTGTTAATAATCTGATGGAGCAGATAAGACCATTTTCTCCAGGCTTTACTTTAGGCGAACGTGCAGAGACCCTGGAAAAACTGGATGATGGAACTTTTATCGTTACAACGAATAAAGGAACACAGCATCATGCACCGGTGGTTGCAATAGCAGGCGGACTGGGATCTTTTGAACCGAGGAAACCCCCTATTACGAATATTGCCGATTATGAGGATAAGGGAGTTTCATATTTCATTAAAGATCCTGAAGTATATCGTGATAAGAGAGTGGTGATCGCCGGTGGAGGTGATTCTGCTTTAGACTGGGCAATTTACCTCGCCGATGTTGCGGCTGAAGTTGCTCTTGTGCATAGAAGAAGAGAATTCAGAGGAGCTTTGGATTCTGTTGAGCAGGTTTCAGAATTAGCTAAACTTGGTAAGATAGATCTTATCACCAATGCCGAGGTAGTTGGTCTAAGAGGAGAGGAGAAACTTGAACAAGTGGTGATTCGTCATAAAGATGAAGCCCGTGGAGAGGAATTCAGAGATGTTGATGATTTCATTCCTCTATTCGGCCTTTCGCCAAAGCTGGGACCAATAGGAAGCTGGGGACTGGAAATTGAAAAGAATGCCATCAAGGTGGATAATTCTTATGATTACCAAACCAATATTCCCGGGGTGTATGCCATTGGAGATGTGAACACCTATAAAGGAAAACTGAAACTGATCCTGTCAGGATTTCATGAGGCGGCGATCATGTGCCAGAGTGCTTACCAGAGAATCCATCCAAACAAGAAATTTGTATTGAAATATACTACTGTTGGTGGGGTGCAGGGATTCGATGGAAGCAAAAAGGAAGCAAAAAAAGAAGTTGTACAGAGTATAGGAGTCTAAATAATTGGGGTTATTTTGAGAATTTCCCTCCATTATGGAGGGAGAGGCTCCTGTTCGGCAAGGATTTTTTCTAACTTTGCCAAAAATTATTTCAATGAAGATCAGTTTAAGAAGAATCAATGACAGCTACCTCTTTGAAACTAAAAACGAAAGAGGGGATATTGTATTACTGGATAATAAATCTGAAGAGGATCCGAGAGGTTCAAGTCCTATGGACATGATACTTCGGGGAATCGCAGGTTGCAGTAGTATAGATGTGGTCATGATACTTCGTAAACAACATCATGAACTACAGGATCTCCGGGTTGAGGTAGAAGGTTTCAGGGAAGACGGAGCGATCCCAAATGTCTTTAAAAAGATACATTTAGAATTTATCCTGGAAGGTGATGTACCCCCTGCAAAAGCTAAAAGGGCTGTGGAACTTTCGATGGATAAATATTGTTCGGTTGCAAAGATGCTTGAAAAAGCGGCAGAGATCAGTTATTCAGTTCAGCTGAATGGAGAAAAAGTGGATTAATAATTTAGTTAAAGAGTAAAAAGGGAAGAGTGATTAGAAAATTTAATTTTATGCGGTAATTTTTTACTTCTTTAACTCATTTCCTCTTTAACTTATTTGCATTTCGCCTGCTTCGCCCTATATTTGCTGTTATAAGTTCATTGTTTATTACCGTTATCAAGAAAGGTTGAGGGAATAGACCCGTTGAAACCTTAGCAACCCTCCTGAGTGAGAAGGTGCTACATTCTACCGATGTAATTGGATAGATAACACAGACTTCTTTTCTGTCTTCTTTTTTTGATAACGTTATTCAAGTAAATATGTCAAAAATAGAAGAGTTACTCTCAAAAAAAATATTGATTCTGGATGGTGCCATGGGGACTATGCTTCAGGAATATAAATTCTCTGAAGAGGATTTTCGTGGAGAAAGATTTGCTGACTGGCCCGTATCACTGAAGGGTAATAACGACTTACTGTCAATTACCCAGCCTGAAGCTATTGCTGAAATCCACAGAAAATATTTTAAAGCTGGTGCCGATATTGTGGAAACCAATACATTCTCTAGCACTACAATTGCCATGGCCGACTATAAAATGGAAGAACTCGTGCATGAGCTCAATTATGAATCGGCAAGGATCGCAAAAAAAGTAGCTCAGGAACTTACTGAAGAAAATCCTGATAATCCAAGATTTGTGGCCGGAGCGATGGGGCCCACCAATAAAACTGCCAGCATGTCTCCAGATGTAAACGATCCCGGTTTTCGTGCTATTTCTTTTGTTGAATTACAGGAAGCGTATAAGCAACAGGCAAAAGCGCTGATCGAAGGAGGTGTGGATGTTCTACTAGTGGAAACTGTTTTTGATACGCTGAATGCCAAGGCAGCTCTATTTGCTATTGACGAACTTAAAGAGGAACTCAATACTGATATTCCGGTAATGGTGAGTGGTACCATCACCGATGCTTCGGGTAGGACACTCTCGGGTCAGACTGCTGAAGCATTTCTGATCTCGATCTCCCATGTCCCGCTTTTAAGTATTGGTTTTAACTGTGCTCTGGGCGCTAAACAGCTAACACCTCACCTGGAAGCGGTTGCCCGGAATACCGAATTTGGTGTTTCTGCATATCCTAATGCAGGGCTTCCAAATGCTTTTGGGGAATACGATCAGGATGCCAGTGAAATGGCGGCACAGATAAAAGAATACCTGGAAAAGGGACTGGTTAATATCCTGGGAGGTTGCTGCGGAACGACTCCAAAGCATATCAGCGCGATCGCTGAAATCGCAAAAGATTATGAGCCCAGGCCGATCAAAAAGAATCCTGAACTTCAAAGCGCTTAGGTATATGTCACAAATAAGACCATTAAAGTTATCGGGGCTGGAACCTCTTGTGATCACTCCTGAAAGCAACTTCGTGAATGTAGGGGAGCGTACCAATGTCGCAGGTTCAAGAAAATTCCTTAGGTTAATTAAAGAGGAAAAATTCGATGAAGCTCTTGATATAGCACGTGAACAGGTGGAAGGCGGAGCGCAAATCATCGATATCAATATGGATGACGGGCTTATAGATGGCAAGGAAGCCATGGTTAAATTCCTGAATCTGGTGGTTGCTGAACCTGATATTGCACGTGTGCCTATTATGATAGACAGTTCTAAATGGGAAATTATAGAGGCAGGACTCCAGGTGGTTCAGGGAAAATGCGTTGTAAATTCGATCAGCCTTAAGGAAGGAGAGGAAGAATTCATAGAACATGCGAAAAAGATAAGACGTTACGGCGCGGCCGTGATCGTAATGGCCTTTGATGAGGTGGGCCAGGCCGATAATTACGAGAGACGTATAGAGATAGCGAAACGCTCGTACGATATACTTACCAAAAAGGTGAATTTTCCGCCCGAGGACATCATTTTTGACCTGAATATATTCCCGGTGGGAACCGGAATGGATGAGCATAGGAGAAATGCCATCGATTTTATTGAAGGTACGCGCTGGGTGAAAGAAAACCTGCCTTATTGCAGTGTTAGCGGGGGAGTTAGTAACGTTTCTTTCTCCTTCCGCGGCAACAATCCCGTTCGGGAGGCAATGCATTCGGTATTCCTTTATCATGCGATAAAGGCAGGAATGAATATGGGAATCGTGAATCCCAGCATGCTGGAGGTGTATGATGAGATCCCGAAAGACCTGCTGGAGCATGTGGAAGATGTGATATTCGACAGAAGGGATGATGCTACAGAGAGGCTACTGGCATTCGCCGAGAATGTAGTTGGCAAGAAAAAACAGAATAAAGTTGATCTTTCCTGGAGGGAGAATCCTTTGCAGGATCGAATCACCCATGCCCTGGTAAAGGGAATTGACACTTATATAGTCGAGGATGTTGAAGAGGCCCGCCAAAGATCAGACAGGCCTTTGGATGTCATCGAAGGGCCTTTAATGATAGGAATGAATGTGGTGGGCGACCTGTTTGGAAGCGGGAAAATGTTCCTGCCCCAGGTAGTGAAATCTGCCAGGGTGATGAAGAAAGCGGTGGCTTATTTGCTGCCATATATCGAGGCTGATAAATCTAATGTTCGCCAGTCTGCCGGAAAAGTTTTAATGGCCACGGTAAAAGGTGACGTACATGATATTGGTAAGAATATCGTAGCCGTGGTACTTGGTTGTAATAATTACGAGATCATAGATCTCGGGGTAATGGTACCACCGGAAAAGATCATAGAAACTGCCAAAAAGGAGAATGTGGATGCCATTGGGCTTAGCGGACTCATAACACCTTCTCTTGATGAAATGGTGTACCTGGCCAAAGAGATGGAGCGGCAGGAATTTTCGGTGCCCTTGCTTATAGGTGGAGCAACGACTTCTAAAGCTCATACCGCGGTGAAAATAGATCCGCAATACAAACATGCGGTGGCTCATGTGAATGATGCTTCTCGTGCCGTGACCGTTGTGGGTGATCTTTTAAAAGAAAGCACCCGAGAAAAATATAAAAGCGATCTGAAGCTTGAATACGATAAATTCAGGGAGAATTTCAAGAAGAGAAGTAAGGTTAAATCTTTTCTGAGTATAGAAGAAGCAAGAAAGAATAAATATCAGATCGACTGGGAAAGCACCTCAATTGTGAAACCTGAGAAATTAGGGATTCAGGTAATCGAGGATTTTGACCTTAAAAAACTTGAAAATTATCTGGACTGGTCTCCGTTTTTCAGAAGCTGGGACCTTCATGGTCGTTATCCCGACATTCTTAAAGATGAAAAGGTGGGCGAACAGGCACAAAGTCTGTTCAATGATGCCCAGGTGCTTTTGAAAAAGACTCTGAACGAAAAATTATTGAAAGCCAAAGCGGTCTACGGACTTTTTCCTGCGAATTCTATAAATGATGATGACATTGAGATAAGCTATCAGGATAATTCAGAGGAGAAGCAGGCAATTTTCAGAACACTGAGGCAGCAATTGAAAAAGCATGGTGGAAAGCCAAATTTCGCGCTTTCCGATTTTGTAGCTCCCAAAGAGAGTGGAATTCAGGATTATATGGGTTGTTTCTGTGTGACCACAGGTTTCGGGACCGAAGAGCTTGCTGCAAAATTTGAAAAGGATCATGACGATTATAATTCGATTATGATCAAGGCACTTGCCGACAGGCTGGCTGAAGCTTTTGCCGAATATTTGCATAAAGAGGTAAGAACTGAGAAATGGGGTTATGCGGCAGATGAGAATTTAAGCAATGAGGAGCTTATTAAGGAGAGTTATAAAGGAATTCGACCGGCGCCGGGTTATCCTGCCTGTCCCGATCATCTTGAAAAGCTCACGATCTGGGATGTCCTGAAAGTGGAAGAAAAGATAGGAGTGAAGCTTACGGAAAGCTTGGCCATGTGGCCCGCAGCCAGTGTAAGTGGATATTATTTTGCGAATCCTGAATCGAGATACTTTGGAGTCGGAAAGATCAAGGAAGATCAGGTGAAGGACTTCGCCGAAAGAAAAGGAATAAGCTTGGAGAAAGCCGAGAAATGGCTGAATCCGAATATAGCTGATTAAGTTCGGAAGCAGACCTCACAGGTTTTCGAAACCTGTGAGGTCTAAGAAAAAGATAGAGAGTAAGAGCGTTAGGGATTGCAGCGGCATCCTTTACCTGTAATGCTGAGCTTCACGAAGCATAAGGTAAAAGATACAGCGAAAAGCCCGGGCCCGCAGGGCAACGCCCATAAACAAAGAATTATAGTTTTAATGAAAGTAACAGAACACATCAAAAAAGCCAACGGTAAAACCTTATTTTCCTTCGAGATCATTCCGCCGAAGAAGGGGAAGAATATCCAGGAACTCTATGATAATATAGATCCTTTAATGGAATTCAAGCCGCCTTTTATAGATGTGACCACTTCACGGGAGGAGTATGTATATGTTGAAAAGGACGGGCTCCTTGACAGGCAGATCACGCGTATGCGTCCCGGGACCGTGGGTATCTGTGCCGCGATAAAACATAAATATAATGTAGATACCGTACCCCATGTGTTATGCGGTGGTTTTACCAGGGAGGAGACAGAATACCTTCTTGTGGACTGTCATTATCTGGGTATCGAGAATGTGATGGCTTTACGAGGGGATGCGATGAACCATCAGAAATATTTTGAACCTTCTGAAGGAGGACATAATTACGCCTGTGATCTAGTAAAGCAGATAAAGAACCTGAACGAGGGAAAGTATCTTCATGATGTGATCGAAGCCGATCATAAATCGGATTTCTGCATTGGGGTGGCAGGTTATCCGGAAAAGCATCTGGAAGCACCCTCCTTACAATCAGATCTTAAGCGATTAAAGGAAAAGGTAGATGCGGGTGCCGACTATATAGTAACCCAAATGTTCTTCGATAATTCGAAATTCTTCCAATTCGTAGAGGAAGCAAAAAATATGGGGATTGACGTGCCAATAATTCCGGGTATCAAGCCTATAGCGGTAAAGAGACATTTGCAGGTCTTGCCCCAGGTTTTTAAAATAGATCTACCTGAAGAGCTCATCCTGGAAGTTGAAAAGTGCAAGAACAATGCAGAGGTCAGGCAGGTGGGAGTTGAATGGTGTATTAAACAATCCAAAGAACTTGTGGATGCTGGCGTTCCAACGGTTCATTATTATTCCATGGGAAAAAGCAGCAATATAGAAAAGATAGCGGCGGCGGTTTTTTAAGCCTGATATCAAACCAAAGGTGATTTTTTTCGTAAATATGTTAGATTTGCTTTCGTATGAAAAGAATTGCCCCATGCCTGTTTTTCCTTTGCAGCCTCTTTCTTCAGGCCCAGAAAGAAAAAACTCCTAAATTTTACTCTTTTGATGGTAGTTATTTCTATGGTACCATCATGGAACATAACCGGGATATAGGGCACCTTATTACGGGGCATCCTACCGGTGTAATACTGAGCTGGAATCAGAAAACCTATGGTTTAAAGGAGTGGGAGCGACGTTATAATTATCCTGATTTTGGATATTCTTTCACCTACCAGGACATGAAGAATCAGTATCTGGGTGAGACTTATGGATTGTATGCTCATTTCAATTTCTATTTCTTTAAGAGGAATATGATGTTCAGGATCGGCCAGGGACTGGCCTATAATACCAATCCCTATGATCAGGATCGGAATTATATCAATAATGCTTTTGGCTCTCATCTATTGAGCACGACTTACCTGATGGGGAATTATCATAAACAGGATATTATTGATGGGCTTGGTTTGCAGGCAGGTATTTCGGTAATCCATTATTCAAATGCCGATTTCAAATCGCCGAACAATAGTACCAATACTTTTACTTTTAACCTGGGAGTGAATTATCTGCTTGATCATGAAAAGCATCCGGAATATGTTCCGAAAGATGAGGAAGGAAAGTATAAAGAACCGGTGCATTATAATTTTGCTGTTCGAAGTGGAGTGAACTCAACCGGGGTTGTAGGTTCTCCGCAATTGCCATTTTTAACGATTGCCGCTTATGCTGATAAGGTGATAAACCGAAAAAGCACCCTTCAGGGAGGTGCCGAGCTTATTATGTCACGTTCCCTGGAAGAATTTATCGCCTATAAAGCGGTTGCATTTCCACAACAGAATAACGATCCTGATGCGGACGCTAAACGGGTAGGGGTATTCGTAGGTCATAAACTTACTTTTAATAAAATGTCTTTGATTACCCAGCTTGGGTATTATGCATATTATCCCTACAAAAGTTATGTGGAACAGGTGTATAACAGAATAGGCCTGCAAAGAGAGATCACAAAAGACTGGTGGGCATCGGCTACCGTGAGGTCTCATGGAGCAAATGCTGAGGCAGTGGAATTTTCAATTGGGTACAGGTTATGAGAAAGTTCTTAGGATTTATAATGATATTATTGATTTCAGGTTGTAGTTCTGAAGAAGCGCCTGATTGTTTCCAGACTTCCGGGGCTATTATTCAGAAGGAAATGGAGCTCGATCCTTTTACTGAAATCATGGTGTATGAAAGGGTGAAACTTTTTATCGAACAGGGCGATGAACAAAAAGTTATTATTGAATCAGGTAAAAACCTTATCAATGATGTAAGTGTACGGGTTCAGGACGGCCGCCTTATGCTTAGAAATGAGAATGCCTGTAATCTTTTCAGGGATTATGAAATCACTAAAGTCTATGTGACCAGCCCCAATCTAACCTGGATTCAAACCAGTACCGCCAGCGCTATTGAAAGTATAGGGACTTTAAGTTATCCTGAATTATGGCTGAGATCCCTCAACCAGGAAAAGGATCCAGATATACATACTGATGGAGATTTCATTTTAGATCTCGATGTTCAGAACCTGCGAATCACAACCGATCATATTTCCAATTATTTCCTTACCGGAAAGGTTGAGAACTTCAACGCGTTCTTTGCCGCAGGGGACGGAAGGCTGGAGGCCCGGGATCTTATCGTTCAGCATTACGATATTTTTCATCGTGGAACCAATAAACTTATTGTGAATCCGCAGCAAAGTCTTAGGGGAGATATTTATAGTTATGGGGATATTATCTCAGTTAACCGACCGCCGGTTATAGATGTTACCGAACACTTTAAAGGTCGGCTTATTTTCGAAAACCCCTAAATCCCCTATAAGGGGACTTGCTTTTGATAAGTCAGGAAGAAGTTAATTCGGCAAAAAGGCTTTCCAGGTTCTTAGTTTTTTGATTAAGCTGAAGTGTTTTTAAGCCGTTATCATGAGCAAAATCAAAAACTTCAGGTCTCATATCCTTGTTTGTATTGAACAATAATTCATAAGTGAAACCTCCGGTATTTTTCGCCGAAACAAGATTAGGGATCTTCTTAAGTGCAACTTCTTCTATGCGATAGTCGAATTCAACAAAAATGATCTGTTCATTTTCGTCTCTGAGATCTTTCATTTTTTTATCGGCTACGATCCTGCCTTTATTGATAATGATCACGCGGTCACAAATCGCTTCCACTTCCTGCATGATATGAGTAGAAAGGAAAACGGTCTTCCCCGGTTTGCCATCTGGCCGGTCTTTCCCGATATTCTTTATGAGGGTCCTTATTTCTACCAGCTGATTGGGATCCAGACCTGTGGTTGGTTCATCCAGTATCAAAACCTCGGGATCATGCAACAAGGCGGCGGCCAGGCCAACGCGCTGACGGTAACCTTTGGATAATTGTTCAATTTTCTTATTGGCTTCGGGAGTCAGCCTGGTAAGTTCTATGACTTCTTCAACCCGTTTCTTCTCAATATTATAAACGGAAGCACAAAACCGGAGGTATTCCCGTACGAACATTTCAGTATATAAAGGATTGTGTTCTGGAAGGTATCCAATACGTTGCTGAATCTCAGAGACCTTATCCTTCAGATCAAGACCGTTAATTTTAGCTTCTCCTTCATCTGCAGATAGATACCCGGTGAGGATCTTCATCAGGGTCGATTTTCCGGCTCCATTCGGTCCCAAAAAACCGACAATTTCACCCCCGGAGATGTTGAAATTGACTTCATCAAGCGCTTTTTGGCTTCCAAAGTGCTTGGAAATGTTAGAAACGGTGATAGACATACGTCAAAATTAGGAATAATTATCAGGCTTACCGCTGAAAACTTTTCAATCTTCCAACGAAAATTTATATGTCCAAATTGTAATCCTCAGTAAAAAGCTATGGATTTTCCGAATATCAGAAAACTGCAAAATTTCAGAATAAAATATTTTGAAACTGAAATTTAAGCACTACTTTAGTCACTCATAATTATTGATAATGATAAAGTTAATTAGCTGGAACGCATTCTATTATTTTTATTTCTATTCTAGAGATAGGGTCGGGAATGCTATATGATTAACTGAAATAAAATTATATAAAAGTCTCGATCAAAAATCGAGACTTTTTTTTGATAGCTATATGAATAAAAAAATAGGGATTCAGGGCATTAAAGGCTCCTTTCATCATCTGGTAGCCATGGATTATTATCACAAAGATGTAGAAGTGATGGAGCATTTATCATTTCAGGAGCTTGCTCAAAAACTGGCCGCGAAAGAATCTGATGAAGCCGTGATGGCAATAGAGAATAGTATCGCCGGGTCTATTTTGCCTAATTATGCTCTTATAGATGAGTACAACTTAAGCGTGGTGGGTGAGCATTATACACCGGTGAATATGAATCTTATGGCGCTAAAAGGTCAGGAGATAGCCGATATTAAAAAGGTGTTTTCACATCCAATGGCCCTTTTGCAGTGTAAGCAGTTCTTTAAGCAGTATCCTCATATAAAACTGATAGAGGATGCAGATACAGCCGAGGCTGCTAAAAGAATCCATAATGAGGGGCTAAAGAAAGTAGCTGCAGTGGCAAGCCCCGCGGCGGCTGAAATGTATGATCTGGAGATCCTGGCAAGAGAGATACACACCATAAAGAGTAATGCGACCCGGTTTCTGGTACTGGGAACCGAACCAAAGAAACCGAATGGAGAGAAGCTGGATAAGGCCTCTATTAAATTCGATCTTAAAAGTGAAAGAGGGAGTCTGGTTTCAGTACTTAATATATTAAGGGATTGTTACCTGGATATGACTAAGATACAGTCTTTGCCAATTATTGATGAGCCCTGGAAATATTCATTTTTTGTGGATGTGACTTTTGAAAGACCGCAAGATTTTGAAAGAGCCATCGATGTTCTGAAACTAATGACCGAAGGATTAAGAATTTTTGGAATCTATAAAAACAATTTGTCATGATAACGGCAAAAAGACTTGATAATGTGCAGGAATACTACTTCTCAAAAAAACTGAGAGAAGTGGCCGAGTTACGTTCCAGGGGAAAAGATATAATCAACCTGGGAATCGGGAGCCCGGATCTTGCTCCGCCACCACAGGTGATCGAAGCATTGAATAATGCGCTTAGTTCTAATGGTGCTCACCAGTATCAGCCATATAAAGGGATTAAAGACCTAAGGGATGCGATTGCTGATTTTTATAAAGAATTTTACAACCGATCACTGAATCCTGAAACTCAAATACTACCGCTTATGGGTAGTAAGGAAGGGATCATGCATATTTCCATGGCTTTTTTAAATCCCGGAGATGAAGTGCTTTTACCAAACCCGGGTTATCCAACCTATAGTTCGGTGTCTAAACTACTTGAAGCCACTGAAAGAAATTATGAACTGAGTGAAGAAAATAACTGGCTACCCGATCTGGAAAAATTATCGAAAGAGGATTTGAGCAATGTGAAACTGATGTGGGTGAACTATCCGCATATGCCAACAGGCTCTGTGGCCCCAGAATCATTCTTTGATGAGATTACAGCCTTCGCCGAAAAACATGAAATACTGGTAGTAAATGACAATCCGTACAGTTTTATACAGAATGATGAGCCAAAAAGTATTTTGAATGAAGACAGTCTGAGCGATTATGTGATGGAACTTAATTCCCTTAGTAAAAGTTTCAATATGGCGGGGTGGCGAGTTGGTATGCTGGTAGGAAGTGAGAAGAATATCAATTCTGTGATTAAAGTGAAATCGAATATGGATAGTGGAATGTTCTATCCTGTACAGAAAGGAGCTGTTGAAGCCTTAAAGCTTTCGCAATCCTGGTTCGATGAGCAGAATAAGATCTATTCCAGGAGAAAGGAGATGATCCTTGATTTGATTGAAGAGCTTGGTTGCAAGGCTGCAGAAGATCAGGTAGGCCTGTTTGTATGGGCGAAAGTGCCTGAAGGAAAAACTTCGGAAAATATTGTGGATGAACTTCTTTATAACAAGGATGTATTCATTACTCCTGGCTTTATTTTCGGATCCCAGGGAGAAGGATATGTAAGGTTTTCCCTTTGTGCTTCAGAAGAGTTGATAGAAACGGCATTAAACAGAATAAGAAGATGAAAGTTTTTATAATAGGAACCGGGCTCATAGGAGGATCTTTCGCCCTTGACCTCAGGGAAGAGGTGGAGAAGGTGGAGATCTTCGGGATTGACCATAATGACCAGCATCTAGAGGAAGCTTTGAATGCTGGCCTCATAGATAATAAGGCAAATTTTGAGGACCTTGTAAATGCCGATCTTGTTTACCTGGCAATCCCGGTAGATGCTTCCCTTGAAATTCTTCCAAAAGTGCTGGACACCGTGAATGATAATTGTGTGGTGACCGATGCAGGATCTACAAAAGAGCAGCTTTGCAGGGAAGTGGCTTCACATCCAAAACGCCGAAACTATCTCGCAGGGCACCCCATCGCTGGTACCGAGTTTTCAGGGCCTTCAGCGGCAATTCACGGCCTTTTTAAATATAAGACCAACATAATTTGTGAAATAGAGAAGACGGCTTTTAAGCTTCAGGAAAAAGCTCTTGAAGTCTTTAATGCCATAGGAATGAGAATAAGATATATGGATCCGGTATCTCACGACCGCCATATTGCCTACGTGTCTCATTTATCTCATATAAGTTCTTTTATGCTAGGGAAGACTGTGCTAGAAAAAGAGAAGAACGAAAGAGATATTTTTGACCTGGCGGGCAGTGGTTTTGCTTCCACTGTAAGACTGGCTAAAAGTTCACCCGGGATGTGGACTCCTATCTTCAGGCAGAATAAGAAAAATGTGATGGAAACCCTCGATGAATATATTTCCAATCTGAAACATTTCAGACAATTAATGGAGACCGATAATTTTGAAGAGGTCTTCCAGGAGATGGAAAAGACGAATCATATAAAAGATGTATTAAACGGAATAACTCAGAATGAAAATTTAAAAATACTTGAAAATGGAAAATAGCAGAGAACTCAGAAAATGGCTGGATGATTTCAATTTATCTCATCCACTGGTAATTGCAGGCCCTTGTAGTGCCGAAACAGAGGAACAGGTCTTAACGATTGCACATCAGTTAAAAGACAGTGATGCAACTGTGCTTAGAGCCGGTATCTGGAAACCAAGAACAAGACCCGGAAACTTTGAAGGAGTAGGGGCTCTTGGATTAAAATGGCTTCAGAAGGCCAAGGAGGAAACGGGAATGCTGACTACTACAGAGGTGGCGAACCCTAACCATGTGGAACTGGCTTTAAAACATGATGTGGATATTCTCTGGATCGGAGCCAGAACCACCGTTTCACCTTTTATTGTTCAGGAAATTGCCGATGCTCTTAAAGGAACCGATAAGGTGGTGCTTGTGAAAAACCCGGTGAACCCGGATCTTTCTTTATGGCTTGGAGCGGTTGAAAGATTATATACAGCCGATATTAAAAATCTAGGAGTGATACACCGTGGTTTTTCGGCCTATGAAAAGACCAAATACAGAAATAATCCTGAATGGCAGATTCCTATCGAGCTTCAGAATAAGTTTCCTGATCTCCCACTAATTCTCGATCCTTCTCATATAGCAGGAAGAAGGGATATCATTTTCGATCTTTGCCAAACAGGTCTTGATCTTAATTATGACGGAATTATGGTTGAAACACACCATACTCCAGATAAAGCCTGGAGTGACGCCGCACAACAAATAACTCCTGAAACACTTATTCAAATCATGAATGATCTACAGGTTAGGAAAGAGGTTTCCGCCAGCGAGGAATTTCAAAATAAGTTGAACACGCTAAGGTCTAAGATCGATATAGCCGATAGCCAGATACTGGATGTACTTGCTAAAAGAATGAAAATTTCAGAAGAGATCGGTCAGGTTAAGAAAGACCAGAATGTAGCTATTCTGCAAACGAAAAGATGGAATGAGATTCTTGGGAAAATGGTGCTCGAAGGAGAGGAGAAGGGACTTAGTGAAGAGTTTGTATTAAGATTGTTCAAGGCTATCCACCAGGAATCTATTAACCACCAGCAAAAGATACTGGACGGTATCGGTTAGGAATAAAAAAGCTGTCCAGTACGGACAGCTTTTTTGAAGTTGAAAAAGAATTTAGTCTGTGTATCCAAGTCTTCTGGAAGCTTTTCGCATCAATTTATTGATGAGTTGGTCTGTATTGCTGCCAAGGCTTCCTGCGACTCTTTTGTTGTAATTCCATAGCAGCTCCCCGTCAGATCCATCATTAACGCTCATATTGAGGGTGGCCGCATTAGTACTTCCCCAAAAACCTACTAAAAGCCCTAATGCAATGGAAGCGCCGTCAGACATTGGTTTGTCGGTTTCGAAAGTGCCGGAGATAACGGCATCCACTCCCAGAATGGATGCAAGTGCTTCAGGCGTCACGGTTGCAGGGTCTGTTAAATCATTTTGATTCAATAAGGCATTCGTTCTCTTAGGGTCCTGGATATCAACGAAAAGGTCTCCTCTTTTCTTTCTTTTTAGAAACCAGGAGTACATAGCTGACTGAACTGATAGGCCTTCGTTCTTTTCAAGTTCTTTCAGTTGTTCCTGGCTGATCTCTTTCATTTGTTTAGGCCGAAGGCTTACATTTGCCTTAAATGGCAAAATAGCAATTACCTTATGATCTGCTGTCTTGCTTTCAAAATCGGGATGTTGGTAAAGATTGGTTTGGGCATTCAGGCTGCTCAAATTCATGGTGAATAAGATGGCCATGAACAATTTAAAAGTAAATTTGTACATAGTGATTGAAATAATGAATTAAAGCAGTAAATATATTCTTAAAAATATTAAGAAAATAATTTAAATTTTTGTTTTTATTTAACATAATGCAGGGAACGGTTTATAAATCTACAGGAAGCTGGTATCAGGTCAAGGCAGAGGATGGCGATTTTTACGAATGCCGCATCAAGGGAAAATTCCGTATTCAGGGGATTAAGAGTACCAATCCCGTTGCTGTTGGAGATAAAGTGATTTTTGATCCCGAAGATGGAGCTGAAGTGAAGACGGGCGTCATAAAAAAAATACTTGAACGGGATAATTATATTATCCGGAAATCGGTCAATCTTTCCAAGCAAACCCATATCATCGCGTCTAATATTGACCAGGTGTTTCTGCTTATCACATTAAATAATCCACCTACCTTGACCACCTTTATTGACAGGTTTTTGGTTACGGCAGAAGCTTATGATATTACTGCCATTCTTCTTTTCAATAAAGTGGATACTTATTCAATTGATGAGCTGGCCGAGGTGAAATATCTTGCTGAAATGTACAGGAATGCCGGGTATGAATGTATTGGGATTTCGGCAAAAAAAGGTAAGAATGTAGATAAGGTAAAGGAGAAAATGACCGGAAAGACAAGTATGATCTCCGGGCATAGTGGCACGGGTAAATCCACGCTTATTAATGCCATTGAACCTTCATTAGACCTAAAAACCGCCGAGATTTCGAGACAGCATAGCCAGGGGCAGCATACCACTACTTTTGCTGAAATGTTCGATCTGAGTTTTGATGCACGAATCATTGATACCCCGGGTATAAAAGGCTTTGGAGTTGTTGATATGGACAGGGAAGAGATAGGTGATTATTTCCCTGAGTTCTTTGAGCGGAAACAGGAGTGTAAATTTCATAATTGTCTGCATCTGGAAGAACCAAAATGTGCTGTAAAAGAAGCACTGGAAAATGAAGAAATAGCCTGGTCCAGGTATAAAAGTTATCTTCAGATCATGGAAGGAGAGGACGATAATTACAGAATCGATCAATATCAAACCAAATAATGAGAGCAGTATTACAAAGAGTTTCAAAGGCATCGGTAACTATAGATCATAAAGTATGTGCGGTAATACATGAGGGTCTTTTAATATTGCTGGGGATAGAAGAGGAAGATAATGAGGATGATATTGACTGGCTATGCCGAAAGATCATTAATATGAGGATCTTCAATGATGAGAATGGGGTTATGAATGAATCTCTCAAAGCGATTGATGGAGATGCTATCGTTGTGAGTCAGTTTACTCTTCATGCCAGCACAAAAAAAGGCAATCGTCCCAGTTATATTAAAGCAGCCAAGCCTGAGGTTGCAGAGCCTTTATATCTTAAATTTATCGCCAGCTTTAAAAAGGCGCTCGGGAAGGATGTGGGAGCAGGAAGATTTGGAGCAGATATGAAAGTTTCTTTGCTAAATGACGGACCTGTTACGATTATTATAGATTCTAAGGAAAAAAGTTAAAATATAGTTAATTTTTTATATATTGCGCTAGACATTTTTCCCAATTCTATTCAATGCGCAGTAAAATATTCTTCTTTTTACTGACTGTATTCTGCCCTACCATTTACAGCCAGGAAAATTATCCGGTAGATAAAATTGATTCCTCCCTTCTTGCTAATGCTGATGCCGTTATCAGGCATAATAGCCGTATAGTGGAGATAGAAGATGTTGATAAGGTCGTTGAACGCACTCACAGAGTGATCACCATACTTAATGAATCCGGAAATTCGTATGTGAGAGCGTTAGAGCATTACAATGAGAGTATAAAGATAAAAGAGCAGGAAGCGATCATTTATGACAAAAACGGCAGAGAGATAGAGAAGTACAAAGAAAAAGATTTTAAGGATCAGAGTAATTTTGATTCTTACATACTTTTTGCGGAAAATAGAATAAGTTTTCTTGATTATACTCCCAGAGAATATCCATATACTGTAGAGTACCGCAGCGAAATTGAAAGTTCTAATTCTGTTTTCATATCAGACTGGTTCCCTGTTGAAGGTTATGATATAAGTGTGGAAAATTCATCTTTTCAGTTAATTAATCCTGAAAAAATAGCCTTGAGGTACGAGGAAAGGAATTTTGATGATGCCAAAGTAGAGAGGCAAAATTCGGAATACGATCTTGATTATAGTCTGTCCGGATTTCAGGCCTATGAATACGAGATACTTAGTCCATCATTTAGATCTTTTGCTCCCCAAGTTTTAATGGCTATAAATGACTTTAATCTGGAAGGTGTAAGTGGTCATGCAACTGATTGGAAACAATTTGGCAAATGGATGCATGATAATCTGGTGGCTGGACATGATGAAATTTCATCTCAAACAATTAGTAAAATTAGCAGTCTTACAAAAGAGGCGAAGACTCTTGAAGAAAAAGCAAGAATCATCTACAAATATGTTCAGGATAATACCCGGTACGTTGCCGTGATGTATGGTATTGGAGGCTGGGAACCTGCCATGGCCAGCGAAGTGGATGAACTCGGATATGGAGATTGTAAGGGTCTTACCAATTATACTAAAGCTTTGATGAAGTCTCAAGGCATAGAATCGTATTACTCGGTAGTATATGGTGGAGAAAAGCGAAATATTGATCCCGATTTTACAAAAATGCAGGGGGATCATGTGATTCTAAATATCCCGAAAGAAGATGGTACAGATTTATGGTTAGAATGCACCAGTCAGAGAGACCCATTTAACTACCTGGGAGATTTTACCGATGATAGATATGTTTTGCGGCTCAAACCTGAGGGTGGGGAAATTATTAAAACCCCAGAGTATTCTGAGGTAGATAACATACAGAAGATCAATTGTGATATTCAGTTAAATGGGATTGGGGGCTTTCAGGCAAACTTTAGCCGGATAAGCAAAGGGGTTCATTACAATGAAATCAATCAACTACAAAGGAAACTGGAAAAGGAACAGAAAAGATATTACAAAAATGAATGGGGTAGGTTGCAAAATCTTCAGTTTAATGATATTAAATTTAAGGACGACAGGGAAAAGATAGAGATTGAAGAAAAGCTGACATTTTCAGGAGATCGCCTGGCAACTAAAGCAGGCAACAGGTTTTTGATCCCGCTCAGTTTTATCCAGCAAGGAACTATTCCGATTTCCAAGAATGACAAACGGCGTAGACCTTTTGAAATTAAAAGAGGTAAAACTTTCGAAGACAGCTTCACTTTTATACTTCCAGAGGGATTCAGTATTGAAACCTTACCGGAAAACAAGCTTTTTGTAAGTGAATTTGGCTCAATTATTTTCAAAGTTGAGGCTTCCGGAAGCGAGGAAAAGAATGAAATAAAAGTCACAAGACAATTGATTTTTAAAAAGGGAGAGTGGTCTCCCGAATCTTATCTGGATTTCCAGAATTTTATCCGGCAGGTCAATCATACTAGCAATATGAAAGCCGTAATCTTAAATACCAGTAAAACCTAAAACCCATGATCAAATTTTACATTTATTTATTCCTGATTTTTGCGGGCACTTCAGTCCACTCACAAAATTATAAGTTCGGAAAAGTATCCAGGGAAGAATTAAAATCAAAAGAACATTCGACTGATAAGGATGCAGATGCGGCTATTCTATTTAAAAAGCAGGCTATCTATTATGATTTTAACCAGAATACTGGATTTGAAATGGTTACCGATGTACATGAAAGGATAAAAATATATAATAAAGAAGGATTTGACTGGGCTACTAAAGAGATTAGCATATTTACTGGCCAATCTGATGAACATGTACAAAAAATCAAGGCGGTCACCTATAATTTGGTGAATGGAAAAATTGAAGAGGTTAAACTGGATAAGGATGATATTCATGAGGAACAGAAGAATAAGTTCAGGAAAATTACGAGGTTCACTATGCCGGCAATAACCGAAGGAAGTGTTATTGAGATCGAATACAGGATCGTTTCTCCCTATATAACACAAATTGATCCTACGCCCTTGCAGTATACTATTCCTATTGATAAGCTGGAACTGGATGTAACGATCCCTGAATTCTTTGTCTTTAGTGTTTATAATAACATGAAGGCCCCTTTCTATGTAAATATTGAACGTTCTAAGAAAGGCTTCCAGCGTACTATTAGCAAAACGGTAAGGACAGGTTGGGAAGTGGTTAAGCATGAGCGTAGAACTGGTACCTTAGACTTTATTCAGAATGTCTATTCAGTAAATAAAGAGAATATCCCGGCATTAAAAACCGAACCTCATGTAGATCATTTGCAGAACTATGCAGCTTACCTTAACTGGGAATTGCAGTACACCAAATTTCCTAACAATCCTATAGAGAATTATTCACAAACCTGGGAAGGTGTCGCCAAATCTATTTATAATGATGTTGGTCTTAAAACAGCGTTAGATAGGACTGGTTTTTTTGAAGAAGACGTAGATGCTCTTATTACTGGTATTTCAGACCCAATTCAGAAAACAGTAAAAATATTCCAGCTTGTAAAAGATAAAGTGAAATGGAACGGTTATGCGGGATTTGTGCCTGATGAAGGTACCCGGAATACCTATAAAGATGGGATGGGGAATGCTGCCGATATTAATCTTCTGCTCGCCGCTATGCTCCGATATGCCAAAGTAAATGCCAATCCGGTGCTTTTAAGTACTCCAGATAATGGAATTCCATTATTTCCAACAAGGAATGGATTCAATTACTTAATTACTGCCGTGGAACTTCCAGAAGGAATAATTCTTTTAGATGCTACTGATCCAACAGCCGGGATGAACCAATTACCCAAAAGAGCACGAAACTGGCAGGGTAGAATAATAAGGAATGAAGGAAGTTCTGATTGGGTAAATGTATTTCCATTCAATATTTCTGAAACCAGTAGCAGGATGAACGTTCAGATATCCCCTGAAGGGATCAATGGTCTGGCGTATGAAGATTTTAATGGCCTGTACGCAAAGAAATACAGAGAAGAGAACTCTTCTAAAACAAAAGAAGATATTCAGGAAAGTCTTTCAGGTAGGCATTCAAATGTAGATATCACAGATTTTAATTTAAAGAATTTTGAGAGCGTTGGATCCGATATTAATCAGAATTATAAATTTAAAATATCGAACGGGGTGGAGGTGATCGGAGATAAGATATACCTTAAACCTTTGTTTTTTGAGACTCTCAACGAGAATCCATTTAAAGCCGATGAGAGGATATATCCAGTGTTCTTTGATTTTCCATTTAGAAAAAAGCATCTGATAAATATTATGGTTCCAGAGGGATATAAAGTTGTTTCTGTTCCCGAAAGTATAATTGTAAAACTGGGTGAAGATGGGGGTGAATTCAAATATAGTATTTTGTTGAATGGAGGATTTTTAAGAATAGATTCTCAGGTTGAAATGAGCCGGGCTATTTTCAATAATGAGGAATATGAAATTTTGAAAAACTTTTATAATAAGATAGTAGAAAAACAAAATGAAACTATAGTTTTGGAGAAAACTTCTAACGATGGATCTAGCGAACGCACAGAAAGCGGTAGATAAATGGATAAATGAACACGGAGTTCGTTATTTTAATGAGCTTACCAATATGGCGCAGCTTACCGAAGAAGTAGGTGAAGTCGCCAGAATAATTGCCCGTAGATATGGTGAGCAAAGTGAAAAAGAGAGCGATAAAGATAAAGACCTGGGAGAGGAGCTGGCAGATGTTGTTTTTGTGGTTCTATGTCTTGCGAACCAGACTGGTGTGGACCTCCAGGAAGCTTTCAACAGGAAGCTGGACCTAAAGACCAAAAGAGATAAAGACAGGCATAAGAATAACGAAAAACTCAAATAATGGGCTTTAAATCTATTATTTCTCAGAAGAGATTCTGGAAATCAGTTCTTTGGCTCGGTCTTACTTTCCTGGTGTTGTACAATGTGATTTCCATGCTTTTTGAATATGGGGGCTTCGCATTTGCGGAATTTTTTGAAGAAAGAACTTCAGATGGCAAATTATTCAGGTTTATATTTGCTCAAATCCTTGCCGCATTTCTTTACGGATTCATTTTAGCCTTCGGACAGTTTCGGAGTAAGGAAAAGAAAAAGTAAATTAGCATTTCATTTTTTATCTTTTCAAATGACCCTATCAGTTTCACATACCGAACGAGACTTAAAAGGTGATTTAAAAATCACCGGTTCCAAAAGCGAATCCAACCGATTGTTGATCCTTCAGGCTCTTTATCCTGATATTCGTATCGAAAACCTTTCTAATAGTGATGATACGATAGTTCTAAAAAAAGCCCTTGAGAAGGGTGACGGAATTATTGATATACACCATGCCGGGACGGCTATGCGTTTTCTTACAGCTTATTTTGCTTCAAAAGAAGGTTGCGAAGTAGAGGTTACCGGTAGCAAAAGGATGAAAGAACGCCCTATTCGCTTACTTGTAGATGCACTGCAGCGAATGGGTGCAGATATAAAATATAAAGATGAAGCGGGTTATCCACCACTTAAGATCAGGGGCAAAAAGCTTCATGTAGATTCAATTAAACTTCAGGCGAATGTAAGCAGCCAGTATGTTTCAGCTCTTATGCTGATTGGAGCCTCTTTGCCCAACGGGCTTGAGATTATACTTGACGGAAGAATCACGTCTACACCTTATATATTAATGACCCTTGAGATTCTCCAACATGCCGGGATCAAAGGTAAATTTGATGAAGACAGGGTTTACATAGAACCGGCCGAGAAACTGGAGCCGGCTACCATTGCCGTGGAATCAGACTGGAGTTCTGCTTCTTATTTTTACAGTATTGCCGCCATCTCTGATTCTGCAGAAATAAAACTTTCCAATTACAGGGAAACGAGTCGGCAGGGAGATTCCTGTCTGGCAGAGATATACAAGCATTTTGGAGTGAGAACGGAATACGCTGGTGATAGCATAACCTTGAAAAAGAATGGGACACCACGCGCAATAAGGATTAATGAAGATCTTATAAATTCTCCCGACATAGCACAAACTATAGCTGTTACCTGCCTGGCTCTTGGAGTAGAATGTGAGTTATATGGACTGCATACTTTAAAGATCAAAGAAACCGATCGATTACAGGCCCTTAAAAATGAAATGGAAAAGTTTGGCGCAAAGGTTAATATAACTAATGATTGTTTACAGCTTTTCCCGGTAAAGAACTTAAATGAAGGCGTTCATGTAGAGACCTATAATGATCATCGAATGGCCATGGCGTTTGCTCCCCTGGCATTGAAGGTGCCATTGTTTGTGGAAGATGCAGATGTGGTCTCGAAATCTTATCCAGATTTTTGGAAAGACCTGAAAAAATTAGGCTTTAAGACTACGAAAACTACATAAATCCCAAATAAGTAGTCATTTACTTGACAACCCCTGTTTTGAGATTGTATATTTGCAGCTTTTAAAACTGGAACTATGGGAATGAAACTATCACACTTCAATTTTGATCTGCCTAAAGAACTTTTGGCTGAATATCCATCTGAAAACAGGGATGAAGCCAGGCTTATGGTTCTTAACCGGAAGGAGCAGACGATTGAACATAAAAAATTTAAAGATCTAATCGACTATTTTGAACCTGAAGACGTGATGGTTCTTAATAATACTAAAGTATTTCCTGCCAGGTTATATGGTAATAAAGAAAAAACCGGTGCAAGAATTGAGGTTTTTCTTTTAAGAGAATTAAATCCTGAAACCAAATTATGGGACGTGCTTGTAGATCCCGCCAGAAAGATAAGAATTGGCAACAAACTTTATTTTGGCGAGGATGAGAGCCTCGTAGCTGAAGTTATTGATAATACTACTTCAAGAGGTAGAACACTTAGATTTCTTTATGATGGATCTTACAGTGATTTCAGGAAAAAATTAAAGGAACTTGGACAAACCCCGCTTCCTAAATATATAAAAAGGGATGTAGAGCCTGAAGATGAAGAGCGTTATCAAACTATCTATGCTAAAAATGAAGGAGCTGTAGCTGCTCCAACGGCCGGACTTCACTTTTCTAAGCACCTTTTGAAGAGACTGGAGATCAAAGGTGTTGATTTTGCTGAAGTAACTCTTCATGTTGGGCTTGGAACCTTTAGTCCTGTTGAGGTTGAAGACCTTTCAAAGCATAAAATGGATAGTGAGGAAGCATTCATCACTAAAGACGCAACCGATGTGATCAATAAGGCAAAGCTGGAGAAACGTAGGGTTTGTGCAGTGGGAACTACCGTGATGAGAGTTTTGGAAAGTGCTGTTTCTTCTAATCAGACGCTTAATGAATTCAGCGGTTGGACGAATAAATTCATTTTTCCACCGTACGATTTCAATATCGCAAATTGTATGATCACTAACTTCCATACACCAAAGTCTACTTTACTAATGATGGTCTCGGCATTTGCAGGCCACGATTTTATGAAGAAGGCTTATGAGGAAGCTGTAAAGGAGAAATACAGATTCTATACTTATGGAGACGCCATGTTGATCTTATAATCAATGTTTTGATATACTAAAGGCCATAAGCTGATTATTCCGGTTTATGGCCTTTTTTGTAAGCATCTGAAAATAATAAGACTGAAGGTTTCCATATTAACTTCGTAATTTAGCAGCGTGAAGGAAAAGAAAAAAGATATACGGGCATTAACCAAAGAGCAACTGCAGGAATTTTTTGTATCGAAGGGGGATAAATCCTTTAGGGGTACCCAGGTTTATGAATGGTTGTGGAACAAAGCTGCACATTCTTTTGATGATATGACCAATATCTCTAAAGATACACGGCAGATGCTTAAGGATAATTTCGTTATAAACCATATTCGGGTAGACAGGATGCAGCGTAGCAGCGATGGAACCATCAAGAATGCTGTTAAACTTCATGATGCCCTAACTGTTGAGTCTGTTTTGATTCCTACCAGGTCAAGAACTACGGCATGCGTCTCTTCTCAGGTAGGCTGTAGCCTGGATTGTCAGTTCTGTGCTACCGCAAAACTCAAAAGAATGCGTAACCTGAATCCGGATGAGATCTATGATCAGGTAGTTGCAATAGATAATGAAAGCCGGTTGTATTTTGATCGCCCACTTTCCAATATTGTTTTTATGGGAATGGGTGAGCCTTTGATGAACTATAACAATGTGATGAAGGCAATTGAAAAGATCACTTCTCCGGAAGGATTAGGTATGTCACCCAAACGTATTACCGTATCCACATCGGGTGTGCCTAAAATGATCAAAAAACTGGCTGATGATGAGGCTAAAATAAAACTGGCCGTTTCTTTACATTCAGCAAGAAATGAGGTGCGTTCTCAAATTATGCCTTTTAATGAAACTTTTCCGCTGGAAGATCTTCGGGGGGCTCTGGAATACTGGTATTCAAAGACCAAAAGCAGGATCACCTATGAATACATTGTCTGGAAAGATATCAATGATACTATTGAAGATGCCCGGGCTTTGTTGCAGTTTTGTAAATATGTTCCCTGTAAGGTTAATCTCATAGAATATAATCCCATAGATGATGGTGATTTTCAGCAGGCTGCTTCAGAGGCTACAAATATGTATCAGAATATCCTGGAACAAAATGGAATCACGGTTACAGTAAGACGTTCCAGAGGAAAGGATATTGACGCGGCTTGTGGTCAGCTTGCAAATAAATCAGCTTAATTCATTATTTTTTTAGGGGCTTATCCTTCGGTATAAATATGTATATTTACGGCCTTTATGAAGGTTATCTCCCAAATAAAGCTTCCGGTAGAGAAAGAGATGGAACTTTTCGAGAAGAAGTTCTTCGAATCCATGTCTTCTAAAGTGGCACTCCTTAACCGAATCACTCATTACATTGTGAACAGAAAGGGAAAGCAAATGAGACCCATGTTTGTCTTTCTTGTGGCCAAAATGGTTTCCGATGGCAGTGTAAATGAAAGGACATACCGTGGCGCATCGGTCATTGAGCTTATACATACTGCAACCCTGGTTCATGATGATGTGGTTGATGATTCTAACCGAAGACGTGGTTTTTTCAGCATAAATGCTTTATGGAAGAATAAAATCGCGGTTCTGGTTGGTGACTACTTATTATCTAAAGGTTTGTTATTGTCTATAGATAATAATGATTTTGATTTGCTGAAGATAATCTCTGTTGCGGTAAAGGAGATGAGTGAGGGAGAATTGCTTCAGATAGAGAAAGCCAGAAGGCTGGATATTACCGAAACAGTGTATTACGACATTATCCGACAGAAAACCGCAACTCTTATTGCTGCCTGTTGTAGCCTTGGTGCGGCTTCGGTAAAACCTGAAAGCAACGAGATTGCGAAGATGCGGAGATTTGGGGAACTTATTGGAATGGCATTTCAGATAAAGGATGATCTATTTGATTACGGAACTGAGAAGATAGGGAAGCCAACAGGAATCGATATCAAGGAACAGAAAATGACGCTCCCTCTTATATTTACACTCAATAAGGTTTCCAAAAAGGAAAAGGACTGGCTGATAAATTCCGTTAAAAATCACAATAAGGATAGAGCAAGGGTAAAAGAAGTAATAGAGTTTGTTAGGAATAATGGGGGGCTTGAGTATGCAGAAAAAAGGATGAAGGAGTTTCAACGGGAAGCTTTGCTTATCCTTGAGGATTACCCTTATTCATCCTACAGGGAAAGTCTTGAGTTAATGGTGAATTATGTAATAGAAAGAGAGAAATAAAAAAAGCGAAGTTTTAACTTCGCTTTTTTTACAGGACTATATAATGCTTACGCAGCATCATCTGTTGCTTCTTCGCCATTCACGTCATCCGTTTCGTGAATCTCTTCATCTATTTCTTCTTTTACTTCCTTTTCTACTTTTTCGGCACCCTTTTTAATTTTTTCACCTGCTTCTTCAGCGCCGGCTTCAATATCCTCACCTATGGCTTTAGCAGCTTCTTCAGTTTTTTCCTGAGTGGTTTCGCGGCAGGAATAGATAGAAAGGCTAAAAATCATAGCCAGAATTAAGATTACTGATTTTTTCATTTTATTCGGTTTTAGGGTTAATTAAAAAAAGCCATTCAGAAGGTGAATGGCTTTAATTTTTATTATGCACGAAGATGATTAATTATCATCAGTTTCGTGTACTTCTTCTTCTACTTCTTGTTCCATTTCATTTTCTGCATTCTCAGCGGCATTTTCTACCTCTTCACCGGCCTCTTCAATTTCCTGACCAGCTTCTTCGGCACCGCTTTCGATATCTTCACCCATAGCCTCTACGGCATCCTCGGTTTTTTCTTCTGTAGTTTCTCTACAAGAGTAGATTGATAATGACATTGTTGCTACGGCAAATAGTAAGAATAATTTTTTCATTGTTAAAATGTTTAATTAGTTGAAGAGACAAAGTTAAACAATTTTTGATTATGCAAAAGGACTCTTTTCACTTAAATATTTCCAGTAACGTTTGGGTCCATGTTTAAGGTGAAGCCCCATGTTTGCCCGGTTTTTAATATTTATGTTATTGAAATACTCGTACCAATGCTTTCGAAAATAGGTTTCCGGTTTTTCAAAATAAACCTCATTTGCGCCTGAAATTCCCATATCATTCGGTAACTCCAAAGACACATATTCTGTTTTCATCTTGTTGTAATAGATGCCGAATTTCTTTTTCAAATTATAGGTAAGCTATTTCTGATCCTGTCAGGAACAGTAAACTTTATGTTTACGGCATCGGCAAGGGTGCTTAACTTCCCTTTGATTCTATCGAAATCCATAAAAAAAATGGAGTTTTTCCTAATTTTGGAAAAACTCCATTTTATTGCTTTTTATACAAAAGTTAATTTTAATCCGTACTATTCTTCTAAAGCAGTTTTCTTCTCTTCAGGATAGGTGTCTGGATCTTCACCGGCCAGTCTTGCAAAATTCCTGTATGCTCTTTCGACTTTCTCTTCAGGTGTAGTTTGAAATTCCTCTTCAGTAACTTCATATTTTTCCTGAAGTGATTTTAGTTTTTCATGCAATTTTTTCTGTACCTCTGCATATTCCGGATCTCCGTATAGGTTTTTTTCTTCCTGAGGATCCTTTTGCAGGTCATACAGTTCCCATGTATCAATATCATCATAAAAATGAATTAATTTATAACGGTCTGTCCTTACACCATACTGGCGCTTTACCATATGGAAAGCTGGGAAGTCATAGTAATGATAATAAACAGCATCCCTGAATTCATCATCATCTGCTTTTCCTGTCAATAAGGGTTTTAAAGATTTTCCCTGCATTTCTGAAGGTATTTCAACTCCGGCAAAATCTAAAAAGGTAGGGGCGAAGTCCAGATTTTGAGTAAGGGCATCTATAGTAGTACCCGGTTCAATCACTGGAGGATACTGCATCAATAATGGCATTGCAAGTGATTCTTCGTACATAAAGCGTTTATCAAAAAATCCTTTCTCTCCTAGATAGAAGCCCTGGTCGGTAGTATAAACAATTATAGTATTTTCTGCCAAGCCTTCATTTTCAAGGTAATCAAGAATCTTACCTACACCTTCGTCTACAGCCGTAATAGTGCCCATGTAATCATTTAGATAACGCTGACCTTTCCATTCGGCTAGCTCTTTTCCCGATAGGTTTGCATTATGGAATGCGTCATTCTTAGGACGGTAAGCCTTATTCCAGGCGTCTCGTTGCTCTTTAGTCATTCTTTGAAAGTCGCTTTTCCATGGATTATGGCGTAATGAATC
Source organism: Gramella jeungdoensis (assembly GCF_023805255.1). GTDB lineage: Bacteria > Bacteroidota > Bacteroidia > Flavobacteriales > Flavobacteriaceae > Christiangramia > Christiangramia jeungdoensis. Next base: position 507,553 of record NZ_JAMSCK010000002.1, read on the forward strand.
ACTTCCTTTAGCTACAGTCATTTTTAAATCATGACCTTCGTACATATCCTCATATATGGTTTGCAGTTGCTCCTGCGCAGCTACCTGGTTTTCATGTTTAGAAAAGTAAGTATCAGGTAATGGGAACTCTATAGAATCGTATGTGTTTATATGTCTTATAGGCGGCATCCAGTTACGGTGAGGAGCTTTATGGTGTACCATAATAAAGAAAGGCTTGTCTTGTTCGCGTTTGTTCTTTAGCCAGTCTATTCCCATATCAGTTATAATATCGGTAGTGTAACCATTTACTATGGTGGTATCATTCTTATGAATGAATTCAGGATTGTAATAGTTTCCCTGGTCATTTAAAATATTCCAGTAGTCAAATCCCTGAGGTTGTCCATGCAGATGCCATTTCCCAACAATAGCTGTCTGGTATCCCACTTCTTTCAAATATTTAGGAAGGGTGGGTTGGGAGCCGTCAAAAACTTCACCGTTCATCCGGAACCCGTTAATATGGCTGAATTTCCCTGTCAATATCACCGCCCGGCTGGGTCCACATATAGAATTAGTACAGAAGTTGTTCAAAAACTTAGCACCATTCTGCGCGATACGATCAATATTAGGTGTTGGTGCTAACTGACTAACCGGGTGACCATATGCGCTTATGGCCTGTTCTGCATGATCGTCTGCCATTATAAAAACAATATTAGGTCTTTCCTGTTTTGAAGATTCTTTTTCATTCTTCTTATCCCCTTTACAGCTAAGAATTAAAAAAGGGATGATTAGTAAATATTTTAAATAGGATCTTAAGAAAACTGATTGGCTACACATAAATTAAATTTTTTAGGAAGTGAAAATACGAAACTTTTCGTATAAAATTGTTACTTTTCACCTGCACAATAATTGCACAATCTGGTATACAATATGAAAGTTTATTCTTTTAAAAGTCTGATTTTATTGGTGTTGATGGTGAATTTTTCCCATTCGCAAGAATTGGTACCACCTATACAAAACTATACGCCGGCAGAATATTCCGCTGCAAGTCAAAATTGGGATATTTCAGTTGACGAAAGAGGAGTTGTTTATACTGCCAACAACCAGGGGTTGATGGTTTTTGATGGCTTAAGCTGGGAGCTTTTCCCATTAGAGAGCCAGTCTATTATCAGGTCGGTTTATCCTTATAACGGGAGAATATATACTGGGTCTTTTCAGGAATTCGGATACTGGGAAACCACAGAGGAGGGTTGTATGATATATAATTCGCTTACCCCGCTTATGAAGGGCCTGGACATGAATAATGATGAATTCTGGGAAATAACTTCATATCAGGATGCGATTTACTTCAGGTCTTTTGGGGGAGTATATAAATATAAAGACAATAAAATAACAAAAGTCAGGGATATGGTGTCCACAGCCCTGGCGAAATTTAATGGCAGACTCTTATTTGCGCAGCGTAGAAATGGACTGGTTTATCTTGATGATTCGGGAGCTTTACAAGCTTTAAGCGGGAACCTTGATTTAATTAAAGATGAGAGTATTATAGATATGGAGGCTTCCGGAGATACCTTATATTTAGGAGCAAGGGAAGCCCTTTATTTTTATTCAGATAATCGTTTAAAAAAGTTCTGGAACACAGCCTTAAATGCTCTAATCGCAAAGTGGGAACTCAACAATATTATAAGCGTTTCTGAAAACGAAATTGTATTTGGAACTATCAAGAATGGAATAATTCATTATAACATTAGAGAAGACCAGTTTCAGGTCTATGACCGTACCTCGGGTCTTCAAAATAATACTGTTTTAGGAGTTGCATATGCCAAAGATAGGCTGTGGCTTGCCCTGGACAAAGGGGTTGATCAGATAGACCTGAACGCTCCTATTAAATTTTACACTGATAACACCGGTGAATTAGGTGCGGTATATGATCTCCAGATTTATAAGGGTAATTATTATCTGGCTAGTAATACAGGTGTTTACATGTTTTCTGGTGGTAAACTTGAATTAATTGAAAATGCCGCTGACCATGCCTGGAGTCTGGAGGTGATTGATGATGTGCTTTACGCTAATCATAATACTGGTATCTATAAAATAGTAAACAACAAATTCATTCCGGTAGAATCTCGTACCGGAAGCTTTTCGATAAAAAAAGTTGATGGCCGTGATGATTTGTTGGTGAGTCATTACACAGGATTAAGTCTTTATAATCCTGGAAGTGGTGATATAAGAGAACTTCAAGCTGTCAATTTTCCTGTCAAGGAAGTAGTATTTGATGGTAAAGACAGAATTTGGGCGGCTCATCCTTACGAAGGTATTTATAAGCTTAATCCTAATGATTGGGAAGATATTCAGGTAGAAAAGATTCCTCCTTTAGGGAGTAATGAGAATTATAGTCCTAAGATATACAGAATCAACGATCAGGTTATAATATATGTTGATGGGGAATGGTATAAATATAACCCATTCAAGGATGATTTTGAGGATTTTGAAGAGCTTACGGCGTATGATGACTGTAGTCTTATTTTCAAAGGAGGTTCCGATTATGTGTTTATTGATTCGGAAGATGGTTCCTTGATTATTACAGATCTACGGGATAAAAAACTTTCTATTTCGGAAAAGAAGTTTAATAACAGACTGGTAAAGGGAAACGAGAATTTTATTAGGCTAAATGACTCTATTTCCTTTGTGACCTTAAATGATGGATTTGCCCGGGTTAATCTTGAGAAGCTTCAGAAAGAAATAGAAGATCAATGGATTAGCACTCCTTTTCTAAAGGAATTTTCTGATGAGGTTCAAAGATACTCACTGGATGAATCTCCTGTTATCCCTTTCCAGAATGCTAAAAATATTATTCTGAAAGCGGGGTTGCCGGTTTCGGAAGCTACTCAATTAAGATATGTTCTGGATGGGGAAGAAAAACTAACAGGTTCCTTAAATGGTGGACAGGTAAACTTTAGAAATTTGAGACATGGAGATTATGATTTACGTTTAAGTGCCATAGGTGGGCCTCTTAATCAGGTTTCAACTGAAAATTTTCATTTTACGATTGCACCGCCCTGGTATTTTTCAACCTGGATGAAGGCGATCTATGCCTTTCTGTTTATTTCGATTTTCTTTTTGATTTACTGGCTTAATCAACAAAAGCTTAAAAAGCATCAGCTTCAATTAGAAGAGAAGTTTGAAAAAGAACATACTGAAAGGTTAAATAGACTTGAAAAGCAGCAATTGATGAATGAGATTGATCTTAAAAGAAAGGAATTGGCTAATACAACGATGATGGCTGCCAAGAAAAATGAAGTCCTTATGGAGATTCAAGGGGAATTAAATAAGGATAAGAGTAAGTTCTCTAATCAGTTTCGAATAAAACACATCATGAATAAGATAAATAGTGCGGTCAAAAATAAGGATGAATGGAAGGTTTTTGAAACTAACTTTAATGAGGTTCATGAAGATTTCTTTAAGGACTTATTAGATCAATACCCTAAACTTACAAGCAAAGATTTAAAGCTCTGTTCATATCTAAAAATGAATCTTAGCTCAAAAGAAATTGCCCCACTTATGGGAATATCGGTTAGGGGTGTGGAGGTTCACAGGTATCGATTAAGGAAGAAGATGAAGCTGGAAAGTGATGTGAACTTGACAAAATTCCTAATAAGAAATTTCTAAATTAATAAGATTTTCGCTAAATAATTCCTAAAAATTACTACTACATTACTACATCATTAATAAAAAATTATCATAAAATTATACTTCAAAATAATTTTAAATATTTGATAATCAACAAATTAAATTGTACTTTCACTTGAAGTAGTAGTTGTGTACTACAACGTTTGCGTGAAAATGAGGATTGGACGTATCTTTCTAAGACAAATTAAGCAAAAACACCCAACGAGTATGAAAGTAAAATTATTCTTGGCTTGTGCAATTTTTATGGCTTTTGTGAGTCATAGTTATGCACAGCAAACTAAAACTATTAATGGTGTTGTAACCGATGCCAATGATGTACCCTTACCAGGAGCCGAAGTGAAGGTTATTGGTAAGGATATTTTTGATGTGACCGATTTCGACGGAAATTTTTCTTTGGAGAACGTTGAAGTTGGAGATGTGTTCAGAGTAACCTTTCTGGGTTTCGCTCCACAGGAAATTGAGGTAACTACAAGTTCAGATTATTCAGTAAGCCTTCAGGAGGATGCAGGGCAGCTGGATGAGGTGGTAGTTGTAGGTTATGGTACGCAGAAGAAAAGGGATTTAACCGGTTCCATATCTACCGTGGATGCTGAACAAATTGAGAAAACTCCAACCTCTAATGCTATGCAGTCTTTGCAGGGTAGGGTATCTGGAGTGCAGATTGTTAGCTCAGGATCTCCTGGTGGTTCTCCAACTGTAAGGATTAGAGGTTTAGGAACCTACCAGAACGCGACAAACGTTCTGTATGTGGTTGATGGTACCTTATATGACAATATAGATTTCCTTAATACTAAGGATATAAAGTCTATCAATATATTAAAGGATGCTTCTTCATCAGCAATTTATGGTGTAAGAGCCGCAAATGGTGTTGTGATCATTGAGACAAAATCTGGTAAACTTAATCAGAAGCCACAATTCGAATATGATGGCTATACTGGTATTCAACGTGCTCAGAATATGGTTAAAATGGCAAATACCGAACAATTTGTGACGATGGCACAGGAATCGGGCTCTCAGCCTGATGTACAGTTCGTAATGAACGCGATGCAGCGATTCGGAAGAAGCCGTATAAATCCTAATGTTCCCGCGGTAAATACAGACTGGTATGATGAGATTTTACGTGATGGTATAATTCAGAGTCATAGTATTGGTGTTACTGGAGGAGGTGACAGGGTCGCATACTCAGTGGGTACCAACTATTTTGCGGAAGAAGGTATTCTTGATATGAAGAATGAATATGAGCGATTCAATATAAGATCTAAAGTTGATGTAGACATCTCAGATAGATTTAAAGCTGGAGTTAATTCTCTTTTCAGTAATGCTACAAGATATCTTCCAGAAAATGGAGCATGGTTCCGAGCTTATCATGCCGTGCCATTGATGCCGGTAATAGACTCTCTTAATACAGAGGCTACGCCAATCCGATATTCCAATGCACAGCTGTTAGGATATAGGGGGACCCAAAACCCATTTCAGGATTTATCTTACAATGAAAACAGACAAAAGATCAGGAAACTATTAACTAGTTTATATCTTCAGTTTGATATTATTCCAGAGAAGTTGGATTTCAAAACAACTTACAGTCACAACTTTACTGCATTGGAAGCGCGAAATGTGAATCTTCCTTATACTTTGGGTAATAACTTTGAACGTAGGTCCAGTATTACCAGAACAGATAATAATATTTCCAATCAGTACTGGGATAATATTTTAACCTATAATGATGAATTTGGAGATCACGATGTAACTTTAATGGCCGGTGCCTCATATAGAGATGAAGCTACCAATTCTTTTTCAGCGACCGGGCAGGATATTGCCGGAATTCGTTTGGAATCCAGTAGATTCTTGAATTTTGCCGATCCTGAGTCGTTTAGTAATAATGTAAGAGAGATTGGAAGAAGATTCTACGGTATTTCTTATTTTGGAAGATTAGCTTATAATTTTAAAGATAAATATTTATTATATGGTACATACAGGGCTGATGGTTCTTCAAAATTTACTCAGAACCCCTGGGGTTATTTTCCATCTTTAGGTGTAGGATGGGTGATCTCGGATGAAGAGTTCATGCAGAATAACGGCGTTTTTGATTTCCTTAAGTTAAGGGCAAGCTGGGGTAAGCTGGGTAATGATAACGTTGCTGCCAGTTCTGGAGCCAATACCATTAATGTTGTAACCGCTGCCTTAGGTGATGTGCCGCGTACGGGAATAACTTCTACAAGTGTTTTCTCAAATAATACATGGGAAGTTATTGAAGAGAAGAACTTTGGTATCAATATTGAGACATTTAACAATAGACTTTCACTAGATGCCGATTATTATATAAGGGATACTGAAGACGCAATTTTACCTGTGTTTATTCCTATAATTAATACAAGCATAGATAGGAATTCCGGGGTTATCAGGAATCAAGGGCTCGAAATAAGCGCTACCTGGAAAGATAATATTTCTGAGGATTTCAGTTATACCATTGGTGGTAACTTCACTACGGTAGATAATGAAGCAATAGAAATTGAAGACGATAGAGGATATATTGATGCCGGAACTGCGGAATTCAGACAAAGAACCATAGAAGGAGAGCCACTTTTCGCTTTTTATGGTTATGAAAGGATAGGAGTATATCAGAATCAGGCACAAATTGATGCCGATCCTATTGCCGTAGAGAATAATCTTGTGCCTGGAGACCTTATTTATAAGGATCAAAATGGAGATGGAGTGATAGATGATGCCGACAGGGTAATTATAGGTTCTTTCCTACCAGATTTCACATATGGTGGTAATATTGGAATTACCTTCAAATCATGGGATTTTTCTATGAATTTCTATGGTCAGGCTGGAAATAAAATCCTGAATAGGAAAAGAGGAGAAATTATATTCACTCAGGACACCAATTTTGATGCTGATCTTGCTATTAACAGATGGCATGGAGAAGGAACAAGTAATACCTACCCTTCTTCAGCAGGATTAAGAAAAGCCTGGAACCAGAGATTAAGTAATTTCTGGGTGGAAGATGGAGACTTTTTCAGGATTCAGAATGTTCAGTTGGCCTATACTATTCAATCTGAAAAGTTGCCTACGACCAGACTTTATTTTACGGCAGAAAAACCATTTACATTCTTCGATTACAACGGATTTAATCCTGAAGTTCCAAATGGTGTAGATAGACAAACCTATCCTGTGCCGGCTACCTATACAGTAGGCGTTAACATTAAAATTTAAAAAATTTGCAAAATGAAAAAAATTAAGAATTTATTATTCCAGTGTGCATTTGCACTGTTTATGGTGGCAATGCTAAGTTCATGTCATGATAAGCTGGAAACAAGAGAGGGTCAGCTTAATACGGCTGATATAGATTATACCGCGACCGAGGATATGATCTCACCACTTATCGGTGCTTATAATGAATTTGCAACCCGGGGATGGGAGGAGCCATTACTTCTGGGAGTTCGCGGAGATGATGTGAATGCAGGTGGACTGGGAGATCAACAACCCTTCGCAGCTACCGATAAATATGAGTATACTAAGGATTACTGGATGTATAATTCCCTTTGGAATATACATTATGCAGATATTATTGATATGAATACCGCGATACTCCAGATAGAGAATTACATGGAGTTTGCTGAAGGGGATGATATTGCTCGTGGTGAGCAGTATATAGCGGAAATCAAGGTATTTAGAGCATGGTTTCATTTTAACCTTGCCAGAGTTTGGGAAGATGTATTCATAATTACATCCAATCAGCCCGAAGAAGAAATCGAAGCAGGTGTATCTACTAAAGCTGAAATCATGCAGTTCATCTCAAATGAGATGGATGATGCTATTCAACATCTTCCGGATGCCAGGCCTAATGAGCGTACTGATATTCCTGGTGGAGTTACCAAATACACCGCCTATGCTATGAAAGCATTGGCTAACCTTGAACTTGGTAATTATCAGGCAGTGGCCGATGCTACGGGTGCAATCATCAGTTCAGGTAAGTTTTCACTTTATCCAGATTTTTATCAGCTTTTCAAAAAACCTGGAGAGTTGAGTGATGAGAGTTTACTTGAAATGCAATATTCTGATTTTGGATCGGAAACAGGGGATGCTTTTTACCATTTATATGCGCCTTTTGGACCTCAGGGTTGGACTCCGGCAAGAGAGAATGCTAGTAGCGGATGGGGATTCTATGAGCCAAGTTTTAAATTCATAGAGTTTATGCTTGATCGTGATGAAACTGTTCGCTTAGAAACCAGCGTATTGTTTACCGATAGAGGTATAGCCGAAATTGAAGCTGACGGATACACAAACCTTCCATCATTTGTTTCAAATACCACAAGATCTGGTGATGTTATCAATGATTACGCACGTGCATATTTTGCAAGTGGTAAGCATTATCTGCCATCCGTTCAGTTGACTGATGGACGAAACAACTATGGAGCTGGTAAGAATATGATTGTTATCAGATATGCTGAGGTATTATTAATGTATGCAGAGGCTCTTGTTCAAGGTGCCAGTGGTGCTGGAATGTCTGCTGATGAAGCTGTTAATCTAGTTAGAGCCAGAGCTGAGTTAGACCCACTTACCGGGGTAACTCTGCAGGATGTGATGGATGAGAAATTTGCCGAGCTAGCAATGGAATGGGGAATTCGTTATTACGATATGATTCGTTTAGATATGTATGACGAATTGAGCTATGATGGCCGAACCTTTAGCGCAGATAAGGAATACTTGCCTTATCCACAGGCTCAGGTAGATGCCTTACCATTGGAAGCAACTTCAGTGGATATGAACTCTGAAATGAATACCATATTACACGAATTAAATTAATAAGAGAAAACATGAGAAATATTAATATAAAACTTTTAGGATTGTTTTCCTTCATTTTACTCTTTGCTGCTTGTGAATATGAAGGGATCGATCCTATAACACCGGTTGATCCCGGTGCAGATGCCGCAAATCCGGAAGTGACAATTTCCTCACCAGTTGAAGGTGCAACTATAAATGTATTGGAAGAAGTATCCTCTGTGACTATAAAATTTGAGGTTGAGGATGATATTGAAGTAGCCAATATTGAAGTAGCTGTAGATGGAAATACCATCGCAACAATGAACGATTTCCTTGATTATAGAATTGTAAAGGATCAGGTTGTTTTTGATAATGTTACTAATGGTGAGCATACTGTGACTGTTACTGCCACAGATATGGAAGGAAATACAACTTCTAAAACTGTTAGTTTCAGTAAAGAACCTCCTTATACTCCTAAGTTCGACGCATTGGGAGAATATATCTATATGCCTTTTGATGGGGCTTATATAGATCTTATGACCCTAAAGGAAGCCGATGTGGTTGGCGATCCTGGATTTACTAATGATGCCTTCTTAGGTAGTGCAGCATATAAAGGAGCTTCTGACGCTTATCTTAATCTTCCGTTTGATGGATCTATAGGAGAGGAGTTTACTGCTTCTTTCTGGTATAAAGTAAGCGGAGATCCTGGCAGAGCAGGAATTCTGGTGGCAGGCGATGATGCTGATGATCGTCAGCAGGGATTCAGGTTATTCAGAGAAGGAAATGCAGATGAACAGAGACTGAAATTGAACGTTGGTACCGGAACTGGTGAAAGCTGGAACGATGGAGGCGTATTAAAGGCCGATTCAGGTGAATGGGTTCATGTAGCTTTTACAGTAACTTCTTCTACGTCTACGATTTATTTTAATGGAACACCAGTTAATACAGGAAACCTTTCAGGCCCAATAGACTGGAGCGGAGTAGAAGAATTAACTATCGGTCATGGTGGAGAGACTTTCAGCTACTGGGATCATTTGTATGATAGCAGTCCTATTGATGAATTAAGATTTTTCGATCAGGCGCTTACCCAGGAAGAGATCCAGGGCCTTATCAGTGCTTCTTCTGTGACCTTAGATATGCCGTTTGATGGACAGTTTAAGGATATGGCATCTAATAGAGATGTAACGGTGGTTGGAGATCCAGGATTTGCCGGAGAAAGCAAAGAAGGTTCAAATGCCTATGCCGGAGCTGCAGGTGCTTATCTAACCTTGCCCTCTGCAGGTTTAACTAGTGAAACCTTTAGTGCTACTATGTGGTATAAATTAAATGCCACTCCAGATAGAGCAGGTATTTTAGTCATGGGACCAGAAGATACAGAAAATGCCGGGTATCCCGAAACACAAAATAAAAGAACCTCTGGATTTAGGTTTTTCCGCGAAAAAGGTGCTGATGGACACCAGAGATTTAAATTGAATGTTGGTAACGGTACCGCCGATGCATGGGTTGATGGTGGAACAGCAGCAGATGTAGCTAATGATGCGGGCTGGGTACACTTAGCATTCACAATATCTCAGAGTAAAGCCATCGTATATATAGATGGTCAGGTTGTAAAAGATGCTGATATTTCAGGTCTAGACTGGACTGGTGTAGAAATAGTTTCTGTGATGTCTGGAGCTCCTAGATTTACTGCATGGGGACACATGTCTGACCAGAGTTATCTCGATGGATTGCGTTTTTATAATAAAGTGCTTACCCAGGAAGAAATTCAGGCAATGATTCAATAGAAGAATATTAGGCTCCGGAACCATTAGGTTTCGGAGCTTATTATAATTTTCATATCAGCCTAATTACGCTCTAATTTTTTGGAAGGTTACTATTTCAAAATAGGCCTAATCCTTTAACGTCATTTTAACTGTCTATTATTTTCAATCTATTGGAAAAGGGAAACTATTGTCTTTTCTCAAGCACGAGCCAGTAAGTAAGTTTATGCTATTTTCTGAATAATGAAGAATATTATTTGGTAAGAAAACTGCAGATGATAATGAATAAAAAACCAGACATGTATAAATATCTTTATTTATTCGGATTAATACTATTTTTTTCTTGTTCCAATGATTCTGGACCGGGATATCAGGAACCTTATGTTCCCGATCCTACAGATGATGGTCAGAGCGAGGTTCCTTCCCTTAGCGATGAAGAACTTTTAGATCTCGTACAGGAAACAACATTTAACTATTTCTGGGATTTTGCTGAGCCTACTAGTGGTATGGCAAGAGAAAGATCTCAGGATGGTGCTTATGGAGGGCAGTCACCAAACCTTGTCACAACGGGAGGAACTGGTTTTGGTCTTGCCTCTTTTCCTGCTGCAGTAGAACGTGGATGGATCACCCGCGATGAGGCGGTAACAAGGCTTGAAAAAATTCTCGATTTCCTCGAGAAGGCACCTACCTATCATGGTGCCTATTCTCACTGGTATCTGGGAAGTACTGCTCAAACCAGGCCATTTAGTCAGTATGATAATGGTGGAGACCTTGTTGAAACAGCTTTTCTTATTCAGGGATTGCTTATTTGCAGGGAATATTTTGATGAAAATGATATTCAATCCCGAATTACGAAGATCTGGGAAAATGTTGAATGGACATGGTATACCAATGGAGATGATGTACTATACTGGCACTGGTCTCCCGACTACGATTTTCAAATTCATCTGCCTATTAAAGGATGGAATGAATCGCTAATAGTTTATGTTTTAGCCGCTTCATCACCTACTTACTCTATAGATAAAGTAGTCTATAAAAGCGGATGGGCATCGAATGGAGATATGGTTAAAAATAGAACCCATTATGGGATCGATCTTCCCTTGGGGCCTGCATATGGAGGTCCATTATTTTTTAGTCATTATTCCTTTATTGGCCTGGATCCAAGAACGCTCCAGGATGACTATGCGAATTACTGGAAGCAGAATACTGCACATACAATGATCAATTATGAATACTGTGTAGATAATCCTAAGAATTATCTGGGATATGGAGAAAATTCCTGGGGCCTTACCGCTTCAGATAGTCATGAAGGCTATGCGGCACATAGCCCTACTAATGATCTTGGAGTGATCACTCCAACAGCCGCATTGTCTTCTTTTCCCTACACCCCCGATAAATCCATGGCTGCTTTAAGACATTTCTATGAAGATAAGAAAAGTGAATTATGGGGGGAATATGGCTTTTATGATGCCTTTTCAGAGGAACACGACTGGGTGTCTAATGGCTGGCTTGCAATAGACCAGGGACCCATTGTAGCTATGATAGAAAATTATAGAACTCAGTTACTCTGGGATTTGTTTATGAGCAATCAGGAAGTCAAGGATGGCCTGGAAAAACTGGGATTTCTATACTAACAATTAAACATTTACTTCAATAAAATTCAAATGTTAAATAAATCAATTTCAATATTAATACTTTCAATATTCATACTTGTTGGCTGTAAGGACAATAAAAAGGGATCATCAGACTCTGATCAGGATAAATCAGCTTCAGAAATCGAAATGTCTGACGAGGCTTTGTTGGATACCGTCCAGAAACAGACATTAAAGTATTTCTGGGAGTTCGCTGAACCTAACAGTGGCATGGCCCGGGAACGTTATCATCCTGATGGCAATTACCCAAAAAATGATGAACACGTTGTAACCACTGGTGGTTCAGGGTTTGGATTAATGGGAATTGTCGCTGGAGTTGAAAGAGGTTTTATCCCAAGAGACTCTGCGGTAGCAAGACTGGATAAGATAGCCAATTTTCTTTCGAATGCACCAAGGTTCCATGGAGCATGGTCTCACTGGCTTAATGGGGAAACCGGTGGAGTTCAGGCATTCAGTGAAAAGGATAATGGTGGAGATATAGTAGAAACCTCTTTTTTGGCACAGGGCTTTATTGTAGTTAGAGAATACTTGAAAAATGGTTCAGCAAAAGAGCAAGAAGTGGCTCAAAAATATGATGAGCTTTGGAAAGGTATAGAATGGAACTGGTATACAAATAACAGGAATGGGATTATATGGCACTGGTCTCCGGAATATGAATTTCAAAAGAATTTCCTTATTCAGGGATATAATGAATGCCTCATCACTTATGTGATGGCTGCTTCATCTCCCGAGCATTCCATAAAACCAGAAGTTTATCACGAAGGCTGGGCTCGTGGTGGAGATATCACAACTGATGTAGAAGCATATGGAATTCCGCTGATCCTTAAGCATAATACCCGTGGTGATAAAGGCGGTCCTTTATTCTGGGCGCATTATTCCTATTTAGGCCTGAATCCAAAAGGCCTTACAGATAAATACGCTAACTACTGGAATCTTAATGTCAACCACACTAATATCAATTACGAATACTGTCAGGAAAATCCTGAGGATTTTGAGACTTATTCGCCTAATTCATGGGGACTTACTGCCAGCTATACTCGCAAAGAGGATGGTGGTATAGGTTATGCAGCTCATTCGCCTGATGATGATAGAGGCGTTGTTTCACCTACCGCAGCAATTAGTTCGATCCCTTATACTCCTGAGAAATCCTTGAGAGCCATGAGGTATTTCTTTACAGATCAGAATGATCTTTTATGGGGTCCTGCTGGATTTTATGATGCATTCAGTCTTGAAGGTGAACCGTGGGTGGCCGAACAATATCTGGCAATAGATCAGGGACCAATGGTTGTAATGATCGAGAATTATCGTTCAGGCCTTATCTGGGAACTTTTCATGCAAGCTCCCGAAGTACAGAAAGGACTTGAAAAACTCGGTTTTGAATATGAAAAATAGAATTAAATATTTAATGCTAATGTTTGGATCTGTCTTACTGACATTTCCACTGCTATTAAATGCCCAATCCAGGGAAGAATTTAAAAAGGAACATTTTGTTGCTGAAGGGGATACTCTGAATTACAGGATACTTTATCCTGAAGATTTTTCTATGGATGAAGAATACCCGCTGCTGCTTTTTCTTCATGGCGCTGGTGAAAGAGGAAATGACAATGAATCTCAACTGGTACATGGCAGTGATCTTTTTCTTAATAAAGAAAACCGGGAAAAATTTCCGGCCATTGTGATCTTCCCTCAGGCCCCCAAAGAAGATTACTGGGCTAAGGTAGAAGTGAAAAGGGATACTACGCCTTTTCAGTTTGATTTTAAGAATAAGGAAAAGCCCACCAGATCCCTTGATCTTGTAATGAAATTAATGGATTCTGTAGTTTCGAAAGACTTTGTGAATCAGGACCGGGTATATGTTGGCGGCCTTTCTATGGGAGGAATGGGAACTTATGAGATCATTTTCAAAAAACCTGAAATGTTCGCCGCGGCATTCGCAATTTGTGGGGGTGCTAACGAAGAAATAGCTGAAAAATATCCTAAAGGATTTAATATCTGGATATTTCATGGGGAAAAGGATGACATAGTACCACCTCGATTTTCAAAGGCCATGGCCAGAAGTATAAATCACAATGGAGGTAATGCTAAATTATCCCTTTATCCTGATGATAACCACAACAGCTGGGATTCAGCTTTGGCTGAGCCTTATTTATTGCCCTGGTTGTTCAGTAATTCGAAAAATTAATACGATGGCGCTAAAAAAGATATTAGTATTATTCCTGATATTTCTAAGCGGGTTTGCTGTTGCTCAAACGAAAAGCAGAATTCCAGAAGTGGAAGAATTATTGTCCAAAATGACCCTGGAGGAAAAATTGGGTCAGCTAAACCTGTCATCGGGGGTCGGCGATTTAAAGGTAGTTACTGCAGGAGAAGGGCCCATTGAATACATTAAACAAGGATTGATTGGAGCTTCAGGAGGTTATGAAAGTCAGAAAGCAGCAGTAAATGACTCCAGACTTGGTATTCCATTGATTTCAGGAAGAGACGTGATACATGGGTATAAGACTACCTTCCCTATACCTTTGGCGATGACCTGTATGTGGGATGTGGACAGAATTGAAAAAATGGCCCGTATTTCGGCTATTGAGGCCAGTGCGGGAGGTATCAGCTGGACTTACTCTCCTATGGTGGACATCACCCGCGATCCCCGATGGGGACGGGTAGCTGAAGGAGCCGGGGAAGATCCCTATCTGGGAAGTAAGATTGCCCGTGCATACGTGAGAGGTTACCAGGGGGATGATCTTTCAAAAGAAAATACCATTATGGCATGTGTGAAACATTTCGCGCTCTATGGTGCAGCCGAAGCAGGCCGGGATTACAATACTGTAGATATGAGCAGGATCTCGATGTTTCAGAATTATCTGCCTACTTATAAAGCTGCATTCGAAGAAGGAGCAGGTTCGGCAATGACGTCATTTAATGTTATAGATATGGTTCCCGCAACCGGGAACAAATGGCTGATGACAGATCTCCTTAGAGATCAATGGGGCTTTGATGGTTTTGTCGTGACCGATTATACAGCTATCAATGAAATGATCAATCACGGCCTTGGTGACTTGCAAACCGTTGCGGTAAAAGCACTGAAAGCCGGTGTAGATATGGATATGGTGGGACAGGGATATATAGGGACTTTAGGAAAGTCCCTTAAGGAAGGTAAGGTAACCGAGGCCGAAATAGACCAGGCCTGCAGAAGGGTTTTGGAGGCTAAATATAAACTAGGTTTGTTCGATAAGCCATTTCAGTATTTTGACGAAGAACGGGCCGAAGAGGTTTGGTTGAGTGAAGAACACCAGGCATATGCCCGGGAATTGGCGGCCAGATCTTGCGTGCTGCTTAAAAACCAGAATAATGTCCTTCCTTTAAAGAGAGAAGGAACCATTGGGGTAATAGGTCCATTGGCAAAATCCAAAGACGATATGCTGGGAACCTGGGCAGCCACTTCAGATACTACAGATATTGTGACTATTGTTGACGGGATAAGGAATGTCGCCGGGGATAAAGCTGAGGTTCTTTACGCTAAAGGTGCTTATTATACCGAAGACCCTTTCCTGATGAACAGGAAAAGAGCAAAAGACGATCAGATCTCAGTTAGTCCTGAAGATTCAAAGAGATTACTGGAAGAGGCTTCTGAAGTTGCACAAAAATCTGATGTAATAGTTGCCGTGTTGGGAGAACCCAGAAGCTGGTCTGGCGAAGCCTCCAGCCGTGCCGATATCAGCCTGCCGGAGTCCCAGAAAAGACTTCTTAGAAGGCTTATAGAAACCGGAAAGCCAGTGGTGTTGGTATTGAGTAATGGCCGGCCTTTAACTTTAAGCTGGGAAAACGAGAATGTAGCTGCAATGCTGGAAACCTGGCACGCGGGAGTGCAGGCCGGGAATGGTATAGCGGATGTGTTATTTGGTAAATACAACCCTGCCGGAAAACTTACTATGACCTTTCCACGGGAAGTAGGCCAGATCCCACTTTATTATAATCATAACCGTACCGGCAGGCCGGAAACTGAGTCTTCGAATTTTACATCACGATATCTGGATGTGCCTAATTCCCCATTATTTCCTTTTGGTTATGGTTTAAGCTACACCACCTTTAAATACAGCGAGCTTAGGCTCAATAAAAAGGAATTAAAAGCTGATGAGAGCTTAACGGCAAGCGTCACTGTAACCAATACGGGTAAATACAAAGGAGAAGAAGTGGTTCAGTTATATATCAATGACCCTGTAGCTTCAGTTTCCAGACCGGTGAAAGAGTTAAAAGGCTTTGAGAAGATTGAATTGCAGCCAGGAGAATCAAAACAGGTGGAATTCAACATCTCCACCGAAGACTTAAAATTCTATAACAGCGCTTTAAAATATGACTGGGAACCGGGGGACTTTAATATTTATGTTGGAACTAACTCCAGTGAGCTGCAGTCAGGAAAAGTAAATTGGCAATTATAAATCTGATAAGACAAAAAGAAATGAATGCTTCAAAATATATATTCGCTTTAGTAGCCATATTATTCAGTAGCCTTACAAAAGCCCAGGAAATAGTGCCTGAAACTTATATAAATCCGCTGGATATAGATTATTCCTATATGGTTTATAATTCAGCCAATAATATTTCTTATCGTTCCGGAGCAGATCCGGCGGTAATTGAATATCGCGGGGAATACTTCATGTTTGTGACACGTTCTTTTGGGTACTGGCATTCCAAGGATTTGATCAATTGGGAGTTTATTAGGCCAGAACAATGGTTCTTTGAGGGATCTAATGCTCCAACCGCTTTCAATTATAAAGATTCGCTGGTATATTTTGCTGGTGATCCCGCGGGTTATGGTAGTATTCTTTACACCGATGATCCCAAAAAAGGTGAGTGGACACCCACTGCATCAATTTCCAATAATATCCAGGATTCTGAATTATTTATTGATGATGACGGGAAAACTTACCTGTACTGGGGCTCGTCTAACGTCCATCCCCTTCGTGTGAAAATGCTGGATAAAGATGACCGTTTTCTTGAAACCGGCGTTAAGAAAGATCTTATTAACCTGGTAGAAGAAGAACATGGCTGGGAACGTTTTGGTGAAAATAATTTCCATCCCACCTTAAAGGAAGGATACATGGAGGGAGCCTCCATGACCAAGCATGATGGCAAATACTATTTGCAATATGCGGCGCCAGGAACACAATTTAATGTGTATGCAGATGCTGCTTATATTGGTGAAACTCCCTTGGGGCCTTTCAAATACATGAAAAATAACCCTATGAGCTTTAAGCCGGGCGGTTTTACTAATGGCGCAGGCCATGGAGTTACAGTGAAACAGACCAATGGTCAGTACTGGCATTTTGCGACTATGGCGCTGGCTTCTAATTCTCACTGGGAACGCCGTTTATGCATGTTTCCAACTTATTTTGATGACGAAGGCCTGATGTATACAAATACGAGTTATGGGGATTACCCTTTGTTTGGCCCCGATCATCCTACCAAAGCGGGTCAGCATACTGGTTGGATGTTGCTTTCCTATAAGGGGAAAGCCACGGTTTCTTCTTCCAAAATGCAGGTGCGGAAGAGCACCGCGACAGATGGGGATTATGATATCACCGAAATGCCTTTGGAAAAAAATAGCGAAGGTGAAATCATCTCAAAGTTGCTTACTGACGAAAGTCCTAAATCCTTCTGGGTCGCTGATGCCAATGATGATAAACAGTGGGTCGAGATCGAAATGCTGGCGCCTGGAAATATCTACGCTTTTCAGTTGAATTTTCATGATCAGGACTCAGAGATTTATACCCGTATCGATAGTTTACGACACAGGTTTACACTGGAAATCTCAGAGGATGGTAAAAATTGGAAGACAGCTGTAGACAGAAGTAATAGTTACGAAGATGCACCTAATGCCTATATCACACTTAACGAACCGGTAAAAGCAAAATATGTTCGCTATAACAATGTGAAAGTTCCGGGAAATAACTTGGCCCTATCCGAAATAAGGGTTTTCGGTAAAGGATTGGGTAAAAAACCTGCAAAAGTAAAAGGCTTCATGGTGACACGAGAGGAAGATAGAAGAGACGCTTCCTTTGAGTGGGAACCGGTTAAGGGAGCTCAGGGATACAACATTCGCTGGGGCATTGCACCAGATAAGTTGTATCAGTCCTGGTTGATTTATGATAAAAATGAACATTTTATGCGCAATCTTGATCGTGATACAAAATATTATTTCAGTATTGAAGCATTTAATGAAAATGGGATCTCAGAAAGAACTGAGGTTCAGGAAGTGAAATAAAGAAAAAACCAATTACCAATTTTTAAAGTTTAACTAAAATGAAAAATTTTAATCTGTCAGTTGCTCTACTGTTTTTTTTAGGGCTTTCCTGCCTTCAGGCACAGGAAAGAATTCCGGAAGTGGAAGAACTGCTTAAAAAAATGACCCTGGAGGAAAAAATAGGTCAGCTTAATCTTTTAACTCCAGGTGGAGGTGTGGCCACAGGTTCTGTTGTAAGTGAAGGTGTGGAGGCTAAAATAAAGGCTGGTAAAGTTGGAGGAGTTTTCGGAGTTTCGAGTCCTGCAAAAGTGAGACAGGCTCAGGAATTAGCCGTTAAAAACTCCCGTTTGGGAATCCCGCTACTTATCGGGTCTGATGTTATTCATGGATATAAAACCACTTATCCAATTCCACTTGGACTTTCTGCCAGCTGGGATATGGACCTGATCAAAGAGGGCGCCCAGATGGCCGCAAAAGAAGCTACGGCTGACGGGATTAACTGGAACTTTTCTCCAATGGTAGATATTGCCCGTGATCCAAGATGGGGTCGTATTGCAGAGGGAGCAGGTGAAGATCCATACCTAGGATCACAAATTGCAAAAGCAATGGTCCAGGGATACCAGGGAGAGGATCTTACACAGCCACACACTATGATGGCAACTGTGAAGCATATGGCATTATACGGAGCACCTGAAGCCGGTAGAGATTATAATACTGTTGATATGAGCCGACTTAAAATGTTCAATGAATACCTGCCTCCTTATAAAGCAGCGGTAGATGCCGGAGTGGGAAGTGTAATGACTTCTTTTAACGATATTGACGGAATCCCAGCCTCAGGAAATAAATGGCTTTTAACCGACCTTTTAAGAGATAGATGGGGGTTTGACGGATTTGTGGTATCAGACTATACCTCGGTCAACGAAATGATCGCACATGGCCTTGGAGACCTTCAGGCGGTTTCTGCCTTGGCAATTAACGCCGGACTGGATATGGATATGGTTGGAGAAGGCTTTTTAACTACCCTGAAGAAATCGGTCGAAGAAGGAAAGGTTACCGAAGAACAGATCACGAAAGCGGCGAGAAGAATTCTGGAGGCAAAGCATAAGATAGGCCTGTTGGATGATCCTTACCTGTATTCTGATGAAAGTAGACCTGACAAAGATATACTTACCGAAGAGAACAGGAAACTGGCACGTAAAGCCGCTACCCGTTCTTTTGTGCTGCTTAAAAAGCACAATAATACACTTCCGCTGGCCAAGGATGCCAATATTGCACTCATTGGTCCATTAGCGAATAATAAGAATAATATGCTGGGAACCTGGGCACCTACGGGAAATCCCCAATTGTCAGTTCCAATTCTTGAGGGACTTAAAAATGTTGCACCAAACGCAAATATCACTTATGCGAAGGGAGCTAATATCTCTGATGATAGCACTTTTGCAAAAAAAGTAAATGTGTTTGGCCAAAGAATACAGATCGCTGATGAGTCTCCTGAAACCCTACTAAAGGAGGCTCTTGATCTGGCTAAAAGTTCAGATGTGGTCGTGGCAGTGGTTGGTGAAGCTACTGAAATGAGTGGAGAGGCGGCCAGCCGAACCGATATCACTATTCCTGACAGCCAGAAAAAACTGATCCGTGAACTTGCAAAAACAGGCAAGCCAGTAGTATTGGTCTTAATGAGTGGTAGACCGCTGGATATTTCAGAAGAAATGGCCCTGTCGGTAAGTATTCTTCAGATCTGGCATCCTGGAGTTGAAGCAGGAAATGCAGTAGGTGATGTTTTATTCGGAGATTATAATCCCTCAGGAAAACTTACCAATAGCTGGCCTAGAAGTGTTGGACAGGTTCCAATACACTACAGAATGAAGACTACTGGAAGACCGGGACCTGAATCAGGTGAATTCCAGAAATTCAAGTCCAATTACCTGGACTCTCCTAATACTCCGCTACTTCCATTTGGTTATGGTCTTAGTTATACTACTTTCGAATACAGTGATGTTAAAGCCAGTTCTAAAGAGCTGAATGCCGATGGTTCAATAGAGTTAAGTGCTACTGTCACCAATACTGGAAATTATAATGGAGAGGAGATAGTTCAGCTTTATATAAGAGATGTAGTGAGAAGTGTAACTCCTCCCGGGAAAGAACTTAAAGGTTTCCAGAAGATAGCTCTCAAAAAGGGTGAATCTAAAACGGTAACTTTTACTATCTCTCCCGAAGACCTTAAGTTCTATAATTATGATATTGAATATGTGTATGAACCCGGTGAATTTGAATTTTTCATCGCGGGAAGTTCAGATTCTGAATTTGATGGCACTTTCACATTGAAAAAGTAATCCTTTTAGTTTTAGTTTGTTGAGCCCCGGTTGTTGATTGTGACGCCGGGGTTTTTTGTAATAATTAATATCAATAAAGGAAAAGTTATATTTATATAATGCACTTAAGCTGGCTCAGATAACCATAAGGAGATAAAACAATTTATATGAAAAATGTCCCTTCCTTTAAAATTTTGATTTTTGCGTTGATTTTAACTCTTAGCTATTCCAATAAAATATTTGCGCAAAAACAGCCCAATATTTTATTGTTAATTGCTGAAGATATAAATCCATATCTAGGATGTTATGGAGATTCAATAGCAAAAAGTCCAACCATCGATTCGCTGGCTGCTCAGGGAATAAGATTTGATAGAATGTACTCTCCTGTTGGGGTTTGTGCTCCTTCACGTTCAGCTTTGATGACTGGTATGTTTCCTACATCCATAGGGACAAATCATATGCGCACAGGAGGTGGACCGCTGGCACATCCATTCCGGATGCCTTCATACCAGGTGATTCTGCCTGAAGGAATGAAAGCTTTTACTGAATATATGAGGGCTGCGGGATATTTCTGCACCAATAACCGCAAAACAGATTATCAGTTCAAGAACCAGTTAAGTTTTTGGGATGAAAGTAGTAATGAAGCCACCTGGGAGCATCGACCTAAGGATAAACCTTTTTTCTCTGTATTTACTTATCTGGAGTCCCATGAATCTAGACTTTGGGAAAGCAAGAATGATACATTATGGGTGAAACCTGGAGAAGTGACTCCGCCACCATATTTACTGAATGATTCCATCGGGAAAAGGGATTATGCCATCATGTACAGCAATATCTATCGTATGGATCAAAGGGTGAGAAGTGAGATAGACAAAATAAAAAAAGAGGGGTTGCTGAATAATACTATTATCATCTTCATGTCAGATAACGGAGGGCCGATGCCACGGCAAAAACGTTCTCTTTATGAGAGAGGAACCAGGATCCCCTTTGTCGTGGTTTTTCCTGATGGGAGCCAAGCCGGAACTAATGATGATCGAATGTTGAATATGGCTGATATTCCGCCAACCATTTTGTCTCTAGCAGGAATTAAACCGCCAGGTCATATGGAAGGTAAGGCCTTCTTAGGTGATTATGCTGAGAATTCTGGGAGGGATTATGTGTTTTCCATCAGAGAGCGAATGGATGCTGATTATGACAAACAAATAAGTGTTCGCGATGAAAATTATCGTTATGTCCGTAACTATTTACCTCACCAGCCCGAGTATCTGGACATTGGATATAGACTGAATCTCGCCTCAATGCGTAAAATGCTGGAGATCAAAAATGATCTGAATAAGGCTCAGGCTTCCTGGTTTACTTACCCGCGACCTAAAGAAGAGCTTTATTATACTTCTGAAGATGAACATGAAATGACAAATCTGGCAGGAGATCCAGATTATAAAGATATACTGGATGAGATGCGCTTACTTGCCGATGAGGTTGAAGAAGAATATTGGCCATACAAGGATTTAACAGAGTACGAGCTTATCGATAAAATTGGCAATACCGGAGATATCCAGGTGGCTAAACCTTCTGTCAATATAGAAGGTAACAAAGTGACCTTATCTTCTTCAACTGAAGGAGCTTCATTTGTTTATCAGATAAATGGAGATGGAAATAAAGATTCATACTGGGGTTATTACATAGAACCCATTTCATTAAAAAAAGGGGATAATCTCAAAGTTATCGCTACACGGGCAGGATATGAACAAAGTGAGATGTTAGATTTCACCTTTCTCTAAATGAATCTAATGGTCTTCAACAGGAATTGATTTATCTGAAATTTTATTTATAACTTTTCCAGTTTTATTCCTGAAAGGATGGGCTTGCCACTTTCAGGATTGAACTGGATATTAATTTCATCTTTCGTGCTTATTTCATAATTCAATTCTACTGCCTGCAGGATTCCGTAATCTCTTGCAAGGTTGAGGTCCTGTTCCGCCAATTCACCATTTATAAGAATATCAAAACTTCTTACTTCGTCTGAAGTTTTATTTTGATCAGACCCCAGGTTATAGATGTTCTCTGTGGAGGCTCTTCTATTAGGTTCTGCCATTAAAAGGGAGATCCTGTATCTTCCCGCCGGGACATCAAATTTATAGGATTTCAGTCCTTCCCTCATGGTTTGATACAGAGGTTCCTTGGTGGTAACCTTGATATTGGAAGCAGTTCCCTGGAATTTACTTTTGGACTGCTGAAATACTTCGCCGCTTACATAGCCAAAGGAGTTTTCTGAAAAAGCCTGGTCGCTTATCCAGATCTCACCGGTTTCCTCATCTACAAAATCACTGTGACTGCCTACATTGATCCTAATAGGTTTATTTTGAATATTTTTGATAAGGTTGTTTCTGAATTTAACTTCAATATTTCTATGGTAATCAGCACTTCCTGAAATTGCTTTTATTGAATGCTTTCCTTCTTCCAGGTTGAGATCGAATTCAGCAATATTGTCCTTTACAATAGCCTCTTTTTCGATATTATCATCAATCTGAAGCTTTACCTTTTTGGAATTTGAGAAGACTTTCAGTTTTACCTTTTCATTTTGATCTATAAACCGTGTAGTGAAATTCTTACCGGCGATATAAACATAATCCTCTTTATTTAGCCTCGCTTTGTAGTAATGATAGATGTCTTTTGGTTCCCGGTTAAAATTCACAAGGCCTTTCTGATTGATATATGGCCGACTGTCCTGCCTGCCGGAAGAACCAAAATCGGCAAAATTCCAGGCTGCCATTCCCAGCATATAATCCCGTTCCATGATCTGATTCAGGTAACTAACATGGCTTTTTAACTGATAAGCTTCACTAAAATCCCAGGGTTTTGGCTCGTTGGTCTGTATCCTGGAATCACTTCCCGGTCCATATTCAGAAATAAGTAGTGGTCTTTCCGGATATCTATTGTGCTGTTCATCCAGGAATTTTCCAAGGTTTTCCAAACCAGGTGTATACCATCCAAAGTAGAGATTCCATCCTATTACATCTGGAATGTCGGCGATCTTAGATGTATTATATATTTCATTTTCATGAAGAGCCATTACACTTAACCTGGAAGTATCGAGTTCTTTGGTGGCAGCTTCAAGTTTTTCAGCCAGTTCCACGCTGGTCTTGATCTTAGCATTCTTATCGGCTTCACTCATGTCTCTGGTAAATACCAGTCTGATAAAGATCTCGTTCATATAACCCCAGAACACGATCGAAGGATGATTATAAAGCTGAAGTATCTGTTCCCGCTGCATGTCTATGGCATTCTGGTGATAGGCTTCGGTATCTGTCACATCATTGATCACCGGAACTTCTGTCCATACCAGTAATCCAAGTTCATCACATATTCTGTAAACATCGGGATCCTGAGGATAATGAGCCGTTCTTATGAAATTACTCCCCATATCCTTGATCATCTGGTAATCTTTCCTGTGAATTGAGTTAGGAACGGCGTTACCCATATTCTCGAAATCCTGGTGTCTGTTCGCTCCTATAAGTTTGATGGGTTTTCCATTCAGAATAAACCCTTTTTCAGGATCGGCTTTAAACCAGCGGCACCCAAAACTTGTAGAATAACTGTCCATTATTTCTCCGGAATCCGGGTCTTTCAGGTTTGCGGTGATCTCATAGAGATGAGGCTGCTCAGGAGACCAGAGTAGGGGGGCTTTAATTTCAAAATCTACAGAAAAATTAGAACCATTTTTAATATCTGGAGTCAAAGTCTTTATGAGCTTTCCATTAGGATCGGTGACTTTGATTTCAAGTTTCGGGTTCTTTTTTCCCGATCTGACGATTTCTCCGGAAAAATTCAATTTAGCAAGCTTTTCAGAGACTTCGGGAGTTTTTACCAGTAAATTTCCTGCAGCTTCTCCTTCAAGTTTAAAATGATCCTTTCCGGTAACTATTAATTCCACATCACGATATATTCCACCATAAAAATTGAAATCGGCTTCCAGTGGAGGGATATTCTGATTATGGGAGTTATCAACCAGGATTCTTACCTGATTGGCTTCTCCAAAATTCAGGTACTCCGATAATTCAAAAATAAAGGCTGTATAACCTCCGGTATGTTCACCAACCGGTTTGTCATTAATAAAAATCTGGGTATGTTGATTGGCTCCTTCAAATTTCAGGAATACAGATTTGGCTTCCCATTCTTTGGGGATAAAAACCTGTTTCTCATATGTTCCTGTTCCTCTGAAATAGTCACCTTCATTGAAAGCATCCTGAGAGTTCCAGGTATGCGGGATATTTACGGTTTCAATTTTCTCGCTATTCTCCTTCTGAAATTTCCAGCCTGAATTAACTGTTTTTACCAGGCGCTGTGCCTCGGTGCTGAAACTTACGAAGAGAACTCCGGCTAATATGATCTTAAAAATCTTCATGTTAATATTTTAATTTTTTGAAACTGGTTGGGTCCATGCTACTTCAGTATCTCCTTCCCGATAAGGATTTTTCTTAGCTTTATCTGAGATTATCTTCGCTCTCACGAACAGAACGTCATCCGGAATTTCAAAACTGGCTTTGGTTTTACTGGTCTTTTTTAATACTTCACTTGTCGTAGTACCTTTTTTCACACCAATGAACTGGATCTTATAATTCACACCAGCCTCTTCTTCAATATCTATAAAAAGTTCATTGTTTTCAAACTTCATCTCGGAGAGTTCAACACCGGTACTTGCGTAGAAATCACCTGCTTCCATAGCTTCAATGATAGAACCCGGACTAAGTTCTTCAGATCTTACTACCACCCAGCCTCTTCCGGCATTGCTGTATTTTTCTCCGAATTTATGATAGTGATGGCTATCATCTGTGGCAATTCCCAGCAGCAGTGGTTTATTCATGGAATGATAAGCGATATTTACCTGGTCCCACATCTGTTCGGTACTATCATGAATGCTATCCCCGTAATTATTCACATGGGGATGACCATTGAAAACCTCAAAGAATCTTTCACCGTCGATTTGAATGATATCTTCAGCTTTAACGGCATAAGTAAAGTTGGGATGGTTAAGGTGTTGTAAGACAGGCTCACCAGTCTCTTCTTCCTGAGCCATAATTGCATCCAGATTATTCTGAATAAGTTCAACAATTGTATTTCCTTTTTCAGGTTTAATGACCTCCTTAATGTTTATGGCGCCCATATGAACCGCTTTATCCTCGAGGTACGAGGTGACTTCTTCAGCCTTGAAGATCATGAATTTCTCAGGTTCTTCAAAAAGAGGGCGGAAATCCTTCAGCGTTTTTAGCTGAACATGTAGTCCTTTCTCATCCCTTTTTTGATTGACCCAGTCTTCTCCGTATTTATTCAGATAATCCTTAAAAGCATTTTGGTAAAGGGAGTCATTGGAAATGGTCTTCCATTTCTCTCCTTCGGCTATAATATTGTGATCTGAAAGTGCTACGAACTGATATCCATTCTTTTTATACCAATCCATGATCATTTCAGGAAATTCGTCACCATCACTCCAATATGAGTGCGTGTGCAGATTACCTTTGTACCATTGAGTATCCTGGGCTTTAAGGCCGGAAATCAAAAAGCTTATTAGTAGAAATGTTAGTAGGGGCTTTTTCATTTGTAAACAGTTGACTGAATTTTATTATTATTAAAAACAACTTCTTTGAGGAATTCAAAAACCTTAGGCAGGTGGTCAAATGGCATTCCTGAAATCTCATGACGTGCATCCTGAAAACTATAGAATAGATAAGATGCGTTTAATTTATCAAGTTTTTCCACTATGGTTTTGGAACCGTCAAGGATAATATATCCGGATTTTGAATTTTCGCAATAATGATGTGCAGCCGTCGCATATGGAACAAGAATATCATCGGTGCCATGAAAGAAAAGCCCGGGAATCGCATTTTCTTCTCTTAAATATCTTACGTCTACGATCGCCCCGGCAAGAGATATAACCGCTGAAAATTCGATATCAGAATATTTTTCTGAATCCTCAAACATAAGGTCAGGGTTATATACTGCGTTAAGAACTGCTTCCGCTCCTGCGCTGCTTCCTCCTACAATTATTTTTTCAGGATCTATATTGAATTTATCTGCATTAGTCTTCATGAATTTCGCAGCATCCATAAAATCCTCAGCGGCAAGCTGAAATGTCTTCAACTTTCCTGCGGCGTCAAAATCACATCCAAAGCCAGTTTCCTTCCCTTTCCTTATCAGGCGGTAGGAAATAAGTCCCACGGTATAGCCTTTAGCAGCAGCTATTTTTGCGAATTTTACTTCCTGTGGATTCTTAGGGCTTCCGCCCGCAAAACCTCCTCCATGCATAAAGATGATTAGCGGAGTTTTTTCGGAGTTCTTTTTTTCGGGTCGGTATATATCAATAATTAAATCTTCCCCATCTTTGGAACTGTAGATCTCCGTTTGAACAGAGCCTACTGTGTATAGACTATCAATGTATTTCTCCTGAGCTGCAATGCTTTGCAAAGTCAAAAAAGCGATGCAATAGAATAGGATCTTTTTCATGCCGTAATATAAAGTTTAGGCTTTGAATATACTTAATTTTGAAGGGATAAATAAGTGGTAATTTCAACCAGAAAATTTTATCTTCGCAACATAATTTTTGAATTATGAGTTTACAGGATAAAGTAATGGTAGAAATGAAAGCAG
The DNA here is from genome assembly GCF_023805255.1 of Gramella jeungdoensis. GTDB lineage: Bacteria > Bacteroidota > Bacteroidia > Flavobacteriales > Flavobacteriaceae > Christiangramia > Christiangramia jeungdoensis. Next base: position 534,593 of record NZ_JAMSCK010000002.1, read on the forward strand.
CGATGAAAGCTAAGGACAGTGCTAAACTGGAAGCTTTAAGAGCTGTAAAGAGTGCCATACTGTTAGCTAATACCGAATCTTCATCGAAAGACGGCCTTACAGAAGAAGAGGAACTGAAACTTTTACAGAAGCTGGTAAAGCAGCGTAAGGAAAGTGCTCAGATATATAAGGAGCAGGGCAGGGAAGACCTGGCTGAGCCTGAAATGAGACAGGCTGAGGTTATTGAGCAATTTCTCCCTGAACAGCTTAGCGAAGCTGAAATCGAAGCAAAAGTAGATGAGATCATTGCGAAGACCGGAGCTTCAGGAATGCAGGATATGGGCAAAGTTATGGGCATGGCGACCGGGGAGCTTGCAGGAAAGGCTGATGGTAAGACCATATCTACCATAGTAAGAAAGAAATTAAGTTAAGAATTTATAGAGCGGCCCAGTAGTTCAACTGGATAGAATATCAGATTTCGGCTCTGAGGGTTGGGGGTTCGAATCCTCCCTGGGTCACAGATGAATAAAAAGTCTGCAGCGAAAGCTGCGGACTTTTTAGGTTTAAAAAAGCTCCCAAAGCTTGCTTGAATGGAGTTTATTTAATCAAAAAATGCCAAACATAGTTTGGCAGACTTTGTATTCCCGAAATGGAATTTAACAGGAAGGGCGAAGCCAACTCTCCCTGGTTCACATATAAATGAAAAGTCCACAGTGAAAATTGTGGATTTTTTTGTTTTTAGTCTAATTCAATCCGATTGATCTCGAACTCCTCAATAGTAAGGTTAGCGTTTGAACTGATCGTAAACCTGGTGTAAGGCTCATTCGGAAAGAAAATTTCACTCATTACCGTAGCTCCATCATCATAAAATATTTCAATTGACGTCTTATCCAGTATGAAATGGACTTTTAGCGTATCAGATTTTGAAATCCTTGGAGCTGTAGAAGTTTTCTGAGTGAACTTTTCGTTGAAGTCTGTGATTCCCGATTTTTTTCTATTGATATAAAACTGATGATCGATCCTGTTCAAACCGAATTTCAGGGAATCATTTTGAGAATTACTAAGTATAAATTCTAGTTTATTGATCTCGTCCAAAGGTAAATTAAGAGAGAATTCATTATTCATAAGATCCTCCTCTTCTGAAGAATAAGTGTAAGTTTTTCCAGTATTCAGCTTATTTTCGGCAAAGATCACCGTTCTGTATTTATTCAGTTCTCTTACAGGTTTTGATAAGATCCTGTATTTCTCATCCATCTTTTTGAGTTCTAATTCTCTTGCAATCGTCATGGTACTTCTCCATTTTTCGGTTGGAACTTCCTGAGCGTAGAGCCAGTTGGACATCCAGCCTATAAACAGGCTACGCCCATCCTTTTGTGGAATATTAGACCAGGTAACTCCCGCATAATTGTCTTTGCCGAAGTCGAGCCAGAAACTGTGCTTTTCATCAAGATTCTGCATATACTCTTCTGGAGTGAATATGGTGCCATCAAAATCTCCGACAAAATACTGCGTGCCTGAACCACCATTATACCCTCCGGGATTAAGACTTTGAATTAATACCCATTTAATTTCATCACTTCCTTTAACCTTCATCGGGAAAAAATCGGGACATTCCCATACTCCGTTATGTGCTCCTGTAGTTTCGCCAAATTCTGAAATTTTTTCCCAGTCCTTCAAATTTTGAGATGAATAGAAATAGCTTCTATCTCTGGTAGCAAGAACCATCAGCCACTGATCGTTGATGGTATCCCTTATTACTTTAGGGTCTCTAAAATCCTGTATTCCAGGATTGGGGATCACCGGATTCTTTCTGTATTTGGTCCAGTTAAAACCTTCATCCAGGCTATAGGCTATTGCCTGGGACTGGTAATCTTTTTCTCCCTGTTTCTCTCTTTTGGGGTCATGGTATGTGTACATGGCTATTACCGTAGTTTTACCGTCTTCACTAAACCCGGAGGTGTTTTTGGAATCAACTACGGCGCTACCAGAGAAGATATAACCTTTTTCATCTGGCTTAAGAGCAATTGGCTGTTCTTCCCAAACGATCATATCTTTACTCGTAGCATGACCCCAGTGCATAGGCCCCCAAACGATGTCTTCAGGATAATATTGAAAATAGAGGTGATAAGTTCCATTTAGATAGAACATCCCATTGGGATCGTTCATCCAGTTGTTCTTCGGAGTAAAATGAAAAGACGGGCGAAATACTGATTCCTCCTCGTTTAGAGTGATTTCATTTTCTTCTCTTGTTTTATCTTCTTTGTTTTTACAGGAGATGAGAAATGCAGGTATGCAAAGGGTAAATAAAATAATTTGAAAATAATTCTTCATCTTAGTCATTATTTAAAGCTAATTCAGCCGATAATTCTTCCAGGGATTTGCCTTTGGTTTCCGGCATCATGAAAATGACGAATAATAACTGAAGCACCATCATAAATGCGAAGAAAGCAAATACGGCTCCGGCCCCGACGGTTGAAAAAAGATATGGAATTAGCGAGGGAATTATTGCGGCAAGTAACCAGTGGGTTGAAGAACCGAATGCCTGACCTGAAGCTCTGATATGATTAGGAAAAATCTCTGATATAAAAACCCAGATGACAGCACCCTGTCCTATGGCATGCGAAGCGATAAAAATGAAAAGGAATATCGGCACAAAATAACCACCCCAATTAAGAAAGAAAGCTGCAGCTACCAGGGAAAGGGATATGATATACCCGGCAGAACCTATGTACATTAGTTTTTTTCTTCCCAAACGGTCAATCAGGAATACTCCAAAAAGAGTAAATATTAGATTCACTACTCCAATTCCAATACTGCTGAGTAAGGCCGTGCTTACTCCCAGTCCGGCCTCTTCAAAGATTCTTGGAGCATAATACAGGAATGCATTGATTCCTGATAGCTGGTTAAAAAAGGCAATCAGGAAGGCAAGGATGAGTGGGAAGCGATATTTTTTCATGAAGATGTTCTCTCCTGAAATATGATTCTCTGCCTGAGTTCTGATTTCCATTATTTTATCCTGCACATTTATATCGGGATTAATAATTTCAAGCGTGGCTTTTGCTTTTTCAATTTTACCTTTAGAAATCAGCCAGCGAGGACTTTCCGGAATTGTTAAGACAAAAAGGAAATAAATAAATGCTGGAATCGCTTCAACCCCAAGCATCCATCTCCATGGTTCACTTCCTGTATTTCTTAATAAATAATTAGATAAAAAAGCAATTAAAATTCCCAGGACAATATTGAATTGATAGAGTGATACCAGTCTTCCCCGGTCTTTCTGTGGGGCTATTTCAGAAACATAAGCCGGTGCGGCAATTGTTGAGGCACCCACACCCAGACCGCCAATAAACCTGAATGCGGCAAAAATATAGGGACCGTTTACTAGAGCCGATCCAATAGCCGAGATAAAATATAAAGCTCCGATTATTAATAAGGTATTCTTTCTGCCTAAAGCATTGGTAGGAATTCCACCAAATATAGCTCCTATAACAGTTCCCCAGAGAGCCATGGCCATTACAACTGATCCGTGGATGGCGTCACTGGTTCCCCAGGCAGTCTGTAATTGTTGATCGGCGCCCGAGATAACTACAGTATCGAAACCGAAGAGAAAACCCGCCAGAGCTGCGCATATGGACCAAAGTAGAATTTTGTTCATTAACTATTGAGTATGAGTGAATTGGGTTTTAAAGGAATTATTTCAGTTAATATATGAATTATTGATAAATATTTCTATTTTTATCATCAGTCACTAATAATATTGTTGTTTGTTTGAAAAAATGAAAATAAACTTAATATTATTGCCCTACATTTTTGGTTTTTTTTAAACCTTCGCGTTAAATCTTGTATAAATAGTTTTATCAGGATGACTTAACTTCTAAATTAGCTCTCACAGTAAAAAACCTAACACCTATGGCAGCATATTTTAATACAAATCAACTAAGGAGTTCACTGCAGGAATTAGTGAAAGTATATATTTCTGAATGTGAGGAATGCAAGGAATTATCACAGGATTGCATCGATCTGATAAGGCATAATTTTCTGGCGGAGTTTGTAGTCTATAATAAAAAAGATAACACAATTGAAGTAGGAATAAATGAAACAGAAAAATTTGATGGCTATCCTGAAATTAAGATATATACTTTTCCTTTAGAGGATATTGGAAAAAAAGTAGATCACTCATTCAGGAATAATACAGAAGACCTGGAATTCTACGGAAAACTTGTAGGAAGAAGGAAGGGTATAGGTTCTAACTCTGTAGTTGTATTTGAATAAAGATAAAATGTTATTATATGAAAAGCGGTTTTAAGATATATTAAAACCGCTTTTTTTAATTAATTTATTTGATGCTTTTCTTTTTTACTGAGATGATCCATAATCATTTTCGCATGAATACGGGAATTCTCAATAAACCATTTATGGGTTTCAACTCCCCCGCATATAACGCCTGCTAAAAAGATTCCCGGAATATTGGTTTCCATGGTATCTTCATTATACCGAGGAATTTTACGACCATCTGTAGATAATTTAATTCCCATATCCTGAAGAAATCCAAAATTTGGTCGATAACCTGTAAGCAAAAGAACAAAATCATTTTCAAGGATATCTTCGCCATCGGGTGTGTCTATAACTACTTCACTCTCTTTGATTTCCTTAAGATTAGAATTGAAATAAGCTTTTATACTACCTTCTTTAATCCTGTTTATAATATCGGGTCTTACCCAGTATTTTACCCTTTCGCCAATTTCAGGTTTTCTAACCACCATGGTCACATCTCCTCCTTTGCGATAGATTTCTAAGGCAGCGTCCACAGCAGAATTACTGGCACCAACTACTAGTGTTTTTTGAGTAGCATAATAATGTGGATCATTGTAATAGTGCGAAACCTTGGGCAGATCTTCACCCGGTACACCAAGATAATTGGGGATATCATAAAATCCTGTAGCCACAATCACATTTTCAGCTAAATAATCACCTTTCGTAGTAGTAACCGTATGGGTTTTATCTGAATGTGTTTTTACTGAAGTGACTTTTTCGAATAACTTGATATTGATACTATTAGAGGTCGCAATTCTCCTGTAATATTCTAAGGCTTCTCTTTTACCAGGTTTAGGGTTATTGCTGATAAAAGGAATTTCATCCAGTTCCAGTTTTTCTGAAGTTGAAAAAAAGGTCATATTCGTTGGGTAGTGGTATAGTGAATTTACAAGGCAACCCTTTTCAAGGATAATGTAGGAAAGCTTCTTTTTTTGAGCCTCCAGGGCACAGGCTATACCAATAGGTCCTCCTCCAATAATTACGACTTCATATTTGTTTTCAGGAATTTGCAAGCTGTTTTAGGTTTTTTATGGTTTGGGGCTGGTCTTCTGCTTTAAATACAAAGCTTCCGGCTACCAGAACATCAGCTCCGGCCTTTGCTAGTTGTGCCGCATTTTTATCTGTAACACCTCCGTCGATCTCGATAAGGGTTTTAGCGTTACTCATAGAGATGATCTCTTTTAGTCTCTGGATCTTATTATATGTGTTTTCAATAAAGCTTTGACCGCCAAATCCCGGATTTACACTCATTACAAGTACTACGTCGATATCACTGATAATATCTTTCAAAAGATCTACACTTGTATGTGGGTTGATCGCCACGCCCGCTTTCATACCTTCGGCCTTGATCGCCTGTAAAGTTCTATGTAAATGCGTACAGGCTTCATAATGAACAGTGAGAATATCAGTACCTAGCTGGGCAAATTCCTTGATATACCTGTCTGGATCAATGATCATGAGGTGAACGTCGAGTGTCTTTTGTGCGTGTTTTGCAATTGCTTTTAAAACGGGCATTCCATAGGAAATATTAGGAACAAATACTCCGTCCATTATATCAATATGAAACCAATCTGCTTCACTATTATTAACCATTTCTGTATCCCGCTGAAGATTACCAAAATCGGATGCCAGCATAGAAGGTGCGATCAATTTTTCTTTCATTATTCTTTTGCTATGATTTGTGCAAAAATAGGAAGAAAATAATGTTATCTATAGCTTAATAGATAAAAGCCCTTAGAACATTGTTTACTGCATGTCGGGTTTTAGAGTCCAGGACCTCCAGGTGAAGATGGTAATCCTTGAGTTTTGCAGGATTGTATTTTGTGTTTTCGGTTACATAATCACTTATGTATCCATCAAAAGCTGGCTTATAGATGGGTTTTTCAAACAGTTTTATAACATTGGTGTGTCGCTCATCATGTTTAATTGTCTCGAAAAGATCTTTAACTTTTTCTTCTTCACCTTCGATTACCTGAAAGAAATTACCATCGGAAAATAAAAGGAGGCCGGTAATGTTTTTCTCGTTGTTATATTCCTCAGAACTGGTTAATATTTCCCCAACTTCTTTTTCCGACATTTCTTTTTTGGCCGTACTTACGTAACTAATTGCGTAGCGCATAACTAAGGAATTAAGGCTTTTGGGTAGGGTCAAAGCGGTTATTATATTTTGAAATTAAAGAAAATCAGATGAAAAAAAGTTAAGATAATGACAAGAAAAAACCCCGGTCATCACTCCGGGGTCATTCATCAATCAAAAAACGAACAGTTATTTTCATGACGGTTCATCACGCCGTCACTAAACTGTTGTTGCTTTAAATATTTTAACCAAGATACGTTTTTAAAATTTTACTTCTAGACGTATGCTTCAATCTTCTTATAGCTTTTTCTTTAATTTGTCTAACTCTTTCTCTAGTTAGATCAAAAGTCTCGCCAATCTCTTCTAAAGTCATAGGATGTTGGTCTCCAAGACCAAAATACAGCCTAATAACGTCAGCTTCACGAGGTGTTAAAGTTTCTAGTGCACGCTCTATTTCTGTTCTAAGAGATTCGTGCAACAACTCCTTGTCTGGGTTTGGAGACTCACCTGAACGTAAAACATCGTAAAGGTTAGAATCTTCTCCTTCCACAAGGGGAGCATCCATAGATACATGACGCCCGGAGTTCTTCATGGATTCCTTAACGTCATTGATCGTCATGTCAAGTTCTTTCGCAATTTCCTCAGCACTTGGCGGACGCTCATGTGACTGCTCTAAAAAAGCGAAAGTCTTATTAATCTTATTTATTGAACCAATTTTGTTCAATGGTAAACGAACAATTCTTGATTGTTCTGCCAATGCCTGTAGAATGGATTGACGAATCCACCATACAGCATATGAAATAAATTTAAAACCACGTGTTTCATCAAAACGTTTAGCCGCTTTGATCAAACCTAAATTACCTTCATTTATAAGATCAGGCAGGGTTAATCCCTGGTTCTGATACTGTTTTGCCACTGAAACCACAAAACGAAGGTTCGCTTTTGTAAGTTTCTCCAATGCACGGTTATCACCGGCTTTGATCCTCTGCGCCAGTTCTACCTCTTCATCAGCGGTGATCAAATCTACTTTTCCAATTTCTTGCAAATACTTGTCTAACGAAGCGGTTTCACGATTGGTTACCTGCTTCGTAATTTTCAGTTGTCTCATCTATCTTCTACTTGGATTTTAATGGTGCATAGCTCCTTGTATTTGTTTATACGTAAGAAGTGGTGAAAATGTTACAAAAACATTTGACTTTTTCTTTGATAATCAAAAATACTAGTGTTTTTTGATGCTTTTAGGAGTGTTGATTTTCTATTGGACTCCTTTAGTCGCATAAATTATAATTCCATACAAAGTTTTTTAATAAAAAAGGGCCGCTACATGGCGGCCCTTAATATATCTACAGTAACTAACTTTTAATTTCTATGCTTATCCCCGCGATTTCTGTTATCACGGTTTCGGTTGTCTTGGTTCCTGTCTGAATTTCTGTTATCGCGATCGCGATTCTCACTTCTTTCCGGTCTTGGTAACAAAGCCTTTCTGGAAACCTTCTCTTTGCGTGTTTTAGGATCGATGCCGAAATATTTCACATCGATTACATCTCCAAGGTTAACCACATCGGTCACATTATTGGTGCGTTCCCATGCCAGTTCAGAGATATGAAGCAATACTTCATTGCCCGGAGCATCCATAAATTCAACAACAGCCCCAAAATCAAGAATCTTTATCACCTTCACTTCATAAACGCTGCCTTTTTCAGGCTTAAAGGTAATAGCATCAATTTTCGCAAGGACTTTATCAATTCCTTCCTGATTTGTACCAAGAATTTCAACGATACCTTCTTCAGTAACCGGATCTTCATTGATCACGATTTCAGTTTTGGTTTCTTTCTGAAGTTCCTGAATCACTTTACCTCCCGGACCAATTAACGCGCCAATGAATTCACCAGGAATCCTTCTGGTGATGATCTTTGGAGCATGGGCTTTAACGCCTACACTTGGCTCAGAAATAGTATCGGTAAGCTTTTCAAGAATATGGAGTCTTCCATCACGCGCCTGCTTAAGAGCTTTTACTAATATTTCGTAAGAAAGCCCTTTGATCTTTATATCCATCTGGCAGGCAGTAATTCCATCGGCAGTTCCGGTTACTTTAAAGTCCATATCTCCAAGATGATCTTCATCACCAAGAATATCTGAAAGTACCGCGAAATTATCTCCGTCAGAGATCAATCCCATTGCAATTCCGGAAACCGGTTTTTTTAGCTGAACACCAGCATCCATTAATGCCATGGTTCCTGCGCATACGGTAGCCATGGAAGATGAACCGTTAGATTCTAGGACTTCTGAAACTACACGTACAGTATAAGGACAGTCTGAAGGGATCATACCTTTTAAGGCACGCTGTGCAAGGTTTCCGTGTCCTATTTCACGTCTTGAAGTACCTCTTATTGGGTAAGCTTCACCGGTTGAAAAAGGAGGGAAGTTATAATGCAGATAGAACGTTTCTTCACCTTGTTGAGTTGGAAGATCTACCTGATTTGCTTCTCTTGAAGTACCTAATGTAACGGTAGCAAGAGCCTGAGTTTCCCCACGTGTGAAGATCGCTGAACCATGAGTTGATGGCAGATAATTTACCTCGCACCAAATTGGTCTTATTTCATCAGTCTTCCTGCCATCAAGTCTAATTCCTTCCTGAAGGGTTAGATCACGGACTGCTTTTTTCTGAGCATCTGCAAAATAGCCGGAGATCATTTTGCCTTTATCTTCTAGCTCTTCTTCAGAGAACATTGCAAGGACCTCTTCTTTCAATTGAGAAAATGCCTCACTTCGTTCTTTTTTGCTAGTTCCGCTTTTAGCAATATCATAGGCTTTCTGATAGGTAGCGTCAAGAATTTTCTTTTCAACCTCTTCATCGGTTTCTGCTACTTCATACTCACGTGTTTCTTTTTTACCGAATGCTTCAGCAAGTTTCACCTGTGCTTCACACTGAACCTTAATAGCTTCATGTGCGAATTTTATAGCTTCAGCCATTTCTTCTTCTGAACATTCGTCCATTTGTCCTTCAACCATCATAACAGAATCTGCGGAGGCGCCTACCATGATATCCATGTCAGCCTCAGCTAGTTTCTCTCTGCTTGGGTTAAGAACGAACTCTCCATTGATTCTAGCTACGCGAGCTTCAGAAATTGGAGTTTCAAAAGGGATGTCAGATAATTGAATAGCTGCAGAAGCGGCTAATCCTGCCAAGGCGTCTGGCATAACTTGATCGTCATGAGACATTAACTGGATCATTACCTGAGTTTCAAACTTATAATCTTTTGGGAATAGTGGACGTAAAACGCGGTCTACTAAACGCATTACCAGTATTTCTTCACTGCTAGGTCGAGCTTCTCTCTTGAAGTAGCCTCCAGGGAACAGGCCTGCAGCGGCAAATTTTTCACGGTAATCCAGTGTTAATGGAAAGAAATCCATAGTGGTAGGAGTGTAGGAAGACACTACCGTACAAAGTAACATGGCATTACCCATTTGAACAACAACCGACCCGTGAGCCTGTTTTGCTAATTTTCCGGTTTCGAGGGAGATGGTTCTGCCATCGCCAAGATCGATAACCTCTTTAAATGTTTTTGGAATCATAATAATTTTGAATTCTAGATCTGAATAACTTCAACCAGATCATATTTAGTTAAACAAAGGTCTCCGCCATCCGGACGGCCGGGTTGTGTGTTGTGTGTAGTTGTTCGTAGGACCAATGAAAAACTATCCGCTTTAACGGATGACAATTTTATTCTGCCAGAGCAGAAAGTTTTGATAATATGCCTGAAACAGGCGAAATAAATATATAAAAAAAGGGGGCATATAGCCCCCTGAAAATTATTTTCTTAATCCAAGCTCTTTAACGATGGCACGATACCTCATGATATCTTTCTTCATCAGATAGTCTAAAAGACTTCTTCTTTTTCCTACCAGTCTAACAAGTGAGCGCTCAGAGTTGTAATCTTTACGGTTTTTCTTCAGGTGTTCAGATAAGTGAGCGATTCTGTGAGTGAACAGGGCTATCTGTCCCTCGGCAGAACCAGTATCATTCTTACCGTTACCATGCTTTTCGAAGATTTCTTCCTTCTTTTCTTTAGTTAAATACATTCCAATATTATTTAAATGATTTTTATGTATTGACAGTTTTTCTGTCAGGCGGCAAAGATACTACTAATTTGAATAATACCTACTTGAACCGCAAATTTATTTTATGTCTGTTATTTTCTTACTGGCTGATTCTGAATAAGATCCAGATAGAGGTTTACTTTGTCCTTCAATTCAGAGCGTTTAACGATGAAGTCCAGAAAGCCTTTTTCCTTTAAGAATTCAGCGGTTTGGAAGTCTTTTGGAAGGTCTTTTCCGGTTGTGTCTTTTACAACTCGTGGACCTGCAAAACCAATCAGGGCACCAGGTTCTGAAATATTAATATCTCCGAGCATCGCAAAAGAAGCAGTGGTTCCACCAGTTGTGGGGTCGGTACAAAGAGATATGTAAGGAATCTTTGCATTGGCAAGCTGGGCCAGCTTTACCGAAGTTTTGGCGAGCTGCATAAGGGATAATGCCGCCTCCTGCATTCTTGCTCCTCCAGATTTTGAAATGATCATGAAAGGAAGTTTGTTTTTAAGAGCGTAATCTGCAGCACGGGCTATTTTTTCTCCGACCACAGAACCCATACTTCCTCCTACGAATTTAAAATCCATACAGGCTATCACCAGTTCTTTTCCTTTTGATTTTCCAACCGCGGTTCTTACGGCATCCTTTAAGCCTGTTTTTTCCTGCGCAGCCTTAAGACGATCGGTATATTTTTTAGTGTCTTCAAAATCCAAGGGATCCTTCGCTGTCATTCCTTTATCAAGCTCCTTGAACTTATTGTCGTCAAAAAGTATTTTGAAATATTCGTTACTTCCAATTCTTACATGGTAGCCGTCTTCCGGACTTACATAGAAATTGCTTTCCAATTGCTCGGCATCAACAATTTTACCTGTTGGAGATTTATACCATAAGCCTTTTGGAACATCTTTTTTCTGTTCGGTAGGAGTTTGAATTCCTTTTTGTGTTCTTTTAAACCAAGCCATTTGCTTTTAATTTTTGTCTCCCAATCGTCATTTAATAAAAAAAACAGCCTTTCGTTTAAGAAAGACTGTTCTATAATTATTAAAGTGTGTTTACATTATTCAGATCTTCAAAAGCCTTTTTAAGACGGGCTTTAAAAGTTAATTCTCCTTCACGTAGCCATTTACGTGGATCATAATATTTCTTGTTTGGAACATCTTCGCCCTCAGGATTACCAATCTGAGTTGCAAGATAATCTTTTTTGCTAGCCATATAGTCGCGAATACCTTCAAGGTAAGCATACTGGAGATCGGTGTCAATATTCATTTTGATTACTCCATAGCCAATTGCTTCACGAATTTCTTCAACTGTAGAACCGCTACCTCCGTGAAAAACAAAATCGATATGATTTTTCTCCACATTGTACTTTTTAGTGATGTATTCCTGAGAATCTCTAAGTATGGTAGGCGTTAATTTTACATTTCCGGGCTTATATACACCATGTACATTTCCAAAAGCGGCAGCAACCGTAAACTGATCACTTACTTTACTAAGTTCTTCATATGCGTAGGCAACTTCTTCTGGCTGTGTATACAATTTAGAAGAATCTACGTCTGTATTATCTACTCCATCTTCTTCACCTCCGGTAATTCCTAATTCAATTTCAAGTGTCATGCCCATTTTTGACATTCTCTGAAGATATTTCTTACAAATCTCCATGTTCTCTTCAATAGATTCTTCAGAAAGGTCGATCATATGTGAGCTATAAAGAGGCTTTCCGTGTTGCTCGAAATGCTTCTCACTTGCATCCAACAATCCGTCGATCCATGGAAGAAGTTTCTTTGCGCAATGGTCAGTATGCATTATTACGGGTACCCCATAAGCTTTCGCCATTTCATGTACATGCTTTGCACCAGCTACACCACCAGCGATAGCAGCTTTTTCATTATCATTTGACAGTCCTTTCCCAGCGTTGAATTGTGCTCCTCCATTCGAAAACTGAATAATAACAGGGGAGTTCAATTCTGCAGCCGTTTCCAGTACAGCATTGATGCTGCTTGAACCAATTACATTTACGGCCGGGAGTGCAAATCCCTTCTTTTTAGCGTAATTAAATATTTCCTGAACTTCTTTTCCTGTGGCAACGCCTGGTTTAATGTTATGACTCATAGTTTTTTTGATTAGGCTTACAAAAATAATAAAATAAACTGGCTTAGAAAGGATAATTGATGCCTACATTGTAAACGGCATGGTTAAAATTGTAGTCCTTAAACCATCGATGCCCTAAAGGTTTGGCAGGATCATAGGTTTTGAATCCGATATCAAACCGGAGAACGAAAAAGTTAAAGTCGTACCTCAGGCCAAATCCCGATCCAACTGCAATGTTTCGCAGGTCTGAAAATGATTCAAAAGTGGAGGCTTCGTCTTCCACAATATCTGCCACATTCCAGATGTTGCCTACATCAATAAAAAATGCGCTGTTAAGGGAGCCCACAAGATTATACCTGTATTCAAGGTTAAAGGCAAGTTTCATGTTTGCCTCGTTGAATTCATTTCTTCCTCCGCTACTTCCCGGGCCAAGATCGTAGGCCTGCCAGGCTCTGTTATCATTAGGTCCACCTGCAAAAAAACTTCTGGCAAAAGGGATGCTGTTTGCGTTCCCGTAAGGGATTGCAATACCCGCAAATGCTCTTGCTGCAACAATATTATTGCTTCCAAGGTCCCAGTGTTTAATAATATCGATTTCCGTTTTTGCGTATTGTGAAAAGGCTACACCAAGAACTTCATAATTATCGCTTTCATTTCTATTGAATCCTGCCACCCCTGCAATAGCCGATAGAAAATTCCCGGCAGTTTCTATTTTAAAACGAAAGCGCGAGAATTCCTGATCGTAAAGGTTCTGTTTGGTGTTCCAGAGATAGGTGTAATTACTGGCAAAAATCAGGTTGTTCTCTGTTAGCCTATTTTTTCTTTCCCGTATGTTAATGATATTTTGCCTCTGATCTGCCGTAAGTCCTGTAGTACTGCCATCATTGGCATCTACTCCGTCTATAAAGTCATCGGCTCCTTCAGGAATAATAAGCTCGCCTTCTTCATTTAAAAATTCCGGCTGTGTATTTACATTACCGGTTTGTACTATTTCATTGAGTTCTTCATATGAATTTCGGTAGACATTAAAATAATTGCCTACATTCAAATTCTTTACATACTGAATATTTAAGAGGTCCAGACGATTAGTGAGTTGCTTTGAAGGGGTCCACCGGTAGTTTATAATACCAGAAAAATTCTGCTTATCCAGTCCAATATTATTCTGAGTACTAACACCTAAACTCAGCGTCGTAAAAGGGGACATATATTTCGGGATGAACTTTTCTGTGTTAAATGGAAGGAATATCCGGGGAAAGGTGAGTTTCATATCGGCTCCGATTTCTGAAATATCAAAGAATCGATTGTCGTCACTATTTCCTGCTGCATCGGTAGAAGATCCTATACTTCCACGGCCTGAAATTTCGAAATTCTCGGCTCCCCTGAAAATATTTCTTATAAGCAGAGATCCTCCAAAAGCGATCCCAAACTCCTGAATATTACTCTGTGAGATATCAAAATCAAAGCCTAAAGAGTATTTTGGTAATGGTGTTAAAAATACGTTGGTCACCAGATCGGTAGAAGTACTGTCTTCAGGATCTGGTGTGAATTGAATATTTGGATATTTAAAAATTCTGAGAGAATTCAGGCGATTATAGGTTCTGGTCCTGTTAAGATCGCTATAGATCTCCCCGGGTTTGATAAAAATTGCATCAGTTATTGCGTCCGGCCGGTAACGCATTTTGTCGAATCCGTAAAGGGTATAGCCTTCATGTCGTGCGCTGTCGGTTAAGGGGCGGTTGCGGTTTGCGTAAGTGTAATCTGTGAAGATGTTAACCTTGCTGATTTCATGTATTTTAAAAGGTACGCGTGAAATACTGTCACCAATATTATTTCTTCGATTTTTAATGATTAAAGTAGTATTAACCTTGTGATCTGTATTCACAGTATCAGCATCAAAGCTTATGTATTCCTGATCAAAATTATAGACTCCATTATTTCTGAACAGCTGAGAGAGCCTGTCTCTTTCTTCATTAAAATCAATGGTGTTGTACTGTTCCCCTGACTTTATTTCGCTACTTTCTTTGTTTAACTGATACAGGGAGTCTAAGGGTTGTGAAGAAATAGAAGTATTAATAGAGTCAATGATATATGGAGTATGTGGGGTTACATAATATTCTACCTTAGCTCTTTTATCTTTGTCCTCTAAAGGAATAATCTTGTAATCGGTCTCCACATTAAACCAGCCATTATTCCAGTACCATGATTTTAAACGGTTTTCAGATTTTTTGGTTTCTTCTTCATTTACAATTACAGGCGCCTCACCGGTTCTTCTTATCCATTCATTGAATTCTTTTCTTGAATGAATGAAACGTTCAAACTGTTTTTTTGACAGGATATTTATTAAACGTTCCTTTTTTCTTTCATTCTCCAGGTATTTTACCGTAAGGATGCTATCAATATCAGGTCTTGCAAGATTATAGAAATGAAGTCTCAAAGGAATCCCAAGGAAACTTGTGTTAGGTTCCTGGTAGAGCTGGCTGTAGATTCTGGAATCCTTTACTTCCTCGCCATTGCTAAAGATCTCATTTTCGACCAGCAGGTTTTCGTTTGGTTCCAGTCTTTTTACGGCATTACAGCTTAAAATTAAAAAGAGGGTTAAAAAAAATAATAATATTTTTGCGAAATGCCGTTTCAAATAGTAGCTATTAGAGGCTCAAAAATACATTTTTTGGATGGTTAGTAAAAACCAGATTAAGTTAATAAAAAGTCTTTCTCAGAAAAAGTTCAGAAATAAGTATGGACTATTTGTGGTGGAGGGATTAAAAGGTGTTAGAGAATTCATAAATTCTGATTACGAACTGAATTCCCTGTATACCACAGGCGAAATTTTTAATGTCCCCGGGGAACTGAGTGATAAAATCAAAGAAAAAGACCTAAGAAAAATAAGCTTTTTAAAAACTCCACAACAGGCTTTAGCGGTTTTCACAATTCCTCAGCAAAAGAATATAAATTTAAATGGGTTAGTTTTGGTTCTTGATGGTGTAAGAGACCCTGGGAATCTGGGAACTATAATCCGCCTTTGCGACTGGTTTGGAATTGAAAGTATTGTTTGCTCTGAAGATACAGTGGACTGTTATAATCCTAAAGTTGTGCAGGCCAGCATGGGCTCTCTTACCAGGGTGAATGTTTCTTATACTGATTTAAAGGACTTCTTTTTGAATAATAGAAATGTTCCGGTATATGGCGCTATGCTGGATGGTGAAAATATTTATTCAAGCAACCTTCCAGATTCTGCGTTTATTGTTATGGGAAATGAGGCTAATGGAGTTTCAGAAGAAGTGAAAAAGCTGCTTACCCGAGAAATAAATATTCCTCAATTCGGACAGGATCAGAATACGGAGAGCCTGAATGTGGCAACTGCAACTGCTATAATCCTTAGTGAGTTTAGGAGAGGAAATTCTATTGGAAAGTGAAATTTATAAAAACAGCCCGGGAAGACATTTTATCCACATTTCCAGTGTAAATACTGTTAGGGTCAGCATCCCTTATTAGTTCGTCATTAATGGCAAAGACACCTCTTATAGAAGGAGATAATTTAAAGTAGTAAAGATATAAGTCTATACCAAAGCCGATTTCATAATAATATGAATTGGTAGTCATCCTAAACTGGCCTGCACTATTATCATCCGGATTATTTTCATTGCTACTTAAGTTAAGTGAAGTCGAAACTCCTCCAACCACAAAAGGTTTAAAGTTATTCAATCGGTTAGCACTAAATTTTAGAAGCAAAGGGATATGTACATAAGTAGAGCTAATTTCCCTATATGTGTTGGCATCAGCTTTCACCGCCTGAAATCCCCTGGTATTAAAATTCACCCCCGGTTCAAGACGCAGATCAAGATTGTGGCTTAGTTTTAAATTTCCAAGTAAACCAACATTAAAACCAACTCTTTTTTCAACCCTGAAATCCTGACCTGTTACTGGGCTTGGGTTGTAGTTTATATAATCAAAATTGAAATCATAGCTGTTGAATCCCAAAAAATATCCCCAGGACCAGCGTTGCTGATCGAAATTTTGTTGATTCAATACGCTTTCACCTGAGAAAATCTGGGCGTTTGCGGCATTAAAACATAATGCCAGAAAGGTGATCATCAATATTTTTTTCATGGTATTACTTTGAAGCAATATAAATGGTTGAAACGCCAAATGTTTGAGGCAAATCTTTTACATCTATAAACCCAATTTTTTCCAAAATATTGTTGAAAGCTATACCATAGGGAAAATTTGCAGCACTTTCGCTCAGGTAAGAATATGCATTCTTGTCTTTAGAAAATATTTTGCCAATAATGGGTAAAATAAAATTTGAATATAGACGGTAGCCTTGTTTGTAGGGAAATTTTGCGGGTACCGAGGTTTCCAATACTACGAAAATACCTCCAGGTTTCAAAACTCTGAATATTTCTTCAAGTCCTTTTTCCAGGTTTTCAAAGTTTCTAACACCAAAGGCGACCGTAATTGCATCGAAAGAGTTTTCTTCAAAGGGTAAATTTTCAGAGTCTCCCT
Organism: Gramella jeungdoensis; assembly: GCF_023805255.1. Lineage (GTDB taxonomy): Bacteria > Bacteroidota > Bacteroidia > Flavobacteriales > Flavobacteriaceae > Christiangramia > Christiangramia jeungdoensis. The sequence goes on from NZ_JAMSCK010000002.1 coordinate 551,643, forward strand.
GCATCATTTCAATTCGGGAATCAAGATTCCTTTCAGAAATCTTTTTTCTGCCAACCTTCAGCATTCCTTCAGAAAGATCCAGGCCTACTATTCTGGTTGCGTTGGTCTGAGCCATTTGTATTGCAAGGTCCCCAGTGCCGGTGGCGATGTCTAAAATACTGTCAGGATTCTTTGCAGAAACAGCTTTGACCACCTTTTTCCTCCATTTCACATCGGTTCCAAGCGAAATAACCCTGTTCAGGCCATCATAATTGTCCGAAATATTATCGAACATCTGCTCAACCTGCTTCTTTTTGGAGAGTTTGGAATCCTTATAAGGCGTAACCTTTTTATCCATAAAAAAACTTTGCGCCAAAGATAACCTATATGCTTAAAATACCTTACTGATCATTAAATTTTTATCTCGAAATTGAAATTTTTCGTTTCTTGAAAATACCTTAACTTTGCCCTTTCAATTTGAAGCTGTTATATGAAAATAATTATCGCCGGTGCAGGTGAAGTAGGATTTCATTTAGCTAAATTACTTTCCTTTGAATCTCAGGACATCACGCTAATTGATCCAAACAGGGATAATCTGGCTTACGCTGATACTCATTTGGATATAAAAACGGTTAAGGGTGATGCGAGCTCTATAAAAATTCTTAAAGAAGCCCAGGTAAAGCATACCGATATGGTGATAAGTGTTACTTCTAGCGAGGCGACTAATATTACCGTATGTGTCCTTGCTAAGCAGCTTGGGGCTAAAAGAACTATCGCCAGAATTTCCAATACGGAATTTCTTGAAAATCAGGGAGAGCTTGGGTTTACACGTTTTGGGATTGATGAACTTATTTCTCCGGAGGCACTGGCCTCCCGTGAAATTGAACTTCTTTTGAATCAGTCTGCTTTTAATGACAGCTATGAGTTCGAAGATGGTGCTTTGACCATGATAGGAGTTAGTCTTTCCAGGACTGCCACTTTTGTTGGGAAAACTGTTAAGGAGGCTGCTAAGATATTTCCGGAATTGAATTTTGTTCCTATTGCTATCCAAAGATTTGGAACTCAATATACTTTAATACCCAGGGGAGATACTCAGTTTAAGGATGGTGACCAGGTGTATTTTATTACCTTGAAGAATGGGGTAGAGGAGCTCTATAAGCTTACTGGAAAGATAAGACAAGACATTAAAAATGTCATGGTTCTTGGTGGAAGTAAGATTGGAAGAAAGACGGCTCAGGATCTGTGTAGAAATAATTTTAAAGTTAAGCTGGTAGAGAAAGATCGTGAAAAAGCCTATGAGCTTGCAGATGAACTTCCAGAGACTTTGATTATAAATGGAGATGGTAGAAACGTAGAATTGCTGGAAGAAGAGAATATCCATGATATGGATGCATTTATTGCGGTTACCGGTAATTCTGAAACAAATATCATGTCCTGCCTTGTAGCTAAATCCAAAAGTGTTAAAAAAACGATCTCCCTGGTAGAGAATATGGATTATTTTCAATTGAGCCATTCTATAGGGATTGATACGCTTATAAATAAAAAACTCCTTGCCGCGAATAATATTTTCAGGTACGTTAGAAAAGGTGAAGTAGTAGCCATGACGAAACTGAACAATATGAATGCGGAGCTTTTAGAGTTTATTGTGAAACCCGAGTCACAGGTAAGTGATAAAAGAATTAAGGATCTCGATTTTCCAAGATCTGCGATAATTGGTGGAATCATTAGAAATGGCAAAGGGATGATTGCTCTGGGAGATTTCCTAATTAAACCCGGTGATAGAATAGTAGTATGTTGCCTACCCCGTTCTATCAATAAAGTAGAAAAACTTTTCTTGTAATGCCCAGACTGAATTATCAAATAATTCTTCATGTAATGGGCTTATTGCTGCTGTGTAATGGCGGCTTTATGTTACTTGCCACTTTAGTGAGCTGGTTTTACCAGGATGGAGTTACCCTGGAAATATCTACTGCAGCCCTAATCACTCTATTTGTAGGGACACTCCTAATGTTCACTACTCGAGGTCACAGTAAGGAAGTGAAGATTAGAGAAGGTTATATCATTGTAACTTTTGGTTGGATATTTATGGCGCTTAGTGGAGCTTTGCCATATGTGATAAGTGAATCTATTCCTCGCTTTACAAATGCCTTTTTTGAAACGATGTCTGGTTACACTACCACAGGGGCTTCCATATTAAATGACATTGAAACCATTCCAAAAGGGATCCTGTTTTGGAGAAGTCTTACCCACTGGATAGGTGGAATGGGAATCATTGTGCTTGCGATAGCTATTTTACCACTTTTAGGTATTGGGGGAATGCAGCTTTTTAGTGCTGAATCTCCCGGTCCCAGTGCCGATAAATTAAAACCAAGAATAACAGATACGGCGAAAAGGTTATGGTTAATCTATGTTTCCTACACACTTGCAGAAACTATTTTATTGTGGGTAGCTGGAATGACATTCTTTGATGCTGTAAATCACGCCTTTAGCACGCTTTCTACGGGAGGTTTTTCTACCAAAAATGCAAGTATTGCTTATTGGAATGATAATCCCGCAATTCAATACATAATAATCGTTTTCATGCTACTTGCAGGTAGTAACTTTGTTTTGAGTTACTTTGCATTTAAAGGAAAGATTAGCAAAGTTCTACATGATGATGAATTCAAATGGTACTTCCTCTTTATTGCAGGATTTACCGTAATATCGGCTCTGGTTGTTTATTTTCAGGCAGATGTTAGTATTTCCTCAATAGATCATCCAATGGTTTTTGGTAAATGGGAAAGCGCTTTCAGACATTCTTTGTTTCAGGTGCTGGCGGTGATTACTACGACAGGATTTGTGACTGCCGATTATACGATGTGGACTCCATTTCTTACTATACTATTTTTCGGCTTGTTCTTTCTGGGCGGCTCTGCTGGCTCTACTGCAGGTGGAGTAAAAGTGATGCGTCATCTTATCATGATCAAAAATGGTTTGATCGAATTTAAACGTACTCTTCATCCAAATGCCATTCTACCTGTTCGTTTCAATGGAAAATCGATCAGTAAGGAAATAGTCTTCAATATCCTGGGATTTTTTATCCTATACATGTTAGCTTTTATCATAGGTGCGGTAGTTCTTGCTGCTTTAGGATTGGATTTTGAAACAGCTATAGGGGGAGCAGCTTCTTCATTAGGGAATATAGGTCCTGCTTTCGGAGGTCTGAGTCCTGTTAATAACTTTGACATGTTGCCCGACTTCGGAAAATGGTGGTGTTGTTTTCTAATGCTAATAGGAAGGCTTGAGCTATTTACGGTGTTAATTATACTTACTCCGTTTTTCTGGAGAAACAGATAATAAAAAAACCGGCATTGAAGCCGGTTTTTTATTTTTTCAGTTTATCTGAATAATTCTATTCAGTCACTGCTTCTTTAATTCTTTTTAATGCTTCTTCTATCTGGGATTCACTTGCAGCGTAAGAAATCCTGATACATTCCGGATTACCAAAGGCATCACCCGTTACTGTCGCTACATTTGCCTCCTCGAGAAGGAACATACTAAAGTCGGTTGCATTAAGTATTTCATGGCCTTTTATCGTTTTGCCAAAAAATGAAGATATATTAGGAAAAACGTAGAACGCACCTTCAGGTTCAGGTGTTACGAAGCCCTCTATTCCGTTTAGAAGGTCGATAATAAGTTTCCTTCGGCTTTTAAAAGTATCGATCATATGGCTGATCTTACTTACCGGTGCTTCCAGTGCTGTGATCACTGCACGTTGAGCGATACAGTTAGCGCCACTTGTTATCTGGCCCTGCATCTTATTACAAGCCCTGGCGATATATGTAGGAGCGCCAATATATCCTATTCTCCAGCCAGTCATAGCAAATGCTTTTGAAACCCCATTTACAGTAACCGTACGGTCATACATATCTTCAAATTCAGCCATTGATGCATGTCCGCCAACAAAATTTATATGCTCATATATTTCATCGCTTACTACAATGATATCCGGGTATTTTTTCAGAACATCAGCAAGAGCTCTTAATTCCTCCCTGCTGTATACCATACCACTGGGATTACATGGAGAGCTGTACCATATCATTCTGGTTTTTGGAGTGATGGAAGCTTCTAATTGTTCAGGGGTTATCTTGAAATTGGTCTCTACAGTTGTAGGTATCTCAACAGGAACTCCTTCAGCGAGCTTAACAATTTCAGCGTAACTTACCCAATAAGGACAGGGGAGCAGTACTTCGTCACCCGGATTAAGGATCACCATAGCCACATTGGCAAGTGATTGTTTAGCTCCGGTAGAAACGACAACCTGAGACCTGTCATAAGTGAGGTTGTTGTCTCTTTTAAACTTATTGATGATCGCATCCTTTAATTCTACATACCCGTCAACCGGGGTATAGGAATTATAATTGTCATTAATCGCCTGTATCGCGGCTTCTTTTATAAAATCTGGGGTATTGAAATCTGGCTCTCCCAGACTAAGCCCAATAATATCTTTTCCTTCTTCTTTAAGTTCGCGCGCTTTCGCTGCCATAGCCAGCGTTTGCGAGGTTGCCATTGATTTGATGCGATTAGATAATTGTTCCTGCATGATTCTAAATTATTTAAATATTGCTAATGCAACTGTTTTTTTGCGCGTGCTTTACTATACTGAAAAGCAGCCTCAAAGTTAAAATATTATAAATTTCCATAGACTTTTTTGAAAAAAAATAACCATAAAAAATACCTACTTTTGAACCAAAAATTTGAGCAATTTGGAATTAATCAAGAAATATTTTCCGGAATTAACAGAAGAGCAACTTTTCAAATTTGAAAAGCTGGAAGAATTATACAAGGACTGGAATCTCAAGATCAATGTAGTATCTAGAAAAGATATTGATGAGTTATACCTGCGACATGTACTCCATTCTCTTGGAATCGCTAAAGTGCAGCAATTTAAACCAGGGTCTAAAATACTTGATGTAGGAACAGGGGGAGGGTTCCCTGGAATTCCTCTTGCTATAATGTTTCCAGAGTGTGAGTTTCACCTTGTAGATTCCATAGGAAAGAAAATAAAAGTGGTAAATGAGGTTTCTGAAGGACTTGGTCTTGAAAATGTCAAGTCGTTTAATGAAAGAGTAGAAGATCTGGATGGACAATATGATTTTATCGTTAGCAGGGCTGTGGCAGTAATGCCCACTTTTGTGAGATGGATAAAAGGGAAAATCAAAAAGACCAGTAAACATGACCGAAGGAACGGGATTCTTTATTTAAAGGGAGGAGATCTAACCGAAGAGCTCAAAGATTACCGCACTGCGGAGATCTTTGAGCTTTCCGATTATTTTGAGGAGGATTTTTTTGATACCAAAAAGGTGGTATACCTTCCATTAAAATACAAGCCTTAATTTTATTCTTTGATAATAACCTTTCTGGAGTACTGGTTTTCTCTTGTAAACACTTTTACGATATAAATTGCTGAGCTAAGTGGTCTTTCCACTTTTAAGCGAATGCTTTTTTCAGCTGGAACATCCTCAAAACTTTTAATAACCTGTCCACTCATACTGAAAAGCTGGATCTGTTCAATTTGAAGGAGATCGGGATTTGAAATGGCGATCTCTTTGGTGTCTCTTAAGTAATCTACCATTATCCGCGGATTTTCCGTCAATAAAGGTTTGTCTTTTCCAGTTTCGTCTTCAGTTCCTGGTTGGGTGAAGACGATCTCGTATTTATCATTATAAGAACCTGGAGCTTCTGTAGCCTTGAACTTTTTATCACTGAGATTATGATAAGTATCGTCCTCCTTATTATGCAGATAGATATTCACATCTTTTGTGAAATTCTCTAATTTTTCTATTTCGATGGTAAATTCATCTTCCTGTGCAATTTTGATTCCTAAAGGTAAAACCTGATTAAAATTAAAATTTGGAACTGCTTGGATTACAAATTCTGATTCTCCAATCATCCAGTACATATCTTCAGGGATATTATCTATTAGAGGAGCGTCATAACCAAGGTCAAATTCATTTGTTGTCTTGGCGTCTGCCGTTACAAGAATATGACGATTATATCCTTTTGGGGAGCTGAATTTTAAACGAATCTTATATCGGCTATCCTTGGAAAAAATTGCCTGCTTTTCCTTGGTAGGGTATTCCTGAGCTAAAAATTGTGAATTTCCAACAGATTCTTTTACGAATGCTCTTTGCTCATTTTTAAAAGTAATTGTACTCGGATTGCTGACTCCCAAAGAATTTACGAAGAAGGCCTGTGCTACCGGAATATAATTTCCTGGAATTTTGTCTCCTGTAGCTCCGTTATTATTTATTCTGGCATCACTTGAAGTAGCTGCCTGGATACCTCCAGATAAGTTATAGACGGCATAACCTCCAACATATTCCACTAAATAATGCGAGTTTTCCGGGCCAAAATGATCCCAATAATAGATGCTTCCATTGAAACTATCCAGATTTTCCTGAATGAACATGGTTGCATCTATGGCTGAGGGATATGGGTTTCCTAAAAGAAGATTCTGGCCCGAAGAAATATTTAGCGAAATATCCGCATTATTGGGTTTTCCTCTGAATGTATAATTCTGTCTGTTTGAAACAGGAACCCATCCATGGGTGCCTTTCATGGTATAACCAACTCCCGGAGGCAGAAGGTCATTTTCACTAAACCGGTGCCATTCACTATAATCATCGGCCACTCCCTGAAAAGTATAAAGCCAGTAAGTACTGATCCGGGTGTTTCCGGAGTAATTACCATCTGCCCAGTGATATTGTCCGTTAAAGGATATGGCTGCAGGAGTTTGGCCGCTACCATCCCACAAAACCTCCTTAAGCTTATAGCCTGTATTATTTGCAGTGCTGTTCCGAAGACTAACGGGCGAGCTCCAGTAGTTATAATTGAAACTGTTTTCTGTTCCCTGCTGATCTATATCAATATAACCTGTACTTGCTTCTTCCAGAATACTGCCTTCGGTTTGAACTAACTGGGACTGACCTTCCAGGTTGATATAACCGTTCAGCTTCAGGTAAGTAGTTACAGTAAGGCCCTGACCGGTACCGGAGGAAACGTTTCCATCTACTTTTAACTCTCCAGAATCAGAAAGTAATCCGAGCAGATAAATGTCTTCTGAACCAGAGTTAATGTTATGGGAGATTCTGGCGATATTCCAGTTAATATATTCACCATTAATACCCTTACCATTTGGAACATCCCACCAGTTCTCATTTTCATTGCCAATATTGGTGTCCCATGTAGATCTGCTGCGCCAACTTCCTGTCGTTTCCGAAATATAGGGAAGGGGTGCTGTATTTTTTTGGTTTGTTTCAATATTCTTTAAAATTCCATTCACAGGGGTATTTGAAATATCCGGGGTTTCACCGTTAATTATTTCGCTTGGGAATAGGCGATAGTAGCCTTTTAGGTTTGACCATGATAGGGAGTTTGGAACGTCCATAGGCAAAACTTCTCCTTTTGTATTTCCTCCATTGTTTTCAACCCTTTGGTTCATCATGAATCTTAGCTGCTCAACAGTTAGAGCAGTATTCCAAATTCTTAATTCTTCCATCCAGCCATGGAAGTAGTTTTTAGGCACATCGGGAGTTGCAGAATCGTAAATCGCTCCAAGTATAAAGGATGCTGAAGTTGATGCTGGATTGGAAGCTGAACTGTTGCCAACCCTGATTCCATCCACATAAAGTTCTAAACTGGAATTTTTGTAAATCACCGCTAAATGATACCACCTGTCAGTTCCAACCTTGCTGGAGGTAGAAACCGAACTACTTCCCCATCTAAAGGTTGGGGCACCGTTGTTAATAATGAGATCAAAACCACCATTATTCATATTTGAATAGTCCCTTTTGGAAAGGACGGTTCTAACTCCATTTACAGATTTTGGTTTTACCCAAACTTCAATGGAAAATGAGCCTGAAGATAGAGGGTAATTATCTCCCATGATAACATGATCGTCTACTCCATCAAAATCAAGGGTGCTACAGTCAGCGGCAAAAGTAACCGTCATATCACTTGTGGTGGCACAGGTTCCATCTGGATGAGAAATCGTCCACCTTAGGTTATAAGTGCCATTAGTTCCGGTAAATTCAGAATTAGGATTGGTGGGTTCTGCTATGGTACCTCCTGTTCCGGAAACAATTGTCCACTCACCGGTTCCTGTCACAGGAGTGTTTGCTTCAAGGGTGGTTGTATTGAATCCACAACCATGTGTTTGATTTTCTCCTGTCTCGGCTACCGTTAGTTCTTCGGGTTGAGTGATAGTCACAGTTTTAATAGCCTGGCATCCATTGGCGTCAATTACTGTAATAGTATAATCACCAGCAACCAGACCGGTAGCTGTAGAGGTAGTTTGTTCAGAAGCATCATTCCATAAATACTGGTAAGGTTCACCAGTTTCAAAAGGAGTTCCTCCTGTTGCAGTGACTGAAGCCTCCCCTGTATCTCCGTAACAAGCAGGTGTAATTACACTTGTCTCCAGTGATATTGGATTGTCGGGTTGAGTTATCGTTACTGTGGGAACCTGGTACACTAGCCCGTCATAATCTTTAACCCATACATTATAATCTCCTGCGGGCAGATTGTTAAAGGTACTTTCTGTCTGGTATCCTGAAGTTGCAGAGGTGATGCTATATTGATAAGGAGCCCTTCCTCCAGAAGCCTGAACTTCAATAGTGCCAAATTCATCTCCATAACAAAGGATCTCATTAGGAGTCGCAGTGGCATATAGTGGAGACTCAACTGTTTCCTGATTATTGGTAGAATAACATTTAGGATTTGGCCCCTGGCCACAGGACCATTTAATGTTGTTGGAAAAGGTAAGATAAATATTGTCTACAGTGATAACTGAACCACAGTCCCAATCTATAGGAATCGTTCTGGAGTTATCAGGGACTGCCTGATTTTCATAAAAACATCCATTTTTAGTATAAGTATTACTTTCTCCGGTAAGAAGGTTCGTAACTGTATATGTTAATTCAGCATATAGAGAATAACGTTCTGTCTGGCTGCTCAGATTCATATGAATATACTTCTGTACGCCATCGCTACAGTTTGTTACCGTTGTTCTGTTGCCGTCATAGTCTCCTACGTAGTATGAGTTAACCACAAAATCGTCTGATCCACAGTTATCCCTGTAACATTCTCCAACGAATTGTGTGTAATTGAATTCCTTGGAAACATTTTCAGAATCGGTAACCGTCAGTATAATATCTTTATTTCCGGTAGTGGCATATTTAACCTCGTGTGAACCAGGACCGGTTGCGGATGAAGGAGTGGAATCGCTTCCGAAGCTCCATTGGTAAGTATATGGGCCTACACCGCCACGAGCGGTTAGGTCTTCTACTTCAAAATATGAAGTTCTGATAAGGTCTTCCTCATTGTCTGAACAAATAGAGGTAGGGATTATTGTGGCATCTATAGTTTCAATAATCGTAAATTCTTCAATATAGGAACAACCCTTGGTATCGGTTATAGTTAATTCATAATCTCCCGCCGGCAAATTGGTAGCGGTTTTGGTGGTTTGCAGCACTGTCGAATTACCTGAAGCTCTCCATTCATAGGTATAACCTGGGGTGCCACCTGAGCCATTAGCAGTAGCGGTTCCTGTAGCAGAACCATAGCTTGTAGTTCTGGTTGTAGTTATGGTTGCGGTTACTGGAGCCGCGGGTTGTGTGATTTGTACTGAGCTTAAAACAACTTCGCAATCAGTATAATCTGCATCTCTTACGTATATGCTGTAAGTACCACTGCTTAAATTTTGTATAGTTGTGTCTGATTGCCATGAGGTTCCATCAACACTATATTCATAGTTTCCATGTCCCCCTGTAACCTGGGATAGAGTTACACTTCCATCTGATCCTTCAAAACAGCTAACATTCGTTTTACTAATAGAAGCACTTAACTCATTTGGTTGTGATACTGAAATTGTTTTTTGCAGGGCACAGTCCTTACCGTCTTTAACAAAGATTGTATAATTTCCTGCTGTTAATCCGGTAAATGTAGTTGAAGTGGTAAAGTTTGTGTTATCCAGGGAATATTGATAATTACCATTCCCTCCAGACATTGTCCCTACCGTAATGGTTCCGTCAGCTCCTCCAAAGCAGGTAGCCTCGGTGCTGCTAGGATCTGTCATGCTTAAGGGGTCAGGCTCTGTAATTTCTATGGTTTGTACTGTTTCACAGTTTTTGGCATCCTTTATTTTTAGATAATGAATTCCAGCACTTAGGTTGTTAAATGTTTTTGAAGAAGTAAAAGTGCCTTCATCCAAGGCATATGAGTAAGAGGCAGTTCCTCCCGATGGAGTTCCTGCTATAATTGTTCCGTCATTGCCTCCATTACAACTTACATGAGTAATACTGGCTTCAGTAAAAATTAAAGGTTCTGGTTCACTAATAGTGATAGTTTCTGAAGCTTCACAGCCTTTGTTGTCCCTTACTGTGACGGTATGATCCCCAGCTGAAAGCCCTGTAAAGGTTTTTGAAGTTGAAAAGGTTCCCCCGTCTATGCTGTATTGAAAACCAGAGTTACCTCCTGAAACTGTTCCTGCGGTAACGGTTCCATCTGAACCTCCATTACATGATACAGAGGTTGACGTGGAACCTGAAATACTTAAAACGTCTGGTTGAGTTACAGTTACTTTTTCTGTAGTTTCACAGCCCTTATCATCTTTAACTGTAATAATATGGTCGCCTGCTGTTAGACCGGTGAAGGTCGTGGTGGTTGAAAAAGACCCTCCATCAATACTGTATTGATACCCTGAGTTACCTCCTGAAACATTGCCAACGATAACAGTTCCATCTGAACCTCCATTACATGAAACAGGAGTGGAAGTGGATGCTGAAAGGCTTAATACCTCTGGTTGAGTTACAGTTACAGTTTCAGTTGATTCACAACCTTTGTTGTCCCTTACAGTAATTATATGGTCACCCGCGGCAAGACCAGTAAATGTGGTAGATGAGGAAAAAGCTCCGCTATCAATTTTATATTGAAACCCAGAGTTACCTCCAGTTACTGTACCTACTGTAATTGTTCCATTAGATTCTCCATTACATGATACAGGAGTGGAAGTGGAACCTGAAAGGTTTAAAACTTCCGGCTCAGTAACCGTAATGGTTTCAGAGCTTTCACAAGAATTATCATCAAGGACGGTAATAGTATAAGTTCCTGCTGCTATATTTTCAAAGGTCTTAGAAGCCTGGTAACTTCTTCCTGTAATCTTATACTGATAAGGGGATGTTCCCCCACTTATATCCCCGGCAGTTATGGTTCCTGTACTTTCACCAGAACAATCAGGTTCCTGAAAAGAGGAATTGGAAATTTCCAGTGGATCTGGTTCGGTTACGGTAACGCTTTCTGAAGCCGTACAACCACTGGCATCTTTCACTGTAACTGTATAGCTTCCGGAAGAAAAACCAGTAAATGTCTGCTCAGATTGATAACTTCTACTATTTACTTTGTACTCATAAGGAGGAGTACCTCCAGTTGCCGTACCGGCAATAATTTGGCCGTCTGAAAGTCCATTGCATCCGGGTTCTACCACTGAAGATCCGGTCAAGGCCAGGGCTTCAGGTTCTGTAATTGTAATAGTTTTGGATGCAACGCAATCATTTGCGTCTTTTACATAAATGGTGTGGTCTCCTGCACCGAGACCATTGAAATTCTTTCCATTCTGATAAGAGCCATTATTTAACTTATACTGATAACCTGAAGTGCCACCTGTAACATCTATAGAAATAATAGACCCATCCCTGTTTCCTTTACAGGTAGGTTTTGAATAATCGGTATTATTAATGACTAATTCATCAGGTTGTGAAATGGTTAAAGTCTGAGAAGTTGTCTGGCAGCCTTTATTATCCCTTACAGTAATGATATAATTACCAGATGGAAGATTATTGAAAGTTGTGGATGTTTGCCAGGAAGTTCCATTAATGCTGTATTCATATCCTGAATTTCCTCCGGTTACGGTTCCAGCAGTTAAAGTACCATTACTTTCTCCATTACAAAGTACATCAGTGACAGTTGATCCAGATATATTTAAAGACGCAGGTTCATTAACAGTAATGTTTTCTGAAGCCTCACATCCTTTTGCATCTCGCACTTTTATTGTATATGAATTAGCTGAAAGGCCGGTAAAAGATTTTGAAGTTTGCCACGAAGTACCATTAATGCTGTATTCATATCCTGAATTTCCTCCAGATACTGTTCCTACTGTAATTGTTCCATTGCTTTCCCCATTACATAAAACATCAGTTGATGTAGATCCGGATATTGTTAATGGTGCGGGTTCCTGAATAGTTATTATTTCTGAAGCTTCACAGCCTTTACTGTCGCGAACTCTGAGGGTATATGAATCAGCAGGAAGATTATTGAAAGTTTCGGATGCTTGCCAGGAAGTTCCATTAATGCTGTATTCATATCCCGAATTTCCTCCGGTAACGGTTCCGGCCGTTAAAGTACCATTACTTTCTCCATTACAAAGTACATCGGTAACCGTTGAGCCTGAAATTTGAAGTTCATCCGGTTGACTGACTTCAATAGTGATTTCTCCGGTATTCCCATCATTATCACTAACCTGAAGAGTGTATGTTCCCGCATATAAATTGCTTATATCTTCAGTAGAATTACTGTAAGAGTTAGGCCCAGACCAGGTATAAGAATAACTAGAATTACCACCGGTTACTGAAACTTTTATAGCACCGTCATTTCCACCAAAGCATGAAACTGGCGTGATCTCATCAGAAGTTACTGTAAGACCAGCCGTTGAACTTTTGGTTGAAGCTATAATAAAGCTAAGCGTGAAAACAAGAAGAAAAATTAATAATCCCCCGGTTTTCACCGATGAGGTAATTTTATGCATAGGCTACCAATGGTTTGATTTTCATCGGTAAAAATACACATAAAATCGATAAACGGTAAAAAAATCAAGTTTTTTTTAAATTAAACCGCTATAAACCAGTAAAGTAATTCTGATTGTAGGAAATTACCTCAATATTTTATTTTACAATGATCTTTTTATCGCAATATGCATTTTCGCAAAATACTTTTACGATATAGATTCCAGACCTAACAGGTCTCATTCCCAATAAAATTTCTTTTTCGGTTGGAAGCCCGTCAAATTCCTGGATGAGCCTTCCATTCATGTCAAAAATCATCACTCCCGATACCTCCAGTAGATCCTCGTTACTGATCTTAATTTGTCTGCTAAAATGACTGTAACTAACTCCAACCAGACCATCTACCAATGGAAGATCAGTTGGGATTTCAGTTATAGGATCTGGATTAGAGGCCTCCTCTTTCTCATTGAAGAAGACTATCTCAAACCTGTCATTGTTCTTTCCTGGCTCTGCAGTGCTGATATAGGGACTTGTGATTAAATCATGAATTGTATCAAGTTTTTTATCTTTTAAATAGATTGGCTTACCTGCCGTCCAGTTTTCAGTACTGTCCAGCTGAATTGTAAATTCTCCTTCCTCATCAATCTTAACTCCCAGAGGTAATACCTGATCTTCTTCAAAATCGGGGACTGCCTGGATAACATATTCCCGCTCATTAATAATCCAGTACATATCTTCTATATTATTATCTGCCAGGGGAGCATCATAACCTATATCATAACCATTCGTAGTTTTATCATCTTTAGTTACCAGGATTTGCCTGTGAATAGATTTAGGAGATTTAAATTTCAGCCGGATCTTGGCGCGGGAATCTGTGGTTGTAAATTGCGTTCTTTCTTTAGTGGATTGTGTTGCACTTTTAAAATTGTTATCGGCAATCATAAAAGTGGACGGATCCTCACCATTAACTGACACACCTTCTCTTACCCCAATACGTTGACTATTCTGAAATACAACAGGCCCTGATTGAGCAGCATAATTATCGACTTCAGAATTTGTGTCTCCATTGGTTAAGAGGAAGAATCCCTGCGCCACAGGAATATAGCGACTAGGTATTTTTGTGCCAGAGCTATTGTTGTCGTTAATACGAGGATCAAGTGCTACACCAGGAACGCCCCCGGCCAGGGAATATGCAGCATAACCTCCAATATATTCTTCCAAGTAGTGGGTCTGCCCTGCAAAGTGATCCCAGAAATATAATACTCCGTTAAATATATTTTGAGTATTATTTCCGGTTGGAGCTGCTAAATTGTCTAATATGAAACTGTCGGCATCCATTGCGGATGGATAAGGATTTCCCAGTAAATAATTCATGTTAGGATCTATTTGCCGGGTAAAACTGCCATTATGAGGTTTGCCTTTAAAAACATAGTTCTGGGTGTCAGTGACCCCAGCGGTACCTGAAGTACCCTTCATTGTATATCCCTCTCCGGTTTGTATACTTCCGGTATTGTCAACATGTCTCCATTCGCCATAGACATCAGCGGTTCCTCTAAAGCGCCACATCCAATACGTACTTAAAATAATGGGACTTGTCCTTGGTCCATGATCTGCAGCATGATATGTTCCCTGCCAGTTGGGGGTCACCGGATTTGAAGAATCTGTTCCATCCAATAGTATACCTCCAATCGTATAATCTTCATTAACACCACCAACTCCCTGTGGGCTTACCGGGCTACACCAATAATTATAATTATAACTGCTTTGGGTTCCCTGTTGGTCCCTTTCCAGCCAGCCTGCGCTTGCAGGCTCCAGAATACTTTCCTGATCCTGCAGTAATTGAGACTCTCCCACAAGATCCATATTTCCATCCAGAAGTAAGTAATGAGTAACCCTTATGAATTGCCCGGAATTTGTTTCATCTTGAGGTCCTGCCGGATTTGCAATGGTTAATTCTTTGTCTACTGTTTCAGATTTGAGACCTAAAACAGTTATATCCTTGGCCTGAGAAGTTATGTTATGAAAGGTTCTCACAATATTCCAGTCAATAGGATCACCTGTAACGCCATTCGCATTTGGAATATCCCAAACAGTTGGACGTAACCATGTAGTTACATTTGTCCACTGGCCATCTACAGCTGATAAATATGGTAAAGGAGCGGTATTCTTTTGATGAGTCGTCATATTTCTCAGTATTCCTGAAATGGAGTTAATAGCCAAGTCGGGAGTTTCACCATTTTGTGGCATCAATGCGGGATCATATGTAATTGGACTTGCTGCCCCAAGTGGATCGGGTTGGGAAGATATGAGCCTGTAGTAACCCAGTAAGTTATTATAAGTTAAACCTCCGGGAACAGGTATTGGAATTTCAACTCCCATATTTCCTGCATTCTGCAAGTGCTGATTCATCATAAACCTGATCTGGTCCTCTGTCAATTGAGTATCCCATATCCTTAGTTCTTCAATCCAGCCTGAAAAGTAATTGTCAGGCTCTGTGGTATCTCCGTTATACCTGCCACCTATTATAAAGTTGTTTCCTGTTCCAGTAGCACTTCCTGTACCGGCAGTTTTGTCTGTAATTTCAATTCCGTCTATATAAATAGTTGCGCCATTGCTGTTAAAAACAACTGCCAGGTGGTACCATCTTCCATCAGGGCTAATTCCTTTATTAGAAGTAAGGGTCTTACCATAATATTTTAATACAGGTCTATAGTTTGCGTTAAGGAATAATTCATAATTCTCTGTTGAGAAAATAGTAGCCACTTTTCCAGATCCGGGTCCATTTTCTGATTCAGGTCTTACCCAGGCCTCTATCGTTTGTGCTGTTGAATAACTGTCACTAATTACTACATGGTCATCCACCCCGTCAAAATCAAGGGTAGTACAGTTATCTGAATAGAACGAAACATCTTCATATGTGATTGTACATGGATTGTCTTCATCAGGTGTGATTTCCCATCTTAAGGTATAATCTCCCGCCACCGGCGGGTCGAATACGACGTTGGCATCGTTAATAGAGGGTGAAAAATGACTAGGGTCGAATGTATAACCATCGGGCGACTCTATTACTGCCCACGCAAGTGTCGATGAGTCATCGGCCGGGAATTCTGTAATCTCACCCTGAACTCCTCCGGTAAGGGTACCCGTTAACTGGATTTCACTATAACCACAACTTCCTACAACTGCAGTAGCGGTTGTGGTATAACTGTCAAATGCGTAGACGCTGATGGTTTTCCAGTTTTCAACTACAGGGCATTGCTGGCCTGTACTGTCAAAGGTAAGTCTAGTACGTATTTCGAAATCATTCCACCCTATCAGAGTTGGAGTCCATTGCTCAGTATCATTTGTTCCAATTACAACAGGATTTTCAGGGTCAGTATAGTCTGTCCAGGTTAAATCTACATTGGTGGGTTCAACAGGAAGACTAATTGCGTCAACTGCCCATACATCCCCGGGGTTGATTCCCTCGTATCTGAATCTAATTCTCAAATTGTCAAGGCTTTCATATGCAGTTAAATCTAGAACTATCTTATTTTTAGGCCTGGAGCTAACTGTACCATCACCAAAACTTTCATAGTTTCCGCTTGATCCATCCTGCGCATCTGTAGCTTCTAATTCAAATAATATATTTTCTTCATTATAAGTTTCACCTCCATCTGTAGATATCTCTACATAGATGGCGGCTCCTGGAGTGAGGTTATATGCTGTATCAAAAGTGAGAACAGGACTGTCTACAGCAAATAAATTGAAAACAGAAGTTTCGAGAGTGGATGGATTCGGACCTGAAACTATCGCAAAACCTTTGTTTCCTTCATCTCCGGCACTGGAATCCCAGTTTTGGGTGTATAAAGATCCGGTATTAAGATTAGCAGTAGTCAATGGTAAAGGATTCGTTCTAAGCCATATTGCGGCTACCCCGTTATCGGCACTTGAATCAAAATTAGATTCTACCCCATTTTTATCTTTAATCCTCCAGCCTTTGTTGGTAATTGAGGAGTAATCAAAAGCTCCTGCTTCCATTCCTTCACCGGTTCCATAACCTGTACTTCCGCTAAGAGTAACTTCATCCCCTATACATACCACCCCTGGAGTCACTGTTACAGGATTAGGAGCGATGTCTGAGGATACAATACCTAAAGTGGCGCTTTGGGAAATGGCATTAGGGGTACAGGCACCGCTTGATATTTCTACTTCGAAGATGGTAGATTGATTAATACCAAGGCTTCTTATTATATCGGGGCTTAAAGTAGTACCGGTAAAGGTTGAGCCTCCGGCTGTGACCGTAGACCAATCAGTGGCAGAACCTTCTTTATATCTCCAGCCTACTATTTCACCTACCTGACCCGTAAGGCTTAACGGAATATTATAATCCGGTCCAGGGTTCGAACAGGTTTCTACCGTTCTTCCAAAACCATCAAAAGCTAATTCGCCTCCAACCGGTACGGGATCTAGGTTTATACTCCATTCGTTTGAAAAAACTTCATCACAAACACCATTGGTAACTACAACCCGATAAGAGGTAGGCTCAGTTAATCCGCTAAATTGATGATTTGCATCAGGCGTATCTTCATTTATCGCAGTCCACGTAGTTGAAGATTCGGGTTTATATTCCCACCTGGTTATTGTGCCTGAATATCCTGTTAAATTTAAATCACCTGTAGGATTGCTAAAGCATACGCTTTCTGGTCCGTCTAAAGTACCTGCAATGGGTTGAGGATCTACATTTATGGTAATTTCTTCCGTGTTTACACATCCCTTGCCACTGGTAGCTGTTACAGTATAAGTAGTGGTTTCTGTAGGGCTGAAGTTTTGTGCTGGCCCGGTTAAAGCAGATCCCGTATTACCGGTCCAGTCCCAGCTGTAAGTAGTGGAGGAATCGCTATCATTCGCATCTGAAGCCGTCAATGTTATTTCATCCCCTTCGCAAATAGTATCGTTTCCGGAATTAGTGATACTTATATTCGGAAGATCATTAATGCTAACAATAATTTGTACTCTATCACTTTCGCATGTGGTGATGTTGTTTGTTTGACTTACCCAGTAATTTATAGTTCCTGCCGCAGTGGTTTGAGGCGTGGGAGCAGAATCTAAGGGTGTGGAACTGGTTTCAGAATCGTACCATACAATTGTATGGTCGGAACTTGCGGTTGCGCTTAGGGCAGAGGCAGTTGCTCCCAGGCAATACTCTACATTCAGTTCTTCTGAAGTAAGTGGAGGAGTAACAGGAAGATCGTGAACTGTAACGACGATTTGAGCCTGCTGACTTTCACAATAAGCGTCTTTTTGAGTTACGAAATAAGAAGTGCTCCCCACAACATCCGTGGCAGGTGTAGGAGTTTCGCTTAATTCATTACCCAGGCTATCATACCAGGTTAAAATGGCTCCTTCTTCTGCCGTGGCGGTTAAAGCTTCTGCAGTATCTCCAATACAATATTCTATTGGGGTGGAGACAATTGGAGCATTTGGTAATGGATCAACGTCCAGATTGAATGAATTGGATATAGCTTCCGGACAGGTAAAGTTATTTGCACTTCCATCTATTCTAACCGCATAGGATGCCTGATCGGCAGAGGTAATATTATTTATGGTTAGAATTCCCTCATAAACCTTTTTGCCTTGTAAACCTGGGTCGTTTGCAAGTTCTTCTGAAGTGGGGTCTCTTTCGATAAGGCTGGGTTGCATATTGCTTTGGTTAGCCGGATCTACCGGAGTGCCATCTGCATATATCCATTCAAAGGTGAGAGGGTCTCCATAGGCGTGTGCCACAAATTTAAAATCCACACTTGCATTGGTATTATCACATACTCTTACGTCTTCTGCGGGTTCTATAATTTTGATATCCTCATCTACATTTAAAGTTACCGTCTCAGACTGAACCTGAGTACTTTCAGTTGGAGTACATGCATTTGTTCCTCCTACCATTACATAATAGTCACCTGCATCCTCTGAAGTGGCTACAGGCAGAGTTAGTGTAGCCGAGGTAGCTCCTGTTATTGGACCTCCATCTTTGTACCATTGGTAAGTTAAGCCGTCGCCGGTTGCGGAAACCGAAAACTCTGCATCATTAGTAGAACAAATACCCAGGTTAGAAGGTTGTGAGGTGATTAGGACTTCCTCATAAATAGAAATACCCAGTGTGGTTACTTCCTCTTCACATCCTCCATAGGCGGGAATGGTATAAGAAATAGTATACTCTCCGGCGGTTTCATTGCGGGGAGTAAATTCCCCGGTTGTAGCATCTATATTTATACCATTAGAAGTAAATATACCTCCAGTATATACACCGGTTCCAGTAAGCTGAGGTGTGTAAGACTTGTTATCGGCTGTACAGAATTCTGTTTGATTATCAGTAAATGATAAACTCACGTCTGGATTTGCTGCTACTGTAATTATTGCTGATGGCAATGGTGCTGCAAAACTTTTCGAACATGTTGGGTCATCAGGATAAGCCACCGATATAAGTTCATAGGTGAAATCTGTATCTGAATTATTTGTAGCATATAAAATGCCGGTATCTAAAGTGGCTGCTCCATTTGAATCCAGTGAAATGGTCTGTGGATTAGTATTGTTGTTATTAAGAATATAGGTAACAACCGCATTGGCCGTACCATTGGAGAAGTAGATCTCGGCACTGCTACCTTCACAGATCTGGGCATCACCGCTAATTTCAACTGTAGGAGTTTCTCTAACAACTACACTGGCAGCTTCTGAGATAGTAGTAGCACATTCATAATCAGCAGGCCCGCTGATTTCCACGTAATAGTCTCCGGAATCCCCTGGAGTTACATTATTAAGTGGGAGACTGCTCGAATTTGCTCCGGAAATAGCGCTGCCAGAACCGGTAGTTCCTTTGAACCATTGATAGGAATAGGTATTGTCAATGGGAGATCCACCTACTGTAGCTACCACGTCTATGGAGGTTGATCCGTTTTCGCATAAAGTTATTGATGCTGGCTGAGTATCTATTACAATGTCCTGGTCAACCGTCAAAGCAACGGAGGTTGAACTTACTGATGAGCAGGGAGAAATCCCGCTTACTACAACAATATAATTTCCGGCATCAGACGTGTTGACTCCACTGAGGTTTAAGATCGAATTAGTTTCGCCGGCAACTTCGTTTCCCTGGCTGGCAGTTTCTTTATACCATTGGTAACTTAAACCATCTCCTGTAGCGCTAACTTCGAATTGGGCATCAGAGCCCTCACAGACACGAATGGCTTGTGGCTGGGTGGTGATATTTACCTGCTCATAAATTGTAACATCTGTGGTTACAGGAACATCTGAACAGCCACCACTTCCTGTAATAGTGTAAGTGACAGTATAAGTTCCCGGACTTACGTTCTGAGGAATGAAAGAACCATCTGTGCTTATTTTGGTTCCAAGGTCACCGGTTGCTGAGAAGGTTCCTGTCTCCCAGCTTCCAATACCATTAGAATAAGTGACTGTTGCAGGTCCGGTTTCGGAATTACACTGCTCGGCATAGCTTATATCCACTGATGGAACTGGATTAACAATAATAGTTGATGATCCCGATATAGTTTTTGAACAATTGGGTGCTGCAGTATATTGCACACTTACCAAGGAATATGTGGTATCCGAACTAAGATTCGCAGTGGTTATTGTTTGGCTACCTGAATCTCCTATCTGGATAGTCTGGTTACTCCCGGACCCAATCTTATAGGTAACTGTGGTGTTAGGTGTAGCCGTAAATGTAACTTCAGCAGTCTGTCCGTCACAAACCTCAGTTGTCGCCGAAATTGAAGCAGTGGGATCGGGTCTGAAATTAATAATCATTTCATCTTCTCCCGGGTCACAAGCTCCTACGGGGGCTTCTGTGTTGATAGTAATTACTACCTGGGATAAATTGTTAATATCAGCCTGGCTGGGAGTGTATGTGATGCTGAAGTTACCTACCTTTCCATTCGGAACACTACTGAATGTACCTGAACCGGAAGTGGAAGGGAATATTTTTAGTTTACTTCCGTTAAAGTCAACATTACCGCTAATGGTAATTGGGCTTATCTGTTTACAAACAGTCTTATCTTCTCCTGCATTGGTCACTACATAATCAGATAGGGTAATATTATCATAGCTTTGAGCTGTGCTATTTCCACAAATATTTACAGCCTCAACATATATAGATTCGTTAGTAGCATAATCTGCACTGGCAGTTACTGTAACTGTAATAGCCTCGGTGCCTTCTCCGCTTGTTATTTCCCAACCTGTTGGGAGTATCCAGTTATAAGTGTCAGCTCCTGTAACGGGGTCTATATTAAAGGTTATTCCTTCTGCCGGGGGACAAATAGGGGTGTTACTGGTTCCATCCCATAAGCTGGAACTTATATTTCCCGGTTGAGGTGGAACATCATCAATACTTTCTATTGCAAGGACAATAGTGGAACTTTGTCCACAGTCATTTTCAGCATATACACTAATGTTACCATTGGTTGTTCCTGCTGATACCGTAATTGAGTTGCTTCCCTGTCCTGTATCAATATTCCAGCCTGAAGGGACTGTCCAGGTATAGGAAGTAGCATACTGGATGCTTGGAATTGAATATATAAGACCAGTTGCATTATGACATACGCTGGTTTCCCCTGTAATGGTTTCACTTCCTGTAATTGGAGCAGGATCTTTCACAAAGACATCATATGTGGCCGTTACACTACCACAGTCATTACTTGATCCTGTGAACTGCACCTGTCCGTCATTTCCTATTTGCCCGGCGGTTACGGTAATCTGGTTGGTTCCGCTTCCGGCTGTAATACCCCAGCCTGAAGGAACCTGCCAGCTGTATGTATCAATTTTAGTATCTGTTGGGACGCTAAATATTATTCCCGTTTCTCCGGGACAAAAATTTGCTGAGCCATTAGTTTCGGTGATAGCCGTTGCATCCGGAGTACCATTATCAACGCTAATAGTTTTAGACGAAGCGGTACTTGATCCGCATTCATTTTTGGCAATCACTTCCAGGATTTGATCTCCAACCGTAGTAGAATTAAAGATAAAACTTGTGCCTGTTATTCCGTCTGCTGTATTTCCATCCAGTATCCATTCATAACTGTCTGCATACTGTACATCAGCGATACTATAAACAGCATCTACCCCGGGACAAACCAGGGCATCGCCAGATATGCTTGCAGGCTGGCCTGGTGTAGGTTCATTAATTGAAAGGCTGGTTGAGGATTCATCGCTATCAAGACAGTCGTTTGTTGAGTAAACGCTTACTGTTCCATTTTGTCCATAGTTGCCAGCGGTCACGGTAATCTGGTTGCTACCCTGCCCATTAGTGATGGTCCATCCGGAAGGAACCGTCCAGGTATAGGAATTTACATTTGGATCGTTGGTTACCGATAAAGTGATTTCATCCCCTTCGCAAATGAGACCGGGATCTGAAATTGCACTAGGAATTGTAGGTTTGCCTGGCCCGACATTTACACTTAAGCTGGCGTCTGAACTCTCCCCACAATCGTTGACAGCTCTAACCTTAATTATTTTATTATTTCCTACTGCTCCAGTGTTAACATCAATACTGGTAGAAGTACTTGATCCGGTCCATCCTGAAGGAAGAGTCCAGATATAAGAGGTCGCTCTGTCTACAGGAGCTATGGAGAAAGTTGATCCGGATGTGTTCGGACATATTTCGGAAGGTCCGGTTATAGCTCCAGGCTGAACTGGGATAGCGTCTTTTACTGAAATATTGATAATATTACTTTCAACGGTATTATTTGCATCGGCATCTCCATCTATAGCACAGGCTTTGTTAGATGTCATTAATAGCTGGATGCTGTCTCCATCATTGAACTGATCCCATGAAAAGCTTGATGAGGTACCTCGTTCTGTACCATTAACTGTCCAGCTATATCCAGGGTTGCTTCCCTGGTTTGAGAGAGAGGCGGTAAAATTTATTGTTTCATTTGGGCAAATCTCTGTTTTGTTAGAAGATATTGAGGCGGTAGCAGTTACCACCTGGTTTACGGTTATGGTTTGAGATGTATTACTGTAATATATTTCTTCATTTCCACCCTGACAGAAAATAATACTAAGTCGGAATCTGGAATTGTTCTGAACGTTTGAATAATTGTTTAAAATTGCTGAATTTGCTCCTGGTAGATCGGTCCAGGATCCTGAGCCCACCTGTACCTGCCATTTATATTTCTCACTGGTTCCTCCATCGAGATCTACAGTGGAAGTGAAAGAGATAGTTTCGTCTGAACATATATTACTTGATCCCTGGAGGCTAATAGAAGCCGTAGCAGAAGTATTTGGTCCTGTAGCGCACTGAGCATTAGCTTTAAATGCATTAAAGCCAGTCGTGGTGAAGATTATGTAGACTACTAAAAAAAGTAATTTTTTCCCCATAGTTGCCAGGTTTAAATAATACAATAGTCATGTAGGGGTAGAATGGTGGGGGCTAAAAAAATTGTTGGGGCAATAATTTTGGCTAAGACATATAAACTGTTGGGGAGTAATGAATTAGCAGATAAATTTAAATGAAAAAACCGAATAAACGCTAAATTTTCGCTGAAAAACAGGATTACTCGGTGAAATTGTAGGAAAATTCTATAAACTAATTTATGAGGCTGATTATTAGTGTATAACAAAAAAACCGCCGGATATCCGGCGGTTTTTTTGTTAATTAAGTAGGATTCCTACATTTTATTCACCCAAAAAAGGATAACGATAGTCTGTTGCAGGAACAAATGTTTCCTTGATCAATCTTACCGAAATCCATCTCATTAGGTTCATTTTAGATCCGGCTTTATCATTTGTACCACTGGACCTTGCTCCTCCAAAGGGCTGCTGACCTACAACTGCACCTGTTGGTTTATCGTTGATATAGAAATTACCTGCAGCATTTTGTAGCAGATCGGTTGCCTGCGCAGCAGCATAACGGTCGCCAGATAAAATCGCACCCGTTAATGCATAAATGCTTGTGTTATCTACAGTTTCGCAAATATCTGCCCACTTCTTCTCATTAAAGTTCTTATCGTCATAAACATAGATAGTAACTACCGGTCCAAAAAGTTCGGTTTCCATGGTAGTATAATGAGGATCTGTAGTTAGAATAACTGTTGGCTCTATAAAGTAACCCTTGGATTTATCATAATTTCCTCCAACTACGATCTCAGCATTTTTATCTTTTTTGGCCTTGTCAATATAGCTGGCAAGTTTGTCGAAAGCACCTTCGTGGATAACTGCATTGATGAAATTACCCATATCTTCTGGCGATCCCATTTTGAAGGACTTAACATCCTCTACGACGAAATCCTTGATCTGTGGCCAAAGACTTTTTGGAAGATAAACCCTTGATGCGGCACTACACTTTTGTCCCTGGTATTCGAATGCACCACGTGAAATAGCTGTAGCAACCTGTTTAGGGTTAGCAGTTGGATGCGCAAGGATGAAGTCCTTACCACCTGTCTCTCCTACAATTCTAGGGTAGGATTTATATTTTCTAATGTTCTTTCCAATCTTCTCCCAGATACCTTTGAATACATCTGTACTTCCTGTAAAATGAATTCCGGCAAAATCAGGGCTTGCCAGAACCGTATCGGTTACCATTTCAGGATCTCCGTTTACCATATTGATAACTCCGTCAGGAACGCCAGCTTCTTTGAAAACTTCCATAAGAACCTGAGCTGATAGCATCTGGCTGTCACTAGGTTTCCATACTGTTACATTTCCCATAAGGGCTGCACTTGATGGCAGGTTTCCGGCAATAGCTGTAAAGTTGAAAGGTGTAATGGCATATACGAAGCCTTCAAGCGGCCTGTATTCTACACGATTCCAGTTGCCGTCTGAAGAAATTGGCTGTTCATTGTATAGTTCACTCATGAACTCTACATTGAATCGCAAAAAGTCACAGATTTCTGCAGCAGAATCGATCTCAGCCTGATAAATGTTCTTTGACTGACCAATCATGGTCGCGGCGTTCATCTTTTGTCTGTAAGGTCCTGAGATTAAATCGGCAGCTTTTAGAAAAATAGCAGCACGTTGTTCCCATTCTAGCTTTGCCCATTTTTTTCTGGCTTCCAAAGCTTCTTCAATGGCTTTTTCTACATGCTTTTTCTTTGCAAGATGGTAGGTTCCGGCTACATGTTTATGATCGTGTGGAGGGTTGATAGTTTTTGTGTCTCCGGTCTTTATTTGTTCAGATCCAATATAAAGAGGAACTTCAGTATTGGCATTCCAAAGATCTTTGTAAGTAAGTAAAACTTCTTCTCTTTCTGGGGTTCCCGGTGCGTAACTTTTAACTGGTTCGTTAACGGCTACGGGAACGTGAAAAAATCCTTTTCCCATAATATAAAATTTGCTTTTTTCGTTTGTTTTTAATTCCGCTAAAGGTAAAAAAATTAAGTGGTTTTGAATAACAAGCTAGACCTCTTCACGAAAGCTTAACTTTTTTCGTAATTTTCCTTAAAATTTTGACCTTTATTCATGTGTACCATCACTTTAATACCCCATCCTGACTCGCTGAATGGTTTTGTTTTAACATCTAACAGAGATGAGTCTGTAAGTAGAATTTCATTACCGCCCCAAATGGAAGTCTACAGATCTAATAAATTATACTTTCCTAAGGATAAAAAGGCAGGGGGGACCTGGGTAGGTGTGAGCGATAATTTAAGATGTGTCTGTCTCATGAATGGAGCTGAAAAGCCTCATATAAGAGAAAGTAATTATCGACAGAGCAGGGGAGTGGTTGTAAAGGAATTCCTGGCGGCAAAAAAGTTAAAAAAGATTTTGAAGGAATACGATCTGGATAATATAGAACCTTTTACTATGATAATAGTAGACTGGTATAATGGTTTGGTTTTTAATGAGCTTATCTGGGATGGTAAGGAAAGAAAGATTTCCAAACTTCCTATAAAGGAGCATATCTGGTCTTCTTCTCCTCTTTACACTGAAGAAATGAAAAGTTTACGTAAAGAATGGTTTGATGAACTTAAACAATCCAAAGGCTTTTCAGCTGAATCTCTACTGGATTTTCATCAGAATGCCGGCGAGGGGAATAAGGAATCTGATCTTATTATAGATCGTGGTTTTTTGAAAACACAGAGCATTACCCAGGTGCATAATACCCGAAACGGAATCAAATTCTGGTATAAGGATCTTATACGTAATGAAATTACCGAGGAATATATTCAGTTCAGCGCATAAGGAGCACTCAATTTAAATGAAGGGATCTTTACTTTGAAATTACGTGTAGAAGTGAAATTTATCATATTGTAGTGACCGCTCATTGCTCCAAAAGGGCCGGTAAGAAGACATCCACTTTGATATGTATGGGATTCCCCCGGTTTTAGCACTGGTTTTTTTCCAATAACTCCTTCTCCTGATACAGTTTCTGTTTCATTCAAGGCATCTTTGATCTTCCAGAAACGGGACTTTAATTGCACCCAGTCGTTACTTTGATTTTCAATGGTTATCTGGTAGCCAAAGGCAAAATGCATCCTGTAGTTCTTATAGAACATTCCTTCAAAGTGGGTTTCCACTGAAATCTTAATGCCTCTCGTAACTTGTTGAATCATATTAGTATATGGAAAAAGATGCGAGCAAAGATAATATTGCAGCTATTATCGCTAAAATAAAAAATATCAGGTTTAGTAGTATAAATTTTAGAATGGTTTTAACACGGCCCTGCCCATAAAAATTTCGCATTCCTTTATATAGATAGAACAGAAATATAAAATTGGCAGCAGTAACGGCCCAGTTCCCTCCTACTATCATTTCAATAAGTAAAGCGATTCCATATAATACAAAGAACATGGTTTGAATATGGAACGCAAAGATGAGATGTTCCATATAATTGAAAGAGCGGCGTAAATATAAAAGCCATATAAATAAGGCAAAAACAGGGAGATAGAAGAAGATTATAAACGGGAGCTTGCTCACGAAATAATCAAAGAACAATCCTGGATTATCCCTGAAGGTTCCGGCGTCAACCGCTTTTTTATAAAGCCAGTGATTGTATCCCGAATGTTCGTGATGTAAACTGTCCATTGCTCTCTCGGGATTACGGATTTCGGTTTCGTCCTGGAAGGCATAATAGAGGTCTATCTTTTTTCCCAATGCGCTATATGCGCTCATGGTATCAATTTCTTCTTGAGACACATATTTATCTTTATATGTCTTTGGAGTAGTGTCTATTTTGATGCTATCCAGGCCTACTTTAGGAGAGGTTACTATCTTATTTATGGAATCAAGCCCGGCCTGGGGAGGGGTCGGAATAATAACTCCGGGCTGCTGATTAAGATTGTCCCTGTTCAAATCGTTTAGTTCGTTTCCAAAATTGAAGGTGATCCCAAAAAGTAAAAAGAAAAGGATCGAGGCGCTCAGGTAGAAACGGAAAGGATTCGCATAATGCATTCGCCTTCCGTTTATATAATCCTTGGAGATTTTTCCGGGCTTAAAAAGCAGGACTCGAAGTGTTCGCTGAAATCTTGAATCATAAGCAAATACCCCCGAAAAGAATTCTGTAAAAAGATCATTGAAACTTAATTTCTTGGTGCTGTTCATCTGTCCGCACCTTGAGCAAAACCGGTCGGTAAGTTTCAGGGGATGACCGCAATTAAGACATTCGTCACCCCTGTATTTCATTAAAGAACGTTTGATCTTCATTCTTTTGATATAAGTTAGTTGGTAATAGTTCTTGAATTAGCCGCTCCTGCACCTATCAATCTGTCGTAGCGAGCCCCGGGATTATGATAGTAAACAAGGATAATATAGACATTTTCGGTCTCATCAAAATTTCCGCTTATAAAGCCCTCATTAAGGCTGCCGTCCTTATTTAAAAGTACATATTTATAATTATAGAATCCCTGCTTGAATAAACGAGCTGTTTCATAATAGCCGGTTGCCTCATTATATTTCATCAGGGTGCTTTTATCAAGTTCAAAATTATTGAAGCCTCCATAGAGATGTATTTCTGCTTTGTCTATAGGGTCATAATTTTTTAGCCGGAAGTGTATCCAGACATATTCGGCCTCAATATCAGAATTCTGCGCCTGGATGTTCCTCACTACAAAGCCCCCGTTAATATCGGGATTGTAGGTGTAAGGCTCATCACTCCTGGTGAAATCTGTAAACAGGAAGTGGTGATATAATTCATCCATTTCTACAGCAGCTATATCTGCCGATGTAGACCTCAGGTCTTTATTATCGAATTGAAAAAATTCGTTTCCACCCCAAAAAGATGATTCTGTATCGTACCTGTAGATAAGTTCATTCCCGATGGTGTATTGTGGTTTTAGATCATTTATAGCCAGTTTTAGATTATAATTCTGAATGACACTAACTTTTACATTTTGCTCGGGATTCTTTAATAATAGGTCTGGAGAATTTATGCTGAAATTTACTGTTTGTTTTTCATCTATATATTTAATCTCTCTCGAACGTTTTACTTTGGCACTCACCTGAGCTATAGGTTCATAAACCATAAATTTTCGGGAAAAAACCAGTTCACGATTAGAATTAAAAATACTTATAAGATAGTTTCCTGAAACCTTTAATGCCTTTACATTATTATTGGGAATTGCTAATTCATAATGTGTATAAGGTTGCAGGGTGTTATAGGCATTTGTGTACTGGGTTATTCTTACATCATCAAACCCATCGATATATTCATTTTTTGTGAGCTGGCTGGGTGTCCAGTCAAAATTGAAATGCTGAATTGTATAATAATAATCTGCTTCGTCTCCAATAACATCATCAAAACTTAAGCTAAGTCTACCTCCAAGTCTTACGATGGGGTTGCCCGAATTTTCATTTGAGTCACCGTTAAAAATAACCGTCCTTATAAAAGTTGGAGGAGGGGTTTCTTCGATAGCTTGAGCAAAGATCGAGGGAGTTGCAACTCCTAAAAACAAGAATAATATAAAAGCTCTCATATAATGTATAATGAACAAAGTTAGAAGAATTATGCTTTTTTTGTGAATTTATTTTAACAGTTACCCTCCGTAAAATTCTTACAATTGTTGGGATAAATGGAGTGAAAATTCATAAATTTGCACGACTTTAAACTAAAAATTTTAACATACACTCCATCCTATGTCAAAAGACATTCGAATTAAAAGAGGATTGACTCTGCGATTAGAAGGGGAGGCGGAAAAAGAGCTGATCAAGGCTCCAAGATCTAAAACTTACGCGATCAAACCGCCAGATTTTCACACTGTAGTACCGAAAATGGTTGTAAAAGAAGGAGCAAAGCTTCTTGCCGGTGATGAAATTTTCTATTCAAAATATACAGATCAAATTCGCTTCACTACACCTGTTAGCGGTGTGCTAAAAGAAATTAAACGAGGAGATAAAAGGAGAATTCTGGAAGTTATTATCGAAGCAGATCCTGAAAATGTTTACCGTGATTTCGGTAAAATGGATGCGGCGAAAGCCGATGCTAAAGATGTAAAAGAAAGGATTCTTGAAAGTGGTTGTGGTGCTTTTATTTACCAGCGACCTTATGATATAGTTGCAGATCCGGCAGATACGCCAAAGGCGATCTTTATTTCTGCAGCAACTACCGCTCCTCTAGCCGCAGATAAAGGTTTTATAATTAAAGATAAAATTGAAGCTTTCCAGGAAGGGATCAATGCGCTAAGAAAACTAACCCCAGGGAAAGTTCATTTATGTGTTGACGATTCTTCTGCTGAATACCTGAAAAATATCCAGGGGGTAGAGCTTCATCATGTTAAAGGTCCTCATCCGGCGGGCAATGTTGGTATTCAAATCCATAAGATCGATCCGATTAATAGGGGAGAGCGTGTATGGACTGTTGGAGTAGAGGATGTTGCCATAATTGGTAATGTATTCCTTACTGGGGAATACAGAGCAGAGCGAACCATTGCTGTTACTGGAAGTGAGGCGGAAAATCGTAAATATTTCCAGGCGATTATCGGAGCCAATGTAGCTGATTTTATCGGAGAGGTTTCAGACAGTGTTCGTATTATTTCTGGTGATGTTCTAACCGGGACACAGCTTTCTAATGGTCAGCATATTTGTTTCCATGATAACGAAGTGACCATGATCCCTGAAGGTGACAACTACAGGTTATTTGGTTGGTTGCCTTTTACCTATAATAACATACATTCAAATTCAAGAACATCTCTTTCCTGGTTATTCCCTAATAAAAAGTACACACCTACCACAAACCTTAACGGTGAGGAGCGTGCTTTGGTTGTGACTGGTGAAATGGAAGAGGTTCTGCCAATGGATGTTTATCCTATGCAGCTTATAAAAGCCTGTATGGCTGGGAATATCGAAAAAATGGAGAATCTCGGAATCTACGAGGTGGCTCCTGAAGATTTCGCATTGGTAGAATACGTTAATACTTCAAAACTGGAGATTCAGGAAGTTATTAGACTAGGTTTGGACTTAATGATCACCGAAGTAGGTTAAAAAGCTGAAGAACTATGGAATGGATTAGACAAAGATTAGATAAAATAAAGCAACCTTTTCAGAAGGGAAGAAAATATGAAAAGTTCGCTCCGGCCATCAACGCCTTGGATACTTTCTTATTTACTCCTAATCATACTACTAAAAAAGGTGCACATATTCGAGATGCCGTAGATCTTAAAAGAACCATGATCACTGTAGTACTCGCTCTGGTTCCTGCCCTTATTTTTGGAATGTGGAACGGAGGTTACCAGTATTACACTCAGCTTGGAGAGTCTTTTACTTTCTGGGATGCGATTGGACATGGAGCCTTAAAGATTATACCTATGATCGCTGTTTCTTACGCGGTGGGTCTGGGAATAGAATTCGCATTTGCGATTTTCAGGGGTCATGAGGTGAATGAAGGTTACCTGGTAACGGGACTTCTTATACCCATGATCATGCCTATAGATATTCCACTTTGGATGGTGGCTTTATCTGTGGTTTTTGCAGTGCTTATCGGAAAAGAGGCTTTTGGAGGTACTGGAATGAATATTCTTAACCCTGCACTTACAGCACGTGCATTTGCATTCTTCGCATATCCTACCTATATGTCTGGTAACACGGTATGGGTGAGCAATGCGTCTGAAGTAGATGCAGTTTCAGGGGAGACCATTCTGGGTAAACTGGCTGCAGGAAACGAGGTGGGTTATTCAGCAATGGATATGTTCAATGGGGTAATTCCGGGATCGATAGCCGAAACCTCTGTAATATGCATCCTGGCAGGAGCCCTGCTACTTGTGCTTACTAAGGTGGGGAGCTGGAGGATCATGCTTAGCGCTATTCTTGGTGCGGCTGCAATGGGACTTATCTTCAATGCACTACCTTCGATGGGGCTTGAAGGAAATGATCTTACCAATTTCCCTTGGTACCTTCATTTAGTAGTGGGTGGACTTGCCTTTGGTATCGTGTTTATGGCAACCGATCCTGTATCTGCGGCTCAAACCATGAAAGGTAAATGGATCTATGGGTTTTTGATAGGTTTCTTCTCGATAATGATACGTGTATTCAACCCTGCATATCCTGAAGGAGTGATGCTTGCGATCTTATTGATGAACGTATTTGCGCCGACAATTGATCATTATGTGATTGAGGCTAATGTGAAAAGAAGAAAGAAAAGACTTGAAAAAGCTAATACTCAGGTAGAAACAGCAGTTTAGTTATGGAAGAGAAATCAGTAAACAAAACGAACAGTAACGGTTATACATTCATGTTTGCCGTCATTATGGTAATTGTGGTGGCTTCGGTGCTTGCATTTGCTGCTACCTCACTGCAACCTACCCAACGTGAGAACGTTCGTAAAGAAAAGATGCAAAACATCCTTGCCACCGTTGGTATAGAAACCGATCGCGATGGAGCGCAGGAGTTATATGATAAATATATTGTAGAAGAATTGGCTTTAGACCAGAATGGTGAGGCTGATGAATCTATAAACGCATTTGAGGTAGATCTTGCCAAGGAGTTGAAAAAACCAGTGGAAGAACAGGTTTTTCCGCTTTATGTAGCTGAAGTGGAGGGAGAGAAGTACTACGTAGTACCTCTTAGAGGAAACGGGCTGTGGAATGCCATCTTCGGTTATATCTCTCTCAAGGATGATGTGAATACCGTTAAAGGTGCAACCTTTGATCACCTTGGAGAAACTCCTGGTCTTGGTGCCGAAATTACCAAAGAATGGTTCAAGGAATCTTTTGAAGAAGAAAAGATATTTGATGAAAACGGAAATCTTGTAGGAGTATCGGTTGTCAAAGGTAATATCGATGCGTCTGATAAGAATGATAATAAGGTTGATGCTATCTCTGGTGCGACAATTACTGGTGATGGAGTTTCAAATATGATTTCAGAGAGATTGAAAAGGTATCTGCCTTACTTCAAGAAACAAGGAGAAATTAAAGTAGCAATAAATTAATTATGGCTAAAGAGAAAAAATACAACTCTGCAAAAGAGGAAGAAAAGAAGCAGGAGATGATCCTTTTTCTTTCAGATTCTGAAGAAAAAGAGAGCTTTCTTTCTAAGGCGAACAGAAAGTTATTATCAGATCCTTTAGATGACAATAACCCTATTACAGTACAGGTTTTAGGTATCTGTTCTGCGCTTGCGATTACGGTTCAGCTTGAGCCGGCAGTGGTTATGGCAATAGCGGTAATGGCAGTAATGGCTTTTAGTAACATGATAATTTCCATGTTGCGGAATATGATCCCGAGTCGTATCAGGATCATCGTTCAGCTGGTTGTTGTGGCATCGCTGGTAATTTTGGTAGACCAGATCCTGAAGGCTTACGCTTATGATGTGAGTAAACAGCTTTCGGTTTTCATCGGGCTTATCATTACTAACTGTATAGTGATGGGACGTCTTGAAGCTTTTGCTCTTGGTAACGGTGTTTACAAATCTTTCCTTGACGGAATCGGGAATGCTGCCGGTTACGGTTTGATCCTCATTATCGTTGCTTTCTTCAGAGAACTTTTAGGTTCCGGAAAATTATTCGGATTTGAGGTTCTTGGTCACCAGGGAGCGACATTAGCTGAATCTACCGGGCTTTATGCTCTGGGTTATGAAAATAACGGTTTAATGCTCTTATCTCCAATGGCACTTATTGTAGTAGGTGTTATCATCTGGGTGCAGCGTTCAAGAAACCGTAAACTAATCGAAGAAAACTAACAGCTTCACGGCTAAAAAGTATATTAAGAAATGGAATTAGTTAATCTATTTGTTAGAAGTATATTCATAGAGAATATGATATTCGCCTATTTCCTGGGAATGTGTTCCTACCTGGCGGTATCAAAAACTGTAAAGACAGCTGTTGGTTTAGGTGCTGCGGTGATTTTCGTACTTGCGATCACTGTACCAATTAACTTTTTACTGGACAATTATTTGTTGAAGCCAGGAGCCTTAAGCTGGCTTGGTGCAGAATATGCCAATATTGACCTTAGCTTCCTTAGTTTTATCATGTTTATTGCAGTTATTGCATCTATGGTTCAGCTGGTAGAAATGGTTGTGGAAAAATTCGCACCGGCATTATATGGTGCACTGGGAATATTCCTTCCGCTTATTGCAGTAAACTGTGCCATCCTGGGTGGTTCTCTTTTCATGCAACAGAAGGATTTCGGAGGAATATCAGAAGCCATAACATATGGTCTTGGTAGTGGAATTGGATGGTTCCTTGCTATTCTTGCGATCGCTGCCATTAGAGAAAAAATTGCATACTCAAATGTTCCTGCACCTTTAAAAGGTCTTGGTATTACCTTTATCATTACCGGATTGATGGCGCTTGGATTTATGAGTTTTATGGGAATTAAATTATAATCGAAAAGAAGGATTATGACAGTTATTATAGCGAGTGTAGTAGTATTCTTAGTTCTAATTTTGTTATTGGTATCCGTGCTACTTGGAGCCAAGGCAAAACTGGCACCATCTGGTCCTGTAACTATTAATGTTAATAATGAAAAAGATATTGAAGTAGGTTCAGGTGGAACTTTACTTTCAACTCTTGGAGATAATAAACTTTTTCTTCCTTCTGCCTGTGGTGGAGGTGGAACCTGTATCCAGTGTAAGTGTATCGTAAAAGAAGGTGGTGGAGCAATCCTTCCTACCGAAGAGCCGCACTTTACTAGAAAAGAGATCGCTGATGGTTGGAGACTTGGATGCCAGGTAAAGGTAAAGCAGGATATGAAGATCCAGATTCCGGAAGAGGTATTTGGTATCAAGAAATGGGAAGCTACCGTAGTTAGAAATTATAACGTGGCGTCGTTCATCAAGGAATTCGTTGTTGAGATTCCTGAAGATATGGACTACAAAGCGGGTGGATACATTCAGATTGAAGTTCCTAAGTGTGAGGTGAAATTCGAAGATATGGATATCACTGCGCACCCAGAAGAACATGATACTCCAGATAAGTTCCAGGCCGAGTGGGATAAATTCAAATTATGGCCACTTGTAATGAAGAATCCTGAGACAGTGGAGCGTGCATACTCTATGGCTTCTTACCCTGCAGAAGGGCGTGAGATCATGCTTAACGTGCGTATTGCTACTCCACCATGGGATAGAGCAAAAGACACCTGGATGAGTGTAAACCCTGGTGTTGCTTCTTCTTATATCTTTAGTTTGAAGAAAGGTGATAAAGTTACAATTTCAGGACCTTACGGTGAATTCTTTATCAACGAAAGCGATGCTGAAATGCTTTACGTTGGTGGTGGAGCCGGAATGGCACCGATGAGATCTCACCTGTACCATCTGTTCAGAACTTTGAAGACCGATAGAAAAGTTACTTACTGGTACGGTGGTCGTTCTAAGCGTGAATTGTTCTATACTGAGCACTTCAGA
This sequence comes from Gramella jeungdoensis, assembly GCF_023805255.1. Classification (GTDB taxonomy): domain Bacteria; phylum Bacteroidota; class Bacteroidia; order Flavobacteriales; family Flavobacteriaceae; genus Christiangramia; species Christiangramia jeungdoensis. The sequence goes on from NZ_JAMSCK010000002.1 coordinate 586,187, forward strand.
GCTTTGGAAAGAGACTTCCCTAACTTTAAGTTCTACCTGGCCCTGTCAGAGCCGATGGAAGAAGATAACTGGAAAGTAAAATCCAGTCTTGATGATGAGGGAGATGGATTCGTAGGCTTTATTCACCAGGTAGTAATAGACAATTACCTGTCTCATCATGAAGAGCCAGAAGAGATCGAACTATATTTCTGTGGACCTCCATTGATGAACAAAGCTGTTCAAAAAATGGGAGAGGATTTTGGAATCCCACCAGAGAATATCCGCTTCGATGATTTCGGAGGATAATAAAAACAGAATCCCGCTTCGGCGGGATTTTTTATCTTTGAGCCATGCCTAAACTTAATAGACAGGAATTGCATAATCTGGCGATGAATATCGTTGGGAAGGATCTGGAAGATCATGGTTATGAATTTCTAGGAGTTAATTCAGAACTCAAGAAGAACCCCCAGTTCGTTGCCTTAAAAGATCAGAAACTTCATTTTGTGATCGTAAGGGCTATTGAATATCCTGATGATCCATCTGCATACGATCCGGTATTCTTTAAAGAGATCAAGGAGCACGCCGATAAATTCAACGCTCGTACTTTTTATGCCGCGGTTGGGCTGGCAAATTCCAGTGATTATGATAAGCCAGTGACCAGCGAAGAAGATTACGTGGTTAACTATTCCGGTTGGAAAGAGATCTAATTATGAAAAAATTATCAGGCTTATTTATTGTCATCATCTTATTGGTTTCGTGTGCCAAAGAAACTGAACAAGCTAAAAGGTTCAGCGGTGAGGCCCTGGGAACCACTTATTCTGTTCAGTTTTTTTCAGAAAATGATTTGAATTTTGAAAAGGCCATGGATAGTATAATTGATGAGATCAATACTTCCATGAGCACCTATACCACGAAATCTGATATTTCCAGGATCAATCGGGGCGATTCTACGGTCAAGGTGGACGAACATTTCAGGAAGGTCTTTAAGGCTTCAGAAAAGATATTTAAGGAAAGCAATGGTTTTTTTGATCCTACTGTAGGTGTGCTTGTAAACGCCTATGGTTTTGGTCCGGAGAAAAGGCTGATGGAAATTGATAGTGTCACTCTTGATTCTTTACATGCTCTTGTAGGCTTTGATAAACTAACTTTAAATGCAGACAACACTATTGGCAAGGAAAACCCTTTAATTTATCTGGACTTCAATGCAATTGCGAAAGGATATGCTATCGATGTAATTGCTGAATATTTAGAGAAGAATGAAGTTGAGAATTACCTGATAGAACTTGGAGGGGAATTAAGGGCAAGAGGTAATAATCTTACTAATTCATCAGAGTGGATTGTCGGGATTGATGATCCATTACAAATGGAAGGGAACAGAAGTTTATACGCGAAGTTAAAACTTGAGAATACCGCGATGGCTACTTCAGGAAATTACAGAAAATACAGGGTAGATTCTCTGAGCGGTGAGCGATATGTTCATACAGTCAATCCATTAACAGGTAAGGCTGAAAAGAGTAATCTGCTAAGTACTTCAGTGCTTGCAGAAAATTGTATGCTGGCCGATGGCTATGCAACCGCTTTTATGGCACTCGGTCTGGAAAGGTCCAAAGAAATGTTGAATCATTTGAATGGAGTGGAAGTTTATATGATCTATTCCGCAGAGAATGGGGATGTGGAAGTATTTTCTAGTCAGGGCTTCGAAAAACAGCTTGTAGAGTAAACTATTTCTTTCTGCACACAGGAATTATTTCTCCAGCTGCCAGTCTGTAATGATCAATCTGTTCTGGGGTAAGTTGCGAGGTGTAATCTACCTCTTCAACGTCAAAACCTATTTGTCTTAATTTCTCAAAGTAGTCTCTTCCGTAGACTCTTACGTGGTCATATTGACCAAAGATCTTTGCGCGTTCCCGGGGGTCTGTAATGGAATCGTCCTGGAAAGTCTTTTCTCTGTTAAGGTCCTGTGGAATCTGTAAAATTGCGGTTCCTCCCGGTTTCAGGATACGATATAGTTCCTCCATGGCCTTACGATCATTGGGAATATGTTCCAGAACGTGGTTGCATAAAATAAAGTCGAAACTCTCATCTTCAAAAGGAAGATCGCATATATCTGCCTTTACATCGGCTAACGGAGAATTGAGATCCGTGGTAGTGTAATTCAAATTCGGAAGCTTTCGGAAGCGCTTATAAAAAGCCTGTTCCGGTGCAAAATGTAGCACTTTGAGATCACTACTGAAAAAAGCGGTTTCGTTCTTCAGATAAAGCCATAGGAGTCTGTGCCTTTCCAGTGAAAGGGTAGAAGGGGAAAGAACATTTTCCCGCTGTTCCTCGTAACCATAAGGTAAAAACTTCCTGAAACCGCTTCCATCAATAGGATCGGTATATCGTGTACCCTTAAGATAAATCTTTAAAAACGGCCTTACCAGGTAACTAATTCTTATAAGAACCGGCCTGGGAATACTATTTAAGGCCAGTTTAAAAAGATTACTCATTCTATACTTCGATATCTCCCCAGTTTTCACCCGATTTGATGCGATACAATTGCATCTCGGAAACGCCGAATTGTTTGGCGAGTACTCTTATACGGGTCTTTCTTTCGGGATCTAAAAGTTTTTTCTTTAGGATAACTGCCTGAGCATAGGTCAACTTGGAATAAGAAGTGACTTTTCGAAGTTTTCTCTTCCTTTTGTTCTCCTTTACTTTAGGACTGTTGTACTGATGTTGGACCCATTCGTCTTTGGTGGCCCAAGCCAAATTAGATACGCGATTGTCGTTTTTCACGAAGTTCTTGTGAATTACGTACTGATCGCCTTCTTTCTTTTCTAAAAACATCTCTGCGATGACACGATGAATGTAATACGTTTTGTGTTTTCCATTCTTCAATTTAACCGCGAAGTTTAAATATCCACCTACTTTTCCGCCTTTCATTAGTTCGCCTTCCGGATTTTTCAGATAACTGATCATTCTTCCGAAATTTGAGACTTTGTAGACAAAGCGGTCTTCCCAGGAATCTTTGTGTAGGGTCTTCCAGATTTCCTGTCTGTAACTTTTAATCATAAACTTTTGCTCTAAATTCGTCTTCTTCTTTGGTATTAATTTTTAATGATTCATAAATGTATTTAAATGTAGATAGTAATTCGGGTTTACCGTCTACAAGAGCCACATTATGCTCAAAATGAGCACTTGGCTTGTTGTCGGCGGTTAGTATTGTCCATCCGTCAGGTAGTTGCTTTATCCGTTTTGTTCCCATATTGATCATGGGTTCTATGGCAACAACCATCCCTTCGATGAATTTTTTGCCTCTCCCACGTCTTCCGTAGTTAGGCATTTCAGGGTCTTCGTGCATGGTGCGACCAAGGCCGTGGCCTACAAGCTCTCTAACCACGCCATACCCGTGTTCTTCTGTGTACTTTTGTATGGCATAGCCTACGTCTCCAACACGATTTCCCGCTTTGAACTCTCTCATTCCAATATAGAGAGATTCTTTAGTAACTTCCAGTAATTTCTTTACCTCAGGAGCTACCTCGCCTACTTCAAAAGTGTAGGCATGATCGCCGTAGAAACCATTCTTTATTGCACCACAGTCTATAGAGATAATATCTCCTTCCTTAAGTGGTGTTTTGTTCGGGATACCATGTACTACCTGGGCATTCGGACTCATACAGAGTGAGTTGGGGAAATCGTAAAGTCCTAAAAAACCAGGTTCGGCTCCGTGGTCACGAATAAATTCTTCGGCCATTTTATCCAGTTCCAGAGTCGTCACTCCCGGTTTGATCTCAGGAGCTAATATTCCAAGTGTTTTGGAAACGATTAGCGCACTTTCGCGCATTAATTCTATCTCTTCTCTGGATTTAGGTATAATCATATTCTTCTCTAAAATCTTCCAAATAAACCGGATCTTTTCTTTTTCTTTCCGTTCTTCTCCGGTTTGTTATTCGTTAAACTCTGGTATATTTCTCCCCAGCCTTTTAAGCCTCCAAGATTACGGTCATCGATAAAAATATCAGCCAGGATTTTTCGGCTTATTGTTTCATCATATTCCTCCTCTGGATAGCTTTTGTTCACCGCGTAGAATTCAAGTCCATTCTTCTGGCAGAATTCAACGGCTTCTTCCAGCCGATCACCATTCCGATAGGTCCATAAGATAAGGCGATGCCCTTCATCCTGCAATTTTTTTAAGGATTCAAAAGCAAAAAGTATAGGCTTTCCAATTTCGGGGAATCTGTTCTCTACTATAGTCCCGTCAAAATCAACTGCTATCGTAAGAGAATTGGGCATAATGCGAAATTAGTTAATATTTTCTAATTTAAGTCTTTAGCTTTGATATAACTTAGTCTGCGTAGGAATTTTTGTACTTTTTCCCGCTAACGATCCTTGCGATATCATCTTCTATACTTTCTTCCTGCGGATATTCCACAAACCGGTTCACTTCCTTTCCATCTTTATAGAAAATGATAGTTGGTACATGATGCACATCGAGCTCTTTCTCAATGTTAGAAGGAGTGGCTTTATTGTGATCTACGGCCACCATTTCGAGCTTATCGTAATTATAATTGGCCTTATCAAGTAGTTTCAGGAATTTTGGAACCTCTCTTCTGCTATCGCCACACCAGGTTCCCATAAGTAATTTTATATCATAATCACTTATATTCTCCTTAATACTGTTCATTGAATCATCATTTGGCGAAAATCTTTCATATTCTGGTTCAAACCAGGTGACAAAAGGTTTTTTCTTCAGGTCTTCCTTCTTGAATTCTCCAAGAAGCATATCCTTCTGGATTTCGCTCACTTCAATTTCCTCAGCTTCATATTCACTGGTATTTTTATTTATGGTATTTCCACAGCTTAGGGTTATGACCGCAAGCAGGATTAGAATCTTTTTCATAAATCTTAAATTAGAGGATCTTCGGTCATTAAATCTGGTTTCTCAATGCCCATTAACTTAAGAACGGTTGGGGCAATATTTCCTAGCTTGCCATCCTTAATGCTTTTCACATCCTTGTCCATAAGAATTAACGGTACCGGGTTGGTTGTATGTGCGGTATTAGGACTTCCGTCCGGATTTTTCATTACTTCACTGTTCCCGTGGTCTGCAATAATTATAACTGAATATCCTTTTTCAAAAGCGGTTTCGGCAACTTCTTTTGCACAGGTATCCACAGTTTCACAGGCCTTCACAGCTGCATCAAAATCGCCAGTATGACCCACCATGTCTGGGTTGGCAAAATTAAGGCAGATAAAATCAGCCGATTCTTTTTCTATTTCAGGAACAATCTTATCCTTGATTTCAGCAGCACTCATTTCTGGCTGAAGATCATACGTAGCCACCTTTGGCGAATTGCACATGATCCTTTTTTCTCCTTTGAATTGTTCTTCCCGCCCGCCGGAAAAGAAGAAAGTCACATGAGGATATTTTTCTGTTTCAGCGATCCTTATCTGTTTCTTTCCTTCATATTCAAGCACTTCTCCAAGAGTAGCCTTAATATTGGACTTTTTGAAGATGATATTAATATTTTTAAAAGTGTCATCATACTTTGTCATGGTAACATAGTATAATGCCAGCTTCTTCATATTGTATTCTGGAAAATCATCCTGAGATAGTGCCTGGGTAAGCTGTCTACCTCTGTCTGTCCTGAAATTGAAATAGATCACCACATCCTTTTCACTCAATTTGGCCACAGGTTCTCCATTATCATCGGTAAGTACTATTGGTTTTATGAACTCATCGCTTACATTATCGTCATAACTCTCCTGGATTGCTGCAAGCGGATCGGTGGTTTTCTTTCCTTCACCGTGAACAATCAGGTCGTATGCCTGTTTCACACGTTCCCAGCGTTTGTCACGGTCCATCGAGTAATATCGGCCTATTATTGACGCTAATTTCGAATTTGTTTTTTCAAGATGTGGAAGAAGGTCTTCGATAAAGCCTTTACCCGAATGTGGATCCACATCCCGTCCATCTGTAAAGGCATGCACATATTTGTTCTTTACACCCAGTTCTTCGGCAGCAGATAAAAGGCCTTTTAGATGATTTATATGAGAATGTACACCTCCATCGCTAACGAGTCCCATGAAGTGCACAGGTTTATTATTCTTGACCGCATAATTAAAGGCTTCTTCCAGAACGGGTTCATCCTTCAAAGTATCTTTCTCTACGGCCATGTTTATTTTTACCAGATCCTGGTAAACCACACGTCCCGCTCCCAGATTCATATGTCCAACTTCACTGTTTCCCATCTGGCCTTCAGGGAGGCCTACGTTCATTCCATCTGTTCTAAGTGTGGCATGTGGAAATTTCTCCGGAAGAGAATCCATAAAAGGAGTGTTAGCCTTTGCAATGGCCGAAACTTCTTCATTTTGAGTAATTCCCCAGCCATCCAGTATCATTAAAAGGACTTTCTTTTTCATTATAGCTAAAACAATTTTGGGCGTTAAAGATAAAAACATTTCGCCGCAATGCCAGAATCCGTTTCTATAATCTTTTATTAAAACTAGCGATAATGCTCTATGGCTTCCCGAATTTTTTCAATTCTGTTCTCTGGATCGGGATGGGTGCTTTGAAATTCGGGAACCCTGTTAGGTCCAGCGGCCTCTTTCAGGATCTCCATAACCCTGATCAGAGCTTCGGGTTCAAAGCCTGAGTCCAGCATAATCTTTACTCCAAGATTGTCACTTTCAAGCTCATCACCACGCCCGTATTTCATGTTGACCAAATTGGCGAAGACTGCTGCAGCCTGGGTGGCCTCATGGCTATCAGAGCCTATCGCAACCCCGGTAAGTACGGTATTGGTGAAACCCTGTTGGGCCATTCTTTCAGCCGAATGCCGACCTATTACCTGACCTATCTCATGAGCCAGCACACCAGCCAGCTGATCTTCATTCTGTAATCTTGAATAAAGGGCATAGGTTATAAAAACAGGTCCTCCGGGCAGGGCAAATGCATTAATTGTTTTAGGATCTGAAAGTACATAGAATTTAAATTCATAAGGAGCGCTGGAAGCTATGCTGTTCTGCACCAGCTTTTGCCCTACCTCCCTAACAGTTTGCTGAGCCTCATTATCTGGATGCAAGCCTCCGTATTCATCTAACATAATAGGGGTGCTTTGTGCACCCAGAGCGATCTCTTCTTCCGCCGTTATATCCACATACTGGGTTTCGCCGGTATAAGGATTTTCTTCTGCCGAAGAACAGAATTTGATGATCCCGAAGATCACTATGGCGGCTCCAATTCCTAGTCTTAACAAATTTTTTCCAATTCTCATATAGGGTATACTTTAAAACTTTAACATTTATATTTTCCGAAAAGTAAAATAATAGGTGGTTTGATGCGTTGATGGAATACACCTGATTTTTGCCTTAGGTAGCTTATAAAGAGCCTATTAAAAGTTCAAATTGTTAAAATTCATGATTTTTTCAAATTAATCCCGAATTTTTGTATGTTGGCAGGACTTTTGGTTTTTATTAACAAAAAATTAGATAAAGCTGAATTATATGAAGTACCGAATCCTTACTGTTGTTGGAGTGTTAATTTTCTCATTCGCCTTCAGCAGTACCGATGAAATCAATTATTCTAACAATTCCGAAATCACTACGGAACTCTCTGTTGAAACCAAAACTGAAAAGACCTTTAAGGAAAAAGTCGCCGATCTGTATCAGACTTTTTCATTAAATAATTCCGCTATGCCGAAGCTTCCTGTATTTGAAAAGGCAATGAACGGATATTTAAAACTGGAAAAAGAAGGTAGAGTTTCTAATCCATTACTTACTATTATTGACTTCGATCTTTCTTCAAAGCAAAAAAGAATGTGGATCCTTAATATGGATACACAGCAGGTAGTGTTCAATACTTTTGTAGCACATGGAAAGAATACAGGTGTTGAATTCGCTAAAAATTTCTCTAATAAAGTGAATTCACATCAAAGCTCTCTTGGGTTCTATGTAACCGGAGAAACTTATTATGGTAAGAACGGACTTTCTCTGTTTATCGATGGAATGGAAAAAGGATTTAATTCTAATGCACGTAAGCGTTATGTTGTGATCCATGGAGCCAATTATGCAGAGCCTGAGTTCATTCAAAGAGTTGGGAGGCTTGGAAGGAGTTATGGTTGCCCTGCCGTTCCAAATAAAGTGGCGAAGAAACTCATAAATACCATCAAGGGAAAATCTGTGGTTTATATCCACAAGAATAACGAGAATTATCAGAAAACATCTGAATACCTGAATAGTTAATTAACCTGCTGGTTTTAACTGTTCCCACAACTTGTTGTCAAGATTATAGATATCATCGATAAATTTGGTGGTATCTTTTTCATTTATAACGGTCCAGTAAAAATGATGGACCTTTACCACCTGGGTTACGGGAATCTCTGTGATCTTTCCTGATTTGATGATCTCTTCTATCTTTTCATCATCATATTTTTCCTGGTCGCTTAAAAGATATTTTGCAAGGTCAAGAGCATCCTGCACTCTAACACAGCCTGAGCTTTGGGCTCTCGCATTTTTCTGAAAAAGATCTTTTGAAGGGGTGTCGTGCAGATAGATCATATACTCGTTAGGATAGATGATCTTTACCACCCCGAGTGGATTGGATGCACCGGGTTGCTGACGGTAGGTGTAGGAAAGAGGTTTTGATGATGACCAGTCTACAGTAGAAGGATCCACTAAATTTCCATCAGAATCAAAAACTCTGAGGCCTTTTTTTCTAAGGTAGTTTGCATCTCTTCTCATTCCGGGGATCACATCGTTCTTTTTAATAGTAGGAGGGATGGTCCAGGTGGGATTGTAAACTATGTAACCCACCTCATCTGAGAAGACCGGGGTTTTTCTTACCTGGGTGCCCACCATGGTCCTGTGCGACCTAATTGTATCTCCATTTTTAACCACACTTAATTTATAGTGCGGGATATTTATGATAATATAATGCTCTCCCAGATCTCTTGGGTACCATCGCCATCTTTCAAGATTTACAAGTATTTGGTGGTATCTATCCCTACGTGTAAGATTGAGATTTTTAATGGTAGTGCTGCCAAGTAGCGCATCGACCTGTAAACCGTGATCCTGCTGAAAGGCTTTTACGGCATCCTGTAATTTTAGATTGTAATTGGTGTTTGTGGAGTCTACATTCTCCTTAAAATATCCAAGCTCGGCAAGGCGTTTGGCTACCAGCTCAATCCTTGCATCTGATTCTCCCGGTCTGATAAGCTTTCCATCGGGTATTTTGGTGATAGAATCTTCTTCGATACCCGCTCTTTTGAATTTTTTCAATGCTTTTTTGAGATCGTGATACACTATATGCTTAGGCCTTACCGAATCGAGGGCCTTCTGGATATCTCCTTCAGAAATAGCCTTTTTTAATAGTTCTTTGGAATCTATTTCATTTAAAGGTGTTCCCCAAATTTCATATAGGTCTTTCGGGTTAAGTTTTCCTGTTGCCAGGTCTTCTGAAAGTTTAAGGAAAGCATCTGTGAGTAGGATTTCCAGGAAGGTATTTTCCTTTTTTGAATTAGTGTCCAGCGAGCTAAGCAATTCCTGAAGGATATCCCCATGATAATCTTCGAAAAAAAGACCTTCGTTTTCTATATTTTCTATATTTCTGTACAGATCTTCCCTTAATTCCCTTTGATTCCAAACAGGACTATAATCGTTTTCCTTATAGAATGATGCTACTGCAGAGAGATTATATAATTCCGGTTCAGCTTTGTCTTCATCAAAAAAATCCTCAATTCTGCCAGGTTTGGTAATAGAGGTGATTTCTTCTACTTCATTTCTTTCCTCAATGCCTGGAGCTTTCTTTTCATTTTTACATCCAGATAGCAGGATTAAATAAAAAAGACAGGATATTAAAACCGGGGCTCGCATATAATATTTTTTCAAAAAAATATGCTATGAGGCCCTTACGTCCTGGTAATCATTCTCATCAAACTTGATCTCGGCAAATGGACAGAGCGGATCTATTTTTAAACTGTGTTCCCTTGCAAACTCCACGCTTCTTTCCACCAGCCTGGAGCCAATACCCTGGTTTTCCAGCTCCCTTTTAACTTCGGTGTGGTCTATAGTGAGAACATTATCTGAGTTCTTATAGTAAGTAAGTTCGGCGATAAGGCCTTTGTCATTTTCAATATAGAACATCCCTCGCCGGTTGTTTTCTTTATGTTTAATTTCCATTTCTATTTCTTAAAAATCCCATCAACAATTCCATAATCCATAGATTCTTCAGCATCCATCCAGTAATCCCGGTTAAAATCCTTAAGCACTTTTTCTACGCTTTGTCCGCAGTTTTCAGACAGTATCTTTGCGCTAAGGTGTTTGGTCTTCAGGATTTCGTTTGCTGCGATCTCGATGTTAGAAGCCTGACCTCGGGCCCCTCCGCTTGGCTGATGTATCATCACTTTTGCATGAGGCTGAATGAACCTTCTTCCTTTCTTTCCCGCGGAAAGGAGTATGGAACCCATAGATGCAGCAAGTCCTGTACATATCGTGGAGACCGGTGAATCAAGGCTCATGATGGTATCATAGATAGCAAAACCATCTGTCACAAAACCTCCCGGGCTGTTTATAAAAAGCTGAATTTCGTCATTTCCATCCAGGTCTAGATATTCGAGGCGGTCTATCACGTATTTTGCCGTTTTATCATTAACCTCTCCCCACATATAAATCTTTCTTTTCTCTAATAATTTATTGTCGATTAAATCCTGAATCTTTCCGGTTTTATTTTTCATGAAATCCATTTATATGTTTTTAATTTTCGAAGTCGTAGCTAAAAATAGGACTATTTTGTTAGAAAATAGAAAGGAATAACCGCCATTTAACAAGATTTTAAATGAAGAAAATATTTATGAGATGACCCTGGTTTTGGAAACAATTTTTCATTGCCAGACATTTTGAAAAAAGCTGCAAAATTTTTTGGAATTTGAAAAAGTTTCAGATTATATTTGCAGGCACAGGCGGGAGTAGCTCAGTTGGTAGAGCGTCAGCCTTCCAAGCTGAATGTCGCCGGTTCGAACCCGGTCTCCCGCTCTAAAGACTTCATTGCGAAATGAGGTCTTTTTTTATGCCTGAATATCAATGAAAATTGGGGTTAAGGGTGAGAAGCCTGTCCTGAGTGAAGGCGAAGGGAACCCGGTCTCCCTCTCTGGATGGCATCTCAAAACACTGGATTTCGTCAAGCTGAACTTGTTTCAGCTTCTAATCAATACTTATTTTCAATTTTTTGAGATTCTGAAATAAATTTTGAATGACGTTTGAAGGTGATTATAGAAAATAACAAAGCCACGCTTTTTGGGCGTGGCTGTCAAAGTAGGGTTTAACAGTCTATCTAACCGTTCATGGAGATTAGAAACTCTTCGTTATTTCGGGTGCTTTTGATCTTATCATTGATAAATTCCATAGCTTCCACAGGATTCATATCTGCAAGATATTTTCTAAGTACCCACATACGTTGAATTGTGTTGTCGTCTAAAAGAAGATCGTCTCTACGCGTGCTTGAAGAAACAAGATCGATGGCAGGGAAGATCCTTCTGTTGGAAATTCTTCTGTCTAACTGAAGTTCCATATTACCGGTTCCTTTGAATTCTTCAAAGATGACTTCATCCATCTTCGAGCCTGTTTCAGTAAGCGCAGTGGCTATTATAGATAACGAGCCTCCGTTCTCTATATTACGCGCAGCTCCAAAGAATCTTTTTGGTTTGTGCAATGCATTCGCGTCTACACCACCACTCAATACCTTACCACTGGCAGGTTGTACGGTGTTATATGCACGTGCAAGTCTTGTAATGGAGTCAAGTAGGATCACCACATCGTGACCACACTCAACCAGTCTTTTTGCCTTTTCAAGTACGATATTCGCTACTCGAACGTGCTCATGAGCTTCCTTGTCAAAAGTTGAAGCTACAACTTCACCTTTTACATTTCGCTGCATATCTGTAACCTCTTCAGGTCTTTCATCAATAAGCAGGACGATCTGGTAAACTTCAGGATGGTTTGCTGCAATAGCGTTCGCAATATCCTTAAGCAACATGGTCTTTCCAGTCTTTGGCTGGGAAACGATCATTCCACGCTGTCCTTTTCCTATAGGAGCGAAAAGATCCATTACCCTTGTGGAAATTGAACTTTGCTTTTCGGCAATATTGAATTTGTCCTTAGGGAAAAGAGGAGTAAGGTGCTCAAAAGAAACACGATCTCTCACTACCTGCGGATCAAGGCCGTTGATCTTATTTATCTTGATAAGAGGGAAATATTTTTCTCCTTCCTTGGGAGGTCTTATCTGTCCCTGAACTGTATCACCTGTCTTAAGACCGAAAAGTCTTATCTGAGATTGTGATACATAAATATCATCTGGAGAAGTAAGGTAATTATAGTCTGAACTTCTCAGGAAACCGTAGTTGTCCTGCATGATATCCAGTACTCCCTCACTTTCTATGATGGCGTCAAATTCATAATCGGGCTCACGGTAACGGTTTCTGTTGTCGCGATTCCCGTTATTCTTTTTATCGTTGCGGTTGTCGTTGCGATTATCGTTGCGGTTATCGTTGCGGTTATCATTTCTGTTATCGCTTCGTCCCCGATTGTCTTTTTTGTTGGACTGACTTCTGTCACGGCCACTTTTGCCTGAACCCCGGTTGTCATCTTTTTGAGAAGGATGAGAGGTGTCTTTTCCTGAAGGCTTAGTAGATTGAGAGGACTTGGAAGAATCTGCAGACTTTGGAGGTCTTTTGTCGCTACCAACTTTTGCTTTGGCTGGTCTTTTCGGCTTCTCATTCGCCGATCCCTCATTTTCTTCGGTGAGTACTTCTTTCACTTTTTTTGGATTTGATGCCTGGTAATCCAGAATCTGATACACCAAATCTAATTTTTTTAAAGTCTTGTACTTAGGAACGTTAAGCGTTTGAGCAATTTCCTTAAGTTCAGGAAGCTTTTTAGCTTTTAATTCTGAAATTTCAAACATGAATGCGTTAAAATAATTTTTTTCGTTTGGGTTGATTTTAAAACTTCTCGAAGAAGAACAAAAAGTTTTGGAGACTTAAGTAACCAACGTTGAATGGGTTACGAAATGTTCTTGCAATAATACAACTTTATTTTAAACTTTTACACAGGAATTCTAAAAAGAATCTTTTATTTTTGTGCCGCAACACTAAAAACTATGCTTCAAAGAATACAAACTATTTACTTGCTTTTAAGTATCATAACGAGTGCAGGACTTATATTTGTATTTTCACTTTGGGAGAATTCTGCGGGTGAGCCTGTTTATGCCCAGGACCAGCTAATCGCGTTTGGGATGTTTCTTGCCTCTGCAGCAATTTCATTAGTGAGCATTTTTATGTTTAAGAATAGAAAACTCCAGTTTGTACTGGGGCGTCTAAATATAATATTGAACCTTTTTTTACTAGGAGTGTTTGTTTATTGGTCTCTAACTTTACCTGGAGAAATAGATATTTCAGAGAAGGGTATTGGGATGTTCATCCCGGTTGTTTCTATCGTTTTTCTTGTTCTGGCTAACAAGGCCATCAAAAGGGACGAAGATCTCGTAAAATCTGTAGACCGATTACGATAAGCCTATCATCTTAGTAGTATTAGTGCGTGAAAAACCCGAAGTTTTAGCTTCGGGTTTTTTTATTCCAGTTCTATAACTTCAAGGTCTTTTATATCCTTTCCCTCAATTTTAAATCGGAGCATTGTTCTTTTTTTATGAAAACCCTTTTTGCCTGCCGCTCCAGGGTTCATATGGAGCAGGTTTAGGTTCTTGTCATTCATCACTTTTAAAATATGTGAGTGACCAGAGATAAAGATCTTTGGAGGGTTTCTTTTTATTTCCTCTTTAATCGCCGGGGAGTATTTTCCGGGGTAACCGCCAATATGGGTGATCCACACATCCACATCCTCACAGTTAAACCTGTTATTCAGCGGAAATTCTTTTCTAATGGTCGCATTGTCAATATTTCCGTATACAGCCTTCAAAGGTTTTAATTCCTTTAGCTTATCGGTTACATCCAGACTTCCTATATCGCCTGCATGCCATATTTCATCTGCTTCACCGGCATAATGCAGTATCCGCTCATCCATATGGCCATGAGTATCACTTAGGAGAAGTATCTTTTTCAAATCTCAGATATTTTTAAATTTCGTTTAACAAAGGATGACTTTGGAAAGACTTTTTCCTTGGCATAATTGCCTTATCTTTGCATTTCGCTAATATAAAAATAAAGCGGACTTGAGGTATTTTATAGAACTCTCATATTTTGGAAAGGCTTATCATGGGTGGCAGAATCAGCCAAATTCGATAAGCGTTCAGGAGGTTCTGGAAGAAAACCTTAGCAAGGTCCTGCGTAAGTCGGCAGAGATCGTTGGAGCTGGAAGAACAGATGCGGGAGTGCATGCCAAACAGATGTTTGCTCATTTTGATCATAATGAAGTCCTGGATGAAGCATTACTGAAGTATAAGCTGAATTCCATGCTTCCTAAAGATATAGCCATTGCTGATATTTTTAAGGTTAGGGAAGATGCCCATGCCAGATTTGATGCGATATCCCGAAGTTACGAATACCATATTGTACAGGAAAAAGATGCTTTTGAGCAGGATTTCGCCTGGTTATTGAGACAGAAGATTGACCTTAAAAAGATGAATGAAGCGGCTTCAATATTGAAAGCTTATACTAATTTTAAGTGTTTTTCAAGGAGTCGTACAGATGTAAAGACTTATAATTGCAGGATTGAGCAGGCCGAATGGAAAAAGGAGGATAATAAGTTGGTTTTTCATATTACTGCCGACAGATTCCTAAGAAATATGGTTCGGGCTATTGTAGGGACACTTATCGAGATAGGCCAAAACAAATATCCTGTATCTCAAATGCACAAGATCATTGAGAGTGAAGACAGGGGAGAAGCGGGAGCGTCAGTCCCTGCTCATGGATTGTATTTAACCAGGATCATATATCCTGAAAACATTAGATTGAAATAGATGGCATCAAAAACCGGAAATGCGTTCGATATGGATCTGTTTAAGCGTTTGCTTAAATACACCAATCCTTATAAACGAATCTTCTATTTCGTTGGGATTGCCGCAATTCTGGTTTCCCTGTTTGCAGTATTGCGCCCCATACTTCTGCAACAGGCCATCGATGAGGCCCTAATGCCTGCCGATTTCGATAGTTTGATATACTATGTTAGCCTGATGCTTGGCGTACTGATGCTGGAAGTGCTTTTTCAGTTCTGTTTTATTTATTACGCTAACTGGCTCGGGCAGGAGGTAGTACGTGATATAAGAGTGAAGCTCTTCAAGCATATGCTTGGCTTCAAGATGAAGTATTATGACAAGTCTGCCGTTGGCCGTCTTGTTACCAGGGCGGTGAGTGATATTGAAACAATCGCCAGTATATTTAGCCAGGGGTTATTTATGATCATAAGTGATCTTCTCAAGATGCTTGTGGTGCTTGGAGTAATGTTCTATAAGAGCTGGGAGCTTACTCTGCTTGTTCTTACGGTTCTTCCTTTCATTTTGTATGCTACACGCGTGTTTCAGAAAAAAATGAAACTGGCTTTTGAAGAAGTAAGAACTCAGGTGGCCAATCTGAATACTTTTGTTCAGGAACGAATCACCGGGATGAAGATCGTTCAGCTCTTTACCCGGGAAAAAACCGAATATGCTAATTTCAAGGAAATCAATGATAAACATAGAAAAGCCTGGGTGAAGACGGTTTGGTATAACTCCATATTCTTCCCTATAGCTGAAATGTCAACTTCTATCACCATAGGTTTGATCGTATGGTTTGGTGGATTAAGAGTAGTGGCCGGGGATGAAATGTCGCTGGGTATCATAGTTGCTTTCATCGAGTTATCCCAGATGCTTTTCAGGCCTTTGAGACAGATAGCAGATAAGTTTAATACCCTGCAAATGGGAATGGTGGCGGCAAATCGTGTTTTTGGTATCCTTGATACAAAAGCCAGTATTGAAGATAATGGAAATCTTGAGGTGGATAATCTTAAAGGTGAAATTGAATTCAGGGACGTCAGGTTTAGCTATGTGGAAGATGAAGAAGTTCTGAAAGGAGTCTCCTTTAAAGTTTATCCGGGAGAAACGGTTGCTATTGTTGGAGCAACGGGTGCAGGTAAATCCACGATCATCAATCTGCTTAGTCGTTTTTATGAGATCAACAGTGGTTCTATACTGGTTGACGGTATTGATATTAAGGATATCCAGCTTAGATCACTGCGTGCTCAGATAGCGGTGGTATTGCAGAATGTATTCCTGTTTGCAGATACAATTCTTAACAATATTAATCTTGATAACCCGGATATTTCTGAAGAGGATGTGATCACTGCCGCTAAACAAATAGGGATTCATGAGTTCATAAGTTCACTGCCTAATGGATATCATTATAATGTAAAGGAAAGAGGGGCGATGCTTTCTTCCGGACAGAGGCAGTTAATATCTTTCCTGAGGGCTTATGTTAGTAATCCCAGTATCCTGGTTCTGGATGAAGCTACATCATCGGTAGACTCATATAGCGAGCAGCTTATCCAGGAAGCTACCGATAAAATTACTGAGGGACGAACTTCTATAGTAATTGCACACCGTCTTGCCACGATCAAAAAAGCCGATAAGATCATCGTGATGGATCAGGGAGAGATCGTTGAAATTGGAAACCATCGTGAATTACTTCAAAAAGCTGATGGTTATTATAAGAAATTATATGAGGTGCAGTTTAAAGCTGAAGAGGCTTTATAGGTTTAGTTAACGTCTTCCTTGATTTTTTCCTTCAGCTCATCTAAAGTTTCAAACATAATGAACTGTCCATCCTTGATATAGGAGGTCTGTCCGGTTTCTTCACTTACCACCAGGGCCAGTGCATCGGTTTTTTCGGTAATTCCAACCGCGGCTCTATGTCTTAAGCCAAATCTCAAAGGAATTGAACGGTCATTAGATACAGGCAGAATAACTCTTGTAGCTGTAATTTTATTTTCCTCGATGATCATTGCTCCATCGTGCAGCGGACTGTTCTTAAAGAAAATTGACTCGATAATGGGTTGGTTGAGTTCTATTTTCATTTTGTCCCCTGTATTCTTTACAAAATCGAGTTTGCTACTCTTTTGAATTACCATTAAAGCACCTGTATAGGTTTTTCCCATGGCCTCGCAGGCATTCACAATGGCATCGACATTTGTTTTAGAATCGAAATCATCACGACTGAACTTAAAACTTTTGAAGAACCTGCCTTTCTGGGTGAAGTTCGTAGAGCCAATCATTAAAAGGAACTTCCTGATCTCCTGCTGGAATACCACAATAAGTGCAAATACACCAACCCCTATGAATTCACCAAGCACACTGCTTAATAATTCCATCTGGAGTAACTGGGTGAGTAAGAATGCAAGGTAAATAACTACGATACCTATAAAGATGTTCACCGCTGCCGTACCGCGCACCAGTTTATACACATAGTATAGCAGGAGGGCTACAAAAACAATATCCAGGATATCGAGAATTCGAAGATCTATGATGTCCAAATTGCTGGGGTTTTATGTAAAAATAGAAAATCTAAAATTAGTTTGTCAATTCACTTGTTATTTTGATGCATTCTAGGGCTTCTTTCACATCGTGAACTCGTAAAATATTTGCTCCTTTCATTAGCGCGATGGAATTTAAAACCGTTGTTCCGTTTAATGCTTCAGCGGCAGAAATACCTAGTTTTTTCCAGATCATACTTTTTCTTGAAATTCCTACCAAAACAGGTAAGTCAAGATTTTTAAAAAGTTCCAGTTTCGAAAACAGTTGGTAATTCTGATCTATATTTTTAGCAAAGCCGAATCCGGGATCTATAATTATATCATTGATACCTAGATCTCGTGCGGCTTTGATCCTTTCCGAAAAATAGAACAGGATATCGTTTTCCAGGTCTTCATACTGATTGAGATCTTTCATTGTCTGCGGGGTGCCTTTCATATGCATCATGATATATGGAACTTTATGTCTGGCAATTACGGACAACATATCTTTATCTAACCTGCCCGCAGAGATATCATTGATAATATCCGCACCCGTCTCGATACTTTTTGAGGCAACTTCAGCCCGGAATGTGTCGATAGACAGTAAAGCTTCCGGGAAATTTTTCCGAATCAGTTCAAGGGCGGGAATCATTCTTTTCAATTCTTCTTCAACCGGGATATCATCGGCTCCCGGCCTGGAACTGTAGGCTCCCAGGTCAAGAAAATCAGCGCCTTCATTCAGCATTTTTTCAGCACTCTGAAGAATTTCCTTTACGGATGTAGATCGGCTTCCGCTAAAAAAAGAATCGGGGGTAATATTGATTATTCCCATGATCCTGGGTTGAGAAAGATCTACCAAATTTCCTCTGCAATTGATAAACATGCTAATTATCGAGTTTAGGACAGCCGGAGAAATAACTTTGACTATCTGAAATATTTGCCCGAAATTTACGCAAATTAGAACTACTTCATGCAGGATACCTCAAAACAATATGACGCGGTAATTGGAGTTTGCCGCAGTTTGTTCCTAAATAAGATGAAAGATTATGGCTGTGCCTGGAGAATTTTAAGGCTGCCGTCACTTACCGATCAGATCTTTATAAAAGCTCAACGTATAAGACAGCTTCAGGAAAGCGAGGTGCGCAAAATTGAAGAAGACGAAAAATCAGAATTTATCGGTATCATCAATTATTCGGTAATGGCTCTTATCCAGTTAAAGAAAGGAATAGCCGATCAACCGGATCTTACTCCCGATGAAGCCATTTCCCTGTATGACGAAAATATAGCCGAGACCAAGGAATTGATGATGAACAAGAATCACGATTATGGAGAGGCCTGGCGTGATATGCGTATCAGTTCTCTGACAGATCTCATTATTCAGAAACTTTTAAGGGTAAAACAAATTGAAGATAATAAAGGTAAGACCCTGGTTAGTGAAGGGATCGATGCTAATTACCAGGATATGATAAACTATTCGGTCTTCGCGATGATACATTTTATGGAGGCTGAGGAAAAAACAGCTACTTAATAAATTCAAAATAACAAATGAAAGCGATTGTAAGTATAGCCAGGATTCTGGTAGGAGTTCTTTTTATTTTTTCAGGCTTTATAAAACTGAATGACCCAGTAGGTTTTTCTTATAAGCTTCAGGAATATTTCAGCGAACCGGTACTGGATATACCATTTCTGATTCCCTTTGCCCTTATCATCGCTATCGTAATCGTGATCTTTGAACTCGTTTTAGGGATTATGCTTTTGATTGGCTATGCACGCAAATTTACCAGCTGGAGCCTGTTGCTCATGATTATTTTCTTTACTTTTTTAACCTTTTACTCGGCATATTTCAATAAGGTAACAGATTGTGGTTGCTTTGGGGATGCTATCCCTTTGACGCCCTGGGAATCCTTTTATAAGGATGTGATTCTATTCATCCTCATCCTAATCATATTCTTTAATCAAAAGCTGATCAACCCTATTTTTAATCCCAAATATCATAAATGGGTGATCTTCGCATCTTTCATAGCCTGCTTTGCTTTCTGCTATTATGTGCTGATGCATCTACCTGTTTTTGATTTCAGGCCCTATAAAGTGGGAAATAATATTCCTGAAAAAATGAAGGTGCCCGGAGGAGAAAAGGCAGAAGTGACCTATACCTGGAAATTTGAAGTTAATGGAGAAGAAAAACTTATTAAAAACAAAGGAGCTTATCCACAGGTAGATGGTGAATTTATAGGGGTTGAAACTTCACAGGAGGGAGAGAATATTATCCCGCCAATTCACGATTTTGTAATAGAGGGCGAAGAGGGAGATATTACTCAGGAGGTTCTGGAAGAGGATAAGGTCTTTTTGATAGTTGCATATAATTTAAGGTCTACGGAACTTGAGGGATACGAAGCAGTAAAGTCTCTTAGTGAAGAAGCTCTTCAAAAGGGTTATAGAGTTATAGGTTTAACCGCATCGGGTACTCAACTTCAAAATACTTTGAAGCGGAAATATGATCTCAATTTTAATTTCTATCAAACCGATGAAACTGCATTAAAAACTATCGTACGCTCAAATCCCGGTTTACTCACACTAGAGAAGGGATCTATTACCCAGAAAAAACACTGGTTTGACGCTTCTGATATTGAATTGTAAATAATTTCTGCCCGTCGTTGAAAAATCCTTAAAATATAAAGGTTTGGCTTTGGTTTAAGAGTCAGTCAGTACTCCTTTACTTATATTTGTGGTGAAGGCCGTGGAGGTATATTTCGGCCTGAGAACTTACAACCAAAATTAATATCATGAGAAAAAACATCGTAGCCGGAAACTGGAAAATGAACAATGATCTTTCGGAAACCGAAGAACTTATTAGCCATTTAAAACTTCAAATGGTGAAAGAGCCGGAGGCTACAGTAATGGTGGCACCGTCTTTTACAAATCTTTATCCCACTTTTCAGGCCTTAAGGGACACTCCCATTATCGTTGCAGCGCAGAATATGCATGAAAGTGAAAAAGGAGCATTTACTGGAGAGGTTTCAGCCTCTATGCTTAAAAGTGTGGGTGTGAATACAGTGATTCTCGGCCATAGTGAGCGCAGGGCTTATTTCAATGAAACCAATGAATTGCTTGAGAAGAAAGTAAAAGCAGCTATTGATAATGAAATGACGGTGATCTTTTGCTTTGGAGAAGAGCTTGAAGACAGGAAGAATGATAAGCATTTCGATTTAGTAGAAACACAATTAAAAGAAAGTCTTTTTCAGCTTCCAAAAAGCGCATGGAACAATATCATCCTGGCATACGAGCCGGTTTGGGCCATAGGAACCGGAGAGACGGCCAGTCCCGAGCAGGCGCAGGAAATGCATAAACACATCAGGCAACTTCTGGAAAAGAATGTTGGAAAAGAGGTAGCCGAAAATACTTCGATCCTTTACGGAGGTAGTGTAAAACCAAACAATGCCAAAGAAATTTTCGCGAAAGAAGATGTTGATGGGGGGCTTATTGGTGGCGCCAGTCTTAATGCGGTAGATTTTGTAGAGATCGTAAATTCATTCTAAAATGGGTGGGAATTACCTTGAATTTCAGTTCAAAATAGAACCGGTGCAACCGGCTTCTGAAATCCTGATCGCTGAACTGGGATATCTGGGATTTGAAAGCTTTGTTGAGAATGATGATGGTATAACCGCTTATATTCCTGTAGAGGAATATGAAGATGATCTGCTCGCAGGGGTTCATATACTACAGTCTGAAGAATTCGAGATCAGCTACACGATGAACGAGATCGAAAGATTCAACTGGAATGAAGAATGGGAGAAGAATTTCACTCCTATTCTGGTTGACGAACATTGCAGTGTAAGAGCACCTTTTCATCCTAAAACAGAAGCCGAATTCGATATCGTCATAGAACCGAAAATGTCATTTGGCACGGGTCATCACGCAACTACTCATATGATGATTCAGCATATCCTCAAGAATGAGTGGGAAGACAAAACGGTATTGGATATGGGCTGTGGAACAGGAGTACTTGCTATCCTTACGGCTATGAAAGGAGCTTCAAAAATCGATGCGATAGACATTGATAACTGGTGCTATTTGAATACACTGGAAAATATTGCCCGTAATGATTGTGAGCATATAAATGTAGAAGAAGGCGGGGCTGAATTACTTGAGGACAGGAGCTATGATATGATCCTGGCCAATATTAATAGGAACATTCTTTTAAGGGATTTGCCGGTCTATGAAAAAAGTCTTAATCCTAATGGGAGTTTATTTTTAAGCGGTTTCTATAGTGGGGATCTGCCCGTAATTGAAAAGGCCTGTAAAGAGCTTGGCTTATATTTTGTGGAAAATCTTGAAAGGAACGATTGGATAGCCGCAAAGTTTTCACGCTGAGGTTTTTATCATAATTTGTATCTTTGAATCTAAGTTGCATGAGAAAATTTTGAAGATGAGCACGAAAGAAGAATTATTAGAAAAGCTTGAAGTAAAGACGAAAGAGAAGAAGCAAAATGAGATCGTATTGTATAATGATGATTACAATACCTTTGATCATGTAATAGAGACCCTTATTTATGCCTGTGATCACACTCCTGAACAGGCCGAGCAATGTTCCATCCTGGTTCATTACAAAGGAAAATGCACCGTGAAGACCGGACCTTATGAAGATCTTAAGCCTCGTTGTTCAAAGTTACTGGATGCGGGCTTAAGCGCAGAAATACTTTAAAATCAATTTTAGTCAGATATATAAAAGAGGCTGTCTAAAAAGTAAATCCAAACGTCATTACGAACGAAGTGAAGTAATCTGTCCTTGATTACCAATTGGTAAAGATTGCTTCGTACCTCGCAATGACAGATAAATGACTTTTTAGACAGCCTCTTTTTTTAACTCTTTTTCAGAACGAAGATAATTGACGCTGGAAGATTCTGATCATTAAGTGGTTCATATAAATTTTCCAGGATAAGATCTGAACTTTTAAAGTCCGCGTGCCAGTCCTCTATTGTTCGGGCATACCAGGAATGGGAATTTCTAAAATTACCTTTCAGGCCTTTCCATGAATCCTCTATCCACTTACTTTTATAGGTTAGATCATTCTGAATAAGAAAATATGGATGAATGCTCTGGATAAAAATTTTTCCATCTTTTACAAGAGCATTTTGAAGTTCTAATAATAAGCCTGAAATATTCTTTTCATAAAGGCAGAAATTTAAAACTACCGAATCAAAAGGGGAGTTAGGAATATTTTTCCCCGATTCTATTTCTTCATAAGATAGCTTGTAAAAAGTGCCTTTGCCTTTCTTTTCGGCTTCTTTAAGCAAAGCTTTTGTAGCGTCCACTCCCGTTACCTTAAAACCCTTATCCATCAACTCTCTCGTAAGCCAGCCTTCACCGCAGCCAAGATCGAGTATTTTTGAAGCGCTATGTTTTTCAATGGTTTCAACAATAGCCTTATTTGTGATCTTTCGGGATTCGATAGCTTTATTGTCGAGTATTTTAATCCATTCTGCGGAGTTTATCTCCCACGATTTTAGTATTTCTTCAGCTTTACTCATAATCACCTAAATTAAAATAAAAAAGACCTGCTTTATTGAAAACAGGTCTTTTTCATAATCAATTAAATGAAGATCAGATTGCGGGATCTGTCGGAGTATTAGGATTGCTATTCCTTTCACTTTCAGGGAAAGGATAGAAGTTCCTGTTACGTTCTTCATCGTAATTTCTGGCAGCACCACTTGGTTCTGGTCTGTTAAACCTTCTACTGTCTTCCAGGCTCATTCCTGTAAGGAATAATTCAGCTCTTCTGTTGGTATATATCTCATCCAACAAAGCGTCCACTTCAGCAGGTCCGGAATATCCATCAAGATTAGCATCTACTTCTAAAGCGTCTGTGCCAGTAAGTACCCTGTTCAAAGCCTCGGTAGCAGCTGCTACATCTGGAGATGATTTCCGCAGGTTTGCCTCTGCTATGATAAGATCCATTTCATCTGGTAAATAAACAGGAATTGGTTCTGTACTAACATCAAAGAATCCCGCCAGATTTTCTATTGGAAGACCATTTTGGTTAACAGTGTCCAAAGGAATAAGATAGAATTCCTTGCGGTCGTCATTTTCTTCTGGTTTCAATCCTTCAGGAAGGCCAAAGTTATCCCTTGGCTTAAAGTTAGGAGCGGCGTTCTGATAAACCCTGCTCCAAATCGGATTCAAATTCTGACTGTCATAAAGAAACATGGAAGTGGAACTTTGGTCAACACTATTTGCAGCTGTAATCGCTGCATCATAGTTACCTGCAAAGAGATTGTAACGTGCAAGCATGGCCTGAATAGTATTTTCCAGATCTATATTTCCCTGGGTAATTGCCGAATTGAATTCGGCCGATACAGGAGTAGATGAAATAAGGGAAGCTGCCTCATTTAATAAACTTATCGCTGCTGCGAAACCTTCCATTCTGGGTACAAAATTAGCATTATTCTCCTGGTTGGTTTGAATCACAACATCTGTATAATTCTGGGATAAACTTCCAATTGCCATCGCTTTATAAAGCTTGGCATAAGCTACTAAACCACTCTCGGTTCCGGCCTGAAGTTCAAGATTGGGAACATTGGCTTCAATATCCTCAGCTACCTTCATCACCCGAAGCATGGTTCTCCAAAGACCTTCAACATTCGAATTGAAGTTTGGCAATTCAGTACCACCATCTTCAAGCTCTATCATATTCTGAAAAGTTGTGGTGATAGCTGCTTCTCGGGTAGTGATAGCAGGAGTTTCAATGATCCATCTTAAGCCAGTAGTTGAATATAACTGCTGCATTCCTACCGTGGCAGCAAGTATACCTTCTCTGGAGGAATAGGTTTGCTGATCGGTCGGTGCATTTGGATTGTCAAAGTTGGTTTCACAAGCCACACCTGTGACCATTAAAACCAGGACAAGTAAAATCTTTATGTTTATATATTTTTTCATATTATTCATTCTTTTTCATTAGAAACTTACGTTAACGCCAAACTGATAGGTTCTTGGAATCGGAACGGCTGCAAAATCAAATCCGCGTACATTACTTTGTCCACCAGTATTGATCTCAGGATCCCATCCGCTGTAATCATCCCATGAAATAAGATTTCTGCCTACAAGGCTTAGCTTGATCCTGTCTATGTGCTCCCATGGTTCATTGATTGAATAGCTCAGGGATAGTTCTCTTAATTTTACAAAAGAACCATCTTCCACAAACTCTTCAAATATACCAGCCTGGGCACTTCCGTAACCCTTAGGCCTGTTTCCTAACAGTTCCTCACCAACATTTGAACCACCTCCAAAGATCACATTGTCCAGTAACCTTCGGTTCCAGTTAAATACATCGAAGCCCTGTACGGCGTCAAATTGTAGTCTTAAATCAAAGTTCTTATAGCTTAGTTCATTTATAAGAGAGCCGTACCAGTCTGGATTCGGATCACCAATAACTTTAGACGATGAGCCATCTTCAGTAGTCCCTCTTACAGGATATCCGGCATCATCAAGAACTATATCTCCATTTTCATCTCTTGCATAGAATTGGCGATAGAAAACACCAAGTGACTCACCTTCTATTACGTAGTTTGTCGCAAAACTTCCTGCCAGAGCAAATTGCTGTCCTGCTACATTGGTCACTTTATTTTCATTGCTTGTATAGGTTGCGGTAAGATTCCAGGTGAAATCATCGGTTCTTACCGGGATGGCTCTTAATAAGATTTCCACACCTCTGTTCTCAAGTTTCCCTACACTTTCAAAGCGAGAACTAAAACCTGAAGAAGGCGCGAGTTCTCTGTTAAGAAGTAAATCGGTAACGTCTTGCATATAGTAAGTGAACTCCATACCTAAACGGCCTTCGAAAAAGCCTGCATCAAAACCAAATTCGGTTTCCGTTTGTCTTTCAGGTGCAGCGTCAACATTTCCGAGTTGGGTTCCTAATAATAAACTGCTTTGTCCATTAATGGAACTTGGTGCAAAATTGGTGAATCGGCTAAATGCAGGTAGGGCATTAAGTCCACCAGATTGTCCCCAGGCCGCTCTTAGTTTAAGTGTATTAAAGATATCACCTATGCCTTGTTCCCAGAAGTCTTCTTCAGAGATGATATAAGAAATACCCGCCTTTCCATAAAGCTGATCTCTTTCATCTTTACCAAAAGCAGAAGAACCATCTGTTCTAATTGCTCCGTTTACATACAGCTTATCCTTAAAGCCAAAAGACTGCTGGATGAAGCCACCCCATAAAGAGAATGGAATTCTTGTTTCACCCTGTTCAAGAATACTACCGTTACTCGCAGTCTCTACCACTGGAGGAAGGCCGGTAGCCTGGATCCCGATCCTTTCCGCTTCCTGGAACTGATAAGTTCCTCCTACCGTAGTGGTGGATGAGAGGTCATCGGTGATATTTGCCTGGTACGTCAGGTTTAGATCACTGTTATACTGAAAGTTGTTGAGGTCTGATCTTCTGGCAAAACCATCGGCATTAGGAGAGGTGTTGCCTACAGGAATAAAAGCGGTAGCCGACTGGTTATAATAGTCCATACCAAAAACATAGGAGGCTGAAAGATTATCGGTGATTTCAGCATCGAGTTTAAAGCTTGTAATAAATCGGTTGGTTTTATTTCCAAATTCGAACCTTTCAACAGCCTCAGCAGGGTTGGTACGTGGTACCAGTAATGATGTCACTGGGTATACGCCTGACTCGTTAGGAGCCGGATTTATTGAGTTTTCACTGAAAAGAAATCCTGTAATGGCACCGTAAGCAGAATTAATACCTCCGTTAGGAATATCGTTACTTACGCTTCTGGCATAGTTGAAGTCTCCAGTGACCTTTAGCCAGTCAAAAGCATCCAATACCAAATTTGTTTTGAAATTGATCCTTTCAAAATCGGTATTTTTGATTATTCCTTCATTGTTAAGGTAGGCTCCAGATACATAATATCTCATATCTTCTGAACCCCCGTTTACTGAAAGGGCGTTTTCTATTCCATAACCGGTGTCGAAGAATTCTTCCTGAAGGTCATATCTTTCCACAGGCACCGTTTCAAGATTTGTACGGTCAAAAGGATCAACCCAGGCCAGGGGAGCGGTATTGTAGTCTATTTTCTTTCTTAATTCGCTCATCTTCACACTTGAAGTGAAGTTGAACTGGGCAGGGCCCACCTTTCCTTTTTTGGTAAAGATCTGTACTACCCCGTTGTTGGCTCTTGATCCATATATTGCTGAAGCGGCAGCACCTTTAATAACCTCGATCTTTTCAATATCATCGGGGTTAATGTCTGCAAGCCTGTTTTGAGTGTTTCCTCCAATATCCACAAGTTCATTACTCGCGTTGTTCAGGATAACTCCATCAAGAATATAAAGAGGCTGGTTTCCTCCTAAACTACTGGCGCCTCGGAGTAAGACCGAGATACCGCCTGCAGGATCTCCAGAGTTTTGGGTTACCAGTGCCCCGGTAATTTTCCCCTGTAATGCCTGATCTACCTGAACGGCTGCTGTATTAGCAAGATTTTCAGCGTTTACAGAAGATATGTTGTTACCCAATGCTCTTTTATTGATCCCAACTACGTTACCGGTTACAACCACCTCATCAAGGCTTAAAAGGTCTTCCACAACCTGGAAATCATTTTGTACCTGAGTTTGACCTCCTAGAGTAATGGTGATCTTTTGTGTTTTGTGTGCTACTGAGTTCACTACTAGAGTGTACTGCCCGGGATTCAAATTTGCCGTAAATCTGTAATTTCCGTCAAAATCTGTAGAAGCACCTCTGTTAGTGTTTTCTAGAAAAACTGATACCCCCGGGACGGGTACGTTTGAAGCTCGGTCTGTTACTGTACCAGTAAATACATAATCATTGGTTTGTGCCAGTAACCTGTTGTTCTGTCCTAAGAAAAACAACAGGAACAATAGTATAGGAGCTATTGTGGCTTTCTTAAAGAAGCTTTTCCTCATGTATCAATTATTTGTGGATTAATAATAATTTTTAACGTTAATAAGATTTTTATCTGACTAATCTACAATAAAAAACTATTCAAATTGCTGTTTATTGCCGTATTTAATGTGTTAAATTGCAATTATTTGTAGTTTTTATAATTTTTTCTGCAGCTTTTTGCAGTATTTTAGTGCAAATTTCTCATAATGCTAAAGGAAGAGCGTCACCAAATCATATTAAGAAAGGTATTATTGCATAACCGTGTGCTATTAGGGGATCTGGCGGAACATTTAAACGTATCGGTAGATACTGTGAGGAGGGATGTTAAGGAACTCGATCGTGGAGGTAAACTTAGAAAAGTTCATGGCGGGGCTGTGAGTCTGGGTTATAAAATATTTCCTTATGATGAACAGGAGTTTTACCTGCATAAGAAAAAGAAGGCCATTGCTAAGAAAGCGGTGAAACTGATAAAGAATAATCAGGTTTTGCTAATAGGAGGAGGAACCACAAGTTTGGAACTCATTAATGAGATACCCTCAAAATTAAGATTAACGGTGTTTACACCCAGCTTACCGGTAGCCTGGAAACTGATGTCTTTACCTAATATTGAAGTTATTTTTATTGGAGGTAAAATATCCAGGGATTCTCAGGTTAGTGTGGGCGGTAGTGCACTAAGGTTTTTATCTGATATTAAGGCAGATATTTGTTTTCTCGGAACGGGAAATATTGATGCCGGCTTTGGCATCTCTGAAATGGACTGGGATGTGGTGCAATTAAAAAAAGCTATGATCGATGCTTCAAAGAAGACTGTACTTCTTACTATTTCAGAAAAACTGAATTCGACACAGAGCTATAAAATCTGTGATATTTCTCAGCTGGATACTCTGGTAACTGAACTAAGCCCGGATTCTGCTATTCTAAAGGAATATAGAAACCAAAAAATCGATATTCTTTAGGTTGAATCACTGTCTCAGGTTTTCACAGGAAATTTTTAAAAAAGACTTTTTTTGAATTAAAAATAAAACTTATATTTGCACCCGCTTTGTGGGACACAAAGTGAATGATTATAAGGCCTCGTGGCGCAACTGAATAGCGCATCTGATTACGGCTCAGAAGGTTGCAGGTTTGAATCCTGCCGAGGTCACAAATCAAGAAAACCCCTTCGATATGAAGGGGTTTTTTTATTACTTCCATTTTTGATAATATCGACGGGATTCAGATTTCTTAAGCCCTCCCTCCTTGATGTTAAATGCTACCCTGGGGAAAAAATTACGGTCTGTCTTAAGGTCTGGGATAATTTTATAATTACAAATATGTAATGAATCGCTGTATTTTTTATAGTACCTGAATTTCTCCTGCATATTCATTACGAAATCAAAAAATCTTTCCTTGTCAGAGTAATTTTTCTTTTACTACGTATTATTAACTAAGTATAATTACATATATTTGTTTGGTAAATACGTAGTTATGGAAAAGATAATAGTAGTTGGTAATGGAATGGTGGGATACAAATTCTGTGAGAAACTAATTGCCTCACCTCGAAGAAAAGACTTTGAACTCGTTGTGTTTGGTGAGGAACCACGTTCGGCATACGACCGCGTTCACTTGAGCGAGTACTTTTCAAAAGAACAACCCGATGAGCTTTTAATGGCTCCATTATCATGGTATCACGAAAATGATATCGAATTACGTACTTCTGAACTTATCAGGGAAATAAGACCCGATCAAAAGGAGGTTGTTACTTATAAAGATGAGATTTTTAGTTATGATCGCCTGGTGCTGGCCACAGGATCATATCCTTTTGTTCCTCCAATCAAGGGAACCGATAAGCCCGGCGTCTTTGTATATCGTACCATCGAAGACCTGGATGCCATGCGTCATTATGCTTCCCGACTTAAAAAAGAAGGAAAGACCAGAGCAGTCGTCCTGGGAGGTGGGTTACTTGGACTGGAGGCGGCAAATGCTGCCAAGGAACTGGGAATGCAAACCGATGTCGTTGAATTTGCTCCTCGATTAATGCCAAGACAACTTGATGATTCTGCAAGTAATATGCTGGAGTCCAAGATCAAAAGTTTGGGGATAAATGTTCACTTAAATAAGGCCACTTCAGAAATTGCAGGAGAAGAAGGCGTTGAAAGTCTGAAATTTTCTGACGGATCTTCTCTTAAAACAGATATGCTTATCATATCTGCTGGAATAAGACCAAGGGATGAATTAGCTAAAAATGCCGGTCTTAAAACGGGAGAAAGAGGAGGAGTCTGGGTTGATAATAAAATGCAGACCTCTGCTAAGGATATTTATGCAATTGGTGAAGTGGCTTTTTATAATGGCGGTCTTTACGGACTTGTAGCCCCTGGTTATAATATGGCTGAAGTGGCTGTTGAGCAGATCACCGGTGGTGATAAACTGATGATCGAGAGCATAGATATGTCTACTCAGCTAAAATTAATAGGGACTGAAGTTGCCAGTTTTGGTGATCCTTTTATAGATAATGATGAGGTAGCTACCATTGTATACGAGAATAAACGCTCCGGAATCTATAAACGCATCAATGTCTCCCGTGAAGGAGAAAGACTTCTGGGAGGTATCCTTATAGGGGATTCTTCAGATTATAACAATCTTTTTCAGTTGTATATTAATGCGATGAAACTACCGGAAAATCCGGAAGACCTTATTATTCCGTCCAAAGACGGGAAAGAAAGTGCCGTGGGAAGTGCCTTGGATTATCCTGATACAGCCCAGATCTGTTCCTGTGAAAGCGTTACAAAAGGAGCGATTTGCGGTTCTGTGGAAAGTGGAGATTGTGAAAGCCTTGGAGATGTGATTAAAACCACAAAAGCTGCTACAGGTTGTGGAGGTTGTAAACCTATGGTGGCCGATCTTGTAAAAGCTTCTCTTAAATCTATGGGTAAAGAGGTGAAAGAAACCATCTGTGCCCATTTCAAATTTAGCCGTCAGGAATTATACGACCTCATTAAAATTAATAGGATTAAAGATTATAACGAAGCCCTTGATCTTTTTGGGCAGGGGAATGGATGTGAGATATGTAAACCGGCCCTGGCATCTATTTTCTCCAGTATCTATATGGAAACAGCCAATAAACAGGTCACTATTCAGGACTCTAACGACCGTTTCCTAGCAAATATTCAGAAGAATGGTAGTTATTCTGTGGTTCCCAGGGTGCCCGGCGGAGAGATAACCCCGGAAAAACTTATGGTTTTAGGTAGGGTTGCACAGAAATACGATCTCTATTCCAAGATTACCGGGGGGCAGAGAATTGACCTGTTTGGAGCTCAGCTACATCAGTTACCACATATCTGGCGGGAACTTATAGATGCCGGTTTTGAGAGTGGACATGCCTATGGAAAATCCCTGCGAACGGTAAAAAGCTGTGTGGGTTCAAGCTGGTGCCGATATGGAATGCATGAAAGTGTGAGTTTTGCCATCCAGATTGAAGAACGGTATAAAGGTTTAAGATCTCCGCATAAGCTTAAAGGAGGTGTTTCCGGATGTATAAGGGAATGCGCTGAAGCCCGCGGAAAGGACTTCGGAATTATCGCAGTTGAAAGCGGATGGAACCTTTATGTATGTGGTAATGGCGGAGCAACTCCAAAGCACGCAATACTTCTTGCCGAGCAACTTGATGATGAAACCTGTATCAAATATATCGACAGATTCCTGATGTATTATATAAGAACTGCACCTCCACTTACCCGTACGGCTCCATGGCTTGAAAAACTGGAAGGAGGGATAGATTATCTCAAAGATGTGGTTGTGAATGATTCTTTAGGAATTGCCGAAGAGTTGGAGAAAGAAATGCAGGAACTGGTAGATAAATATGAATGTGAATGGAAGCAGGCTATTGAAGATCCTGAAATGATGAAACGATTTAAGCATTTTGTGAATTCTGATGATGCTGATGATAACCTGGAATTCGTTCCTATGAGAGATCAAAAAAAGGCAAGAGTCTGGAAATAAAATTTTTAAAACTGAAAGATCATGCAAAATATTATAGAACAATACAATTCGGTGGCCGCTACAGATGTGAAAAAATGGTTTAAAGCCGGGAAAACCTCCGACTTCCCTACAGACGGAGGGGCCTGTGTGAAATATGAAAGCAAGCAAATTGCGGTATTTCATTTTACAAGAATATCCAAATGGTACGCCTGCCAGAATCTTTGTCCTCATAAGTTGGAAATGGTAATCTCGCGGGGAATGATCGGTGAAGATGAGGGGATTCCAAAGGTGGCCTGCCCAATGCACAAGAAGACATTTTCTCTGGAAGACGGGGGGAATCTCAATGGGGATGATTATAAGATCGCTGTCTATCCGGTTAAGATTGAAGATGAAAATGTGTATATTGGTTTTTCTGATTAAAGCACGTGAAAATCTATGAGCACAAAGTTTGAGGAAGCGATTCGTCGAATAGATTCCAGAAATTCGGAGGATCCTAATCATGAGATGTATATGGGGGAAAGTTTTCCCAAAGAGCTTTTATATTCTCAAAGGATGTCCCGGCACCTAGAAGAGTTTTCTCCTAATGCTCCTGAAGAGCTCAGGATCGCTGCACGTGCACAGCATATTTGCCGCTGGAAGGTAGACAGGAGTGAATATCCTTCTACACGGGTGGGATATTTAAAATGGAGAAACGAACTTAAAAAACTACACGCAAGCTTAACCGCAGAGATCCTCGAAGAAGTTGGCTATGATGAGGAATTCATAGAAAGGGTTAAATTTCTGATTCAGAAGAAAAAGATAAAGAAAGACGAGGATTCACAAACACTGGAGGATGTGATCTGTCTTGTATTTCTGCAATATTATCTCCATGATTTTGCTGCCAAACATGAAGATGATAAAGTGGTTGATATTATAAAGAAAACCTGGGCAAAAATGTCGGAAAAAGGGCATAAAGCGGCACTTCAGTTACCGCTGGATGCTAAAAGTAAAAATCTTGTAGAACAGGCACTGGCCTAAAACTCAAGCGAATGCCTAAGACTGCCGGAAATTCGCTGGATCAGCACACCTTTAAAAAGCTAAGCCGTCTTTACATAATTGCACTTAGCGCTATAGCGCTTTCAGTACTTATAAGCCAGATTCTTATTCATCAGTTTCTTGAAGATCAGGAAAGTGATTCCACGGTGGTTAATATCGCAGGACGACAGCGAATGCTTAGCCAGAAACTTACTAAAGAAACACTTCAGCTATTAATAGTTGAAGATCCAGCTGAAAAATCTCAATTAAAGGAAAATATTCAATCCACTCTGGAGCGATGGAGATTCTCCCACTATTCGCTTATAGAAGGCAGTGATAGTCTGGGGCTTCCTGGTAATAATAGTGCAAAGATCAGGGAAATGTTCGGAGAGATCCAGCCATATTTTGAGGAGATGGAAATTGCCAGTGAGGCCATAATTGTTCAATTGGAACAGGACCCCACGATGCCGGTTTCAGAACTCAGGGATGAGATCGTTAAGGTTAAAAGCAATGAGGCAGCCTTCCTGGAAGGAATGGACAGGATCGTAAATCAGTATGAACATGAGGCCAGTGAAAAAGTGGTGAGATTGGGAAATCTGGAACTTTTCATAATGGTCCTCACACTTTTGATCCTGTTATGTGAATTTCTCTTTATTTTCTGGCCGGCGGCTAAAGGTGTTAGAAATACTATTCATAAACTATTGATTGCTGAAGGGAACGCGAAGAAGATGGCTCATGATGCCGATCTTTTGAGCCAGGCCAAAGAGAAATCTGTCAAGGAATTAAGGGTACTTAATCAGGCAATGAATCAAACCCTTTTATTTGCCAGGGTCACCCCCGACGGAGATATTATTCAGTTGGGTGAGAAATTTTCGAGGCTTTTTAAAATCAGAAAGTTCAGTGATTACAGCAAATTCCAGGACTTGCTTTCAGGTAATGAGGAAGAGAAGAAGAATATCGAAAACCTGCTGGAGGAAAATGCGCGAAAGAGCTGGCAGGGAGAAGTAAAAGCTACCACCAGCGAGGGAGCAGATATTTGGATGGAAATGTCTCTCATTCCTTTTAATCCGGCCCAGGATAAATGGGAGATTCTGGTAATAGCCATAGATATTACCAGTAGAAAGGAAGCCCAGCTTGAAATAGAAAGGCTGACCCAGAAAAGCTTCGAGGAAAAAATGAATCAGCAAAAACTGATTTCCAGTAAGATCATAGAGAACCAGGAGAATGAACAGAATCGAATCGCAAAAGATATTCACGATGGGATCGGGCAAATGCTGACGGGTTTAAACTTTAACCTGGAGAGCATCGATGTAAATAATACCGAAAAAGCTGCGCAGAAGATCGAGAACCTTAAAGAACTTACGGCCAGTATTATCAAAGGGGTGAGGACAGCCACCTTCAATTTAATGCCTCCCGAACTAAGCGATCATGGGATTATCCCGGCGCTCACGAAACTAACCAGGGAGTTGGGGAAACTAACCGGAAAGAATATCTTACTATATGACAAGACCGGATTCAATGAGCGTATGAACTCGCTTACTGAGATCAATATTTACAGGATCACCCAGGAAGCCATAAACAATGCCATTAAATATGCCGATTCCACTCATATAATAGTTACGGTCTCTCATAGTTCCAGCATACTTAGTATCACTATAGATGACAATGGGAAAGGTTTCGATATGAAGAATGCCAAGACCAGGAAAGGTGATGGCGGGATGGGGATGACCTTTATGAGAGAACGAATCAAATATATCAATGGCCGTCTCTTTATAAATTCCGAACCAGGGAAAGGTACCAGAGTTACTCTTAATATTCCTTTGAATAAAGACAATACGTAAAAAATTACTAATTTTAGGACCTGAATTCGAAATAAAATATGGATAAAATACGTATAGTGCTGGCCGACGATCATGTGCTGGTTAGAGATGGGATAAAATCATTATTAGAAGAGCAACCGGATATGGAGGTAGTTGATGAAGCCTCAGACGGGGCTGAGGCTATTAAAATTCTTGAAAAAGACCTGCCTGATCTTCTCATCGTCGATATACGTATGCCTGAAATGAACGGGATCGAAGTTGTAAGGAAGATCCATGAAAATAAGTGGGATCTAAGGACCCTCGTTCTTTCCATGCATGACTCTGAAGAATATGTAGTGCAGTCTGTACAGGCCGGCGCAGACGGCTATCTTTTAAAGGGTGCCAGTAAGGATGAATTTCTTAAGGCTCTGCATAAAGTGGCTTCGGGCGGGAAATATTTTGCGGGTGACATTTCTGCTATTCTTATCAATAACTTCACAGATGGTAAGCCCTCGCAAAAGCAGAAGAAAAAGGAAGATCCATTTAATCTTACCAAACGGGAAAAGCAGATTCTTAAACTTGTATTGCAGGGAAAAAGCAATAAGGAGATCGGTAAGGAACTTGAAATAAGTAAAAGGACTGCAGAGGTGCATCGTTTCAACCTTATGAAGAAACTGGATGTGAAAAACCTTATAGAACTAACTAACAAGGCAAGAGAATACCAGCTTGCCTAATAGATTCCGATCAATTTTTTCTAATATAATCTGCTTTCCAGGCTAATTTCTATGGAATTTTTAAAATGAATACCCACTTATTCCTTAGTACGTAATTTTTGGTAAATACGTATATATTATAAGTATTAATTAAGTAAAAATACTTAATTTGGTCCTTGAAAAATATACGTTATGAGAAATTCAACTTCAAAAAAAGCAACAAAGTTAAATTTAACCAATATCAAAAGTGTTCCAATACGTACATTCTGGATCACCTCATTTGCATTTTTCCTTTGTTTTTTCTCGTGGTTCGGGATAGTTCCTTTTATGCCCGATGTAGTAAAGGATCTTGGTTTGAGCCCGTCAGAAAAATGGAGTGCAGTAGTTCTTGCAGTTACAGGGACCGTTTTCGCCAGGCTGTTCATTGGAAAGCTTTGTGATAAATACGGTCCGCGGCTTTGTTACACCTGGCTGCTTTTATTCGGATCTATACCTGTGATTTTAACCGGTTTTGTACAAACATCCGATCAGTTCCTTATCTGCAGACTGCTTACTGGCTTTATAGGAGCTTCTTTTGTTATTACCCAGGTGCATACTTCTCTGATGTTTTCATCTAATGTGGTTGGTACTGCCAATGCGACTTCTGCGGGATGGGGAAATCTTGGGGGAGGAGCTAACCGCCTGGGGATGCCTCTAATTGCGGCACTTGTTATCGCTTTAGGTGTGGCGGAATCTTCTGCCTGGAGATATTCGGTGATTATAGCAGGGGTATTGTGTTTTTCCATGGGAATTGTCTATTACTTCTTTACACAGGATACACCGGAAGGTAACTTTAGTGAGTTGGCTGAAAAAGAAGGTCTTCCGAAGATCAAAAAAGATAAAGAAGGTTTTCTAACTGCTTTAAAGGATTACAGGGTCTGGATTCTGTTCATAGTCTATGCCTGTAGCTTTGGAATAGAGCTCACCGTTTATGGTACTATGGACGATTATCTGCAGAATACATTTCAGCTTGAAAGGATCACCGCAGGAAATATGGTACTTTCATTTGCTCTTATGAATATTTTTGCCCGTACGCTTGGCGGTGCTTTTGGTGATAGGTTTGGCAGGTTGAAGGGGCTTCGAGGAAGGGTTTTATTCCTTTCATTTATTCTGGTAGTACAGGGAATAGTCCTTTCTTCCTTTTCCGGACTTACCAATCTGTATGTCGCGATAGGATTTCTTGTTCTCTTTAGTCTATCCTGCCAGATGGCTGAAGGAGCGACCTTTTCAGTAGTGCCATTCATAAATAAGAAAGCCATAGGCTCTATTTCCGGGATTGTTGGTGCCGGCGGGAATGTTGGAGCCTTTCTTGCCGCCCTGTTATTAAAATTTAAATCGGGTGCTGCAGAAAGAGCGGCAATTACAGCGAACGAGGGGCTTGGCCAGGAAGTTATACGCTCTGCGCAGGCTGCAGCTTCTTCACAAGCTGTTTCTGAAGGATATCTGTTTATTGGCCTTACCGTTATAGCATCCGGAATAGTTGCGCTTGGAATAAGATTCTCAGTAAAAGACGAGAAGTTGGCCAGGGAAGAACTAAAGGCCTCCCTGGATGTGGTACCGGCAAATGCTTAATCTATTCGTTTAAAAATCAATAAACTACAAAAAAAGTAAGGGTTCTTTAGAGTATCCATAAAAATACATTCAGGACTTTTATTGTATCATCAAAAAGACCAAATTTGTAAAGAAACATGGGGCATATGATCGGGAAAGAAGTGAAAAGTACATGTTCATACTGTGGAGTAGGATGCGGGGTAGTTGTTAAGAAAAATGCCCATAACCGGATTGAGGTTGAGGGAGATAAGAACCATCCCGTGAATAAGGGAATGCTTTGTTCCAAAGGGATGAACCTTCATTATGTGGTAAATGACACCTCAGACAGGATTCTGTATCCTGAAATGAGGTGGAGCCGTTCACATCCCCGTGAAAGGGTATCCTGGGATGATGCCATGAACCGGGCTGCCGGGGTTTTCAAGTCAATTATAAGAAAACACGGTCCCGATAGCGTTGGCTTTTATGTTTCAGGGCAATGTCTTACGGAGGAGTATTATATCGCAAATAAACTTACCAAAGGATTTTTAGGTACTAATAATATAGACACCAACTCAAGGCTATGTATGAGCTCGGCCGTGGTCGGGTATAAAAAAACCTTTGGAGAGGACTCAGTTCCCGGAAGCTATGATGATATTGAGCTTGCCGACTGTTTTCTGATCGCCGGAGCAAATCCAGCCTGGTGTCATCCAATACTATTCAGAAGAATAGAAAAGCATAAGGAGGAAAATCCCGAAGTGAAAATAATTGTTGCCGATCCCCGCAAAACCGATTCGGCTAATTTTGCCGATCTGCATCTTCAGCTGTTACCGGGTACCGATGTGATCCTTTATAACGCGATAGGACGACAGCTGCTCAAGAAAGGGCTTATAGATAAGAATTTCATAAAGAACCATACCGAGGGATTTAAGGAGTTTAAAGATAGGGTGATGGAATTATCCCTGGGCCAGTCTTCAAAATTATGCGGTGTTCCGGCCAGCGATATTAAAAAAGCGGCCAGCCTGATAGGGCGCTCAAAAGGCTTTATAAGTATGTGGGCGATGGGACTTAACCAAAGTGTGGTAGGATCAGACAAGAATTTTTCACTGCTGAATCTTTCTCTGGTGACCGGACAGGTTGGAAAGCCCGGTTGCGGACCTTTTTCCCTTACCGGTCAGCCCAATGCCATGGGAGGTCGCGAGGTAGGAGGGATGGCCAATCTTCTGGCGGTCCATAAAGATCTGATGAATGAGGAGCACAGAAAGGAAGTGGCGCGGTTCTGGGGCGTGGACGATATTTCTCCCAAACCCGGTTATACGGCGACCGAAATGTTTGATGCCCTGGAAGAAGGAAAGCTGAAGGCGATCTGGATTATTTGTACCAATCCCATGGTGAGCCTGCCAAATGTTAGAAAAGCCGAAAAGGCTCTGAAGAAGGCTAAATTCGTTGTGGTTCAGGATATCTCACATAAATCGGATACCGTAGATCTTGCCGACCTTGTCTTACCGGCTGCAGGCTGGCTTGAGAAGGAGGGGACTATGACCAATTCTGAAAGACGTATCTCTTATCTTGAAAAACATATTCATCCGCCTGGTGAGGCAAGGCCAGATGTAGATATACTCTGCGATTTTGCCCAGAGAATGGGTTTCAGGGGCTTTAATTATAATAATACCGAAGAGATCTATCGGGAATATACCCAGATGACCAGAGGTACCAATATTGACATTTCCCATCTTAGCTATGACAGGCTTAAGAATGAGGGAACTTTTCAGTGGCCTGTACCCGAATATCGTCACGCCGGTACTCCACGACTTTTTCAGGACAAAAAATTCTATACACCATCGCAAAAGGCTGTTTTCAATATTCCGGTGAGTAACGGCAATAGCTTAACTAAACCCAATTCTGAATATCCTCTTATCCTTACCACAGGAAGGATCAGGGATCAATGGCATACCATGACCAAAACAGGGAAAGTCGCGAGATTAAAAACACATTATCCAGATCCCGTTCTGGAGATCAATCTGGTGGATGCCTATTTGAATAATATTAAAAATGGAGATGTCGCCGAGGTTAAAAGCCCCAGCGGAACCGTTAGGTTAAGGGCAAAAGTGACAGAGAATGTAAGGGAAGGTGTTGTTTTTATGCCAATGCACTGGGGTAAACAACTTAACCATGATCTTAACCGGGCTAATAATCTTACAAGTGATCGGGTGGATCCACTATCAAAGGAACCCGATTTTAAATATACTACTGTTTCAGTTCAGAAATTCAGGAAGAAGAAGGAGAAGATTCTTATTGTGGGAGCAGGTGCGGCCGCATTCCGCTTTATTCAGAATTACAGGGAACATAATAGCAGTGACCAGTTAGATGTGTTCTCCAAAGAAGAGAATCCTTTTTACAACAGGGTACTGCTTCCGGAATATATTACCGAGGAGCTTACGTGGGAACAGCTTCAGAAGATAAAGGAAAGAGAGCTGGAAAAACTGAAAATAAACCTTCATAAGGAAGCATTTATAACGGCTATTGATGCAGAAGCCAAGACAGTGACAGATAGTAATGGCAAGCTTCATTCTTTTGATAAACTTATCCTGGCTACCGGTAGCCGGGCATTTGCGCCAAAAGATGCACAGCTGCATCTGCCTGGCCGGTTTACTATGAGAAGTAAGAATGATGCCGATAGTTTTAAGGCTTACATGGATGCCACGGGACTGCCGCCAGAACAACAACATGTGGTAATCGTGGGAGGAGGGCTTCTTGGCCTTGAACTGGCTGCAGCCTTGAAACATAAAGAGGTGAAAGTTACTATAGTTCAACGTTCCTCAAGGCTTATGGAGCGTCAGCTTGATATCACTTCCAGTAAACTGCTCGCGCAGGATGTCTATGAAAGGGGCATACAGATCTATTTTGATAATGAAGTAAGTACTGTTTTTGATGATGAGGATTCTAACGATCTGAACATTACTCTTAAGAGCGGAAAGAATATTAATGCCAACGCCATTGTTTATGCTATTGGAACCCTTCCGAATATCGAGATCGCCAGAAAGAGTGGACTTGCCTGTGGTCGTGGGGTAAAGGTGAACCAACATCTACAAACTTCAAACCCCGATATTTTCGCGTTGGGTGAGATCGCTGAATTCAGGAATAAATTGTTTGGTATTACTTCAGCAGCCGAAGAACAGGCGACCATTCTTGCCAATTTTATGGCCGGAGACATTAGTAGTACCTATAATGGTTCTGTGTTGATGAATATTCTGAAATTCAATGACCTGGATGTTTGTAGTATTGGCGACATTAACGTGCCTGAGAATGACGATAGCTATGAGGAAATAATCTTTACCGATATCAAGAAACGATATTATAAGAAATGTATCGTGAAAGATGATCTGCTGGTGGGAGCTGTTCTCATGGGAGATAAAAATGAGTTCGCTGAATTCAAGAGTCTTATTGAAAGTAAGATCGAACTTTCAGACAGGCGGGAAACCCTACTTCGGGGTTCTGGCAATGATGAACCGGTGAAAGGCAAACTGGTATGTTCCTGTAGTCAGGTAGGTGCTGGTAATCTTGAAGAGACCATTGCCAATGGTTGTACCGATTTCACCGAGTTGTGTAAACAAACCGGAGCAGGACTTGGATGCGGTAGTTGTAAGACAGAGGTGAAAGAGATATTAAACACATCAAAGGAACTGGTATGAAATGAGCATAAACAAATTTAATTTTTTGAATACCAACTGAAATAATTAAATTTTTTATGCGAAAGCGAAACGGTTGATCGATGCAAAAAATTTTTATTTGTTTGATTAGCAGTTGAATAAAAATTTTTAAATAGATGAAAAAGATTCTTCCAAGATTAATAGTTAAGGGCGGTGTGTTATCACCTGCAGAGCTTAAAAATATTGCTGAAACTGCAGAAAATGCAGGACTCAGTACGATCTCCTTTGGATCGAGGCAGGACATTCTTTTTCCTGATGCACTGGAAAAGGACGCTTTGGATGGTTTGAAAGCTCTCAACATTATAGAACCGAATTCAAATCCGGTGGAAAATATAGTTTCATCTTATGTGACTACCGATATATTTCCCACTACCGCGTGGCTGACGGGAGACAGGTATTTGTATATTCTTGAACAGATACGTTATGAACCATCTTTAAAGATCAATATTACGGAGCCGCGACAAAGGTTGGTTCCTTTATTTACCGGCCATTTGAATTTTATTGCTTCGGAGCACGAAGATTACTGGTATTTATATGTTCGTTTACCGGAGTGGGAAAATACAGAGATGTATCCGGCACTAATATACAGCTGGGATATTGCCAAAATTGGAGAGGCCATTGAAAATATTCTGATGGAGGAGCCGGGTGATATAGAAATGATCTTCGAGCTTGTGAATGATGCCGTTGATACCGATAATCGCACCGTAGATAAACCCCTGGAAGTGCCGTTCTATCCATTCCCTTATTATGAAGGGATGAACCGCATTGGTACAGGGGAATACTGGCTCGGGCTGTACTGGAGAAATAACAGGTATGATCTCGAATTTCTAAAGGCCATGTGCGACCTGTGTGCAGAACTTAAGATTGGAAGGATATGTATTACTCCCTGGAAATCCTTCATAGTTAAAGGAATTCCGCAGGAGTCTAAATTGCAGTGGGAGAAGCTTCTGGGTAAATTCGGGATTAATGTACGGCATTCCATGCTTGAGCTGAACTGGCATTTACCTGTGGCTAATGATGAACTTCTCAAACTCAAAAAATACCTGGTCGCGAATTTCGATCAGAATGATATTAGTACCTATGGCCTTACCTTTAGTATTGCCAATTATACCAGAAGGGTCTATTATTTTACTTCTATAGTGATTGAAAAGAATACCACTCCTCAGGACCTTTCGGAATTTGAGATAAGGGATACCTTCAATTTGCTATATGCAAAAGACTTTGATCCTAATACCAGAAAGTATATCACCCATGTGCAGGATGTAGACCAGGTAGAATTACCCGGACTTTTGATGGAACTTAGCCAGATGTATTTTGCACAGCTGGGGCAGAAGAAGGAAGAGGAAAAATCAGCGGGTCCCAAAAAAGAGATCATTCAAACAGAAGTATACCAGTGCCAGGAATGTTTTACCATTTATGATGAAGCCTACGGTGACATTACTCAGGATATAGAGCCTGAAACTACTTTTAAGGATCTTCCTGAAGATTATAGCTGCCCTGTTTGTGAGGCTCCAAAAACGAGTTTCAAGAAGAAGGTATTTGAAAAGCAAAAGGAATAGGTTTTACAATGAGGTCATTTCAACGAAAGGAGAAATCTCATATTTATTGTAGATTCTTTAGCACAATTGTGGTCATGATCCCTTAAATGCACTTATGATTTAGGTTTTGGTTTTTCATCCTCCAATAGTTATCATACTCCGGTTATTGCTATGTTTCTTAGGATCGTTCAATTTCTCAAAACTATTCATACCGGCACGTACCTTTTTCTTTTTGTGAAGTGAATTCGAGATAAGTTCTTCCAGATCATTTCCTTCTCTTAAGGCGGAAAGCAGGTCGGTTTCATGGTTGGAGAATAGGCAGTTCTTGATCCTGCCATTTGCCGTAAGCCGTATACGGTTACAACCATCACAGAAAGGATTGCTTACGGAGCTAATGATTCCAAACTGGCCTTTAAAACCTTTTATTTTGTAATTCCTGGAGGTGAAATTCCTTTCGTCCTCCAGTTTTTCAAGATGTTCCTTTCCGAAGAATTCTTCGACTTTGTCAAGTATCTCCTCTTCAGTCACCAGTTTTGACCGGTTCCATCGATTTCCATCGAAAGGCATGAATTCAATGAACCTTACTGAAACAGTAAGATTCCTGGTGAATAGAATAAAATCATTGATTTCATCCTCATTGAAATCTTTCATTAACACCGCATTTATTTTCACGTTGAAACCTTCTTTGATAAGCAGGTGAATATTCTCCCAGGCTTTTTTAAACTGATCCCGGCGGGTGATCATATTGAACTTTTCTGGCAGTAAAGTATCCAGGCTAACATTGATGTCATTCAGGCCATATTTTTTAAAATCTTCGATAAACCTGTCGGCAAGTACGGCATTGGTGGTAATGGAAAGTCTTACGGGAAGTTTGGAGAGTTTTTTAAGAATGTCTGAAAAATCTTTTCTAACCAGTGGTTCACCTCCGGTAAGCCGAATCTTATCTACACCATTCTTTACAAATACCTTTGCGATCTCCAGGATCTCATCGGCCTGCATAAGCTGATGCTTTGGAGTAAGGGGGACGCCATTGGCTGGCATACAATAGGCACAACGAAGGTTGCATTTCTCTATCAGCGAGATACGCAGGTAGTTGTGTTGTCTGTTAAATTTATCGGTAAGTATTTTTGTCGTCTTAGTCATTATTATCGTGTTTTGCCCCTCTTAAGATCTTGAAAACATGCAGTAAATGGGGGAATACTGCGTCCATAGATTCGCTGGCACCTTTCGTGGAACCTGGAAGGCCCATAATCAGGCAATTTCCAATGGTCCCTGCAATACTTCGGGAAAGCATAGCATAGGGCATACGTTCCTGACCGTAATTGCGAATGGCTTCTTCAATTCCAGGGATTCTTCGTTCCAGAATTGGTTCCAGTGCTTCCGGTGTGACATCCCTGAATGAAAGTCCGGTACCTCCGGTAAAGATCACCAGGTTATCAGTTTCAGAATATTCCAGTGCCTTACTTCTGATGATCTCCAGTTCGTCCGGAATTATTTGATAAGTATTCACAGTTACCTTGCTTTCTTTGAGCTTTTTGATAATGGCCTTCCCGGCGCGATCTTCCTTTTTCCCTTCTGAAATGGAATCGGAACATACGATCACACTTGCACTGAGCCTGGAGGAATGTTTGTTGAAATCACTTTTTCCGCCTTTTTTTTCAACCAGTCTTATTTTTTCTATTTCGATATTCTTATCGATGGGTTTTAGCATATCATACATGGTTAGAGCTACGACAGATGCCCCGTGCATGGCTTCGACCTCCACCCCGGTTTTGTAAACCGTCTTAACCGTGAAAATGATCCTTACAAAACCTTCTTCGATCTCATAATTCACCAACGTAAATTCTACCGGTAGGGGATGGCAGTCAGGGATGGTGTGATGTGTGTTTTTAACCGCGAAAAGCCCTGCCGTTTTCGCCATTTCCAGGACATTACCTTTAGGTACTACATTGTTTTTGATCGCTGAAATGGTAGCAGGATCACCAACTTTCACAAAGGCTTCGGCCACGGCTATTCGGAGCGTTTTTATTTTGTGAGTGATATCAACCATCTTAAAATGTGTTTACTTTCCATTGATAATCCTGGTCTTCAAAGATCTCTTTTCCAAAGATGGGTACTTCAGTTTTGACCATATTCACTATGTCCTCGGTTGCGGCATATACCTGCTTTCTTCTTTTTGAAGAAACAAAGACAAAAAAACAGATATCTCCGGCCTTAATAGTTCCAAGGCTATGATAAATATGCATACAGGTGAGATCATATTTTTCGAATGCATTCTCTCTGATTTCGCTAAGTTTTTCCTCTGCCATAGCTTTATAGCAGGTATACTCAATGGCAGTTACTTTTTTACCTTCCACTTCATCGGCACGCACCTGCCCCAGAAAGATATTATGGGCACCAATGTTCATCTTTGTTTGATGTTTGGCGATAGATTCCGCTATAAATTCTGGGCTTATAGCGCCTTCAATAAATATATTCTTCTTCTTTTTCATTATTCAATATTTTAGAAATTTCTATGGCACCACCGCTGATGCTTTTCAGATTATGGAAACCCTTATTTTCCAATATTTTTAAAGCTTTCATACTTCTTATTCCGCTCTGGCAGAATAATCTGATTTCAGCTTTTTTATCCAGCAGTTGCATATTTTTCTCCAGCTCTGAAAGCGGAATCCTTATTAGGTTCTTTAATTCTATCTGA
Organism: Gramella jeungdoensis; assembly: GCF_023805255.1. Lineage (GTDB taxonomy): Bacteria > Bacteroidota > Bacteroidia > Flavobacteriales > Flavobacteriaceae > Christiangramia > Christiangramia jeungdoensis. Next base: position 630,538 of record NZ_JAMSCK010000002.1, read on the forward strand.
GGAGTCTCGTGCAATTCTCTCACGTCTACCAGCAGCTTTTTACCAGCCAGGGCCTCAGCCGGGGTGGTTTCTCGTATATATTCTTTTTGGTACTTGTTCCTGAAGAATTCATGGTCAATCTTCAGTTTTGTATTTTTTTTGAAGCTAAAATTATGCTGTTCATTCTTAAGTGTGTCATAAACCAGCAATTTTCCGGAAAGAGTCTCGCCGGTTTCGGTAATTATTTTCATCACTTCATTCGCCTGGAGCATTCCTATGAGCCCTACAGTGGTACCCATTACTCCGGCTTCCTCACAATTTTGCACAGCCTTTTCATTCTCACCAAAGAGGCAACGATAGGTTGGGCCATTTTTATAATTGAAAACCGAAACCTGTCCTTCAAATTTGAAAACAGATGCATAAACGAAAGCCTTTCCGGCTATCACACAGGCATCATTGATGAGGTATCGTATAGAGATAGAATCTGTGGCATCTACTACCAGGTCATACGCTGAAATGATTTCAATAGCATTCCTTGCATTGAGAAACTCCCTGAATATTTCTATCTCGACAGAACTATTCATTGCCCGAAGTCGATTCCTTGCTTCCTCTACTTTTAGCCTTGTAAGGGATCTTTCGGTATAAAGAACCTGACGATGAAGATTAGTTTCTTCAACCTTATCCCCGTCAATAATACCCAGGGTACCGATCCCGGCCGAAGCAAGGTAGGGCAGGACCGCACAACCAAGTCCGCCGGCGCCTATCACAAGAACCCGTGCATGCTTCAATTTATCCTGTCCCGTTTCACCAATCTGGTGAAGTTTCTTCTGTCTTGAATATCTGTTCATAATCATCCTCCTGCAAATGGCGGCAGTACCGCGATCTCATCATTTTCATTGATTTCTATTTCCTCTACCGCTTCAATTATGTTTTGATTCAGAGCAAATTTCAGCGGAATATGCTTCAGGTCGTATCTTGACTGTATATCCTGAATGATCTCCTTCAGGCTGGAATTACTTTTTTCAATTGTTTCTGAACTGCAATTCGTAACTTCTGCAATGGCTCCAAAATATTTTATACAGATCATATTTTCGTTTTTTAGCTTATCGTCAAGCTGAACTTGTTTCAGCTTCTTTTATTAATTCCATCTTTCCAATAGTTAAGGGAACTGACTTTCAATTTAACTATGCAGGGATAGCCTCAATCCCGAGATTCTGAAAGATAAATTCATCACTTAACAGATCGTTCATTCCATTTTTAGAGATTTCAACTACCTCTCCAATGATGATAATTGCCGGGGAACTCAATTTTTGTTCTGCTACCAGTTCTTCAATATTTGAGATTTTTCCTATGCAGCTTTTCTCATCCTCCCTTGTCCCGTTTTGAATTACAGAGATTGGCGTATCGTTTTTCCCTTCTCCTTTAAAGATCGAAACTATCTGAGACAATTTGCTCATTCCCATAAGTATCACCACAGTGGCGCTTGATCTTGCCGCCAGTCTTATATCATCTGATAAATGGCGGGATGAGGTTGTTCCGGTAATCACCCAGAAACTTTCTGCAACGCGCCGATGAGTTACCGGGATTCCTTTATATGCAGGTACCGCTAAAGCTGAAGAAATACCGGGAACTACTTCAGTGGAAATGCCAAAGTGGGATAAATGAGCTATTTCTTCACTTCCCCTTCCAAAAACAAAGGGGTCCCCGCCTTTAAGGCGAACTACATGGCCATACTGCAAAGCATGTTTAACCAAAAGCTCGTTGATCTGATCCTGGCTATAGGAGTGACATCCCTTACGCTTGCCCACAAAAAGCTTTACGGCATTAGGTGCATGATTAAGAATTTCAGGATTTACGAGAGCATCGTAAAGTACGGCATCGGCATTTTCCAGGGCTTTTACTGCTTTTAAAGTGAGCAATTCCGGATCACCGGGACCTGCCCCGACCAGGCTTACTTTTGGGAATTTTCTAACTGTATCTTTCATAGCGTGTTTTTTTTAAGATTTCTAATTCTTCGGGGGTGTTTATGTTATTGAGATTATGACTTTCAGAAAACGGAATTTCGATGCGTTCATAATTCAGTTTTCCGATAACATTCATCAGTCTGAGATCATTTTCCTGAATAGCTTCGGAAAAATATTTGCTGCAATTTTTGTGATATATCGCTACAAGCGGATAGTCATTCGATCCAGAGCTCAAAAATGCTATTGAAGTTTGTTCAGGTGTTCTTTCAAACAGATGATTCAAAAGTGAACCTGTAATGCCGGGAATATCACAGCTAAGAATTAAATTCCAGCCGGTAGCTGAGTTTTCAAGGGCCGTATAAATGCCTCCAACTGGCCCTTTATTTTTATGGATGTCTTCCACAAGCGGATATCCGAATTGAGCATATTTCTTATTAGCCGTAACCAGGTGAATATCCTTTGTAATCTGTCTAGCAGCCTCCAGGCACCAGTCTGTAAACGAGCGATCCCTGAATCTGACAAAGCCTTTGTCGGTACCCATTCTGCTGCTTTTTCCGCCACAAAGTATATATGCGCTCAATGGTGATTTAGTTTTCATAGCTCATACTTTTTTAATTGTTCTTCCAGGAAAAACATGCAGTTTTCATTGAGTTCTTCGAACTGGCAGATAAGCTCTTTGCCATAACTGGTTACAACTGTACCTCCACCATTTTTACCTCCGGTTCTTTTTATTGTGACAGGCTGTCTACCAGACTCATTAATACTGTTTATCATTTCCCAGGCTTTCTTATAGGAAATTGAAAGCTCCTTTGCCGCAGCATTTATGGAGTTCCTCTCGTCTATTTTCTTTAGAAGAAGGATCTTCCCATAACCCAGAAAAGGTTTCCCGTCTCTTTCTATCCATATTCTGCTTTTTATCTTTTTATCATTCATAACCAAGTTCCAGGTATTCTACTTTTTCTCCTTCTTCTATTATTTTTTTACTCTCAGGGATCAGGACTAATGCATTGGCTTGTGAAAAACTGTGTAGCATTGCTGAACTTTGCCCATCAAGGATTTCTACTGAAGTATTATTAACTTTTGCTTTAAGGAATAAGCTTTTACCGGATCTGTTTTCCTGAGCCCGACTTAATTTTCCGCTGGAAATTTTCAGGTCGCGATTGGTGAAGCCTTTTTGTCTTCTTAGTTCAGGCAATACATAAATATAAAAGCATACCAGGCTGGCCGCAGGATTTCCGGGAAGTGCAAAAACCCTTTTTTTATCTCTGGCTCCAAACCATAGTGGTTTACCCGGTTTCTGGTTGATCTTATAGAAGACCTCTTTTACTGAATTTGAAAGAAGGGCCTCCCGGACAAAGTCATACTTTCCAACCGAGATGCCTCCTGAAATAAGTAGTACATCATTTTCGGAAAGAGCTTTCTTAATTACTTTGTTGGTGTATGAAATATCATCCCGTACATTATAAATATTCGTGTTTCCAAACCCGTTCCTTTTCAGTGCTGACTTTAACATTACCGAGTTGCTTTCGTAGATCTTTCCGGCGATAAGGGGAGTTCCGGCCACTTGAAGTTCATTACCGGTTACCAGTATCCCGGTTTTTGGGGTTTGGAAAATTTTTAATTTCTGCACTCCTAAACCGGCAAGAAGCCCTATACTGGCTTCATTAATTTTGTGTCCTTTAGTCAGAACAAGATCGTTCTTAGAAAGTTGTTCTCCCTTTAGTCTGATATTTGCACCTTTAGCAGGTAATTTTGTAATGAATATATTGTTTCCCTTTATCTCTACGTGTTCCTGTATAACTACAGTATCGGTATATTCAGGGATTACTGCCCCGGTAAAGATCCTAACCGCCTCTCCTTTCTTGATCTCATAGCCTATATTGTCGCCCGCTTTTGATTCTCCAATCACTTTATACTTAGGGTCTGTACTTAGCCTTATAGCATAACCATCCATTGCTGATTGCGTAAACGGAGGCATTGCTATAGGGGAGAGGATGTCTTTGGCTAACACCTGGCCTAAGGCTTGCTCAATATGTACTTCAGTAGCTACTGGAGTTACAGTATGTTTCTGAATTAAAGATAAAGCCTGTCTTACTGAGATCATTTTTATGGCGTTATGTTTTTTCAAATATAACGTATAAATACGTATAAACAAATAATAAATAAGTAAAAATACTTAATTGTTATATTGTATGTAGTCATTTAGTGCGAATTTAGAGGCTGGAAGAGCTGTAGGATTCCGGTGAAGATCTAGGATTAGTGGATAGTTCGGGAATATTCAAATTATTTAAAGGTAGAATTTCAAAAAAGGAAAATATAGTGCTGCAATTTAAGTCAGGATAGGAATAATAATTTAGAAGTAAATAATGACTCAGAATTAGCTTGAGAGGTTCAAATTGAAGGTTAAATGAGGTATAATTTTAAAGCCCTGTCAAATATTAATCTGACAGGGCTTTTAGCATAAGTGTTAAGTAATATGGATAAATATTTTTAAAGAAATTTAGGTTTAAGAACCAGCATTACCCAGGCCCAGTTTTGTGAGGAAGCGGCATCAGCTTCCGGAACTCCCTTAAGTTCATACATCCCATCACTGGCAAACATCTGGGAATAGCCTGCCTTTAATGCATAGCCATTGAATTTTTTGGAATAGACAAGGTCAACTTCGGTACCTAATGATTTCTCTCCACTCGGAAGTTCCTGTTCTCCGGAGAAATTCAAAACCTTGACCAGAAGACCTGAATTATTTTTAAAGGTGAAGTTCGCACTGGCGTGAACATCTACCAGTCCAATTGAATTTGCGTGATTTCCCACATAGAAGTAATCCATGAATCCGTTGAATTTATGATTGGTTCCATATAACGGGAAGAATGCTCCGGTTTCGCCGGCCTCAGCATCATTACCACTGATTATTTCGGCGCCGACTCCAAAGCTAGTCTTTTCAGAAGCCTTAAGGTTTAGGTCAAGACTGGCTAAATAAGCGCCTTTTACATCGATCTCACCCTGTCTTTCTCCTGTTTGAAGGTACAGGTTACCGGCGACAGAAAATTTGCCTTTGCCATAATTTAAATGTGTTCCAAAAGTTTGTAGGTTGCTAAGCCCATCTGGGCTTGTACCATCATCCTCGAATTCCTGGAAGCCATTGTTCAAAGCTAACAGACTAAACGAAAATGCATCCCATTGCTTCTTTAAATATGCATACTGCATGGTTTTATAGGAAAAGAAGCCCATGGTGTTATATGCATTTCCTTGGGAAATAAAACCGGTTGGATTGCTAAAATCCTGATTATAGGCAAGGCCAAGATCGAACATGAACTTTGCTTTTTTGTAGCTCAATAAAATGGCGTCATGATTACGTCCTTGTTGCGCCCAGTCCAGTCCGCCAAAAATACGCTGGTCATCATAGGAAATCACCTGTCTTCCTAATTTGGCGGATAGGCTGTCACTTAATTTCAGTTTAGCCCAGGCCTGGAAAATAGCGAAGGAATTATTGAGGTCATAGGGTAATATTTGCCTGTTTTCCCCCCATACCATGACATCCTGAAGGCTTAAATAGAATTCATATGAATCGGTTTTATAGTCAGCATTCAGCCTTGCTCTTGCTGAAATAGCAAAGCCAGCATCGGCATCTTCCGGAAATATGGTTCCAAACCCATGCCGGTATTCCGTTCGGGGCCTAAATTCCCCATCCAGCGAGAATTGAGAGAAGGAGAACTGAGTTGCCAGAATGGCTGTGATTATTAGTAGATAATTCTTTTTCATTTTTTTTAGTTAAAGATTAATTATTAGTGTTCTAGGAAGTCTATAAGATGTTTTCTATATGTGTAATAATCTTCATGTTCCAGCACTGTTTTACGGGTACGTGGTCTCTGAAAATCAATTTTGAGGATATCGCCAATTTTGGCTCTCGGTCCGCTGGTCATCATCACCACACGATCTGCAAGAAAAATGGCTTCATCAACATCGTGTGTTACCATTACGGCGGTTATCTTTTCTTTATTCCATATTTCAATTAGGATGTCCTGTAACTCTCCACGTGTAAGGGAATCCAGCATTCCAAAAGGCTCATCCAGCAGCAAGACTTTTGGCTTAATGGCGAAGGCTCTTGCAATACCAACACGTTGTTGCATGCCCTGAGAAAGTTCAGAGGCTTTCTTGTCAAAAGCACCATCAAGCCCTACTTTCTGCAAGTAATATTTGGCAATCTCGTGCCTCTCTTTTTTACTAGCATGTGGAAAGACCTGGTTTACACCCAGTAGTACATTTTGAAGTGCGGTCATCCATGGCATAAGGCTTGGCGATTGGAAGATCACTCCGCGATCGGGCCCCGGACCCTTTATAGGATTTCCCAGGACGGCTATTCTTCCCCCTGAAATTGGGTTAAGACCTGCTATCATAGAGAGCATTGTAGTTTTTCCGCATCCGGAATGGCCGATAATGGTCACAAATTCTTCCCTCATTATCTGAAGGTTTAGGTGTTCAAGTACTACATAGTCACCTTTTGGGGTTGGATAAACCTTTTTAAGATCGTCAAGGTCCAGCATGATCTTTGACGATGGATAAAAAATTCCGTTCTCAGTGATCTCAGCCTTTTTATTGTCTTTTATAGTTGCTGTACTCATTTTATTAGTTTTTAAGGTTAGGCCACAAAGCCTTTCGGGCTTATATCTGGAAGGCTATATTCCTTTTGAGAAATGGCTTTACGTTGATCTCCTATATCCATCAGATATTCGATAATGGCGTTCCTTGTTTTCTTAAAGTTCGGGTTGTCGTTTAACTCAGTCTTATCTCTGGGACGTTCTATATCGATTCTGAATTCAGGTCCCAATGTGGCATTTGGTCCCGGTTTTAGGGGAATTATACGGTCTGCCATATAAATACCTTCATCAACATCATTGGTTATAAGAAGAGCTGTACGTTTATTTTTGCTCCAGATGTTCAGGATTTCGTCCTGAAGGTTTCCGCGGGTAAGTGCATCAAGGGCGCCCAGGGGTTCATCCATGATGATCATCTCGGGATTCATAGCCAGTGCTCTGGCCACTGCAACACGCTGACGCATTCCACCTGAGAGCTCCTTGGGACGTTTGTTATAGGCAGGAGTAAGCCCTACCATATCTACATATTCCTTTACCCTTTCGTGAAGAAGCTGTTTATTTTCTTTTGGAAAAGCTTCTTTAACGGCCATGTATACGTTCTGTCCAACACTAAGCCATGGGAGTAGCGAATAATTCTGAAATATCACTCCACGCTCATGACTAGTGCCTCTAACCGGCTTTCCTTTAAAGAGTACCTCTCCGCTGCTAGGTTCCAGTAATCCGTTGATTAGGTTTACCAATGTGGTCTTTCCGCTTCCGGTAAATCCTACTATGGCCACGAATTCTCCTTCCTCGATTTCCAGGTTGATATCAGAAAGCACCTGTGTACTTCCCTTACCCTGTCCATAAGTCTTATTTACATTCTTTAGTTCGAGATATGCCATTTTTTTATTCTTTTAGATTAAACTCCTTCATTCTTGTTGAATGATACCATGTTCTGAATGGTAAGCATGATCCTGTCCAGCAAGAAACCTATGATCCCTATTACGAACATCGCGACTATGATTTTTGAATTAGAATCTGTGGCACCGTTCTGGAATTCCTCCCATACGAAGGAGCCAAGGCCCGGACTTTGAGCAAGTAACTCAATGGCGATAAGCACCATCCAGGCGACTGAAAGGGTGATTCGCAAGCCCGTGAAAATCAAAGGAAGGGATGAGGGTAAAATCACTTTGAATACCTTTTGCAGAGATCCTAATTTCAGAACTCTGGCAACATTTATGTAATCCTTATCTACAGATGATACTCCCATTGCGGTATTCACAAGTGTAGCCCACATGGAGCATAGCCCTACGCTAATAAAAGAGATGATAAAGGCGCTATCAGAATTCGAGTCCTTGGTCATCGTTTTTACGATCATAAAGACCAAAAGCAGCCAAACTACCGGGGATACCGGTTTGAAAATCTGGATTAGCCAGTTAAATGAACTTCGCAGAGTAGGACTGAGGCCTATTATCACCCCGATGGGGATTGCTATGAACAGTGCCAGTAAAAACCCTGCAAATACCGTTTCTAAACTGGTAAGGATCTGGTCTACGAATGAAGGTCTTCCAGTATAGGTAATAGGTTCTTTTCCTTCTGCCAGACGTTTCTCGTTGAGTATCGCAGTTTTTTCCACAAAGGCCCGTTTGTCGGCCCTTATCGCTTTATGATCGGCAATAAGGGACTGAAATGATTCCCATACCTGCACAGGAGAAGGCAGGGTATTTGGCTGGCAGGCAATGTTACCCGATATTATACAGCTTTCAACTTCGGCTGCAGCTTCAGGTCCCCGCTCATTTAATGCCTTTTCAATTTTATAATCGGCTTCCATATTGAAGAGGGCTCTGGATCCCAGATGCCATACTCCTATGAATATAAGGATGGAAAATAATGGGATAATAATGTTCCTTAAGAACTTCTTCGAATTGAATTTCAGGGTCTTTTTACCTAAACTTTTAACGGATGATGTGAAAGCACCTGATTCTACATATTCAGTTACTTTGCCCAATGTGATGCTTTGTTTCATGATACGTTTTTTTAAAGTGAGGATTCGTCTTTGTTACCAATTTTGAAACTATTGATATAACCAATAGGATCTTTGGCGTCATAAGTGTTACCATCAATGAATTCGGAAGTGGCCGGTTTATATCCATCTGTTTCAGGAATATCAGAAGCCGGGATATGACCCTCTTCGGCCAATAGTTTTGCCGCTTCTTTCCATATATCGGGACGGTAGATATCTTTGATAGTTTCATCATACCAGTCAGCCGGTTTTGTTTCAGGGATCTGTCCCCATCTTCTCATTTGCGTTAGGAACCATATCCCGTCTGAATAGAATGGATAGGTGGCATTATACTTATAGAAGACATTGAAATCTGGCATAGAACGCTTGTCACCCTTTTCAAATTCAAAGGTTCCTGTCATTGAATTGGCAAGTACCACTTCATCTGCACCAACATACTGAGGCATTGAAAGGATCTTTACTGCTTCATCACGATTACCCGGTTCATCTAGCCACTTTCCGGCACGTATCAGAGCTTTTGTTACCGCGATAGCCGTATTTGGGTTTTCTTCCACAAATTTTTTGGTCATCACAAATACTTTCTCCGGGTTATTTTTCCAGATATCATAGTTGGTGACTACAGGTACACCTATTCCTTTAAAGACTGCCTGCTGATTCCAGGGTTCTCCTACACAATAACCATGAATGGTTCCTGCTTCAAGGGTTGCCGGCATTTGAGGTGGAGGAGTTACCGAAAGTAGCACATCGGCATCTATCTGCCCCTGGATGTTATCTTTTGTGTACATCCCCGGATTTATTCCCGCTGCGGCCAGCCAGTATCTTATTTCATAGTTATGGGTTGAAACCGGGAAGACCATTCCCATTTTAAAGGCTCTGCCCGTTTGCTTATATTCTGATATTACCGGTTTTAATGCTTCGGCTGAAATTGGGTGTGCCGGTTTACCCTCTTCGTTTAATGGAACATTGGGTTTCATTTTAGACCAGACGTCGTTGGAAACTGTAATTCCATTTCCGTTGAGGTCCATAGAGAACGGAGTCACTAGTTTTGCCTGCCTTCCAAATCCCGCTCCTGCCGCGATAGGCTGGCCGGCAAGCATGTGTGATCCATCAAGTTGACCGTCAATAACGCGATCCAGAACGTTTTTCCAGTTTGACTGAGCCTCTACAGAAACGAAGAGACCTTCATCTTCAAAAAAGCCTTTTTCCTTGGCGATGGCTAGGGGAGCCATATCCGTTAGTTTGATAAACCCGAAGGTTAGCTGAGGCTTTTCAATTTCAAGTTGTACTGTTTTACTGCTTGAAAGAGCCAGTTCGTCGCTTTCTTCGCCTGAAGATTTTTTGGTGTTTTCTCCGCAGGAGGCGATGAGAAAGAATATCATCAAGCCGAGTGATCTAAATAATGATTTCATAATTTTTCTTTTAAATAATTATACTAATACGTATTGATACGTAGTTTTGACAAATGTATAAGTATTAAAAGGAATGAATTATGATAAAAACTATGTTTGCCCAGTCTTTTTAGCACAAAAAAACATGCGAAAAAGCATGTTTTTGTTGTAAGTCTCTTTAAATCAGTGTTTAGCGGTGTTGGATGGGATTACTTAGCCTGGTGATTTAGCTGTCTATAAAGTAATTATGTTCGGAGATTTCGCGTTTTAATTTGTTCACATCTCCAATCGCAATTCTTTTACCGGAAGTATATATATGATTCTCTTTCTTTAGCGCAGAGATGGTCCTGATTACCTGTTCATCGGTTGTCCCGGCATAGTCTGCAATTTCCTTTCGGCTTAATAGGAGACTTAGGAATCCCTGTTTGTTTTCTCCAAATCTTCTATGTATGTAAAGTAGGGTGTCTATTACCCGTTCCCTAACGGTCATTTGAGCGAAGGCCTTTACCTTGGTTTCAGAGCGGTCCAGCTCCTCTCCGTAAAATAGCATCAGGTCATAGGTGAGTGCGGGAATGCTTTGGAGCATCTCATACAGGTTTTCGTTACTGAAATGGCATAGAATAGAATCTTCCATAGCCAGGGCGCTAATTGCATATTTTTTACTGGTTCCATAGCCCCGGTGTCCCATTATCTCCCCTGGTTTTACAAACCGAAGTATCTGTTCCTTACCATAGATGCCTGTCTTAAGAACCTTGGCTTTTCCTTTGTAAAGGAAATACAATCCATTCACCGGTGAACCTTCCATAATGAATTGCTGTCCTTTCTTACAGGCGATGGTAGATCGTCCTTCAACAGATTTCTGCATCAAGCTGGCTGAAAGATGTTTTTTTATCAGGCAGTTCTCATTCGAGCAAGTATTACAATCTATTCTTTCCTGTGCCATAATATTTTCATTTTACAGGAGATACTTTAATTATCAACCTGTTAGCACCAAAAATACATATTGAGGATTAAAAAAATGAATATTCTTCTGAAAAAATAAGTAAAAATACTTAGTTTTATTAAATCAGCATAAAAGAGTAAATGGAATGAAATTGTGATAAAATTTTTCCTTGGTAATTGAATATTTATAAATCTGAGATAAATGAAAAATGTAAAGAGAGGAATAAAATATTCTCTTAACGATTAAGATGAAGGCTTATGCAGTTATATATATTTTGACTTTACTTTCTACTCTTCTAATTCCACCACCACCTCTATCTCCACGACAATATTAGAAGGAAGAGAGCAATGTCCAACCGCGGCCCTTGCATGTTTGCCTTTCTCTCCAAATACCTCTACCATAAGGTCTGAAAATCCGTTTATCACTTTTGGCTGATCATAAAAGTCTGGAGTGGAATTTACCATTCCCCGAACTTTTACGAATTGCTTTATTTTACCAAAGTCGCCACATGCAGCTTTCAAGGTTGAAATGATATCAACACCGGTTTGTCGGGCGGCATCATATCCCTCTGCTACGGTCAGATCTTTTCCCAGTTTACCTTTCATTTCGCTTCCATCTCCGGCAAGGAAGAGCAGATTGCCAACCTTCCTCCATTTAACGAAATTAGCAGATGGCTCGGTGACTTCCTGGAGTTCAATGCCCATATCTTTAAGTTTTTGTTCAGGGGACTGGGCGAAGGAAATATTTAAAAAGAGCAGAAAAACTAAAGTAGAAAGAAGGAATTTCATGGGATTGATGTTGGTTAATTAAAGTATAAAAAAGCTGATCTCAGATCTATTTTCTAAAATTAAAGATTTTTTAATTCTTAATCAGAAATGATTGCATCTAAGCTTAGACGGAAACCAAAAACAGGGAGGGCCTCCTGCATGAAATCCAGATCTTCAGACCTTTTAAAACCGAGATTTTCATACATCTTCCAGGCGATTTGCATAGACATAGTGGTATGAATGACTACCTGATTATTGCCATCTTTTTTAGCTTTTTCTATACAGGCCCTGGTGAGGATTTTCCCGATTCCCTGGCCAAGGTGTTTAGTATCTACGGCTAGAAGGCGGAATCCCGAAGCATTTTTTTCCTGAGTGGCTGTTCCTCCGGATCCATAATATTGCATGTCGCTAAAATAAACCACCGCGCCACCAATTTCTCCTTCTTCAGAGACCGCCACCAAAACTTCTGTTTTAGGTCTTCTGGTAAATTCTCCAATATTGGCAAGCATTTTATAATATGCTGGCTGCTCGGTTTCTTTAGGGAATCCTTCCAGCTTTGAATAAGTGTTGACCAATAATCTGCCAATATTCTGAAATTCATCTGGCTTCGCATTTCTAACCTGAAATTCTTTTCGCATTGATAGGATGAGTTATTGCTGGCTAATTACCTAGTAGTTCTTTTCGTTGAATTCCTTAAAGATAGTTTCTTTTAATTTCTGCCATTCCTTTTTCAGAATACTGTAATAAACCGTATTTCTTCTGAATCCATCAGCCATAAGAGTATGGCTTCGCAGTTCACCTTCAAATATAGCCCCGATCTTTTCGACCGCTCTCCTGGATTGCAGATTCCGGCTGTCTATCTTAAATTCAACCCTTTCAAAACCTATTTGATCAAAGCAATACTGAAGCAGGAGGTGTTTGCAGGATTTGTTTAGTCCGGTACCCTGGACTTTTGGATCCAGCCAGGTCCATCCTATTTCCAGTCTTTTATCTTTTATCGAGATGTTTCCAAAGCTAGTGCTTCCTGTGAATCTGTTCAGTTTTTTATCAAATATCACAAACGGATATCTTCTTTGGTTTCTTCTCTCTGAGATGGCATTTTCAATGTACGCCTTCAGGTTTTCTTCATTTCCAAAGGGAGAAGGAGAATATTTTAAAAGCCCGGGATGATTAAGGGCTATAGGCTTGAGGTCGTTGAAATGCTTTATTTCAAGAGGTTGAACATAAAGCCTTTCGTTTTCAAGTAATATGGAGGTTTTAAAGTTCATAGAAGTCTTCCAGTTTTAATGTTTTCATCATGCATAGTAGATGATAAAAGGACATTTAAATTGAAGGCATTCTTACCTTAATAATAATTGAGGATATTATTGTAATTACTCCTATTAATAAGATGGCATAGGTAACTCCGAAAAAGTCTGCCGTGATCCCCGATATCACTGCTCCAATTGCATATCCCAGGTCTCTCCAGAGGCGAAATGTACCAATGCTCTCTGCTCGTTGATTCGGACTAGTTGCCTGGGCGATCGTAGAAAGAAAAGTAGGGTATACCAGGGCCGTACCTAATCCTAATATTGCCGAAAGGGAGGCCAGCAGGAAAAAACTGGAGGTAAATGGAATTGCTAAAATGGCGATTCCCTGTAGTAGCATTCCCCAGAATAACATGACTTTTTTAGAATAGATATCAGACATCTTCCCGGTGAACAACTGCCCGATCCCCCATACCGTTGGGTAAATCGCGGCAATGATCCCGATATTGTCAGTGCTATAATTTAAGGAAAGCAGGATTATTGGGAGCAGTCCCCAGATCATTCCATCATTCAGGTTGTTTACAAGACCTGCCTGGGTTACAGTACTCAGGGTCTTATTGGTAAAGGTGGTTTCTTTGAAGACATTCTGAAGATCCCCGGTTGTACTTGTGGAATGTTCCTTATGTACAAAGTGTTTGGTGTCTTTCACCCAGAAAATCGTCATGATTAAGCCCAACACCGATATAATTATTCCTAAATAGAAAGGGTAGGGGGTGATGCCATATCTGTCGGCAATAAAACCGGAAAGAAAGGCCACTACGCCTACTGCAAAATAGCCTGAAAATTCATTGAGTCCCATCGCCAGGCCCCGATTCTTTTCTCCCACCAGGTCTATCTTCATCACCACTGTACTGCTCCAGGCCAATCCCTGATTGATCCCAAGGAGAATGTTCGCGAATATCACCCAGTTCCAGTGGGATGCATTAATTAAAATTAAGGGAACGGGAATTGCTATTAACCAGCCAATAATCAATAAAGTTTTCCGGCCCGTCTTATTGGCAAGTTTTCCGGCGAAATAATTTGAAACTGCTTTGGTAATTCCAAAAGCTATGATAAATGAAAGAATGGCTGTTTTGGAAGCTATACCAAATTCTGAAGAGGCGAACTCGGGAAAGATCGTTCTTTCAAGGCCTATCATTCCTCCAACAAAAGCGTTTATTATTACAAGTAGAACGAACTGACGCCAGTTCTCTTTAAGACCCAGCTGTACGGATTTTTGTGCCATTGGTATTGGTTAGGAAGGCAAATTTAAGGGGAATCATTTTATTTTCTTGGTAATGGAACAAACATTACCAGTATAGACAAAAAAAGCAGCCTTTAAAAGGCTGCTTTTTTATATACCATTGAGGTAAGTATTAGAAAATATATCGTAATCCTACCTGAGCCTGCCATCTTGATGTCAGACTGAAATCATAGGCAAAGGTTCTTGTTTGATCTGTTCCAAAAGTATAAACCGGTGAATTGTTCTCATCCACTGTAACTCCGATTGGCTGATCGTTCACCGGGATCTGTACAACTCCCCAGTCAGAGTTGAGAAGGTTTCCGAAGTTAAGAATATCAAGACTTAACTGAATGGTGTTGGTCTTGTCACCACCAACCTTAAAGTTGTAATCCTGAAGGATCTTTATATCCCATCTGCCTCTCCATGGGCTGAGAATACCATACTTTTCGGCATAGTTTCCACGGTTTTCACTCAGGTAATCATCCTGCTGAATGTAAGCTTCAAAGGCCTGTCTTTGTGCTTCCTGTTCAGAGGTGTCTCCACTGAACGTATATTGTTGCAGTTCAGACTGGGTAGGTATATAGATCAGGTCATTCAAACCTGAACCGTCATTATTGATATCCCCTGAATAGGTATAAGAAAATCTGGCTCCCTGAGCATACTCATAGAATGCACCGATAGAAGTTCTCCAGCGGTCATCTTGCCCGTAAGTAAATTGCTTGTTCAACTGACCAACGATCCTGTGTTTATCCCCGTATTTGGAAGGAGTACTTACTGCTCTGTTCGCATTTCCAAGAATAGGATTTCTGGCGTAGGCATCACTTGAGATCTCAGCTTCAATTGAACTGGCATCCTCAGCCTTTAAGTAGTTATAGGCAATACTCGCGTAAAAATCCTTTTCGAAATTCTTCGCAAGTTTAAAAGACCAGTTAAATGAATACCCAACATCAGTATTAGTGAAAACATATGCGTTGGCAGGGCCGCCAAATTCATTAAGAGCTCTGTCTTCAGGCAGATAAATAGCCCTGTTATCTACTCCGTTTAGAGTTCCACTTGGAGTAGCGAGACCGTAATTTCTAACCATTTGAGCATTGATGTCTTTGGTATAGATAAGGTCGGTAGTGGCAACAAGCCCGTTCTCAAATCTGTAATCGGCACCTAAACTGTTTCTCCACACCTGCGGGAACTGAAAGTCAGGGGCAGTGGTTTGATAGAAATAGAATGCCGGGTTGGCAACCTGGTTTCCAATCCATACGAATGGAAGTCTACCAGTAAAAATTCCAGATCCACCTCTAAGCTGTAGGGAATTGTCTCCCATTACGTCCCAGTTGAAGCCTAATCTGGGAGACCAAAGAATATCTTTCGAAGGCAGGTCTAAACTGTTAAGTTTAGTAGGCTCACCATTCTCATTGTAGTAAGTAATCTCTGGCTGATAGTCTCCATCAGGGAATGTTCCTCCCGCCAGGCGCTCAATATTCTCACGGATCTTATCCTGTGTATCAAAATATAAAGGCTTGTCTACCCTTAATCCGTATGTAAAAGTAAAGTCATCGGTGATTTTCCATCTGTCCTGAGCATAAAAGGCAAGCTGACCCACATTGGTTTCAGCAAGTGCCCAGCTGTCACTGGCATTTCTTGTATCGAATACATTCTGAGCATTGGCAAGTGCCTCGGCAATAAGACCATTTTCTATGGCTTCCTGGAAACTGCCTCCTGGATTCGCCGGATTGGTTCTTACGCTAGTAAAATCGGGCGCAAAAGCTCCAACACCTCCGTTATCATTAAAATAGGTATAAGCTCCAAGGTTAAAGGAGTTGTCAAATTCAAATTTTTCTAAGCTACCTCCAAAGGTGAAGGTGTGGTTTCCAGCTACCAGGTTAAGATTATTTGTGATCTGGTAAACATGTTGCTCCAGTCTGTTGTTTATAGAGAATGGTTCATGACCAGCTACAATGTAACGAACTCCATCTTCCTGAATGCTGATTGCAGGAGCAGGAGCTGAGAAAGGATCACGGCTGTCGTCAAAGAAAGTATATCCTGCCTGGAATTTATTGGAAATGTTGTTTCCGAAACTTGAGTTAAGCTCTACCAGCCATGAGTCTATCTTATTATTGATGGTATAACCTGAGTTTCTGAACTGAAGGGTAGTAAGGTCTGGCCCTCGTCTTCCAAGCGCTTCCGGGTGTGCCGGCAGGTCTCTGGAAGCATCCAGAAAGTTGTAGATGAATGCAAGACGGTGATCCTGGTTGATGTTCCAGTCCAGTTTTAGTATACCTTTTGTTGAAGCGGTCTCGTGTGTATAACCTTCATAAGGACCTGTTTCATATCCTAAAGAAGCCAGTGAACTTGAAACATACTCAAGATCTTCGGCAGATACTCTTGAAACATTTTCGCCGGTTAATCCAGGTCTGCTTGCTACGAAGTTTGCTCCAAGATCCTTTCGGTCATCTTTTTCAAAATTGGCAAAAACGAATAGTTTGTCCTTAATAATCGGGGCACCAATACTTACTCCGTACTGGGCCTGTTTCAGGTCTGGAACGATGATGTCATCACCTTTAACCTTAGACCCGGTCATGTCTTCATTACGATAAAATCCGTAAACAGTTCCTTCAATATTGTTTGTACCACTCTTGGTTACGGCATTTACAGAGGCACCTGTAAAACCTGCCTGAGTAACATCGTATGGTGCTGTAGATACCTGGATCTGATCAATAGCGTCAAGGGAAATTGGCTGCGCATTGGTTTGTCCACCTGGAGTTGCAGCGTCCAGTCCGAACGGGTTATTGAATATGGAACCATCAAGGCTAAAGTTGTTGAACTGGTCATTTCTTCCTCCAAAAGATCCGTTGCTTGATGCTGTTGGATCCAGTCTGTAAAAATCTGAAGCCGATCTCGAAATGGTTGGAAGGGTCTTTAGTTCCTTTCTTCCAATGTTGGTTTCGGCTCCGGTACGATCACTATTGATGATCTGATTTCTCTGTGCAGTGATCACCACTGCATCAAGCTGGGTTTCGTCTGAGATCATTTCGATCTCTACGTTGTAAGTTTGTCCCAGGTTTAATTCAATTCCTTCAAGAACTGAAGTTTTAAATCCTACATAACTTACCGATATTTTGTAAGGTCCACCTACCCTAAGGTTTAGTAGGTTAAATCCTCCGTCAAAATTAGTAACGGCTCCGTAAGTGGTTCCGGTTGGTGTGTGTACGGCTGTTACATTGGCACCGGGGAGGGGAGTTCCCTCTTCGTAAAATACTTCACCGGTGATTTCGGCTGTTGTAACCTGTGCATTTACAGATACAACACTAACAATTGCTACGATTAATAGCAGTAATAGTCGTTTCATGTTTAGTTTTTTGTGTTGCTTTAAGTGAGCGTTAAATTTTTGCAAAAATAAGCTTTCCTAAAATATTGACAAGGCTAAATTTCATATAAAACAATCAAGTGTAAAACTCTGTTAAACAGGGTATTGACTGTTGTTGTCGGGTTTGAAAATAAAAAAGCCCGATCACAGGGACCGGGCTTTTTTACCGAAGGATGTTTAAGTTAATCACTGAAAGCGCTTTGATTTGTAGTCTTTTTGACCCGACTATAACCGGGTGCCATAAGTGACTCTGGAATGTTGCTTTCATCCATTCCCAGGCTTTTCATATGATCTATTAAGTTCGCCTTTACACAATTCTCAATCTCTCCAAGTTTTACCCTGTAGCAGGCTTTACGGATATACATTTGATCCTGATCGAAAAGTTTGGTGGTAATGTCGAGATCTATAAGTTTGCCATTAACCCTGCTGGAAAGATAGTAATTGAATTTAATGTTCTTTTTACCCTCAAGTGGGGTGCCGGTGAGTTTAGGGATGTATATAAAATCCCCCAGTTTCTCAAATTTCATTTGGCTGGGTTTTTATGATTAGGCTGTTCTAAATATAATAAAAAACATTCGGCTATCTTGACTCAATCAAATTTTATATGGATTCATTTGATTGTAAATCAGGTTGTTCGAATATCTGATTATTAAAATCAGTCCTTAAAGTCTAATGTTTACAGAGTGTTTAATATCTTTAAAAATAAATGATGAGCTTCAGAAAATTATTTGAATTTCTTCGGGAACTTAACCGGAATAATAACAAGGAGTGGATGGATGAGCACCGGGATGAATATCATGAGGTTCGCGATTTTTTTATTGACTGGCTCAATAAAATGGATATCCGTCTTGCCGGGATAGATCCCGATTATTCTCCCACTACGGGAAAACAGGCGATAAACCGAATAAATAATAATTTGCTGTTCCATCCTGATAAACCAGTCTATAAAGATCATTTTGGGGCCGGCCTGGATAAGGAGAAGGGAAAAGGAGATTTTTATATACATATAGGAATCAATGAAAGCTTTGTGGCTGGAGGATTTTACCGGCCTAAGAAAAGTACCCTGGACAGTATTAGAGCGGCAATCGATTATAACGGGGATGAATTCAAAAAGATCATAAACAAAAAGACCTTCAGGCAAACATTTGAAGACCTTCTGGAAGATGATAAATTGAAGACATCACCCAAGAGCTACTCCAAAGATCATAAGCATATAGATCTATTGAGGAATAAAAGCTTTGCGGTAATGCACAGGTTTACCCAAAAAGAAATTCAGCAGGATGATTTTCAGGAAAAAGTGATAGAAGTGTATAAAGAAATGTTACCCTTCCGAAGATACCTAAACAATGCAGTAACAGTATAAATGTAATAAATGAATTTAAAATCATACGTTAGGGAAGTACCCGATTTTCCAAAAAAAGGAGTCAGTTATAAAGATATTACACCGCTTCTGCTTGATCCGGAGGCTATGGATCTGGCAGTAAAACTTTTTATGCAGAATTTGCCACATACCAATATAGACAAGGTGGTTGGAATAGAGTCACGCGGATTTTTCTTTGCTACTTTGCTGGCTGAAAAACTTAAAGCGGGTTTTATTCCCGTTCGGAAACCCGGAAAATTACCTCATAATACACATCGCGAAGATTATGAACTGGAATATGGTACCGATACCCTGGAAATACATGAAGATGCAATAAAAAAAGGCGAAATGGTATTGTTGCATGACGATGTTCTGGCTACGGGAGGAACGGCGGCTGCTACCTGTAAGCTGATAGAGAAATGTGGGGGAGAGATAGTTCAGTGCAATTTCCTGGTGGAGCTTGCTTTTCTAAATGGTGTCGATAAGTTGAAAAATTATCAGGTGAACTCTCTGATTAGTTATTCCTAGTCAAGAGAATTCTTAGTGACCCATAATTTCCAGCCGATAATTGCCATCTGCAGTTTGCTGGCTTTTCGCAGATCAAGCCTTTTCTTTGAATAGCTCGGCAGGACTTTCTTATTGAGCCTGGCTAGCATTTTAAAGAATTTCTTTTTCATTGGTTGGTGGTAGTTTACTCAAAGATAGAGATTTTATAAAATAAAGAAGGATCCCATGCGGAATCCTTCTTTACTGGCTGATTCTAATTTAAGTTAATCCCTGGTACTTTTCACCACGGCTTTACCATTTACTAATCCTACATAGATATTAGGAATGCTGTTGGTATCTTCAAAATGCCCGTTGCTTATCTGTTTACCGTCCAGTTCGCTTCGAACTCTTATAGAGGTGATAAGCCCGTCATTTCTCGATATATTATCGATTGTGAGCTCTATCCCTGTCATTTCTTTTAATTTGGTTTTGGTAGCTTCCAGTTCAGAGTCGCTCATTTGCGCATGTATTTTAATGAGCTTCTGGGTGCTGGCTGAATAGTCACTGTCTTTTGTATGTATCTCAATAACACCGTCTTTAGCCTTCTTTCCATATTTTTCAATGGCAGCTTTTCCTTTTAAAACATTTATATGAGCAATATCGTTAGGTTTCAGGCTGTTCTTGTCAAAATCTTTATCCTGTACTTCTCCATCAACTACATAAAGTGGTTCTCCATCCTGAGTAATGATATTTACATTTGATCCAGCCGAATATGTGACAGGCGCATTTCCTGAAAGACTATAACTCATTGTTTTGGTGTTGCCAGACCTGAATTCATAAGTATGGTTCTCGTCCGAATTAGATTCTGTAGACCGGATATTTCTTACTACGTAGGTGTTTTTAGCATTAGGGACTGTTCTGGTTTTCCAGGTTCTTACATTCCTGACCGCGTAAACGGGTTTACCTGAATTCGTTGAAGCAAAATGGACGGCTCGGGGAGGAGAAAGCCTGTTGCCTGCATTGAGATTTACAAAATTTGGTTTTCCATCATTTCCTACCAGGATATAGCGGCCATTAAAATGGTCTTTTTCCCGAATATCTTTCATCTCTTTGTCAAAATTCCTGATAATTTCTGCATTTGGAATAATGATCACACCATTTCTGGCGTCCTCACCATAGCGGTTTAAGGCCTGCTCTCCAATCAGAACCTCCAATTCTGAATCCAGGCCAATATATTTATTGCTCAGTTTGGAGGCTTTGAACTGCTTGCCATTCAGAACATAAAGCGGATTGTTCCCAAGCTCCCTGGTAGGCTTGTGTCGGGGAGCGTTTATAACCTCCCGCTCTACCTCTGGAGCTTCCACAACCTCTACTTCAACTTCTTCGGGCTCTTCGATCTCTTCCTCCAATTCTATCTCTTCTTCGGCTTGGAATTCCAATTCATGCTCGGGTTCCTCGGCCTGTACCTGTTCGGGCGTGGATTTGGACTCTTCATTTTCTACTACCTGAGCTTCGGTTTTTACATTGAAAAAAAGCATAAAGGCCAGTAGTAATGGCATTAGAAGGCCTAATTTCCAGGCCGGGCTGTTTGTAGATGATTTTTTGTTTAACATAAGGATTCGTTTTTTGATAAATGATTGATAAAAATGATTAGTAAGGGCCGGTTTTAAATCGGCGATTGAAACTTTTACCAGCGCATGCTGATACTCTTTAATTTGTGCTTTATTGTTTACAGTTTCACGATCTGCTATGAATTCCAGGTTTTGCTCTACAGATCGTTTATAAAACCACGCAAATGGATTGAACCAAAGAATGCAAGAAGCCAAATTGACCAGTAAAATATCTGCGGAATGCCACTGCCTCGCATGAACCTTTTCATGCTCAAGAATAAGATCGAGCTCTCTGGCTGAATGATTCGCCGGATTGAATACGATGAAATTGAAAAATGAAAAGGGTAATTGATTTTGTTTGATCTTCAGATAGTTGAAACCTCCTTGTTTCACCTTTTTATTGGTAAGGATCATATTTAATACTGAAGTTAACTGAAGGCTTAACCTGAGTAAGAAGAATCCCGTAACTAAAAGGTAAACGATGCCGGAGATCTGCCACCAGTCAATTTGGGTTTCAACAGGAGTATTCATCATTTCGCTGGTGTCCGGGATAAAGTCCAGGCTGGAAGTGCTGGCCTGTATATAGATCACTTTTGTAAAATAGATTGAAGGGAGTACGGCGGCCATTATGATTCCGGCGATCAGGAACTTTCTGTTCAGCTGGAAGGATGTTTCTTTTTTCAGCAGGAACAGGTAGCACAGATAGAATATGCCTAGAAGGGCAGAGGTCTTAAATATATAGATCAGCAAATTTTCCATCATTTTTTCTCATTTTCTATTATTTCAAGAATCTCTCTTAACTCCTCGGCACTTATTTTTTCTTCTTTGGCGAAATAAGACACCACGTTTTTGAAAGAATTATCAAAGAAACGTTTAGTGGCCATGTTCATAAATTGTTTCCGGTATTTTTCCTTGCTTACCACAGGATAGTACTGATGGGTCTTTCCATAAGCCTTATGAGATACATATCCTTTTTCTTCGAGATTTCGAATAATCGTGGAAACCGTATTGTAATGGAGCTTCTGATCTTTTAGCTCGGCCAGTACTTCTTTAACAAAAGCCTTTTCGAGTTGCCAGAGCACCCTCATAATTTCTTCTTCTTTATTGGTTAGTTTTTCCATGATAACACAGGATTATTTTGTTCGGTTTTCAAATATAACGAAAAAAATAGTTTAAAAACTACAAAAGTAGTTGATTTTTTATTCTGGGGTATATTTAAGGCAATCCCTATCTTCGCCAAAAATTGTTTCTATGAGCGTTGTTTTTTTACTCATCGGTTTTGTCCTGCTGGTAATAGGAGGTGAGTTTCTTGTGAGGTCTTCTGTTGCACTTTCCCTGAAGCTTGATATTTCACGAATGGTGATAGGGCTTACGGTGGTGTCTTTCGCCACCTCGGCTCCTGAGTTACTGGTGAGTCTCCAGGCTGCCATAGACGGTTTTTCGGATATTTCTTTGGGTAACGTAATAGGATCTAATATTGCCAATATCGGACTTGTTCTGGGTCTTACGGCGATGATTTCGCCATTGTTTGTAGATCGGGATTTCTTTAGGATAAACTGGCCCGTAATGATGGTCTTCTCTATAGCTCTTTATTTCTTTCTTTTAAGCAATGCTGAATTAACCCGTATAGAAGGAGGTGCATTATTGCTTGGTCTTCTATTATATCTTGTCATTCTGATAGGCCGCTCCCGAAAAAAAGATGTTATTATTCCGGAAGAAGTGGATGTGTCACTGCGTTCGGTAAGCGGGTTCAAAATGAGCATCTGGCTGCTTATAGGTATTTTTGCACTTTGGGGAGGTTCCGAACTTCTTGTGAAAGGAGCTGTTGATCTTGCAACTCAATTAGGAGTAAGTGAGCGGGTGATCTCGGTTACGGTGATCGCCATTGGAACAAGTGTTCCTGAACTAGCTGCCTCTCTAATCGCGGCGGTAAAAAAGGAAAAAGCGATATCCCTTGGAAATCTAATCGGCTCCAATATTTTCAATATAGGATCTGTTCTCGGGCTTACTGCTATTATTACACCAATAAGTATTCAGTCAGAGAAGATCCTCACAAACGATTTATTCTGGATGCTTGGTATAGCCTTTATCCTTTTACCCTTACTTCTAATTCCAAAGTTTTCCCGCATGGGTCGCAAGGAAGGGTTTGTTCTGCTAATTGGTTATTCAGTATTTATCGTTTTAACCATAATATAAAAAAACCACCCGGATGGGTGGTTCTTTCTTTTTCTCTTTCAAAGCTTAATTTTCCCTAAGCAGATACCGGTTCAGCTTTTACACTTTCTACGGTTTCAATTATTCTGGCTGCGACCTTATATGGGTCTGCATTAGAAGCCGGTCTACGGTCTTCAAGCCATCCTTTATAACCTTTTTCTACGGTTATAATCGGGATACGTATGGAGGCTCCACGATCAGATACTCCGTAGGTGAAATCGTTGATAGATGCGGTTTCATGTAACCCGGTTAACCTTTGATCGTTGTATTCTCCATATACTGCGATATGCTCTTTAGTAACAGGTCTGAATGCCTCACATACCTGGTCGTACACCTCTTTAGAACCAGCCGTACGTAAAAGAGTATTAGAGAAGTTACAGTGCATACCAGAACCATTCCAGTCACCTTTTACTGGTTTTGGGTGGTATTCAATATAGTATCCGTATTTCTCGGTAAGTCGATCCAGCAAATAACGTGCTACCCAAACTTCGTCTCCAGCCTTTTTACCTCCTTTAGCAAAAACCTGGAATTCCCACTGTCCGCTTGCTACTTCCTGATTGATTCCTTCAAAGTTAATCCCTGCTTCCAGGCAAAGGTCTGCATGCTCTTCCACAAGATTTCTTCCGTGAGTGTTAAGTCCGCCCACCGAACAATAATACATTCCCTGAGGTCCTGGATATCCGCCCATAGGGAAACCTAGAGGCAGCTGTGTCTTGGTGTCCATAATAAAATATTCCTGTTCGAATCCGAACCAGAAATCCTCATCCTCGTCATTAATAGTCGCTCTTGAATTTGTTTCATGTGGAGTTCCATCTGAGTTCAGAACCTCAGACATTACCAGATAACCATTTTTACGTGCCGGATCGGGATAGATCGCCACCGGCTTCAATAGACAATCTGAAGATCCTCCTTCGGCCTGCTTGGTTGAAGAACCATCAAAAGACCATATTGGACAATCTTCCAGCTTACCACTGAAGTTATCTTCAATTTTGGTTTTGCTCCGCATGTTTTGGGTAGGGTAATAACCATCTAACCAAATGTACTCAAGTTTTGCCTTGCTGCTCATAATTCATTATTGTTTTAATTGAAAATTGTAAAGCACCAAAAATATTAATTAAATCTTAAACCCCTTTAATTACGGGGTGTTAAAGTGTAAAATTGAGTTAATTTTTATGTCAACCCTAAAAAATAGGGGGTTAAAATTGGAATTTAGTATTTTTTAAGGCTCTATTTTTTAATTATTCAATTCTTATACCCTATATTCGCAACTTCAGGCCGGTGTTTTTTATTAAAATCGGCTTTCTGATGAAGAATTTGAGCAACAAAAAGCTAATAAAGAGATTATCAACAACTTAAATTTTTAAAAATTAATATGTCAACTTTACGATTTCAAGCAATCAAGGAAACTTTGAACCGAAAGGCTGTCAAGGTAGATGAGCCATCCAGAAGATCCGATATCTTCGGAACTAACGTGTTCAATGAAACTGTAATGAGACAGTTTCTTACTAAAGAAGCTTATAATAATGTGATCGAGGCTATGAAAACAGGCAAAAAAATAGAGCGCTCTGTTGCCGATCATATTTCTACCGGGATGAAAGAATGGGCGATCTCTAAAGGAGTTACCCATTATACTCACTGGTTTCAGCCTCTTACCGGAGCCACTGCAGAGAAGCATGATTCATTCTTTGAACCTCTTG
Source organism: Gramella jeungdoensis (assembly GCF_023805255.1). Lineage (GTDB taxonomy): Bacteria > Bacteroidota > Bacteroidia > Flavobacteriales > Flavobacteriaceae > Christiangramia > Christiangramia jeungdoensis. The sequence continues at coordinate 655,433 of NZ_JAMSCK010000002.1, forward strand.
GTGAAGGTCTTGCCATAGAAAAATTCGGAGGTGGTCAGTTAGTTCAGCAGGAGCCTGATGCGTCCAGTTTTCCTAGTGGTGGAATAAGAAATACTTTTGAAGCTCGTGGATATACCGCCTGGGATCCTACTTCTCCGGCATTTATCTGGGGAACTACGCTTTGTATCCCAACTGTATTTGTTTCTTATACAGGAGAAGCTTTAGATAACAAGACACCTTTATTAAGAGCTTTGCAGGCTGTAGATCATGCAGCTACCGATGTTGCTAAATACTTTGATAAGAACGTAAAGAAAGTAAATGCCACTTTAGGCTGGGAGCAGGAATATTTCCTTATAGATTCTGCACTGGTAGCTTCAAGACCAGATATAACTCTTACCGGAAGGACTCTTTTAGGACATTCACCTGCCAAGGGGCAGCAGCTTGATGATCACTATTTTGGATCTATACCTTCAAGAGCTATCGCTTTTATGATGGATCTGGAGATAGAGTGTATGAAATTAGGTATTCCTGTAAAAACCCGTCATAATGAGGTTGCTCCAAATCAGTTTGAGCTTGCCCCGATCTTTGAAGAGGCGAATCTTGCAGTAGATCATAATTCATTGATCATGGATGTGATGAAAAAGGTTGGAGAAAGACATAATCTTAGTGTGTTGATGCATGAAAAGCCATTTGCTGGTATAAACGGTAGTGGTAAGCATAACAACTGGTCTCTTGCGACCGATACAGGAGTAAATCTGCTGTCTCCCGGTTCTACACCAATGAAGAATCTTCAGTTCCTGACATTCTTTGTAAATACTATCAAAGCGGTTTACGATCATGAAGAGCTGCTTAGAGCTGCTATTGCGAGTGCATCAAACGACCACCGTTTAGGTGCGAATGAGGCTCCACCGGCAATTCTTTCAGTATTTATAGGATCGCAGTTGACCAAAGTTCTTGATGAACTTGAAAAAGTAACTGATGGTAAACTTTCTCCTCAGGAGAAAACAGACCTTAAACTGAATGTGGTTGGTAAGATTCCAGAAATACTTCTTGATAATACCGATAGAAACCGTACTTCACCATTTGCTTTTACAGGAAATAAGTTTGAATTCCGTGCAGTAGGTTCTCTTGCTAACTGTGCTAATGCCATGACCGTACTTAACAGTATTGTTGCCAAGCAGTTAAAAGAATTCAAGGTAGAGGTGGATAAACTTATTAAGAACAAGAAGATGAAGAAAGATGATGCTGTCTTCAACGTTCTTAGAGAGTATATCAAAAAATCTAAAAAGATCCGTTTTGAAGGGAATAACTACTCTGATGAATGGGAGAAAGAAGCTGAGAAGCGTGGCCTAAGTAATAACCGCACCACGCCTAAAGCACTTAAAGCTCAGGTAAGCAAAAGCACTGTCAAGTTATTTGAAGAACTTGAGGTGATGAACAAGACCGAGATAGAAGCCCGTCACGAGATCGAGCTCGAGGAATATGCCATGAGAATTCAGATTGAAGGCCGTGTGCTTGGAGATATCGCCAGAAATCATGTTATTCCTACCGCGATAAAATATCAGAACATCCTGATAAGAAACGTACGTGGACTTAAGGATATCTATGGAGAAGACTTTGCAAGACATTCTAAAGAACAGCTGGAAATAATCGAGAGTATATCAGCTCATATTGCAACTATCAATTCCAAAGTAAATGCAATGATTGAAGCCAGAAAAGTTGCAAACAAGATGGAAGATGTAGAAGAAAGAGCCTTTGCATATTGTGATGATGTGAAGCCTTACTTTGATGAGATAAGATATCACTGTGATAAACTTGAGATACTTGTAGATGATGAAGTTTGGCCACTAACCAAATACAGAGAGTTATTGTTTACAAGATAATTCGCTATGAAAAAGAATTTTTCAAGCCACGCCCAAAAGCGTGGCTTTTTTCTTTAAAATCCCTTCAATATTTACAAGAACTGTTTAAACTAATTATCTTTGACAACTCTAAGAAATAATCCATGAGTAAGGAAGTAAGCAAAAGATATTCAGGTCGCGGTGTTTCAGCCGGAAAAGAAGATGTGCACAATGCAATTAAGAATGTAGATAAAGGGCTTTTCCCTAAAGCATTCTGCAAGATCGTTCCCGATCATTTAACCGGGAGTGTTGATCATTGCCTTATAATGCATGCCGATGGTGCCGGAACCAAATCTTCTCTTGCTTATATGTACTGGAAAGAAACGGGTGACCTTTCAGTGTGGAAAGGGATTGCCCAGGATGCGCTTATCATGAATATTGATGACCTTCTATGTGTTGGCGCGACAGATAATATTCTGCTTTCTTCTACTATTGGAAGGAATAAGAACCTGATTCCCGGCGAGGTTATTTCAGCCATAATTAATGGTACCGAAGAACTTATTTCTGAATTAAAGGAATTTGGAGTGGAGATACATTCCACTGGTGGTGAAACTGCCGATGTAGGTGATCTTGTACGAACAATCATTGTTGACTCCACGGTTACGGCCAGGATGAGGAAAGATAAAGTGATTGATAATGCCAATATTAAACCTGGGAATGTAATCGTTGGACTTGCGTCTTTCGGACAGGCTTCTTATGAAAAGGAATATAATGGGGGGATGGGAAGTAACGGACTTACTTCTGCACGCCATGATGTATTCTCGAAACTGCTGGCCGACAAATACCCTGAAAGTTTTGACAGTTCAATTCCTGAAGAACTGGTTTATTCCGGAACCAAAAAACTTACCGATGCTGTGGAAGACAGTCCAATCGATGCCGGAAAACTTGTGCTTTCTCCTACCAGGACATATGCGCCAATCATAAAAAAGATTCTTCAGCAAATTGGAAGTGAAAAGATAGATGGGATGGTGCATTGTAGCGGAGGGGCTCAGACCAAGATCCTACACTTTATTGATGAGCTTCATATTGTAAAGGACAATCTGTTTGATACTCCGCCATTATTCAAACTTATTCAGCAGGAAAGCAAGACCGACTGGAAAGAGATGTACCAGGTCTTTAATATGGGACACAGAATGGAGCTTTATGTAGATGAAAATATCGCTTCCGAAATTATTGAAATCTCCAAATCATTTGGTGTGGATGCTCAGATCATTGGCAGGGTAGAAGCTTCAGATTCTAAAAAGCTTAGCATTAAGAGTGCTCATGGTGATTTTGAGTATTAAGGAGTGGTTACATAACCCAATTTCTCGAGTTCATCTGTGGTGCTGACAGCCCTGGAACAACCATCTTTGATAAAATACAGCTCATCAGATATTTCCATGATATCTTTGTATAAATGATCGGTTAGGAGAATTGCCTTATTTTTCTTTTCATTAATGAGTTCTTCCTTTATAATTTCTGTGTACACAGGGGTGAGATGAGTAAAAGGTTCGTCAAGTAGTACCAGTTTTGCGTCACTTTTTATGGTTAACCAGATAGACACCATTCTTTTTTCTCCGCCGGAGAGTTCATTCAGTTTGAAATTTTTATAAATCCGGAAAGAGGGAAGTTTTTCTGTAAACTCTTCAAGGGAAACTCTGTAGATATTAAAAAGTTTCTTCAGTGAAATATTTGGTAGAAAATTGGTTTGAGATAAGAACTTTACATTTTCAATAGAATACAATTTCTTCAGGGTTCCTTTATTGTTTATCCTTACCAGTTTGTTATTGCAGGAAAGGTTCCCGAAGAATATTCTTAATAAACTCGTTTTTCCACAACCGTTAGATCCAAGTATGCCCGTAATTCTGCCGGTTTCAGCTTTTATATAAAGACCGTAAAGTATTTGTTTTCCGTTAAAGCTCAATTCCACGTTGTCCAGTTCAAATATCATATCAACATGCTAAGTTTATAAATGATCACACTTAAAAAAAAGTCTGTAAATACACAGTAGGTGAATAGGAAAGAAGGACTGACCCCAAAATTTTTATAAAAGAGAAGGCTGTCTTTAGCCTCAAAAAAAGCTTTCTGTAGAAAGATCAATCCAATTAAAAAGAGTTTAACAAGAAGGATAGCTTCTAAAGCATTCCCTAAAAAGATAAGTATTAAACATAGGCTGGTAGAACTAATGATCAGTTTCCTGTAGAATTGGAAAGATAATTTTAATCTGAATAAAAAGTTTTGGATGAAGGTCATAAGTCTTTCAATTTAGGAAAAATAAATATTCATTATGTTATTAGAAATTATCAATGAATCTTATAATGTGGATTCCCGAAGTCTTTTTATTGATCTTTTTTAAAACCATTTCGTTCCTTTTCTCGTAAGTTTTTTAAACCAATCAAAAAAATAATGTTACCCAGGTCTTTCTTGTCGGTGGTTACACTGATTTTGTTAGTGGCGAACTGTTTTGTGATATATGAGTATGATCAGGATGCGAACAGGTGGGCGCGCTTAATTAGTACGTTTATATTCTTTCTCATTTTACTTTGGCAAAATTTTTCCGGTAAAAGAATGATTGGCGCATTTGCCTTTCTGCTTATTTCTGATCTTCTCTTATTCCATTACGAAAATACCACGGGTAATGCCTTTGCCTTTATATCCAGAATTTCTGCCTATGTCTTGTTTGTTATGGTGATCGCACCCGAACTAAAAAAGCTTAAAACCAACCTTTTTCAGAAATTCATATTTGTAATGGTTTTGGGGCTAAACCTGGCAATGCTGGTAATGCTGGTAGACATGGTGCCTGAAAGATTTAAATATCCATATCTGGATGTTCTCTTTTACATCTACGGAATGTCAATGATAATTATGGTTATTGCTTCTATCTCCTATAGTAATCGTTATTCCAATAACACTTCATTTTTCTATACTGCAGCAACACTTTGCCTGGTGTTTTCAGACATAACCTCGTTCATAGCCTATTATCTTGAATTCTCGGAGTTCTATTTTCCAGATCGGGTCTTTTATATTATAGGTATTGCCGGGCTGGTGAAATTCTCTTCCCTTTCCAGAAGTCATGAGGCAGTAAGTGAATTGGAAAGCCTTTAAAGCTTTCTCTTACAATTCATCCAAATTATCGTAAATTTGCTTCCTAAAATCAGCAAGATTATATGATTGAGAAGCTTAATATCGTAAAACAGAGGTTTGATGAGGTGAACGATTTGATTATTCAGCCGGATGTGATATCAGATCAGAGGCGATATATTGAATTAAATAAAGAATATAAAGACCTTAAGGCTTTGATGGATGAGCGCGAGAAATATATGCGTTTGACCGAAAATATAAAGGAAGCCGAAGAGATCATATCAGATGGCAGCGATCCTGAAATGACTGAAATGGCCAAACTTCAGCTTGAAGAAGCAAAGGAACAGCTTCCCGAACTGGAGGAAAAGATAAGAATGATGCTTATCCCTAAAGATCCTGAAGACGCCAAAAACGTGGTGATCGAGATCCGTGCAGGTACTGGTGGCGACGAGGCCAGTATCTTCGCAGGGGATCTTTACAGGATGTATACCAAGTATGTTGAAAGCAAAGGCTGGAAGCATAATATTGTTGATTTTAGCGAAGGTACCAGCGGCGGATTCAAAGAGATGATCTTTGAAGTAACTGGGGAAGAGGTTTATGGGACTATGAAATTTGAGGCCGGGGTGCACCGTGTACAGCGTGTACCACAAACCGAAACCCAGGGCCGGGTTCATACTTCAGCTGCTACTGTAATGGTCCTGCCGGAAGCTGAAGAATTTGATGTGGAGATAGATCCTAAAGATGTAAGAATTGATTATTTCTGTTCTTCAGGTCCCGGAGGTCAGTCAGTGAACACTACTTATTCAGCTGTACGTCTTACTCACGAACCTACGGGATTAGTTGCCCAGTGTCAGGATCAGAAATCACAGCATAAGAATAAGGAAAAAGCTTTCCGTGTACTTCGTTCCAGGCTTTATGAAATGGAGCTTGCCAAGAAGCAGGAAGCCGATGCTGCCAAGCGAAACTCAATGGTTTCAAGCGGTGACCGTAGTGCGAAGATCAGGACTTATAACTACCCGCAGGGAAGGGTGACCGATCACAGGATAAACCTTACACTTTACGATCTTTCAAACATCGTTAATGGTGATATTCAGAAGATCATTGATGAATTGCGATTAGCTGAAAACACTGAAAAACTTAAGGAAAACTCAGATATTATTTAATTGGGAAGCTTAAAGCTATAAGCTGAAAGTAGAATTTTGAATTTTTGAAAGAAAACCTTTTAAGTTTATATTTCGATTTTTAATTACTGAATACTGATAAATGACTTCTAAAGAGCTGACCCAGCAAATTTTCAAGAAAAAATCTTTTTTATGTGTAGGTTTGGATACCGATCTTGACAGGATCCCTACCTACTTGCTTTCTGAAGAGGATCCGGTGTTCAGCTTCAATAAGGCAATCATCGATGCTACTCATAAATATTGTGTGGCCTACAAGCCAAATATCGCTTTCTATGAAGCCATAGGTGTTGATGGCTGGAAAGCTTTAAAAAAGACGGTCGATTACCTGCATTCCGAATATCCTGAAATATATACTATAGCAGATGCGAAACGAGGAGATATAGGAAATACCTCGCGTATGTATGCGAAGGCTTTTTTCGAGGACCTGGGCTTTGATTCTGTTACTGTTGCCCCTTATATGGGGAAAGACTCGGTGGAACCCTTTCTGGAATTCACCAATAAACACACAATTTTGCTAGCGCTAACTTCTAACGAGGGCGCGTATGATTTTCAGACTTTACAGACCGATAATGAGGAGCTTTATAAACAAGTGATCAAAACTTCTAAAGGCTGGAATAATTCTGAAAATCTGATGTACGTGGTTGGTGCCACCAAGGCTGAATATCTTGCTGATATCAGAAAGATAATTCCAGAGAACTTCTTACTGGTTCCGGGAGTAGGCGCCCAGGGAGGAAGTCTTGAGGAAGTTTGCAAATATGGGATCACTAAAAATGTTGGATTACTGGTAAATTCTTCCAGGAAAATAATCTATGCTTCAGATTCTTCAAATTTTGCTGAAATAGCCGGTGCCAAGGCAGAAGCATTACAAATCCAGATGGCTCAGGAGCTGGAAAAATTATAAATTTTATGGAAATACGCGATCAATTAGGACGTAATATCAAATTTGAATCTACGCCTAGAAGGATCGTTTCTCTAGTTCCCAGCCAGACAGAACTTCTTTTTGACCTTGGTCTGGAGAAATTTATAATGGGGATTACACGGTTTTGTATTCATCCTCCATTTTTAAAACAAATTAAGGCAAGAGTAGGAGGGACCAAAAAGGTCAATTTTAGGAAGATTAAAGAGCTGAACCCCGATATTATTCTATGTAATAAGGAAGAGAATACAAAAGAGATGGTTAAAGAGCTTGAAAAGATCGCTCCCGTTCATGTCTCGGATGTAGCCAATCTCAATGACTCATATGCCCTTATTTCGCAGTATGGTAAGATCTTTAACTGTGAAGCTTTGGCAATAACTCTTGCCGATTCTATCCGGAAAAAAGCGGAAGTTGTTGAAAAACTAGCTACTGCCTCTCCCAAACGAAAAGTCGCATACTTCATCTGGAAAGATCCTCTGATGGTATCAGGAAAAGGAACTTTTATAGATTCTATGCTATCGCTTAATAATTTCGAGAATGTGTTTACCCAGGAGCGGTATCCTGAAACAAATTTTGAAGAGCTGAGTAAAATGGAAATCGATATTTGTATGCTGTCTTCAGAACCTTTTCCTTTTAAAGAAGAGCATAAAGAAGGTTTTAAGCCTTATTCCAGGCAGGTTCAGATTGTGGATGGGGAATACTTCAGCTGGTATGGTAGTCGGCTCTTAGAAGCTATGGATTACTTCAAGAGGTTTCATTTGGAGTCAACTAATTGACAGTCCATACGGTGGAGTTCGTCGAGAATTTTTTTTGCACGTGAGTTAAGCCGATCGCTTTGTTCCTTATCGGTCAAAGCTAATTTGTATGCACGCTGCATTAGCCTGGAATATTTTTCACACAGGCGTTCTTCTCTGGTCTTATTTTCAAAAATTCTAAACATAATTTTGTAGGGTCTGCTTCATTTAATCATTCAACATTGCTACAAAGCTAAGCAGGCAGTAGCTTATATAATGATAATGCACAGTTAAGCTTATTTTAAAATGACCGGGTGTAAGCCGGGAAAGTGTTAAAATATTAAAAATTAGAGGAAAAATCTTACTGATCCTGAACCGCGAATACTCTCCTTAGAAGGTCGGTAGTTCTTGCTGAAATATTGTTTCTTATTTCCTTTTCTTCCTTTGCAATCATTAAAAAAACCCCATCCAGAGCTTCATTAGTTACATAATCTGGCAGGTCTGGATTTACATTGGAAGTTACAGGTAGAGAATTATATTTCTCAATGATATTTTTCCATACCTGGGTGGCTCCTACCTTATCCAGTGAATTGCTAATGATTGGATTGAAACGATTGTATAATTCCTGTTCAGTTCTATTGTTGAGGTAAACGGTTGCGGCATCTTCCCCGCCCATAAGAATATTACGGGCATCGGCAAATGTGATTCCTGTAACTGCATCGGCAAATACCGGGATCGCTTCGCTCACCGCGTCTTCGGCTGCACGGTTAAGAACCTTTAAACCTTCATCAGCAAGGGCATCGAGGCCAACATCTCTTAGGGTTTTATCCACTTTCTGGAGTTCGGGCGGCAGACCTATTCTAACAAGTTCATTGCTGAAAAAACCGTCTTCCTTGGCCAGTTTGGTAACTTCTTTATCTATTCCAAATTGCAAGGCCTGCTTAAGACCTGAGCTTATTTCAGCATCGGTAACTCCCTGGGGAAATTGTGAAGCAATAGTCTGTAGTTCGGCGCAGGAGGTTAAAATTAATATTCCAAAAAGGGCTAGTAGTTTTTTCATGAGGATCTTGTTTCCTCAAATATATAGATCGGGAATCTAAAAACAGATCGTCAAAAGTTATAATAATACTAAAACAATCAATTTTGATTATGAGCCTGGCTTAGGTGAAGACAATTGTCTTGTTATTAAATACAAGGGTTTTACGTTCAATATGAAGCTTGATTCCCCGTGCCAGGACTATTTTTTCCAGGTCCCTGCCCTTCAGGATCAGATCTTTTACCGAGTGGCTATGAGAAATTCGTGTGATATCCTGTTCTATGATGGGGCCCGCATCCAGTTCTTCTGTTACATAGTGAGAGGTTGCTCCAATGATCTTTACACCTCTTTTATAAGCAAAGTGATAGGGTTTGGCTCCCGCAAATGCAGGAAGGAATGAGTGATGTATGTTAATGATCCTGTTCGGAAAGGCCTTGATCATTTTAGGAGAGATGATTTGCATGTATCTGGCTAAAACAATAAAATCGATATTCTCTTTTTCCAGTAACTCCTTCTGCTGTTTTTCGGCTTTATCTTTTTGTCCCTTTATTACAGGAATATGATAAAATGGAATATCAAAACCTCTGGCGATATGTTCCAGGTCCTTATGATTGCTGATTATTACAGGAATATTTACATCCAATTCACCAGATCTGTACCTTCCCAGAATATCATAGAGACAGTGGTCGTATTTAGAAACGAAAATCGCCATATTCAGTTTACTGCTGGCAGTATAAATATGCCAGGACATTTGATATGGCTTACCAATAGTTTCTTCAAACTCTTTCTTTAGCTCCTTGATTTTTACAGGTTTGGCAAACTCACATTCAAGACGCATAAAAAAGATCTTATTTTCTACATCAACATACTGATCGATATAGATTATATTACCTTTATGCTTATAAAAGAAGGAAGTGACGCTTGCGATAATTCCGGAAGTGTCCGGGCAATGAATTAGCAAAGTGAATTTGGACATGCCATGTTGATTTTGCTGACTAAAATTAAACATTTAAAAGCATTTTGATCTGCCCGGAAGGATTATTATACTATTACTAAATAAGAGCTTTAAATTTTACAATTTTCGTAAATTGCACCTCCAAAAAACTCCAATAATTAGAAATGGAACAACAAAATCCCTATAAACCTAAAAATAAAATAAGAATTGTAACCGCAGCATCTCTTTTTGATGGGCACGATGCGGCCATTAATATCATGCGTCGTATTATTCAGGCTACCGGAGTGGAAGTGATACATTTAGGTCATGACCGAAGCGTGGAAGAGGTTGTGAACTGTGCAATTCAGGAAGATGCACATGCTATAGCCATGACTTCCTATCAAGGAGGGCATATAGAATATTTTAAATATATGTATGATCTCCTGAATGAAAAAGGAGCAGGCCATATCAAGATCTTTGGAGGTGGTGGTGGAGTGATCCTTCCTGAAGAGATCAAAGAACTGATGGATTACGGGGTAGATCGTATTTACTCTCCCGATGATGGACGCGAGATGGGACTCCAGGGGATGATCAATGATATGATCAAAAGAGTGGATAATGAAGTTCCTTGTTTGAAAGAACCTGAAAAGGTTCAAAAGAACCTGGAAAACAAAAACGTCAATACCATTTCCAGACTCATCTCTCTGGCCGAGAACCGACCAGATGATTTCGAAAAGTCATTCAGAAATGGGGGTATTAAAACAAAAGAAGTTCCGGTACTTGGAATTACTGGAACCGGAGGTTCAGGAAAATCAAGTCTGGTAGATGAACTGGTGAGGAGATTCCTGATGGATTTCTCTGATAAACATATCGGGATCATTTCGGTAGATCCTTCAAAGAAAAAGACCGGTGGAGCATTGCTTGGTGACCGGATTAGAATGAATTCCATCAATCACGAGCGGGTATATATGCGTTCGCTTGCAACCAGACAAGCCAACCTGGCGCTTTCAAAATATGTAGCCGAAGCAGTTGAAGTACTTAAAGCTGCCGATTATGACCTTATTATTCTTGAGACTTCAGGAATCGGGCAGAGCGATACAGAGATCCTTGATCATTCCGATGTGTCATTATATGTGATGACTCCTGAGTTTGGAGCTGCCACCCAGCTTGAAAAGATAGATATGCTGGACTTTGCCGATCTGGTAGCTATCAATAAATTTGATAAAAGAGGCGCCCAGGACGCTTTGCGAGATGTTAAGAAACAGTACCAGCGTAATCATGGCTTATGGAATGAAAACCTGGATAATTTACCTGTTTTTGGAACCATTGCTTCTCAATTCAACGATCCCGGGATGAACACCCTCTATAAGAGTATTATGGATAAGGTAGAAGAGAAGACCAATTCGGGTCTTTCTTCCACTTTTGAGATCTCCAGGGAAATGAGTGAGAAGATTTTCGTGATCCCACCTAAGCGTACTCGCTATCTTTCGGAAATTGCAGAGAATAACAGAAGTTATGATGAGAAGGGAAAATCCCAGGTGAGCGTTGCTCAGAAATTATATGGAATTTATAAGACTATAGAATCAGTAGCCGGGATCGATACTGAGTTCGGGAAGAATCAGACCAAATATTTGGACAAAAACGGCATTGATCAGGATGAGATTTTAGAGCTTGCTAAAGACTCCCAAAAGGAATTCCTTGATTTGCTCTTCGCTGAATTTGATAAAATTAAAATGGATCTTGACCCCTACAATTGGGAGATCATTTTGGGCTGGAATGAAAAGGTGACTAAATATACCGAGCCAGTCTATAGTTTTAAGGTTCGCGATAAGGAAATAAAAATAGAGACTCATACAGAATCTCTTTCTCATACTAAAATTCCTAAGGTTGCTCTTCCAAAATATAAAGCCTGGGGTGATATTCTTGCATGGTGCCTTCAGGAGAATGTTCCAGGGGAATTTCCGTATACTGCCGGTTTGTATCCGTTTAAAAGAACAGGAGAAGATCCTACCAGGATGTTTGCCGGGGAAGGTGGTCCGGAAAGGACGAATCGCCGATTCCATTATGTAAGCCAGGGATTACCTGCTAAGCGCTTGTCTACGGCCTTTGATTCGGTAACGCTTTATGGAAATGATCCCGATCATCGCCCTGATATTTACGGAAAAGTTGGTAATTCAGGGGTTTCCATCTGTTGTCTTGATGATGCCAAGAAATTATATTCAGGTTTTGATCTTGCTGACCCTATGACTTCTGTAAGTATGACGATCAACGGTCCTGCACCTATGTTACTAGGGTTCTTTATGAACGCGGCTATAGATCAGCAATGCGAAAAATATATCAAAGAGAATGGTCTTGAGAAAAAGGTTGAAGCTAAGCTGAAAGAACTCTATGACGATAATGATATAGAACGTCCGCAATACCGTGGAGAATTGCCGGAAGGGAACAATGGCCTCGGTCTTATGCTATTAGGGCTTACCGGAGATCAGATCCTGCCTAAGGATGTTTATGAAAAAATAAAGGCCGAGACTATCAGTGTGGTAAGGGGAACGGTTCAGGCTGATATTCTGAAAGAAGACCAGGCTCAGAATACCTGTATATTTTCTACAGAATTTGCCCTGAGGCTGATGGGTGATGTTCAGGAATACTTTATTAAAGAGAAGGTAAGGAATTTCTACTCTGTTTCCATTTCGGGTTATCATATTGCCGAAGCAGGTGCAAACCCAATTACCCAGCTTGCCTTTACACTTGCAAACGGATTCACCTATGTGGAATATTACCTGAGCAGGGGAATGGATATCAATAAATTTGGTCCCAACCTTTCGTTCTTCTTTTCCAATGGTGTGGATCCTGAATACGCAGTTATTGGACGTGTAGCCAGAAGGATCTGGTCAAAAGCATTGAAGCACAAATACGGAGCGAATTCAAGAGCTCAGATGTTGAAGTATCATATCCAGACTTCCGGTAGATCGCTTCACGCTCAGGAGATAGATTTTAACGATATAAGAACGACTCTTCAGGCGCTGTATGCGATTTACGATAACTGTAATTCTTTGCATACAAATGCTTATGACGAGGCGATCACCACACCAACGGAAGCTTCGGTGAGAAGAGCGATGGCCATACAGCTTATCATCAACAAAGAACTTGGTTTAGCTAAGAATGAAAACCCAATCCAGGGATCATTTATCATAGAAGAACTTACCGATCTTGTTGAAGAGGCTGTGCTTACTGAATTTGACCGTATCACAGAAAGAGGAGGAGTACTAGGTGCAATGGAAACCATGTACCAGCGCGGAAAGATCCAGGAAGAAAGCCTTTATTATGAGACTTTAAAGCATAGTGGAGAATACCCGATCATTGGGGTGAATACTTTCCTAAGTTCTGAAGGTTCACCTACAGTAACACCGGGGGAGGTGATTCGTGCGACCGAAGAGGAGAAAGAACATCAGATCAAAACACTTCAAACCCTTCATAAGGCTAAGGAAAGTAAAGCTGATGAGGCCTTGTCCAGAATTCAAAAAGCCGCCATTCATAATGAAAACCTTTTTGAAGAACTGATGGAGGCTACCAAAGTATGTTCTCTTGGCCAGATCACACACGCTTTGTTTGAAGTAGGAGGACAGTATAGAAGAAATATGTAAGCAAAGAGCCAACTTTTCCTCATACGGAGGGAAAAGTTGTGCGAATCGCTTATCCCGATGAGTGAAGAGATATCGGGATCTTTTTAACTTTAATAAACCTCACAGCTCTCTGAGACCTGTGAGGTTTTATCTTTTGGTAGCTACTTAAATATTTTTTTGAAATCAAACTTTTAGGAGAAAAACTCCATCAAGTCGGCTCTAAATAATCTCAATGTTTCAGCATCTGAATATTTTTTATAAAAGAATCTTTTTTAGATGATGCCGTTACTATGGTTGTTGCTTAAGTTCCTTTTTCATAATAGGTGACTTAAAAATTATTAGTGGCTGATTTTGTGGTAATTGTATAAATCACTACTTTTCACTATCCCTACGATTTTGCGCTAAAAATCTGAGATATCGTTTGAATTTTAAGAATCACTTTGAGGAATTAAAACGTCGAAACGTTTTTAAGGCTGCTCTTGCCTATCTGGTGGTTTCCTGGGTGATAGTCCAGGTGGCCTCCATAGTTTTTCCTGCTTTCAAGGCAACTCCCGGCGCCTTACGAACCCTTATACTGGTATTAGTCATTGGATTTCCTGTCTGGTTAATCTTCGCCTGGGTTTATGAAGTGACGCCTGATGGGTTAAAAAAGACTAAAGCAGTAGCCAGGAATGAGTCCATAACAGGCGAGACCAGTAAAAAATTCAATCAGATAATTTTAGGAGCCCTTATTGTCGCAATTGTCCTTCTTGCGGTTAATGTATATGGTACCTACACCCGTAATGGTCCGGAAGTTTCTGATACAAAACCTGATAAATCCGAAAATATTCCAGCAATCGATTCTGAAAGTGATCAGGAAAAATCGGTAGCGGTTCTGGCTTTCGCCGATATGAGCCCTGAAAAAGACCAGGAATACTTTTCAGATGGGATTAGCGAGGAGATCTTGAATTACCTGGCAAAGAATCCTGAGCTATCTGTGATTAGCCGTACATCTTCCTTCTCTTTCAAAGGTAAGGATACTGATATACGGGAAATAGGAAAGAAGCTTAATGCCAATTATGTTTTAGAAGGCAGTGTTCGTAAGGCCGACAGTACCCTGCGTATAACTGCCCAGTTAATCCATGTAGATGATGGAGCACACCTGTGGTCTGAGACCTATGACCGTAAGATGGATGATATCTTCAGTATTCAGGATGAGATAGCCGAAGCGGTCACAAAAAATCTTGAAGCAAGTCTTTTGGGAAAAGAAATTGCTGAAGTGGATACTGAAGCTTATAACAAATACCTGCAAGCGAAACATCTTTGGAATCAATATACCCAGGAAAGCTTGGAAAATGCCGATAAACTCATTAATGAATCTATAGAGATAGATGATAATTATGCACCTGCCTGGCTAATGCTGGCTATAATTAAGGATAGCAGGAGGAATATGAATTTTATCAATAGGGAAAGTGCGGCAAAGGATATTGATAAAGCAATTGATAAAGCCATTTCCCTGGACCCAGAATATGCCGAAGCTTATGCTTTTGCCGGAAGAATCGCACTTAGGAATATAAATTATACTAAGGCAGAAATTAATTTTAAGAAAGCATTGGAACTGGCTCCAAGAAATCCTGATGTACTTATTCTGGTATCTCAGTTGCCTACTCTCGACATTAAGGTCAGAATCAGAATCGTCAAAAAGGCTATTGAACTGGATCCTCTGGAATATATAAATTATTACAGACTTTCGTATCTCTACTTTCTTGATGAACAATACGAAAAAGCTTTGAAGACACAGGAGAAATATATGCTGTATTATCCAAATTCCATGGGAGATTATGCTGGTAAAGCTGAAATCCTGGCTCAATTAGGAAAGGAGCGGGAAGCTCTGGAAGCCCTGGAAAAAGAAAAGGATGAATTTTTAAAAGCTTATGGCAATGCTATGGTCACAATGATATTATATGCGGGAGAAAAAACAGACCAGACGATCGAAACTTTTAAGACTAAATATGGGCAACAAGATCCGTATATGGTGGCGCAGATGTATGCCTGGCAAAATAAAAAGGATAAGGCCTTTGAATGGCTGGGTAAAGCTTATAAAGTGGAGAGTGTTAATTTAGTGCAGATTATGGATGATCCATATATGAAAAACCTAAAAAATGACAGGCGGTGGGAAGAATTCGTGGAAAAAATCGGTTTTCCGCAGAAAAGCAATCTTGAAATTAATTTAGATTAGGTTACAAAGTTAGCTTCCAGATCCTTTGCAGTTTCCTGAACTTCTGAAGTTCGTGTCTTAAGATCTTTAGAAAGTCTCTCCCGTTGCTATTTGTGTATTCCAGTCTCTCGCAGATTCTATACAACCTTTCGGTTAACATACTTACACTAGCTACATATTTCATTCGACTATCCTGAAAATATTCTGTTTCAGCCTTGCTTATGTTGGTTACCAGGGAATTTGAATGTCGCACGATATCACCCGTAAAATACACGCTTTCGTTTTCATTTCCGGAGTCGTTCAACACGGCGAGATCAGGCACAAGGTAGTCAGAGATCCTTCGTGAAATGCGCATGATCTCCTGGGCTTTTGAATATAAAGCTGAACGACGATTTTCGTGATTTCTGGAGAAATAAGCCATGCTCAATTTTTTCTCTAAATTACTACTCATTTCATTCACATTAATTTAAAATTTATGTCTGATAGATTATTTATATTTAAATTTAAAGGAAATTAGTATTTTAAACTTTAAAAATGCATATAGACGATTTAAGCTGGGCTATCCTTGAACAATTACAGGAAAATGCCAGGATTTCCTTCTCTGAAATTGGCAGAAAAGTGGGACTTACCTCTCCCGCCGTCGCAGAGCGAGTTAAGAAAATGGAAGATGCAGGCATTATCCAATCTTACCGAACGCATTTGTCCCATCAAAAATCGGGTTATCAGCTACGTGCTATTATTACTTTAAGGGCATTTACCGGGAGACTGAAGGCTTTTCTGGAAACCGTAAAAACTTTCAAAGAGGTCATAAACTGCTACCGTATTACCGGGAATGAAAATATAATTATGGAAGTGGTGCTACATGATCAGGTTCACCTCGAGAAACTTATCGATCAGTTAATAACTTATGGCGAAACCAGAACCCATATCGTTTTATCAAATGTAATTGAGGATGCCCCGATCAGGCAGAAGTTGAAGACTTAGCAAGCTGGGGATAATACTTAAAATATTTAAAAATGAATTAAAAAACAGGAGCAAAGGCTTTGTTAAAATGGGTGATTTTTAATCTTAATATTAACACCGAGTTACCAGCTGGTTTTATTTTCGTTAAATGAAATTAAATTGTAATTCTTTTATGATATAGTCGTCTAAATCGTAGTTAGATTTGCTTTAGAAAAGAAAGTAAAAATCAAGTTATGAAAAGGAAGACGTTGTTATTTTTAGTACTTGCATTAATTACAGGTTTAATAGGATTTACCGGGTTATCATTTTCCGGGATTGAAGTGGTTCGAGTGATGTTCCTGATTTTTGCAGATCTGGTGATAGTTTCCCTCATGGCCAAATTGTTTTTTCCAGATAAGCCAAAGGTGAAATATCAGCCTGTTAAGAGTGAGTAATTTGAAAATCATTTAAAAGAATAAAACCCGCCAGTTGTTACTTGCGGGTTTTTTTATGGAATAATTAATGATGCAATTCATTATATTTAGACTTATTCTTACATAATTATGAAAAAACTACTATTGGCATTTTTTGCCTTCTTTAGCTTTTGTAATATACAGGCTCAGGAGTTCAGGATAGTTAAGGGGGGCGTGACAGATTCTTTGCCCATTCCGGGAACCGGTAATAAAACATATGCATTTTATGCTCCAACCAATTATTCTGTAGAGCGGAACTGGCCGGTAGTGTTCATCTTTGATCCTAAGGGAAGAGGCTCTACTACTGCTAATCTTTTCAGGAAAGCAGCTGAAGAACAACAGTATCTCGTCGCTTCAGCAAATATCGATCTTAAATCGGAACCTATAGATAGTATCATAAAAACGGCAACCTCCATGATGAATTCCATATTCAGCGCTTTTCCGGTAGATCCTGCCCTGGTATATACTGCAGGAATGGGGGAAGGAGCCCAGGTGGCTTCTGCATTGCCTATGTTTTATCGTAAAATGGCCGGAGTAATGGCTATTGGGAATTCATTTGTCAATCAACAATATCTTGATAAAAGCAATCCATATATGTTTATAGCCGTAGCTGGCGATAAAGATTATATGGTATATCAAATGGAAGATTACCTTAGGTTCTATGATGATCTGGACTTTAAGACAGATGTTTACTATTTTGCTGGAAAGGAGGATCAGTGGCCCGAGGCCGCAGTTATCTCCAATGCCATGACAGGCTTTAGCCTTGAAGCTATAAAAAAAGGGAGTCGCAGTGCGGATAAGGATTTTATTCAGAAACTCTATCAGAATGAAATTGCATATACCGAACAGTTAGTTCGTACCCGTAATTATTATGATGCCTATGAAAAGCTGGATCGGATGGAAGATAAGTATGAAGATTTCGGCTTTGAAGATGATATTGAAGAGCGTATGAAGGAGCTGAAAAAGACCAATGGATACAGGTCCCAGCGTAGGGATTTCAGGCAGGCAACCTCATTTGAAAAACAGCAGATAGAGGAATATGAATATTTGCTTAGGAGTGATATCATGACCGCTAATTTTCAGAATATAGGCTGGTGGGCTTATCAGGTAGATGAACTGGATAAACTGAAAAAAAGTTCAAATGAAGCCAAATCCAATATGGCCTACAGGCTGCATGGTTACCTTGATTTTCTTACTAAAAAGCAGTTTGATCAAATAGTAGAGGCTAATATTCCAATAGATACTAAAATATTCATAAGTGTTTTGCGCACTGCCATCCGTAAGGATGATCCGGAAGCTTATTTGAAGATCATCTCACTTGCCGGTGCCGATGGGGATTACGAGACAGCCCTGCTTTACCTTGAAGATCTTCTCAAAACAGGATATTCAGATATGGAAAGCCTTTATAATATTGAAGGAATACTGGATCTTCAGTTTACAAGGGAGTATAACCAGATCATTAAGAAATATCTAGGAGAATCTAAGTTCTATAATGATGAAATAGAGCCGGAAGAGAATTAAGCTATTTCTTTTCTTAATAATGCTTTTAAAATATATAGTAGTAAACAGGCAAAAAGTGCCAGTGCCAGCATGGTATACCAGGTAAACTCAAAGCCGAAATTATCTATAAGCTGCATCCCGGAATTATGTCCAAAAATATGGCTTATGGAAAATGAGATACTGTATAAGGCCATATATGAACCTCTTTTCTTGCCGTCAGATCTGGAAAGAGCAAAAGTGTTTGAAAAAGGGAAACCTATCATCTCTCCAACGGTTGCTAATAACATTCCTACTGCAAGAACTCCTACCCAGTCAGTCAGGTTTATAACAAGAAAACTGAATCCTGTGAGCAGGGTTCCAAGAATTACATAGCCAATTGCGGAATGCCTTCTGGATTCCATGAATTTGATAAGAGGCATTTCAAAAAGAAAGATCATCAGTCCGTTAAGGCCAAGAAGGAGGCCAATCTCAAATTCGTTCAACTTATGAGATTCCGAATAATAAAGCGGCATGGTAGAGAAATACTGAATAAAGATCAATCCGAAAAGCATCATGGCGAAGATGAAGATGAGATAAAGCTTGTCGCTCATGGCAGATTTTGCATTTGCTACAATATCTTCGGGTTCGGTAGTTGAGCGTTTTGGATGTAGGAGCCTTAGTAAAAGGATACCCGCTACCAGACATGTAAGACCGTCTACCCAGAAAAGTCCGCTATAGCCGCCTGTTTCAATAATAATTCCTCCAATTGCCGGCCCTGCTGAAAATCCCAGGTTTATTGCGAGCCTGATTAGTGTAATAGACCGTGTTCGGTTTTGAGGTTTGCTGTAAGCGTTTATGGCAACAAAAACTGCCGGCCTGAAAATGTCAGCGACTGTCATCACCAGATATATCCCAATACAAATAGACCAGAAAGATGCAGGAAATTGTAACAATACAAACAAAATGGAGGAAAGTATAAGGCTTCCCGCCATGGTTTTATAATGTCCTATTTTGTCTGTGAGTAGTCCGCCAAGCCAGGAGCCCGTTACAGAACCGAGACCAAAGAAGGTGAGTATCCAGCCCACTTCCTCAAGGGTAAATCCCCTGTTTTTTGTAAGATAAAGAGAAAGAAAAGGGATAACCATCGTTCCCGCCCTGTTAATGAGTGTGATTAGGGATAGTAACCAGATTTCTTTTCTTAATCCGCTAAAGGATTCAAAATATGATCTAAAAAGTCTTTGCATGCCCAAAAATGAGTCACCAAAATTAAATTAAATTTTAAGTGTTCTGGATATTAATTTTTGATCACCTGGAAAATAGGGGATAACCGGTTGCTGTAATTTTAAAAAAATATCTGTCTTTATTGCGAAGCTGACTAAGGAAGATGTCAGGTGATGAAAGTGACTGCCTAAAGGAATCAATTAGGCAGATTCAGAAAACCAATAAAAAAAAAACCCGGCTGATATCAGAGATACCAGTCGGGGTATAATTCAAGTAGGAAAAGTTTTAGAATGCGTAGATAGCCGCAACCAAAAATGAAGCAAGTTCACTTGAAGGGTTTAAGTCACTATCAAGAAATGCAGGATAATCGTCTGAAACACTATCAAGTCTGAATTCAGGCTTAATTATCAATCCACCGGTTTGATAACTTCCGGTCAGGGTAAATGCAGTAACACTGGTATCGGCATCGTATACAATTCCGCCATCCTCAAGCTCCTTGAAATATTCGGCTCTCAGTCCTATACCGAAACTGTCTGAAAGAGCAACCTGTGGATACAATGCGGCACCATAAAAGCCAACTCCTTCAGTATCCTGATAGGTGGTATTTAGACCAAGGTAGAAGCTTTCAGTAAGATCCCAGCCTGTGGTAAGGTCTATCTGAAATAAAGCATCGTCAGAGAGGGATTGCTCCCCGTATAATAAATTCAGATAAGCGCTTCCTGCATCATTGGAATAACCCAGCTGACCACCAAAAGAATACTTTCCTATAGGATTGAATTCAGTATAATCTGTAGGGTTCATTATTGCTAACATACCGGTCCAGTTATCATTAAAGCTGAAATCGGCCTTGATCCCTGTATGAGAAAACGGACCGTAGGAGAACATATACGAGGTGGAATAATTGAAGTTAGCTGCGGGTGAGATCACCTCATAACCGAGAAATGTGTTCCAGTTACCCAGCGTGAACTTCAGAGCATCGTTCACCTTATAAAATGCATATAGCTGGTTTACAATGTTTGTAGAAGGCGCCGATAAAAATACGGCATCTTCACCACGGGGTCCAAAGACCAGGTCGGCAACGAAACCTACCTTATCACCTTCGTATCCCAGGATCACATTGGCCATTCCTATGGCAAAACCAGGGTCATTGGCAAATGAGGTGGCAGGTGCAGCAGGTGTGAAACTTTGAACATCCCCGCCAACAATCTCTTCAGACTTATTCAGTCCATTAAAGTTTGTACGGAAATAAGCATCCACGCTACCACTTATGGTAAATTTAGGGGTTGCATCTTCTTCTTCCTCTTGTGCAATTAGCGTTGAGGTCATAAGAGCTACGGGTAGTAAAAAGATAAATTTTACTAATTTTGATGTTGTAATTGCTTTCATAATGAAAATGGTTATTTGTTTGATTTAACTAATGTTTGGCGACTCAGTTAATCAGATATTAATCATATAGAATTATAAGCGGTTATTTTATACGGAGCGTTCCTCCAAACGCTCCGTTTTTTGTTTAACCAACAAATTTGTTTAAGAAGATTGTTTTAATCCGAAATCAGGATAGGCATCCATACCGTGCTCATAGATATCCAGACCTTCAGTTTCTTCTTTGGCTGATACCCTGATGCCAATGGTAACCTTCATGATATAGAATATTATAAACGATCCCACTATACATATAGCACCGTAACATGCAACTCCTATAAGCTGTGTAATAAACTGGTCAAAACCGGCCAGGTTTCCAAAGATACCTACGGCCAACGTCCCCCAGATTCCACAAATAAGGTGAACTGCCACGGCTCCTACTGGGTCGTCAAGTCTTATTCTGTCTATCAAGGCAACTCCGAATACCACTATAGCTCCTGCTATGGCTCCAATCATTACAGCATCGGTTGGAGACATCTGGTCAGCTCCTGCTGTTATACCTACAAGTCCACCAAGGATCCCGTTAAGGAACATGGTAATGTCATAATTCTTATAAAGAATGGAAGAGACTAAAAATGAGCCTACTCCTCCGGCTGCTGCTGCCAGACAGGTGGTCACAAGAGTTAAAGAGGTTAATTCAGGATCGGCTGAAAGTACAGAACCTCCATTAAATCCAAACCATCCTAACCATAAGATGAGTACTCCTGCTGTTGCAAAAGGCATACTGTGTCCTGGGAATGCCCAGATCTTTCCATCTCTGAATTTTCCAATTCTTGCACCCAGCAACCAAATGGCAACCAAAGCTGCCCATCCACCAACAGAGTGCACAAGTGTTGAACCTGCAAAGTCATAGAATCCCATTTCATCAAGGAATCCACCACCCCATTTCCATGATCCGGCAATTGGATAAACTATTCCTACATATAGAACCACAAAAATGAAAAAGCTGTTTATTTTAATACGTTCGGCTACAGAGCCTGATACGATTGTTGCTGCCGTAGCGGCAAACATACCCTGGAACAGGAAGTCTGTCCAGTAAGTATAGCCTTCATTATAGGCCAGGTCCAGCGATCCATCCACAAGCGGACTGTCAAGCCCAAAACCTGCAAATCCTATAAATCCGTTGAATTCCCCTGGATACATTAGGTTAAAGCCAAGGAGGCAGTATAATAGCAATCCAACAGTAATAATAAACACGTTTTTGAATAATATGTTCACCGTATTTTTCTGTCTGGTGAGACCGATCTCCAAAAATGCAAAACCAAGGTGCATAAAAAATACCAGTCCCGTACAGATCATCATCCATACATTATTTACAGTAAGTAATCCTTCCATAATTTTTCTTAGTTAATTGATTCTTTGATAATTTATTTTAGGGATTCTGCGCCTTTCTCTTTTGTTCTGATACGGTAAGCTTCCTCTATAGAAGAAACAAAGATCTTTCCGTCACCTACTTCCCCTGTGTAGGCGGCCTTTAGTAAGGCTTCAATTGTTTTTTCCACAAAAGAATCTGTTACTACAATAGAAAGGTATCGTCTCTGAATATTCGAGGTGCTGTAACTAACGCCCCGGTAAACATGACCTACTTTCTCGTTACCTACCCCGGTAACGTCCCAATAACTGAAAAAGGTAACTCCTATAGCATGGAGTGCCTCTTTGGTTTCATCGAACTCTGACTTCCGAATGATTGCTTCAATTTTTTTCATAATTTATTATTAAGAATTGGTCAAAAATATAAAAATATGTTAACCACCCCTAAAAAAATAGGGGGTATGATGTTATTTTTACGAAATAAAAAGTAAATACCCCTAAAAAAATAGGGGTATGTATTTTAAAAACATATTTTTGAGGATTTGATACCCTATTTTGGTAATTTAGAACAGTTTAGAGATCAAAATGCCAAAAAGGACTGCCAGGATTCCTAAAATTAAACTTCCAAAAAAGTAAACGGAGAAGCTTAAATAGTCTCCAGATTTGATAAGAGAGTAGTTTTCAAATGAAAAAGTGGAAAAAGTAGTGAAGCCTCCACAAAAACCTACTCCAAGGATAAGATTGGTAGGATTGTTAAGCGTATTTGTTTTAATAGCATAGCCTAAAACTGCTCCAAGTAGAAGACTGCCAAGAATATTTACAATAAAAGTACCATAGGGAAGAAGACTGGATGCATTTAAATGTTTGCTTATAATATATCTCAGGCTGCTGCCTAATCCCCCTCCTATAAAAACAAGTATTAGGTTTTTAATCATTAGTCCTGGAATTTTCCTGCGTAATAGGAATATATATCTGTGTGATCCATTCTGCTGGATTCGGATTATCTTCCGGTCCGCTCACATACACCTCAAACGGCTGGGAATTTTCATCTGCTTTAAGTCCATTCTTCTGCAGATATGCATAAGATGAGTCCCAGGCTTCCTTGAGATTCTTATAATCACCTTTTAATGTGGTCTTTAAAGTTCGTTGCTTGGGCATATAGCCATTGAGTACGTTACTTTCTGCAGGTGTTACCACCTCACTGGGCGTAAAATAGGCGGCTGAATAGATGGCGGTTCCCTGGTCTTCGTTCCACTGATTATAAAGAACGAAAGGATTGCCAATCTTCTCGATATTATTGTTTTCCATATAAGTGCCCACTTCGTTGATCATGTTCCCCATTCTTTCGGATACCTGACTTATCTTGCTGGCCGTGGTTATATACATATAGTAACCTCCTCCATGCTGGGTGACGCCATCTATATTTACAGAGTAAGTCTCCATTTCTTCCTTGATCTTCGCCTGAAGATTGTCAAGACCTTTTTTGAACATAGGCAGCATCATTTCACTAAGGCTTTGATCCTGAAAAGTAAAAGCGGCCTTTTCCATGAAACTTTGTTCCCCTTTCATTCCCCAGGTAACAAGGGTACTGTCTCCTTGTTTATCGAATTGCCAGTAAATATCACTTTTAGAATCCCCGAATGGGGTTACAAAGCTTATTTTTTGATCAATACTTGAATATGGATTTGCCTTAACCGTGGTAATTTCACCTTCTCCCATTTTTTCACTTTTCCAGGAATATGAAGCACCTTCTCCTTTGGTCTTGTCTCCGTAATTAATGATCATATCATCGGTTTCCTGGGACCATGGTTCCCAGTCTTTCCAGGTTGTAAAATCGTTCACTTCATTAAAAACTACCTCCTGAGGTGCGGCGAGCATCTGTTGTTGTTCTATTTGAAACTCTCCATCTTTGGTAGCTATATATATTGAAGCGCCAATGATAAAAATTAGGAATAAAAAGAAAAGATATTTAAGGATCTTCATTGTTGGTGGTGATTAGTTTACGCTAATATAAATAATTTAGCAGACCAATTGTAGGTCAATTCTTATGAAACTAATGCTTAAGCTGAGTTTTGATCAGAAAGAGAAGCAGAATAAAAAAGATAAATCCTATTAATACATAGATGCTTCCTTTGTAATATTTCTTATGAAGTCTGGTGTCTTTTCTATAACTGAATATCATAACTATGATAAAGGCTATCAGAAAAAGCCCGGCGAAGATCAATTGTCCTGTAGAAAACATTTTGGTTATTTTTACGCAAAGTTAACTTTTTAAAGCTTGAAATAATATGAAGAAAAGAATTGCCGCTGTAAAAGAATTTCATTCGGCTTTTGGCCTTGGGATAAATGAAAAACCTGTTGCTAACCTGGGAAGGAATAAAAATATGCTTCGCTTTAACCTAATGAAAGAAGAAAATGAAGAGTATCTCGAGGCTGCCAATAATGATGATCTTGCAGAGGTTGCCGATGCGCTGGGTGATATGCTGTATATTCTCTGTGGAACTATTATTGAGCATGGAATGCAGCATAAGATCGAAGAGGTTTTTGATGAAATACAGTCAAGCAATATGAGTAAACTTGGAGCTGATGGAAAACCGATCTATCGTGAAGATGGTAAGGTGCTTAAAGGGCCTAACTATTTCAAGCCGGATATCTCCCGTATATTAGAAGAATAACCTCCAGATTTTTAGAGAATTTTAAAATAATCCGGGTTCCAGTTTTTTATCTTAAAAATAAAAAATGAGACCGATTGTTTTTTTACTGGTTTTATGCCTTATTATTTCCTGTAAAAATGATCAGAAGAACACAGATCAGGAGGCCAAACAAGATGATACAGGCATAGAGTACAATCAAGAGCCTTCCGGCAGGATATATAATAATGAAAAATGGAGTTTTTCCCTGGAGTATCCCGAAAGCTGGCAGTTGCAAGAGTCTAAACTCCCCGGTGATGTGCCTGTGATAAATATGTATACGGCTAAGGCCGGTTATAATCCACCTTTTACCATTCACGAAGAACCGGGAAATGCTTACCTGGCGATTCTTCCAAGCGGATTTGGGGTGGATGGTCCTTCGGGAAAACGGATGTCACTCCCTGAATGGAATGGCAATATTTCATTGACTCCTGAACTAAATAAAAAGGAAAGCCTGGTTTACCTACTTGAATCTGGTGAACCCTGGGCATTCTATTTAAGATTTGTGAA
Organism: Gramella jeungdoensis; assembly: GCF_023805255.1. Classification (GTDB taxonomy): domain Bacteria; phylum Bacteroidota; class Bacteroidia; order Flavobacteriales; family Flavobacteriaceae; genus Christiangramia; species Christiangramia jeungdoensis. The sequence continues at coordinate 681,039 of NZ_JAMSCK010000002.1, forward strand.
TCCACCTTCCAGTTGGGGCAGGTCTGCAAGTATATTTGTTCATTTCAGGGTTAAAGACTTTAAAGCCGAATGTTACTCAGATTCAGGGAAGCAGAAGGATATAAAGAATTGTGACCCGATGGGTTCTGATGAGGTTAGATATTCAGGGATTGTGGATGCTTCCAGCAAAGATGCTTTGATGAAGGCGATGGAATCCTTCAAATTTGAGGCAAATAAAGAAGTACCGATCTCAGATCTTATCCAGGTTGAAACACCTTTACCTAATAAAGAAGTGAGTTCTCCATTGAAGATAAGAGGTAAGGCAAGAGGGTACTGGTTCTTTGAAGCCGATGCGCCTGTGGTCTTACTCGATAAGGATAATAACCAACTTTCGGAAAGCTATATTAAAGCTGCTGGAGAATGGATGACCGAAGACTTTGTTAATTTTACCGGCAGTATGGAATTTGATCCTCCAGATGATGAAAGGGGATTCCTTGTTTTTAAAAGGGCGAATCCCTCAGATAAAAAAGAAAATGACAGGGAATTTCGGCTACCTGTTATTTTTCCTCCTAAATAAAAAAAATCCCGGTATTGCCGGGATTTAATTTTACAATTATAAAGATATTATTTTACCTCGTATCTCCAGCCAAATTTATCTTCAGCTTCATTATACTGGATCTTCATAAGTTTGTCTTTAAAGAAACTCGCATAAGAATCTTCCATTTTAGGCAATTCAAATTTTTTGCCCTTATGTCCAAAACCTACTATTGGGTTGATCACTGTAGCAGTTCCTGATCCAAACATTTCTTTTAGCTCACCTTTTTCGGCTGCTTCAACGATCTCCTTGACACTAACCCTTCTTACTTCAAGGTCTATATTATATTCTTCGGCGAGTGTGATCACACTTTTACGCGTCACACCGTCCAGGATCCTGTCGTTGGTAGGAGCCGTGATAAGTTTATCTCCAATCCGGAAAAAGATATTCATGGTGCCGGCTTCTTCAAGGTATTCATGAGTATTGGCATCGGTCCAGATGATCTGCTGAAACCCTTCTTCCTTTGCCAGATTGGTAGGATAGAACTGCGCACCGTAATTTCCGGCTGCCTTAGCATATCCAACACCTCCATCTGCTGCACGGCTGAATTTCTCTGAAAACTTTACTCTAACCTCTCCGCTGTAATAAGCCTGGGCAGGAGAGCAAATGATCATGAATTTATATTCGCCAGATGCTGAGGCTGAAACCCCGGCTTCGGTAGCGATCACGAAGGGTCTTATATAAAGGCTGTTTCCAAAACCTTTTTTTATCCAGTCTTTATCAAGTTTTAAAAGTTCCTCGAGACTGTTGAAGAAATATTCTTTTGGGAATTCTGGAATGGCCAAACGCTTGCCAGATCTGTTGATTCTCTTGAAATTCTCGTCTGGTCTAAAAAGCCATATCCTGTCATCTTTATCCTTGTAGGCTTTCATTCCTTCAAACACAGCCTGCCCGTAATGAAAAACCCTCGCTGAAGGATCAAGAGTAAGAGGTCCGTAAGGTTTAATTACGGGTTTTTGCCATTCACCATCGATATAATCGCACTCCATCATGTGATCTGTGAAAACCTTCCCGAAAACAAGATTGTCAAAATTGGTATTTTCTATTTTAGATTTGGGAGATTTTTGTATGTCTATCATCGAAGTGAGATTTTGATTGTGAGAATTAAGTCAACAAATTTACCTAATTAAAAGAAGAATCAAAATCTAAAGTTTTGGTAAATTTGAAGCTTTCAGCCATTTATATAATTTGTTATGAGAACTTCTGTTTTGCTTCTTGTTTTGTTCCTGGCGTTCATTTCCTGTAAAGAGAAAGCACCTGATAAGAATTCAGAACTTACCCTACTGCAGACAGACCAGCAGGAATATGAAAGTTTCGGTGAGAAGATTTCAGCAAATAATAGCCTTTCTGCGCAAGCGATGAAACTGCAATATGAGAAACTGGAATTAGGCGATACCATTTCGGTGAAATTTACAGCAAAGGTGAACAGTGTATGTAAAATGAAGCGATGCTGGATGAAGCTGGAGCTTCCCGAAACTGAAGAGGACCCCATGGTTAAATTCAGGGAATATGGTTTTTTTGTTCCAAAGGATATTGAAGGGAAAGAGGTAGTTGTTGAAGGAATTGCCTTTATAGAAGAGATTTCAGTGGAAGACCAGGAACACTTTGCCAAAGATGCCGGAAAGGCTGTTGAAGAGATTGAAGCCATAGTAGAACCAAAAAGGTCCCTGGGATTTCTTGCCCATGGGGTCCTGGTAAAAAAATAGTTTGGAAAGAAAGATTATAAAGACTGCCGACGGTTCTATTACCATACATCTGCCAGAATGGAATGAGCAATACCATTCCAAGCACGGAGCGGTACAGGAGGCAAGGCATGTATTTCTGAAAATGGGCCTCTTCCATCTGCTTGAAAAAGAGAAGCCTTCAGAGCTTTCAATTCTTGAAATAGGCTTTGGTACAGGCTTGAATGCGTTTCTCACTTTTCTGGAGGCTGAAAGACTTGAAATGAAAATCAATTACACGGGGGTTGAAGCTTATCCGGTACCTTCAGAAGAAGTGAAGCTTCTCAATTATCCCGAGGTGACTCAGGCTTTAGAGAAAGCAGATTATTTTCAAGAATTACATGCAACTGAATGGGAAAAAGCTCATAAGATCTCCGAGTACTTTAGCCTGTGTAAACAAAAGAAGAAATTCAGCGAAATCAGGGATCAGGAGTTATATGATCTTATCTATTTTGACGCATTTGGAGCAAGAGTGCAACCCGAACTCTGGACCGAAGAGATCTTTGCTTTAATGTTTCAGGCCATGAAAACAGGAGGAGTGCTGGTGACATATGCCGCTAAGGGTAGTGTAAGGCGGGCCATGCTGTCTTCAGGTTTTCAGGTAGAGAAACTGCCTGGCCCTCCCGGAAAACGGGAAATGTTAAGGGCTGTTAAATTATAAGCTTATTGCCGTTAAACCTCTTTTAAAAATGAGAAAGGCCGTTTAGTCTTATGTATCTTGAAAAGAAAAAAGTATGCGCGTATTAATTACCGGTGCAACAGGACTTATTGGCTCTCAACTAAGCAATCTGTGCAGGGAGAGAGGGATACGGGTTAACTATCTTACCACTGATAAAGCTAAAATAGAGAAGCAGGAAGATTATCAGGGGTTTTACTGGGATCCAAAAAGCCAGGAGATAGAGAAGGGCTGTATTGAAGGAGTGAAGACCATAGTCCATCTTGCCGGTGCGAGCATTGCCGAACCCTGGTCTAATTCTTATAAAAAGAAAATCATCAGAAGCCGGGTAGATACGGCAGCTTTACTTTTTAAAACTTTAGAGGAAAATCCACATCAGGTGGAAAATTTTATTTCGGCAAGCGCCATTGGTATCTATCCCAGTTCTCTTGAAAAGTTATATTTTGAGGAAGGCAAATCAGTAGCCGATAATTTTATTGGAGAAGTTGTTCGTAAATGGGAAGCTGCTGCTGATGAATTTGAAAAGATAGGCCTGGATGTGGCCAAAATACGTGTAGGCCTTGTGCTTGCCGAAGATGGCGGAATGCTTGAAAAGATCAAAAAACCTATTTCCTTAAATATGGGAGCTGCACTGGGAAGTGGAAAGCAGTGGCAGTCCTGGATACATATTGAAGATCTGACAGAGATCTTTCTTTTTGCTATTGAGAACGAACTTACTGGGGTTTATAATGCCGTAGCGCCAAATCCTGTTACCAATAAAGAACTTACCAGGGAACTTGCCAAACAGATGGGGAAATCGATATGGCTGCCTAATGTTCCGAAATTTGCATTAAAAACTTTGCTGGGAGAGATGTCCCAGATCGTTCTTTCCAGTCAGCTTGTAAGCTGTAAAAAAATAGAAGAACAGGGATACAATTTCAAATACACGAATCTTTCAAGGGCCCTCGCCGATCTTACCTAAAATAAAAAAGCCCCGCTTCACGCGAGGCTTTTCATTAAAATTCAATTATAAACTAAGCCTTTTTGGCTTTCAGGTTTATTTTCAATTCAATTTCGTCATTAATGAATTTATCACCCAGCCCGTCAAATACAGATTTTGAACCGTAATTCACGTTCCATTTTGTTCTGTCTATCGTGAATTCTTCACTGGTGATCTGGATGTTCTCACCATCTTTTGTAATGTTTACCGGGAAAGCGATGTTCTTGGTCTCCTCTTTTATTGTAAGGTTACCCTGTAACATTTGCTGACCTTCCTCTTCAGTGATTCCGGTCACTTCAAAAGTAGCCTGAGGGTATTTGGTAACATTAAAAAAGTCACCTTCTTTTCCTTCTACAGTACCTTTTAAGTGAGCCTCAAGATCTGCTTTCTTATCTCCATCAAGATCGGTCACCTCAATGGAATTCATATCTATAACAAAAGTTCCACTTTCGATCACGCTGTCGTTTGCCTTGAAGGTTCCTTCTGCAACCTTGATGGTTCCGGTATGAGTTCCGGTAGGCTTTTCACCCTGCCATTCAATTACAGATGTGGCAGTGTCTACCTTAAATTCTGAAGCATCAGCCTGCGCTGTAGCAGTATCTTTTGCTTCAGCCATTTCGGCTTCATTATTATTGTTCTTACATGAAGTAAAAGCAAGTCCCAGACCTGCAATAACTAATGCATTTAGAAATAATCTCTTCATTGGGGATTAATTTTTAAAGTTCGGGGCAAAAGTAAAAGGAAAATCATTCCTTGCGTCCTAAAGTTTTACTAAAATAATCTTGTGACATTTTGACATTTTAACCGAATTGGCAATGAATTTGACTAAATGTGGCTGAAAGTAAATTTTAAGTAATGAGCGAAAAAAAGGATAAAGCCAAAAAACAGGATAAAGAGGTTAAAGATCAGGTAGAAGAAGTATTGGATAATGCCATCGAGGAAGTTGACGGAAATGGCGAAAATAAAGAAGAACAGCCTGAAACCAAGGGAAATGAGCTTACCGAAGAAGAGCGCTTAAAAGAAGACCTTCAAAAGGAAAAGGATAAATTCTTAAGGCTCTTTGCCGAGTTTGAAAATTATAAAAGACGCACTTCAAAGGAGAGACTCGAGTTATTTAAAACTGCCAATCAGGAAGTAATGACAGCTATGCTGCCTATTCTGGATGATTTTGACAGGGCCTTAAATGAACTGAAAAAATCTGGTGACGAAAATCTTTTAAAAGGAGTAGAGTTGATTCACAATAAGCTTAAGGAAACCCTTAAGGCCAAAGGGCTTGAAAGAATGAAGGTGGAACAGGGAGAAGACTTCGACTCTGAAGTGCATGAAGCTATTACACAGGTGCCTGCCCCTTCTGATGATCTTAAAGGCAAGATTGTTGATGTAGTAGAACCCGGATACAAGCTGGGCGAGAGGATTATTAGATATCCAAAGGTAGTTACCGGCCAGTAAACCGCTTTTGCAAAATTTGTAAAAACCCGACATGAAAGAAGATTATTACGAAATATTAGGCGTAAGTAAAGACGCTTCAGCAGCAGATATAAAAAGAGCATATCGTAAAATGGCTTTGAAATACCACCCCGATAAGAATCCGGGTGATTCTAAAGCCGAGGAGATGTTCAAGAAATCTGCTGAAGCTTATGAAGTTTTAGGAAATCAGGAAAAGAGAGCCAAATATGATCGTTTTGGTCACCAGGCCTTCGAAGGTGGCGGATTTGGCGGAGGTGGCATGAACATGGATGATATCTTCAGCCAGTTTGGTGACATCTTTGGCGGCGGATTTGGTGGCGGATTCTCCGGCTTTGGAGGATTCGGCGGAGGCCAGCGCCGCAGTAAAGGAAGCAATCTCAGGATCAGGGTTAGTTTGAATCTTGAAGAAATTGCCAATGGTTGTGAGAAGAAGATCAAGGTGAAGCGAAAGGTCAAAGCTCCAGGTACCACTTATAAGACTTGTTCAACCTGTAATGGTACAGGACAGGTTACCCGAGTAACCAATACAATTCTGGGTAGAATGCAAACTGCCTCTCCATGTGGAACCTGTAGCGGGACAGGGCAGATCCTTGATCATAAACCTGAAGGAGCCGATTCGCAAGGTCTAATGATGAAAGAGGAGACCGTTTCTATTAAAATACCTGCGGGTGTTGAAGATGGAATGCAGCTGAAAGTAGCAGGAAAAGGTAATGAAGCCCCTGGAAATGGCATTCCCGGAGATCTGCTGGTAGCTATCGAAGAAAAAGAGCACGCAAGTCTTCAGCGAGAGGGAGATAACCTTCATTATGATCTTTATATCAGTTTCTCTGAAGCTGCTCTGGGAACTTCAAAGGAAATCGATACAGTGACTGGTAAGGTTCGTATTAAGATCGAGGAAGGTGTTCAATCTGGTAAGATCTTGAGATTGAGAGGTAAAGGTATTTCCAGTATTAATGGTTACGGAAAGGGAGATCTTCTGGTCCATGTAAATGTATGGACTCCTAAGGCCCTGTCCAGAGAGCAAAAGGAATTTTTTGAAAGGATGGCCGATGATGAGAATTTCAGGCCAAACCCCGAAAAGAGTGATAAATCCTTCTTTGAAAAAGTTAAAGATATGTTTTCTTAAAAAGCCGGTTTTAAGAAAAAATTTATATATTTGATTATCACTAAGTCTTTTAGTGATAATTTTTCTTTTTCATAGCAATTTTTTTCCCATCCTTAATCCTTTTAAGGGTGGGTTTTGTTTTTACGGAGGTTTCGGAAATTATAAAATCTTCTTAATCAACTACCACTCTCTGGTGATTTCTCTATCTTTAACCTTCCTATAAAATACTATATGGAAAATCTTTTGGTTGCGGAGAATATCTATAAGCGATTTGGAAATTTTACTGCACTCAACAATGTTTCAATAAATATCCCCAGAGAAAGCATATTTGGCCTTTTAGGGCCAAATGGTGCGGGAAAAACCACACTTCTTAGAATCATAAATCAAATTACCATGCCTGATGAAGGCAGGGTATATCTTGACGGGAAACCTCTGCATCCAGACGATATAGCACATATTGGCTACCTTCCTGAAGAAAGAGGGCTTTATAAATCAATGAAAGTAGGGGAGCAGGCTCTTTATCTGGCAAGACTGAAAGGCCTCAGCAAGACTGAAGCTAAAGAAAGGCTTAAGTACTGGTTCCGGAAGCTCGAAATCGAAGGCTGGTGGGATAAGAAGATACAGGAACTTTCCAAAGGAATGGCCCAAAAAGTACAATTTGTGATTACGGTACTGCACCGGCCAAAATTACTGATCTTTGATGAACCTTTTAGCGGATTTGATCCTGTGAATGCTAATCTTATTAAAGATGAGATACTTCAGCTAAAAGAAGAAGGAGCCACCATTCTTTTTTCCACCCACCGTATGGAAAGTGTTGAGGAGCTTTGTGATTATATCGCCCTTATCCATAAGTCGAATAAACTGCTGGATGGAAAGGTTTCAGAGATCAAGAAGGAATACAAATCCAACACCTTTGAAGTGGGACTCGATGCGGTAGACGAGGCCACCCTGAAACAGGAACTTAAATCGCGTTTTCAGATTGGCCCCGCCAGATTTAAAAGTATACAGGACGACCTTAAGCTAACAATCAAACTTGGGGAGCACGAATCTTCCAATGAACTGATCAGATTTTTGCTCACCCGGGCCAGAATAAATCATTTTGTTGAGGTGATTCCTTCAGTAAATGATATTTTTATAAAAACGGTAACTCAAAATGCGTAACCTAAGGCTTATTATAAACCGGGAGTACCTGGCAAGGATAAGGAATAAGACCTTTATCATAATGACGTTTATGAGTCCGCTTATCTTCGTTGGTATGATCCTGCTCATTGCTTATTTGAGTATGCTGAACAGTACCGAGCAAAAGATAATAGGTATTCACGATGAAAGCGGAATGTTTGCTTCAGAGTTCAAAGATGGTGAACAGGTGCAATACCTTGATTATTCAGGTAAATCCCTGCAAGAGGCCAGGGAAGAGGTTCTGGATAATGAATATTTCGGGCTGATACATATAGCCAATGTTGCTCCCGGAGAAAACGCGAAAATTGAGTTCTTTGGAAAGGATACTCCCGGTTTTGGTACTATTGAGAATATTGAAAAGACAATTTCAGATAAACTTACCCGGGAACAGCTTATCGCAAGAGGAATAGATGTATCTGAAATTGATAAGGCACGTGCCGATGTGAGTGTGGATATCCAGAATTTTGCGGGTGAAAGAAGTTCAAAAATGTCAAACTACATCAAAATGTTCTTTGGTGGAGCTGCCGGTTATCTTTTAATGATGTTCATCATTATTTACGGGAATATGGTAATGCGTAGCGTGATTGAAGAAAAGACCAATCGCATTATAGAGATCATTGTCTCTTCAGTAAAACCCTTTCAATTATTACTGGGTAAAGTGCTGGGTACCTCCCTGGCTGGGATCACCCAGTTCACGATTTGGGTCATTTTGGGAACTGTACTTTTATTTAGCATTTCTTCTTTTCTTGGTATAGATCCATTGGCTGCACAAATGCCAGCTTCTAATGTGGTGAGTGAAGTGGCGAAACCTGAAATAAATCAACTGGTTATAGATATACTGAATTTGCCTTATGCCAGCCTGTTAGGCTTCTTTGTTATATACTTTATTGGAGGGTATTTTCTTTATAGTGCCATCTACGCGGCGATAGGTGCCGCGGTAGACAGCGAGACTGATACTCAGCAGTTCATGTTTCCCATTATTTTACCACTTATTCTTGGGATCTATGTGGGATTCTTTTCGGTAGTCGAAAATCCCCATGGTACGGTCTCTACTATATTTTCAATAATCCCACTCACTTCTCCTATTGTGATGCTGATGAGGATCCCGTTTGGAGTTCCGTGGTGGGAAATAGCAACTTCAATAATTATCCTGATTGCAACAAATTTTGGAGTGCTATGGCTATCGGCAAAAATCTACAGGGTGGGAATACTTATGTACGGTAAAAAACCTACTTATAAAGAACTGTATAAATGGCTTAAATATTAATTATGCAGGATCAAACAGCTAAAGAAAAGGTTACTGAGGTAATAGAGCAGGATATCTGGGGTCTTATCAAGGAGATCTGGAATGCCGGTTTTAGTTATTCTATAGGTGGAGAAGAAATTAAAATTACTGTAGGCCTGGTTGTTTTAATCATTCTGGCCTTTTTGGTAACCAGTGTTGTTCTAAGGATTGTAAGATCTTTTATCACTTCAAAACTGATGGAAGAAGACAAAATGAAGTTCATAAGTGTCTTCAAATTCATTAAGTATTTTGTGTATGTGGTAGTGATTCTTATCACCTTAAGTTCTACCGGAGTGGATGTCACAATACTTCTAACCGCTTCAGCAGCTTTATTCGTTGGTCTGGGTCTTGCCTTGCAGGAATTATTTCAGGATGTAATAGGAGGAATATTTATAATCCTTGATAAATCCCTTCTCGTAGGTGACGTTATCGAAATGGAAGGCAGGGTAGCAAGGGTATTTGAAATAAAGCTTAGAACCACGCGGGCGCTTACAAGGGATGACAAGGTAATGATCATTCCCAATCACAAATTCATAAGCGATACTGTTTTTAATTATACCCAGAATCATAAAACTACCCGGGAAGTCGTTAAGGTAGGGGTCTCTTATGGGAGTGATGTTGAGAAAGTGAGAGAAGTCTTGCTTGAATGTGCACGTGAGCAAAAGGGCATACTTAAAAAGCCTGAACCATTTATTTTATTTGAAGATTTTGGAGATTCAGCCTTACTTTTCGGGCTTCATTTTTATGTTTCCGACAGTTTTGTAGATCCTAAAGTAAAAAGTGAATTAAGGTTTAAGATCAATAATAAGTTCAGATTGAACAATATCACCATACCTTTCCCACAAAGGGATGTGCATATGTTCTATCCGGCTAACAATACCAATTCTAATGAATTAACCGATGACCAGGATGCGTAAACTGATATTAACGGGATTAATTCTTTTTGTTGGATTAATAGCATCTGCTCAGAATACCGATCTGGCCAGACTGGAATACACCTATTTTCCACAGAAGAATTCTGATAACTCCTTTCGCAGGTTTAGAACCTCCCTTGCTTTTCCCATCAGGCTGAAAAATGAAGGTTCGTACCTTGTGCCGGGCCTTGAATACAGGAATGTGCATTTTAAATATAATGATCCGGAGGATTTTAATACCAAGGTACTGGACAGATTTCAGTCTTTCACTACAACGCTTGGTTATACATTTAAAATAGATGATGCCTGGCGGTTCGGGGCGCAGGGAGGACTTAAAATTGCCTCGAATTTCTCAAGGAATAAAATATTGAATGATGATCTCATATATACGGGGACATTATTCTTTATGAAAACCTGGGAAAATGAAGATGAAGTGGATACGAAAAGGCTAATCCTGGGGCTTCAGTATTCAACCACTACCGGGTTCCCATTTCCGTTACCTATTTTGAATTATTATAAGCGATGGGATGAAAACTGGTCTTACATGGTTGGTACCCCAAAATCCAATATAAAGTATTATTTTAACAATAAACATAGTCTGGAAGCATTTGCAATGCTGGATGGATTTTTTGCTAATGTTCAGAAAAATTTTGATGCGACCCCTTCAGGTTCGGTTGCCGATGAACTGGCGGAAAGTATTTCGATGACCGTATTACTGAGCGGACTGGAATACCAGTATAAGATCACTGAACATCTTAAGTTTTACGTTTATGCTGGACACACTATATTAAATGATATCAGGCTGCGTGATGCTGATAAGAATGACGTTTATACAATTAATGAGACTAATACTTATTACGCTCGCAGCGGATTAAAATTTTCAATATTCTGATGGCAAAAATATTATTAATAGAAGACGAGGCAGCTATACGAAGGGTTCTGAATAAAATTCTTACTGAAGAAAGTAAGGATTATGAAGTTACGGAAGCCGAGGATGGTCTTGAAGGAATGGAACTGGTTAAGAATGAGGATTTTGATCTTATTCTTTGCGATATAAAAATGCCAAAAATGGATGGTGTTGAGGTTCTGGAAGCGGTTAAAAAGGTAAAACCTGAGGTTCCGGTAGTGATGATCTCCGGCCACGGTGATCTGGACACTGCAGTGAACACCATGAAATTGGGAGCATTCGATTATATCTCCAAACCACCAGACCTTAACAGGCTTCTTAATACGGTTCGTAACGCTCTGGACAGAAAGGAGTTGGTAGTAGAAAATACCAGGCTTAAGAAGAAGGTGAGTAAGAACTACCAGATGATCGGTGAGTCAGACGCAATCAAAAGGATCAAGGAGATGATCGAGAAGGTGGCGCATACTGATGCACGTGTACTTATTACCGGCCCGAATGGTACGGGGAAGGAGCTTGTTGCCCACTGGCTGCATCAGAAGAGCGATCGTTCCAAGGGGCCTATGGTAGAGGTTAACTGTGCAGCGATCCCTTCCGAACTTATAGAAAGTGAGTTGTTTGGGCATGTTAAAGGTGCTTTTACTTCAGCAAATAAAGACAGGGCAGGAAAATTTGAGGCTGCGAACAAAGGCACGATATTCCTGGATGAGATTGGAGATATGAGCCTTTCGGCACAGGCCAAGGTGCTTCGTGCGCTTCAGGAAAACAAAATTTCGCGGGTGGGTAGTGATAAGGATATTAAGATAGATGTACGTGTTATCGCGGCTACCAATAAAGACCTTAAAAAGGAGATAGAGGAAAACAATTTCCGGGAAGACCTTTATCACCGGCTTGCGGTAATTTTAATAGAAGTACCTCCATTAAAGGAAAGAAAAGAAGATATTCCGCTGTTGGTGGATTACTTTAGTGAAAAGATCGCACAGGAACAGGGAACTAATAAAAAGGAGTTTACTAAAGAAGCCATTAACGTTCTGAAAGAAAATGAATGGCGTGGAAACATCCGTGAATTACGAAACGTGGTAGAACGTCTTATCATCCTTGGAGGAAAAGAAATAACCGATGAAGACGTTAAGTTATTTGGCAGTCGTTTTTAAATGATTGTCAATGATGGAAGCTTAGATGCTTAGACATCAGCAGGCCTTTTATTCTTTTTAGGGTCGTATTTTAAGAAATACATGGTGTCTCCGCTGGGATGGTCCCATTCATGGAATAATTCGAATCCAACCCTTTGGTAGACAATAGAATTAGTCCTGCCACGGGTTTCAGCGTAAAGAGTAAGGCCTGTATCATGGGAAATTCTGAAAAACTCATCTTTCATTTCCTTTCCAACCTGGGTTTCGGCTCCGCGATACTCTTTTAAAATTCCCCAGAACCAGCAATAAAGATATTCACCCTGCTGTGGTCTCTGGTTCTTTATATAATTCTGGGTTTTGATAATGTTGAACGCATTTTTAATCCCGGTAACATTTACCACTAAACCAAGTTGCGTCCACAGGTCTTTCCAGATATTATTGTCCTTTTTACTGGTCTTAAATAGAATTGCGATTCCCTGACCATTTTTTGAAACTATCAAAGCATCTTTTTCAATGGCTTTTTCAACCATATGGTTAGCGAGGTAACGGAATCGACGATCACGGTTTCCCCCTTTTCTAACCACATCCATGGAGGAAGGGATTTCTTTTAACAAGGTGGTGACCTTATCTATAATCTCTTGTTTTTCCAGTTTATCCAAGGTGAATTATTTGTGTACGAAGATAAAAAAATTAAATCTCTTAAAGGTTGTATATTTAATGGCAAAGCCTAAAAAAATGCACAGCAAAGACCTTCAGGACCTTAAAGTGAGATCCAGAATATCACTCTCTGGTATAAAAACTTCTCTGGACCTTGGAATGAATGAAGAAGAGCTTGAAAACAAACTCAAAGAAACCAGGGAAAAGCTGGGCGACTGGCAGGATACTTTGTATGCTTATGGCAAATACTCTGTACTTATTTGTTTACAGGGAATGGATACGGCTGGTAAGGATAGTCTTATTCGTGAAGTATTTAAAGATTTTAATAGCAGGGGAGTAGTTGTGCATAGTTTTAAAGTGCCTACTGAAAGAGAACTTAAACATGATTTTCTCTGGAGACATTATATTGCTTTACCTGAACGTGGTAAGTTTGGGGTTTTTAACCGAACGCACTATGAAAATGTACTGGTTACGAGGGTTCATCCTGGATATATTCTGAACGAGAATTTGCCAAATGTAAACAGTGTTGAGGATATAAACGAAAGATTCTGGGAGCATCGCTTTGAACAGATCAGAAATTTTGAGAAACATCTCGCACAGAATGGAACCATAATTTTTAAATTCTTTCTCCATATTTCAAAAGAAGAGCAGCGGCAACGGCTTTTAAGAAGACTTGATAAGCCAAATAAGAACTGGAAATTCTCTCCCGGCGACCTGAAAGAGCGAAAACTGTGGGAAGAATATCAACATTGTTATGAGGATGCCATAAACAGAACTTCTACAGAAAATGCTCCATGGTATGTTATTCCATCTGATGATAAATCGATGGCCCGGTATTTGGTTGCAAAGATACTTTATGATGAACTAAGCAGTTACAGAGAGGTGAAGGAGCCGGAATTAGCTCAGGAGATTCGCAAGAATATTGATGAATATCGTCAACAACTCAACGAAGAAAAGAATTAAAAGTATAGTTCGTATAAATGAAATTTTTGCTGTTATTTAGCACCCAAATTTGTATTCTATGAAGTCATATTTTATTGCCCTTATTTTACTGTTTACAGGTATCTCGGTTTCAGCACAGGATCAGTATATAAACGATTCCCTGAATATCCGCAAGATCTACGATATGTCTCTTCTTAATGGTAAGAGTTATGCATGGCTGGATCATTTATCCAATGAGATTGGAGGCAGGTTATCGGGTTCTTACAATGCGCAACAGGCCGTAGAATATACCAAAGCTGAAATGGAGAAGCTTGGTTTGGATAAGGTATGGCTTCAACCTGTGATGGTTCCTAAATGGACCAGGGGAGAAAGGGAGTTTGCTTACGTGCAAACAGGTCCGGGCTCAACGCGAAACGTAAATATTACGGCTCTTGGAGGTTCGGTCGCTACTCCCGCCGGAGGGACCAAAGCCCAGGTGATAGAAGTACAGGGACTGGAACAACTGGCCGAATACGGCCGTGAAAATATAGAAGGAAAGATTGTCTTTTATAACCGCCCGATGCGGGCCGATCTGATCCATACTTTTGAAGCTTATGGAGGCTGTGTAGATCAGCGTTATTCCGGAGCTAAGGAAGCGGCAAAATATGGTGCAGTTGGTGTGATCGTGAGATCAATGAATCTTAGGCTTGATGATTTTCCACATACTGGTTCCATGAGTTATGGAGATACCCCGGTAGATAAGAGAATACCTGCGGCTGCTATCTCAACCAACGATGCTGAATATTTAAGCAGCATCTTGAAAATTCAGAAAGACCTTGAACTTTATTTTAAGCTCAACTGTGAGCAGCATGAAGATGTGCAGTCTTATAATGTAATAGGAGAGATCACCGGTTCAGAATATCCTGATGAGATAATGGTTGTTGGTGGGCACCTGGATTCCTGGGACCTGGGCGATGGCGCACATGATGATGGGGCCGGAGTTGTACAATCTATGGAAGTGCTTCGCCTGTTTAAGGAAACTGGCTATACTCCAAAGCGAACAATTAGAGTGGTTCTTTTTATGAATGAGGAGAATGGTCTTCGCGGTGGTAATAAATATGCAGCCGTTGCGAAGGAAAAAAATGAAGACCACGTTTTTGCCCTGGAGAGTGATTCCGGAGGCTTTACCCCACGAGGCTTTAGTATTACGGCTAATGACACTCAGTTCAACAAGATCCTTTCATGGAAAGAGCTTTTTAAACCTTACCTGATACATTATTTTGAGAGAGGTGGCGGTGGCGCCGATATAGGCCCGCTTAAAGGAGGAGATATCGTTCTTGCCGGGTTAAGACCCGACTCCCAGCGTTATTTCGATTATCACCACGCTTCCAATGACACTTTTGAGCAGGTGAATAAACGTGAGCTGGAACTTGGAGCAGCCACCATGGCTTCATTGATGTACCTGGTTGATAAATATGGGCTGGAAAATATCAGTAATGATATGGTTGAAATGCCCGACTAGTTCTCCTTAAAGAAATTTAGTTTATCCCTTTAAAAGATAAGTAAAGCGGCTACCTTTGCAATCCTAAATTTTAGTTTTGCAGCTATCGGCCTATACCAAAGAATTCGGTAAAAATCTTAATATAGCCTATCCCGTGATGCTTGGCCAGTTAGGTCACGTTATGGTGGGACTGGTGGATAATCTGATGATCGGTAGGCTTGGTGCCGCTCCACTGGCCGCAGTTTCGTTGGGGAATGCCCTCGTTTTTATTGCCATGTCTCTGGGTATTGGCTTTTCCTTTGCCATCACTCCTCTCATAGCCGAGGCCGATGGAGCTGAGGATATTGAAGGAGGGAGAAGCTTTTTTCACCACGGTCTTATTCTAAGCACCCTCAACGGCATTTTTCTGTTCATAGTTCTCCTTATTGCAAAACCTGTACTTTATTATATGGATCAGCCACCTGAAGTGGTGGAGCTAGCCATACCTTATTTGAATATAGTCGCGTTTTCCATGCTACCCCTAATGGCATTTCAGGCATTTAAGCAATTTGCCGATGGACTTTCGCAAACGCGCTACGCCATGTATGCTACTTTACTGGCTAATGTGGTAAATGTGGTGTTCAACTATTTACTCATCTATGGAATATGGATCTTTCCAAGGCTCGAACTTGTGGGTGCGGCCTGGGGAACACTGATCTCAAGATTTTTTATGCTTTGGTTTGTTTGGGAAATACTTCGCAGAAAATCCAAGTTTGTTGAATATTTCAAATGGTCTAAAAAGGAAATGCTGAAATGGGATATTTTCAAACGACTCCTGTCTTTAGGTTTTCCCACCGCATTACAAATGTTTTTTGAAGTGGCTATTTTCACGGCGACCGTTTTCCTCGCGGGAACCCTTGGAACCAATCCCCAGGCGGCGAATCAGATCGCGCTTAACCTTTCTTCCATGACCTTTATGATAGCCGTTGGTCTTGGTGTTACGGCAACGATTAGAGTGGGGAACCAGGTGGGACTAAAGGCATACAGGGAACTTCGAAGAATCAGTTTTTCGATCTTTCTGCTCGTGTTTTTCATAATGGGCATTTTTGCTATTCTTTTCATATTGCTCAATGATATTCTGCCAGGCTTTTACATTGATAATTTTGAGGTGGTGAGCCTTGCCGCACAGCTACTTCTTGTAGCGGCTGTTTTTCAGTTAAGCGATGGAATGCAGGTGGTGATCCTCGGTGCTTTGAGAGGACTTCAGGATGTGAAACTTCCCACACTTATTTGCTTTATCGCTTACTGGATTATTGGTTTTCCTGTAAGTTTCTATTTTGGTCAGCCTGAAAGAATGGGTAGTATGGGAATCTGGTTTGGTTTACTTGCCGGCTTGACATCCTCGGCATTATTACTATATTTCCGTTTTAATTACTTAACTAAAAAGCTTATTCATTTAAAAGAGAGTTTAAAAGTTTAAAATATATTATATGGAGCTTCCAAGATTTATACTGGGTGATAATACCGATTTTCCCGATTCCATTTTTGTGATACATACCGAATATCCTCGATTCATTATCGATCTGAAGAACGATGAGGTGGAATGGCTGGAAGATTTTGACAAGGAAGACGAAAAGGAACTTAGCAGCGAAGCTGAAGGCCTCATCACCCAGGCGAATGAGTTCTACGATCGAGAAGTTGCCCGATACGAAGACGAATAATGGAGAAACTGGCCGAATTAGACAGGGAACTTTTTCTATTTCTGAACAATCTGGGTTCAGAACAGTGGGACTGGCTGTGGCTCGCGATCAGTGATAAGTGGATGGCTATTCCGCTCTATGCAATATTGCTTTTTTTTATCTTTAAAAAGTTCGGATTAAAGCCAACTCTCATCACTCTGGTTGTGATAGCACTTCTAATTACGGCCACCGATCAGTTGGCGAATCTATTCAAACATGGATTTGAAAGACCACGGCCATGCCGGCAGGAAGGTGTAATGGAATATGCCCGGTTTATTGCCGTAAGATGTGGCCGATTCGGATATTTCTCTGCTCACGCTGCCAACTCCATGGGTGTAGCGGTATTTTTAAGTCTTCTATTTCAGAAACATTATCCAAAACTTTTCGTATTTCTCCTGTTTTGGGCTGCCATAGTCTCATATAGCAGAATCTATCTCGGGGTGCATTACCCGGGAGATATTATCACAGGAATGGTGATAGGTGGAATATTTGGTTTCGGGTTTTACAGGTTAAGACAATTCCTCGTGGCGAAAATACTTAAAGAACAATCAGGCCAGGCTTAATAGGTGTTTGGCCGCGGCAAATGCTGTGGTCTTATTATCTTCTATTAGTTGCAATTGCTCTTTTAAAGCGGTTTTTACTTTAGGATCATCATAGAATCTGCTTTTCAGGTATTCATTTACGGTCTGATACAGCCAGAATTTATTTTGTTCCTGCCGGTTATGCTGAAAGAAACTATTATTTTCAACCTTTTCCTTAAACTCTGATATCATTTCCCAGACATCTGAAACCCCTTCATTATATAGTGCACTACAGAGTTTTACTTTGGGTTTCCACTCGCTTTCCTTTGGAGGATATAGTTGAAGGGCCCTGTTGAATTCGAGTTTTGCCTCTCTGGCATGTTTTTGATTATCACCATCGGCCTTATTGATCACGATCGCATCTGCCATTTCCACTATCCCACGTTTTATTCCCTGCAATTCGTCACCAGCCCCGGCCAGCTTTAACAACAGGAAGAAATCGGTCATGCTATGTACAGTGGTTTCACTTTGGCCAACCCCAACCGTTTCGATCAGGATTACATCAAATCCGGCGGCTTCACATAGAATGATGCTTTCCCGGGTCTTTCTTGCGACGCCACCCAAAGATTCACCGCTGGGGGAAGGTCGTATAAAGGCGTTTTTTTCCTTTACAAGGTTTTCCATTCTGGTTTTGTCACCAAGGATACTACCATGAGAAACCGAACTACTGGGGTCTACTGCGAGAACTGCCACTTTTTTTCCCTGCTGGATAAGATATGAGCCAAAACTTTCAATAAAGGTGCTTTTACCTACTCCCGGTACTCCTGTAATTCCGATTCGTATCGATTTATGGGCGTATGGCAATGCTCCTTCAATAAGGTATTCAGCCTGCTTCTGATGTGTTTTCTGATTGCTTTCTATAAGGGTGATCCCTCTGCCCAGGGCAGTCTTGTTTCCCTTAAGCAGTTCTTCTAGAAGTTCTTTTTCAGAAAATTTATTCTTTCTGAAACTCCTTATTCTCTTTGCAGATTCAGAACTCACGCTCTTTGAAGAGGGATTGCTTTCAGACTCACTTAAAGCCGATTTTTGATTTTCGTTATTCAAAATTGAGCGGAATGTTTATGACAAATTTATGAATTAAGGTCAAGGGTGTTTTTAATTATGTATATTGAGTTCAACTAAATTACTTAAATTATTTCACGCAATGAAAAACCTGTATAAAACTGCCGTTACTACGAAAGGAGCAAGAGATGGTCGCACAACCAGCGACGATGGCATTCTTAATATCAAGCAATCAACCCCAAAAAGTATGGGTGGTGAAGGTGGAAATTATACCAATCCGGAACAATTATTCGGTGCAGCATATTCGGCCTGCTTTGGAGCAGCGCTTGAAGCAGCTGCAAAAAACCATAATGCCGATCTCGGGGATTACAGCGTAACCGCAATTGTAAAATTAGGCTTGACCGAAGATGAAGACCTTCAGCTTTCGGTAATATTAGATTGTTATATTCCAGGAGTGGATGTTGAAACCGGAGAAACACTGGTTAATGAAGCCCATGAAATATGTCCGTACTCCAGGGCGACAAGAGACAATATTGACGTTACACTAAATTTGCTGCTGGAAGAAGATTAAAAAAGATCAATTATTCACTGAAGAGGTGCCTGTAGGTGCCTCTTCTTGTTTTATAGGAACACTAACGCTGGTATTATCCCAGGCAAATACAAGATTGACAAAATCTCCCGATTCTTCAAAAAGTATCGTGAACTGTTCCAGGTTGGTTGGGAGTTCTTTTACTGGCCTTTCTAGTACAAGCTCATCAAATTTAGGATTTCGGTAGGCTTCCTTATCAAGATTTATTCCCCAGGGATACATTTTTGAATTGAAGATCACCTTCCAGCTATCCTTCATAGGAATCGTCCATAAAGTATATTTTCCGGCTTTCAGCAAACTTCCATCAACCAGTATATCCTGGTTAGTATTAAAAGTAGTGGCCTCATTGGCCCCCGTACGCCATACTTCGTTGTAGGGTACCAGTCCACCGAATATTTTACGCTCTTTCTTATAAGGGCGATTGTAGAAGACCTTAAGTTCAAGATCATTTTTCTGATAGGTCACCGTATCTTCAGGACTATGGGCTTTAGTGGTATACCTGAGAATAAGGATAAGCCCAATTCCAAGGAACAGAATTGCTCCCACTATCTTTAAGCCTGTTTTTAAACTTTTGTTCATAGCGTTTCCTTTATAAAGAAAAGCTTTTCAAAAATTCAGCCATAAACTTCTCTGTTTGAGTACTAAAAATAAGAATAATGAAGGAATTTGAATTTTTTTTCGGAATTTTTGCAACGCGGGGCTTTTTGTCTCGTCATTAAAGTGAACTAACCCATCAAAAACTGATTAAATTGATACAGCATAAGCTAATAGAAGCTTGTAAACAGAACAGCCGGAGGGCCCAGCTCAAGCTGTATAACAAATATTGCGACGGGATGTATTACGTGGCCTTAAGATTTATGAAAGATACGATGGAGGCTGAAGATGCGATGCAGGAAGCTTTTATAAAGGCTTTTACCAAGATACATCAGTTTAACGGAGAGGTAACCTTTGGGGCCTGGTTAAAAAGGATCGTCATCAATAAATGTTTGGATAAGCTAAAAGCAAAAAAACTTGAACTGGTAGCGATTAATGAACAGGTTCTGGGAACCGTGGAAGAGGAAGATAACTGGCAGGTGGAAGACGGAATTGGAGTGGAAGAAGTGAAAAAAGAGATAGAGAATCTGCCTGAAAAATATAAATACCCGCTGATGTTGTACCTCATAGAAGGATATGATCACGAAGAGATCAGCGAAATACTGGGAATAACCCAGGTAGCATCCAGAACATTGGTACACAGAGGCAAGAAAAAATTACAGGACGAACTAAAAACTATGAGCAATGGGACAGGATATTAGAGAAATGTTCCGCAACCAGGAACATATAGGAAAAGAAAAACTGAACAAGGGGCATCAAAGGAGATTTGAGGCCAGGCTGGATGAGGCATTTCCGGTTCAGAAAAAGAAAAGCAGTTATTATCAGGTCCTTCAGATCGCAGCCTTGTTTGTGGTGGCCCTTGGAGTTGGAGCTTTCTTCTACTTCAATAATCAAGAGGTGCCTGTTGAAGAGAACAACCAGATCGTGGAGACTCCGGTTAAAGAAGAAGCTGATGAGGAAACAAAAACTACCGAGTATAGACTTAGTGATGTTTCTCCTGAATTCAAAAAGATAGAAGATTACTATATGGCGAGTGTGAATATTCAGCTTGCCAAGCTGGATATGACTCCAGAGAATAAAGAACTTATAGATGCATTTATGAATAAACTGGAAACCCTGGATGAAGAATATATAGCGCTGAATGCTGAAATCCAGGAGACCGGTCTCAATGAAGAAACAGTGGAGGCTATGATCGCGAACTTACAGCTAAGACTGGATCTTCTTAAAAAGTTGAAAGTCAAATTAAATGAAATTAAACAATCAAAAAACAACAAAAATGAAAACTATCAGGCTTAAATATATAATGCTTTGCCTGCTGTTCATCACAGCAGGAGGTTTTGCCCAGACCAAAAAACTGAACAAAAATTACAAGACATCGGCAGATGTGAATGTAGAGATAGATTCCCGGCATACTAATATCATCATAGAGAACTGGGATAAGAATGAGGTTGAGATTCAGGCTTACCTCGAAGGAGATACCGGCAACAAAGAGGAGACACAAAAACTTCTGGATGCCTGGAACCTTGAAACTTCTTCCAACCCTGGAATGGTAAGGATAAAATCGGGTGGCGGTATGAGCATGAATGTAGATATTGACATGGCACGTTTGGAGGGTTCATTATCTAAGTTACCTGAGATCATGGAGCCTTTAATGAATAACCTTGTAGGCCCCATTTTATCAAATATTGCAGAAAATCCACTTCCTCCTGAATTTGCGGATAATATGAGAGAAATGAAATTCGATTATGAGGCATATAAAAAGGATGGGGATAAATACTTAGAGAAATGGGAAGCCAATTTTGAGAAGAAATTCGGAAAGGAATTCGAGGCCAAAATGGAAAAATGGGCCGAAGAAATGGAAAAGAATTCCGAAAAGTATGAAAAGGAATATGAAGCCAAAATGGAAGTCTGGGCAAAAGATTTTGAAAAGGATATGGAAGCCTGGGGCGAAGAATTCGGAAAGAAAATGGAAGCTTGGGGCGAACAGTTTGGTAAACAATTCGAAGCCAGTATGGAGAATGGAAACAAAGTGTTTATTTATGAAGGTGGAAAAACCATTAACTCTAAAAAGACCATTAAACTAAAGGTTCCTAAAGACGCTAAACTTCACCTTAATGTTCGCCACGGAGAGCTTAAACTGGGAAGTACCATAAAAAACCTGAAGGCCGATCTGTCTCACAGTCGGCTTTCAGCTAACCGTCTAACTGGGAAGAACACGAATGTAAAAGTAGCCTATTCACCAGTAAATATTGGCTATTGGGATTACGGGGTTCTTTCAACCGAATTCGTTCAGAACTGTAGTATAGATAAGGCGGTAAGTATAAAACTGAATTCAAATTCCAGTGATATCAGGATCAAGGAGCTTCAGAAAACAGGAGTGCTTAGCGGATCTTTTGGTAAGCTTGATATAGATGATCTTGGAGCCGGTTTTGAAACTCTTAATATAACTCTGGAGAACAGTGATCTTAAGCTCAATGTGCCAGAGACCGCTTTCAATTTTACCTTTAACGGAATGCAGAGCTCTATCAAATATCCTGATAATATGAAACTTAAATCCACCAAGTCTTATGATAATGAGATCCTGAATGGTTATAACAAGTCAAGGGATGGTAGTGGAAATATTTCAATTAAAGCAAATTTCAGCGATGTATTGATAAATTAAATCCTAGCGATTACATTTGGCTTCCTTAAGTTGAATGAGATGCAGGATTTTGCTGAATTTGTAAATGAACTAACCTCCGGTTTCACACCGGTAATAGGTGGGGATTATAAGCATGATGACTATACTTATATAGATCTTTCGGAAAATAATCGGGAATTATTGAAACTTGAAGTTGCTTCTTCGGAAGCATTTTCTGCTTTTATCTTCGAATTCCTGAAGAATAAGAATGCAAAAGCGGCTTATGGCGGTTATAATGAACTTAGGACCTTATACAACCGGAGTGAACTTTTCAATAATAGAGAGGCTAACAGGAATATTCATATTGGCCTGGATATCTGGGTACCGGCCTTCTCCGAAATTATTAGTCCGTTAGATGGTAAAGTTCATAGTTTTAAAGACAATGCTAATTTTGGAGATTACGGCCCCACGCTGATCCTTGAGCATTCTGTACAAGGTCGAAAATTCTATACTTTATACGGACATTTAAGCAGGAGATCTTTGAAAGGACTTAAGGAAGGTGACCAAATAAAAGTTGGTGACAAGATCGCTGAGCTGGGTGATTTTGATGAAAATGGAGATTATGCACCACACCTTCACTTCCAGGTGATTGAAGATCTGAATGGAAATATTGGGGATTTCCCTGGTGTTATAAAAAAAGAGGACCTGGACAATTTTTTAAAGAACTGCCCGGATCCTAATTTGCTTTTGAAAATTTAGATTCCTTTCAGTGACTAAAATTGCGATCAAGTAGATTTAGTTCAAAGTCATTTCGAAGGAGCAAAGCGACTGAGAAATCTGAACCAAGGAATCTCCTTATAAAATATCCTTTTCTAAAAACTCCCAGTCAGGATTGAAGTCCTGAATTAATTTTACTTTTTTCTCCCTTCTCCATTTTTTGATGGTCTTCTCCCTTAAAATTGCTTCGGAAGGATTTTCAAATTTTTCGTAGTACACAAGGTGAAAACAATTGTATTTCCCAGCAAAAGACTTTTTAGTATTCTTACTTTCCTGAAAATGCTGGTCTATTCGACATGAAAGATTATTGGTGATGCCAATATAAAGCACGGTCTTTTGAATATTCGTGGTTATATAGACAAAATATTCTTTCATAAGTTAGATTTCTCCCTACGGTCGAAATGACTTCTGGAGTATAATTTATTTCTTTTTAAGTCATTTCGATAGAGCGAAGCGACTGAGAAATCTCTATACAGTTTTTTATAAATATAGAGCATTAGGTGCATCCACAGATTTCTCCCTACGGTCGAAATGACTTTACAAATTTTTATTTTCTTCTAACAAAAAGAGCTACTATCGCTGAGGTCACGACGCCAGCAACCAGTGCAAAGAAAAAGGACTGCAGCATATAGGATTTCAGGTTAAAATAGGCTTCCGCATTTTCCCTGGTATTTCCATTTAGAACAGAATTTTCTATTGCATTCTCGAAATAATCAGGAGTGATAAATTCATGTGTGATATACTGCGCTAAAGGTGAGAGTATGGCTACCACTACACTAATAATGATCCCGGAAACAAATCCCTGCGTCCAGGTCATCTTATCATTATAGAAATTCTTTCTTTTATCGAGGAGTGCAAAAACATAAAGTATAATGGCAACAATAGCGAAAAGGTTGGTATAAATGGCATGTACAGCGATGTTCTCATCATGCCATCCCAGACCTTTTTCGAGGAACATCCAGAGTAGTGAAACGATACTAAAGATGACTCCCCATTTGATTTCTATAGAGAATTTTTTCATTGAAACGTTTGATTGGTTACAATGTTAAAATTAGTAAAATTCCATTACTGACAATCAGAAATAAAAAATCCCGAATGGAACATTCGGGATGTGATGATATTTTTGAATAGAACCTATGCGTCTTCGTTCAACTTTTTGGTGGCAAAGTAGCCGGCAAATAAACCTAAGCCTGCCAATAGGAAAATAGTTCCAGGATAAGCTACATCCTCGTCTACTCCCATATTATAACTTAGCAGGTTGGCGATAAAGATTCCCAGGCCAATACCTACTAAAAGCAATGCCAGGTTGATCACTATAACTTTCCAGATTGGAGTTACACTTTTCTTTTTGCTGTAAAATATACTTGCATCTGCTCCTTTTTCAATAAGTGCAAGACGCTCGCGGTTTCTGGCCGAAATGTATAAGTAGAACATCCCGAATATAACCCCGAAAATGATTGGCATAATAATTACTTCTGATCCCATGATTTCTAGTTTTTAATGTGAAAATAAATGTTCGTTTGCTATTAGGACGCCACGATTTCATATCCGGTTACAAAAAAGTGTAAATTTATTTGAAAATATTTTGTAACCGATGATCTAAAATGATCGTCACATGGAATAATGAACAAGTGCACTGACCAACAACTGATCGATAAGATCCTTTCCGGGGATAGCTCTGCTTTTGGAGAGCTGGTAGATCGTTATCAGAATTTTGTGTTCACTATTGCCATCAGAATGCTCAAAGTAACCGAGGAAGCCGAGGAAGTGGCTCAGGATAGTTTTATAAAGGCCTTCGATTCATTGTCAGGTTTTAGAGGTGAGGCTAAATTTTCAACCTGGTTATACAGGATAGTTTACCATAAGGCACTGGATAGAATAAAAAAGAATAAGAGGGAGCAGACCTATGAGATTATTGAAGAGATAACAGATGATAGCCTGGACCATATAGAAAATGGACTGGAATATATGCTTTCGGAAGAAAGAAGCCAGGTGATCAACAACTGTATTAAAATGTTGCCGGAAGAAGAGGCTGCTATAATAAGTTTATATTATTTTGAAGAGCAATCGGTAAAGGAGATAGCGGAGGTGACAAATTTGACCGAAGACAATATTAAAATTAAATTGTACCGTAGCCGGAAAAAACTGTTTTCTTTACTGGAAGGCTACATCAAACCAGAAATATCAGATAGAAATGGAAAAGCAATTTAACAGAGAGGAAGAACTGATGAAGAGGTTGCTGAATGAAGCGGGAACTGAAACGCCTTCAGCAGATTTCAAAAAAAGGATAATGATGGCTGTGGAAAACAGGAATGTTACTGTCAAGCCTTATCAGCCACTTATCCCGAAATTCATGTGGTACATAGTTGCAGCATGTATGGTATCTGCGGTTGCCGGACTATATGCAATGTATGCTGATATTTCATTAAGCTGGTCTTTTGATCTTAAAATTCCACAGTATTTAGATATGCCCAGGATAGATCTTTCCAGAACCATGCAGTATGCGATTGCCTTTGTAGCTCTGTTCTTTTTGGAAATCCCTTTTCTTAAGAGGTTTGTGGACAGGCAGTATTCATTATAGTAATATCGCAACTTAGCCTGTTTTGAGTGTAGGCGATAAGCTCGAGGTAATTTTATTTGTATATGAGTAGTTATCAATTACCAATAAACAATGATCAATTATTGTTTTGATGTTCATTGTGGGTGAAGGCGAAGCAATCTATATATTTTAATTGGTAAAGATGCTGAAACAAGTTCAGCATGACGAAATATCTATGATTGAAATATTATAAAAAAATCCTGAAGTTTTAACTTCAGGATTTTTAATTTCGTCTAACGTCTAACGTCTAACGTCTAACGTCTAACGTCTAACGTCTAACGTCTAACGTCTAACGTCTAACGTCTAACGTCTAACGTCTAACGTCTAACGTCTAACGTCTAACGTCTAACGTCTAACGTCTATTCATCAACAAGCACCCAGTCTCCTTTATCAAGAAGCGGAATAGCCTGTTTGTATTTCATGGTTTTGTTCTCGCCACTCATTACATTCTTGATGGTCACTTTATCGTTCCTTCCAATTTTAGGACGTTCACGAACAATAGTCTCAGTGACTTCCTGCTGCTTCTGAGTGTTCCCTGCTGCACGGCTTTGGGCCGCTCTTTCATCCAGGTTAGGGATCTCTTCTTTTTTAGTTTCAACCTTTTCCTTCTGTCTGGTCTGGCGGGCTTCATGTATGCTTGGCGCACCGGCAGAAGGGATCTCTCCTTTGAAAAGGAAGGATATCACATCGTGGTTCACATTTTCAAGCATTGCCTTGAAGAGTTCAAAAGCCTCGAACTTATAGATAAGAAGAGGGTCTTTTTGCTCATGCACGGCAAGCTGAACACTCTGTTTTAACTCATCCATCTTACGAAGGTGGGTCTTCCAGGCATCATCGATAATTGCAAGGGTAATGTTCTTCTCAAAATCCTTGATCAGCTGTTTACCTTCACTTTCGTATGCCTTTTCAAGGTTGGTAACCACCTGAAGCGTCTTATTTCCGTCAGTAAAAGGAACTGATATTCTTTCGAAATTATTTCTTTCGTCCTCAAAAACCTGCTTGATCACCGGATAGGCCCTTTCGGCATTATTGGCCATTTTATCATCATAATGCTTATAAGCGGCTTTATAAACTTCACCTGCAAGCTTCTGAGAATTCATTTTTTTGAATTCTTCTTCATTTACCGGCGAACTCATAGAGAAGTTCCTGATAAGTTCAAATTCAAAGTTCTTAAAGTCTTCTGCTGCCTTGTTAGTTTCTGTAACAGACTCTGCAATGTCGAAGATCATATTCGCGAGATCTACTCTCAATCTTTCTCCGAAAAGTGCATGGTAACGACGCTTGTAAATTACTTCACGCTGGGCGTTCATTACGTCATCATATTCAAGCAGTCTTTTACGAACTCCAAAGTTGTTCTCCTCAACTTTTTTCTGTGCTCGCTCAATAGACTTGGAAATCATGGAATGCTGAATTACTTCACCTTCTTCAAGTCCCATGCGGTCCATCAGTTTTGCGATTCTTTCAGAACCGAACAAACGCATCAGGTTATCTTCCAGAGAAACATAGAACTGTGAGCTTCCCGGGTCTCCCTGACGTCCGGCACGACCTCTTAACTGTCTGTCTACACGCCTCGAGTCATGTCTTTCGGTACCAATTATGGCAAGACCACCGGCCTCCTTTACTTCAGGGCTTAATTTAATATCGGTACCACGACCGGCCATGTTTGTTGCGATGGTAACTACACCCGCATTTCCAGCTTCCGCGACAATATCGGCTTCTTTCTTGTGGAGTTTCGCGTTAAGTACATTGTGTGGTACATTCCTGAGTTTCAACATGCGGCTTAACAATTCCGAAATCTCAACCGATGTAGTACCAATAAGAACCGGTCTTCCTGCTCTGGAAAGATCGGTCACATGATCGATTACCGCGTTATATTTTTCACGTTTGGTCTTGTAAACCAAATCTTCTTTGTCGTCTCTTGCAATTGGACGGTTAGTTGGAATTTCAACCACATCCAGTTTATAGATTTCCCAGAATTCTCCGGCTTCGGTTACCGCTGTACCCGTCATACCCGATAGTTTGCGATACATTCTGAAGTAATTCTGAAGTGTA
The DNA here is from genome assembly GCF_023805255.1 of Gramella jeungdoensis. GTDB lineage: Bacteria > Bacteroidota > Bacteroidia > Flavobacteriales > Flavobacteriaceae > Christiangramia > Christiangramia jeungdoensis. Next base: position 708,587 of record NZ_JAMSCK010000002.1, read on the forward strand.
ACGGTCGCAAAAGTCTGGGTAGCATCCTCAATTTTCACATTCTCTTTGGCTTCGATCGCCTGGTGAAGTCCGTCACTATATCGACGGCCTTCCATGATACGTCCAGTCTGCTCATCAACAATTTTAACTTTATTGTCGATCACCACATATTCCGTATCCTTTTCAAATAGGGTATAGGCTTTTAGTAATTGCCTAAGGGTATGTATTCTTTCACTCTTAACGCTATAATCGCGGTAAAGCTCTTCTTTCTTTTCGGCTTCTTCTTCCTTTGATAGACCTTCCTTTTCGATCTTTGCGATCTCCATCCCGATCTCGGGCATTACAAAGAAGTTAGGGTCGTCCTTTCCTGAAAGGTATTCAATTCCTTTATCGGTGAGATCTATCTGATTGGTCTTTTCATCAATCGTGAAATACAGCTCTGCATCAACCTTCGGCATTTCGCGATTGTTATCCTGCATGTAATAGTTCTCGGTCTTTTGAAGCAGCTGTTTTACACCTTCCTCACTCAGGAATTTAATTAAAGCTTTATTCTTTGGCAGACCACGATAAACTCTAAGCAACTGGAAACCTCCCTCTTTGGAATCTCCTTCTTTGATGAGTTTTTTGGCATCTGCCAGAACCTTGGTAAGGTATTTACGCTGAACCTCTACGATATTGGCGATTGCAGGTTTCAGTTCCATGAACTCATGGGTGTCACCCTTTGGTACAGGACCTGAAATAATAAGCGGAGTACGGGCGTCATCGATCAGTACCGAATCCACCTCATCCACTATCGCATAATTATGAGGTCTTTGAACAAGATCATCGGGAGCATGAGACATGTTATCCCTCAGATAGTCAAAACCAAATTCATTGTTGGTTCCGTAGGTAATATCGGCATTATATGCTTTTCTACGCGCGGCAGAATTAGGCCTGTGATAATCTATACAATCAACACTTAATCCATGGAATTCAAAAATTGGTGCCATCCACGCGCTGTCACGCTTGGCCAGGTAATCGTTTACCGTTACAAGGTGAACACCACGCCCGGTAAGGGCATTAAGATAAACAGGAAGAGTTGCAACTAAGGTTTTACCTTCACCCGTTTGCATCTCGGCGATCTTACCCTGGTGCATGGCCACACCCCCAATAAGCTGAACATCATAATGGATCATATCCCAGGTGACCGGTTTACCGGCAGCATCCCAGGAATTACTCCAGATCGCATGTTCATCTTCGAGTGTGACATAATCTTTTTCAGCAGAAATCTCTCGGTCGAATGCAGAAGCTTTTACTTTCAGTTCAGTGTTGTGAACAAAACGTTTTGCAGTTTCTTTCACCACCGCGAAGGCTTCCGGAAGTATTTCGTTAAGGATGCCTTCTGAAATTTCATAAGACTTATCCTTTAAGGAGTCGACTTCAGCATAGATATCTTCCTTTCGAGTGATATCATCAATCTCATCGGCCTCTTTATTTAAACTTTCAATCTTATCTTTTACTTCTTTTGTCGCTTCGGTAATTTTAGCTCTGAATTCGGAAGTTTTAGCACGAAGTTCATCCAGGCTCAGGGCTTCCATTTCTGGTTCAAGAGCCTTGATCTTATCTACTATAGGTTGTATTTCCTTTACATCTTTCTTCGACTTATCACCTACGAAAGCTTTTAATACAGAATCTAAAAAACTCATATTGGTTTTTTTGTTTAAGGGGGTTCAAATTTAAGCAAAAAAAAAGCCTCATGAATGAGACTTTTCCCTATTTTTTGCGTGTTGTCAATTTAATATTCATCCTCATTCCAGAGGTAATCTTCATCGGTTGGATAATCAGGCCAGATTTCCTCAATAGAATCATAAGAGTCTCCCTCGTCTTCAATGGCCTGCAGATTTTCCACAACCTCAAGCGGAGCTCCGGTTCTAATTGCGTAGTCTATTAACTCGTCTTTGGTGGCCGGCCAGGGGGCATCACTTAAATAGGATGCTAATTCTAAAGTCCAATACATTGATTAATCGGGTTTTAAATTTTGGCAAAAATAATTTTTTTGCCGTAATAGCCAAGAAAAAAATCTATTATTTCAACAATAATATTAAGAACGTAATAATTTCTTTAATTCTTTGCAAGTATCACAAAGGATATTTCAAAATTAAATTGGATTCAGGATTTTTTTGGAATCCACTGAATTTCTTCAGCCTGTAGTTGTTTAGACAACATCCGTGCCAGCACAAATAGATAGTCTGAAAGCCGGTTTAGATAGACAAGGACCTTATCGTCAAAGGCCTCTATGTCATATAAAGCACTGGAGAGTCTTTCAGCGCGACGGCATACACAGCGTGTTATGTGACAGAATGACACGCTTTGGTGCCCCCCGGGCAAGATGAAGTGTGTCATTTCGGGTAGATCATCGTTCATACGGTCTATTTCTTTTTCCAGTTTTTCGATATCTTCTTGAGATATCTTGGGTATATTAAGCCTTTCCTTTCCGTTTTTAAGGGTGGCTTTTTCAGGATCAGTTGCCAGAACTGAACCAATGGTAAATAATCTATCCTGTATTTCGGTGAGAAATTCTTTTGTGTCATTGTCGGTATCCTGGTCACGGAGAAGCCCAATATATGAATTAAGCTCGTCTACGGTGCCATAACTTTCTATTCTTATGTGGTGCTTGGGTACACGAGTTCCTCCAAATAGAGAGGTAGTTCCCTTGTCACCGGTTTTGGTGTAAATTTTCATGTTTCAGCGTTTGTGCTAAAATACGAAGTTTGAATCGGAATATTGGATTGTTGGATCTTTGGATCTTTGGATCTTTGGATTTCTGGATTTCTGGATTTCTGGATTTCTGGAATTTTGAATTTTGAATTTTGAATTTTGAATTTTGAAAAGAAACTTTCCAAGTTAAGACATAATTTTTAACTTCTCACAACTCACAACTCACAACTCACAACTCACAACTCACAACTCACAACTCACAACTCACAACTCACAACTCACAACGGTTCTTCCGATACCTTTGAAATTAGTGGAGCCCGGAATTAGCCTCGTTTTCCTGTTTTCTTTCGAAGTATCTTCTTCTGAAGTTTCTGTTTTTCCTGTCTTTTCTCAGTTTTTTAGCCCTGCGGGAACTCCACAGAAAATAGGCAAGAAATACGGCAATAATGGCAAGATAAATCCAGGTTTCCTGGTCTAAATCGATCATTGTAAATGACTTATATTAGGTACAATATAGGAAAGATTATGTGAAGTTCAAAGTTCATTGTTGGAAGCTTGGATTGTTGGATGGTTGGAGCCTTAGATGTTGGATTATCGGATTTTGAATGATGAATTTTTTAAAAAGGCCTTCTTAAAATTAGACTTAAATTCTCAAAACTCAAAACTCAAAACTCAAAACTCAAAACTCACAACTCACAACTCACAACTCACAACGGCCAATGCCTACTGCTCCTGAAAACTGCCTACAGATTTCTTTTCGTCACTAGCCACGGTACCATCCATTAGTCGGATGATCCGATGCGCATGCTTAGCAATATCCTCTTCGTGTGTTACAAGAATAACTGTATTTCCTGCTGCATGTATCTCATCGAAAAGGTTCATGATCTCCACTGAGGTTTTTGAATCCAGGTTTCCTGTTGGCTCGTCAGCAAGAATAATTGAAGGCTTATTGACAAGTGCCCGACCAACAGCAACGCGCTGTCTTTGCCCACCCGAAAGCTGGTTAGGTTTGTGGTCCATACGGTCCCCAAGTCCTACGCTTCGAAGCACTTCTTTTGCCCTGTCAATTCTATCTGTTTTGGAAGCTCCTGCATATACCATAGGTAAAGCCACATTATCCAGCGCCGTGGTTCGTGGAAGCAGGTTGAACGTCTGAAATACAAAGCCTATTTCTTTATTTCGTATTTCGGCAAGTTCATCATCACTCATCTTACTAACATCCTTGCCATTTAGAACATAACTGCCCGATGTAGGCGTGTCCAGGCATCCCAGGAGGTTCATCAGTGTGGATTTTCCGGAACCCGAAGGTCCCATAAAAGCAACATATTCTCCTCGCTCTATATCAAGATCAATTCCTTTTAAAACTTTAACTACTTCCTGGCCCAGGGGAAAATCCCTGGTAATATTTCGGATCTCGATTACTTTGCTCATTCAGACTGAATTTTCACTTGTATGACGTGAATTTAGTTTTTTTGTTACAAACAAATTATCTTTCAGCAGAATTCTTAGATTTACATTCAAAACTAACCGATTGACCAGAAAACTCTCAATTCTTATTCCTGCCTATAATGAAGAAGATACCATTCTTGAGATCCTGAATGTTCTTAAAGATTTGGACCTGGGTCTTGGATTAAAAAAGGAAATAGTTATAGTTGATGACTGTTCTACTGATTCTACCAGATCTATCATAAATCAATTCGTTGAAGATAATCCAACTTCAGATGTTCAGATATTCAATCAGGAAGTTAACCGCGGTAAGGGTGCCGCATTACATAAGGCCATAGAACTTTGTACAGGAGATATAGCGATTATTCAGGATGCCGATCTCGAATATGATCCTGAAGAATATATCAATCTTTTGAAACCAATTTTAAAAGGTAAGGCAGATGTTGTTTATGGCTCAAGATTCATGGGAGGCTATGCTCATCGAATTTTATTTTTCTGGCATTCTATCGGGAATAAATTCCTGACTACATTGAGCAATGCTTTTACTAACCTTAACCTGACCGATATGGAGACCTGTTATAAGATGTTCAGGACTGATATTTTAAAAAGTCTGGATCTGAAAGAAAAGCGTTTCGGCTTTGAACCGGAAGTTACGGCTAAGGTGAGCAGAATCCCAGGGATCAGGATCTATGAAGTAGGAATTTCCTATTATGGCCGGACTTACGCTGAAGGGAAGAAGATCAATTGGAAAGATGGTATGAGGGCTTTATGGTGTGTTTTTAAATACAATACATTTTCAAGATAGAAATGTCAAGGATAAAGACACTTATCATAATTGGTTTAAGCTTTGTGATACTGACGGTCCTGGGTTATAATTTTCATGTTGCAAATAGTTTGAAATATGATTTTGGAGGTGACGCTTCAGATTTTATTCATTTAGGTTTAACTCTAGCCAAGACCGGGAAATATGGTCATCTCGATCTATCACATACAGATTTAGTTCAGGGTTTTAAAAATGGAAATCATAAAACAAAAACTTATAAGTTTTCTGGTCACTCTACCTGGCGGCCGCCAATTTGGCCTGCGATCATTGCTTTTTGTTTCCTTATTTCGGGATATTCTTTAGGTTTTCTAGTCGCATTTAAAATTTTATTGCATTTACTGGGGGGGCTGTTCTTTTACAAAACCCTTGAATATTTTACAAAACGAGTAATATTTATATATGCTGGAGTTTTTTTGTATCTGGTGAATCCGGCATGGCAAATATATTCCCGGGTCTTTCTCTCTGAGCCTATAACCCTTTTTTTTATGACCCTGTTCATCTGGTCTCTGGTCAGATATTTAAAAGAAGGGAAGTTGCTTTGGGCCAATGGAATATTTGGAGGTATTCTGATACTTGCTCACCCATATTATATTTTCCTTCCATTTTCATTATGGTTCTTTCTTTTTTTATATAAGAGGGTGAGCCTGAAGAATACTTTGCTGCTAGCAATATTTACTGTTTGTATAGTATCAATTTGGGTTATTAGGAATTATATCATTCTTGATGGCAATAAAGCTGTGATAACCACCTCCTCGGGAGCAGTGATGGCAAAAGGCTGGAATCAGGATGTACCCGATTTACATACAAATACAAAAGGAGATCTGGCTGATGAATCACTTGTTCTGCAGACTTTTGATTATGATAAATCGGATTATAGAGGTGAAGTAGGAGGGATGATGCTTTATCGGGATGCAACGATAAATTTTATAAAATCAAATCCAGACCTAATACTTCCAATTATTTTTAAAAAACTAAAGAGCGCTTTTAATCCTTTTCCAGAAACCCCAAGGCCGGGAATTTTGGAGACAGGTAGAGTGATCTTTCAGGTATTGGCTCTGGTAGCTGCCTTATTTTTATTGCTCAGAGGGTCAATTATAACAAAAGCTATGGTTTTGGGGCTGTTTCTATCTACAGCTTTGATTACTATCATCACCTATTCAGGTTTCCGTTTTCGTATGCCTCAAACAAGTCTGGAGATTATGTTTATCATTTTGGCTGTGAATTTTCTGATACAAAAATATAGAGCAGTTCAAATCAAACCCGAATAGTAAAATCCTGCTTTGCCTGTTCCTGTCTAAAGAAGACCAACCCCCATTTATAGGTGTCGATTGTAACCCGGACTTCAGGATGTTTTTTGATCTCTTCCCAGGCCTCTTCCATTCCCGGTGACCAGTGTATATCATCGAAAATAAAGACTGAATCGTTATGGGTAGTAGGTAATAATTCTTCGAAGTATTTCAGGGTCGCATCTTTCTGATGATTCCCGTCAAATAATACCATGTCGAATTTTTGAGTTCGGGGTTCGGAGTTCGGAGTGGTTCGTTCGAAGTTTGTGGTCGACGTGATTAGAGAAAGAGCACTGTCAAACGAATCGTTTACTAATCGAATATTAGTCATTTCATATTTTTCGAATTGCATTTTTGCAATATTCGCTGTTTCCTTACAGCCTTCAATGGTGGTAAGTTCTGTCTGTTTATTGGCAGCAATAGCTGCAGAGGCAATTCCCAGTGAAGTTCCAAGTTCCAGAGCGTACTCAATATTGAGATATTTGGTAAGCCTGAATAATAATTTAGCCCGGTGAAGTGTAATACCAGCATTTTTAGCGATCGCAAAAACCGGTCTTACATCTGATTTGAAAACCCGACTTCCTGCCCCAAAGTCGGTTACCTTTATTTTTTGCCTGTTCCTTAAAAGATTATTTCTGTAACTTTTTATCAAAGCATATTCAGGATGAGAGGTCTTATCATAAAAACATTTTGTCACCAGATCATAGATAAAAGGGGAGTGCAGGCCATGCTGGTTCTGGCTCCGAGAGAGGAATTTCAGGTATGATTTTAATTCGAAAAACATGTTCTATGTTGTGGGTTATGGGGTGTGCGTTAGATTTTTATCTCCATTCTTTTTCAACATATTTGATGAAAGTATAGATTTTTGCACCAAGAATTTCATATTTCTCTTTAAGTGGTCGAATTTCTGAAATGTCATATAGTTGATCTATCATCTCTAGCTGAGATAAACATTCCAGTAGTGAGGCATGTGAGTAAACTAGATATTTTATGAAATCCTGTTTATAGTTTCTTCTGCCGTATCCTTCTACGATATTGTCTTTTATGCTTTTTGAAGATCTCCGAATCTGACTTCCCTGTTCTCAAATTTTGGAAGTTTCATCGAGACTTTATGCACTTCTAATGCATACTGAAAAGCAAGATTATAAGTATCGAGATCTTTATAAGATTTCATAATGTAATATTATAACTATTAACAGACAACTCACAACTCACAACTGAGAAAGTCTAACTCTCCATTTTTTCCATCAGCTCAAAATAACGCATGGTTTTTTCTTCAATTTCATCCTCAACCGATTGCAACTTCACGGAAGCTTTTTTGATCTCATCTCCGCCCAGGTCTTTTAAGAACTCTTTCTGAATTTCTTCTTTTTCCTTTTCTAGTTTAGTGATTTCCTTTTCCAGTTTTCCGAATTCTTTTTGCTCTTTATAGCTTAGTTTTGAACCGGTGGACTCGTCGCGCCAGGTGTTATCTTTGGCTTTCTTTTCAACTGGTTTAGGCTCCGAATTTTTTTTGCTTTCAGAATACTCCCTGTAGTCGGTATAATTCCCGGGGAAATCTGTTATTTCTGCTTTGCCCTCAAAAACAAAAAGGTGATCTACGATCTTATCCATAAAATAACGGTCGTGGGATACAACGATAACGCAACCTGGGAAATCCAGTAAAAAATTCTCCAGCACGTTCAGCGTCAGAACATCCAGATCGTTGGTGGGTTCATCCAGAATTAGGAAATTGGGATTCTGAATAAGCACCGTACATAGATAAAGTCTTTTCTTTTCCCCACCGCTTAGTTTTTCAACATAATCATATTGCTTCTTTCGGTCGAATAAAAACCTTTCCAGTAATTGTTCGGCAGAGATTTGCCTACCTTTTTTAAGTGGAATATAATCGCCGAATTCCCTGATGACTTCAATTACTTTTTGCCCTGGTTTTATTTCGATTCCTTTCTGGGTATAGTAACCAAACTTTACGGTTTCGCCCACCACAATTTTCCCTGTGTCGGGTTTCAGATTGCCTGTGAGCATATTCAGGAAAGTGGATTTCCCGGTGCCATTTTTCCCAATGATCCCCAGTCGTTCCCCTCTTTTAAAAGTATAATCAAAATTCCGGATCAGCTGTTTACCTCCAAGTTCCTTGGAGATATTATGAAGTTCCACGATCTTACTTCCGAGGCGTTCCATATTCAGTTCCAGCTGGACCTTATGATCTTTCCGGCGCTGACTTGCCCTGTGCTTTATTTCGTGAAAATCATCGATACGCGATTTGGATTTCGTAGTTCTGGCCTTCGGCTGCCGGCGCATCCACTCCAGCTCCTTTTTGTATAGTTGCTGAGCCTTGTCGGTATTGGTTTGGTCCAGTTGATGCCTTTCTTCCTTTTTATCAAGATAATAGGAATAATTTCCTTTATACGTATACAGTTTACCTTCTTCCAGTTCTATGATCTCATTACAAACCCTTTCCAGAAAATAACGATCGTGAGTGACCATGAAAATTGTGAAGTCTTCTTTTCTGAAATATTCTTCCAGCCATTCTATCATATCCAGGTCTAGGTGGTTGGTAGGCTCATCCAGGATAATGAAATCTGGTTTCTTTAATAGCATTCTGGCCAGAGCCAGTCTTTTTTTCTGTCCGCCGGAAAGATTCTTTACTTCTGCATCCAGATGCTCAAGGTTTAGCTTGAATAAAATCTGCTTATAAGTAGTTTCAAAATCCCAGGCATTATTGCTTTCCATCTCATCCATGGCTTTCTGAAGAGCATCGGCATCCTCAGGATTCCTTAAGGCCTTTTCATAGTTCTCGATGATCTTAAGGGTAGGGTTATCACTTGAGAAGATAGTCTGTTCTATGCTAAGATGTGGATCAAGGTTCGGTTCCTGTGAAAGAAAGGCGACCCTTATATCATTTCGGTAGATCACCTTGCCCTCATCGGGAGCATCAGCGTCTGAAAGGATATTCAATAAACTCGTTTTGCCGGTCCCATTTTTTGCGACAAATCCAACTTTCTGGCCTTCATTTATACCAAAGGAGACATTGCTGAAAAGCTCGCGCTCTCCATAAGATTTGGCTATATTTTCTACTGAAAGGTAGTTCATACTATTAGTTCGTAGTCTGTAGTTCGTAGTTCAGAGTCAAAAGTACGAATTAACAGCGATCAGTAAACAATATGCAATACTCAGTAAACAAATTTTCAGTTTGAGCTTCGGAGTTGTGTGTTATGGGTTGTCTGTCATGATTTTCCAAAAGCTGGATAGTATTGCCATGTTGAGCCTGTCGAAGCATGGGCATATTTATACTATTAATAAGCAATGAAAGGTTCTAAATGCTGAGATGCTGAAACAAGTTCAGCATGACGAATTTAATATTTAGTTTGAGCGTCACCCTGAATCTGTTTCAGGCTATTTAACCCACAACCCACAACCCACAACCCAACACGCACAACGAAAACGCAAAACCGCTAACTCTCCACTCTCCACTGCAGACGATGAAATCATAAAATTCCCGGATTATTTTATTATTAGCCTGTAAAAACTATATTTGTTAAAACTATGTGAAGCCCCCTATGCGATATAGATCATTACTGTTTTTATTCGCTACCCTGCTAGCCTTAAGTTCCTGCGTGTCTACCAAGCAAATGTCCTATCTTCAGGAACATGAGGAAGAGGTTGACAGTATCATTAAGGTTGAAAGATTACGCCAGCCTTATCGAATCCAGGTAGGGGATCTGCTAAGTATAAGGGTTAAGGCTCTGGATCAGGAACTGGTAGGGATGTTCAATCCCGTGGGAGAAGCCAATCCAAATGCAACTACCGAGGAAGCGGTTTATTTTGATGGGTTTACAGTAGATGATCATGGAAATATCAGGGTTCCCACCATGGGCGAGATCAATGTACTTGGTTTTACAGAAAAGGAGGTACGGGAAAAGATAGAACAGAAATTACTGGATGAATATTTTAAAGAAGAAGCAAATATATTCGTTACAGTTAAATTGGCCGGGATACGTTATACTACGCTTGGGGAGATAGGTCAGGGTAGCCAGGTTGTTTATAAAGACCAAGTTACTATTATGGAAGCAATTGCTAATGCCGGAGGTATAAATGATTATGGAGATCGTGAAAATGTCCAGATCATCAGACAATATCCACAAGGGGAAGAAGTTCATACTGTAGACGTTACAGATATAGATATTATGAAAAGTCCGTACTATTATATCCAGCCTAATGATATGATCGTGGTAAATCCATTGCCAAGAAAAGCTCTGGGACTGGGAACTACAGGACTTGAAGTTTTTAGAACAGTGTCCAGCCTTATTGTTTTAGCTACTTCAATTTATTTCCTAACTACAAGATAAATGGCGCATGAAGATGATCACATATCAGATGTAGGCTCAACCTTCGATTTTAAAGGTTTTATTCTTAAGGTTATTAGCTACTGGAAGTTAATACTGCTTTCAGTAGGAATAAGTCTTGCAGTAGCCTATTATAATAATGTGCGTAAATTACCTGTATATAGGCTGGGGAATACCATATCAATTAAAGATGACCAAAATCCTTTTTTTACCTCCAACACCAGTCTGACTTTTAACTGGGGAGGAACTTCCGATAAGGTTAATACAGCTATTACTATTTTAAGGTCTCGTACACATAATGAAGAAGTTGTGGAGAAGCTGCAATTCTATATTAACTATTTAGAGGATGGGGAGTATCAAAGAGTAGATGCTTATGGTAAAACGCCATTTAGGATAGTGGCGGACACTGCCGCTTTTCAAGCCAATAATGTGACTATGAATATTAGCTTTATAGATGAGCTTACTTTTAATATTAAAGCTAAAATTCCAGAAAATCTCTCCAGAACTAATTATAAAACTAAAGAAACTGATAGTCGTATTGTAGAGACCAGGGATTTTGACAGGAATTTTAAAGTTGGGGAACATATAGTTCTTCCATTTTTCTCAGGTTATTTTCAAAGAACCGGACAACCCCTCCAGGTAGGAAAGGTCTTTTATGTGAATTTCACACCCTTTGATGGAGCTGTAGGAAGATATAGAAGCGTGAATGTGTATCCAGAGTCCCAGGGTTCTTCTGTACTCAATTTAAATCAGACCGGGCTAAATAAAGCCAGGATTGTTGATTATCTGAATGGTTCGGTAGCCGTGCTTAGTGAGAATATGCTGGAAAGGAAGAACCTTTTTGCCACTAAGACCATTAGATTTATAGATAGTAGTTTGGCAGTGCAATCGGCAGCACTGAAGGAAGTGGAGCAGGAGCTTAATGATTTTAGAAATGAGAATTCTATACTTAATATTTCAGCAGAAAGTGGAGAATTATCCAGCAAATTAGCCAATCTTGATATTCAGAAGGAGGATATTAAAAGGCAGCTTTCTTATTATGATAATTTAGAAACCTACCTTCAAACCCGTGATGATTATTCGAATGTTCCCGCTCCCTCTGTTGCAGGAATAAATGAAAGTAGTATTGCCGGAGGGGTGGGAAAGATCATTGAACTTGCTGAGGAACGTAGTAATTATCAGTACACATTAAAAGAAAACTCTCCTGTATTTGATGATATAGATCGACAGATTAACTCTGTTAAATCTATTCTTTTGGAAAATATTCAGTCTTCAAAGGGACTTTTAAGGACTGAACTTAATGATATTAACCGCCAGATGGGGCAGCTGGAGACTGAAGTTAAAAAATTGCCTCAGGAGGAGCAGGACCTGTTAAAGATTCAAAGAAAATATAATTTAAACCAGGGCACTTATAATCTATTTCTGGAAAAGCGAAGTGAGGCAGGGTTGATCAAGGCTGCGAATGTAAGTGATGTGTTGATAATTGATAAAGCTAAAGATACTGGTGGTGGAAGAATTGGTCCGGATACTCAGCTAAATTATGTAATGGCGGTCATGATTGGAGGTATAATCCCATTGACATTCGTTTTTCTACTGGTATTTCTAAATACAAATATTCATAATGCCCAGGAGATTACCAGACTTTCACCTATCCCTATTCTAGGACTTATTGGAAGAAACAAACTGGATTCAAATCTAGCGGTTTTTAATTCCCCAAAATCTTCTATAGCAGAGAGCTTCCGGGGGTTGCGTTCAAGTCTGCAATTCATGTACAAAAGGCAGGGGGTTACAGGTTCTAAAACGGTATTGATTACCTCTTCAGTTTCCGGAGAAGGAAAAACCTTCTGTGCCATGAACCTGGCCACAGTATTTGCTTTAAGTGAAAAAAAGACAGTACTGGTTGGGGTTGACCTTAGGAAACCTAAGATATTTGATGATTTCGAATTGAATAATGATCTGGGTATCGTTAATTATCTAATTGACCAGGCATCCGCGAAAGAGATCATTCAGCAAAGTAAGATCCCTTATCTGGATGTAATTACTTCCGGTCCCGTTCCCCCCAATCCATCAGAATTGCTAATGACCGAAAAGATGAATTCTTTGGTGGACAGACTCAAGGAAGAATATGATTATATAATTCTGGATACACCCCCAATTGGAATGGTAGCCGATGCCCTGAATCTTGTTAAATATGCAGATGCAACCCTATACCTGGTTCGGCAGGATTATACAAAGCGAGGGATGCTGGAAACAATCAATGAAAAATATAAGAAGCAGGAAGTAAAGAATATAAGCTTTGTGTTAAACCATTTTGTCCACCGGGCTAAATATGGTTATGGATACGGTTATGGATACGGTTATGGATACGGTTATGGATATAACAGGTATGCTAAAGGCTATTATGGTGCTGCACCCAGTAGATGGGACCAATTAAAAATGTCCTGGAGAAAATTTATGAGAAACTTTGAGTAAGAAAATGGTTAGTTAGAACAATCTAATTCCTTATAGTTTTTCCTGAAGAATTCTAAAGATTTTTCTAATCCATTTTCTTTTCCTTGTTCAGTTCTCTTAAGAAATTTACGTCCATATTTCCTTATTTTTTGGGTTAATTTGTACCTTTTTCTGGCCAGGGTGTGGGACTTTAAATACTTTTCCCGCAGTATTCCTCCACTGTAGTGCTGAATATAACTTGTGGGGTCTAAATAATGATTGTTGTTCCATTTCTTAAAATCCAGAATCTCAACATCGGCATTATTTTTTCCGTAATGTATCATATGACCATTTTCATATAGAGCCTTATCTTCTTCAGGTACTTTTTTATGACGGTTGTCCAGAACAGTTTCTAGATAGGTATGGGCTTGAGGTGTATTTTTCAAAAATATCACTCCCGAATTTATTCTGCCTGAAAAACCATGGCACATAAATATATGTTTGGATGGCTTCTTCCTGAGAACCTCCACAAAAGAAGGAGCATGTTTTCTTATCTCACAATCGGCATCTACAAAGGCTATATAGTCATAATCACATGAAAGAGCTTCCCTTAATAAAAAAACTTTGAGCCAGGCTGCTTCGGCTGGAGCCAGAACATATGGAGATTTTTTTAAATTTATATACCCGAAATCAAATCTGGAACAATATTTCTTTTGTGACTCAATGCAATCTCTGAAAAGAGAAGCGTATCCGCCCAATGCGATCGAAAAGACCAGTACCCTATTTTTATTAGCCATAAACGTATTTCCTTACGTTACAAATATGAGAAAGATTTTAAAATTGGGAGGATCATTAAAATGTGATATGATTTTCCAGATAAATGTTAAAACATGAATTTATTTTTTCCTCTGGGATAAGGATTGTTCGGGTATTCTTTTAAATTCGTAGATCAAAGTAATTCTATAGTTTGAGCGATTCCAATTCTGACTGGTTATATGAGATCTCCCCCAAGCGGAAGCTGATCGATTTGAATTTCAAAGAGATATGGAGGTATCGTGATCTTCTTATCTTATTTGTAAAAAGGGATGTGGTTACTGTATACAAGCAAACCATTCTGGGTCCCTTGTGGTATTTTATACAGCCACTCTTTACTTCCATTATCTTTACCCTGGTTTTTAATAATATTGCCAGTATCCCCACAGGAAATATTCCACCATTTCTGTTCAATCTTACCGGAATAACTGCATGGAATTATTTTAACCAGTGTTTGAGCAGGACCTCCAATACTTTCAGGGCCAACGCCGGAATCTTTGGGAAGGTTTATTTCCCCAGAATTATTATGCCATTGAGTACCGTAATTTCCAATTTACTGAAGCTTGGGATACAACTTCTTATTCTTATAATCTTCTATCTTTATTATATATATCAAGGCTATGAAATTTCTCCTAATGCTTTATTGTTCCTTTTACCAGTGTATGTTGTTATTATGGCACTTTTAGGACTGGGATCGGGAATGATCATTTCTGCCTTTACCACTAAATACAGGGATTTGACAATCTTAGTGGGTTTCGCCACTTCTCTCTTATTATATATATCAGCAGTTCCTTATCCTTTAAGTGAAGTGACACAAAAAATGCCGGAATATGCGTGGATAGTAGAAGGGAATCCGCTTACTCATGTGATTGAAGGTTTTAGGTATATTATACTGGATACAGGAGTCTTTAATTTATATACCCTTTTATATCCACTGTGTTTTGCGATAATTTTATTTCTTACTGGCCTGATAATTTTTAATAAGACCGAGAAAAACTTTATAGATACGGTATAGTGATGGGAAGAAACAGAGAAAAGATACCTTTGTTTTGGTGGAGCGAAATAAAATTCCTTTTTAAGGAAAAGGAAAATTATGGGGATTTACTTTCTGCATACATAGTAGAAAAAGTATCGGGTAAGGAGGTGAAATGGGTGAACCCCAGAAAGAAATGGTTTCAAAAAACGCGCTTGAATTATCTGGCGGCAGGCAGTATTATCCATCATGCTAATAGCAAAAGCATTGTATGGGGAAGTGGAATTATTAGCTGGAATATTGATTTAAAACCAGCCGATTATAGACTGGTAAGAGGTCCGGAAACATATAGGAAAATTAAGGAGGCGGGTATGGATTGTCCCAAAATGTATGGTGATCCCGCCCTGGTTCTTCCGAAATTCTTCAGACCTAAAGTTGATAAGCAATTTAAGTTAGGAATTATTCCTCATTATAATGACTATATGATTGTCAATGACATGTACCAGAATATGACAGATGTTAAAGTGATAGATTTAATGACACTAGATATCGAAAAAACTACACGGGAGATACTGGAATGTGAGCATTGTATCTCTTCCTCTCTTCATGGAATTATTGTATCACATGCGTATGGCATACCGACAGTATGGGTGAAATTTTCAGATAATGTATTCGGGGATGATATAAAATATCGTGATTATTTTCAGTCGGTAAAGATTCCCCAATATTCTCCCTTAAGAATGGAAAAAATGATAGCTAAAAAAGATATCATTAATTTTATCAATAATTCTCCTTCCAGGATTTCAGAGGAAATTTTAAGGACAGTTCAGGATGATATTATAAATACAGCCCCTTTTTAAAAAGGTTTATATATGAAGGAGTATGAGCAAAATCAGCAGAAGAATAAGGAGCATTACGAAAAGGTATATGCAAATTATAATTTGAATAATATTCTTTACTGGTTAAACAATCTTGAGGGTTATCTCGACTTCGTAACCAATTATGAAACCAGCTGGTCTGCTCTCTATCAAAATGATTTTAGAAACAGAATAAAGGGGAAAAAGGTGCTGGAAATGGGCTGTGGAGATTGCAATAACGCTGCAATTATGGCTGCTCTTGGAGCACGAGTCTATGCGAATGATATTGCCAGTACAAGCGGAAAAATTGTAGAACAACTTAATGGATCCTTCGATTTTTCACATCCAATCGTCTTTGTGGAAGGCGATTTTTTGAATAACGATTTGGCTTCAGGTTCTTTCGATTTTGTAATAGGAAAAGCTTTTTTACATCATCTTAGCCTCCCGGTAGAACGGGAGTTCCTTAAAGAAACAGCTAGACTGTTAAAAACTGATGGAGAGGCCCGTTTTTTTGAACCTGCGGTAAATTCAAAATTGCTCGATGAGTTAAGATGGTATATCCCTATTGGAAACCGACCTTCAAAATTCAGGGGAGAAGCCTTTAGAAAATGGAAGGAAGAGGATCCTCATCCCGATAGGTCATTCAGTTCAGCCCATTTTAAGAAAGCCGTAAATGAATTCTTTGAAGAATGTCTAATAAAACCTGTAGGGACATTGGATAGATTTAGAAATCTGATAAAAAACAGGAAGTGGAACGGGAGGTATGCAAAGTGGGCACTTAAAAACGAGCAAAAACTTCCACTTTTTTTAAATAGTAAATTTGCGCGGAGCCAATTGATAGTAGGTAAGTTACCATTAAAATAAAAAAATGATAACTTCAAATCCCTTTAGCTAATAGTTTGTTTATTCGATTTTTAAGTCCGTTGGTTTTGTTTTTTAAAAACTTTCGAAAAAGATAAGTATCTCCTTTTAAGGCCATCTTGATATATTTTAAAGGAATTGCTTTTTTTCTATGGTCAAAAACTTTCCATCTCTCGGGAAAGTAGTCTCTATCATCAAATTGAACATATTTCGTATTTCTATGATTCTTTACGGGTCTTACTATAACAGAATGCTCTTTTTCTCCAAGCCAGGCCTGCCACCAGGAAAATGTAGAATTGCTAATGATAAAATGATCACAATGTGAGCTAATGATAAGTTGTTCAAACGGCCCATGGTTTTTCAGAAAATATGCATTTGGGAGATGTCCAAAATGAAATTTACAATAATCTATCTCGTCACTAGTGAAGATTAGTTGAAAATCCCTCCAGTCTGGAAAGAATTTTAAGAGCGCTAGAAAATAGTATTTATAGGAAAGTTGAAAATATAAAGGGTGATTTACGAAATCCCCTCTTCGCACGCTGATTAAAATTGTTTTTTTCTCAAATAATGTTTTGAAGCTATTTAAAAGTTCATTTTCTATTTTCGGATGAAAGGCAAGCAGGTTCCGAACTCCTTTATCAAAATACTTCTCTGTTTGTAACCATGCATTTAAATCATAATTACCAGTTTTAAGATTCCATTTATGATAATAAAAATGTTCTTCAAAAACTTCGTTGTAAGCTAGGGATGGGTTTATTTCAGGTAATTGATTTTTGAGAAAGCCGGAATATTCCCAATCAGGAAAGCCGTATTTTTGTTTGTTCTCCGCAGCGATTCCTGCGGTAGAAGCTATTTGAAACAACTGGTTTCCCAGATTTCCTTTTTTTCCTAGTTTGGAAAAGATAATCATGTTAGCAATAGCTTTTTATTTTTTAAAAAGTAGGTTAAAGTTATAAGGGTGTGCTTTAGTGCAATTTAAAATTAATTAGGATATTTGGAAGTGAAAATATATTAAGTGAAATTTTGCCTATTAAACAGGAATTCAATTTTTTATTTTCTGACCTATTAAATAAACCTATGATAAGTAATTCGGAACCTTTAGTAAGTATAATTGTTCCAAATTATAATCATTCACCTTACCTCAATGAAAGATTAAATAGCGTCTTTAATCAAACGCTTCAGGACTTTGAAGTTATATTGTTGGATGACGCCTCCGATGATGGTAGTTCGGAAATTCTTAAATTATATTCATCAAATCCTAAGGTAAGTTATTGTCTAATAAATAAGGAAAACAGTGGCTATCCATTTAAGCAATGGAATAAAGGTTTGAATTTGACAAAGGGAAAATATATTTGGATTGCGGAAAGTGACGATTATGCGGACCTTGATTTTCTGGAAAAAATGGTGGGGTTTCATTCTAAATATAAGGATCTGGCTCTAGTCTTTTGTCAATCTCACCGGATAGATTCTACTGGGAGGATAAATGGCAGTTGGATTAAACATACTTCAGATTTTCAGAGTAAGATTTTTATGGAAGATTTTATTATGGATGGAAACTTATTCATTGAAAATTATCTTATCCATAAAAATGTAATTCCTAATGTTAGTGGAGTGATTTTTAAAAGAGATAGTTTGCAAAAAATACTCCCTCTAGAAATTAAGCCCTATTTTCGTTTGATCGGAGACTGGTATTACTATATTCAATTGCTCTGCAATTCCAAAGTGGGTTTTTTTTCGGAGCCTATAAATTATTTTAGAGAGCATTCTTTAAGTGTGATCGCAAGAGCTGGTCGGGAGAACCATAGATATAGAATTGTGAAAATGGAATTCTTGGGAAGAAAGAAAATGATGAAGTATATTTCAGAATGCCGACCTTGGAATTTAAAGAGCATCAAAAAAGCATGGCGAATAAGAACTGAAAAGTTAAATTATGAGTTGATCATATATCGATTAAAAAAAGGTGATATACTAAACTTTATGATACAATTTATTTTCAATCCAAAATTTGCAAAACACTTAATAACTAATCTTAAAAACGGTTTGATTAAATAGTTTGATGATGGAGGTGGTGCAGTTAGTTTCGTCCAATGATTAGAATTGGGAGAGATATTGGTAGGTTCGGGAAAGTGAAAAAAGTTATGAAAATAGTAATAATTAGAACTATTTAAATACATTGAGAAAATGAATTATAATATCGTATAATAAAAATTACATATTATATAATATTTGGAATATATGCATAACTCTAATAATATCTCATCTGTAAAAAATCAGGAATCATTGAAACAAATTTTTGAGTTACATGAAGGTAGATGTATAGATAAGTGGGAACATTATTTTGAAATTTATGATTTCTGGTTTCAAAAATACCGCGGCAAAGAGGTGCATATTCTCGAAATTGGTGTGTTTCAGGGAGGATCTTTACAAATGTGGAAGAAATACTTTGGAGAGAATGCCAGAATTTATGGAATAGATATTAATCCTGATTGTAAGCAATTCGAGGAAGAAAATATTAAGATCTTTATTGGTTCCCAGGAGGACAGAAATTTCCTAAATGATTTAAAACAGAAACTTCCGAAGGTAGATATTTTAATAGACGATGGAGGACATACCATGAATCAACAAATAATTTCTTTTCAGGAACTTTTTGATCATGTGAAATCTGATGGAATTTATTTGTGTGAGGATCTACATACCTCTTACTGGCCTAATTATGGCGGTGGTTATAGAGAGAGTAAAACTTTTATCGAATATAGCAAAAACTTAATTGATCATATAAACGCATGGAATTCCAGAGAAGATAACTTCAGGCCGACTGAGGTTACGAAATCTACATATGGCTTGCATTATTATCCAAGTATGCTCATAATTGAAAAAAGACTTATGCAAAAACCAATGTCAGTCACCAATGGTTCATATGTTTTAAAAATTAAGGACTTTCCTTATCCAGATTTTAAACTTTCTCTTATTAAAAGAATTATCAACCGTATAAAGCGATCTTTTAGAAAACCAAATTACAAATTAAAATGAGCATTATTTTAACAGCGGATAATATCTCAAAGCAATATCGTCTTGGGGAGGTAGGGGTCGGTACTATAGGTGACGATCTAAAACGCTGGTGGTATAATATAAGAGGAAAGGAAGATCCGTTTCTAAAGGTAGGTGCCATGAACGATCGTCGAGCTATGGCCGATCAAGACTATGTATGGGCTTTAAAGGATATAAGTTTTGAGGTAAAACAAGGTGAAGTTTTGGGAATTATAGGAAAGAATGGAGCCGGTAAATCTACCCTTTTAAAGCTTTTATCCCGGGTTACTTCACCTACTACTGGTGTTATCCGTACAAAAGGGCGTATTGCTTCATTACTGGAGATCGGGACGGGTTTTCATCCTGAGTTAACAGGGAGGGAGAACATTTTTATGAATGGAGCTGTTCTTGGAATGACCCGCGATGAGATAAAATCTAAACTTGACGAGATCATAGCCTTCTCCGGCTGTGAAAAATATATAGACACCCCGGTAAAGAGATATAGTAGTGGTATGACTGTAAGGCTGGGCTTTGGCGTTGCTGCTCATCTGGAACCCGAAATCCTGGTTATAGATGAGGTTCTTGCAGTTGGCGATGCCGAATTTCAGAAAAAAGCAATAGGTAAAATGCAGGATCTTTCTACAGGAGAAGGCAGAACTGTTCTTTTTGTAAGTCATAATATGGGAAGTATCCAGCAATTGTGTTCAAGAACCCTGGTGTTAGAGAATGGAAAACTTTCATTTACTGGAGATGCTAAAGACGGTATTGATTTCTATTTAAATTCAGGTATTCAAAGATCCAGGGAGTTATTATCAACCAGAGAGGACCGCCATGGCAGTGGGGAGTTTAGGTTTTCAACTATTAATGTGTCCATCCCGGAAGGTGGGGTAATGAGTACCCTCCTTTCAGGAGAGACATATAATTTTGAGATCACTTACAAGGTTAATGTTGACCTTTATTCGGTCCAGATCAGACTTATGTTTATGGATAACAGGGGCATCGTAAGGTTTCTTTGTAACAATGAATTCTCATCTAAGGCACAAAATCTTATGAAAACAGAAAGAGGTACAATTGTTTGTACAGTCCCAAAATTTCCTCTGCCTAATGGAAGATACTCTATTCGGCTAACTTGTTTTTCCTCTGGTCACATAATCGATGATATTGAAAATGCCTTTGAATTTGAAGTAGCAGGAGGGAATTTTTTTGGAACTGGAAAAGAACAGGGATTGAAAGAGGGCGTTTTGGTTCCAAATTCCTTTACTTTTTCCTAACATAAATTTCAAAATTTTGAAAGAGGAAAATCTAATATTCATAATATCTCTTCCCCGGAGCGGTTCGACATTCTTGCAGGCTTTACTTTCCAATAACCGCGATACAAATACCTGTAGCGAATCTTGGATACTACTTAATTATGCTAATCAAATTAAACCGTCTTTAATTCATTCAACTTTTGATAATAATTTGGCGAAAGACGCTTTTGAGGAATATTTGAACAAGCACAATGATTTTAATTTTCTCGAACATCAGAAAAAATTTCTCCTTGACCTATATCAGCCATTGGGGAAAGGTTATAGATATGTTATTGATAAGACGCCAAGATACTGGGAAATTCTTCCTGAAATTAGGGAGCTTTTTCCCAAAAGTAAAATTATTGTAATAAAGCGAAACCCAATTGAAGTAGCTCGTTCTATTTTTAAGACCTGGAACGTGGAACAAATGCAGGCTCTCACGGCCTATAAAAGAGACTTACTTTTTGGACCGGGACGTATAACTGAATTTGAGAAAAATAATAAGGATAATTCTAGGAATTACTTTCTCCGGTATGAGGATCTTTTAAATAATACTGAATCTGTAGTCCGAAATTTGTATTACTGGATGGATGTCACATTTACAAGTGATATCTTGAAGATAAATAATAATGTAAAGTACAAGGGGAAATTTGGGGATCCTTACCTGAATTCTAATAAGGATTATCAGAAGATTAAGGCTGAATCCAGGATTCTGGAATTGTCAAAGCTCCAAATGGAATTTCTCGATGGATATGCCAATTTTTTAGGACCTGAATTCTTAATGGAATATGGAGAATATAAATATGATATGGGAACAGCAAAAAAAACTTTGGCGTTTTCTCATTTTATTCATCTTAATAATAATCAATTTGAAAATTATAACTTTAAGGAAAGAATGAAGGCTGTTATAAAGGAGAAAATTTTTAGGTTATTGAATAAATAATATGAAAAAAGCACTGATTACTGGAGTTACGGGTCAGGATGGAGCTTATTTAGCCGAATTTCTCCTGGAAAAGGGATATGAAGTCCATGGCATAAAAAGACGGTCCTCTTTATTCAATACCAACAGGATAGACCATTTATACCAGGATCCTCATGAAAAGGATCTACGGTTCAGGTTGCATTACGGGGATTTGAGCGATTCCATGAACCTTACCAGGATCATCCAGGAGGTGCAACCCGATGAGATCTATAATCTTGGAGCCATGTCCCATGTTAAGGTAAGCTTTGAAACTCCAGAATATACTGGAAATGTAGATGGTCTCGGAACCCTTAGGTTACTGGAGGCAGTACGTTTACTGGGCTTAAGCAAAAAAACCAAGATATATCAGGCCTCTACGTCAGAACTCTATGGGAAAGTACAGGAAATACCACAAAATGAGAATACACCCTTTTATCCAAGAAGTCCCTACGGAGTTGCCAAACTATATGCATACTGGATCACAGTGAATTACAGGGAAGCATATAATATGTTTGCCTGTAACGGAATACTTTTTAACCACGAATCGCCTATTAGGGGCGAGACCTTCGTAACAAGAAAGATTACTCGGGCTGCTGCACGAATAGCCCTGGGAATGCAGGATACTTTATTTCTTGGGAACCTTGATGCCCGAAGGGACTGGGGACATGCGAAAGATTATGTGCAAGCCATGTGGTTAATGCTACAGCAGGATGAGCCGGATGATTATGTGATCGCGACTGGTATAACTACTTCTGTAAGAGAGCTGGTGGTTAAGGCATTTGCAGAACTTGGAGTTGAGCTTGAATTTAAAGGAAAAGGTTTGGAGGAAACAGGAAAAGTAATATCCTGTTCCAATCCTGAGTTCCAGTTGGAGAAAGGAAAAGAAGTGATCAAAATAGATCCGGATTATCATCGGCCTACTGAAGTAGATCTGCTTATAGGAGATGCCTCAAAATGCAGAAAAAAACTTAAATGGTCACCCAAGTATTCATTTACGGACCTTATAAAAGAGATGGTGGAAGCCGACCTGAAACTTTTTGAGAGGGAGAAGTATTTAAGGGATGGCGGGCACGACACTCTGAATTATAATGAATAAGTTTTAAGTGAAAAGTGAAAAGTGAAAAAGTGAAGAGTGAATAGTAATAGATAGTGATATTTTGGAAAAAGGATCAAAAATATATGTAGCGGGACATACCGGGATGGTAGGATCGGCGCTGGTCCGAAAACTAGAAGGAGAAGGTTTTTCGAATCTTGTATTAAGAACTTCAAAAGAACTCGACCTTACCGATCAGAGGGCAGTTGCAACTTTTTTTGAAAATGAAAAACCGGAATACGTATTTCTCGCAGCGGCAAAAGTCGGAGGAATTGTTGCTAATAATACATTCAGAGCGGATTTTTTGTATGAAAACCTGATGATTCAGAATAATGTGATTCATCAGAGTTACTTACATGGAGTAAAAAAACTTCTGTTCCTGGCTTCCTCCTGTATCTATCCGAAAATGAGTCCCCAGCCCATAAAAGAAGAATATTTGCTTAGTGGAAAACTTGAACCCACGAATGAACCTTATGCTATCGCTAAGATTGCGGGTGTGAAGATGTGTGAGAATTATAATCTGCAATATGGTTGTAACTTCATATCGGTAATGCCAACAAATCTTTATGGTCCGAATGATAATTACGACCTTAATACCTCGCATGTTCTTCCTGCATTGCTTCGAAAATTTCATGAAGTGAAGATTGATCATGAAAGAACCGGTCACAGTAAGCCGGTTGAACTTTGGGGGACAGGGGAACCCAGACGTGAATTTTTACATGTGGATGATCTGGCAGAAGCTTGTTATCACCTCATGCAAACTTATGATGGAAATATTAGTTTAAATATAGGAACAGGAAACGATCTTTCAATAAAGGAACTTTCCGGGATTATAAGAAAGATTGTTGGATTTAAGGGGGAGGTTATTTGGAACAGGGATAAGCCTGATGGAACCCCAAGAAAACTTCTGGATGTTTCTCGTATCAATTCCCTGGGATGGAGTTATAGTATTGAGTTGGAAGAAGGAATAACCAGGGTTTATAAAGATCATTTCCTAAAATAAAAAAATGACCACACAGCCCCTTATATCTATTATTACTGTTAACCTGAACAATTTGGAAGGTCTGCGAACCACTGTTAATAGTGTTTTGGCCCAGAAGTATAAGAATTTTGAATATTTAGTAATTGATGGAGCATCAAATGATGGGAGCAGGGAATTCCTTGAAAAGCACAATGAACAAATTGATTATTGGATAAGTGAGGAAGATCTTGGTATTTATAATGCTATGAATAAGGGGGTTAAAAAAGCCAATGGGGTTTATTTATTATTTTTAAATAGTGGTGACCATTTTTTTGATAACGAGAGCTTAAAAAAAAACTATGGCTATTTAAAGGTCCAGGATATAATATATTTTAACCTTGTAATGGTAAAGCAAGGTGTGAGTGAAATTGCCATTTATCCCAAAAATCTTCGTTTTTCTCATTTTGTAGAAGATACTTTGCCTCATCCTGCTACATTTATTAAAAAAACACTTTTTGACAAACTGGGATTTTATGACGAAAGCCTTAAGATAGTATCGGATTGGAAATTTTTTATTAATAGTATATGTAAGTATAATAGCTCCTATTTAAAAATTGATGAGACTTTGTCAGTCTATTATTTAGATGGTATTAGTTCTAGTGTTAAAAATGAAAAATTAATTAAAGAAGAAAGACAAAAAGTTTTAAGTGATGATTTTTCTCCATTCATGGAAGATTATCGCGAATTAATGAAGGCAAGAGCTTCTCTGAATTCTAGCAGATATAAAATGTGTACTGAACTTCAGAAAAATTTCCTGGCACGTAAGATTAATAATTTTATGCTTCGGATATTAATCGGTAAAAAATCAGGAGACTCAAAATGATAAATTCACCATGCAAAATCCCTTGGTATCCATAATAATTCCCACGTACAACCGGTCAGAACTTATACTACAAACCTTAAAGTCGGTGGTGGGTCAATCTTTTCAAAATTGGGAATGCCTTGTTATTGATGATGGATCTACTGATGCTACAAAGGAAACGGTACTTTCGATTAAAGATGAACGTATTAGGTATTTTTACAAAGATCACGGAGAAAGAAGCCGGGCCAGGAACTTTGGCCTGGACCATGCAAAAGGGGCATATATCCAATTCCTTGATTCGGATGATCTATTGGATGAAAGAAAACTTGAACTTTCGGTCTCAAAATTAGAACCGTCAGGTAAACAATTGGTGGTCACCAATTTCAAAATGTTTAAAAATAAAGGAGATGAATTATTACCTCCATATTGTGAGCTAAATGAAGATCGGCTTACATTTGATAGTATTTTGAATGACTGGGATGATGTCTTTAACATTCCAATTCATTGCGGATTATTTGACCGCTCTACTTTACAAAACTTTAGATTTCCTGTCGAGCTGGATTCCAAAGAAGACTGGTTTTTATGGCTTCACGTAACTCAACAAAATGTTGAAGTAAAATTTATAGATGAGTCTTTGGTTTATAATCGCACTCCTTTCTCAAACTCAGATGTAGAACTTAATGATGAACATGAAAATGAAGTGTACCGGATACTGGCAAATTATATAGCTATTGATAAATTAATCGAATTTTACCATTGTCAACTCGAGAAAAAAAATCACAAAATCTTGCAGCTTGAAAACTCTCTAAAAAATTTAAGGAATACTCGAAGTTATAGAATAATAAGCATTTTAAAAGGATTCCTCAATAAAAAGTAAACCATATGGAACCTACAAATATTAAGGTTTATGCTTTGATATTAAATTATAACACGGCAGAAGAGAGTATTAAGCTTTATAATAACCTGGCAGATTTTTCATTTTATTTTCTGAAAATACTTATTATCGATAATGCATCGAATAATAACGATATAAATAGACTCAAAGAACATATTCCGGAGGATCAGCTGATTCTTAATAATAGTAATCTGGGTTATGCAGGTGGTAATAATGTTGGTTTAGATATAGCGCTCAAGAATAATGCGGATTATGTTTGGCTTCTAAATCCGGATATAAGGGTTGATGTACATGCTCTTCCTTTATTAATTGAAACTTTTGAAGAAAATGACATGCTGGCTGCTGTTGGTCCAAGGATAATCAGAAGGGAGAATAGGGAAAGAATCTTCACCGATGGCGATTATATTTTAATGGATGAAAATTGCAGTACCATACAAAAAAACTTTAATAAGCCGGTGGCTGAAGTTGGAAGGGAAATTAATTTTGAAGTAGATTATATAGATGGTAGCTGTGTGATGTTCAGTGCCGACGCACTGAAAAAATTAGGAAGGTTGCCTGAAGAATATTTTCTTTATTTCGAAGAAACCGACTGGTGTTTTAACGCAAGGTCTCATGGATGGTATTTAGGGGTGAATACCTTTGCTGTGGTTTATAATAAAACAAGTAAGAAAAGAGAAAACTTCCACTATTATTTTAACCGCAATAAACTGATTTTTTCTAAAAAATACCATCCTAACTATAAACAAGTTAGAAATTACTATATCAAAGAAATCTTTAAAGAGTTTATAAACTGGTTAAAGCATGGCCGGTTTCGACCATTTTTCAAATATTATG
The DNA here is from genome assembly GCF_023805255.1 of Gramella jeungdoensis. Classification (GTDB taxonomy): domain Bacteria; phylum Bacteroidota; class Bacteroidia; order Flavobacteriales; family Flavobacteriaceae; genus Christiangramia; species Christiangramia jeungdoensis. The sequence continues at coordinate 735,020 of NZ_JAMSCK010000002.1, forward strand.
TAAAAGGAGTGCTTGCTGGAATATATAGAAATTGTTTCGTTTCCAGAGTTTTAGATAGAATCAATTTTTCTATTAATTCCCGGTAGTTAAGCGGATCTCCTATTTATAATTGTATCCAGCCTTTTGGGATAAGATCTGAAATATTGAAATTTTGCTTTGCAAACCATTTTTTTGGAGCAATGACCAGTTTTTCAGAATTCTTATTTAACCAGGCGCTCCACCAGCTATAGGAACTATTGGCGATTATATTGTGCTTGCATGTTTTCATTAAGAACATGTCTATCCATGCTTCTTCAGATGTATTTTCAATAAAAGTCTTTTCGCAGGCAAACTCCTTAAATTCATTTCTTACCCATTTTGGATCATCTGAAAAGAAAAAGAAATGTGGATTTTCAATTTTTTCTTTCAGAAATTCAATTGCTTTTTGGTAATAAGATCTATTACAGTTTCCGTGAAATTCCTGGGTAAGCCTGTTTTGCACATAATCGCCCCGTCTTATATGAACTGCTACAGAATTAACAGCTTTAATTTCCTGTAAATAAGATTTATTTATACTGTTTAATGTATGCGATGGAAAAGAGAAGATTTCATCTATTAAATTCTCGTAACCTTTAAAATATAAATAACTCTGAAAGTATCCAGAAAGGTATATAGGGGGCTGAAAGTTTAATACATTCTCATTATAACCAAATTTCTTTTCCATGAAGATCCTAGGATAATTGATTCCCATTTTTCTTTTTATCTTGCTTAAAATAGTTGGACTAAAAAAAAGATCAATCTTCGCTTTATCAGCAAATTTGTATGTATTAGGAAAAACATCTAATTCAAAACTTCTAGCAGTAAGACCAGAGATTTTAGATTCCTGCCTAAAAAAACGATTATCAATAAAAAGATCTGTCCCTTCTTTTTTTTCTATAATTCTGCCAAGGGCATATTGGAACATTTGATTTCCGAGACCACCTTTCAGTTTTATACAGATCATATCAGTTTTTTTGCCAGAATTCCTTTTTAACAAATATGGAGTTGATGTTGGTATCTGCATACAGAATATATCCCTTTTCCTCAATATACTTAACCAAAGTAAGGTTCTTTTTACCTTTGCCGGATGTTGAAAATGAAATTGTTTCTATGCAAATTACAATGGGAAAATTGGAAATAAAGTCTATTTGGTTTATTATTTGTTCTTCCATGCCTTCAGCATCAATATTTAAGAATTGTGGGAATTTCCCATTTGCATAGTTTTTTAAAATATCTCCAATAGTTCTTACCTCAATTTTCTTAATCTCCTTGATTTTAAAATTGCCTTCCGTTGAATATCTCTCTGCTTCATTTTTTGAAAAGGTATTTAAGGTTGCTGAGGAAATAATGTAAAAATCCAATAAATCATTAGTCCCTCCAATGCCAATGTTAAGATTGGTGTCTTCTTTACGGTGTATAGGAAATTTCTGAAATAAATAAGGATCAGGTTCAATATTTATGCCTCTTGAACCATTTTTGTAAAAAAGAGCAGTATTACTGATAAAAAAGGGATGATGGGCTCCTATGTCTAAATAGGTTGGTTTTTTTATGCCTATATAATCAAATATAAATTTTACTATCAGATCTTCCCCACTTTGAGAATAGGATATTTTCCTATTACTAAGGTCTTCTCTATTGCAAAAAGTAGTAATGTATAATTGTTTAAAACTTGTTTTTATTTTTTGGATCATTTTTCCTTCCATTCAATCATGGATTTTGGAATAAAATAAAACAAATTAATTTAAAATATTAATCGAGGGAGGTTTAAAGAAATTTATTCTATCAACAGAATTCTATAATTATGCCTTAATTTTGGATTCGAAAATATTTTAAAAGGTAAAAAATTATAATTTGAAAGTTTTCCTGCCATTTATTAACAAATATACTTACCTCAATGAAATAGAGAAGTTCTCGGACTTCCAATTTGAAAAAAATCATTTTTTAAAGTATGACGATTCCTTTAAAATTATAAATATTCACTGGCCCGAGGCTATTTTTAATTGGAAAGAACCTTCTAATTCTGAACTGGATCAATTAGAAAAGGAAATTGCTAACTGGAAGAAGCACTCAAAACTTGTTTATACCAAGCATGATTTGGAAAGGGTTAAAGGTACTACTCCTAATTTCAAGAGACTGTTTAGGATTATCGAAAAAAACACAGACCTTTTTATTCATCTCGGAGATTATAGTAAAAAACTATACAAAGTTCTGTATCCTGAGACTACACATATAGTAATTCCGCATCCATGCTTTGAACAGAGTTTTGAAAAGATCCCAAAGCAGGAGGCGAGAAATAGGTTGGGTATAGATAAAGAGGCTCTGGTGATCATAGCTCCGGGGCAAGTAAGGACCTTCAAGGAGAGAAAACTGATACTTGATTCTTTTAAAAAAATAAAAGAGGAAAATAAGGTTCTTATAGCTACCAATATGCTCAATGAACTGAAATATGATTTTAGAGGTAGAGTGAAAATGCAGAGATTCTTTGACGTTCAGCAATACCTGAAAATGCGGTTTCGTAAAAAATATCAGCCTCCAGAATATCTTTTTACATATGAGAGTATAAGTAGTAATGATTTTTCTATAAGATTATCGGCAGCTGATATTGTGCTGGTCCCGAGAACTGACCTGCTGAATTCAGGGAATGTTTTATTGGGTTTATCTTTTGGAAAAGTAACAGTAGGTCCGGCAATCGGCAATATTGAACAACAGTTAGTTGACCATAAATTACCCCTGTTTGATCCTAATTCCATAACTTCAGTGGTCGAAGCTTTGGAACAGGGAATTGAAATGTATAAGAAAGGCATATTCCCGAAACCTTTGGAAAAATATCTTCCTGAAAATGTGGCCAAAGAATATGACAGGGTTTTTAAAGAATTATTGAAAGAATGAATCAGAAGGTTTCTATAATTATAGCATGTTATAATGATCCTGATATAGCCACAGCTATAAATTCGGCATATGAACAGGAGTATAAGGATAGAGAGATCATTGTGGTAGATGATGGGAGTAATTCAATAATTAAATCAATTATAGAAGCAAACAGCAATAAAATTGATATTTTACTTTCCCAGGAAAATAAAGGTCAGGCAATGGCCAGGAACTCAGGAATAGAGAAAAGTTCGGGGAAATTCATACTGAATCATGATTCCGATGATTTTTTTGAAAAGTCATTTTGTTCAAAGGCGGTAGAAGTTTTTAATAAGGAAAAAGATGTAAAAATAGTAACCTCCAAAATCAAGAGATTTAAGAAAGATGGCAACAATGATATTATTGTGCCTGAAGGAGGAAGCTATGAAAATTTTTTGTTTTCTAACGGGGCTCCCGGTAGTTCAATGTTTCTTAGATCGGAATGGGAACGCGTGAGTGGCTATGAGGAAATACTTCCCATTCTTGGTTTTGAAGACTGGGAACTTTATTTGAATATGCTTAAAGACGGGGGACGTGCTTATGTTATTGATGAAGTGCTTTTCCATTATCAGGTCAGGGAAGGGTCAACCACCCAGCTTATAAAAAATGAAAAGGATGAAAAATTCAGGCATATAATTCTTAAGCATCGCGATTTGTACTCCAGTTCAGATCATTTTGCATCCCTGGTGAATACTCTCTTTAAAAGGGTTGAGAAAAATAAAGCAGCCCAGGGAAGGATTCTTGACCGACCTGAGTACAGGCTGGGAAAACTGTTTCTGAAACCCATGCGAACAATCAAAAACCTATTTAAAAAATAATTTTGTGACAAACGAGCTTGTTTCCATTATTATGGCTACTTATAACAGAGAGAGCTTTATTAACGACGCTCTTAATTCCATAAAGGAACAAACTTATTCCAACTGGGAATGTATCGTGGTTGACGATGGAAGTGCAGATAATACCCGGGAAATTTTGAAAGGATGGACGGAGAAGGACAATAGGTTTAAGTACGTCCAGCGCCCGGATGACCATAAAAAAGGACTTCCAGGGAGCAGGAATTATGGCTTATCTCTCGCTTCAGGAAATTATATCATCTTCTTTGATGATGATGATATTGTTCATCCGGCCAACCTTGAAACCTGTGTATCACTTCTTAAAAACAACTCTGTTTTTTTCTGTAGATATGATAAACAACCTTTTAATGAAACAAGTGATTTAGGAGCATTTGCTACTACAGATGAAATAGTTTTTCAAAATTTTGGAGTTGATCGAATAGATGAAATGATTACCGGGGAAGTTCCCTTTGCCTCTTGTGGGGTAATGTGGAAAAAAGATTGCTTTGAGAATTTAAGGTTTAATGAAGACCTGATGTATGCCGAAGAATGGGAATGCTACACCCGCATACTTATTAAAGGATTTCAAGGCGTTTCCATAAATGAGGTCCTGTATTATAACAGGAAACATTCAAACTCCAATACCGGGCAGTTTTATAAAAATGACCCTGTGAGGAGAGGCTCTTATATTAAAGCGATTAAAATGGTTATAGACCATTTACAACAGGCAGGCTTGCTTTCAAGGAAGCTTGAAATCTTCTTTTTAAGAATGGGCTTCTTCCTGAAAGAATATTCAGTTATTAAATATACCTTGGACAAATCTGAGGCTGGGAAGCTTAGGAGGATTAAATTTAGTGCAGGGTATAAGCTCTATCCAGTGTTAAGGCCTGTTTTTATATTGAAGAAAAAGTTAAAAGATCTTTTAAAGTGAGAATTCTTGTTTGTTTTGGAACCCGTCCCGAAGCCGTTAAAATGGCTCCAATATGTGCAGAATTGGATAGGAGAAATATGTCATATGCTATTTGTGTAACTGCACAGCACAGAGAAATGATGGACCAGGTACTGGAATTTTTTGAGATGGAACCAGATTACGATCTGGATCTCATGAGGGAAGATCAATCCTTAAACAAATTAACTTCGAGTATCTTCACTGAAATTGATGCTGTTTTTGATGATTTTAAACCGGATACGGTTTTAGTACAGGGTGATACTACTACGGCAGCAGCTATTGCAATGGCGGCCTATTACAGAAAAATAAAAGTTGGGCATATAGAAGCGGGATTACGAACCTATAATAAAGACGCCCCTTTTCCTGAAGAGGTGAACAGACAGGTTATTTCCCGAATAGCGAGTTATCATTTTGCTCCTACCAAAAAGGCAGCTTTTAATCTTATTGAGGAAAGGATACCTGAAGAAACTATTCTAATTACCGGAAATACAGTGGTTGATGCGCTGAAAATAAGCTTAGAGAAGGTGGGTACATCTACTTACTCTAGTGAGATAATAAGTGATCTAAAGTCCAGGCTGAATCCAAAAAATAAATTAATACTTGTCACCGGCCACAGAAGGGAAAATTTTGGCGAGGGACTAAAAAATATTTGTGAAGCCCTTCGGAAACTGGCGAATAATGATCCTGTAGATATAATTTATCCCGTACATCTCAATCCCAATGTATCAGTTCCTGTCTACTCAATGCTGGGTAATAGGCCTAATATTTTTTTAATTCAGCCCGTTATTTATCCAGACTTTATATGGTTAATGAAAGAGGCTGATATTATAATATCTGATTCCGGAGGAATTCAGGAAGAAGCTCCATCCCTTAATAAACCTGTACTGGTTACCAGAGAATTTACTGAAAGAACGGAAGGGGTTGAAGAAGGTTTTTCATTCCTGGTGGGAACCAATAAAGAAAATATTGTACTTAAAACCAGAGAAATTTTGAGTAAACCTAGGCATAATGCTAATGTGTCGAATCCATATGGAGATGGTAAAGCTGCTGAACATATAATCTCATTTCTGGAGAACCAGGAATTATGAACTTTCATTGAACACTTTGGATGAGAAGATTAAAAAAAGAGCTAATTAGATGGATTAAAGTTATTTTAAATAAACTACCTTATATAAGTACCTTACACCGTCTAAGTTCTTATTCCAAGTTTCCTGCTGGACATTACTATTCTCCTGTGGTTTCTCCAGAATATATTTTAGAAAAAGAAGACCTGATATGGCCTTCCCATAAAAATCATGAAATAAACGGATTGGATTTAAATGCGGATAGACAGTTGCAACTTGTCAAAGAATTTATGGTTTTTTACGATCAAATCAATTTTAAAGAGCATTGGCAGGATACAACCGGCTATTTTCTGAACAATAGTTATTATGGTCATAGTGATGGGATAATTCTGTATTGCTTTTTAAGATTTTTTAAACCTAAAAGGGTGATTGAGGTTGGATCGGGATTCTCCTCTGCTTTAATGCTTGAGGTAAATGAAGGTTTTCTGGATTATTTAATAGATTTTACTTTTATCGATCCTTATCCTGAAGCCCGGTTAATTAAATTATTTGAAAAATATAAGAATTCAATCAAAGCAGAAATACTAAGAAAAGAAGTACAGGAGGTAGATATTAATAGTTTCGGGCAACTTGAATCGGGAGACATATTGTTTATTGATAGTTCTCATGTAGTAAAGACGGGTAGTGATGTTAATCATCTTATTCTTAACGTGTTGCCATTGTTGCAAAAAGGAGTGATAATTCATTTCCACGATATTTATTTCCCCTTTGAATATCCCAGGTCTTGGGTTCTTAATGGTTTTGGATGGGCCGAAGCTTATCTAATTAAAGCTTTTCTTATGTACAATAAAGATTTTGAGATCCTATTTTTTAATGATTATCTGAATAAATTACATAGTTCATGTTTCGATGATATGCCTCTGGTAAGAGATTATAGTGGTAGTAGTCTTTGGTTAAGAAAGCTCTGAAATGAAGTATAATAATCGAAATATTTAAATTATTAATGAAATTTCTTCAAAGCAATTTTATTTCTCCTCAAGTAAAAAAAATTATTAAGAGAATACCATTTCTACAGTCTATTCTTCTAAGAAACATTTACAGAAATAAAAATTCTATTAGATATTGGATAGACAGATATCTTCCAAACAGGAATTTTATGATTGTTCAAATAGGATCCAATGATGGTGTAACAGGTGATCCGTTACATAATATAATTCTTCAGAAATCTAACTGGAGGATATTATTTGTAGAACCGGTTCCTTATCTCTTTAAAAAACTAATGTCAAATTATCCGAAAAGTGACAGGTTTCTATTTGAGAATGTAGCTATTAATGAAGGAAAAAAACAGCGTTTTTATTATGTAACTAAAGAAGCGAATAAAAATTTAAGTCTGCCTGTATGGTATGATCAGTTAGGCTCTTTCAAAAAAAGCCATATTCTTAAACATTTAGACGGTATTCTTGAGCCGTATATTAAGGAATTGGAAGTAGAAGGAGCTAAACTTGAAATTTTACTTAAGAAACATAAGGTTAGAAACCTGGATTTTCTTCATATAGATACTGAAGGCTACGACTGGAAGATACTTTCCCAACTTGACCTGGATATTTTTCGACCTCGCCTTATCCTTTTTGAATTTAAACATTTAAGTAAAAAGGATAGGCAAAATGCTGTTTCTTTTCTGGATAAGGATTTCAATATATATGTATTTGAATTCGATTACTTGTGCATAAGGAAAGAAATCATGAAAAGAAAGGATTTGAAAACACTGATCGGTTATAAAATTAATTAAACCAATATGACCAAACGAAAGATTAGTTTCATTTTCATGTTTTATTAAAAGCTATATTTTAGCTTAAATTTCTAAGAGCTAAATGTCACAGAAAATATTAATCATTTCAGAATCCATTGATGTGGAAGACAGTAGTGGCTCTAAAGCTAATGTGGCTTTAATAAGAAATTTGAGAAAGGCCGGGTTCGAACTTAGAGTCTATCATTACACTCGTAGAGAAGTTCAGTGGGATGACATAGATTGCGTTTCAATTGAGGAGAATCGCCGCAGTCTTCTTTTCCTTTTAAGTAGAACAGAACGTTACCTCAGGTATATCTTCAAAATACGTCTAAATAAAACTTTAGAAAGGCTGTTTGGCTTTTCCTTCACTCTTTTAAATGACCGAAATAGTATAATTACAGCACTGAGAAATAGTAATGATTTTAAGCCCGATCTTGTTCTAACATTAAGTAAAGGAGGAAGTTTCAGGCCTCATCATGCATTATTGGGCTTGCCGGAATTTCACGATAAATGGATGGCATATATTCATGATCCGTATCCTATGCACTGGTATCCGCCGCCCTATCCCTGGTTTGAACCTGGTTATCATCAAAAGGAGGATTTCATGAAAAACGTGGCTTCCAGATGTACAATAACAGCATTTCCTTCAAAAATTCTTATGGAATGGATGGGATCTAAATTTGAGGAATTTAAGAAAAAGGGAGTCGTTATTCCGCACCAGATAGATCATGAAAATCAACCCAAAGCCTCCCAACTTCTGGCGAAAGATTTGGTTGTGAAACCTGAAAAGTTTACGGTGTTACATGCAGGTAACCTTATACAAGGCAGAGAACCATTCGGTCTGCTTGAGGGATTTCGGGAATTTCTAAGTCAAAGTGAGGAAGCAAGGCAATCTGCCGAGCTTGTTTTTATAGGGGGGGAGAATTATTATTCAGATATTCTTAATGAGTTTGAAAGAGAAGTATCCCAGTTTAAGAACAGCAAGGAAAAACTGGATTTTGATACCGTCCAGGTATTACAACATAATGCATCAGTAAATATTATCCTTGAAGCCAAATCGGAGATCAGTCCTTTTCTTCCGGGAAAGTTTCCTCATTGTATAGCTGCAAATAAAAAGATCCTTTTATTAGGGCCTCCAAACAGCGAAAGTCGAAGATTATTAGGATTCGAATATCCTTATTGGTCAGAAATTGATGATAAAAGGAAAATAACCTTACTTTTAAGTGAACTTTTTGAAAACTGGAAAAAAGATAAGGCCTCTATGGAGTTAAATCGACCTGATCTGGAGGAGTACCTCTCAGTAAACCAGTTATCAAAAACAATGGATTCAATTTTCCAGCCCAAAAAGGAGGAAAGTCATGAATAAAAGTATTAGCCTGTTATTCGCGTATAGAGATCGTGACCATTCCAGGGTATTCCATTCAATGAAAAGTCTGGAAAAACAGACCGATAAGGATTTCCATGTAATTTTCGTCGACTATGGAAGCTCTGAAAAGAATTCACAGACTATACTCAATACTCTTTCCGAATTCAATTTTGTAGATTATCACTATGTAGCTCATCCAGGGCTTTTATGGAATAAGAGCAAGGCTTTCAATTATGGGATCTGGAAATCGAAATCGGATTATATAATTACGGCAGATATTGATTTGATCTTTCATCCTGAATTTGTTGCGTCTGCAAAAAGACTTGCTAAACCTAATAATTATACAGTGTTTAGTTATGCTTATTTGCAGAAAGAAGAGACTACTTCAGATATCTCAAATCTCAAATTTTCTGATCTAAAACCCAGCCATACAGGTTATATTACTGGGTCTGGACTTTATCCCAAACCTTATCTTGAAAAGATCCACGGATTTGATGAATTCTATCATTTTTACGGATCGGAAGATGAAGATCTCTTCATTAGATTAGAGAATGCGGGGCTTTATAAAAAAGAGGAGGAAAGAAACATGCTTGCTCACCAGTGGCATCCAAGATATCCTTTTGAAGAAAACAATGAACTCAGCGTTCAACCAAAGGTCAGTAATATTAGAAGGATTAATCTTAGACATTATCAAATTGCCCGGGAAAGAAAGAAAGTTATTCCGGATAACCAGGAAAAATGGGGGGTATGCTACTCAAAAGAAGATTTAAATGCTTTACTCTCCCCGGATGTTGAATATGATCTTTCTAATTTATCGGCACTAGTGGATCATTTTATTAATGAGGAATTACCATCTTATAAAAATAAAGTTGTTTCCGTAACTTTTAGAAAGGATAAAGATCAAAAAAGCCTGAAGTTCTTCTTAAGGAAAATGCTTAAACAGAACTATCAACCATTAATAAGTCTTAAGGAGATAAATGATAAGATCTTAAAGAAAATAATTTTTGAATACAGGCACCATAATTATCTTTATAAGATCGAAAATGATTTACGGTCAATTAAATTTATTATCGATTTACGTAATTCAAGTAAAAATTAAATTCTGGATTCAAAAGGTAACATAGCTATTATTCCAGCCAGAGGAGGTTCAAAAAGGCTTCCGGGTAAAAATATAATGAAGCTGGGTAATATCCCTTTAATTGGTCATAGCATTAATTATGCTTTAGCGAACAGTACAATCATTGATAAAATCATTGTTTCTACAGATGATATAAAAATTAAAGAGGTGGCTCTTTCTTATGGGGTAGAGGTGGTTGACAGACCCACCAAATTTAGTGGGGATAAATCGCCTACTTTGGAAGCAGTGAAGCATGTGCTGGATACTGAGAAGACTCTTTGGAAAAATGTCATTTTACTTCAACCTACCAATCCCTTGAGGCCGGAAATACTTTTAAGTAAGGCATATGATAAATTTATTTCAGGAGACTTCAAGTCTTTATTTACAGTGTCCAAAACTTGCAGAAAGTTTGGAATTATTGAAAAGGAATCATTTAAACCTTATAATTATAAATTTGGAGAAAGATCCCAGGATATCGAAAAGCTATATTTTGAAAATGGACTTCTATATATTACTAAGACAAGCCTGATCCAGCAGAATATCCTAATAGATGAACATGCATTTCCATTTGAAATTAGTCATTCCTTTGCTAATGTAGATATCGATACTAAAGAAGATTTTGAATATGCCGAATATTTATATGGAAAATATAACGGATCATAAGGCCTTTGTTGAGACAAATTATAGAAAATTCTGTTTCTTAAAGGGAAACGAATTCATAGCAAGTGAATATGCAATTTTTGTAATAATTGAACTTATAAAAAGATTTAAGGTTCATTCTATTCTGGAGTTAGGAGCAGGAATAGGTACGATTGCAGATACTGTTATTTCCTATTGTGGGGAGATTAATCATTCTATGGATTATAGCGCAACGGAGTCAAATCAATTTTGCCGGGAAGCTCTTAAGACGAATCTAAAGAATTTTGAAGCTCTCAAATTATATGACGCTCTTGATGAGTTACCCTCAGATGAAAAATTCGACCTGATAATTATAGATGGAAATGAAGATCTAAATCTCGTTTCCCAATTCTGCAAACCTCAATCAATTCTCTTGGTAGAAGGTGACCGGTTTGACCAAACCAAAATTATTTTATCTAAATTTCCAAATAACAAATACGTAAATGTTACCACCCTAGCTAAGAAGAAAGAATATGCACCAGGTAAAAAAGGTATTTACCAGGGTGGGGCCAGGATAATATTTTTAAATCCGGATTTAAATAAAATATTATTCTGGTTTAAACATAAAGTTCATACTTATTTAATAAGATATATTAGAACCTATTAGAATTAATTGAATGTCATATATTTTTGAAATCGCAGGCAGGAAGATAGGCTATAATTTTCCCCCCTTGGTTATAGCCGAAATAGGTATCAATCATGAAGGTTCCCTTGAAGTTGCAAAAGAAATGGTAGATGCCGCTAAAAGAGCGGGGGTAGAGGTTATAAAACATCAAACCCATATAGTGGAAGATGAAATGAGTCCCGAAGCGAAAAAGGTGGTTCCGGGGAATGCAGATGTTTCCATATATGAGATTATGGAACGTTGTGCCCTAAATGAAGACGATGAACTTTCATTGAAAAATTATGTTGAGGAGCAGGGAATGATCTTTATTTCAACCCCTTTTTCCCGTGCGGCTGCCGAAAGGCTGAAATGTTTTGATGTTCCTGCATATAAGATTGGAAGTGGAGAATGTAATAATTATCCGTTGCTTAAACATATCGCCTCGTTTGGAAAGCCGGTGATACTAAGTACAGGGATGAATTCGATAGAGAGTATTCAAAAAGCGGTATCTATTTTTGATTCGAAAAATGTACCGGTAGCACTGCTTCACACCACGAACCTTTATCCTACTCCACCTCATCTGGTTCGTCTGGGGGCTCTGGAAGAACTTCATAATGCTTTCCCCGATAAAGTTTTCGGATTGTCAGATCATACGCTGAATAACAATGCCTGTCTCGCAGCAACTGCCCTTGGAGCCTCCATCCTGGAACGTCATTTTACAGATCATATGAACAGAACAGGGCCCGATATTGTTTGTAGTATGGATGAAAAGGAGTGTGGTAACCTTATTAAAGCAAGTGCTGAAATAGCCATTATGAGGGGTGGAGCAAAACTTCCTGCTCAAGAAGAACAGGTGACCATGGATTTTGCTTTTGCCACCGTTTGTACTATTAGGCCTGTCAAAAAAGGAGAAGTATTTACAGCTGAAAATATATGGGTGAAAAGGCCTGGAACTGGTGAAATTACAGCAGAGAATTATGAGAATGTGCTGGGGAAAAAGGCTGTTAAGGATATACCAGAACAAAGACAGTTAAAATTTGAAGATTTTGAATAAGGTATCCATCGTTATCAGGAACAAAAATGAGGCTTCTTATCTTGAAACCACCCTCAGGATCTTAACCGAAATATATTCGGAAGATATTCAGGAAATTATAATAATAGATAATGAGTCTACAGATAATAGTATAGAGGTCGCTGAAAATTATGGCTGCAAGATCTTTAATATTACTGATTTTACTTACGGGAGAGCCATAAATATGGGAATCGAGAAAGCGACTTCAAATTATGTGTTGCTATTAAGTTCTCACGCGGTACCGGTGGGAAATAGTTTTTTTCGAAATACGATCAGTTTCGTTACCGCTAATCCCGGTATCGCAGGGGTAAGATATATTAATAGTATATCAAACTATAAGCGAGCAGTCGAAAATAATTTCAGGGTAAAGGAACCGCTTCTGTATGGTTTGATGGCGGGTTGCTGTCTTATCAATAAAACTGCGTGGGAAGAAATAAGATTCAACGAAGAGCTTTCCTTCAGTGAAGATAAGGAATGGTCAGTTAGAGCGATTGAAAGTGGCTATGAGATTGCAGATATGAATGAAAGTTTTTTCTATTTCATAAACAGGTCAAAAAGCTCACTGGTAAACCGGTACAGGAACGAAACCCTTGAAGAATACAGGCTTCATAATAAAAGTTTTCCTTCTTCATTACATATTGCAGGATCCTTTGTTAACGCAGCATTTTTCAAAAATTTCCTATCCTTTCTTGATAAGATAAGTTTTGAATATCAGCTTTTGAAAGCAAAGCTTTACATTCGAAAAAAATTAAATAATTCTAGCAAGACTTAAAGTTTAATGACAGAAACCAGAAAAATATTATTTATAACCGGGACCCGGGCTGATTTTGGGAAGCTAAAGAGCTTAATGCAGGTAGTAAGGGAAGAACCGGGTTTTGAATATATAATATTCGCTACCGGAATGCATCTGCAAAGAAAGTATGGTTACACGGTACTGGAGCTTGAAAAAGCAGGGTTTAAGAATATAAAGACCTTTGAAAACCATACCAGCGAGATGACCATGGATCTAAGCCTGGCGAAAACCATAGAAGGACTTTCTTCCCATGTAAAAGAAGAGAGTCCCGATCTGATAGTGGTTCACGGTGACAGGATAGAGACATTAGCCGGAGCCATAGTGGGATCTCTCAATAATATTCTGGTGGCACATATAGAAGGTGGTGAACTTTCCGGAACCATTGATGAACTCATTCGACATAGTGTAACCAAACTTAGCCATGTACATTTTGTTGCAAATGACCAGGCAAAAAGAAGACTCATTCAAATGGGGGAACTGGAAAGCTCTGTTTTCAAAATAGGCTCACCAGATATCGATATCATGTTTTCAAAGAATCTGCCAGCTTTAGAAACGGTCAAAGAATATTATGAAATCAATTTTGAGGAATATGCAATCGCCATGTTCCATCCGGTCACTACGGAAGCGGCCCTCATGGAAAAGCATGCTTCGAATTTTGTAAATGCCCTCCTGGAGGATAATCACAATTATGTGGTTATATATCCTAATAATGATCGTGGCACGGGGATAATCCTGCAAGAGTATAAACGACTTGAAAATAATTCGAAATTCCGAATCATTCCGTCCTTAAGGTTTGAATATTTCCTGAGTCTGCTTAAAAATGCACAGTTTATCATTGGGAATAGTAGTGCGGGAATACGTGAAGCACATTATTATAAGATTCCATCTGTGAATATAGGTACACGCCAGAAGAACAGGTCGGCAAATGCCCAGATTATAAACAGTGATTATTCCGTGGAAAATATTCTAAAGTCGATAGACAGAACAAAAGAAGTTACATTTTCTGAGGAAGGTTTTGATTTTGGGAACGGTGACAGTGCCAAAAAGTTTTTAAACCTGCTCCAAAAAGGGGATATATGGGATATAGTGCATCAAAAACAGTTCAGAGATCTAAATTAATCACCCTTGAATAAGAAGATATTTGTTTTAATACCGGACGGGGTTGGATTGAAGAATTTCGCGTACGGAACATTTCCCCAAATTGGGAAGAAGCTGGGATATGAAATCATTTTCTGGAACCAGACCTCCAAAGACCTTTCTGAAAATGGACTGAAACAGATCAAACTCAAGGCCAGACCAAGGGCTGTGACCGATCTTTATAAAAGAGCTAAAATAGAAAGTGAACTTGATTATTTTACTGATAAATTCAATGATCCTGTCTACCAGACCTATAAATTTCCTCCTTCGGGAACCAATCTTAAATCACGTATAAAAAATTCCTTTGTGAGGATGCTGGTAAATACTCATTCGGGAGAAAGAGGAGTGAAGCACCTTCAGAGAAGAATGGAAGAGGCTGAAAGAAAATCGAAATATTATACTCAATGCTTTGACCTACTACAGCGGGAGCAACCAGAATTTCTATTTTGCACCAACCAGCGACCCTTAACTGCGATAGCTCCGATGCTTGCAGCCAGGGATCTTGGGGTCCCCACAGGTTGTTTTATTTTTTCATGGGATAATTTACCTAAGGCAACTAAAGTGGTAGATGCCGATTTCTATTTCGTTTGGAGCGATCATATGAAACAGGAACTTCTAAAGTATTACCCCCATATTTTAGCGGAAAAGGTTATCATCACCGGCACTCCGCAGTTTGAGGTGCATTTTGACAGGCAGAAAAGGCTGGAAAGGGAAGAATTCATTAATAGGTTTAGATTGGAGTCTTCCCGAAAATATCTCTGTTTTTCTGGAGACGATATTACCACTTCCCCCCATGATGAGGTTTATCTGGAAGACACAGCTCAGGCAGTAGAAAGCCTTAATTCAAAAGGCTATGATATAGGAATTATTTTCAGAAGATCACCGGTAGATCATTCCAGCCGTTATGATAAGGTTCTGGAAAACCATAAGCATATCATTACTGAAATCAGGCCAGAATGGTATAAAGCAGGAGAAGCCTGGAATGAGATCCTGCCAAAAGAGGAGGATCTGGGATTACAAACCAGTATTATTTCCAACACTTTTATGGTCATCAATCTGGGCTCGTCTATGGTTTTTGATTATGCCAGTTATAAAAAGCCGTGTGCATTTATTAATTATGATCCGACAGACAGAAAAGCTTTAAAGGATGTAGCTATTATATACGATTATGTACATTTTAGGAGTATGCCTAACAGGAATGCTGTTCTTTGGATAGATAATAAGGATGAAATATCAGGTGTGATAAAGAAGGTTCTTGAGGAAGAGGTTTCATCAAATGTGGAAAATGCGCTTGAATGGTTTAAAAAGATAAATATTCAACCTGTGGAAAAGGCTTCTGAAAGATTCTGGAATTTTATTTCTAATTTGCCTTCTCGGAACGTGTCATAAGTTAAAAAACAATCCCACTCTGAAATGCACATTGCTTTCCTAACACCAGAATATCCCCATGAACTAACAGGCCCTTCAGGTGGATTGGGAACCAGTATAAAGAATCTGGCAGATAGCCTTGTAAGGAATAATATCAGGGTGAGTGTAATAGTATATGGACAATCCCTGGCCAGGGAGCTGGAAGAAAATGGCATTCGATTTTATCTTCTGAAACATCAGCACTATGCGTTTGGAGGATGGTTCTTCCACAGAAAATATATACAGAAATTTCTGAACAGGTTAATTGAGGAAGAGAAAGTTGATCTTATAGAAGCAACAGACTGGACAGGTATCACTGCATTTATGAGGATAAATTGTCCGGTAGTGATAAGATTGAATGGTTCTGATGCATATTTCTGTGAACTGGAGAACAGGAAGCAGAAACTGAAGAACAGGTTATTTGAAAAAGTGGCACTTAAATATGCTGATGGTCATATTTCGGTAAGTCAATTTACGGCAATCAAAACGAATGAGATCTTTAACCTGGAACTCCCTTTCAGCATTATACCGAATAGCATAGAAATTGACAAATTCTTACGGGCAGTAAAGAAGCCAGTAGAAAACAGGATCCTTTATTTTGGAACGGTAATCCGCAAAAAAGGTGTTCTTGAGCTTAGTAAGATCTTTAATGAGGTTGTAAAAGAAAGGCCTGATTCTGAGCTGGTAATTATTGGTAAGGATGTTATTGATATTTTTGAGAACAGATCTACTATTGAATTGTTCAGGCAGAATTTGTCCGAAAAAGCAACAGAAAGATTTAGTTATCTGGGAGCCGTAGATTACAGTGAGGTCAAAACCCATATAGCGGAAGCGGCTGTAGTGGTATTACCTAGTTTCGCTGAGGCCCTGCCCATGACCTGGATAGAAGCTATGGCTATGGAAAAGGCTGTTGTAACTTCCAATATTGGTTGGGCTCCTGAAGTAATGGTAGGTGGAAAAACAGGATTTATGGAAGACCCTCGTTCCCATAAAGCCTATGCTCAAAAAATAATCCGACTTCTGAATAATGAAGATTTGAGGATGTCTTTAGGGAAACAGGCAAGAGAGCAGGTGAAGAAAAAATTCTCTTCCGAAGTCGTAGTCAAAAAGAATATTGAATTTTATAAGTCGGTCATCAACGAAAGCTCCGAAATTTGATCTGGATCCTCCATAGTAATGCTGAAATAATACACTCCGTACAGAGGGATGAGATTGATATACCTGATATTTCAGGAAATCCTGTAAAAGTGTTCTGGCAGGTTTGTGAAAAATATCCCGATGAGTTGATAGGTTGGATGGATGTTGACCTGGATATTGAGGTGACCTCCAATTGGAATGAAATATTTCATCATGATTTGATTATGGCTTCTTTTCCGGTAAAATCAAAATATATTCCTGATGAAATAGGTTATATTGATCAGCTTCCGTTTATTAACCCTGATTATTCAGTAAGATATCCTACCTGGCAAATGAGTACCGATGTAGGAGGTATTGCTGGCAAAGTAGCTCTGAGATTTCGGGATATATTATATGGCATTAAAGACTTTGGTTACTTACTTAACTCTATTGCTAAAATTGGTCAGCAGAACTCATTATTCTGCTACAGCGTGCCCGAATTGGTAAAGGATACAAGTTTTGAAAAGAAAGTTCATTCCGCTTCCACCCAGGAATTATTTGAATTTGTAGGCCAACATTACAAAAGGATCAGGTTATTTCTGCTTATCTTTTGCCTGATCAGGTATGAAAATAGATTTCCTTTATTTAGTTTTTTTAGTTCCTTATTTAAGAAATCATATTTTAAGCAAGAGATCGATCTTTCTTCTCTTCAGGTTAAAACAACCTCATCTTCTAAGGATCAAAAAAGTATAGATGTTATAATTCCAACCATGGGCAGGCCGGAGCATTTACATAATGTTTTAAAAGATCTGGCCAGTCAGACGCTGCTTCCGCAAAAGGTGATTATAGTGGAGCAGGATCCAAATGAGAATTCTAATACAAAACTGGATTTTATAAAAACCTCTGAATGGCCATTTTTAATAATTCACCATTTTATTCACAAAACCGGAGCCTGTAATGCACGTAATCTTGCTATGAAAGAGGTGAAATCAGATTATATCTTTTTTGCAGATGATGATTTACGCTTCTCTGAAGATCTGCTTAAACGTTCACTGAGCGAAATGGAAAGAATGAATGTGGACTGTTTGAATTTAAACTGTATACTACCCGAAGGAAAAACCATATTTCCCAGGATCAAACAATGGGGAGCTTTTGGATCGGGAACTTCTGTGGTAAGATCTGAATTTGCATTAAAATGTGAATTTTCAGAACTTCTGGAACATGGTTTTGGAGAAGATATTGATTTTGGAATGCAATTAAGGTCCAAAGGCTGCGATATAATATATCACCCTGATATTACTACGATTCATTTAAAAGCACCGGTAGGCGGTTTTAGATCTATTTCAAAAGACAAATGGAAAAAGGAAGGTATAGAACCTAAACCTTCACCTACTATGATGATCCTTATAAAAAAATACTACAACCCATATATGGGCAAAGGTTATAAAGCCGAACTGTTTTTTAGGTTTTACGCAAAACAATCTGTGAAGAATCCATGGATTTATATAAAAAAAATGAAGGAAAGATGGCAATTAAGCGATAAGATTGCCAGCCAATTGCTAACTCATGGAAAGCAATAATCGAAATGACTGAAAGTAAAGCAGATATAAAATTCAGTTTGGTAATCTGTACCTATTCCAGGGCCGATTCTGTTATTCGCTTAATGGAATCTGTTAAACGGCAGACATTGTATCCATTTGAGATATTAATAATTGATTCATCAGAAGATGAGAAGACAAAAATAAAACTGGATGAAGCGTCTTATTCATCTCTGTCATACTATAAAGTAGAAGGGAAAGATAAGGGTCTTACCAGGCAAAGGAATTACGGAATAAAAAAGGTTCATCAGTCATCAGAAATAATATGTTTTCTGGATGACGACATAGTGCTTGAGCCAGAATATTTCTTTCAGCTTATAAGAACTTACAAGGAAAAACCGGAAGCTGTAGCTGTGGGAGGGTGGATAAAGGAGGAAATAAGCTGGAAAAAAGTAGATGAAAATTATCAACCAGCTTATAATGAGTTCCTAATTGATGGTTATGTAAGGAAGCTTGGTCAGAGAAACGTATTAAGAAAAAGGCTGGGCCTTTTAGCAGATAAGCCACCTGGTTATATGCCGGAGTTTTCCCATGGATTTTCTACGGGGTTTTTACCTCCTTCAGGAAAAACTTATGAGGTAGAATATTTTATGGGAGGAGTATCTTCCTACCGTAAGAGTCTTTTCAATAAAATAGGGTTTTCTTCTTTTTTTGAAGGTTATGGTCTTTATGAGGATATGGACTTTTGTCTGAGAGTTTCAAGTATTGGAAAGTTATATGTACATACCGGAGCTAGAGTATTCCATTTACATGAAGAATCGGGACGGCCTGATTATTTTAAATATGGGAAGATGATGATCAGGAATGGTTGGTATGTATGGAGGATGAGGTATCCTTCTCCTAAATTTAAAGCTTGGCTCAAATGGATTTCTATTAATATACTTCTTCTCGTAATCAGGATCTTTAACGGGTTTAGGAATACCAATGCTTTTGCCGATAGTGCAGGAAGAATCTATTCCTTATCAGTATTAATTTTCAAAAAACCTGAGCAAATTTAAGATTCAAATTAGGTATGAGAACATTTTTTATTTGCTTTAGCCTTAAGAACTCTTCGGTTGCTGAATTTTTCATAACCTTGAGCAATAAGCTTGTTCGTGATGCCAGGGTTATTATAATAAGTTACGATGATCATCCCCATCCATTTGAAATCAGACCTGAAATTACCGTATTGAATTGGCCATCCGGTAGGCCAACTAAGTGGAAAGATTTTATTTTTCTTGCTGATCTTATCCGAAAAGAAAAACCTGATACTATAATTTCAAACTTTGGAGCTGTTAACCTTTGCCTGCTGGCAGGTTATCTATTAAGGGTTAAAAATCGCATCGCATGGTATCATACTCATTCTTCAGCTCATTCTCAGGAGAAAAAAATCTTAAATATCCGAAAGAGTTTAATCTATAGATTATCGACATTAATGATAACAAATTCCATGGCTGCCAAAAGCGATTTAATAAAGCACTATGGTGTTCCAGAAGATCGTATTGAAGTATTCCCTAACGCTGTGCATATTCCATCTTTATTAACGAAATGCAAAGTGAATAATCATAAAATTGTATATGCCGGCAGGTTGCACCCGGTTAAGGGCTTAAAAGTTTTACTTGAAGCATTACCCAGGGTGATTTCGAACTATCCGGACACAGAAGTTCTAATTTTTGGGGGAAATCCGGGAAGTGAAGAGATACTGGCTTATAAAAATATGGCTCGGAAACTAGGTGTTGAAGGAAATCTGGCATTCAAGGGATTTGCTTCAAGAGAGAATGTACTAAGAGCTCTTGCAGAAGCTTATGTATGTGTAGTTCCATCTTTTTTTGAGGCCTTTTGTTATGTGGTAATTGAAAGCTTTGCCGTTTCCACACCTGTCATCGGGTCTAATACAACGGGGATAGCTGAAATAATTCGAAATGGTGAAGATGGTTATTTGTTTGAAACAGGAAATTCATTAGAACTGAGTCACTGCATTTGTCAAATATTTAGTGATAAACAAAAAAGAAATGAGATGGCACAAAATGCTCATCAACATTTTTTGGAGAATTATGAGTTGAGTAATGTTGTTAATAATCTAACCAGGAGACTGAATGCTTAAGCTGTCAATAATAAGATTCTTCTGCCAGTTCCTACCACCTTTACTGGCACATAGGGTTCAAAATAGGTTGATGCCAAATAGTGAGGTGCAAAGAAGAGCGATTTCTTTTTCTAAGAGATCTATAACTGGAGGGACTTTATCGAATAATACCCGGGATTTTATAGCAGAACAGTTTTATTTTCACGGTTATTTTGAATGGAGAAATATTGTTTTAATTAAAAGGATGCTGGAAATTAAAGAGGGTTCCATTATAGAAGTAGGAGCTAATATAGGAACAGAAACAATTTCATATGCCAATTTGAATAAGGACAATGTTTACGCATTTGAACCCGATCCTGTTAATTTTGAATGCCTTGAGGTTATAAAGAAAAAAAATAATCTTAATAATCTGTTTGTATATAAAACTCTTGTTGCAGAGAAATCAGGTTTTGCATATTTTGAGCCTTCTCCACCTGAGAATTCAGGGGTTGGATTTATGAGTAATAATAAAAAGGCAAGCACTTATAAGACTAGAATAGTTAAATTAGATGAACAGTTAATCGGAATAAAAGCATGTTCAAGTATTATTATAGATGTAGAAGGCTTTGAATTAAATGTGCTAAAAGGAGGATCCGGAATAATTAATAAATTCAGACCTTTTGTAATTCTCGAAGTAAATCCTGAATTAATTCATAAGAGATCTGGCTATGCAGTTAATGATGTATTTTCTTTTATCCAAGAAAATAATTACCAGTGCTATTTAATTGACAAGTATTCTTTAAAAAGGATTGATTTGGCTTCTTTTGAAAAAGGTTCTCTTGTTAATTGGGCATGTATACCAAATGAATTAGATAAATATTCGGCATCTTTATCCAGAAAATTATTTATGAATGGGATAAACCCTCTAATGCAGTATAAAATCTTCTAACTAAAATTCAGTTGAAAGATCAAAAGGAAGTAAACAAACGTCAAAAGGAATTTTATCAAAGTTTTAAAAAGAACTTTGCAACAAAGCTTTGGTTTTCACTCAGAAACGGAATCCTGACGAATTTTCGAAAATCAGTGGGAATTGAAGGAATAATTATAAATCAACATGCCGAGTGGATAGGAGATCTTAAAGGGAAGAAAGTTCTGGACCTTGGTTGCTTTATCGGGAACTCTTTAAGTATGTACCTTGCCGAGAATGCGGCTGAATATGTAGCGATAGACCTAAGTGATAATGCAGTGCAACAGTTTAATAGGAGATTAAAGCATATCCCATCAGCAAATGCGTATGCCGTGGATTTTCTTGCGGAGGAATTTAAAGAAAATGATTTTGATCTAATCTATGCGTATGCCGTATTACATCATTTTAAAGATGTGGACGGCCTTATTAAAAGGCTTAACGAAAAGCTTAGTGATAAAGGCAGGATAATAAATTATGACCCTACTAAAACCAGTTTACCGGTAAGACTTGCAAGATCTTTATATAGACCATTCCAGTCTGACCGGGATTGGGAATGGCCATTTGATAAAAAAACTATCAGGAAATTTGAAAATTCTTTTAATATCCTGGAAAGGCATGGGATTTTAGGAAAATCTAAATGGTTTTTCTTACTTAATCTATTACCTATCGGAGAGAAAAAAAGAATTGAAATAGGTAGGAAATGGTTAAAAGAAGACTGGGAAAAATCGAGAATTTCGGATGAGCGTCTGTATAGTTGCATGCAATTGACCATGTTCATGGAGAAAAAAAAGTAGATCATGCGATTTTCGGTCTTTACTCACGTTGTTCATAAAAAAAAGACTCAAAAAGTCTTCGCGTATGCTCCATATATCAGGGAAATGAATTTGTGGATTTCAAAAGCCAGCGAGGTAAGAATTATAGGGCCGTTAGAAGACTCGGAACTGGACTCAATCGATTCTCCTTACAAACACTCTAACTTGAACCTTGTAGAAGTACCTTCTCTTTATTTTAAAAGTTTTTTAGGTGTTATTCGAAGTCTGGTAATGATGATTCCAGCCATAATTACAATTTTCAGGGAAATGAGGGCAGCTGATCATATACATATTCGTTGTCCCGGAAACATAGGCTTACTCGCTTGTATAATCCAGATATTTTTTCCCGGTAAAAATAAAACGGCAAAATATGCAGGTAATTGGGATCCAAATAGTAGTCAGCCATGGACATATAATCTTCAAAGGAAAATACTGAACAGTCCTTTTTTCAGTAGGAATATAAAGGTATTGGTTTATGGAGAATGGAATTATAGCAGTAGGAATATTGTACCTTTCTTTACTGCAAGTTACAGTAATAAGGAAATAAAGAGTTTCTCTAAAGACTTTTCGCCTCCTTACAAATATGTCTTTACGGGAACATTGGCAGAAGGCAAAAGACCTCTTCTGGCTGTAAAAGTGATTCAGGAACTAATAAATAGAGGATTTAATATCTCACTGGATGTATATGGTAAAGGAGATAAAAGTTCAGATATTATAGAATATATAAATGAATATGGATTACAGGATAAAATTAAGCTTTATGGAAATCAAAAACCTGATGTTATAAAAAAAGCCCTTAGGAACGCCCATTTTGTGATCCTGCTTTCCAGGAGTGAAGGTTGGCCTAAGACTTTGGCGGAGGGTATGTTTTATGGATGTATACCAATTTCAACGAATATTTCCTGTGTGGAATGGATGTTAGGAAAGGGAGAGAGAGGTATATTAGTTGAGCCGACTGTTGATAAGGCAGCCTTGGAAATTGAGACTTATTTGCATTCTTTACAAAAATTAAATGTTATGTCGAAGAAGGGCCAGGAATGGTCACAAAAATATACACTGGAGGTTTTTGATAAGGAAATTAAGAAATTAATATGAAGATACTTCAGCTTATAGATACACTGCATCCCGGTGGAGCTGAAAGGATGGCGGTAAATTATGCTAATGCTCTTTATGATAAAGGGCATGATTCTCATTTGATCTGTACAAGGGAGGAGGGTTCATTCAAGGCTCTGTTGAATCCAGGAGTATCATATTTACTTCTTAATAAAAAAAGCGTGTTTGATATTCAGTCTTTATTAAAATTGAGAAAATATATTTCGTTGAATAATATTGAGGTTGTACATGCACATGGGAGTTCATGGTTCTATGCAATTTTATGTAAAATCATCAGAAAAGATTTTAAGGTTATTTGGCATGATCATTATGGGAACAGTGAATATCTTGAAAAGCGCCCAACCCAATATTTAAAGTGCTTCTCGCAATTTTTTGATGGTATTATATCTGTGAATAAAAGGCTGGAAAAATGGGCAATGGATAATCTAAGGTGTGAAAATATAACTTTCATAAATAACTTCATTTATCCAAATGAAAGAGAAAAAAATAAAATTCATATAGATAATGAAGCTTTTAATATAGTATGTTTAGCTAATTTAAGGATCCAGAAGGATCATTTGACATTGATGAAGGCCTGTGATATTATTTCAAAGAAACATTCAATAGTCCTACATATAATAGGAAAGGACTTTAGAGATGAATACTCTAAAATGATAAAGAGGGAATTTAAAAAAAGATCTTATTTGGTGTATCACGGGGAAGTTAAGGATAGTTTTTCTTTTTTGGAAAATATGAATCTTGGAGTTTTAAGTTCACGATCTGAAGGTTTACCATTGACATTACTCGAGTACGGTTTGGCGGGTTTAAGTGTTGTTTGTACTGATGTGGGTGAGTGCCGAAGAATAGTGGGAAATAATGGCATTTTGATCCCACCAGGTGATGTTAGAGCCATGAGGGAAGCTATTTTAAAATTTATAAAAGACCCTTCATTATATTGTATCGAAACCAAATATTTAAAAGAAAAGATAAGGAATCATTATTCCTATGAAGCGGTTTTACCAATTTATGAGAGGTTTTGTGAAAAATTATGTTAAGTAGTGATCAAATAAATAACCAGTTTTATATTAGAATGCTGCTATTGCATTTTGGGTATGGTTTTGTTATTTATTTATTTCCTTCACTAGCTAAGATAATTCTCTTAGGTATTATGGCTTCTTTTGTTTTTGTGATCCTGGATCGAAAAAACAGGGGGAATGAAGCCTTAATGGCTGCGGCATATATTGCAGGGGGAGAAGTATTTTTTAGGCAAACTGGTGCGGTAATTTTCTATGAGACCGGCAAATATGCTGTAATGATCTTTCTGCTAATCGGAATGTTTTTTAAAGGAGCAAGCTCCAAAACAATTCCTTACTGGATTTATCTTCTAATCCTTTTTCCCGGTGTTATTGTAGCCTCAATGACGATTAGTTATGATTCAGATTTTAGAAAGCTAGTAGCATTTAATATAACCGGCCCCGTTTGCCTTGGAATATCGGCTCTGTATTGTTATTACAAAAAGATTAAAAAAGAGGATTTTCAGAGAGTAATATTAATGTTACTCATGCCTCTGATAGCTCAGACAGTATATCTTTATTTGTATACTCCGAGTATGGATGAGGTGAAAATTAGTTTAGCCGGGAATTACGCGGCAACAGGTGGTTTTGGTCCTAACCAGATATCGACGGTACTTGGTTTGGGTTGCTTCCTGATATGTACACGGCTTTTCACAATCCGGAATCTGAAAATTAATCTAATAGATATAAGCTTATTGATCCTAATGGGGTACAGGGCAGTGATAACCTTTTCGAGAGGAGGGGTTCTTACCGCTATACTTTGTATAATTGCTTTTCTTATATTCTTCTACTATAAGCAGGATGCAAAACGTATGGAAGGCACCAATTTTCGTATTCTAGGCATGATACTAGTTTTTACAATTGTTTGGTTTTTTTCATCAATCGAAACTGGCGGTCTAATAGGCAATCGCTATGCCAACAAAAATGCTGCGGGTGAACTAAAAGAGGATATTACAACGGGGAGAGTAGAACTAATAGAGACCGAATTGACGGCTTTTTACCGTAACCCCGTCATTG
Organism: Gramella jeungdoensis; assembly: GCF_023805255.1. GTDB lineage: Bacteria > Bacteroidota > Bacteroidia > Flavobacteriales > Flavobacteriaceae > Christiangramia > Christiangramia jeungdoensis. The sequence continues at coordinate 760,470 of NZ_JAMSCK010000002.1, forward strand.
GAATAGGAGTTGGTAAAGGTCGAGAATACAGGCAGGAACATCTGGGAATTGGAATTAATACCCATAATGAGATAAGCCGGCTACTTTCTGAACATGGGATTCTGGGTATTTTTGCCCTTTGTATTCTTATATTTGTCCCGATGGTTTTCTGGTTTAAATTCAAGAATAATTACTTTTTTCTTGCCTTTGTTACCTTCTGGTTTATGACCATCAATCATTCGGCTATGCGTATTGCCCTGCCGGCGTTCGTGTACGGACTAGCGTTATTGTATATTGTAGATGAGAAAAAGAATACTGTACATAGGAAACGACTTGCAGGTCAATAGTTTTACGGCGACTTATATTTCATTTTTTAGTAAGATGCTGAAAAAGGAGGGGTATAAAGTAAGGACTGCTTCCACCCGGAATAATAAAGCTCTCCGCCTGGGAGAAATGCTCTCTATGATTATTCGTTATAAAGACTCTACCGATATTGTTCTGATAGATACTTATGGAGCGATGAATTTCTATTATGCATATTTTGTAGGTAAAGCCTGCCAGATACTTAATATGGAATATATACCCATTCTTCATGGTGGGAATCTGCCTGAGCGTTTAGATGGCTCAAGAAAACTAAGTGCAAGCCTTTTCGGAAATGCTAAAATAAATATCGCACCCTCAAAATTTTTGTATGACAGTTTTAAGTCCTATGGTTTTGACAATCTTCAAATAATCCCTAATTCTATTAATACTGAAAACTATCCTTTTAAGGAACGATCAGCATTTCGACCGAAATTTTTATGGGTAAGACGTTTTCAGAAAAGATATAATCCTTTGATGGCCTTAAAGGTCCTGCAGATGATCAAAAAGAAATATCCTGAAGCCAGTTTATGTATGGTAGGACCGGAGAAGGATGGCAGCATGGCTACCTGTAAAAAGCTTGCAAAAAAATTTGATCTTGACGTGAGGTTTACGGGAAAACTCAAAAAGAAACACTGGGCACAGCTTGCTTCCAATTATGACTTTTTCATCAATACCACCTCAGTAGATAATACTCCCATAAGTGTTATTGAAGCCATGAGCCTTGGCCTGGCGGTGGTGAGTACCAATGTAGGGGGGATGCCGGTACTGATCCAGAATGGCCATGATGGAATCCTCGTACCTGAAGATGATGAAAGAACTATGGCCTTAAAAATAATTGAGCTAATCGATAATCCGGTTGAGGCAAAAAGAATATGTGAAAATGCAAGGGAAAAAGTAGAGCTTTTCGACTGGAGTCTTGTTAAAGAACAGTGGAACAAGGTACTGGCTTCATGAAAAGAATCCTTTATATAGGTAATAAACTTTCAAAACATGGACTATCCCCAACCAGTGCTGATATTCTTCCAGATTATCTGTCGCAGGAAGGTTATAAGGTTATGACGGCCTCTTCATTAAAAAATAAAGCCTTGCGTCTCTTTCATATGATCTGGATGGTACTTTTCAGAGCTAGGACAGTAGATGTGGTAGTAATAGACACCTATAGTACTTCAAATTTCTGGTATGCTGTTACTTGTGGAATGCTTTGCCGTATTCTTGGCGTCCATTATATATTTATTCTTCATGGAGGAAACTTGGATCAGCGTTTCTCTCAGGTATCTGAATGGATCCTGGATGTTTTTAAGACTGCTTTTGCAAATGTTGTACCCTCCAAATACCTTCTGGAAAAATTGAATACATTTAATTTTAACAACATACATCTTATTCCTAATTGGATAGATCTTAAAATTTATCCTTTTAAAGCGAGATCTCATTTAGACCCAAAAATTTTGTGGGTAAGGGCGTTCGATGAAGTCTATAACCCGGAAATGGCTTTAGAGGTAATCGAGGAATTACAAAAAAATCATCCCCTTGTTAAACTTTGCATGGTGGGACCTGAGAAGGATGGTAGTCTGGAAAAGTCCAGAGCAATGGCGAAAAAGAAGAATTTATCAGTCGAATTTAAAGGAAAACTGAGTAAAAAAGAATGGATCCATTTGTCAAATGACTTCGACGTGTTTATAAATACTACCTCTGTGGATAATACTCCCATTAGTTTACTGGAGTCTATGGCTTTAGGATTGCCAGTGGTTTCTACTAACGTAGGAGGTATTCCCTATATGATAGATGATAAAAAGAACGGAATTTTGGTGGAGCCAGAAAATCCTAAAGAAATGGCTATAGCGATTAGTGATCTAATACAGGATCCCCAATTGGCTGAAACTCTAAGCTGTAACGCGCGTAGGGAAGTGGAAGAATATGACTGGTCAAATGTAAAGCCTCTCTGGTTAGAATTGCTAAGCTAAAAATTATATATTTAGCGCCTAGTCCGGAATGCAATTTAACCATGTCTCAAAAACCCCTCTTTCATTTCGAGATCTCAGAACGTAAGATCCTATTGCGTTTGTTTGATATGTTAGCCGTGCTTCTTACACTTGCAGTTGTGGGGGTGGTATTTGAATTCGATTATTTTAAAATAAATACCGATTACTGGAACTGGACACTGGTTTTTCTGATTTATCTTAATCTCTTTGCCAGTGTTTTTGAACTGTATGATCTACATAAAGCCGATCGATTTGATAGTGTGATTAAGAATGTGCTTCTTACTTCCAGTCTTACTGTTCTTTTTTATATTCTAACACCATTTTTTACTCCAAGTCTTCCGGCAAACCGCTTGCAAATACTCTTTTTCTTTCTTTCAATAGCAGGAGCGCTTCTTATGTGGCGTTTTTTATATATAAACCTTATATCTTCTCCCAGGTTTTATAAAAGAGTCTTGGTAGTGGGAGATTCATTTGACATCAAACTCATAGCCGAAGCCCTTCAGAAGTCAGACCCTAATTATGTGGTGGCGGGTTATGTAAATACAGATAATAAATTAAAAACTGAATTTAAAAAGGAGAACCTTATACGTTTTGAAGTAGATGAGTTGCAAGGAGCTATAAAAGAATATCATATTAATGAAATTGTTGTGGCCAGTGCCTATCAGAAAGGCCTGATGCTTCCATTATACAACGAATTAAGTGAGCTTCTTAAGAAAGGTTTTCCTATAAGGGATTATACGCAGGTATATGAAGAAATTACCAGGAGGATACCGGTACAAAATGTAGATAAGGATTTTTATAAATATTTTCCTTTTAGCAGAAGTAATCAGAATAAGTTCTATCTTTTTGTTTTCAGGATATTCGATATTTTGGTGTCATTCTTCGGACTTCTTTTCTGCCTGTTTATCCTGCCTTTTGTAATAATAGGAAATCTTTTAGGGAATAGAGGTAAACTCTTTTATACGCAGGAACGGGTAGGTAAGAATGGAAAGATCTTCAATATTGTTAAAATGAGAACCATGATACATGATGCTGAAAAGGCTGGTCCTCAGTATGCTCAAAAGAATGATTATCGTGTAACTAAATTTGGCAGGTTTTTAAGAAGATCAAGAATTGATGAAATCCCACAATTCTATAATGTTCTTAAAGGTGATATGAGTCTGATTGGACCCCGACCTGAAAGGCCGGTTTTTGTAAAAGAGTTATCTGAACTTATACCTTTTTACGAAACCAGGCATATTGTAAAGCCGGGATTGACTGGGTGGGCACAGGTGATGGCTAATTATGGGGATTGCCACGACGACAGCCTTGAGAAACTGCAATATGATCTTTATTATATAAAGCATAGGGGAATATTCCTTGATCTTAGTATCCTTCTCAAAACACTGAGTACAGTAATTTTCTTTAGGGGACAGTGATTTTAGTTTGCAGTTTTCAATTGGCAGTTTATTTAGATCCTTCAATTCGTTCGAGATGACTAGTGAAGGACTCAGGAGAAGAAAGCTATAAGCACTAAGCTTTAAGCCTGATCTTAGCAGGTATGTAGCTTCTGGAGTCTGCTAGTTTTTAATATTCCTGCTGCGCTGAGCTTGTCGAAGCGCGCTATGATATGAATGCGGAAATAGGCCTTCGTCAGAAACTAGGTCCGGCAATCTTCGGAGCAGATAAGAAAACTCATTTAACATTCAACATTCAAAATTTTTAATAAGGCATAATCATTTGATCAAGCCGGGCGTTTCCTTCTAAATTTGATAATAGAAAAAAGGAAAATAAATAAGGCCAGAAATTGAGCGATTCTCGCAATATAATCTCCATAATTCACATAGAAGGTCTTTCCGGAAGCTACCCCTACCTTGCCCTTTATTGTACCTCTTTTCTCATATCCAAGACTTTTAACGATATCTCCCCGTGAGTTAATGATTGCAGAGATGCCCGTATTGGCGCTTCTGGCTACATATCGCCTACTTTCAACAGCCCTAAGCTTTGCATAACTTAAATGTTGTTTATGGCCCTGTGTGTTTCCCCACCAGGCATCATTAGTAATGATACATAAAAAATTCGCTTCGTTCTGAACATATTCGGTGACATATTCGCCGTAAACAGATTCATAGCAAATTATTGGAGCAGTACCAGTGCTATCATCTAACCAAAGAACTTCGCGATCTTCCTGGGTTGTTTTCATAGCCACCGTCCCACCCAGATCTATCATGATATTTCCCAGAATGGGCTTTAAAATATTCTGATAAGGAAAATTTTCTACTCCTACCACTAATTTTGATTTATGATATAGCTGGGTGCTATCTACCGATGATTTTACCAGAAATGCAGAATTATAATCATCATACCAGTCTGCAGGACCTATCTGGTTGGTTTGTTTTCTTACCTTTTCGGGATCACTGAATCTTTCATAAAGACTAAGTCCTCCTAAAAAACTAAGATTGGAACTCTTTCGACTTATCTGATTTCCATAAAAAACAGCTTCAGAATTTTCCAGATTGTTCAGTCTGGTTCCATCCGCAAAAACAGTTTCAGGAGCCAGAACGAGGTCTGTAGAATCATTCACCGATTCCTGACTCAGGTTCATTAAAAGCTTTCCTATTCGTTCATCGGTGGTGTTATATTTTTCAGTGTAGGGATTGATATTAGGTTGAAGAATGACAACATTTATATCATCTTCAGGCTCTTCATGATTATAGTACATTAACAACGAGACTGTGATTGGAATACTTAATAGTAGAAAGACTTTTAATGCCGACCTGTATATAATACTTTTTTCTTTGAATTCACGGTATTGCAGAATGGCTTTGAAAACGGCTATGTTGACCAGCATTATCCATAAAGTTCCACCAAAGGTTCCAGTAAATTCATACCATTGTACCCAGCTTATATATTCTGAAAAAACATTTCCCAAGTTCAACCAGGGCCATGAAAAGTCCCAGCTGAGATGTATTTTTTCAAATACCATCCAGATACTTACCAGAAATGCAGCTGCAGCGCTGAAACCGGTTCTTTTTGCTACAACATGATATAATAGAAAGATCAGGGACATTAATAGAGAATTCACGAGAATCGCAAAAGCGCCCCCAAAAGGTGTAGAGAAGTAGATCCAGTAGGTTGTGATGAGATTCCAGATAAAAAAGCTTAAATATGCCAAACCAAAAACCTTGGATTTATTCCAGTTTTTAGAAAAATTCCTTATATGAAATTCTACCAATAGTAAAGGCACGAAAGCAATAAAAATGAATAGGGGAAAACCATAGGTTGGCCAGGCGATCGCCAACAAAACTCCACTTAGTAAAGCGTAGAAAAAATTCCTCATAAATTTTGGGTCTTATCAAAAATAGCAAACTTCCTTATCAATTATCAATTATCAATTATCAATTATCAATTATCAATTATCAATTATCAATTATCAATTATCAATTATCAATTATCAATTATCAATTATCAATTATCAATTATCAAAAGACATTAAAGAAATATTTAGAGCTTTTTCATTTCAAAATAGTAGTTTAGTAAATTCTAAATAAAATCGATCTATGGGAATTAAAAGGCATATTCCTAATCTTATCACTCTTTTGAATCTGTTTAGCGGAAGTCTTGCCGTGATATTTGCGGTAAAGGGTAATTTAGTGCTGGCTGCAATCTTTGTGGCAGCAGGTATTTTCTTTGATTTTTTTGATGGACTGGCCGCCAGACTACTTGATGTTAAAAGTGAAGTAGGATTACAACTGGATTCCCTGGCAGATGTTGTGACCAGTGGCGTTGTTCCGGGAATTGTCATGTATCAGTTACTTACCAAAGCCTTACCGGCAGACGGAGGACTTGGAACTGACTGGAATTCATCGGTATTCGACTTTCAACTGAAACCTTTTGCTCTTTTAGGACTACTAATTGTTCTTGCTTCGGCATACAGGCTGGCTAAATTCAATGTGGATGATCGCCAAACAGATTCCTTTATAGGCCTCCCTACGCCTGCAAATGCACTTTTAATTCTTAGTTTACCACTAATTTTGACCTATCAGCCGGGGCCGTTCATCTCCGGACTTTTACTAAATGAATGGTTTCTATTAATTCTTACCGTTTTGAGTTGTTTTCTTCTTAATGCTGAATTACCTCTTTTTGCTCTAAAATTCAGTGACTGGGGTTTTAAGGAGAATAAGCTTAGATACTTCTTTATTCTTAGTTGTATACTACTGATAGTATTTCTGAAGTTTATAGCAATACCAGTGATTATATTGCTTTATGTGGGCTTATCACTTTTTACACAGCGAGCAAATACTTAATCTTTGTATTTCTTAATTAGTCCTAATTCAGTATTTAAGGTAGCGCCACTAATGATATCCATGTTTGCGAAAGGCCAGCTTTTTAATGTCTTTCTTTTTTTTGCCAGATTGAAGAAGGTTTCAAAATATGCTTTTGAAAGATTATTGTATTCATAGTAAGCTTTAAGATTATCTAGCATATCCTTTTGTTGATATACTTTTGCCCAGTTAATTGATTTAAAAAGCCTGTATCTTTTCTGAATATCTTTCGATTTCATCATTCTCTTGATGAGCCAGTCATCTATTTTAGACCTTAATCCCCATACAGGAATTTTAAATATATTCGACCATGTTTGAGGAATGATTGGGATCTGACTGGTCGGAATGTTTTTAAATTTTTTTAGCTCCGGAGTTTCTTTTAAAAGTTTATTGGCGAAGCGATAGTATAGTCTAAGATTAGGATGAATATTACTGGTTCTTTTTAGCATTTGTATGGACATTCCCGGACTATAGGCATAAAATTTCTCATTGCAAATATTTACCTGGCGGGACAATTCCATTCTGGTGAAAGTATACCATGAGAATAATTCATCATATAATTCAGTGTAAGGAAGATTATGCTCTTCTATTCTATCAAAGATTTCTTCAGTATTAAATAAAGTGGCTCTAATGATCTCTTTCTTTTGATCTATCAGGTCCAGTTTTTCGAACCAAAAATCCACATGCCAGGACAGGATAAAATCTTTTTTGGTTTTCTTCCAGTTTTCAAAAGATGAAGGATTAGAAGGGGTCAGGGGTATTCTTTCCTTTCTGATATAATATTTAATAAAATTTTTCTTCCTGAATTCAGTACTGTTAAACTTCGTTATATTTCTGGCGGGTAGCCCTTCACATAACTCTCCTAATAGAATAGGGTGCTTGGAGGAAGGTTGAACATTCTTTAAAATCTCAAGCCATGAATTCAATTTAACCGATTCCGTGTCTTTGGTGTAAGTAACCAGTGTTTCTTTTTCTGGGAAATACTGTCCAGGGTCAAAGAAAACAGAATGGGAAGCGTGCCGGGTTGCTGCCAATTTTTTTGCGATCTTACTCTCATAATTTGAGGATTCCCCATATGTATAAGCAGATATCCTTTTACCTTCAGGGATTGCGCCTAATGCAATTCTACTATCGATTCCTCCACTAAGTGCAATACTCACATCTTTACTGCCAGCAGTACAAAGCTCTACTTCTTTTTTATAATGAGACCAGTATGTTTTAATTTGATTTTCTTTTAACTCGGCGGAGCCAATATTCTGGTAAAGAGAATTATCAAATTTCTTAAGAAGTAATTTGCCTTTAGAATCAAATCTAACCCACTCACCGGGAAGCAGGCTTTTACAGTTTTTTAGAATAGTTCTTGAGCCAATATTCATAAAACTAGGACCAACTGCTCTCTGAAAAATACCAGCCTTATCAAATTCGGTATTTGAATACCTACCCAGTAATATAAGACTGTTCGAAATGAAAAAATCTTCTCCCTCTTTTAAATAATATAAGGGATAAATATTTGCAGGATCTGTGGCAATTACAATCTCAGAATTTTTCTTATCAAAAATAATACTGGAAAAGCTTCCGGTGATGTTATCACATACCGGCCAGTTTTTTAGAACATGTTGAGCGGCAGATATCTTTTGCTCGGTTTCAATTTGCAGACTGAAATCTTTAAGATAACCATTCGTAATAGAAAATTCATTTTCGGTTTCAGTGATGGTGTTCTTATCATTGATAAGAATGTCGAATGAATTTTGCCTAAGGGAATGAAGATTATTAAAATCTTTAGCCAGTTCAGGATCCAGTTTTTTATTTGAAAAGATGAATTTCATATCTAATCCTGATTTCTGACCTAGAGAAATTGTATTTAATTAAATAACTTTTTCTTCCTTAATTCAAAGTTCTGTCCAAGGTAAACTTTTCTTACCATTTCATCCTCTGCAAGTTCTTCAGGGATTCCATGCTTTAGAATACTTCCTTCGAACATTAGGTAAGTTCTGTCTGTAATAGCCAGGGTTTCCTGAACGTTATGGTCTGTAATAAGAATGCCGATATTCTTATTCTTAAGTTGAGCTACTATTCGCTGAATATCCTCTACGGCGACCGGATCTACTCCAGCAAAAGGCTCGTCAAGGAGAATAAAATTAGGATCAGTTGCCAGGGCTCGGGCTATCTCAGTTCTTCTTCGTTCACCACCACTTAAGAGGTCTCCTCTGTTTTTCCGGATATGGTTCAGGCCGAACTCGTCTATAAGCGATTCCATTTTCATGGTTCTTTCTTTTTTAGAAAGTTTTGTGAGTTCCAGGACGCTCATAATATTTTCTTCTATACTGAGTTTCCTAAAAACCGATGCCTCCTGAGCCAGGTATCCAATTCCGTTCTGCGCCCTCTTATACATAGGATATTTGGTGATATTCACTTTATCCAAGATGATATCCCCGCTATTGGGTTTTATAAGGCCGACGATCATATAAAAAGAAGTGGTTTTACCGGCTCCGTTAGGACCTAATAATCCTACAATTTCACCCTGATTCACCTCGAGTGAAATACCCTTAACAACATCTCTTCCTTTATACGTTTTTACAAGTTTCTCGGCGCGTAATTTCATTCCAGTGTCAATAATAAATTCTATAATTGTATTTTCAGCGGTAATTGGAAAACCCAAAGATAGAATTATAAGCTTAAATGAAAATAATCTTTTTAAATTCATATTCTCCCCGAACAGGGCATAATTTTGTAGCTCAGGTTTTAAAAATTGTTTCGGATGCAGAAATAATACCTCATAACCAGGCAGAGACTAGATTATCTCTCTTTTTAGAGTCTTATCATAAATTACAGCAACAACATTTTATTAAAGGAAGCGTCAAGGATTTTTTAGATTCTATTTTTGTTAAGAATGCACGGGAACGAATTTTAAAGGACTATACAGCATCTTATTTACTTATTAAAGATACAAATCATCAGGGTGTAAGTTTTCAGAAAAAATCATTTCCTGATGATATTCATTTTCTGATGTTCAGAGATCCGAGGGATACTTTAATCTCCATTTTTAAAGGGATGAGGTTTTACAATGAGAAAGGATTTAAAGCAGCTCTAAAGAAAATTGGGTTTTGGAGCGGGCTTTACTCATATTACTACAGTTGGAATTATAGCCGTCATTTTATAAAAACAATTCCAGGTGATCTTGAAGGTTTTTTTGTAATTAGATATGAAGACCTTGTAAAAAGGGATAAGGAAACATTGAAAAGACTAATTCAGATATTCAATTCAAACATGGGTGTAGAAGGATTCATTACTCGTATTAATGAGATTTCAGTTATAAATACTTCTTTTCATAAAGAAGAAACAGGTGGTAAGCATATCTGGGATAGTCAAAATGCGACATCAAAATTTAATCCTGTGAATCGAAAAAATATACCCTTTCTTCATAGAAAGGGTATAGAATTGGGTTCTAAAAAATTCAGAAAAAAATTAGGGTATATTTAGTTAAGACTTAGAGTCCTCTAATGCCTCCCAGTATTCAAAGGCTCTTCTTAAATGAGGAATTACAATGGTCCCTCCAATAAGGGTTCCAATGCTGAGGGTTTCCATGATCTCCTCACGTTTAGTTCCTTCTTTATGACTGGATTCCAAATGGTACTTTACACAATCATCGCAACGCAGTACAAGGGAAGCTACCAATCCCAATAATTCCTTTGTCTTTTTGTCAAGAGCTCCCCCCTCGGTAAAAGCATTAGTGTCAAGATTAAATATACGTTTTAGTACTTTGTTGTTTTCAGATAATATCTTGTCGTTCATCTTCGCACGATACGAATTGAACTCATCTACCTTATCTATCATAGCTTATTTTTTTAATTTTTCTTCTTCTTTTCTATACATGATCTTCGAAATGATAATACTCACTTCATATAGTATCAATACCGGAATAGCAACAATAATCTGGCTCACTATATCTGGAGGGGTGATGATAGCTGAAAGTATCAAGACGATAACCAGTGCATATTTTCTGTATTTCTTCAGAAAATCCGGAGTAACCAGGCCTACTTTTGTAAGGAAATAAATAACGATTGGCAACTCAAAAATAAGTCCGCTGGCCAGAACAGATGCTCTTACAAGACTAATGTAACTGCTCAGATCGAAATCATTAAAAACTGTTTCACTTACCTGATACTTACCAAGGAAATTAATGGATAAAGGTGTAACTACATAATACCCGAATAATACTCCAAGGAAAAATAATAACGAAGTGATAAAAATGAAGCCTTTTGCATACTTCCTCTCATTTGTATGCATTGCGGGAGCTACAAATTTCCAGAATTCATAAATTACATATGGGAAAGCGATAATGAAACCCGCTGTTATCGAGGTCCATACATGTGCCGAAAACTGTCCACCCATCGTTCTACTCTGAATCCTGAAAGGCATTTCCTGGTCACAAAAACCACCATCAATTCCAAAAATTCCTGATAACCTGCATAATACCTTATAGGAAAAAAAATCACCATTAGCCGGCCCAAAAAGCAACACATCAAAGATGAAACCTTTCAGAATAAATGCAATTCCACCCGCAATTACCACTGCAAGTGTAGCCCTTATTAAATGCCATCTCAGTTCTTCAAGATGATCTAAAAATGACATTTCATTAGCCGGATCTTCCTGCGGGGCTATCTTTTCCATTATAAAATTCCTTCTCTAATTAAATTGTGCAAGTGAACCACACCTGTGTATTTTCCATTTTTTACCGCCAGCAGCTGGGATATTTTATTTTTTTCCAAAACCTCAAGTGCTTCAACAGCAAGTTCATTGTGGTCTATGGTTTTAGGATTTTCACTCATGATATCCCTGGCTTTTAAACCTTTGATCTCAGAATGATCCTTCAGCATTCTACGAATATCTCCGTCTGTAATGATACCAACGATTTTATCATTTTCCAAAACAGCGGTAACTCCCAGCATTTTTTCAGAGATCTCGATGATCGCATTGGCAATATCGGTATCCGGGTTTACTTTTGGTATCATGTTTTGTGAGGTAATATCGCTTACTCTTAAATAGAGTTTTTTTCCTAACGAACCTCCGGGATGATATTTTGCAAAATCCTTGCTGCTAAAACCTTTCAGGTTTAAAAGACAGATCGCGAGTGCATCTCCCATAACCATTTGTGCCGTAGTGCTTGTGGTTGGTGCGAGATTATTAGGACAGGCTTCTTTGTCCACATGACAATTCAGAATATAATCTGCTTCTTTTCCGAGGAAAGACTCCTTATTGGCGGTCAAGGCTATAAGGGTATTATGAAAATTTTTTATGAGAGGTACGAGAACTTTAATTTCCGGACTGTTACCGCTTTTAGAGATGCAAATTACCACATCATCCTTTTGCACGATCCCCAGATCACCATGTATGGCATCTGCAGCATGCATAAAAATGGAAGGGGTCCCCGTTGAGTTAAGAGTAGCAACAATTTTATTGGCTATAATAGCGCTTTTTCCAATTCCGGTGACCACAACACGACCTTTGGAACGATATATGATCTCAACCGCTTTGGTGAATTGTTCATCGATGAAATTTTCGAGGTTCGCAATTGCTTCTGCTTCGTTGGAAATTGTTTCTTTTGCAGTAGAAATGATTTGATCTCTAAGTTTCAAATTTGATTAAATTATGAATTGCAGGTACTAAAGAAATATGTATATTTAGTTAATGCAAATGTATGTAAAATTGTAACACAATTGAATGGGTTTGACCGAAATTGATTTACACAAAGAACTGAAGAGGTACTTTGGATTTAGTCAGTTTAAGGGGCTTCAGGAAGAAGTAATTACCAGCATCGTGAAAGGAAATGACACGTTTGTGGTAATGCCAACTGGCGGAGGTAAATCACTATGTTACCAGCTCCCTGCACTTATATCAGACGGTACTGCTATTGTAGTGTCGCCCCTTATCGCATTAATGAAGAATCAGGTAGATGCCATCCGTGGCATATCTTCAGAGCATGGCGTAGCTCATGTTCTCAATTCCTCTCTTAATAAAACGGAAGTTAATCAGGTGAAAAGTGATATCAGGAATGGCATCACCAAGCTCCTTTATGTTGCACCGGAATCTCTTACCAAGGAGGATTATGTAGATTTTCTCAGGAATCAGAAGATTTCCTTTCTAGCCGTGGATGAAGCTCACTGTATAAGTGAGTGGGGCCATGATTTCAGGCCTGAATACAGAAACCTGAGGCATATTCTGAAAAGAATAGGCGACAATATCCCGGTTATTGGTTTAACGGCTACGGCTACTCCTAAAGTGCAGGAAGATATTCTCAAGAACCTTGGGATAACCGATGCTAAAACCTTTAAAGCCAGTTTTAACAGGCCAAATCTATATTATGAGGTAAGGCCCAAGACAAAGAATGTGGATGCTGATATCATTCGTTTTGTAAAGCAGAACGAAGGGAAATCGGGGATCATTTATTGCCTTAGCAGGAAGAAGGTTGAAGAGTTAGCGCAAACCCTTCAGGTGAATGGTATAAAAGCCGTGCCTTATCATGCGGGGCTGGATGCCAAGACCAGGTCTAAACATCAGGATATGTTCCTTATGGAAGATATAGACGTTGTTGTGGCTACAATTGCCTTCGGGATGGGAATCGACAAACCTGATGTTCGTTTTGTGATACATCATGATATACCCAAGAGCATTGAAAGTTATTACCAGGAGACAGGTCGCGCCGGAAGGGACGGGGGAGAAGGTCATTGTCTCGCGTTCTACTCATATAAAGATATTGAGAAGCTTGAGAAATTCATGAGCGGAAAGCCTGTTGCCGAGCAGGAAATTGGCCATGCACTTTTGCAGGAAGTCGTTGCTTACGCTGAAACTTCGGTTTCAAGGAGAAAATTCATCCTTCATTATTTCGGGGAAGAATTCGATTCTGATACCGGTGAAGGAGCAAGTATGGACGATAATGTAAGCAATCCCAAAAAGCAGCATGAAGCTAAGGATGATCTGGAATTGCTCCTGAGAACAGTTGATGAAACCAATGAGTTATATAAGTCCAAGGAGATCGTTAAGACTTTAATTGGCAAATCCAATGCAGTGATCCTTTCTCATAAAACTGATGAGCATCCATTGTTCGGGAAAGGTAGTCATAAGGACAGTAATTACTGGATGGCTTTGTCCCGGCAGGCCTTGGTGGCAGGATATCTTCGAAAGGATATAGAAACATACGGAGTGTTGAAGCTTACTAAAAAAGGACGGGATTTTCTGAGAAACCCGGTTTCCTTTATGATGACCGAAGATCACATTTATGATGCTTCTACTGAAGAAGCGGTTACTGCTAATAGAGGAGGAGCTTCCGTAGATGCTCAATTAGTGAAAATGCTTAAAGAGCTTCGTAAGAAGGTAGCTAAGAAAAAAGACCTTCCTCCATTCGTGATCTTTCAGGATCCTTCGCTTGAAGATATGGCTCTTAAATATCCTATTACACTTGATGAACTCGGTAATATTCATGGAGTGGGAGAAGGAAAGGCGAAGAAATACGGAAAGGAATTTGTCGAGCTTATTTCGAGGTATGTAGAGGATAATGATATTTCAAGACCTGATGATTTTGTGGTAAAATCAACTGGAGCTAACAGTTCTTTAAAACTTTACATTATTCAAAATATTGATAGAAAATTGCCGCTTCCAGATATCGCTTCTGCCAAGGGTATGGAAATGACCGAATTTATTAAAGAAATGGAAGCTATTGTTTATAGCGGAACCAAGTTGAATATTGATTACTGGCTGGATGATATTCTTGATGAAGATCAGCAGGAAGAGATACATGAGTATTTTCTGGAAGCAGAGACTGATAAGATTGATGAGGCTATGGAGGAATTTGATGGGGAATATGATGATGAAGAATTGCGTCTCTATAGAATTAAATTCATAAGTCAGGTTGCAAATTAAGACTAGAACAACATTTATAAATTAAAAAAAGCCCGGCATCCCCGGGCTTTTTTTAATAATAAAATATTTTTTATAGACTATAAGATAAACTTAATATCCACTGTGAAGGTCTGGAATCGATTTTAAATCCTGAATCTGTAGCAATTTCTCCTCCCTGGGCAAAGTTGTCCTGAAACGAACCTTCATGTCTAAGGTCAAATCCTAATCTTCCGAGGTCTATACCGGCTCCAAGCTGATAGCCTACTGTGATATCCCTCTCAACGTCTTCAATTTCATAACCCGCATCTTCAATCTCGTTTTTCAGAACATATTGAAAGGATGGGCCAGCCTTGATGTTCAAAGGTCCTAGCACGTTAATTCCTAAAAGTACAGGGGCATCGATTTTGCTTAGTTTATAATCAAAATCTGAATATTCGGTGTTCAATTCAGTATACATCAGTTCTGGCTGGAGAAAGATTCCGACTATTTCGAATTGCGCAAAAAGCCCGGCATGGAAACCGGTTTTGTTTTCCCCGTCCTCGAATGAGGAAGTAAAATCTCCGGAAACATCACTAAATGATTCATATTCACCCGTAGCTCCATAATTTAAGCCTCCTTTTATACCAAACTCTGCAGTTTGAGCAGACATGCTAAAGCCAGTAAAAATAAGGGCTATCAACATTAACTTTTTCATATTGTTCTGTTTTATTGTTAGGCTAATATAACGTTGATATTTTTTACTTATTTCTGTTTAACAAAAAAATAGCCTTTCAGCAATAAAGCTGAAAGGCCTTTAAATATAAGTAATAGAGTTCTTATTTTCTTTTTAGAACTTTTTCTGTAGCCTTTACGATGGCAGCGGCATTTAAACCATATTTATCCATCAACTGTGCAGGAGTTCCACTTTCACCAAAAGTATCCTGAGTAGCTACAAATTCCTGAGGCGCAGGGAAGTTTTCAGCCAGTGTTCTGGCAACGCTTTCTCCCAATCCGCCAAGGAAATTATGCTCTTCGGCTGTTACCACACATCCTGTTTTCTTTACAGATTTTATAATGGCTTCTTCATCAAGAGGCTTGATGGTGTGAATGTTTATCACTTCAGCACTTATGCCTTTTTCATTAAGCTCTACGGCTGCCTGGATAGCTTCCCAAACCAAATGACCTGTAGCGATAATTGTAACATCGCTTCCTTCATAAAGCTGAACTGCTTTTCCAATTTCAAACTTCTGATCTTCAGGAGTGAAGTTAGCAACTTTTGGCCTTCCGAATCTTAGGTATACAGGTCCGTCATGTTCTGCAATTGCAAGAGTTGCGGCTTTGGTCTGATTGAAGTCACAGGTGTTGATAACCGTCATTCCCGGTAACATCTTCATAAGGCCAATGTCTTCCAGGATCTGGTGAGTAGCACCATCTTCCCCAAGAGTAACTCCTGAGTGAGATGCGCATATTTTTACATTTTTACCGGAATATGCAATGCTCTGGCGTATCTGGTCATATACCCTCCCGGTAGAAAAATTAGCGAAAGTTCCTGTGAATGGAATTTTTCCTCCAATGGTAAGACCGGCAGCTATTCCCATCATGTTAGCTTCGGCGATTCCAACCTGGAAAAATCGTTCAGGGTTTTCTTTTATAAAATTATCCATTTTCAGGGAGCCTACAAGGTCTGCGCATAAGGCAACAACATTAGGGTTAGTTCTTCCTAATTCAGTAAGACCTTCTCCAAATCCTGATCTTGTGTCTTTACTTCCTGAATTCTTATATTCTTTCATTGTGTTTTTAATTTGAAGTGAGAAATTGAAGAGATTAGTAGTCTCCGATGGTTTCCGGGTTTTGTGATAGGGCATTTTCTAACTGCTCATCGTTTGGTGCCTTTCCATGCCACGCGTGGGTGTGCATCATAAAGTCTACTCCGTGACCCATAACCGTATGCATAAGAACACATACCGGTCTGCCTTTTCCGGTACGGGATTTAGCTTCTTTCAATCCGTCGATGACCTGTTGCAGATCATTTCCGTCTTCAATTTCCATAACATCCCAGCCAAATGCTTCGAATTTTGCTCTCAGATTACCCATAGGCAAAACGGTTTCTGTGCTTCCGTCTATCTGTTGCCCGTTAAGGTCTATTGTAGAGATCAGATTGTCTACGTTATTACCCGCAGCATACATGATCGCTTCCCAGTTCTGGCCTTCCTGAAGTTCGCCATCACCGTGAAGAGAATAAACAATGTGCTTATCATTGTTCAGTTTTTTAGCCTGGGCCGCACCAATTGCAACACTCATTCCCTGTCCTAAAGAACCTGAAGCGATCCTTACACCTGGTAAACCTTCATGAGTGGTTGGGTGCCCCTGAAGACGCGAATCTATAAGCCTGAAAGTATTGAGTTCATCTACAGGGAAATATCCGGTACGGGCAAGAACGCTATAATATACTGGTGAAATATGTCCGTTAGAAAGGAAGAAAAGGTCTTCATTTTTTCCGTCCATTGTAAAATCGGTGTTATGGTCCATAACAACTTTATAGAGAGCTGTGAAAAATTCGGTACAGCCTAAAGATCCTCCCGGGTGACCGGAATTCACCTTATGAACCTGCCTTAAAATATCCCTGCGAACCTGGGTAGCAAAATCTTGTAATTCGTTGATGTCTGGCATTTTAAATTGTGTTGTTTTTTAAAAGGCCAAAAATAACTCTTTTAAAAGCTTTGACAAAGTAAGAATACATCAGTTATTAACTTTTTAGGTAAAATACTAACAAGGCTTCCTTATATTATGACTTCCATTTGAGTTTTAGTTGAGTATCTTTGCACCGATTAAATTGAACTATGAAATTTGAACATATAACTACCGACCCCGGTAGTAAAGCCCGAGCGGGAACTATAACTACCGATCATGGAGAAATAGAGACTCCTATTTTTATGCCGGTTGGCACGGTTGGATCGGTTAAGGGAGTGCATCAGCGCGAGCTTAAAAATGATATAAATCCTGATATAATTTTAGGGAACACCTATCATCTATACTTAAGGCCTCAGACCGATATTCTTAAAAAAGCAGGTGGTCTTCATAAATTTATGAATTGGGACCGTAATATACTTACCGATAGTGGAGGCTACCAGGTCTACTCACTTTCAGAAAGAAGAAAAATCAAGGAAGAGGGGGTGAAATTCAAGTCACATATTGATGGTTCGTATCACACTTTTACCCCCGAAAATGTCATGGAGATACAGCGAGCGATTGGCGCGGATATCATAATGGCTTTTGACGAGTGTACTCCTTATCCCTGTGATTATAATTATGCTAAGCGTTCCATGCATATGACGCATCGCTGGCTGGACAGGTGTATTAATCACTTGGAAAAGACTCCCGAAATTTATGATTATAAGCAAACCCTTTTTCCAATTGTTCAGGGAAGTACTTATAAAGATTTAAGAAGACAGAGTGCTGAATATATTGCTAATGCAGGAGCTGAAGGAAATGCGATTGGCGGATTGTCGGTTGGTGAACCGGCTGAAGAAATGTACGCTATGACCGAGGTGGTTACCGAAATTCTTCCTGAAGATAAACCGCGTTACCTTATGGGTGTTGGAACGCCAATCAATATTCTCGAAAATATAGCGTTAGGAATAGATATGTTCGATTGCGTAATGCCTACCCGGAATGGAAGGAATGGAATGTTGTTCACCTCTCACGGAACCATCAATA
This sequence comes from Gramella jeungdoensis, assembly GCF_023805255.1. Classification (GTDB taxonomy): domain Bacteria; phylum Bacteroidota; class Bacteroidia; order Flavobacteriales; family Flavobacteriaceae; genus Christiangramia; species Christiangramia jeungdoensis. The sequence goes on from NZ_JAMSCK010000002.1 coordinate 778,687, forward strand.
TCAAGAACAAGAAGTGGGAAGCCGATTTTTCTCCGATAGATGAAGAAGGAATAAGTTTTGTGGATTCGCAATATTCAAAGGCATATGTGAGACATTTGTTTTCAGTAAATGAAATGCTAGGCAGGCAAATTGCCAGTATCCATAACCTGGGATTCTACCTGTGGTTGGTAAGAGAGGCGAGAAAGCATATCTTAGCCGGAGATTTTACCTCATGGAAGAACAAAATGGTAAAACAAATGGATAAACGACTTTAATCTGGAGAATTGAAGATTCTTGACTGGTACATACTCAAGCGATATTTGGGAACCTTCATTATGATGCTGGTTCTTTTTATTCCTATTGGAATTACCGTGAACCTTGCTGAAAAGATAGATAAGATCCTGGAGAACGAAGTTCCGTTTATCGAGGTGGTTTATTATTATGTAGATTTTACCGTTTATTTTGCCAATCTCTTATTTCCTATTTTCCTTTTTCTTTCAGTGATCTGGTTCACTTCCAAACTGGCTATGAATACGGAGATCGTCGCCTTTTTAAGTAGTGGAGTTTCTTTTTATCGCTTCTTAAGGCCTTACCTGGTTGGAGCTACCATCGTTTGTATAGGTGCGCTAATTTTAGCGATGTACCTGGCACCTCAGGCCAGTAAGGGATTTAATGAATTCAAATACCAGTATCTGAAGCGGGGAGCTCAAACACAGGAAACCAATGATGTTTACAGGCAGGTAAATGACAACGAATATATTTATGCCAGCCATTTCCAGCCAAAATCGAAATCGGCCAGAAATTTCACCCTGGAGCATTTTGAAGGAAATGAACTGAAATTCAAGATCAGTGCCTCCAATCTGCGATACAATGAAGAGGATAGTACCTACCAGTTAACCCGTGTAAACAAAAGAATAGTACTAAATGAGAGGGATAGCCTTCTAACCATGCGTACCCTGGACACTATCCTTCCTTTTGAATTTGATGAGCTTACTCCGGAATCATACATAGCCGAAACTTTAAATTATACCGAGTTAAACGACTTTATTGAAAAGGAAAGGCGGCGTGGTTCAGGGAATATTAATCGTTATCTTGTAGTAGCTTATAAGAGATGGAGTATTCCAATTTCTGCTTTCATACTTACCATTATCGCAGTGGCGGTAGCTTCATTTAAAAGAAGAGGTGGTATGGGAGTGAATCTTGCTGTTGGTATCACCCTGGCATTTATCTTTATTTTCTTTGATAAGGTCTTTGGAACTATGGCAGAGCAATCTACCTTTTCACCTTTAATCGCAGTTTGGTTTCCCAATGTGGTTTTTGGAGTTCTGGCGGTGATCCTGCTCTACCATGCAAAGCGATAATTACCAAATTCCTATAAAATTTAAAGCTTTTGCGGGAATTCTATCCTTTCAAAGTTCTTATATTTGTAAGCTATAAAAAATAAATACCATAACCCGTATGGAATATTTAGATTTTGAACAACCCATCAAAGAACTTGAAGAACAATATGCTAAGGCATGCAATATTGGTGAAGAAAGTGAAGTTGATGTGACCGCCACCTGTAAGCAGATCGAGAAGAAGCTTATTGAAAAGAAAAAAGAGATCTATAAAAATCTGACTCCCTGGCAAAGGGTTCAGCTTTCAAGACATCCCAACAGACCATATACTTTAGATTACATTAACGCCATTTGCGGTGATACTTTTCTAGAACTGCATGGTGACCGTAATGTAAAAGATGATAAGGCCATGATCGGAGGCCTGGGAAAGATCGATGATCAAAGCTATATGTTCATTGGTCAGCAGAAAGGTTATAATACCAAGACCAGGCAGTATAGAAATTTTGGAATGGCAAATCCGGAGGGTTATAGGAAAGCCTTAAGATTGATGAAATCTGCAGAAAAATTCGGTGTTCCCGTAGTATGTTTTGTAGACACTCCCGGCGCCTATCCAGGGCTTGAAGCAGAAGAGAGAGGACAGGGGGAAGCCATCGCCAGGAATATCCTTGAAATGACAAGATTAAAAGTGCCGATCATTGTAGTGATTATCGGTGAAGGAGCCAGTGGTGGAGCATTGGGAATAGGAGTAGGCGACAAGGTAATGATGCTTGAAAATACGTGGTATTCGGTTATTTCGCCAGAATCCTGTTCTTCCATTCTTTGGAGAAGCTGGGAATATAAGGAGGTTGCAGCCGAAGCTCTGAAGCTTACTGCTTCTGATATGAAAAAACAAAAACTTATCGATGAGATCATCCAGGAGCCTTTGGGTGGAGCTCATAGCAATAAAGAGGAAACTTATAATAAGGTAAAATCTTCGATTTCCAAAGCTTATTCTGAATTTAAAAACTTATCACCAGAAGAACTGGTTGAAAAAAGAATGGATAAATATTTGAACATGGGTGTGTTCAAAGGATAAGTTCTTTATTTATACAACATCGTTAGAAAATCCGGAAGAATGTCTCCGGATTTTTTTATCTTATTAACAAGAAAATATACTTATCAACAGGTAAATTGTTCATTACCTGTTAAGTAAGAAAAGCTAAATTTTTTAAGACTGTCTTAACAAATTTTTTACTTTCGTTACTATGGAAAAAATCACCTCCCCCCAGAATATATCATATAAAAAATCTAATGTTGTAAGTCTAGAAAAAGGAAAGGTTCCGCCGCAAGCTGTTGATTTAGAAGAGGTTGTGCTTGGAGCTATGATGATAGACAAGAAAGGTGTAGATGAGATCATAGATATTCTGCATCCTGAGGCCTTCTATAAAAACGCACATAAGCTCATATACGAGGCGATTAAAAAATTATTCGATAATTCAGAGGCGATTGACTTATTAACCGTTTCCAATCAACTCAAGAAAGATGGCTATTTTGATAAAGTAGGTGGCGATTACTATCTGATTCAACTTACTCAAAAAGTGTCGAGTTCGGCACACATCGAATTCCATGCGCGTATCATTCTGCAAAAATATATTCAGCGTAGTTTGATAAAGATTTCCAACGAGATCATCGAAGAGGCTTTTGATGAAGGAACTGATGTTTTTGATCTTCTGGATAATGCTGAAGCCAAGCTTTATGAAGTAACCCAGGGGAATATTAAACGTTCTACCGAAACTGCTCAGAGTCTTGTAATCCAGGCTAAGAAAAAGATACAGGAGATCTCAAATAAGGAAGGTTTGAGTGGGGTGCCATCAGGTTTTGAAAAACTGGATGAACTAACTTCAGGATGGCAGCCATCAGATTTGATTATCGTTGCTGCACGTCCGGGTATGGGTAAGACGGCCTTGACCCTGTCTATGGCAAGGAATATTGCGGTAGACCAGGGTGTTCCGGTAGCTTTTTTCTCCCTGGAGATGTCTTCGGTTCAGCTTATCACCCGTTTAATATCTTCGGAAACAGGGCTTTCTTCGGAAAAGCTCAGAACGGGAAAACTGGAGCAACACGAATGGGAACAGCTTAACGTTAAGGTGAAGGACCTTGAAAAGGCTCCTTTGTTCATTGATGATACTCCTTCGCTCTCGATCTTCGACCTTCGTGCAAAGGCACGCCGACTTGCTTCGCAGCACGGGATCAGGATGATTGTGATAGATTACCTTCAGTTGATGACGGCCGGAGGAAGCCAGAAAGGCGGTAACAGGGAGCAGGAAATTTCTACAATCTCGCGTAACCTTAAAGCCCTTGCAAAGGAATTAAATGTACCGGTAATTGCACTTTCACAGCTTTCACGTGCGGTTGAGACCAGGGGAGGAAGTAAGCGCCCATTGCTTTCAGATCTTAGGGAATCAGGAGCGATCGAGCAGGATGCCGATATTGTTTCGTTCATCTATCGTCCTGAATATTATAAGATCGAAGAATGGGATGATGAAGAAAGAACTCCTACACAGGGGCAGGCAGAATTCATCGTGGCCAAGCACCGTAATGGTGGACTTGAAAATATCCGACTAAAATTCATTGGAGAACTCGGTAAATTTGATAATTTAGAAGACTTTAGTTTCCCTTCAGAAATTCCTTCGAGCATGAATAGTGCTGAGAATGATAATGATTTCGGAAACTATAATTTACCTAATCCAAGCGCCGATGAGGCTTTTGGAAGTTCAATGAACTCTGATTTTGATGATGACGATAATGATGTTCCGTTCTAATGAAAACAAGCTGAATTCGGCTAGGGAAAACACTATATCTAAAAATATTCCAAGCAGCAAAGTATTGAAGAATGCCTTGCTGCTTTCTTTTTTATTCCTTTTCAGCACCCAGTTATTTGCTTCCAGGATCCTGATCCCAATGGATGCCGAATCTCAAAGCAATCATTTAAAGGCCTATGGAATTGTTTATTATTCGCTCGAGAATCAGTTGAGTGTGAACTGGCTTCTTAATTACCGGGGTGGTTCTTTTCTGATCTCAGATTCTGAAAAACTTCAGAAAGAATGTCAGATAAGAGGTGTAGACTTCGAGGTGATAAGCGATAATATGGCTGAAAGTATCCTGGAGGAAATTAGCAGTCCTTCCAGGAATATGGAATCTGTAGCTCTTGAAAAAGCTCCTAAAATTGCAGTTTACAGTCCCAAGGGCAACAAGCCATGGGATGATGCCGTGACAATGGCCCTCACATATGCTGAGATTCCTTATAAAACTATATATGACAGGGAAGTTCTTAATGATGCCTTACTGCTATATGACTGGCTGCATTTGCATCATGAAGATTTTACCGGGCAGTATGGTAAATTCTATCGTGCTTTCCGTACAGCTCCATGGTATATTGAGGAGAAAAAGAAAGCTGAAGTTCTGGCGAATGAGCTAGGGTATTCGAAAGTTTCTGAAGAAAAACTGGCGGTAGCACTCAAGATTAGAGATTATGTAGTTGGTGGTGGCTTTATGTTCGCGATGTGTAGCGCCACAGATAGTTTTGATATTGCTTTGGCTGCAGAAGGAGTTGATATTGCTGAAGCTATGTTCGATGGAGACCCAAGCGAACCTGGTTACCAGGCGAAAATAGATTTTAATAACACCTTCGCTTTTACCGATTTTGAATTGGAAAGAAGCCCGATGGTATATGAGTTTTCCAGTATAGATATGACTGCAAAACGGCAAATCCCAAAGGAAAGTGATTATTTTACTCTTATGGATTATTCTGCGAAGTGGGATGTGGTGCCAACCATGCTCACTCAAAACCACACCCGGCTGGTAAAAGGGTTTATGGGACAGACTACAAGTTATGATCCTTCGACTGTAAAACCTGGAGTTCTCATTATGGGTGAGAGTAAGCTTAATGGCGAGGCAAGATATATCCACGGAATTAAAGGCAAAGGTTTTTTTACTTTTTATGGAGGTCATGATCCCGAAGATTATCAACACAGGGTAGGTGATCCCAAGACAGAGTTGGAACTACACCCAAATTCTCCTGGGTATAGACTTATACTCAATAATGTGTTGTTTCCGGCTGCCAAAAAGAAGGAGCAAAAAACTTAAAATGGAACTTATTCTTTATGAAGATTTTTCAGAAGGAAATAAAATTAAAATCAAGGAGTAGGGGTTTTCATTTGATTACCGATGAAATCCTTAGTCAGTTTTCTGAATTAAGAAATATTGAAACAGGCTTTTTACAGGTTTTTATAAAACATACTTCTGCCAGCTTAACGATCAACGAAAATGCCGATCCTACAGTCCTTGAGGATTTTGAAAGCCATTTCAATAAAATGGTGCCAGAGAATCAGCCATATTATAAGCATACATTGGAGGGTCCTGATGATATGCCAGCACATATAAAATCTGCTTTAACTGGCACTTCAGTTCAGATTCCTATAACTGGAGGAAAATTAAATTTAGGAACCTGGCAGGGCATTTACCTTTGCGAACATCGTAATCATGGAGGTTCGCGAATACTGGTGCTCACTGCTTATGGCCAGTAATAAAAAAAATCCCGCCATTTGGCGGGATTCTTATATAAGAGAGTGTAATCGTTTTATTTTACTTTTTCAACAATCGCTTTAAAAGCCTCTGGGTTATTCATTGCCAGGTCGGCAAGAACCTTACGGTTAAGACCTATATCACTGGCTTTAAGTTTCCCCATGAATTGTGAATAAGACATTCCATTTTCTCTGGCAGCTGCGTTAATACGCATAATCCAAAGTGAACGGAAATTACGTTTCTTGGCTTTACGGTCTCTGTATGCATAAAGCATAGCTTTTTCAACCGCATTTTTAGCAACGGTCCAAACGTTCTTACGACGCCCGAAATATCCTTTTGCTTGCTTTAAAACTTTTTTTCTACGTGCCCTTTTGGCAACTGAATTTACTGATCTTGGCATATTTTACATTTTTTTGTAGCAGGCGGTCGCTAAACGACACTTTTAACTTAAACTTCAAACTGTCACACTGAGCGCAGTCGAAGTGTTGCCCGACTCCATGGTTAAAAATTTAATTAAACCGAAAACTTCAGTTTACTTTAAACGTAATTGAAGTTTTACATTGTCCTTATCTGCATCATGTACCAAAGTACTGTGAGTTAAGGCTAGCTTACGTTTCTTAGACTTCTTTGTTAAGATGTGACTCTTAAACGCGTGCTTTCTTTTAATTTTACCAGTTCCTGTAAGCTTAAAACGCTTTTTGGCGCTGGATTTCGTTTTCATCTTAGGCATTGCTGTCCTTTTTTATAATTAACTCTCTTATTCTCTTAAATATCTATAAAACCTCTAATTTTTCTTGAGAGGTTATTATTTCGTTTTCTTAGGAGCCATGAACATGGTCATACGTTTCCCTTCCAGTTTTGGCATTTGCTCTACTTTACCATATTCTTCAAGATCCTGTGCTAGTCTTAGAAGTAGAATTTCTCCTTTATCTTTAAATACAATAGATCTACCTTTAAAGAATACAAAAGCTTTAAGCTTTGCTCCGTCCTTCAAGAATTTCTCAGCATTTCTCTTTTTGAATTCGTAGTCATGATCGTCTGTGTTTGGTCCAAAACGGATTTCTTTCACTACTACTTTGCTGGCTTTAGCCTTCATGGCTTTTTCGCGTTTCTTTTGTTCATAAAGAAACTTCTTATAGTCCATGGCCTTAACCACCGGTGGCTTGGCATTTGGTGAAATCTCTACGAGATCAAGCCCCATTTCCTGAGCTATAGAAAGGGCTTTTTTGGTTGGATATACATCCATTTCTACATTGTCACCAACCAGGCGTACTTCGTCTGCTTTGATCTTCTCGTTGATTCGGTGTTGTTCTTCTTTTTGTCTTCCGAATCTGTTCGGTTTTTTTCTACGTATTGCTATGGCTAAAAATTTTAATTAAACTTCAGTTTTAAAAGGCTTTAAGGTACTATTGATTTCTGTATTTATCAAATTTGCGAATTCATCTATCTTCATTGTTCCCAAATCACCTTCACCATGTTTTCGTACAGAAACTGTACCATCCTCTGCCTCCTGCTCACCAACTATCAGCATATAAGGGTATTTGTTGACTTCTGCTTCCCTTATTTTCTTCCCAATAGTTTCGTTTCTATTGTCTACAAGGGCGCGAATTTCGTGATTTTCAAGTAAACTTAAAACTTTTTGGGAGTATTTTTCATATTTCTCACTGAGTGAGAGAATAATAGCCTGCTCTGGCATAAGCCAAAGCGGGAAGTTACCTCCGGTATGTTCCAGCAGGATGGCAACAAACCTTTCCATACTTCCAAATGGAGCACGGTGGATCATTACAGGGCGGTGAGACTCATTGTCACTTCCTTTATATGTAAGATCGAATCTTTCCGGTAAATTATAATCTACCTGAATGGTACCAAGTTGCCAGCTTCTTCCGAGGGCATCCTTTACCATAAAGTCAAGTTTTGGTCCATAGAAAGCGGCTTCTCCAGTTTCGATTACATAATTAAGGCCTTTCTCCTCGGCTGCGGTGATAATGGCTTTTTCAGCTTTCTCCCATACTTCGTCAGAACCTATATATTTCTCCTTGTTTTCAGGATCTCTTAAAGAAACCTGTGTAACAAAATCTTCAAATCCAAGGGAGCGGAATACGTATAATGTAAGATCAATAACATTTTTGAATTCCTGGTCCAGTTGCTCAGGAGTGCAGAAAATATGCGCATCATCCTGGGTAAAACCACGAACCCTGGTTAAACCATGAAGTTCTCCACTTTGCTCATATCTATATACGGTTCCGAATTCGGCAAATCTTTTCGGGAGATCGCGATAACTCCATGAAGATGAATTGTACATTTCACAGTGATGTGGGCAGTTCATTGGTTTTAGCATGAACTCCTCTCCTTCATTAGGTGTGCTTATAGGCTGAAAACTATCTTCACCATATTTGGCATAGTGTCCGGAAGTTACATAGAGTTCCTTACTGCCAATATGCGGGCTTACTACCATTTCATATCCTGCCTTCTTCTGGGCTTTCTTCAGAAAGTTTTCCAGTCTTTCTCTTAGAGCAGCTCCTTTAGGAAGCCATAAAGGAAGGCCCTGACCTACTTTCTGTGAAAAAGTGAAAAGTTCAAGTTCTTTACCTAATTTTCTATGGTCTCTTTTCTTGGCCTCTTCAAGTAGTTCAAGATGTTCCTTTAGTTCCTTCTGCTTAGGGAAAGATATTCCATAAACTCTGGTTAACTGTGGGTTGTTTTCATCTCCACGCCAGTATGCCCCTGCAACATTCATCAATTTTACCGCTTTTATAATCCCGGTATTTGGAATGTGTCCTCCTCTACAGAGATCGGTAAAGGTGTCGTGGTCGCAAAAAGTAATATCTCCATCTTCAAGGTTTTCAATTAGTTCTACCTTGAACGGATTGTTTTCATTTTTGTAAAAATCAAGAGCTTCCTGTTTTGAAACCTCTCTCATCTGGAAATCATGTTTGCCTCTGGCAATTTCCAGCATCCTGTCTTCAATTTTCTTGAAGTCGGTTTCAGAGATCTTTTGGTCTCCAAAATCTATATCATAATAGAACCCCCTTTCAATGGCTGGTCCAATGGTCAATTTTGCTCCAGGGTATAAATCCTGGATGGCTTGTGCCATAACATGTGAAGTAGAGTGCCAGAAAGCTTTTTTTCCTTCGTCATCCTTCCATGTATAGAGTACAAGATCTCCGTCTGTATTTAAGGGGGTGGTGGTTTCAACTGTAGTGTCATTGAATTTTGCTGAAATCACATTTCTGGCAAGGCCTTCACTAATGCTCTTTGCCACCTCCATTGGAGTAGTTCCTTTTTCAAACTCCTTAATACTACCATCAGGCAGAGTAATCTTGATCATTTTGTATAGAATTTTAAGGCCACAAAGATAAGATGTTGAAATTGGTTGCGCAATACATATATACATATATACATATAGGTAATTATAATATCTGTATTTTAGAATTGTAGATTAATAAGTCCTGTTTTTCTGTTTGGGTTTAATTTTTTTGACGGCTGAAACAGTTGAAGAGCAGTAGCTTATGTTCTTGCATGAAAATGCCGATAAAAAAACCTTTTAAAAAGTTTGGTCAAGAGAAAAAAGTAGATGTATATTTGCAGCCGCTTTCGCAGAGAGCGCATGTTCACTGACAGTACTGAGAGTAGGCGATACGGGCTAAAACACGCTTAAAGATTTTCAAAATTTTTCTTTGAATTAATTTGGATTGAAGCGGGGAGTCGTTTTATATTTGCACCCGCTTTGGGAACGAAGCGATGTTCATTAGGGTGTTGAAAAGAGCGATGGAGTTGGAGTTGAGGCTTTTAAAGAGAAGCTAAAATTTTTTATAAAAAACTTTTGGTGGGGAAGAAAAAAGCGTTGTATATTTGCACCCGCTTTCAGAGCGAGCAGCCGTTCATAATTACAGACTGATAGAGTAAGAGAGACCGCCGGATGGGGCGTAGTATAAGGGTTCGACTCCCTGGGTTTTAACGAATCAGTATGCAGTAGCAGTAAGCGGTAGGCAGTGATAAGACTGCCAACTGAGACTGGGAACTGCCAACTGAAAAAGAGTTCATTGATATATTGAATTGACAGGGATTACATTTTTTTTATTAAGGATGTGATCCAGTGTATAAGAATTAAGACTAGAAGAAGTCAACCTGAGCAATTTCTTAGTAGTTGTTAAGTATATTTAAGATTTAACGATGAAGAGTTTGATCCTGGCTCAGGATGAACGCTAGCGG